>NZ_JAGSPD010000009.1 GCF_019203985.1 Winogradskyella luteola | reverse complement strand
TTAGCCATAATTAAACAAGATCATTGAGAAAAGTTTTAATAATTTTATTTCTAGCAGTAATAAGTTGCAAAGACACTTCCACAAATTCTAATATTACAACGGAATTAAATGAAACGGAAAGAATTCATATCGAATTACCT
This sequence comes from Winogradskyella luteola, assembly GCF_019203985.1. Lineage (GTDB taxonomy): Bacteria > Bacteroidota > Bacteroidia > Flavobacteriales > Flavobacteriaceae > Winogradskyella > Winogradskyella luteola. Next base: position 183,537 of record NZ_JAGSPD010000009.1, on the reverse strand, counting down.
GAATTAAATAATTGGAATGAACTCTATTCTGACGAGCTGGTCAAAAAACGATTTGACGAAAACTCAAACAATGGTACTACAATTATTGGTGTCTATCTGAATAATGAAACCGCAAAAAGAAAAGACAGTCTAGATCACATTGACTTTACCGATTATTGTTTGTTTTTTATACTAGACAAAGAGCAAAAACGAAAAATCAAGAATACTGATTTAAAAAAGATTTTTGACATTCAAATTAACAAAACGTCAGTAAGAGAAATTGAAATTGAGGATGCTATTAATAAAGTATATTCTGACTCAACACTTATTGCTGCTGACAAACCATATTTACTTGAAGAATATAGTAAAATACCGAAAACATATTCAGCAATTAATCTAATAAAACCTTTTTCAGATGACCATAATTATATAGTAGTTTATGTCTATAATTTAATTAATATCAAAAACCACTTAGTTTATGGAGGTTATTATCTTGATTTTAATGGAATGGAATCTATCGAAAATGCTCGAATGAATAACGATTCAATTATATCTGAATTTGTAAAAGCAAATGAAAAATAATTACGGCTAACTTAAAATCTGTATGAAATTCATTGCTAATTATAGCCTATTTACGAAAGTTCTCGCGGATTTTCTATCTCTGTTTAGTACTTAAATCCGTAAGAAAATTAAAAACACAACGACTATATCCTTATCTTTATAAAAGCATATTATTAACTAAAAAAGAAAGGAAACCTAAGTATGCTAACTTGGAAAGATGTTATCAATTTCTCCGTAAACGGAAACCCAACTCCAGACAGACGGGTTGAAAAAACCGAAGCTGAGTGGAGCGCTCAGCTAACTCTGGAGCAATTTAGAATTACAAGACAAAAAGGTACTGAACGTGCCCATAGTGGCGCACTTTGTAGTATTTACGATGAAGGTAAGTACAACTGCATATGTTGTAATACACCTTTGTTTGATTCTACAATAAAATTCAGTTCTGGTACGGGCTGGCCAAGCTTTACACAGCCCATTAAAGAAAACGCTATTAAATATGAAAAAGATTCGTCTTTTGGCATGGTACGCGTAGAAGTGATGTGCAATACTTGCGATGCCCATTTGGGACATATATTTCCTGACGGCCCAGAACCAAGTGGTTTGCGCTATTGTATCAATTCAGAATCAATGACTTTAGAGAAGGAGACAGACTAATGACTACTAAAAATATACAAATTGCTACCGTTGGAGGTGGTTGCTTTTGGTGTACCGAAGCCGTGTTTCAAGAAGTTAAAGGTGTGGAAACTGTTGTTTCTGGTTATTCGGGAGGTAACGTTCCTGGCCGACCTACTTATAGAGAGATTTGCTCAGGTTTAACAGGTCATGCTGAAGTGGTTCAAATTACCTTTGATGCCAATGTGATTTCTTACGAAGATATTCTTGTTATATTTATGACAACACACGACCCTACAACTTTAAACAGACAAGGTGCGGATCGTGGCACGCAATACCGTTCGGTGATTTATTATCACAATGATAAGCAAGGGGAAATAGCAAACATCGTAATTAAAGAACTAGCACAGTACTACGAAAACCCTATAGTAACTGAAGTCTCTGAAGCTGTAACATTTTATGAGGCCGAAAAAGAGCATCAGGACTTTTACAAAAACAATCCGGATTATGGATACTGTAATTTTGTAATTGACCCTAAACTAGCAAAACTGCGAAAGCTACACTCAGACAAACTAAAGCATGTATAAGTATTAATATTACTCAAAGCAATCTATTAAAGTTGCTTTGAGTTTATTTAAAAGAAAAGTCATTAGTAAATGGCACATCCCACAATAAAACTATATGGAGCGCAACGCTGCCATAAAACACGATATTATCAAACTTTTTTTAGCGAAAAAGGATTGGATTTTATATTTCTTGATGTTGAAGAAAATGATAACTTCGCTAATGAACTAAGAAGCTTATACGGCAATGGAAGACTTAATTTTCCTACTATTACAATCGGAAATAGAATACTAAGAAATCCATCAAATAAAGAATTAGAAAAATGGCTTCAGAAACTAAAATTGGTTTAGGCTTGGCCGCAATAGGCAGACCAGATTATATCAATATTAGGTCAAACACTAATATTGATAAATCCATTAATGCATTTAAGAACAATGCATTCAAAGTTTTGGACGAAGCTTATAATTTAGGTATCAGAGATTTTGATGTAGCTCCCTCCTATGGTTTAGGTGAACAATTTTTGTTAGAATGGAACAACTCTAGAAACCATAAAGATGTTAGTCTATCTACAAAGTTTGGTTATACTTATGTTGCCAATTGGGAAATAGGATTTAAAGGAAAGCACGAAATTAAAGAACATTCTTTATCAAAACTAAATGAGCAATGGGCAATTTCTAGAGCTTTTATCCCAAGCCTAGACACCTATCAAATTCATTCGGCTACACTAGAAAGTGGTGTTTTAACAAATACTGGAGTTCTTTCTAGATTGTTTGAATTAAAACAGAAACATCAATTAAAAATTGGAATTACTTCAAGCGGAACTGAGCAAATAAAAATTATTGAAGAAGCGCGTAAAGTAGCTTTTGATGGTAAAGATTTATTTGATAGTTATCAAGTTACTTTCAATATTTTTGAACAATCTTGTTATAAGGTCTTAAAGCAGTTATTATCTAAAAATAAGGCTGTAATCATCAAAGAAGCCTTGGCCAACGGTAGAGTTTTTAGAAATGGCCAATTTAAAAATTACCAAAACATTTATGATTACTTAGAAGCTTTAGCCACTAAATATAATGTTGGAATTGATGCAATTGCATTACGTTTTGTAATGGATGCGCTAAAGCCCACTATAGTTTTAAGCGGCGCATCCCTAACTGATCATTTAAAACAAAATATAATGGCCATGGGCTTTGAATTACATGCTGACGAAATATATCAATTAAAGTCATTTGCAGTATTACCTCAAAACTATTGGCAAGAAAGAAGTAACTTAGAGTGGAATTAAAAATAACATGATACGACTATATATTATTGGTTTAGCCATTCTGGTTATCGCTATTTTGGCAAACGCAGTAGTGATAAAATTAGGAATTAAATCTTGGTACGATTTTATTAACTTACTGACTTCTAGTGGTACTTCAGCTTTTAGTAAACTATCCATTATAGATTATCTATGGCTGTTTATTGGCTATCCTTTAGTCCTGGGTTATGGCTATTGGATTGGTGATAAAATCCACCATTTAATTTTAAATTAGTAAACTAAAAAGCTATTCACCTTTAAATTTCGATAGCTTTAAACTTAATTGCCAAAAACAAAAAAGCCGCAAACTTAAATGTTGCAGCTTTTATATTTGTTTATGTTCTATTAAAATAGAAGCTTATCTCTTGTTTTTAGTCTATTGTATAGGCTTTAAACTCACCATTTTCTATGGTTATCGTTCCGCCATCATCACTAGGCACTGTTGCAGTGAAAGTTCCTCTAATAAACTCTGAACCAATTGAAGTAATATTTACACTTCCTGAGGTTGCCCAATCATCAACATCTAGTGAATTAATTTCGGCATTCAACTTATAATCTCCTTCTTGGAAAAAATCACCAGAAAAATCATAAGTTCCGGTGGTAAAACCTAAAGGAAACCAAATACTCATAAAAGAGTAATCATCATCCTCTGACAATCCGTTTTGACCATTGATAGTTATATTATTTGATTCTACCGTAGCGATATTGTCTTCATACGCAAAGTCAACACCATCAACAGAGAACCTAATAAAAGTTTCTGGTTCTTGAGAGCCACTAGGATCATCATCTGAGCTACAAGACGACATTCCAACTCCAATAATTACAAGTAATGCTAATAGGTTAAGTTTTAGTTTTTTCATGTTCATTTAATTAAATTCGCTTTAACACTCAAAGTTATGAATGTATATTTAAGCTATAGTTTACAATTTGATTTGTACTTTTATTAGTACCGCACGAATTTAACAAAAAGATTAGAAATACGGGATTTAATTCTTTTTATTGTAAAATCTAAAGTGTTTTTCCTCTATAATAATCCAAAACTCTAACACGGAGCAAGTATTCGTATTTAGCATTGGCGAGGTTAACCTTGGCATTGTCTAAATTGTTTTTACTGGTCACATAATTTAAAAAATTAGAAATTCCGTTATTGAATCGTACTTCATTAATACGGTAGGATTCTTCATAAGCTTCAACCTGTTTAAGCAAACTCTGATAACGGTTATAAACGGCTTCCATATCGAAATGAACTTGAGCTATTGCATTTTTAATATCCAAATGAGTACGCTCTAATTCTAAAATGGACTCCTCTACTCTAATTTTTTCTAGAGCCACGTTATTTTTGGCTCTAAAACCGTTGAAAAGTGGCACTCTAACCTCTATGCCTAGTACAGTATTTAAATTATTATCTAACTGATCTTGATAGCTAATGGATTGGCTTTCAAAACTGGTTTCCTCTGTCATTACCGGTAAATCCTGTCCATTAATGGTTACAAAATCACCTGTATCCACAATATCTGTACCTGTTGAATTAAAGAGTTCTGCCGCACTAGAATAATTTGTATTTATGCCCGCAAAAACAGAAACTTCAGGAGTAAATTGAGATTTGGCAATACTAATTCCTTTTTCTGCAGCTTTGATGCGTAATTCGTTTGCTTTAAATGTGGCTAGATTTTGCAACGATTGTGTATATACCTCATCTGCAGATAAGCTATATTTTTCAAAATCTAACAATGTGGACTCAACATCTATTGTAATATTATGAGGAATGTTCAATAATCTCACGAGACTTAATCTGGCATTATTTAAATTAGATTCCGAAACTAAAATGCTGGTTTCATCACTGGCAATTTGCCCTAAAATGTCTGCATAATCTGCTGGATTTCCTGATTCGTTTTTATAAAAATCTTCTTGAATTTTTAATTGCTGTTTTGTAGCTTCATAACGTTGCTTCGTTAAATCTAAAACAGCTTTACTATTCAATACTTGAAGGTAAGCTAAAGTAACATTCAACACTAAGTCTTGCTGCTCTGCTTCTTTTTCCAATTCAGAAGCTTCTCTATTTAAGCGATTTTGTTTTGCTTCATTCAACAATCTAAATCCATTGAAAATTGTCATATCCAAACTCAGCCCCATATTAGAAAACGTGAGTTCTTGGTTGATAAAATCATTGGTAAATGGATCGATACTTCTACCATCGTTGACACCTATATTAAAATTTCCGTTGATACTGGGCAACATATTAGCTTTTGATTGCTGATGATTAACTTTAGCGGAGTTTGCCCTTAGATTGACCGATTGTAAATTGAGATTGTTTTCTAATGCAATTGATATGCATTCATCTAATGAGTAACTTTTTTGGCCTAAATCTTGAGTGTAAGCTGCTAGACCCATCAAAATGACGAGAACAAATATGATGTGATTATGCTTCATGATTGCTTTGTTATTCTGAGACTATTTTTCCGTCCAATAAATTGATAATTCGTGATCCGTAAGAAGCATTCCTCTCAGAATGTGTGGCTTGAATAATGGTTACTCCCTCTTTATTTAATTGTGAAAATAATTCCATGATTTCTGTACTTTGCTTGGAGTTAAGATTACCTGTGGGCTCGTCCGCCAATATCAATTTTGGCTTCCCTATCAGTGCTCTGGCTATTCCTACCAATTGTTGTTGTCCGCCACTTAATTGAACTGGAAATAAATCTTTTTTACCTACAATATTGAAACGGTCTAACATATCAGCAACCAAACCCTTACGTTCTGAAGATTTTACATTTTTATATAATAATGGTGTTTCAATATTTTCCCAAACCGTTAGTTCATCTATAAGGTGGTAAGCTTGAAACACAAATCCTATATACTCTTTATATAGTTTAGACCTGTTTTTCTCCTTCATGCTATGGACAGGTTCTCCCAAAAACGTATAACCACCTCCAGTAAAACCATCTAGCATTCCTATACAATTCAGCAAGGTAGATTTCCCAGAACCTGATGGCCCCATAAGCGAAATAAACTCTCCCTCTTTAACCTGTAGGTTGATATTATCCAATAGGGTTACTTTGTTGTTTCCCGAATTTACAGTTCTTGTTGCCTCGTTTAAACTTAATAATGTATTTGCCATGTTTTTTTATTGAAATACCGAACCATGTTCAGCACAGATTAACGATTGAAACTCATCTTATTAACTTTTTATATAGTGAAGATGATGCCAAAATTATAAACAATTATAAATCAATGGTTTATTAATATTTCAAAAACTAAAAGTGTTCGTTTTTGATACACTATTTGTTCGTAATCGAACACATCAAATCTCAACTTATTCTGAACGTAATGAATCTACGGGATTGGCATTTGCAGCCTGTAAGGTCTTAGCACTAATTACTATGAGCGCAAACAATATCATTGCACACCCACTGTTTAGAAATACCCAAAAACTAATATTAGTTTTATAAGCAAAATCCTGAAGCCAATTATTAATACCATACCATGCGATTGGTGATGCTACTATAAAAGCAATAGCAACAAGAATCAAGAATTCTTTACATAACAAAGTATTGATTTGTAATAGTGAAGCACCCAGTACTTTTCTTACTCCTATTTCTTTTACACGTCTATTAGTTGTGTAAATGACCAAACCAAGTAAGCCTAAACAGCTAATTAAGATTGATAAGCCAGTGGACCAATTTAGAAGTTTGGAGATTTTCTTTTCTCTTTTGTAAAATCTCTCTACAGCCTCATCAACAAATTCGAGTCTCATATCACTTTCAGGATAAACGTCTTTATATACATTTTCGATTTTTGCCAAACTATTTTTTAGATTTTCTGGTGAGTCACTTTTAAGTGAGATATGCGTAGCCTGAAAGTATGTCCACATACCTCTGTACCAATCTCCACGTAATGTCATTGGTCTAATATCAGATCTTAAGGAACTCTGGTGAAAATCACCCGTTACACCTACTATAGGCAAGTATTCTTTTTCATAAAGCAAGGTTTTACCAATGGCATCTTCGGGTGATTTAAACCTAAAGTATTTTCTTGCCGCTTCGTTGATAACCAATTCCCTTACAGTATCATTTCTATAAACACGACCAGCAAGAAGTTCTATTTCAAAAAGGTCTAAATATTTGGTATCACCAGCAAGTAATTGCATATCTCCGTAGATTTCCTCATCATCAATCATACGTCTCATGTCTGTAATATTGCTACTTTGTGATGCAGGTGGTGGACCGCCTAAGCTTATACTTTTTATTTCTGGAATTGAAGTCAATTTCTCAGCATATAATTCAATCTTTTCTAAGCTGCCCTCTTCAATAGGCTTATAAACAGAGACAATAGCATCGGTTTTAAAACCCATATCCTTACTTAATAAATAGTTAATCTGCTTTCCCACTAAAAGTGTGGCAATAATAAAAACTTGTGCTATAGTGAATTGAAACACAGTTAAAAATTTTCTTAGACCTACCTTTTTGTCCCCTACTCCAAGGTGATTTTTTAATACAGAAACCGTATTGAATTTCGACAATACTATAGCAGGATAAAAACCTGATAAAATTGTAACTAAAACTAACAAAATAATAACTCCAACAACCACTATTGGCGCTTTAAACAACTCAAAACTTAAACCAGCAGGCACAAAGTCTGAAAACACAGTAATTAGCCATCTCGAAAGCAAAAGTGATAATACAGCAGAAATTATAACCAATAAAAACGTTTCGCCCATAAACTGCCCCATCAACTGTTTTCTGGTACTACCCAAGGTCTTTCTTATTCCTATTTCTTTGGCACGCTGGGTTGCTTGAGCCGTATTGAGATTTATAAAATTAATACAACCCAACAACAATAAAAATAGAGCTACAAAGACAAGGTTTTGCAACAATGATTTGCTGGCCTGTCCATTTGTCCAGTCATAAATACCATAATTTTCATTAAAGTGAATATCTTCTAAAGGTTGTAATTGAAATATGCGCTCTTGCCCATATTTTATATCCTGTTCATCTGCGTGTTCTGTTGCTAATTCTTTAAATCTACTTTTTATAGATGCCAAGTCTGCATTGGCCTTTAGCTTGACAAACAACTGGGAATTAGAGTTGGTATTATTCCAATTTTTCTTAATAATATTTTCTCTTAACCGCGTTTGAAGCAGAGTTGGATACGAGATAAATTCCTGAAATACAATATCTGTTCTACCCTTAAAATTCTCAACAATTCCAGTGACCTTTGTATTTACAGAATCATTATAAACTAAAGTTTTGCCAATAATTTCCGAAACTTCTGTATTAGGAAAATATTTTAAAGCACGTTCTTTAGTTAATATAACTTCATTAGGATTATGAAGTGCCTTAACATTATCACCAGCAATAAACTTATAGTCAAAAATTTTAAAATAATCTTGGTCAGCAAAAATTACAAATTTGGGTAATTTAAATTCTAAATCACTCGCTCTATTTTCAACCTTCATTGGCCGCTCCCTGTAAAACTCGCTTGTAGCTTCAAAATTAGAATTCTCTTCGATTGCCCCTTTTAAAGCCAGTGTAACACCTGAATTATAAAACTCTCCTTCAGACTCCTTAAAATCTGTTACAATTCTATAGATACGGTCGCCGTCCTTATGAAAATTATCAAACGTATAGTCGTAATAAATCATAAGACCTATGACAAACGAAGCACTTAAACCTATGGTTAGACCAATAACATTTATAAAAGAAAACACCTTGTGCTTCACAATATTTCTCCATGCTATTTTGAAATAATTTTTAATCATAACTAAATGTTTTTATTAACAATTACTCTGTTCGTAACGATTCTACAGGATTGGCAATCGCTGCTCTTAATGAATGGTAACTTACTGTTACAAGTGTTATCACAACAGTTAGAATACCTGCTATTATAAAAATGTAAAATTGTGGTTCTATTCTATACGTAAAGTTCTGAAGCCAGTTTTTAGACACCCAATATGCAAATGGAGAAGCAATAACTACGGCAATTATTACTAGAACTAAAAAATTCTTACTTATAAGCAACATAATATTACCAAGGTTTGCACCAAGTACTTTTCGTATGCCTATTTCTTTAGTACGTTGAACAACACTGAAAGCCACCAAACCAAATAAACCCAAACAAGCTAATAAAACGGATAGACCTGCAGCTACAGTAAAAAGTATTGAGCTCCGTCTTTCGGATTCATAGAGTGCATTATAGTCTTCATCTAAAAAATGATAATCAAAAGGTATCGCAGATACACGCTCTGACCAAGCACTCTCTATACGATGTAGCGTACCTTGTATATCATCACCAGCTATCCTGACCATGAAGTTTCTCGAATAGTTTCTACCTAAAAAAATCAATAATGGCCCTATGGGTTCATGTAAACTACTAAAGTGAAAATCTTCAACAACTCCAAATACTGGTCCGTCGACACGTTTTGAAATTGTTCTCCCAATCGCTTCATCTGGTTTCCACCCTATACGTTTTGCTAATGTTTCATTAATTAAATAGGGCTCTCTGTAATCTCTATTATCTGAATTGATCGTATCCATTAAGGCAAAATCGGTTTGAATGAAATCACGTCCTGCTACCAATTTCATACCCATTGTCTTTACAAAATCCAAATCAACGGGCATAGCTTTTACAGACACATCATGTTCACCATTTTCATCTACGGCAACAATACCATCAGACCATTCTACAAATTCCGGTGTTTCATATGAAGCTGTTACTGACGTAACACTTTCAACCTGCTGAAATGCTTCTTTTAAAGATTGAAAATTATTGAGCATATCACCTCTAATAGGCAATACAATAACATGATCCTTGTTATAACCCAAATCCTTACTCTGCACATAATCCATCTGCTGCACAATAATCAATGTGAAAATGATGAGGAACACCGAAATAGCAAACTGCCCAACAATTAAGGCCTTTTTTAATGAGCCATTTCTATTTGTTGAGCCAAATCCGTTTTTTAAAATAGAAATTACTTTTGCATTTGAAAGTACCAATGCTGGATACAAACCTGCCAATGCGCTAACAACAACACAAAATATAAGCAATAGCAGTATCGGCAATGGTTGTATAAGTTCTAATCTCGTAAAAGACTGCCCTGTAATAGCATTAAAATACGGTATCAATAGAATACTTATACCTAGTGCTATCAATGTAGAAATAATAGTAACTGTTGTTGCTTCGCTTATAAATTGAAAAAAAACTTGCTTTTTAGTAGCTCCCATTACCTTTCTTACACCAATTTCGCCACTTCGTGTAGTCGATTGTGCTGTTGCCAAATTTGTATAATTAGCAATGGCAATGAGTAAGATAAGTACAGTTATAATAATGAATACATAGATGTACGTTATATTTCCATTGGGTTCAAAACCTGCTAAATCTGACTTTAAATGCACATCTAAAAGTGGCTCTAGATGAAACTTTAAATAATCACCGTCATCCAACCTAGCTTCCTTTTTAACTAGATCTGTCAACATATATTCATCAATCTGTTCTTCTATATCATTTATATCTACAGATTTTTTTAGCAAAAAATACGTAATCCAATTGGCTGACCACCATTGCTCTCGCTTAACATTATTGTTTAAGTTGAGGAATTGTGTTACGAAATCAAACTTTATCTGTGAGTTTTTTGGAGTGTCCTTACAGACACCAGACACCACAAAGTCTTCGTCAAAAGCATGTATGATTTTACCAATGGGATTATCTGTTCCGAAATACTTTTTTGCCATCGATTCTGTAAGCACAATTTTATTAGAGGCATCTAGCACACTAGAAGCATCACCTTGTAGCAGATTGAATGAAAACATTTTGAAAAACGAAGGATCCGCAAACAGAATTCTATCTTCAGCAAAAACCTTGTCTCCATTCTTAACAGTACCAGAACTTATGTAGGTTCTCACATAATCATCAATTCCTGGAATTTTCCTTGTTAATTCTGGTCCGACCTTAGTACCTGTAACTGCCGCAGTGTTTACCTCACCAGATAGTTTATATTCCATAGTTGCCCTAACAATTCTATCTGAATTTTTATGAAACGAATCGTAAGTCAGCTCGCTTGAAATGTATAAAGAAATAAGTACACATGCTGATAAACCAATGGATAAGCCAAAAATATTAATACCTGTATAAAGCTTATTCTTTTTTAAGCTTCTCAATGCTATTTTGAAATAATTCTTAATCATTGCTATGTGGTTTCTTTGATTATTTTTCGATTGATGTTCTATTCAGTCCTTAAACTATGTATTGGGTTTGATCTTGCAATTTTTAAGGTTTTAACACCAATTGAAAAAAGCACTAGAGAGAATACAATAAGAATAGGAAGCGTAAACAACCAGATATGTAAATCGATTTTATAGGCAAAATTTTCTAACCAATTTTGAACCAATAAATACGTTATGGGCACACTTATAATTACAGAAATCATTACAGTTTTAATAAAGTCTTTTGAAAGTAGTATTAAGATAGCTGTACTGCTGGCACCAACCACCTTTCTAACCCCAATCTCTTTTCGCCTTTTAGCAACTGAAAAGGAAGCGAGCCCAAGTAGCCCCAAACATGCAATTAGTATAGAAAATACGGTGAGAATCATAAATACATTTTTAAAACGATCTTCTGCTTTAAACTGTTTATCATATTCTTGATCCATAAAAAAGTAAGAGAATGCCGCACCAGGATAAACACTATTAAACTTTTCCTTAACCTCAGCCAGATTATCACTTGGCAAACCACCCGTAAACTGTACCGTGGCCAAACTTCTAAATGTATTACTGTAAATATGAATCATTGGCAATAAAGGCTGTTTTGGTGACTGCTGATGGTAGCTTTTAACCACACCTTTTATTAGCCATTCGCCTCCCCAAAATGCTATTTTTTTACCTATAGCGTTTTTAGGTTCAATTATGTTCCATCGTTTTAGGGCTTCCTCGTTGACAATGACTTGCCGTTTATCTGCTGTTGATGCTTCATCAAAATTGGTACCCGCCAACATTTCTATCCCTAGCAAAGATGTGTAATCGTTATCTATAAATGTGAGATAGAAATTATGGTATTTATCTGGTGTAGTACCCGTAATTCTTATATCCGCTGTAGTAGATAGGACACTCGTAGACTGCCCGGGTACAGAATGTGATAACGATACTGCTTTTACATTAGAGCTTGCCAATAAACTCTGCTTAAAAGCCGAATAATTCTTGGTTGCATTTTTTATCGGTGCTTCTATTACAATATTTTGATCTACGTTAACACCTCTATCCAAATTGCGTAAAAAGTCGATTTGCTCATTTACGGTAAAAGTCTGAATGAGTAAAATAATTGTTATGGCAAACTGAAAAACAACCAGTCCTTTGCGTAAAAGTACACCTTTCAAAGAATGTGAATAATCACCCTTTAAAATAGATGATGGCCTAAATGAAGACAGAACAAAGGCTGGATATAATCCAGAAAGCAAACCTCCGATAACCACAAAGACAATTAAAGGTAACCAAAAAGACAAATTACCAATAAATGTAAAGCTTTCAGGTAATCCAGATATATTTATAAATTCTGATTTTACAAGTAAAATAATAAATACAGTGAGTATGGCTGCCAAAACGTTCATAATCAAAGACTCTACTAAAAACTGAATTCTTAATTGTACTTTAGTTGATCCCAGTACTTTTTTAACACCAACTTCTTTTGCCCTGTCTAGAGCTTGTGATGTCGTAAGGTTAACATAATTAACGAAAGCACTTAATATAATCAGTACAACAACTGCTAAAAGAAAAAATACTGAATCTGCATCTCCATTAGTCTCAGGCTCAAAGGTTTTCTTAGAATATAGGTGAACATCAGTAATTTTTTGTCCAATAACCTCTTCACTCTTTATCTTTTTTTCATCAATTATTCGTTTGTTAAAATCCTTTAAAGCTGAGGTGAAACTGTTGAAGTTTGCACCTTCCTCCAAGAGCACATACATATAAGTATTATTGTTTTCCCAATTATCTTTTATTTCACCATGACGCTGTAACATTGCAGGATCTGAAAGCATGGTAGGATAAGAAATTAGCATATCGAATTTAAGGTGCGTATTCAGTGGACTATCATGGGTTACACCAACAATATTGTAGAGGATATATCCTCCACCTCCTGGTGACTTTAAAACTTCTCCAACAACATCTGTACGATTAAAATATTTTAACGCTACCGACTCGGTGATTACCGCTTCATTTGGTTTCTTAAAGAGATCTTTTTCACTACCATAAATCAACTTATAATTAAACATCTTAAAGAAATCAGCATCTACAGCATAGAGATTCTCCATCAGAAATTGTCGATTTTCAACTTGTATGGGCGTACTAGGCTCACCAATAGAATATACGCGTGCAAAAGTTTCAACATCTGGCACTTCATCTGTTATACGAGGACCAACTGCAGGATACACCTCACAATCTTGGGTTGTCACCGTATTTCCTGTTAGATAATTTAAAGTAAGCCTAACCACTCTATCTGCATTTGGATGTGTACTCTCATAACCTTTTTCAAATTTTGTGTACTGCAGAATAAGTAATGTGATCGCAAAACCTGTAGCCAAGCCTATAAGATTAATCAAAGTGAGTCCTTTGTTTCTGATAAGATTTCTTAATGCAATTTTGAAATAATTTTTAATCATGGTTACCTAGTTTTGATTGATACGTTATTCTGTGCGCAAAGACTTCACAGGGTTTGCAGTTGCTGCCCTTATCGCTTGAAAACTCACTGTAATTAGGGTTATTATTAGCGCACCTATACAAGCAATGGCAAAGACATCCCAACCTACAGAAGTTCGGTAAGGGAATTTTTGCAACCATCCGCTCATAACATAATATGCAATTGGTGAAGCAATAACCAAAGCCAACACAACTAGAGTGATAAAGTCTTTTGAAAGCAATATCCAAAGTTGACTAATGGATGCACCCAAAACTTTTCTAACCCCTATTTCTTTGGTGCGTTGCTCAGCCACAAAAGATGCTAATCCAAAAAGTCCGAGACAACTAATAAAAATTGCCAATGCAGTAAACACTCTTGCTAAACTGGCGACACGTTCTTCTGAACGGAATTTTTGGCCATATTCTTCATCTACAAATTGATAGTCAAAAGGAATATTGGGAAAATTGGTCTTAAATGTATTTTCAATCAACTCTAAATTTTTGCTTACACTATTATTAGGGTTTAGCCTTAGGTTGTAATAAGATATATTACCATAGCTCTCAAAGACATACATAGCTTGTTTAACTGGTGTATATGGTGATTGCACAATCATATCATCTACAACTCCAATAATTTTTAAGGGGATCATATCTGAGTCTGGATTTTCAGCACTGATATATTTTCCAACAGGATCTTGAATTTGCATGTATTTTACAGCCGTTTTATTGAGTATAACAGCGTTGGAATCTGTTGCAAATTTGCGCGAAAACCCTCGACCTTTAATAAGTTTGAGCCCTAAAGTTTCCACAAAATCATAATGTACGGTTGTATGCGCAAAATTTTCTTGGAAGCCCTCTGGCTTACCTTCCCATGTATAACCGCCACGATTAGACCAAACACTGGTAGTGGGGCTACTTGTGGTAGTCATGTATGTTGCACCACCCGAAGCTATAAATTGCTCTCTCATCAAATCTTGTTTCCCTGTAAATTCCGAGCTCATTACAGGAATTTGTACCAAACCTTCCTTATCATAACCTGCAGGTCGATCTTTACTATGCTGTATTTGGTTCATCACGACCAAAGTTGCAATAATCAGGGCCACAGAAATCGTGAACTGTGTCACTACCAAAATCTTCCTTGGCAAAGCCGAATAACGACCAGCCCTAAATGTTCCTTTTAATACAGAAACTGGGTTGAATGATGATAAATATAAAGCCGGATAACTCCCAGCCAAGACCGCTGTTATAAAAATAAAGACTATGGCTAGTATCCAAAACAACCCACTGGCCCATGGAAATTCTATAGTCTTACTTGCTAAGTTATTAAAACCATTTAGTGATAATATAACTATACCAACAGCAAATGCAAATGCTAGGCAAACAATAAGAAATGACTCCGTTAAAAATTGAAATATCAGCTGACCGCGCTGTGAGCCAATGGATTTACGAATACCAACTTCAGTAGCTCGCTTTTCGGAACGTGCAGTGCTTAAATTAATAAAATTGATACATGCCAATAGTAGAATAAATGTTCCAATTATTCCAAACAGCCATACATTTTCAATACGTCCGCCAGTTTGCACACCATTTTCCCAGTCTCCTCTCAAATACCAATCTTTCATTGGAAATAAGAAAATCTCGGGATTAAACTCAGCCTCTTCTGGTGCGTTTCTTTTCTTAATATCAAGAATTTTAGAGGAAACTGTCTCCATAGTGGTATTATCTTTTATCTGGGCAAACATTTGAAACGAATTGTTTCCCCAACTATCTTTAGAATTCTTAACCCACTCTTGAGTTGCCACATAAAATTTCCATGGCATTAAATATTTTAAACCATTAAACGAGTTATTCTCTGGCAAATCCTCATATACAGCAGTAACCTTAACCGTATGTTCGTTATTGATTTTCACCATTTTACCAAGAGCATTCTCAGAACCAAATAAGGTTGTCGCAATCTCTTTAGATAGCATAATAACATTAGAATGCTCTAAGCTGTTTTTATCGCCTTCAAGAACATTAATCTCCAACATATCCACAGCTCCCTCTTGCATAAAATTACCAGTTACATTAATGTTTTTATCCCCATAACCAATATATCTCGAATAGTTCCAAGAAGACATTATTATATGCTCAAAATTATCTGCAAATTCCTCACGCATTGCAAACTCCAAAGGTCTTGGAATCGCAGGCCCTGTACCGATAACATTGTTTGAAGACTCGTGCTGAAACATCTGGGCAATAGTGTCTTTTTCCTTAAAGTAGCTGTCATAGTTTAGCTCGTCATAAATCCAAAGACCTATTAAAATAGTCGCCGCCATACCGATAGCCAAGCCTGCTATATTGATAAATGAATATATCTTATTCTTAAGAAGGTTACGAAACGCTATTTTGAAATAATTTTTAAGCATGATTCTCTTTATTTTTGATTGACGGTTTTTGATTTTGGCTTCACACTTCAGCACAAAGGTTGATTAGCGATTGACTGGTTGTTGTACTGAAGTGCTTGGGCCACGGTCTGATTGTTTACTAACCATCCGTTTTTTGATTGATTTACTTGGCATTGATATATCGGTAGTTTGATTGCTGTACTGAAATATTCTTTGCCTAACTGATTGTTAACTGTTCGTTTTTTGATTGATAATGATTAAACCTTAAGCTCATAAAAGCAATTTATTACGCTAATATGTTTTCAGTCACTTTTTGTCCATCAAGCATTCTAATAATACGATGGCTGTACTTTGCATCGTGCTCACTGTGTGTTACCATAATTATTGTAGTGCCAGCTTCATTGAGGTCAATAAGCAAATCCATTACTTCATTACCGTTAGTACTATCTAAATTACCCGTAGGTTCATCTGCCAAGATTAACTTTGGGTTATTAACCACGGCTCTAGCCACAGCAACACGTTGCTGCTGGCCACCTGAAAGTTGCTGTGGAAAGTGATTTCTGCGATGCATTATTTGCATTTTTTCCAAAACTGCCTCAACTTTCTTTTTACGTTCTGCTGGTTTTACACCTGTATAGATCAAAGGCAATTCCACATTTTCAAAGACAGTAAGCTCATCGATAAGGTTAAAACTCTGAAACACAAAACCAATGTTGTGCTTGCGTAACTCTGATCGTTTGCGTTCGTTGTAACCAGATACTTCTTCGCCATTAAACTTGAAGCTTCCGCCATCTGGGTCATCTAAAAGTCCTAAAATATTGAGCAAAGTAGATTTTCCGCAACCAGAAGGCCCCATTATGGCAACAAACTCTCCTTCTTTAACACCGAAAGATAATTTGTTAAGTGCGATAGTCTGAACCTCTTCAGTTCTGTAAAACTTCTCTAAATCCGTAATCTGTATCATTGTATTATTTATTTGCTTTATGCTATTGGCTTTCGGCTTTTAGCTTTGATTATTATTTTATTTATTGCTTTTTAAACTTATACTCTTCAAACCCATACTTATTTAAGCACTAGCTCTTCAACATCGCCAAAAGAATCATAGCTCGATGTCACCACCTTATCTCCTGGATTTAAACCTTCGAGAACTTCGTAATATTCCGTGTTTTGGCTACCCAATCTTACATCAACTTTATAAGCTGTATTGCCATCCTCGCTAACCTTAAACATCCAATTTCCACCCGTTTTTTGAAAGAATCCTCCTTTGGCCACTAACAATGCTTCTTTTTCGGCACTAAGTGCTACGCGTATTTGAAGGTTTTGTCCTCTTCTTATACCTTTTGGTGTTTCACCTTCAAACTTCATATCTACTTGAAAACGACCGTTAGTTACTTGCGTAAACACTTTCTTAATAATCAATGTGTAGGTTTTGTTATTGAGCTTAAAGGTGCCTGTTTGCCCATTGTAAATTCTAGATATATAATGTTCGTCAATATCTACCCTAACTTTATAACCACTGGTTACATCTACCTGCCCCAGACGTGTCCCTTTAGTGATCGACTGACCTATCTCAGCATCTAAAGAGGTTAACTGACCATCTATTGGTGCACGCACCACTAAATCACCCACTTTTTTACGCATCAGTTCTAAGGCACTTTGTGTTCTGGCATAAGAATCCCTTGCTTGATTGATTTCGAGTTTTGAAGATATGGAGTCTTCCGACAGTACCTGTTCAGCGAGTTTCATACGCTCTTTTTGATAATCGAAATTATTTTTAGACGACTCAAAATCTTGTCTACCGATTGCTCCTTTATCGTACAAACGCTTGTTAAGATTGAAGACACGCTTAGCTTCTATTAAACTGTTCTCAACATCCGTGAACTGATTCTGTCTGTTGATGGTATTTTGTCGAGCAGCATTTTGTGAAATCTGCATTTGGGTCAATAAGTTATATACCGACGTTTCTTGATTTACCAAACTCAATTCCAAATCGGTATTTGACAGACGTAAAATAGGTTCTCCTTTCTTCATCATGGCACCATCTTCAACAAACTTTTCTTCAACACGTCCACCTTCTAAAGCATCCAAATAAATTGTTGTTATTGGCAATACAATACCATTTACAGGAATATTTTCTTGGAATATATCTCTACTCACTGTATGGATGGAAATACGTTCTTTTTGCACATTTAATTTAGAACCCCCTGAAGTTTGAACAGCGACATAAACTATCAACACGATAATTCCTAAAACACCGGCTATAAGCCCTATTTTTTTATTTGAAAATTTCTTCTTTTGAATTGGTACGTCCATTTTTATTTTTTTACGACACTAAATATATAGTGAAGATGATGCCAAAAAAATAAATAAATGATAATCAGACGTTTACATTTTTAACCGAAAATAAAAGTGTCCGATTATGATACACTTTATGTTCGAAAATGCACACTCTTAAAAGCAAAATTTTATTTTTTTAAGCAATGTATATATTGTAATATTGTATTAATGGTTTTAAAGAATGCTAGCATATTAGTTGTCGATGACGATGCAGACGTACTCACCGCATTACGCTTACTCCTCAAACCACTTGTTAAAGAAGTTTTCACCGAAAAAAATCCAAACCAGATCATTTCTCTCATTGAGCGTACTCATTTTGATATTATTATTTTGGATATGAATTTTAGTGGGTTGGTCAATACGGGCAATGAAGGTATTTTTTGGTTAAATAGAATTCAGAAACAAAAGCCTGAAACTTCTGTAATACTTATGACTGCTTATGCCGACATTGACTTGGCCATAAGAGGTCTAAAGGAAGGAGCTTCAGATTTTTTAATGAAGCCCTGGAAAAACGAAAAAATAATTGAAACCATAACTACTATTCTCAGTAAAAAAACGGCTACGTCTCTCCAAAAAGATGGGTTCAATACGAGTAACACGGAAATTATTGGTGATAGCGAAGTTATGAATGACGTTTTCGTGAAATTAGAAAAAGTAGCACCTACAGACGCCAATGTTCTAATTCTTGGTGAAAATGGTACAGGTAAAGATTTAATTGCCCGGGCACTTCACGACAATTCTAATAGAAAAAACAAACCTTTTATAAAAGTTGATGTAGGCGCCTTAACATCTTCACTTTTTGAAAGTGAATTATTTGGCTACAAAAAAGGGGCTTTTACCGATGCTAGAGAAGATAGGAAGGGGCGTTTTGAAGCTGCAAATGGTGGTACTTTGTTTTTGGATGAAATAGGAAACATCACTTTAGGCCAACAAGTAAGATTATTAACCGTATTACAAAATAGACAGGTAACCCCTTTAGGTTCAAACGAATCCATACCAGTAGACATTAGATTAATCTGTGCAACCAACGAAGATCCAAAAGTTTTAGCAAATGAAAAACGGTTTAGAAAAGACTTAATCTATAGAATCAATACTGTGGATATAACCGTTCCGCCATTAAGAGAACGAGGTACCGATATTACCGAGCTGTCTCATCACTTTGCATCTCTTTATGCTGAAAAGTATAATAAAAATGGGTTTTCTTTTGATCCTGGATTTATTTCAAAACTAAAAAAACACGACTTTCCCGGCAATGTAAGGGAACTTCAGTATGTACTAGAACGTGCCGTTATTATGACAGATGGCGATGTTCTAAAACCCGAAGATTTAGTCTTTTCTTCTATTGAACGCTCAACTACCACCAAAAGCTTCGAAACTACAAGTTTAAATCTAGACGATATTGAAAAAAATGCCATTCTCACAGTATTGGAAAAACATAAAGGCAACGTCTCAAAATCTGCTAAAGAATTAGGTATCACAAGAGCTGCGCTTTATAGACGATTAGACAAATATGAACTATAAAGGCTACATTCTTAGATTATTTTTTAGAATTATATTCCTAGTAGGTCTTATTATAGGTTGTACTTATTTTATATACAAAGATCGTAATACTTACGCTGTAATAATTGGTTTGGGAATCTTATACGTACTGATTAACACTTATAGTTTTGTAAAACGTCGATTCGTTGCCATGGATGATTTTTTTGAAGCCGTAAAATATCGTGATTTTTCGAGATGGTTTCCTGAAGATCGAGGCCCTAAAGACATTCGGTTTTTATATACTGGTTTTAACGAAATCAACAGAACAATAAAAGAAATCAACTCCCAAAACCAGGCACAATATGTCTATCTTCAAAAAATTCTGGAAATGGTTGATATTGGTATTATTGCCTATAACCTTGAGACCGGTGATGTTTTATGGACCAATGATTCATTTGGAGATATATTGGATATGCCTTCGTTTAAGAACATTAGATTTGTTGAAAGCAGAAAACCAGAATTATTCAATACCATTTTTGAAACCTACCACAGAGAACCAAATTCTATTTCAATAGCATTACAGAATGAGAGCATAAAAATCTTAATTTCCGATACAGTCTTTCAAGTTGATGATGATGCTTTTAAGCTAATTGTTATTCAGGATATAGATAATACGCTCAATAAAAATGAATCAGAATCCTGGAAAAAATTATTGAGCGTAATGACTCATGAAATTATGAATTCCATCACACCTATATCTTCATTGGCAGATACACTTCAATCAAATTTACAGTTAGCCATTGAGCAACCCCAAAAAAACATCTTAGAATTAGATGACATAAACTCTGGCATAAAGACCATTAAGAACCGAAGTGAAGGATTATTGCAATTTGCCAAAACTTATCGAAGCTTAAGCAAGGTAACAAAATTAAACCTACAGCGCGTTAAAGTTGCAGAGCTATTTAGCAATATAAGGTTGTTAATGGAGCCATCTATAAAAGCTAAAAATATAGATATAGAATTTAAAATTTCTGGAGCAAAATTAGAGTTGGATATAGACACGCATCTTATAGAACAAGTCTTAATTAACCTTTTGCTCAATGCGGTTGATGCCTGTAAACACAAGGAAGATGCTAAAATAAAAGTACTGGCATCCCAAAATCGAAACAGAGATACTATCATTAAAGTCTACGATAACGGTTCTGGTATTCCACAAAATATTCTTGAGAATATTTTTGTACCATTCTTTACCAGCAAAACTACGGGCAGTGGTATTGGATTAAGTCTTTGCAAACAAATAATGCTGCTTCACAAAGGACGTATTATTGTAAAAAGTATTGAAGGTGAAGGCTCCGTATTTAGCCTAGTGTTTTAATTAAGATTTATTCATTTTCGGTAGTCGTTTTAAACTGGCACTAACGATTTCTTTTATAGTCACAACATTTAAAGGAAACTCCAGTATTACATGCAGTAAGCTGAGAAAAAATAGAACTGTCAATCCTGTGATGTAATCGTATAAATAAATACCTACCGACCCTAACCATATCACAATAATATACTTTGCCCGTTTATTGCTTAAACTCGATTTCCAACCTATAATTGAAGTTTTAGAAAACCAATTGAGATAATGATAAGTGTAGGCAAAGGCTATAAAGATCTGAATTTTAAGGACTACAGGTGACATCAAGTTAATAGTATCTCTATTTATATCCGTAAAAAAATCTGCAACAATGGTATTTATGGATAAAAACCCGCTTCTTAAAAATGTTTGCTGAACAAATTCTGAAATCTCATAGGATTTCGGCACTATATCTATAAAAAACAAGACTATCGGAGCCATGATTAATAACACGATACTTGTAATACCAGCTTTGGTATAGCACTTTAACTGACCGTAAATCATAAAAAGCAATGTGAAAATATAAACATGAATCAGCGTGGGTAAAAAAATACCCAATACCATAATAATCTTAGGTAATAGCAATAAGCATATAACCGATAGCAAAATGCTGACTATAAATGCTAAAATCAATTGTTTGGATTTTGAAAACAGAATCAAGCTTAAGGAAAATAAAAAACCTATAGTAATGATGATATGCTTTTGAGAGCTTATAAAATTGAAAAAATCATTATCAATATATTTAAGCAATGGGTATACAGCAATAACAGAAGCCAAAACGATAAATATCTTGTAAATTTTGGTTTTGGCCTTTATGAAATACTTTTTATCATCAAGCCAATTGATTTCCGTCAGATAATGTAGCGGCCCAAGAAAAGCATAGGAAAAAAGAAATAACTCAAAAGGTAGGTGTATTGCAGCTACAAAGGATATAATTAGCAACCCAATATTAATATAGTCAATAGTTTCACTCTTCATAATGAGGTTTCAAGATAAGCTTTCTATTAAAATTGAATTAAATATATTTAATTCATTTATCTTGTAGATTGAATATTCAATTACCAAGAATGGAAAAAACAGTTTCAGAAGCTATAGCATATCGAAGATCGACACGCATTTACAAAAATGAGCCAATTGACACTGCAAAAGTAAAAGAATGTCTAATTAATGCTTCATTGGCACCGACAAGCAGTAATCTTCAACTTTGGGAATTTTACCATGTTACAAACAAGGACAAATTAGAGCGATTAGCTAAAGCTTGTCTTGATCAAAATGCTGCTAAAACAGCTCAGCAACTCGTAGTTGTTGTTACAAGAAAAGATTTATGGCGCAAACGTGCGAAAGCAAACATTGAATTTTTGAATAGCGTATACAATAGAGAGGGATTAAGCGAACGTGATTTAAAACGAAAGAAAATGGCAACTGATTATTATAAAAAATTAATTCCTACAATTTATATTGACTTTTTTGGGATTCTCGGCTATATTAAATTTTTTATATTTCAAATTGTTGGACTGTTCAAACCAATTTATAGACAGGCACGCCTAAGTGATATGCGTATTGTGGCGCACAAAAGTGCTGGGTTAGCCGCTCAAAATTTTATGACCAGTATGGCCGCTATTGGCTACGATACGTGCCCTATGGAAGGAAGCGACACCTTAAGAGTAAAGCAAATTTTAAAACTTCCGAGAGGTGCCGAAATCAATATGGTTATAGGTTGCGGTATAAGAGACGATAAAGGGATCTATGGTCCACGTTTTCGGATTCCTTTTAAAGAGGTATATTTTGAGGTTTAGTTATTTTTAAAATTACTTATCCCTTTTTTAAGCCAATTGTTATATTCATCGACATCTGGTGTGTAGCCAACAGGATCAATTAAATTTTCTTCGTTATGCCCCATAAGAACATAATAAGGTTGCGTATTTGTTTTATACCTAATCGTCTGCATTTCACTCCATTTCTGACCCACATTTCTAAGTTTTTTACCAGGTCTTAATTTAGAATCTGGTGCTTCACCTTCAGGAAATTCTATTTGTTCGTCTACATAGAGAGATATTAATACTACATCATTCTTAAGCTTGGACAACACTTCTGGTTTTACCCAAACATTCTGTTCCATTTTACGGCAATTAACGCAAGCCCAACCTGTAAAATCTATCATTACTGGCTTGCCCACTTCTTTTGCGTAGGCTAGCCCTTTATCGTAATCATTAAAAGCTAAAATATCATGTGGAGCTAATAAATGTGCTCCTTCTGGTAAATCTGCATGATTATTAGCACCGCCGCCTTTAGAGTTTCCGACACCATAAGGGGATTCGCTGTAATCTAATGGTGGTGGAAATGCACTGATTAAATTCAGTGGTGCACCCCAAAGCCCTGGAATCATGTATATAGTAAAAGACAGCGTCAATAAACCTAAAAGTAATCTTCCGACTGAAATATGTTTCAACGGAGAATCATGTGGTAACTGAATTTTGCCAAGAAGATATAAAGACAATGCTCCGAAAATGGCTATCCAAATGGCTAAAAATACTTCGCGCTCTAACCAATGTAATTGTAAAACCAAATCGGCTTGAGATAAAAATTTAAAAGCAAGGGCCAGTTCTAAAAAACCCAAAACAACTTTTACAGTATTTAACCATCCCCCAGATTTTGGTAATGTGTTTAACCATCCTGGAAAAGCTGCAAATAGTGCAAATGGTAATGCTATTGCTGTAGAAAAACCTAACATACCAATTACCGGAGCGATTCCTCCTTTAGACGCTGCCTCAACGAGTATTGTCCCTACTATTGGACCAGTACATGAAAACGATACAATAGCTAGTGCTAATGCCATAAAGAATATACCTATTAAACCTCCTCTATCCGCTTGGCGATCAGCTTTATTTGCCCATGAATTTGGTAATACGATTTCAAAAGCACCAAGAAATGAAATAGCAAAAACAACCAATAACAAAAAGAAAATTAGATTAAACCATACGTTGGTTGCCAAAGCATTTAATGCATCTGCACCAAATATTGCTGTTATAATTGTCCCTAACAAAACATAGATTACTATAATTGATAATCCATAAATAATGGCATTTCTAATTCCTTTCGCCTTAGATTGACTTTGTTTTATGAAGAAGCTTACTGTCATAGGTATCATGGGAAACACACATGGAGTCAGTAATGCTACAAAACCTGAAAGAAAAGCAATAAGAAAAATTGACCATAAACCTCTTTGACTTTTTTCTTCGCTAGATTCAATATCATTGCCTGATACAGCTTTAGTTAAATCGAAATTTAGATCGATAAAACTTGGTGACAAGCATTTTCTATCATCACAGGCCATAAAGCCAACTTCGGCCTTTATGCTTTTTACATTAGCGTCAATGACTTTTATTTTTTGTTTAAATATTGCTGAATTTTTAAAGAATTTGATCTTCAGTTCGAAGACCTTATCCATAACCTCTTTTCCTTCTCCCTCTATAGTTTCCCCAACTAATTTCACTCCATCTCCCAACATATAATCGAAGCTTGTTGGTATTGGACCGCCTTCAGGCACTTTTTGCGAGTATAGCTTCCAATTATTATCAATTGTAGCTGATGAGACAAGGACATATTCTGTATCAGAAATTTTTTCAACTGAAGTCTTCCATTTAATGGGCTCTAGAATTCCTTCATCTATCTTACCTGTTTCAAATAAAGCTGTAGTAGTCTCTTCCTCAATATTTTCTACTATTTCTGCTGCTTTTAAATTAAACTTTAAATCTACATAAGTCGGTGGAAGACATCTTTTATCATCACAGACCATAAACTCAACTTCACCCTCAACAACAGACAACTCTTTATTAAGTAGCTTTACACGTTGCTTAAACTCAGCTTTATCTTCGAAGAATTTAATTTTCATTTCAAAAACTGGGTCATCTACAACATGCCCACCCTCTTCTACAGTTTTTCTTACAGTCTCATAACCTGAATTTTCTTTAAAAGTAAATGTCGTAGCTATCGGTCCACCTTCTGGTACATCTTGGGAATATAAGTGCCAGCCTTTATCTATTGATGCTGTTGCAATTAAATCGTATTCTGTATCAGAAACCTTTTCAACTTTTGTGTTCCATGCCACAGGTTCTAAAACTTGTGCAAATAAATTGAATGAAAAACAAAATGCTAAAAAGCAGTACAGAAGTCCTTTTTTAAACGTCATAGAATTATGCATTGAGCCACAAATCTAAGTCATATGGCTTTATTACAATTTTAAAGTCGTCTAATTTATAAAATCCTTATGGATTTAGATAAAAAAAGCCAAACAATATATGTTTGGCTTTTTACTTATTGTTGGTATAATCTTTAAGATCTTACCTCAATCTTTAATTTGTCAGAATGTTTCCATTTAGAAATACCTCCTTCTAAATCGTAGATTTTTTCAAATCCAGCATCCTTTAACTTTTTGGCACATTTAGCACTTCTATTACCACCTTTGCAATATAGGATTACTGGTTTTGCTTTGTCCAATTTTTTTATGTCTTCATCAAAGGTTGGAGACGTAAAATCTATATTCTGTGAATTTACAATATATTCTGCATTATGTTCCTCAGCCGTGCGTACATCAACCAATTGTACATCTTCCAATTCTATAATAGATTGCATTTCTTCAGCAGTGACAAGTTTTACATCTGTACTGGCTTCTTTACTGTCTAAACAACTTGTGCTTAAACCAATTGCTAATAAAAGACAACAGATTAAGAGTACTTTTTTCATAATTGTTATAAATTTAATTTTAGCTGGCGACATCTCCTTCCCACTCACTAAAACCACCGACTAAATTATAAGTGTTTGCAAACCCTAATTGATTCATTACTGCACAAGCTTGGGCACTTCGTCCACCAGCTTTACAATACACATAATAGTTCTTGGTTTTATCCAATCTGTCAACTTCATCAATAAAACCTTGACCTCTATAAATATCTATATGAAGCGCATTAGGTATAATTCCTAAATCCACTTCTTCTTGTGTTCTAACATCCAAAACAACCGAATTATTGTCTTCTTCTAGCTGTTTTGTCCAATCTTTTTGAGATAAATCTGCCATGCATTGCTATTTTGCCTAAACAAAATTAACATTTCCTTATGATATAGACGTAAAAAAATCCGAAGTGTTACACTCCGGATTAAATATTTAACATTTTATCCTGAATTTAATTCAGAATCTCATGATTGTTTTAATACCTATACCTTAATGGAACAACCAATGGCCCTAGTTTCTTTTACCTTAACTTCTTTTCCCTCCAATAATGCATCAACTGCATTCTCAACATATTTCTCAGTAACTTGGGAAGCATCTTTGTAATTATCATCTATAGCACCTATGTACTTTACCTCATTCCCTTTTTTAGTTTTTTCCAATATGTATATATGAGGTGTTTTGGTAGCTCCATACTGCGGATATATTTTCTGTCCTTTGTCCATTAAATAAGGAAATGTAAAACCTTTTGCTTTTGCTCTTGCTTTCATGGCTTCCATATTATCTCCTGGTTTAACATCGGTATTATTAGGCATAATTGCGATTACTGGATAGCCTTTATCTGCATATTTTTTATTTAATGCCTCAACTCTGTCCTCGTAAGCAACAGCAAAAGGACAAGTATTGCATGTAAACACAACAATAAAACCTTTAGCATCTTTATAATCAGAAAGTGACACCATCTTACCATCAATATTCTCTAGACTAAAATCTGTAGCAATATCTCCTACTTTGTAGCCGTTACCATCTGTATTAATTGTAAAAGCAGAAAATGTAAATGCCAACACCATAACTGCGAGTAATTTTAAAGTTTTCATTTTTTTAAATTTTAGGATTTGTTTGTTTTCTATAACATATTAATTGCCAAAAACCTACTTGGATCATGGGCTTAAAAATTGCTTTAATTCGGTTTCTAATTCTTCTTGCGTAAAAGACCTTTCGTAGAACTTTCTTTTGTCTCCTTTGTATATTATTGTCGCTGGAATTGCTCCAGTCCAGTCTTTATCGACCATAGCAACCCATCGATTCATATTGGTGTCATCTAGGGCTACAACTTCAGATTTAATATTCTTATTTTTAATGAAAGGTTTTAGCTTCTTATCATAATCTTTTGGAAAGTCTAGGCTTACCAAAAGCACTTCAACATCATTATCCTTGTATTTCTCATTTATAACCTCAAAGTATGGTAACTCTTTAACACAAGGAGCGCACCAAGTTGCCCAAAAATTAACGATATGCACCTTATCATCTTCTTTACTTATCAATGGTTCTAAAGCATCATAATCATAGATTTTGAGTTCTATGGACTCATCATTACAAGAAAAAACAACAAATAAGCATAAGAATAATATTCGCTTCATGCCATAAAGTTATCAATCCATTTGATGACCTTTTAATAATTAACAAAAAATTAATTTAAATGCTTGACATTACAGATTATCATTTCTATATTTGAATTTCAAATGAAAACAAAAACAAATCATACTTGGTGGTGGAATTTCTCAAACTCATGTTCGTGAAATAACCCTTGGTATACAAAATATATAAAAAGGCTTGTCATTCACGACAGGCCTTTTTTAATGCTGAATTTATTTTCAGCATCTTATAAATAAGATTACAGAGCAAAACAAAAAATACCACGTTAAAGGCGTGGCATAAATATGAAAACATTTAGCCTTTACACGCATTACAAAAAGATATTAGCAGATACTATTACACCTGTGAGCATTTACCTTAAGATAAGAGACAAGTTTCCCAACAGCATCTTATTAGAGAGTAGTGATTACCATGCCAATGATAATAGTTTTTCTTATATCTGCTGTAATCCTATTGCGTCGATACAAGTTAAAAATGGTGTAATCTCTCAGGCCTATCCAGATGGGAGTTCAAAAAATAACTTCACTGATAAAGTTGGTGTTGTAGATGAAATTCATAAATTCACTCAGCGATTTAAAGTAGATTCCAATAAAGAATTTAAATTCATTAATAATGGAATTTTTGGCTACACAGCTTATGATGCCGTAAAATATTTTGAAGATATAAACATATCAAAAAAAGAGAACTCTATTGATATTCCAGATATTTATTATGCAGTATATCAAAATATCATTGCCATTAATCATTTTAAAAATGAGGCCTATATTTTTGCACATTGTTTTGACACAGAAAATAATATTGATGAAATTCTTCAACTCATTCAAACTAGACAATATGCGTCTTATGGTTTTAATACTAAAGGTGAAATTGAATCAAATCTTACAGATGAAGACTACAAAAACCATGTGGAGCTTGCCAAAAAACATTGTGCTCGCGGAGATGTATTTCAGCTCGTTTTATCAAAACAATTTTCACAAGAATTTAGCGGAGATGAATTCAACGTCTATCGTGCCCTAAGAAGTATTAATCCGTCACCTTACCTCTTCTATTTTGATTATGGAAACTTCAAAATATTTGGAAGTTCACCTGAGGCCCAGTTAATAGTAAGCGATCATAAAGCTGAAATCCATCCAATTGCAGGAACGTTTAAACGTACAGGAAATGATCTCAAAGACGCAGAATTAGCAGAACTACTTATTGCCGATGACAAAGAGAATAGCGAACATGTAATGCTGGTAGACTTAGCACGTAACGATTTAAGTAGACATGGGCACGATGTTACTGTTGAGAACTACAGGGAAGTTCAATTCTTTTCGCATGTTATACATTTGGTAAGCAAAGTCACTGGCACAAAACATAAAAATACAGACACCATGCAAGTGGTAGCAGATACATTTCCTGCCGGTACTTTGAGTGGAGCACCAAAGCATATGGCAATGCAACTCATTGAAAAGTACGAAAAAACAAGCAGAACTTATTATGGTGGTGCCATTGGGTTTATGGATTTTGAAGGTAACTTTAATCACGCCATAATGATTAGAACATTTTTAAGCAAAAATCATAAACTCTTCTGGCAAGCAGGAGCAGGATTAGTTGCTAAATCCAATCCAGAAAACGAATTACAAGAAGTGTATAATAAGCTTGGTGCTTTAACTAATGCTATTGAACAAGCTAAGGAGATATAATGTTATACTGCAAGGTTGCCAAAAACTCTGTAGGTATTTAAGAAGTTTAATTAAAAGATATTCCGTTTTCGCGGAACATAAGATGAAAAAAGTATTAGTCATAGATAACTACGACAGTTTCACCTATAATCTAGTTCATTATTTAGAGGATTTAGATTGCGTTGTAACAGTAAAAAGAAATGATAAACTAACCATTGAAGAAGTCAATGCCTTTGATAAAATCGTCTTATCACCTGGTCCAGGGATACCAGATGAAGCTGGTTTATTAAAAGAGGTAATAGCTACTTATGCAGCATCTAAAAGTATTTTGGGAGTGTGTTTAGGACAACAGGCCATAGGTGAAGTTTTTGGTGGTACTCTAGAAAATTTAGATACAGTTTACCATGGTGTGGCAACTAATGTCACACTTTCTGTGGATGATGAAACCTTATTTAAAGGTCTCAATAAAACCTTTGAAGTAGGTCGTTACCATTCTTGGGTTGTTAATACTAATTTACCTGATAGCTTAGAAGCAACATCTTTCGATACTAACGGACAGATTATGTCTTTGCGACACAAGCTTTATGATGTTAAAGGAGTTCAGTATCACCCAGAATCAGTTTTAACACCAGATGGAAAAAAGATATTAGAGAATTGGGTTAATAGTTAGTCACAACCTAAACCCTTCCTAAAGGGAAAGACTTACAAAGTTCTCTAATAGGCAGAAAGTATATTAATAATTAAACACAGTAATCCCCTTTCTTAAGGAAAGGGTTAGGATAGGATGAAACAACTACTAAATAGACTTATCAATCAAGAAAGTATCTCTAGTGAAGAAGCAAAAAATGTTTTGGTAAACATTTCTAAAGGAGACTATAACCAAAGTCAAATAGCTTCTTTTCTTACGGTATATATGATGCGCGGTATTACTATAGAAGAGCTTAAGGGTTTTAGAGACGCACTTTTAGAATTATGTATTCCAGTAGATTTGGATGGTTACAACACTATCGATTTGTGTGGTACAGGTGGTGATGGTAAAGATACGTTTAACATTTCGACATTATCATCTTTCGTAACTGCTGGTGCTGGAGTCCACGTGACAAAGCACGGTAATTACGGAGTCTCTTCCGCCTGTGGTTCTTCAAATGTAATGGAACATTTAGGCATAAAATTTACAAATGATATTGACTTTTTAAAACGTAGTATAGATGAAGTGGGGATTTGTGTATTACACGCTCCGCTTTTTCATCCCGCCATGAAAAATGTAGCACCAATTCGAAAAGAATTAGGGGTAAAAACATTTTTTAATATGCTAGGGCCAATGGTAAATCCTGCCTTGCCCAAAAACCAGATGGTTGGTGTATTTAATCTTGAATTATTGAGGCTTTATGGTTATCTATATCAAGAATCTGATAAAAAATATGTGGTTGTACATGCTTTAGATGGCTATGATGAAATCTCTTTAACAGGAAAAACAAAGGTGATTTCAAATACTTCTGAAATACTATTCGAACCCAAAGATTTAGGATTAAATAAAATTGAGCAAAATGAGATCTTTGGAGGAAATACAGTGCAACAAGCAGCTAGATTATTTATCAAAATCATCAATGGCAATGGTTCTGAAGCTCATAATAATGTAGTCTGTGCCAATGCAGGATTAGCTATAGCTACTGTAAAGCAGGTTTCTCATAAAGAAGGATTTGAATTAGCCAAGGAGTCTCTATTGAGTGGTAAAGCAAAAGAGCGTTTGAATAAATTAGTTGAATTGAGCAAAAAATAAACCTTGAGTAAGAAGTCAACATTTCGCAATTTATACACTGAATACTGAATACTGAATACTGAATACTGAATACTGAAACTATGACCATTTTAGATAAAATAATAATTGATAAACGTAAAGAAGTAGATTTACGAAAATCTCTAATTCCAATACAACAGCTAGAAGCTTCAATACTTTTTGAAAGCGAAACACTATCGCTTACACAAAAATTAAAAACAAGTCAATCAGGAATCATAGCTGAACACAAAAGACGTTCACCATCAAAATCAGTAATCAATCAAAGTTTAAATGTTCAAGATGTTGCCAAAGGCTATGAAGATGCCGGAGTTTGTGGTATGTCTGTATTAACAGATGGAAAGTATTTTGGTGGATCACTAGACGATTTAATAGTAGCGAGAGCAAGTTGCGATCTTCCACTATTAAGAAAAGAATTCATCATTGATGAATATCAAATCATAGAAGCTAAGGCTTATGGTGCGGATGTTATCTTATTAATTGCAGCTATTTTAACCAGAGATGAGATTAAACAATTTTCAGAATTGGCAAAAAGTCTTTATCTCGATGTTTTATTGGAAGTACATAACGAAGAAGAATTGCACAAGTCAATTATGCCATCCTTAGATATGTTAGGGGTAAATAATAGAAACCTTAAGACTTTTGAAGTCAGTTTAGAAACTTCAAAACAATTAAGCGAACAGATACCTAATGATTTTGTAAAAGTATCTGAGAGTGGTATTAGTGCTGTTGAGGCCATAAAGGAATTACGGCCTTATGGTTACAAAGGGTTTTTAATTGGTGAGAATTTTATGAAAACGGATAATCCTGGAGCAAGCGCAATAGAATTTATAAACACTTTGGGAACATGAAATTAAAAGTCTGTGGCATGAAACACAATATTGCTGTAATTGCACAACTGCAACCAGATTATTTGGGTTTTATATTTTATGAAAAATCACCTCGAAATTTTGAAGGTACAATCCCTAAGTTTCCACAAAATATTAAGAAGGTTGGTGTTTTTGTGGATGAAAAAGTAGAAGTCATTGTAGATAAAATTGAAAAATATCAACTTGATGCAATTCAATTACATGGACATGAATCTCCTGAAGTTTGCAGATTGTTAAAATCTACGAACAAAGACATCATAAAAGTCTTTTCTATAAAAGATGAATTTGATTTTAGTGTCTTAAAACCATATGAAGATTACGTAGATTATTTTCTATTTGACACCAAAGGAAAGTTACCTGGCGGAAACGGCTATACTTTTAATTGGGATGTACTAAAAGGGTATCCTTCGACCAAGCCTTACTTTTTAAGTGGTGGTATTGGGTTGGACGAACTTGAAAAAATTAAAGCATTTAAATCAATTACAGCTTCAAAATATTGCCATGCCATAGATGTAAATAGCAAATTTGAAATTGAACCAGGATTAAAAAGTATTGAAGATTTAGAAAAATTTAAAGATTCGTTATGAGTAAAAGAGATAAGATTAATAAAAAAATTAAAAAGCACTTTGAAAACAAACTCTACTCTAGAATTAAACGTGGTATAAAGGGTGACTTTGAAGAAATCTTAAGAGGATATATCATAAAATATTCTGATGATTTCATCCTTGTTAAAGAAGAAGATGATTTTGAATTCAGAGGTTATCAAATTATTCCAACTTATACAGTAAGAGGAATTAGATATAATGACAATGACAAATATTACGATTTCATAAATAAATCTGAGTATAAAAAATCTTGGTTTGAAACAGATGAATTATCAAATATTGATTTAAGTTCCTGGAAGACAATTTTTACTGACTTAAAGGCCAAAGAACTACATATTATTACCGAATGTGAACGCTTTAAAGATAAATTGTTTTGTATCGGATCTATAGCTGAATTGACAAAAAAAGCTGTCCATATTGAGTATTTTAATGCTCAAGGATATATAGATGAATTACCTGTGAAGCATAAATACAAATGGATCACCAAAGCCACATTTGGTGATAATTACACAAGAGTATTTTCAAAATATAAGAGAAAAAGGGAAGAAGAATGAAAAAAATATACAACATCAACAACAAAGGCTATTACGGAGAATTTGGTGGTGCATTTATACCAGAAATGCTCTATCCAAATGTTGAAGAACTGCGGCAGAATTATTTAAAAATAATGGAAGAACCGTCATTTCAAGAAGAGTTTAGTCAATTATTAAAAGATTATGTTGGCCGTCCTTCACCACTCTACTTCGCCAAGCGATTAAGTAAAAAGTACAATACAAAAGTGTATTTAAAACGAGAAGATCTAAACCATACTGGCGCACATAAAGTCAATAATACCATTGGGCAAATCCTTATGGCAAAACGTTTGGGTAAAAACAGAATCATTGCCGAAACAGGAGCTGGCCAACATGGTGTTGCTACCGCAACAGTTTGTGCACTTATGGGCATTGAATGTATTGTCTATATGGGGAAAATTGATATTGCTCGCCAAGCACCAAATGTAGCACGCATGAAAATGTTAGGTGCAGAAGTTAGACCTGCCTTATCTGGTAGCCGAACACTAAAAGATGCAACCAATGAAGCTATTCGCGATTGGATTAATAACCCTGTGGATACACATTATATTATTGGATCTGCTATTGGACCTCATCCTTACCCAGATATGGTGACCAAATTTCAATCTGTAATCTCTGAGGAAATAAAATGGCAATTAAAGGAAAAGGAAGGCAAAGAAAATCCTGATTATGTGGTAGCTTGCATTGGTGGGGGCAGTAATGCCGCAGGAACGTATTATCACTTTTTAGATAATGAAGATGTTGGTATCATAGCTGTTGAAGCGGCAGGAAAAGGGATTCATTCTGGTGAAAGTGCCGCAACATCTGCACTAGGGAAAGAAGGTATAATACATGGCTGTAAAACACTTTTAATGCAAACCAAAGATGGGCAAATTACAGAGCCATATTCTATTTCTGCTGGGTTGGATTATCCAGGTGTTGGTCCGTTACATTCACATTTATATAAATCTGGACGAGGTGAATTTTATTCGGCAACAGATGATGAAGCCATGACAGCTGGTTTAGAACTAGCACAGCTAGAAGGTATTATTCCTGCTATAGAAACGAGTCATGCTTTGGCTATTTTTGAACATCGAAAGTTTCAATCAGATGACATTGTGGTCATTAGTTTATCTGGTCGAGGTGATAAAGATTTACAGAATTATATTGATTATTTTAAATTGTAGCGTCATGCTGAACTTGTTTCAGCATCACAATAGAAATGAAATACAGTTTTGTTTACATAATGACTAATACCTATAGAACTACTTTTTATATTGGTGTTACAACTAATTTGGAAAAGAGAGTTACTGAGCATTCAAATGGTATCGGTTCAAAGTTCACAAAAAAGTATAACCTCAAAGATTTAATCTATTTTGAAAAGTTTACTGATGTAAATCAAGCTATAGACAGAGAAAATCAATTAAAAAATTGGCACAAAGAATGGAAACTAAACCTTATTAAAGAGAAGAATCCAAAACTTGAAACACTAAAAATTATGTGACCCTGAAATGAATTCAGGGTGACGACACTTAAAATATGAACAGAATAAACCAAAAATTAAAGGAAGACAAAAAACTCTTATCCATATATTTCACGGCGGGGTATCCTAGTATAAATGATACCGTTAGCATCATTCAAAATCTAGAAAAAAGTGGTGTAGACATGATTGAAATAGGATTACCTTTTAGTGACCCTTTAGCAGATGGACCAACAATACAAGCGAGCTCTACTGCTGCGCTTAAAAATGGGATGACAAGCAAATTATTGTTTAAACAACTCAAAGATATTCGCCAAACCGTTTCAATTCCATTGATAATAATGGGCTACTTTAACCCAATGTTACAATATGGTGTTGAAGCCTTCTGTAAAAAATGCCAAGAGGTTGGTATTGACGGTTTAATTATTCCTGATTTACCAGTGGATGTTTATCATTCAGAATATAAAAAAACGTTTGAAAAATATGGTCTTATCAATGTATTTTTAATCACGCCTCAAACCTCAGATGAACGTATTCGTTATATCGATTCTGTCTCCGATGGGTTTATTTACATGGTAAGCTCTGCCAGTACAACCGGAGCTAAAGTTGGCTTTGGAAATACACAAACCAAATACTTTGAGCGCATTGCCAACATGAACCTTAAAAATCCTCAAATTGTTGGTTTTGGCATTTCAAATAATAAAACTCTTACACAAGCCACAAAATACGCCAAAGGAGCTATTATTGGAAGTGCTTTTGTTAAGCATCTTACCAAAAAGGGTAAGAGTTCTATTCAAGAATTCATTAATACAATTTTAAAATCGTAGATAACAAATTATTATAAATTCAACTTATTTCATATTTTTGGTTTACCAGTTTTATGACCATGAAAAAGATTGAATTTCCATTAACATTAGTCTTAAGCCTAACTTATCTGTATACCTTTGGGCAGGTAACATTGAATGCGGATGGACCAGGCAACACTTATGAACTAATTACTTCTGTTTTAGCACCGGGTTATAACCCTATAGAGGTTCCAGATTGTAATCATTCAGCTTTTGGTAGACATATCGACGAAGTGTTTGATGCAGAATTGAACAAGAATGTGTTTAGATTTTCCATACATACCACTCCCGATAATGATCGTTGTATAAATTTTGATAGGCAGCGCAACGAAATAAAATCTTATGACCAATCGCCAGATAACCTATTGGGTGTTGAAGATGAAGTAGTAATCTATAAATGGAAATTTAAACTTGATGCTGATTTTCAGGTATCGCCTAATTTTACACATCTACATCAATTAAAATCTGTTGGCGGTAGTTTAGCTTCAATGCCAATGTATACACTGACTGCAAGAAAATCAAACCCTGATTGTATCGAATTAAGGTATGCAGAAACTGATACTCAGATAACACTATTGCAAACAGATTTAACACCTTTTAAAGGACATTGGCTAAATGTTACAGAAACAATTACCTATGGTAATTCTGGAACATATACTATTATTATTAAAAAAGAAAGTGATGATTCTATCTTACTAAACTATTCTAATAACTCAATTATAAATTGGCGGCCAAACGCTGAGTTTGTCAGGCCTAAATGGGGAATTTACAGAAGCTTAAATTCTGCAAATGATTTAAGAGATGAAAGTGTGTTATATTCAGATTTTAGTATCGAAGAAGTAAGCGACTTATCCATTACTGAAGTCAATAAAAATACTATTAGTTTATACCCAAATCCGGTTACAGATATTTTAAACTTTAAACTCAATCTCAATTTAACATATGATAAAATAGAAATATATAATAGCCAAGGTAAATTAGTACAAGATTATGATGAAGATTTTACAGACACCTCTATTGATATTTCATCTTTTGAAACTGGATTTTATTCTATTTAAAAAAAAATTCAATGATTGCCAATCAAAAATTTCTAATTGACTAGCTTTGGGGTATAATTAGAATAATGCCACTCAACATCGTCCTTATAGAACCCGAAATCCCAAACAATACTGGTAATATTGGTCGTTTGGCTTTAGCCACAGGTTCGCGATTACATTTAGTAAAACCTTTTGGTTTTGAAATTGATGACAAACGTCTAAAACGCGCGGGATTGGATTATTGGCAACATTTAGAAGTCATCTATTACAATTCCATGGATGATTTTTTTGTAAAAAACGAAAATGCCATAATGGTCTTCTTATCGAGTCATGGCAAGCAATCGCATTGGGATATTAATTACGCTAACGATATGTTTTTAGTCTTTGGCAAAGAATCTGTAGGCTTACCAAAACCATTAATCGAAAAACATAAAACACAACTTTTTAAAATACCAATGTACAGCCAACACATTAGAAGTCTTAACCTTGCCAATGCCGTGAGCATAATTGTTTATGAAGGCTTAAGGCAATTACGTTAATTTTATCATAAAACAAATTTAAGGATTAAACCCTTTCAAAAGGTTTAAGTCATAGTAGTGTTCATTAATTAAAAACACAAAAATTATGATTTCAAAAACAGTTAAAATTAGTCTATGTATTGTTGCTTTATCTGCTATTTCATTCGTAAATGCGCAAGAACATAAAGGTAAAAAAAGAAGCAATCCAGAGGAGCTCTTTAAAAAATTAGACACTAATACCGATGGTGAACTTTCTTTAGAAGAGTTTAAATCTAAACGTCAAAGAGAAGATATAAAAGCCGAAGTTATTAACGAACGTTTTAAAACCTTAGATACAGACGGCAGTGAAAGTCTCTCTATGGAAGAGTTTAAATCCCTAAAAGAATTGGCAAAAACAGAACGTATTGAAAAGCGTTTTACAAAAATGGATGCAAACGGAGATGGTAACATCGATTTAGAAGAGTACAAAGCGTTTGTAGAGAGCACAGAAAAACATAAAGCCAATCGAAAGCACCGAAGACATTGATAAAATGTCACAAAAAAATCCTCTAGAACTTCTAGAGGATTTTTTTTGCTTTGATGGTTCAAAATAATTTTGGTTTCGTAACTTTTCATCAAATAAAACCTAACCTTGAAAAATTCAAAAACACTAAAGCTTTTATCCGAATATGGACAAATTGCTTTTGGTATCGTACTCGCTAGTATTGGGCTTAAAGCTTTCTTGTTACCTAATGGCTTTTTAGATGGTGGAGTTACTGGTATTGCACTATTGGTAAACACACTTGTAGACGTTAACATTTCCATACTACTGGTTGTATTTAGTATTCCGTTTTTAATTCTTGGTTTTTATACAGTGTCTAGACGTATTGTTATTAAGTCCATCATTAGTATTATTGGCCTAGCATTTTTTATTCAATTTGAAAATTTTGCCACCATAACAGAAGACAAATTACTCATTTCTATTTTTGGAGGCTTGTTTTTGGGAGCAGGAATCGGAATTGCCATTCGTAATGGTTCTGTCTTGGACGGCTCAGAAATATTGGGTATTTATCTCAATGATAAGTTTGGTATTAGCATAGGGCAGATTGTTTTGGTTTTTAATATTATTCTATTTGGTATTACTGCTTTAGTATTGTCTATTGAGGTAGCGCTCTACTCTATATTGACTTACATCGTTGCTGCAAAGGTCACCGATTTGGTCATAGAAGGTTTTGAAGATTTTATAGGTGTTACTATTGTGTCTAAAAAGTTTGAATCCGTGGAAATCACTATTATGGAAGAACTCGGAACAGGTATGACACTTTATAAAGGCACTCGTGGTATGGGAAGTTCGGGTAAGCAAGAGGACTTCGATATTATACATATAATTATCAATAGAATTGATATTAAAAAAATGTATCGTATTGTAGACAAGGTCGACCCAAAAGCTTTCATAATTGAATTCGATGTTAATACCGTAAAAGGTGGTGTTCTACGGCATTATCTAGATAAAAAGAAGGATAAAGTTTTACCTAAGCATTAACGTCTTTTACTCAACATTTCTAAATACATCTTTTCAACTCTTGTTCTTGCCCAAGGAGTTCGCCTTAAAAATTTTAAACTCGATTTTACAGAAGGATTGTGAGTAAAACAACGGATATTAATTTGGTAGCCCATGTATTCCCAACCATAATGCGCTTGTAGTTCGGTTACAATCTGTTCTAGTTTTACTCCGTGTAGCGGGTTATTGGGTTGGTCCGACATCCTTTTCTTTGTCATTCCTGCGCAGGCAGGAAAATATATTATTTCTCAGACTTCAGTGGATTCATTCCTTTAGTAGTAATGACAACAAATATATAATTTTTATTAGTGTGAAAGTCTTATTTAACCTTGTACCAACTCTCTAATCTTTACCACTTTTTCAAAATGATCTAGTTGATGTGTCTGTATCCACCAAGTTGCAGCTTCCATTAACAATTCTGGATTATCATTCTTATTTTTGAAAAAAGCATAAAAAGAAATACCAACGTCAGTTCCTTTCTTAGCAATTTTCTTATCACAGACCTCAATGATTTTGGTTTTTAGACTTGGTGTCATACAATTAATTATCGTTTTATTCTTACTCAAATGAACAATTACGATTGGCTTGAGCTATTGTTATTTCGTCTTCGGTTTCTATTACGATTGCTGTTTCTGCTAGAATTTTTGGAGTTTCCAGAATTTTTAGTATTAGATTTTCTTCTTTGACCTTGATTTTGATTTCTGTTTCTGTTCTGACCAGGTTTGATAGGTTCGGTAGATGCATTTGGGTCTGGCTCAAAACCTTCAATAATTTCAACATCTATACTCATACCTATAAGCTTTTCAATATTTCGCAAATAACTGATTTCATCTGCGCTGACCAGAGAAATCGCTTGTCCGCTTGCCCCAGCCCTACCCGTTCTGCCAATTCTATGAACATAGTCTTCAGAAATATTGGGAATTTCAAAGTTAACCACATGAGGCAACAATGGAATATCTAAACCACGTGCCGCTATATCTGTAGCTACAAGAACTCTGATTGTGCCTTTCTTGAATCCAGCCAAAGCTTTTGTTCTGGCTCCTTGGCTCTTATTCCCATGAATCGCCGCTGCTGTAATATCAGCATTAATCATTTTTTTGGTCAAGCGGTTGGCGCCATGCTTGGTTCTTGTAAATACCAAAACTTGCTCCCAGTTACCTTCGGAGATTAACTTTATAATTAAGTCTGTTTTTTTATTCTTCGCAACACGATGCACTTTTTGATCAATAACCTCAACAGCTGTATTCTCAGGTGTTGCTTCAACTAGAATTGGGTTATTTAAAATGGAATACGCTAACTTTTTTATATCCTTAGAAAACGTTGCTGAAAACATTAAGTTCTGTCGCTTACTAGGTATCAACTTCATAATACGTTCTATATCACGCAAAAATCCCATATCGAGCATTCGATCGGCTTCATCTAAGACAAAAAGCTCAACACGCTTTAGTGAGACTACACCTTGATTTTCCAAATCGATCAACCGACCTGGTGTAGCTACCAAGATGTCAATACCTTGTCTAATTGTTGCCACTTGCGGTTTTTGGTTTACCCCACCAAAAATTACGGCACTTCGTATATTTAAAAATTCACTATACTCTTTTACATTGGCATAAACCTGAGCTGCCAACTCTCTGGTAGGTGTTAATATTAGAGCTCTTATCGGTCTGTGTTTTTGATAAGAATTTTGAGATAATATTTGCAGTAAGGGCAAAGTAAAACCTGCTGTTTTACCTGTACCTGTTTGTGCAGATGCTAAGACATCTTTTCCTTCTAAAACAGGGGGAATAGCCTTAGCTTGTATTGGAGAAGGTGTTTCATAGCCTTTTTTGCTTATAGCTTTGAGTAAAGGCTCAGATAAGCCTAATGATTTAAATGACATACATCGAATTTAGTTAAGATGAATATCTATTAAAAGCTCACCTCTTTTGATTTTGGCGAAGGTACAGTTATTTTGTTCTAAATAAGTAGCTATTGAATATTTATTCTAAATTTCTTAATGTCTTCCATTGTTGAAATTTTGCCAAAGGTCGTATTGTTCATTGCGGCTGTGTGGATGGGTAATTAATAAACACCGTAGATCCCAACACTAATCCATTACCTATTTGTAGTACTTTTTTCATAACGATTCAACTTTATAGCAATTTGCTGAACTCGATCAATGTTTAAAGGATAAGCATACCATTTACTTGATATTTTGGTTTAAATAGTCGAATTTAGTTTAGAACATCTAAATCAGAAAATGTCTAAATGGATAATAATAACATAAGTTTTTTTGAAAAAGTATCAGATTTATATTATGCTTTGGAAGTACCTTTTGAGCAAAAAAGTGAATTCTCTATAGACAGTTTGGTGGAAATTCATAAGCATAAACCCGTACCTTATAAATCCCCAGCTTTTAGGACTAACTTTTATTCTTTTGTATTTATTAAAAATGGCAAGGGGAATTACACTACAGACGAACAAACTTTTGAATATGAATCTGGCACCATTTATTTCACCAACCCTGGACACATTAAAGCTTTTGAATTTTACGAACTCAATGAAGCATATTTGATAACCTTTAGTGAACAATTTTTAAAAACCAATATACACCAAGATGTTTTTAGAGAGTTTCCCTTCTTACTTTCTGAAACAGTCACACCACAACAACCAAGCAAAGAAGAGTTTAAGGAAATAGAAACGCTTTATTTGCAAATTCTTTCTGAATATAAAAACAACTCAACATATAAGAACAAAATTATCGGTAGCCTATTGGTGGCTTTAATTTTAAAAATAAAAGCATTATTCTGGGATAATTATTATCCACTTGAAGAAGGCAACAATCAATCTAAAATTGTAAAAAAATTTAAAGAGCATCTAGAAAAGCATTATAGAGATTTAGTTAAAAAGGAAAACTCCATAATTCTACAAACACAAGATTTTGCAAAAATGCAACAGTTAAATTCAAGTTATTTTAGTCAGGTTATTAAAAGTAAAACTGGTAAATCTCCCTCACATTGGATTGCAGAACGAAACACCTCCTTTGCAAAATCCTTACTAAAAAACAGTTCTAAATCCATAAAAGAGATAACACACGCTATTGGATTTACTGAAACGGCACATTTAAGTAACTTTTTTAAGAAGCAAACAGGAACATCACCTTCAGCTTTTAGAAAAAAATACAGAAACTAAAAAATTTGCAAAACAGACTAAAATATTCGCAACAATAGACGTTCTATTCCACTCTAAATTTGTCACATAATTAATTAAAAACTAAAAAGATGGCAAAGATTGATTTAAAAAACAAAGTTGTATTAATCGCAGGTGGTGCGAAAAACCTAGGAGGTTTAATTAGTAGAGAAGTTGCAAAACAAGGAGCTGATGTCGTAGTACATTATAACAGTGATAGCACAAAGGCAGCTGCAGAAGAAACAGTAAAAGCTATTGAGAATACTGGAAGAAAAGCAATTGTGTTACAAGGTGATTTAACTAAAGCCAAAAATGTAAAATCACTATTTGAAACTGCAAAAAGTCAACTAGGCAGAATTGATGTCGCTATTAATACCGTTGGTATGGTATTAAAAAAACCATTTGCAGAAACCACAGAAGAAGAATTCGATACTATGTCAGCGGTAAACAGCAAGTCGGCATACTTTTTCCTTAAAGAAGCCGGAAAACATTTAGAAGATAATGGTAAAGTTATGACTATCGCTACTTCATTATTAGGAGCATATACTGGTTTATATTCTACTTATGCTGGCGGAAAAGCTCCTGTGGAACATTACACCAGAGCAGCATCCAAAGAATTTGGTGAAAGAGGTATTTCGGTAAATGCCATAGCACCCGGACCAATGGATACTCCGTTCTTTTATGGACAAGAATCCCCAGAAGCAGTAGCTTACCATAAATCTGCTTCAGCTTTAGGTGGGCTTACTAAAATTGAAGATATTGTACCAATAGTAACCTTTTTGGCTACAGATGGTTGGTGGATTACAGGGCAGACCATCTTAGCAAATGGCGGTTATACAACTAAGTAAAATGAAGTATTTATCTATACTATTATTAACAATGAACTTGATTGCCTGTAAGCAATCAAGTTCTATTAATTCTAATAAAATGGATTTATCAGTAATAACAAACAACAACGTAAAAAATGCGATTGCAGCATTACAATCTGGAGACCGGTCTTGGTATAACTATTTTACCAGTAACCCAACCATGACTGATGATGGTAACCCTAAAGACTTTCATGATTTTTTTAATCACGCTCTAGGAAAAGAAAAATTTCTCACTATTGATAAAGTAGAGAATAATGGCAAAAGCATCACAGGCGATTTCGATGCAGGTATGTGGGGAACGTTTAAAGTATACTTTAAGTTTCATGAAAATTCAGAAGGAAAATTTGATCGTTTGGATATAGGGCAAGTTTCAAAATTAAATTAGTTTATTTTCTAATTCAATATTGCAATGCAAATACTATTTAGTATTATCTTTGAAAAAAATTTTGAAGACTAAATTATGAAAAATATAATTCTGGCGTTTACATTATTAATCACAACAGTAATTAGCGCTCAAGAAATAGGTGTGAGATTTGGCGAGGTCACCGGCAATAACGTTGCCATAGATGGTGTTTTTGATTTTGAAGGCAGTAGAATACACGCCAATGTGTCTTTTGGAGAAGGAGTTGGTATCGATGCACTTTACGATTTTATCTATAAACCTATTGGTGAAGAGGCGATCAACTGGTACGCTGGTGTTGGTGCATCCACTTATATTGAGGATGATTTTAATTTGGGTGTCAGTGGTGAAATAGGCTTAGAATACGTCTTCAAAGAAGTGCCCATTGTTTTAGGCATAGACTACAGGCCTACCTTTTGGATTATTGATGATACAGATTTTAAATGGGATGGGTTCGGAATTAATGTGCGCTACAAGTTTTAGAAAAACTCGCGATACTGCATTACTCTAAAATCAAACGTATTAAAGTTTGGATTTTTAGCTTTTAGCTGCTTGTAAAGTGGCAATCTACTAATGGAAATATTGGCCGCACCAGACCCTGAGGTTAAGGAAACAGTTTTTATAATTCGATTGCATTTGGTTACCTTAGCTTTATGAGATCCTGAAACAAGTTCTGGGTGAGAAAGCATAAACTTGTGAATTCGTGGCACTTCATTATTCACCAATTCTAATTTAAGGTTATGGTCTTTTAAATGTTTTCTAAAAAAATATTCTGGTCCATTTTTACTGTTTCCGCCAGTGAATAAAATTGTTTCGATATTTGGATATTGTTTCAAATAACCAATAACATCTCTAAATTTTATGTTCTTCATACCTAAGTCGGAAGCATCTATTTTTTCACGCTCTGCACTTTTTACAATATCACAAACTCCTATTTGATGCGTTATTAAAAATTGTTTGCGCTGGTCAATAGCCTCTTGGGAATTATCGTATCGTAATTTAAGATTATGAATTTTATCTATAAATAACCACAATGAATTATAATAGCTACCATAGCAAAAGTCAACATCTTTTTCTAGGAGTTCTCCTGTAGAAAAACGGGGAGGTGGCAATGTGCCAACAATAAGTTTTTTCGTATCCTTTTGTATAAAGGGTTCGTAAGGATGATTATGGAAAAACATATTGATACTTCTTTAGAGCTGTAAAAAAAATGTATAATTCATAACCGTAACGATTCATTTTAGCAAATATTCCATTTCACTAATGGCACCTCTGTAGATACATTTGCTAATTTTTGTAAATGTGATAAAGCGATAATTATGTAGTAGCGTAACATGTAAGATGGGTTAACCCACTAAAGATAAAAACTATCGTGTAAAAACCAATTCCTTTTCTGATGATAAGTCTTCACTAAACCCGTAACCTTCATAGTTAAAACCTTTT
This sequence comes from Winogradskyella luteola, assembly GCF_019203985.1. Lineage (GTDB taxonomy): Bacteria > Bacteroidota > Bacteroidia > Flavobacteriales > Flavobacteriaceae > Winogradskyella > Winogradskyella luteola. Next base: position 139,092 of record NZ_JAGSPD010000009.1, on the reverse strand, counting down.
ACATCTTCTAAAGTATTTGCATCGGTATCTATAATATAGCGCGTCATGAGTCCTCTTGCCAATTTAGCAAAAATGGCTATCATCTTATACTCACCATTTTTAAATTCCTTAAAAGCAACATTAACTACTGGAGTTTTTAGAGCTTTAGTATCTATGGCCTTAAAGTACTCGTTACTTGCTAAATTCAGAAAAAGTTCGTCATCCTCTAACTCTTCATTTAATGCTTGGGTTACTTTCTTCTTCCAAAATTCATATAAATTTTTGTTTTTACCCACTGGCATTTTCGTCCCCATTTCTAAGCGGTAAGGCTGTACTAAATCCAATGGCTTTAGTAAACCATATAATCCTGAAATGATACGAACCGTATCTTCTACTTTGCTTAACTTTTTTGTATCAATCGTATATGCATCCAAACCTCTATAAACGTCGCCGCTAAATGCATATATGGCTTGGCGCGCATTATCTTTAGTAAAGGGCAATTGCCATTCTTGATTGCGCTCATAATTGAGCTGCCCAAGATTATCCGAAATCTTCATGAGCTTAGATAAGCTTTTAGCGGATTTCTTTTTTAGCAACTTATTTAAACGTTCTGCCTCAGCTAAAAAACAACCCTCTGTGGTTTTATCAGTTGGTAGTTTGCTTTCGAAATCTAAAGATTTGGCTGGTGATAATACGAGTTTCATAAAAAAGCCTCTTTTTATTTTTTTTGTGTGGAAAATTGTACGTTCAAAAATACAACCTTAAGAAGACTGTTTAAAATAGAACTGAAAACTTATTTTGATAGTGGTATAATGAATACCTATTTAGCAAGAAACTATTATAAACTTATTGTTCTGTTATAACGCAAAGGCGTTCATTAAATATTAAGAATCTTGGTGCTTGGCGTAAGCTCTCCACTTTTCAATGCATTGCTGCATATCTTCTGGAATTTCCGTTGAAAAGCTTAGCCATTCGCCTGTAGATGGATGTTCAAAACCCAATGTTTTAGCATGTAAAGCTTGCCTTGGCAATACCTTAAAACAATTCTCTACAAATTGCTTGTATTTGGTAAATGTAGTTCCTTTTAAAATTTTATCACCACCATAACGCTCATCGTTAAACAATGTATGCCCAATATGCTTCATATGCACACGGATTTGATGCGTACGACCAGTTTCGAGCTTGCAACTTACTAAAGTGACATAGCCCAAACGCTCAATAACTTTGTAATGTGTAACGGCTGGCTTTCCTTTATAAGCTTCATCTCCTGCATATACAGTGTTTTGCAATCTGTTTTTTGGATGACGGCCAATGTTGCCTTCAACCGTTCCCTCATCCTCATCTATATTTCCCCAAACCAGAGCCACATATTCGCGCGCACTCGTTTTTTCAGCAAACTGATTAGAAAGATGTGCCATAGCCTTTTCGGTTTTGGCAACCACGAGCAAACCACTTGTATCTTTATCAATACGATGTACTAAGCCTGGTCTATTGCTCGAATTATTAGGTAAGTTTTCAAAATGAAATATTAAACCATTGATTAATGTACCTGAATAATTTCCATGACCTGGATGTACTACCATACCAGCTGGTTTATTCACCACCAGCACTTCTTCATCTTCATAAACAATAGTGATAGGTATATCTTGGGCCACCAATAAATTTTCGTGTGGAGGATGCTCGAATTTTACAGTAATTTGGTCACTGGGCTTAACTTTATAGTTCGATTTTACCGTAGAGCCATTCACAAAAATACAGCCATCTTTTGCGGCTTGTTGAATTTTGTTTCGTGTTGCATTTTCAACAAAATTCATTAAGTATTTATCAATACGAAGTGGTTGTTGCCCTTTTTCGACTTTAAAAGCATAGTGCTCATAAAGTTCATCCTCCGAATTATAATTGTCGACAGTATGAGTCATAAAACTAACGGTTTCCGTTACCCAAAACCAAGTCTATGGTAGATGTTAATGGTAACATGGCTCCCGGTTTTAGAGTCTCGTCTTTATATTTCATACCCAAAACAACATCTTTACCAATGTTATCGATGTATGTGATATTACCAATTTTAAACTCCAAAGCCTGAAGTTGTGGTTTTGCTTGTCTAAATGTACGTTTTAGAATATTAGGTACTTCAACTTTTCTGTAACCCGAAGGATTTAAGATAAGGTAAATCTTTCTGTTTTCTTTGACTTGCGAACCTGCTACAGGACTTTGCTCTATTACGGAATACTTTGGATAATTGGGATTGTAGTTTGCTGAATCCTGTATTTCCATAGCCAAATCATTATCGTTCAATTCTATCTTTACCGTTTCTATAGATTTTCCTTTTAAATCTGGCACCACTATAAATTCGCCATGATTTGTAGTCATGTTTAACCACTTTAGCATAATAAAACTAAGTACAACAATAGCCACAATAGCTAATGCCAATTGCTTTAAAAATACTTTACTGGTTAAAAACTTTACTAAACTCATAGGTGAATAATTGTGAGACAAAACTAATAAATAATCTAACGTTATAAAATTAATATACGTATACGTACAAGATTTAGATTGTTGAAAATAAATGATACTTTTACGTATGATATAAAGTTATAAATATCTTATGCTAAGACTAAGCATAGGTATTAAAATACTAAAAACAAGTTTAGCACAAGCAAATTCTGCATAAATGAAAAAAAATATCGCCATCATCATGGGTGGTTATTCTAGCGAATATGAGATTTCGTTAAAGAGTGGCAATATGGTTTACAATACCTTAGATAAAAATAAATACAACGCGTATCGCATTCATATTTTTAAGGATAAATGGGTATTTGTAAATGACATGAAGGAAGAGTTCCCTATAGACAAAAATGATTTTTCGGTTTTAGTAAATGAAACTAAAATCACCTTTGACTGTGTTTTTAATGCCATACATGGCTCGCCAGGAGAAGATGGTTACATGCAGGGTTATTTTGAATTGTTGAATATGCCGCAAACAAGTTGCAGTATGTATCAAGCCGCTTTAACGTTTAATAAAAGAGATTTACTTTCTACCCTGAAACCTTATGGTATTAAAACTGCCCAAAGTTACTACCTAAATTTTGGAGACACTATTAACGAAAATGCCATAGTAGCAAAAGTTGGGTTGCCATGTTTTGTAAAAGCCAATAAAGCTGGAAGCAGTTTCGGAATTTCTAAAGTGTACAAAAAGGAAGACTTAAAAGCTGCTATTGAGCACTCGTTTAAGGAAGATAATGAAATTATCATTGAACAATTTTTAGATGGTGTTGAAGTTTCCGTAGGTGTGATTTCTTATAAAGGAGAAACTAAAGTGTTACCTATTACCGAAATTGTTTCGGAAAATGATTTCTTTGACTACCAAGCCAAATATGAAGGAAAGTCTCAGGAGATTACTCCTGCTCGAATTTCTGACGATTATGCCAAAAAAGTTAGAAAAGAAGCCAAAAAAATATATGAAGTTCTTGGTATGAATGGTTTTTCACGAAGTGAATTTATATTTAAAGATGATGAACCTTATTTGCTTGAAATGAATACCGTCCCGGGCTTAACCAAAGAAAGTATTTTACCACAACAAGCTGCCGAAGCTGGTATTAGTATGCAAGATTTGTTTGATAACGCGATTGGAGAAGCACTTAAAGAGTGATAAATCACTATTGATGATTTTTTGAATAATTCACTCAATTCTTAATTCTTATCTTTGTCTAGAGTTTAATTAAAAAGATTTCTGCTGTAGTCTATCTTGAGCATACTCGAAAAGTAGAACGTAAACATGAAACGAGCCATATTCCCAGGGTCTTTTGATCCAATTACTTTAGGACACTACGATATTATTCAACGGAGTGTTAAGCTTTTTGACGAAGTGATTGTTGCCATTGGTATCAATGCCGATAAAAAATATATGTTCTCGTTAGAGGAGCGTCAGCAATTTATTGAAGACGCATTTAAGGACGAACCTAAAGTAAAAGTGGTGACTTACAAAGGTCTTACTGTAGATTTTTGTAAAGAAAATGGTGTTGAATTTATTCTGAGAGGTCTAAGAAACCCAGCAGATTTTGAGTTTGAAAAAGCTATTGCCCACACCAATAGAGATTTGGCTCCTATTGAAACTGTGTTTCTTTTAACTGCTGCTAGTACGTCTTACATTTCATCTTCTATCGTTAGAGATGTGATTAGAAATCACGGCGATTATACCAAGCTGGTACCCAATAGCGTAAGAGTAAATTCTAAATAATATTATTGCGCTTCGCTTTCTGAACGGCTTCCAGTTTATTATGTACCTGTAGTTTGCGATAAATATTCTCTATATGTTTTCTTATGGTCCCTGTGGAAAGGATTAGATTTTCAGCCACGGCATTATAGCTTAGACCTTTACTCAATTGTTCTAAAACATCAACTTCCCTACTCGTAAGCTTTATCTCTTCTTTTTCCTTTTCTTCAACAAAAGGGTTTCTCAGTAGCTTTAAAGTTTTTAGTGCAATGGAAGGATTCATGGCTGCTCCTCCATTTAAGGTTTCCAGTATGCCCGTATGTAAATCGCCTGCATTGATTTCTTTTAAAAGATAACCGTCTGCGCCAGCTTTTATGGCATTGAAAATATTCTCATCATTATCAAAAACGGTAAGCATTATTATCTTTATATGAGGATACTTTCGCTTAACTTTCTCAGTGGCTTCAATACCATTCATTACTGGCATTTCTATATCCATTAAAATCAAGTCTATGTTGTTATTCTCTTTTAGCTTACCTAGAACATCTTCACCATTCATCGCAGTGAATCTTACTTCCAAGTCTTCAAAAAAGGACAGCTTCTCTTCCACCGCTTTAATTAAAAACGTATTATCATCTACTATGGCTATTCTTGTGATCATAGTTTTTTATATTAAATAAATATCCAAATTTTTATAACATGAAAGCTTACGCAATTCGTCGTATTTTAAATCTTTAAAGTGATGGCTGTTATCTTACTGTTACTAATTCCACAGTCAGATTTCCATTAATTTTCAACTGCGTTTTTTCATATTTTGTAAACCCTTACCGAATTCTACTCCAGTTTTGTCAAAATCTTTTCTGTTATATTGAATCACAATTAACACCTGATTGATACTCTCATAAATTCTAAAATTAATTTTTAAGAATCTATATAACAACCACTATCTCAGTACCTTCATTTTCTTTTGAATTAATTTGAATTTCGCCACCAATACTTTCTATGCGTTTTTTCATATTGCCTATTCCATTTCCACGTTTAACAGTTCTTGGATCGAATCCTTTTCCATTATCGGAAATTTTAAAGATAAGGTTAGATACATTTTTTATAATATACACTCCTATCTTTGAAGCATTTGCATATTTTAAACTATTATGGATGGCTTCTTGTATCACACGATGAATATTCATTCCTTCTACAGAAGTAAACTTTTTTGAAATGTCAACACTATCGTCGACAGTGAAACTAAACACAATATCATCATCGTAAAGATGTGCTTTATCTATATAGTTAGATATTCGGGTTTGTAAATCTTCAAAAGTGATGGCACTTTTATTCATGGCCCAAATGGTATCTCTGAGTTCGTAAATAGTACCAGAAGTAAAATTACTGATAGTGTCTAATTTTGTCTCTAACTTTTTATCCTTTATATCAAAGCCATATTTTAGATTATCTATTGATGAAATGATAAATGTGAGCTGCGCCCCGATATTATCGTGTAAATCTCTACTAATTCTTAAGCGTTGTTCTTGTAGTTTGCTTTGGGTTTCAATTTTAATTAAGGCATCTTTCAACTCACTTTCTTTTTTGAGTTGTTTGTTTTTTAGTTTTTGTTGGTTATAAATTAAGTAACCTATAATTCCCAAAATCAATGCCAATGCAATTAACCCAAATATTTGGTAGTTGCGTTGTTGGATTATAAGGTCTTGCTCGGCAATTTCCGTACGCTGAATTAAAATTTCTCTCTCCTTTTCTGCTGTTTTAAATTGCTCTCGCACTTCAACAATCTGCTTTGTTTTTGTTTCATTTAACAATGAATCTTCTATTGACTTATAGTCGATATAGTTTTTTAATGCGTTTTTATAATTTCCCTTTTTAACATCTAACTCATGCAGACGATAAAAAGCTTCAAGTTGATATTTTCTAGTCCCATACTTTAGTGTGTTTTGCATGGCACTATCCAATATTTTTTTTGCTTCTGTATACCTACCTGTTTCTAGATAAATTTTGCCTAAATTAACTAATGTTACGCCTTTTGACGCTTCAAAACCTGGCACAGCTAGGGATTTTAAAGTATATTCTTCGGCTTTATTATAATTTTTGAGTTTACTGTAACTATTACCAATATTAGAGTATGTTGTTCTTGCAAAACCTAAATCACCTGATAATTCAGCATATTTTGCAGCCTTATTGTTATAATACAAAGCGCTATCAAAAAGCTTTTTGTTGAACTCGTCTTTCTCTGCCAACTCATCATAAGCAATACCTATACGACCTAAACATTTAGCCATGGCGCTTGTATCCTTAAGCTTCTCAGCTATTTTAAGTGAATTTCTGTTCCATTCAATAGATGCCTTAAATTCGTACATACGATCATGTATGTAACCTATAAAAGACATATCTCTTTGTATTTTAGATAAATTATTATGTAACCTATTATACTCAAGAGATTTAAGGGCTATGTTTAAAGCTTCAGGGAAATCCGAAAAAAGTGTATGTAATCTAGCTTGGTAAAAATAACTGTCTTTTAAGATGGTATCCTTTTCTAAGTAAGAATTCGCTTTTTTATAAAATTCTAAAGCTTTGGTATTATTTTCTTTTTCATAGGAATACGCTAAATAAAAATAAGCCTTGCCTAGATTTTCCTTGTCATCATCAGAACTTATTTTATCGATGATATCTAATGCCTTAACTCTAATTATAGAATCATTAGCGGTATTTTGAATCTCACTAAAGAGCGAATCAACATTTTGGGATGCTGCAAATTGGCTACAAAATAATAATAGAATGAAATACACTGAACACTTGGCCTTGTAACATAAAAAAAGCATCAGATACCTTCTATTGTTAATAACAGAAGGTATAACTGATGCTCTCTTAAAAAAATTGATTAATAGCATAAACAATATAGGTGTTTTCAATGATAATCTCTTATTTTTTCGATAAAAGTTATAAATAAAAGATAATGCTACATTTATTCATATGTTATTTTACCTAATTCTGAAATTACTTAGGACTTTTAAATTTGTTTTTAAAACTTTTTTTATCATTTATATTTATCAAACAAGTAGTCTAGTTGATCATCTATAAATGCTTTACCAGAGATATAGAGGGCATCTGCAAACTTTTCACCATCTACCTCAACAAATTTTGCATTTTCGGATATAGTACTGTTCCATTCTGTTACTCTAAATAAATTACCAATATCGTAAGTTTTGGCCATATCGCCCTTATTGCTCGATTCTACTTTTGTATTATCTAATACCCCATCAATGGGTATTGGCTTTTTTAAGTACCCTTTCCAAGTAACTTTTTTTAATCCACTACCTTGAGCCACCGTGAAATCATTTGGAAGAATATAATAATCCTCTTTACCCTTTGACTTACCATTTTTACTTGGTGCAGAAACCGTTTTTTCCCCTAAAGCTAAGTATGTTTCAACTTTTGCATTGGCACCTCCTAAACTCTTTAGCCAACTTCCACCTGTTTTGCTCCAGGTCAAAGTTAAGTTAATATCTATTACAATAGCATTATCTAATTGCTTAGATAGCATATTTGTATTTTTCGCTAATTTTCCCAAGCCTTTGATTCCCGGAAAGAGTCCTGACTTTTTACTCTTTTTACCTGAAGCATTTTTTAGTGATGTAAAACCGCTAAAATCTGATGGAATGACTTCTAAAATCCCTGGATTTGCACTTTCTCTGACAATTGGACCTTTAAACGGAGTGGATTTGCTATGGTACTTAGTATTCTTTACGAGTTCATTACCGATTATTTCAAATCCATTGTCTTTTAGATCATCTAAAAACTCTTTGTAGAGTTGATCAGTTTTTTCTTGTAAAGACGAACCTTCAACACCTACTAAACCTAGTGCAGCTTTCGCTTTGGCTTCTCCCCTTCCTTTACCCCTAAACTCACGCTTTGCCTTATAATCTACGTCTTCTCTATAAACTTCTACAAAGACGTTAAAGCTGTTTATATATACTCTTTTTGATGCTTTATTTTTAGGGTTCATCCCTAAATTATCAAATTTTGATTTAACTTCCCCTAAAGTTTGAGAAGCAGCAAAAAACATCGAAAACGTAAAAACGAGAAATACTAAATATTTAAATTGTAATTGCATAATATCTATTATTAGTTTATAACATCTTTATTTAGATCAAAAGCACCATCGCTAATAGTCTTTACCGATTGGTCACCACCCGTATTTTTAGCGGTAAAGCTAAAAGTGCCAACCACCTTCGTCTCGGTTTCATTGGATATACTTATTTCACCTACTTGTGTATCATTGTAAGGTGCTTGCCAAATTTCAGTTGTTGAATTTTGCGGGTTGTTGATATCCACGTCTGTCTCAGAATAAGATGCACTGTTGAAAATATTGGCTCCACCACCAATTGGATAAGTTCCTTCTCCAGAATAGCCTATAATCGTAAAATTGATGGCCTGCCCATCGCTGTTAGTCGCTATGATTATTAGATTTTGTCCATTGTTGGCCAAAGTAGCAGAAGATGAAATATCTAAGGACTGAAAGTTATCCCCATCTACAGAAGCGACTACCGTACCATCTGCTGCATTTCCACCACCATCACCATCATCATCTGATTTGCAAGATGTGAGTGTGATTAATGACATAGTCATAATTAATAATATAACGTTTTTTAAAGTTTTCATTGTTGAAATAGTTTATTGGTTAATATTGAAGCAAATCTCAACAAAAAGATAAATGTATGCCATACGATGAATTGCGTATATTTAGAAATAGAACTCATTTAAACAAATCTATAAATTGAGTCTAAATTGCTTTGAAAAAGGGTTATTCGGTAAAGAGAAGTATCTTTTCTTTTAAATATTCTTTAGACCCCTTGCCATTATATAACTTGTCTGTTATAAAATCTAAAATATAGCTATCTGCTTTTATAGCAACAAATATAAAATCTAACATAGACCTAAGTACAACAAGCAATATCGCCGCAAAAATGGGCGCAGCAGAAAATAGTATAAAAAACGATGCTATAATTACCGTAAACTGTTGTATAACAATCCTAAAATAAGGCTTAAACATTATATCTGTAACCTTAAATTTTAAATACTTCTTGGGTATTATAAAATCGAATACAAGTTTTATAAGTTGTGTCCCTATCAAAAGCATTACAACTAACAACATACCTTCCAATTCTAAAACTATATTGAAATTTTTTATGATATCGAAGGGTTCTGAAATAAGCGTTTGGCCACTTAAAGAAAAAATAGCAAAAAGAAAAATAGACTGTACAGCTATAAAACCACCGTAATGTAAAACAAAAAAAATACTTAGCCCGACAATGGACTTAAAGTTATCATTACCCTTATACGACATTAGCATCTTTACAATATTAGCGACCCCAATAATAATGGTCTCTAAGAAGTACCCAAACAAAACTGCATAAGCTTCTATTTTACCTGTGGCAATAAATGCTATTAAAAATATGGTATTTGCCCAAGCATAAGCATTAGATGTATTTGGATAAAAAACACTTTTTAACATATACAAATAAACTATAATTTTAAACAACCTCTATACGATAAATATCGTATTGTTTTTAAAACGATATATGTGGTAATTTAGATTGTAAAGCTTCAATTTCTAATCTAAGCTGTGATAGAAATTGTTGATGCGCTTCAGAATTTGGATTGAAAGGCTGATGCGCTTTTTTATCCAAAATCGCCACAACCTGCTCTAAAGTCTTTAAAGTCTCGTCTGTTAACCAAATCATTTTAAATTTGTCCCAGATATAATCGACAGCTAAATTATTTGGGTGAATCATATCCGTATCATAAAAACGATAATCACGCAATTCATCCATTACAATCTCGTATGACGGAAAATAACATCGCTGCTTTCTTACTTCAATTACATTATGGATTGCAGCTATTAAATGCGACTTACTCTGGGTGTTTTCGATAAAACCATCTTTGAGATGACGTACTGGCGAAACTGTAAATATAAAATTGACCTTAGAATTTATACTTCTTACCAGAGCAATAATTGCCTCAAGCGATTCTGTTATTTGCTCTACAGATAATAACTCTTTTAAAAACTGTTTTTGCGGTAATTTGTGGCAATTGGCAACAACTTTATCCGATGTAATATATCTGTAAACCCAACTTGTGCCTAGAGTAATGATGATATGAGTTGAATTTTTGATTTGTCGATGTGTTGAATCGATTTGCGCATTCAAACGGTGTAATAAATCATCTTTAGAAGTAGAGCTTAACTTCGAATGTGCTTCTAAACAACACCATTGTTCATTATGAAAAATGAGTTCATCCTCAGAGTAATAACCTTTATTGATTGCTCTGACAATAAGGTTTTCAATAGCAAATGGGTGAAATAAAATTCCAAAAGGATTTATTTCTGATTGAAACTTTAAATACTCAAACTTACGACCTATATTCTCAGAAAAACATGAGCCCAATAAAAATACCTTAGAGCTATAATCTATTTGATTATGTACTTGTTTCTTTAGTGGTATTTGTGTTTGTAGTTTCATTTCTTTATAAGATTTTGAAACAAGTTCAGAATGACAAAAACTATCCAATATAATTCTTAGCTGCCTTTAAAGCATCCTCAATTCCTGATGGATTCTTACCTCCAGCAGTAGCAAAGAACGGTTGGCCACCTCCTCCTCCTTGAATATGCTTACCGAGTTCTCTAACAATAGCCCCAGCATTCAAGTCTTTAGTAGCCACCAAATCTTTTGATATATAGCAAGACAAAATCGCTTTGCCATTATTTTCTGCACCAAATAACAAGAAAAGATTATCAAACTGACTTCCCAACTCAAAACACACATCCTTAATTCCACCTGCATCTAAATCTAACTTTTTTGCTAAAAACTGAACTCCATTAATTTCAGTTAATTCGTTCTTGAGCTCACCTTTTATGTTCTTGGCTTTATCTTTTAAAAGCTGTTCTATCTGTTTCTTTAAATCTGCGTTTTCAGCTTGTAAATTTTGTAAAGCCTTTACGGGTTCTTTTGAATTATTAAGCAAATCTCTCATTTCAAAATAAGCTCTGTTATTTTCAAAATAAAAATCCTTAACCGCATCATTTGTTATAGCCTCTATACGCCGAATACCTGCCGCAACTGCACTTTCTGAAGTAATCTTAAAATGCCAAATATCTGCGGTATTATTGACATGAGTCCCACCACACAATTCAATGGATTGCCCAAATTTTATAGTTCTTACATAAAAGCCATATTTTTCACCAAACAATGCTAGAGCACCTTTTTCTAGGGCATCTTCAATCTCTAATCCTGTCTCCTCTTCTAGTTTTAGTTTTTCTTTAATTCTATCGTTAACAAAGTCTTCTATTCTCTGCAATTCCTCTTTACTAACTTTAGAAAAATGTGAAAAATCAAAACGTAATGAGCTTGGTTTTACGAGTGATCCTTTTTGTTCTACGTGAGTTCCTAGAATCTCTCTTAATGCTTGATGTAGTAAATGAGTTGCGGTATGGTTACATTCTATTAATCGACGTCTTTCCTTATCTACAATTGCTCTTAATTTCCCTTCAAGGTTTGTTGGCAAACTTTTCGTTATGTGGATAATCTCATTATTTTCATTCCTAGTATCCAAAACTTTTATCGTACTACCGTCTGATGCTTGAATAACCCCTTTATCACCTACTTGACCACCTCCTTCTGCATAAAAAGGAGTCTCTACGAAAACTAATTGGTAAAGCTCACCATCTTTTTCAGAAACCACTTTTCTATATTTTCTCAACTCAACATCATACTCTAATAAATTATATCCAATAAAATTATACTTGGCACCTTTACCAGTAAAAACAACCCAATCGTAAGTAGTTATTTCACTTGCCTTACGTGAACGATTCTTCTGATTTTGAAGTTGTTCTTCAAACCCTTTTTCGTCTAATTTTAAATTCTTTTCTGATAGAATTAAAGCGGTTAAATCTTTAGGAAATCCATAGGTATCATACAATTCAAAAGCTTTTTCACCACCTACTATACCTCCTTTAGTTTCTTTAACTATTTTATTTAATAAAATGAGCCCTTGTTCTAAAGTTCTTAAAAAAGACGTTTCCTCTTCTTTAATCACATTTTCAATAAGCTGTTTTTGGGATTTAATTTCAGGGAAAGCAGTTCCCATTTTCTTACTCAAAATATCAACCAAGCGATATATAAAGGGTTCCTTTTTATCCAAGAACGTAAAACCGTATCGTACCGCACGACGCAAAATTCTTCTTATGACATAACCAGCACCTGTATTGCTCGGCAACTGTCCATCTGCAATTGAAAATGCTACCGCTCTAACATGATCAGAAATTACACGAATCGCTACATCTACTTTAGCATCTTTACCATAATCTTTGTCTGTAATGGTTTCAATCTCTCTAATTATGGGGGTAAAAACGTCCGTATCATAGTTAGATTGCACACCTTGGAGAACCATACATAAACGCTCAAAGCCCATTCCGGTGTCAATATGTTTATTTGGCAGACTCTCAAGAGAACCATTGGCTTTACGGTTGTATTGCATAAAGACCAAATTCCAGATTTCAACAACCTGAGGATGGTCCATATTTACTAGAGATTTACCATCAACCTTGGCTTTCTCTTCAGCAGAACGAATGTCTACATGAATTTCGCTACAAGGTCCACATGGCCCTTGATCTCCCATTTCCCAAAAATTATCTTTCTTATTTCCCATAAGGATACGATCTTCTGGAATAAACGCTTTCCATAGATCGTAGGCCTCCTGATCCATTTTTAAATTGTCAGCATCATCACTGCCTTCAAAAACAGTAACATATAAGATATCTTCATCTATACCGTAAACTTCAGTTAGCAACTCCCAAGCCCAAGCAATAGCTTCTTTTTTAAAGTAATCGCCAAAACTCCAGTTGCCCAACATTTCAAAAAGTGTGTGATGATAAGTATCATAGCCCACTTCTTCTAAATCATTATGCTTACCCGAAACTCTAAGGCATTTTTGAGAGTCTGCAATTCTATTTCTTTTAGGCTCAGCATTACCGAGAAAATACTCTTTAAAAGGTGCCATACCAGAGTTTACAAACATTAAGGTTGGGTCATCTTTTAACACCATTGGTGCCGATGGCACAATAAGGTGTTCTTTTTCTTTAAAGAATTCTAAAAATTTAGTACGAATTTCTTGAGACGTCATATACTGAAATTATAGCTTGTTCCGTTTAAATTACCACAATTGCAAAACAATTTTTATCTTTGGTTGTTTTGCAAATAAAATCAAGGCTCTTAATGAGTCTTTGGCTGCAAAAATAGCATAAATTAAAACATGGCTAAAGTAAAATATTATTACGATTCGGAAACGCTTTCTTACCGCAAAATAAAGCGAAAAAAAAGGACGACATTTAAGTATGCCACTGTCTTTCTTTTAGCTGCCGCATTGTTTGGTTTTCTTTGTTTTGCCATAGCAAGCAGTTATATTGAATCTCCCAAAGAGCGTCAATTAGCAAGAGAATTGCAGAATATGGAATTGCAATACGAATTGTTGAACAAGCGTATGGACGATGCCATTGCTGCTTTAGAGAATGTTGAAGAACGCGACAATGCCATATACAGATTATATTTTGAAGCCAACCCGATACCAGAAGAGCAACGACGTGCTGGTTTTGGTGGGATAAACCGCTACAAAAAGTTTGAAGGTTTTGACAATTCGCAATTGATAGCGGAAAGTAATAAGCGCTTGGACATGCTCGAAAAAGCTATTGTAGTACAATCCAAATCCTTGGACGAAATTGCAAAATTGGCAGAAGACAAAGAAAAATTCTTGGAAGCTATACCTGCTATACAACCTGTAAATAATGAAAACCTAACACGAATGGCATCAGGTTATGGTTACAGAACCGATCCATTTACAAAAGCCAGAAAATTTCATTTTGGTATGGATTTTACAGCACCACGCGGCACACCTGTTTATGCTACTGGGGATGGTATAATAAAACGTGCAGACAATAGTTCATCAGGTTATGGGAAACATATACGTATCGATCATGGCTATGGCTATATGTCACTCTATGCTCACTTGTACAAATACAATGTCCGTGTTAATCAGCGTGTAAAACGAGGCGATTTAATTGGATATGTTGGTAGTACAGGGCGTTCAGAAGCTCCGCATTTACATTACGAGATTTTTAAGGATGGTGAACGTATCAACCCTATTAATTTTTACTACGGTAATTTATCACCTCTAGAATTTGATATACTGCTCAAAAAAGCGTCATTAGAAAACCAATCTCTCGATTAACATGCAAATAGAATTACCCGATAAGCGCTATTACGGCATTGGTGAAGTTGCCAAGGCTTTTAACGTCAACGCATCCTTAATTCGTTTTTGGGAAAAGGAGTTTGACGTTATTAAACCAAAAAAGAATACCAAGGGCAACCGAAAATTTACGCCAGAGGACATTAAGAATCTTAAGTTTATTTATCATTTAGTCAAGGAGCGTGGTTTTACCTTAGAAGGTGCAAAAACCCATTTAAAGGAAGAAAAGAAACAATCCTTGGAAAAGTTTGAAATTATAGAAAAACTCGAAAGTATTAAAGCACAACTTATTAAAATAAAAACACAACTTTAAAACCAACTTATTATGAAAAAATGGATAATTCCAATTATTCTCATATTATTAGCAGCATTCTGGGGAATGAATGTAAACAATAAAGCTGTTGAGCTTGAAGAATCTGCAAAGAAATCATGGTCTAATGTTGAAAGTAGTTATCAAAGACGTAATGATCTCATTGGTAATCTAGTTAAAACTGTACAAGGTGCCGCAGATTTTGAAAAAGGCACACTAGAAGCTGTAATCAAAGCACGTGCAGAAGCGTCAAAACCAGAAATAAACATTAGTAACACAGAAGATTTGAATGCTGAAAATCTAGCAAGATTTCAACAAGCCCAAAGTGGATTGAGTAGTGCACTATCACGTTTACTGGTCACAGTTGAACGCTATCCAGAATTGAAAGCCAATCAAAATTTCATTGAACTGCAAAGTCAACTAGAAGGTACAGAAAACCGAATCAATATTGCAAGAGATCGTTTTAACCAAGCTGTTGAGCCTTATAATAACCATGTTAGAACTTTTCCCAACAAACTTATAGCCGGTATTTTAGGTTTCGATGAAATGGGTTATTATAAAGCGGACGCTGGAAGCGAAAATGCACCTGACGTAGAATTCAATTTTTAATAAATTGCAGCATGCCACATATTGAAGATTTCCTTACAACAGCAGAAGAACAGGAAATCGTTGCAGCCATACGTAATGCCGAGCTTGAGACTTCGGGCGAAATTCGCGTACATATAGAACAGCAGTGCGACATCGATGTATACGAACGTGCGCTCGATATATTTTATATTCTCAAAATGGACAATACCAAACAGCAAAATGGTGTACTCATCTATGTTGCGGTCGATAACAAAGCTTTTGTGATTTTCGGAGATCAAGGCATCAACAACAAAGTCGATGGCGATTTTTGGAATTCTACGCGCGATAAAATCGCTCTGCAATTCAAGTCTGGTAATTTTAAGCAGGGTATTATCGACGGAATTGAAGAAGCTGGCAATGTACTATCTAAACATTTCCCTTGGCGCCATGGAGATAGGGATGAATTAGACAACACAATTTCTAAAGGCTGATGCAAGGTATACGACATATAATTTTTAAGTTAAGCCTTATACTTTTTCTAGCAGGCACATTAAGTGTCTATGCACAATATAAAATTCCTCCTGTACCAAAAGAACAAACAAGTGTTTATGATGAAATTGGCTTGTTGTCTCCATCTCAAAAAAACAGCTTAGAGCAAAAACTTATACGATATTCAGATACAACATCAACACAAATTGTAATCGCAACCATAAGCTCTACAAACGGAGAATACATCAATTATCTAGGTGCGCAATGGGCAGAAAAATGGGGTATTGGTCAAGCCGACAAAGACAATGGCATTTTTATACTGCTTGCTAAAGACGATCGAAAGATTGGCATTAACACAGGCAAAGGCGTTGAGCATTTACTTACTGATGCCATGAGCAAACGGATTATCAATAGAGATATAATTCCCTATTTTAAACGCAATGATTACTATGGAGGGTTGAATCGTGCAACTGATGCCATATTTGAAGTTATGACTGGAGAATATCAAGGTTCACGACAGAGTAATGGCACTAACTTTCCTTTTGGAATCTTGTTTTTCTTATTCATCATTTTTATCATTTTTATCATAGCCATTTCCAAAAGCCGAAGAGGAGGTGGAAAAGGTGGAAATCGCGGCAATCGTTCCGATAGCGCTAAAAGTATTCTTGAAGCTATCATTCTAAGCAACATGGGAAGAGGTAGTTATTCTAGAGGATCATCTTCTGGTGGCTTTGGCGGTAGTTCTGGTGGTGGAAGTTTTGGCGGAGGTGGTTTTGGTGGCGGCTTCGGCGGTGGAAGCTTTGGAGGTGGTGGAGCTTCAGGCGGATGGTGATTTTAGTTTTGAGCATTCAATTGGCGATATGTAGCTTTTAAAATTCTAAGTTTTAAATTTCAAACCAAAAATATAAAATGAAAAATCTGTTGTGCTTTCCTGTCATTATTTTGGTTTTTTGTTTTGGCTGTAAAAAAACTAACACTTCTACTACTCCATCTTATATTCCTATAAATACTAATCAAAGTGTTGTTTATGATACTTCAAATTTATTCTCCCCAATTGAACATGATTCATTGGTAAAAACAATAGTTCAATATGAAAACCATACCACAAACCAAGCTGCGATTTTAACTTTAGATTCAATTCCGGGGAATATGGATATTCAATATTTCAGTACTAAAGTTGCAGAATCTTGGGGAATTGGTACAAAAGAAAAAAATAATGGTTTATTGATCACAATTTCTAAACATGACAGAAAAGTTGCCATAACAACAGGTCTAGGAACAGAAAAAACAATTTCGGATTATGAGTGTAAAGTAATTATTGAGCGCATCATCTTACCCAATTTAAAAACTGAAGATTATTATACTGGCACTAAGAAAGCTCTGGATTCATTATTTGTACTTTGGGATTAATGGAAAGTTTACTTTTCAAATTTTCAATTTCTCCAAAAGTTAATAATTGTAAATGCTTACCCTATTTATAAGTTTTATGAGTTACTTGTTGAAAACTATTTCTAAATGAAATCAAAACCTATTTTTGCAACCTTATTTCTACTGACCTTATCAGTGCTATGCTACGTACTATTTATTCAGAAGAAAACTTCAAACTCTCACGACGCAACAACCGAAACCAAAAACGAAATTACTTTTGGTGAGCTCAACCCAAATGCTCCGCCAGAAACGCTTCAATTTGGTCAATTAGTAGGACAATGGGATTGTACATCCTACGATTTATTACCAGACTCAACTTGGCATAAAAGTAAGGCCAAATGGGTATTTAAATATACATTAGATGGCTATGCTATTGAAGATACATGGACGGAAAAAGTTACAGATAGTACCAATAACACAATCACTCTTGGCAGAGATTTCAACGGAATTAATATGAGATTGTTTAATCCTCAGTTAGAAAAATGGCAATGTATTTGGCTAGATAATAGAAAAAACACGATGTCCCCTATTTGGCAAGCCAATTATAATAGCTCTTCAGAAGAAATAGTAATGCACGATGAGTCGTTAAATTGGAAAATCACTTTTTATAATATCAGTGCAAATAGTTTTGATTGGAATTATAAAGTATTACGAGATAGTACATGGACCATATTATCTAAAATAAAAGGGAAAAAGGTTACAGTAAACAACTCATTATAATTAGAACTTGTTTAAGAAAAGAATAGCTCTTATTAATTATTGCAAAGTAATAGGATAAAACTAACGTTTTAACGTAAAATGACCTTTAATTGTTCTACCATCTAAAAGTGTGGCTATAAACCAATAGTCGTCAGTAGGCAATAATTTACCATTGTACTTACCATCCCATTTTTGATTATTCTCTGTGAGTATTGTGATAATTTTACCATAACGGTTAAAAATCTCAACTCTGGCAGTTACTGGAAACTGAGTTGAAAACCCTAAGATTTGCCAAGTATCATTTACCATATCTCCATTTGGGGTAAAAAACTTAGGGAAACCTAATACAGAGATCACTTCAGAAACAATACCACAGTCTGCTTTTATATCTTTTACATAAACCGTGTGTATTCCAGGTAAAACATTTTCGAAAGTATTGGACTCTTGGTAGATGCCATTTTCATTATTAAGTGCATAAACGTATTCCCCTTCACCAGAAACCAAAACTGTAATTGTGTTGTTATCGGATATGTCCGCTACTTCAATTGTTTCAATTGTAGCTGTACTCGATGGTTTAACAACAATCGTTCTCCTATTGGCACAGCCTGTAGGTCTGGTTACAAAGACCTCATAAGTTCCTATTTCATTGACATCTATATGTATTGTTGTGTCACCTGTTGACCAATCATAAGCATAATTATTGGGAATGTCATTAATAATTCCACCATCTAAAGTAATGGATTCTGGAAAACTATTGAGACAATAATAGACCTCCTCATATTGTGTTACATTAGGCAGCTCTTTTACTGTTAAATTGACTGGATTGATAGAGTAACATGTGTTATCAATATCCACTCTTGCATATACCGTTTGATTATAGGCAACTTCGTTAAAATAGTCTTCTGTAATCTCATTAATTCTTAATAAGGCTTCGTTATAAGTTACATAATATTGAATAGTAGCATTGACAGGCGCACTATCAAGTATTTGATTATCTGCTTCGGTTAAATCAAAAAAAACAAAACCATCAACAATAAAGTCGTCACACACTTCGAGATTGGCAACAATACCATTAGAAGTATTGACTTGTAAAGTTACTTCAGACGTACTTAAACAATTTGTAAGCTCATCAAAAACCTGAACATAAACAACTTGAAAATTACTTGTGTTTATATAATTACCACCATTAATTGGGACTGTAAGGTTTTCATCCTCATAAAATGTAATATTCCAATTTGGGTTTACTTGCCCTAGCTCGTCCCTAATAATATCATCCGTATAATTATTAAGATTAAAAGTTGAAATGCCATCTACTTCTTCATCGTCACATTGTATAATTGTAACATCGTTAGCCACTGGTAATTCAAATACATCTACCGTTATAGGAATTCTGTTGCCATCTGTACAACCAGAAAATAAAGGCAATACATAATAGGTTGTACTGGTATCTATAAAGCTTTCGTATGAAAGGCCTGTATTAATGACTTCTGTTGATGTAGAAGTTTCATACCACAGTACATCGTCCGTATTGGTTATCAAATCAATTTGTGCTGTGCCTTCGCCACACAAACTGTTTTTAGAAATATTGGTTTTTGGCATTACTATAGCTACACTAGCTGACACATTGATATTGGGATCACCAGACATACCTCCAAATTCAACAACATAGCCTTTTGGATGGTAATCACTATCTGGATCTTCATTTCCTTGATCTGGTAAATCATTCCAAGATCCTAAAATACCTATATTAGGTGCGGTAATATGCGCATAATCTTCATCACCAGAACTGTTGGGCTCGCCCGTATTCCAAAATGCAAACATTCCATCTGGTGCACTTCCATTTGCCAACCCTTCCCAAAACACTTGTCCTGCTTCAGGGCCAGTTTCCCATCTCCAAATACCTTCAACGGCCTGGTCAGATCCACCAATCCAACCAGTACCCAAGGCTTGTTCTCCTGTCAACTGTACTTCTTCCTCTGTAGTGATTGTAGCCAAATAGCCCTGTAGGCCAAAATAGGTTTGTTCTGATGCTTCTTGTCTGGCCTGGGTCCAAGTTATACCATCATCAGCAACATAGATATAATAATGCCCTGTAACAGGAAGAAAGTTAGCATTACCTAAATTTATCGAAAAAAATTTGTCTTGGGTAAAATTGCTAGCATTGGTTTGAAACCTAATAGCTCTTATAGCATCTTCAAAAGCATCCGTACTAGCTGGACCAATAAGAGTTAGTAAGCCTTCACCAATAGACCAAGATGTCGAAATATCTGGATGATCGCCACTTAATGATAAGATATCAAAACCAACTGTGTAACCCGTTGCTATCTGCACAAAAACTTCGTCTAGCATATTATTACCAGAGGAATTTGATATGGATACATCTGTAACAATTGGCATAGGCGACTCTCCGCAATACAACTGATTTCCTGTTGCAGATATATTGGGTGGGCTTTGAGCCAAACCCAAGTACCCCACGAAAATACAGACCAAATAAAATATATGTAGTCTTAACTTTAACATAGCAGTTATAAAAATACTACTTTTTCCGCATGTACACACTAACTGGCACACCATGAAAATCAAAATGATTTCTTAACTGGTTTTCTAAAAAACGTTTGTAAGGCTCTTTGATATATTGTGGTAAGTTGCAGAAAAATGCAAATTGTGGCTGTGGTGTTGGCAATTGCATAATGTACTTAATCTTAACATATTTACCTTTATATGCTGGTGGTGGATTATGCTCAATTATTGGTAGTAACACATCATTTAGCACACTTGTTTTAATACGTTTCGTTCTATTTTTATAGACCTCAACAGCAGTTTCAATAGCTTTAAAGATGCGTTGCTTATTTAATACAGAAATAAAGATAATTGGTACATCGGTAAAGGGTGCAATTTCCTTTCTGATATGTTTTTCAAATTCCTTTGCGGTTTTGGTTTCTTTTTCTACCAAATCCCATTTATTTACTAAGATTACAATACCTTTTCTGTTACGTTCCGCTAGCCAAAAGATATTCTGTACTTGCCCATCGAAACCACGTGTAGCATCAATTACCAAAAGACATACATCACTATGCTCTATAGCTCTTACGCTTCGCATTACGGAATAAAACTCTAGGTCTTCCTTTACTTTAGATTTGCGACGAATACCAGCTGTGTCCACCAAATTAAATTCAAAACCAAAACGATTGTATTTAGTATCTATAGCATCTCTTGTTGTACCAGCAATGTCTGTTACAATGTAGCGCTCTTCTCCTATAAGTGCATTAATGAATGACGATTTTCCTGCATTTGGTCGTCCCACTACAGCAAAACGTGGCAGCTGCTGTTCTTCTACTTCTTCTTTTTCTGGCAATGCATCAACAACAGCATCTAACAAATCCCCAGTACCACTTCCGTTAATACTTGCAATAGTAAAATAGTCTCCCAATCCAAGGGAATAAAATTCAACAGCATCTTCGGCACGCTTGTTATTATCTACTTTGTTAACTACCAAAAACACTGGTTTTTCTACCTTACGAAGTAAATTAGCCACATCTTGATCCATACCAGTAATGCCAGTCTCAACATCTACCATAAACACAATGGCATCTGCTTCATCTATGGCCAGTTCAACCTGCTTATCGATTTCGGCTTCAAATATATCATCACTCCCAACGACATAACCTCCGGTATCAATTAAGGAAAATTCTCTTCCATTCCAATCGGTTTTACCATAGTGACGATCTCTAGTGACACCACTAACGGCATCAACAATAGCCTCCCTCCTTTTAATTAAGCGATTAAAAAAAGTTGATTTACCAACATTAGGTCTCCCGACAATTGCTACAATGTTTCCCATACAAAAAAATTGGCTACAAAGTTACGAAATTAACCTCATAGCCAACTATAAGAGCTAATAATATAGTTATCTAATCCAAACGCGATGAATTGTGGTATGCAATGCATTATTTAGACCGTTACTATCCATTCGGTAATTATTGGTTATTTGCCATTGACGTCTGTCTCCACCGTTGTTATTACCAAATGGACCATTTATCATTGATAAATCTCCACGATTACTTTGCCCGTTGGTTGCTAAAAAGGGTAATCCTGCAGTATGATCTGTAAAGGCAGAGAAATTATTCCTTAGATCTGGAATATTGACCTGTCCAACACCTGTCTTAAAGTAATCGACCATTTCTTCTTGCTCGTGTTTAAAATGTAAAATTCTGGTATGCATAGAAGATTCCCCATAAAAACGAACTTCGCTAAAATCAAACTTACCCATAATAGTTATGCCTGCATGACCCCAAAAAGTACCACTTCCACCTTCATTATGATTTACACTGGTATCTACATCCCCATTAGGAAGTCTTGTTAAACTCTCCGTATTTAGAAGTGGTAGTGATGCATTTCTTGTAGACCAACTTGGGTTACCTTGCTGCACGTAATTCATTACCATCGTCCAACCTCCTCCATCAGTAGTCATATCACAGTAACAATCAAACGGATTCAATCCACCAACTCCATCTGGATCAATCTGATACACACCATCAGTAGCAGAAGGATTTTCAGTCTTAATTTGCTTACAATCTCTTGGATCAGCTTCAACTATGACTTGAATATTCTTCGCAACGGTAAAAGCACAATCGGAGGTAAATGTCAACTCATATTCATAGGTACCTGAATTTACTGTGCTAGGCACATCCAAATCAAAATTTATAGTGCCCCCATACGATACAGATGCTGGACTACCCACTTCCGTTATTCCCGAAAGAGTAGCAGTAGTGTAGGCCATACTCACATTGCCTGGATTTGTACCTTCCTGTACCATAGAAAAGCTAAAATTAACAGGTACCGAACCAGAAGCTGGTTTTGTAACATATTGTACCAAACCTTCATTATCAATAGTAGAAAACTCGCATCCTGTTATATTTATATTCACAGTAACAAAAGCAACTTCGCCACAATCTGATACAATTTGAAATATAGCTTGACCCGTATCACCTACCGTAGCTGTAGAGGAATTATCTAGAGTAAATGTAATGGCTTGTGTGGTGGTATTTGGAGCTTGTGCTACAGTTGCACCATTGGGAGTGATACTGTTTACACTAATATCAAAGCCAGCATCAGCAAATACCAAAGCAGTGGTAAGATTACCTGGTGAACCCACCGTTTGCTGCAAACGGGTTTCTATGCTTTCTGATGTTCCTTTGTCCATAAACACATCAAAAGAATTTGGGAAATTAGCAAAACCACAGTCTTGCGAAGAGCTTAAGGTAAACCAAGTTCCATCATAATGATATTGAAATGCCTCCAAAGTAGTATTGACAATTAACAATCCGTCAGCTGGATTTTGAATTGTATTTCTTTGTTCAGTAGTTAGTCTCGGTATCAGTAATCCAGCATTATTTACATCAATGTCTAAAGCAGCAGAAGGATCTGGTGTCGTTGTACCTACACCAACTTGCGCTGTTATACCTCCTATTACAAATAATGCCAATAAGAATATGTAATTTTTCATTTGAAGCAATTTTGGGGCAAAAATAGTACTAAAGAAAAAAGCTACAAATTAGTTCAACGAATATATTTACTAATGGTCTAAAATTTAAATCAATAGAGCTTATTACAGAGAAAAACCAATAAACATCGAATAAAATACACCTTTGTGTGAAGCACCGACCTATAGCTTAAATAAAGTTTATTAAATTAGTGCCTATGATCGTAAGCAATGATATAGTTTTAAGACCGCGATTTAAATTCAATGTCAACCATGATAATGAATCGCTATTATCTCTATTTGAAAGTGAGGGTAAAAAGCAGTCAGATTTTATAGTAACCCGAGTCGATGATCATGTATTTATTAAAATCCCAAAAGACAAACAACATTTTTGGTCTCCACAACTACATCTTGAAATTAATGAAGATTATGAAAAAAACGATAGAAGTACCATTTATGGCCTTTTTGGACCAAACCCTACGGTGTGGACAATGTTTATGTTTTTTCACTTTATAGTCGCCGCTCTTTTTATAGGGTTTGCTATTTGGGCTTATGTAAATTGGTCTTTAGAAAGTAGTTATGCCATTCAATTGTTTTTAACCATCTTAATGATAGTTATTTGGTTTGCTTTATATTTTAGTGGGCGTTTGGGCAAAAAGGCTGGCATGGGACAGATGCACGAGTTGCACCATTTTATGAGAGATACATTACGTAACAAAGATATTAGCGCTATGTCTTAACTATTTTTGGTTATAGCCAAAACGCTTCAGTTGCCTTTGGTCGCTTCTCCAATTTTTGTTTACTTTAACATACAGTTCTAAGTGCACTTGTTTGCCAAAAAACTTCTCTAAATCTTTTCGAGCTTCAACACCCACACGTTTTAGTGCAGAACCCTTGTGACCAATAATGATACCTTTTTGGGTTTCGCGCTCAACCATAATTACAGAGCGCATCCTAATAATATTTTCTTCTTCAAAAAATTCTTCAGTATCAACTTCTACGGCATAAGGGATCTCTTTTTTGTAGTGCATTAAGATCTTTTCCCTAATAGCTTCGTTAACAAAAAAACGTTCTGGTTTATCGGTTAACTGATCTTTAGGATAAAAAGGCGGAGATTCTGGAAGTAATTCTATAATCCTATTAAATACATTCTGAACATTAAATCCTTTTAGTGCAGATATGGGGTAAAACTCAGCATTGGGCACTTTTTGTTGCCAAAGTTCAGCCTGAGCTTCAAGTTGTTCTTGGTTAGAATTATCTATTTTATTCAATAATAGTAAAACAGGAATTTTAGAATTTGTGATTTTCTTGAAAAACGCTTCATCCTTTAATTCCTTTTCACCGATTTCTACCATATAAATTAAAACATCGGCATCTTCAAAGGCAGATTTCACAAAATCCATCATAGAAGTTTGAAGCTCATAAGCTGGCTTTATAATCCCTGGTGTATCAGACAACACCACTTGAAAATCATCTCCGTTAACAATACCTAAAATGCGATGTCTCGTTGTTTGCGCTTTAGATGTTATAATAGATAGTTTTTCGCCAATAAACGCATTCATCAATGTTGATTTACCAACATTGGGATTACCAATAATATTTACAAAACCTGCCTTATGCATTCACTATTTTTTTACAAAGGTAATAGTTTAAATGATGACATTACAAAACCTTTTCGATATAAGGGAAATAACCAAAACTCTTATTTATGAAATCCAACAGAATCTTAATGCTCTTAATTTTTACTATTACTATGTTGTCATGTTCTTCTGAAGACGATAACAATGAGCAAGATATAAGCAATCGTCAGTCTAGCTGTGATAACGCAGTTGGCTATACCGGTCTTTATTGGGATTTTGCAAATGCGAGACCGACTGGTTTATCCCAGGTTCCTGTTATACAAAATCCTGGACAACAGTTTATTCATAGTTTACAGCCCTTATTAGGGTTTACAATTCCACAAGGATTTACGGCTTTTGAACTTACAGATCCGCAAACTCAAACTATAGGTGTTAATGTTTTTAGAGACGATAATGCTGTTTTATTTCGGTGGATTCCATCTAGCACAGCTATTGGCCAACAGATACCTTCACAAAATTTTATTGCTAATGAGATCAATAATCTTTTTGCGTTTTACGAATTTAATGGCACTCCAGAAGTATTATGTTCTGAATTTAAGCAACAAGTCTTTGCGACTATTCCTATGGAATTTAATGCAAGAATGCTTCGCTTTAACGGAAGGATAGCACAGGTTTGGGTAATTACCACTTATACAGCTGGTTCTACTTTTATCACTACCTCCGTTACAACTGCACCAGAAGCCGAATATGATACCCAAGTTGCCAATACCTTTTTACCTATAAATTTTCAGCTTTACGTCAACGAAAGTGGCGGTATTGTAGATAACGACATGGATGGTTTTGACATCTTAAGAGACCCTGATGACAACAATCCTAATGTACCTTAAAACAAAAAAGAACTCTAAAAACAACATCTAAATTATGAAAAAAGTAGCCATCCCTATAGCAATATGCGTTATAGGACTTGCCTTAACTGCATTAAGCTTTATGGGCATAAAACAGAGTGATGCCGATGATATAGACATTAGTATTGACAAAACCTCTTTTATTATGCCTGCTGCGCATAGAGTGTACGCAAACCCTGATGCCATGGACGGAAAATATTATCTCTTTAAGGCTAAAATCACCAATAATTCATCTGAAACTTTAGAGGATGTAACTGTTAAATATCGTATTCCTAATTATATTGATTGGACAGAACTTACGGTTTCTGGCGAGATGTTCCCAGGACAAACCTTAGTTGTGCCTTGTTATCCAAAGTTCAAAAATGACATAACCGAAAAAACTACAGAATCCATTGAGAAAACAGAAATTGAAATTTCTTGGGACGGTGCTGAAGACGATGATATTATTGAAGAAGATTTCACCTTTAAGTTTACCAACCGAAATGAATATGTCTATACAGGTATAAAATCTGAAGAAATTAGCTCTTGGGCAGACATGTACGATAACGATGCGCTTATTGCTTGCTTTGTTACCCCTAATGATCCTGTGGTAAAATACTATACTCAAAACCTTCAGGAAAAATTACTGAAAGGCGAAGCAGCTTCTATCACTCGTAAACCTGAGGATGCCGTTCGTTTTTTGGCGGGCATTTATGAAGCTACACGAAAATCGCACATGGTCTACAGTGGCACTAAAGGCATACCAAAATCTACCGAAGATGTACAGAGCATTGTTCAGCAAGTGCGTTTACCTCGCGAGGTCATTACAGGCAACACAGGACTATGTATAGAACTTAGTTGTCTATATGCAAGTGTCCTTTCTTCCGCTGGGATTGATCCGATAATATATATGGTACCTGGCCATGCGTATCCTGGTTTTAGGATGAATGGACAATATTACGCTATTGAAGCCACTGGTATTGGTGGCGAAGGTATGGGTGGTATCTCCAGTGTTGAAGATGCCTACAAACAAGGTCAAAAACAACTCCAAGAGTTTATGCAACGTGCGCAAGCAGGTGACCCTAGATATACTTTAGTGGATATACACAATGTCAATGCCCAAGGTGTAACATCAATGGACTTAAAGGATAATGATTTTATGCGTAAAAAAGTAGATGAAATTGTAGCTTCTTGGTCTGGAGGACAACAAGTACAACCAAATAACCCAAAGAATAATAATATAAGAATTCCTGATAATCGTATCCGTACGAGTAACAATGCACTTTCCTTCTCTATTCCAACAGGATGGCAAACCATGATGCGACCAGTTCCCCAAATGCCAATTATGACAGCTCAGGTTATTGCACCAGATCAGATGACAACGGTTACAATTTATGATGTACCAGTTTCTAATGTGCAACAGGCTATGGCAACCGTAAATCAATACCTATCAGGTTATGGGATGGAAGTACAATATCAAATTAATGGAAATACTTTAGCAGGACAAACGTATTCAGCTAACGGTAATTTTAACTGGATTGGTAAATCGCTGATGAAGCAAAACGGCATTAGGATTGTTGCCGTGGGAGCACCCGATTATTTGTACAATCAAAATTCAGGTATCATAAATCAAGTCTATAATAGCATAAAATAAAATTCAAGGTCATGAAGACAATAACAAAACTTATACTGTCATTTGCGTTACCATTCAGCGGAATGATCACAGCCCAATCTCAACAAAAAATAGAAATGCGTATCGATTCTATTGGCAATGCAAAACTCAATATATCCATGACCATGAATGCACAAGAATGGCAAATTTGGAATGGTAATTATGGTAACAACCCTTCTGCATTGAAACGGGATATAGAACGTGGTATGCCCGCATACTTTCTCGACGATTTTAAATTGGAGAAAGATGATATGAACCGATCTTATAATCTTAGTTTAAATGCTTACGGAGTTTGCGAGATAAATAAGCGCGGTAAGTGGATGGTAGATACCGAGCAAAAAAATGCGCAATTGACGGAATTGGCAGATAACAAATATATGTTGGTAAGCAGTCCGCCAGAATACGGGGGTAATTTGCAGCAAACTTATATTATAGAACTACCTCAAGACGCCAAAAATATAAAAATCGATAAAGATGCCTTTGGGAAATCTGTATTCGAGTTTGACATGGAACCTCCATCCTCTGGATTTAATATGATGCGTTGGGCAGGAATACTTTTGATTGTTATTGGTGGTGGCTGGGCCAGAAAAAACGCTTTTTCAAAAAAATAATGATGACATTTTATAACCATCCCATTAACTAAAAAAACAAATTATAAATAAGATAATTATGAAAAATTACATTTACTTAATTGTATTATAGATACTTACAGTTATGAACTGTTCCAATAGCGATGACCCGAACAACAATGATCCTTGAATTTTTTCGGCCAATACAACGGAGACCAGATTTGATGGTGCTACGATTGGCTGGACAGAAGCCTTGGATCCTGATAACGATGAAGTTACTTATGCAATAATACTAGATACAAGAAATTGCTTCTGGTGGTACGACCCTAAGCTACAGTTTTTCAGGATTAGAACCTGAGACAAATTACGAAGGTTATGTTGAGGCTAGAGACGGAAATGGTGGAACTTCCCAAACTACATTCTTCTTTACCACAGAGCCAGAAGTCATAATTCAAACCTTAAATATTGAATATAGGTGGCGGGAAGGTGGTGGAGGCTATGGTATCGTTACCTATTTTGAGATTAATGCCGTAGAAGATGCCATTAGTTATCACTTATAAATTTTGGAGTATAAACCAGATCCTATTCCATCGAATGTTGGAAGAACATATACTTGGACTCCAGATACGGTTTTACCAACAGATAATAATGTTGGTTCTGGCGCAAGCCATCTTACTGAATATACATCAGGTGTCTACCATACCAATACAAGTACAGCAATTGGTTCGTTAATATATCTAGATGAAGCTATAGATAATGCCGAAGCCGGTGTAGGCACAGCCAGATTAACTGTAGTAGTAGGTAATGAAGATTAGTGAATTTTAAATATAGTATACAAAGACTATTTTTTAGGTGAATAATTACATTCATCCGTTTATAAAGTCATTTAACGACTGGTTATTTGCAGAAAAATGAATTAATTGTATCTTTCTTGTGTTTAGCTATTAACATGAGGAAAGCATACCAAACCGACCATAAACTGCAAGTTATTAGTGCAATTAAGGCTAATGATTCTGAGACTTTAAATAGTATCTATAGAAGTAACTATCCAAAAATTGAAGCACTGATTCTAAAAAACAGCGGCACAAAAGAACACGCAAAAGATGTATATCAGGAAGCATTTTTAGCACTTTGGCAGAACATTAAGCAAAATAAATTTATACCTAAAAGCGAATCGTCAATACATGGTTATCTCTACACCATTGCAAAGAACAAATGGATGGATGTACTTCGTTCACAAGGCTTTAAAAAAACTATTGTAGCATCCCAGTTACATCATTTTGAAATAAAAGATGAAGAAAACAACGGTATAGATGATGACATTTTAAAAGACAAACGATTAGAAGATGTAATGCTAGCCTTTAAAGATTTAGGCGACGCATGTAAACGCTTACTACGTAAGTTTTATTTTGAAAAAAAGCCCATGAATCTCATTGCAGAAGAATTAGCCTTAGATTCGGCTTCTACCAGAAATAAAAAATACCGTTGTATGCAAAAATTAAGACAAATAGCCCTGAATAAATAGTTAATAGCAATGGATATAAATGATATTTCACAAGAAGAATTTGAAAAGATCGAAGCCTACATTAATGGTCAGCTTTCTAACGAAGATTTGCTAGAATTTGAAAATAGACTAAAAAATGAAAACCATCTTGCAACTAAAGTTGAAGACATAAAAATTGTTTTAACTGGTTTAGAAACCCAAACCATGAAAGAACAATTAGATGAGTTTCATAATGAATTATCGAGCAATCAAGATAAAACCGTTGTAAATCAACCTAAAGTTAGAAGATTCAACTGGAAGAGAATCGCTGTTGCTGCGATCTTAATTATAGGTCTAGGAAGTTTTTGGCTTTTCGGTGGTAGCTCTAATGAACGTTTGTATGCTAAATACTTTACACCAGACCCAGGTTTGCCGACAACAATGGGCAGTAACGACAATTATGAGTTCTATGAAGCTATGGTAGATTACAAACAAGGCGACTACAAAGGTGCAATCTCAAAATGGGAATCATTAAGAAATTTGAAGCCTCAAAGTGATACCTTAAATTATTTTATTGGTGTTGCACATTTAGCTAGCAAAAACGAGAAAATCGCTATTTCCTTTTTGGAGGACGCTTCCAAAAACCCTGAATTCGCATTAAAAAACGATGCACATTATTACCTCGGACTGGCCTATTTAAAAGCTGGAAATACTAAGCAAGCTAAAGTGAATCTTAAAAAATCATCTTCAGAAAACAGCAAAGAAATATTAGCTAAAATAGAATAACTAAAAACCTTTTTAACATGGTTGTGACATTACGAAATAGTCTATACATATTATATTTTTTCATTGCACTACCATTGTTTGCGCAACAAGATTCAAGCTTAAAACTTGAACAAATTGATAACTTTTTAGACGCAAATCAAATTAAAAAAGCTGATTCTGCGCTAAACACGCAAATAAACCAATTAATGCGCTTAAAGTTATACGACTCTCTTTATCATTATCCGCTGTACATTGGGAAAATAACACTTCAAAAAAAAAACGCTACCGATGCTGTAAAGGAAGCCAAAAAATTTGTTGACAATTTAAAGTCGCTTACCCCTAATAAAAGAACATTGTTCAGAACTTATTTGAGTATGGATCAACTTTACCTTTATTTGGGAGATGACGACAACTGTGTTATTGCCTCAAAAAAAGCATTGGAATATGCCGAGTCGTTAGCGGATGTTAAGCCTAAGGAACTGGGACATATAAATTACGTCATTGGTAGTAACTATTACGCATTATATGATTTAAGCAATGCCCTAAGGTATTTTAAACAAGCTGTCTCTGCTTACGAAAAATCCAAAGATGCCAAAAAATCTAAGGTATCCGATGCCCACAATGGCATAGCTGTTTCTTATTGGACATTAAACAAGCTAGACAGTGCTAAAATAGCTTTCAATAAGGCTATTAAATTTGCCGAAGAAAGTGAACTTAAAGGTTTTGACAAACTATATTATATCAATGCGTTTAAGTTTAACCTAGCTTTGGTATTGGACGATTCAGGAAACGTTGGTGAAGCCATCGAAATGAAAAAAGATATTATAAAAAACCTTAGTAATATTATTGACAATTCAAAAGACGAAGAATTAGTACAAGAATCCGAACGTTTACAGTCTTCTGCCTTTTCAAATTTAGCGGCATTTTACAACGATATCGGTTTTGTTTCCAAAGCCTACGATATGTTAACGTATGCTTACAAAAAAAAGAAATTGGTCTATGAGCCTACCAGTCCAAGGTTGGCTACCGCACTATACCAGATTGCAACGGCAGAAATTGAACTTAAGGATTTAGACAAAGG
The DNA here is from genome assembly GCF_019203985.1 of Winogradskyella luteola. Lineage (GTDB taxonomy): Bacteria > Bacteroidota > Bacteroidia > Flavobacteriales > Flavobacteriaceae > Winogradskyella > Winogradskyella luteola. Next base: position 107,583 of record NZ_JAGSPD010000009.1, on the reverse strand, counting down.
CATAGAAAGCATCAACAAGGCATTAGCTCAGCTTAAAAGCTCATCTAACAAATACACCTCTCTAGAAGCGGAGTTTCTACAGTTAAAAGCACGAGCTTATGCCGAAAAAGGAGACGCTTTAACTGCAACAAGAATCTATGAAGAGAGCGAGGAGCTATACAGCCAAGTCTATCCAACGGAATACAGTAGAGCTTATCTAATTTTCTTAAGAGATTATGCTCTATTTCTTGCTGAAAATGGAGAAAAGGAAAAGGCTGTAGCCACAGCAAAAAAATCCTATAATTATGTTAGAGAAAACGGTGGCAATGATAACTTTCCCTTATTAAAAGAATATGGGACACTTGCAAATATTTATTTTTTAGCTAAAGATTATCAAAAGGCTTACGAGTGGGCAGAAAAAGGAAATACATATCTCGATAACAGAATCAAAGAAGCTTCGTTTGCAATGGATTCTCTACAGGTTGAATTTAGGCAACCTACATTTATACTTTTTGAAGCAAAATCGAAATACCATTCCACATCATCACGAGATGAAGATTTTCTTTTAAAATTGGCACATAAACTCAACCAAGCCTTTACAATTCTAGAAAAGAGAAAAGCAATAACATTTGATGCTGATGATGTTTCCACATTACTCTCCGAGAGCAAGACCGTTTCAGACTTTGGTAAACTATTATATTTAGAGCTTTATAATCTAACCTCAAAACCGGCATACCTCAGCAAAATAATAGAGTTACACGAAGCTGGTATTTACAACAAAATTAGAACACGATTAAGTTTAAAGTTTGATGTAAATTTTGCAAACATTCCGAAATCAATTTTTGAGCGTGAAAAAGAATTGAAAAAAGAACTGACCAGTAGCCTTTCAAAAAAGGATGCTAAAATTGATGCCTTTTTCAAAGCTGAAAAATCTTGGGAGATTTTTATTGATTCGTTAAAAATTTCCTATCCGGATTATTACAAGATGCGCTATGCTAAAATTGAAGCCGATATTAATCAGCTACAATCTAAATTACCAACAGAAACCACTGTAGTTCGCTATTTAAAAATAGATGGTAAATTGTACGCCTATGTGTACTCCAAAACCCAAAACAGTTTAGTAGCGCTAAGTTCCGACGGAATTTCAGAACTCATCAATTCATTAAATAATAATGTAACCAATACAGATGAAATTAACAATACGCTCCATGAACTTTATAATAGTTTATGGTTTCCAATAGAAGACAAAGTAGTAAGTAAAAGGGTAATAATTATCCCAGATGGTGAATTGTTTAATCTTAGCTTTGAGATGATGACCCGAAAAAAGAACCAGTCCTTAAAAGAATTTTCATCCAACAGTTTACTCTCAATGCATACTATATCTTACAACTACAGTCTCTTACTATTAGAAGAACAAAGAAAAACCATTGATTACTCTAATGATTTTATTGCTTTTGCACCAGAGTTTAATCGTGAAATGAAAGAAAACTACAAAATATCAATTACAGATTCCTTAAACATTGATCGCACTTATTTAACCTTATTGCCACAGCCTTTTACTGTAGATTTAGCCAGTGAATACTCCAGATTATTCAACGGGGAATCTTTTATAAACGAAAATGCTTCCAAACAAGTTTTCACCTCTCAGGCAAAAGAGCATAAGATTATACATATCGGTACGCATGCAGAATCCAATAATATATCGCCAGAGTTATCTCGACTCATTTTCGCCAAAAATTTAAATGATGAATCCGCAACAGATGATAATTCTTTATATACCTATGAAATCTATAACCAAAACCTATCTTCTAACTTGGCGATTTTAACAGCTTGCGAAACTGGCAAACCTTCTTACCAATCTGGAGAAGGTATGATTTCTTTGGCGCACGCATTTAACTATGCTGGTAGCGAGAGTATATTAACAAGTCTATGGAAAATTGATGAGCAATCCAGTACAACGATTATCGATAATTTTTATGGTTATCTTAAAAATGGATTACCTAAAGACGAAGCACTACAAAAAGCAAAACTAGATTACATTGCTAATGCAGAAGGAAGAACACGTTCTCCTCAGTATTGGGCAGGTTTAGTTTTAATTGGAGATTCTAGCCCAATAGATTTATCCCCAGATAATTTGTGGTGGGTTTGGGCAACACTTATTCTTGTTATCTTTTTGGCTTTATACTTTTTTATTAGAAATAGAATAAAATCACGATCTAGGCTTGGCAAGTCCTCTATCGTACATAACAATACTGCCAGCAACAGAGACATTGAGACTTAACTGTGATTTAAACTTTACCAAAAAGTGGCTCTTTTGTATGGCTTGTTTAGATAAACCATGGTCTTCAGCTCCGAGTAAGTATACACAACGTCGAGGATGATGAAAGCTTTCTAAATTTTCGGCTTCTTCGGTCAGTTCAACTCCCACCAGTCTTGCCCCCTTTGGTAGGTTATTGAAGAAATCTTCAAAAGTATCATAATGAAAATATGGCATTGATTTTACGGCATTATGTGTATCACAAGCTTGTTTAGAGTAACGGTTGCCTATGGTAAAAATAAAGCTGGCACCAAGATTTTGAGCAGAACGCCAAAGTACACCAAGATTTTCTGGTGTCTTGCCATTTTGGATGCCTATACCGAAAAATTCGTTTGTCAAATTATTCATCTTAGGAGCAAAAATAAACTATCTGACAAAATGTTACGAATATAAAAATTGGCATTTTTTTTGAAATTGCAATTACATAATAGTTTAATTTAAAATTGTAAAAATGAAAAAAGTAATGCTCTTTTTGTTTGTAGCAATTTTAGCTACAGGCTGTAATGCACAAAGTTCTAAAGACGAAATTTCTAAAGCTGAAACACAATCAGACAGTCTCGACCAACCCAAAGAAAGTTGGAAAGTAAATAAGGAAGTTGATGAGAATGGAAATATTATTCGTTATGATTCTATTTATTCTCGGTCTTCCTTTGGCAATCTAAAAGATATGGCTAAAGACAGCATGTTCAACAAGGTACAATCCATGATGCAAAAGCGTTTCTCTATGTTTCAATCTCCAGGAATGAATGGATTTGCTGAACATGACTCTATTATGAAACAGTTCTTTTCGGATGATTTTTTTAAAGATGATTTCTTTTCTAACGGGGCACCATCAAGTTTTCCTAATATGGACGATATGATAAAACGTATGGAAGCTATGAGGCAGCAGTTTTTCAATGATAATCACAGGTATATTATTCCACCTGAAGAAAAGAAAATGAAAGAAAAGGAAACAAAGGCCATTGAAAAGAAACAGGTGTAACCAAAAAAGCTAGCTGTTATACTACTGAAAGGTTAGCAAAGAAATGCTTCTGTAAAATTATCAAAACACCCCAACCATTATTATGACTTTTATAATAACACAAGAAGGTATTTGATGAAATAATAAAAAGCAACTTAACTAAGTATTAACCTAAGTTTAAATTAACACTAAGCCTCTACTAAAGATTAAGGAAGACTATTACTTATTCTATACCAGATAAAAAAGAAGGGCCTCTAATTTCTTGGAAGCCCTTTACTTATTAGTATCGGGAACTGGACTCGAACCAGTGACCTTCGGGTTATGAGTATAATATCCTATTTCTTATCAATCTATAATCAAATTTCATTGTCATATGATTTTCTAATCAGTTCAGCTTTGCTGTTGATTTCTAATTTTTTATAAATATTCTTGATATGACTACGTACAGTATCAAGTGATACAAACAAATCATCTGCAATCATTTTATAGCTTTTACCTGCTACAATACCACTAACAATATCTTTTTGTCGTGAAGTCAATAGCTGTTTTTTGTTGCGATTAGGCGCAAACTTATTAACAATTTTCCGAGCTATCGAAGGTGACATATACGAACCACCAGCATGTACAATGGTAATAGCTTCCTGGATTTTTTTCAACGATGTCTTTTTGGATAGGTAAGAACATGCGCCAGCACACAAAGCTTTAAAAATACTATCATTATCCTCAAAGGTTGTCAGCATAATGATATCTACATTAGGCAGACTTTCTAATAGCAACGGAATGCCTTCAATACCTGAAATACCTAATAAATTGATATCCAAAAGGATAATCTCTGGATACTGTTCAACATTTGAAATAGATTCCAAAAAATGCTCAACAGAAGCCGAAGTAAGCATACAATCGGTGTTTTCTTGTGTGCTAAAAAAGTCATTCAAGCTTTCTTGAATCAGTAAATCATCTTCTATTAGTGCTAATCGTATCATATCTATTTTCCAAGAAAGCTAGAATCTTTTGAACATCACTTTCAGTTTGAAAGCGTAAAATAGTTATGATGTAAAGTTAAGGTATTATGTATGACTTCAAATCACATTAAGATGTGATATTACATATTAAAGGGTAAATCCAAGTAAACCTTAAAACCATTATCGTTCTTAAAATTTAGCTTTCCTTTAAGTTTTTTGGCTCGCATTAGCATATTAGATAAGCCCAATCCAGAAGATTTATATGACGCTTTTTTACTGCCATTATCCTTAATAATAAGTTGGCAACCATTAGAACTATTAGTTAAATTGATTTCGACTAAATCAGCATCAGAGTGTCTTACAATATTAGTGATCGCCTCTTTAAAAATGAGAAAAATATCTTGCTTGGTTTGTGCAGGTAATTTTTTATCAAAATTTTTAACGCCTGTGGTATCTATCTCAAAGACAATATCTTTCGGCAACAACAATTCTTCAGCTATTTCTCTCATGCGTTCTATTAAATCAGCTATAGTTTCTCGTCTGCTATCAATACTCCAAACCAAATCACGCATTTGTGATACTGCATTTCTACTTATGGCTGCTATTTTATGCAACCTAGTTTTATCAGCTTCACTGGCATTTGCTTCCAAAAGTTCGGTTTGCATAGCCAATCCTGAAAGTAATGAACCTACATGATCGTGCAAATCACTTGAGATTTTCGTTCGCAAACGCTCCATTGCCAGAGCTTGTTGCAAACGATATCTAAACACAGCATATACCAATCCTGAAATGGTCAAGACCATCAAAACGATAAACCACCATTGTTTATAAAAAATCTGTCTTACGGTAATCGGAATTGACAATACCGATGCACTTTGGTTTCCTCTAGAATCATTCCCTTTTACCTTAAGCACATAATCGCCAGCAGGCAATTGGTTGTAGCGAATGGATGTAGCATTGCCCTGATAAAACCATCGGTCTTCAAAACCTTCGAGGTTGGTACTAAACGTATTTTTTTCATTCTGAAAAAAACTTGGCAAAAGCCAACTGACCTCAAAATATTGATCATAAGGCGAAACCTCCAATCTAGAAAACTGGGTTTGGGCAAAATCGGTTTTAAAATAATTCTTCGTTTGGCTGTTATAACCTTCAATCCCCAAGAATTGTATATCTGGTGGTCTCACGGATTCCTGTAAGGCGTCTGAATCAAAAACGTTAACACCATTCATGCCACCAAAATAGTACAGGCCTTGACTGTCCTTAAAAAAAGATGAATAGTTAAACTCATTGTGCGACAAACCATCTTCGGTATAAAAATTTTGGAATTCCTTGGTGGTTTTATTGTACAATGCCAAACTGTTATAAGTACTGACCCAAAGCTTTTCCTCACCATCTTGCAGAATACCAACAACATTGTCGTCTGGCAAACCATGAATTTTCGTATAGTTTTTCACGGTCTTTCCGTCCGCAGAAATATGATTCAAACCACCACCATAGCTACCTATCCACAGACTTTTATCGCTATCCTCTTTGATACATAAGATATGGTGTTTGCCTAACTGAGGTATTGTATTAATGTTGTAAGATTTCAGAATAGTTCCGCTTAAGTCTATTTTCAGAACGCCGTCGTTCTTGGTGCCAACCCAAACACAATTTGGGTCTTTACTTTCTTCAAAAAATTGAAGATCTGTAATATTAGTTTGCTCGTTGAGATTTTTAAAAACAATTTGACTTTCTTCTGTTTTAGGGTTGAAAAGGGTAAGTAATTCTAAGGTGTAACCAAATAGTAAGCGTCCATCTTTCAGTTTTAATAACGCATTTGGACCATAAATTTTATTGTTTTTGCTGAATTGACTATACACCTTTGTAATTCCTGTTTTTAAATCAATTTCATTGATGCCTTTTCCCACGGCATAGACTTTGGTCTTGGCGTCATTGGTTACCAAAAAGCTTGTGTCGTACATTAAATTGATGGGTTTTCCTAAAGTGGTTTTTAAAGGGAGCGAATCTACCGTTCCATCTTTAGCTTTAAACCAGAGTTGATGATTGCTTTCGCAAAGGGAGAATATTCGTCCTTCGGCATCCTCAAAAATGCCACGAATAGAATTTCCCCAACCTTCCTTTTCGGATTTAAAAAGGTTTGAAAACAATTGCTTTTGTGTTCTTACCTTAAACAAACCGTTGTCTGTTGCTACCCAAAGCAATCCGTTTTTATCCAAAAACAGATTGTTGATGGTTGAGTAGTCCATTTTAGATTTGAGCAAGGAGGTGTAATCGGTAAAATTCCTATTCACATCCATTCGAAACAAGGTATCGTCGCCAGCAAACCATATATTTCCTTCATCATCTTCTATAGCACGTCTTATAATATCATCGGTATCAAAGACAATAGAAGACGTTTTGGTTTCGGCATCGTAAACTGCTATACCACCTCGTGAAGAAGGAAAGTAGTAATGTGTATTGTTACTATCAAAAAAATAAGGCACATAATGGATGACATCACCATTCCAATTATAAGTGTCCAAGATGTGAGTTTCCAGTAATTCGCCTTCAACCGTGTATTTACCTGTACCTCTTGTGGTTGTCCACCATATAAAACCTTCGGCATCAGTAGTCAATTTATTAAAACCACGTTTATACCGATCCATAGAAACCATAACTTTAAAGGTGCCATTTTCAAACTTTTGAAGGTATTGTTTAGCGATCCCTTTTTCAACATTCCAATAATCATCTGTAACGATCCAAACAGAATTGTCTGGTGCTTTAATAATATCTAATACCTGACCTTTGAGTTTATGGTTCTCATTATAAGAAGTAATGGAATCCGTGGATATTTCAAGCTGAAACAATTTATCGTTCGCCATAAACCAAACGGAGTTGTCCTTCTCGTCATAAAGCATATTGGATTTTATGAAATCCTCTTCAATAAAAAACGGATTTTGCGGGTCGTTGGTATAGGCTTTAAAATGGTCACCATCATAGCGATTAAGACCTTGTGAAGTTCCAATCCATAGTAGCCCTTTGTTATCCTGAACAGTATTAGATACATCACGGAACAACAGGCCATCTTCTGTAGTTAATACATCTATTTGAGATGGATTCTGCGCATAAATAGTTGTTGCCACAACACACAGGAAAAGGCTAACCAAAAGGCAGTGCAAACGTATGGATGACCTCAAGAAATTGGTTTTAATTAATAGCTAATACCAAATATACAAAATGAAAAGAGCTAAAACCACATTAAGATGTGATTGAATGCCTTTATATAACATCTTACCTTGCTGTTGTTAAAAACCTTGACCATCCAAGCCATTATGAAAATCGCTGTTCTTTTATCTCTAGGTCTAATTATGTTGCTTCCTAATTTTGTGTATTCGCAAGATGTGATGGTCAAGATTGGTCAAAGGGACAGTGTCGCTTCCAAAATATTGAACGAGAATAGGAAATTGATTGTTTCGTTGCCCAAGGGTTATGAAACATCAAATAAGGATTATCCGGTTTTATATCTTTTGGATGGAGTGGAAATCAGCCTTATAGATGCACGGTCGGTTACCCGTAACCTAAAGATGGAAACGATTATCGTAGCCATAGCTAATACAGATCGCGATAGGGATATGATGCCCTTGAGCAGACCGTCGTATGAAGTAAAAAACCCACAGGCTGAAAATTTCCTTCTGTTCCTTGAAAAGGAATTGGTTCCGCATATCGACAAAAACTATCGTACTAACAAGACTAGAACCATACGTGGCAGGTCTTTGAGCGGACTATTTGTAATGTATGCGTTTTTATCAAAACCAACATTATTCGATAACTACGTTGGCACTTGTGCAGGCTGGTTTAAAGATATGGACGATTATTTTTCCGAATTGGCAGACGAAGCCTTTAAGGATAAAGATAACTTTAAGGGTAAGACGTTATTTGTCGCCAATTCCTTGTCAGATCCATTAGACCCAAAAGGAGAAATACATCAATCCGTCATTAATTCTTCAAAGACATTGAAATCTGCCTTGGCAGACCGCATAAATTTTCAATACAAAACTTATGAAAATGCAGGTCATGTGCCTTATTCAGGTTTATATGATGGCATGAAATATATCTCAGAACAAATGATTAACAAAAAAAAATGAAACACATTCTAATCACAGGTTGCAGTTCGGGCTTTGGACTTATGGCTGCCAAGCATTTGGCAAAGAAAGGGCATCACATATATGCCACAATGCGAAATGTTAACGGAAAAAATGCTGATAAAGCATCAGAGTTGAAAAATTATGCAAGCTCAAATAACCTTAACATAGAGGTTGTTGAAATCGATGTCACATCAGATGAGAGTGTTGGCAAAGGGGTTTCGCAAATTGGTCAAGTGGATGTGCTCATTAACAACGCAGGTTGTGGCTATGGTGGTCCTATTGAGTCATTTTCCTCTCAACAGTTTTTAGACCAGTTGGATTTAAACATCGTCGGCACCTTTAGAGTAGCAAAAGCTGTTCTGCCAAAAATGCGTGCGCAAAACGACGGACTTATTATTCAGGTAACATCTGTTGCAGGTCGTTTCTGTTTGCCTGGCTATGGCCTTTACCATACCAGTAAATGGGGATTGGAATGCTTGAGCGAAACCATGCGCTATGAGTTGTCGCCTTTGGGCATTGATACGGTAATAGTGCAACCGGGTCCTTTTTCGACAGATTTTATTAACGGTATTATCTCATCAGAAGACGAAGAAATTGCCAAAGCGTATCAACATATTAACGATTTTGGTGAAGGTCTTATTAGCCAAATTAGTTCAATCTATGAAGACCCAAATGCAGATCCAATGCTAGTGGTTAAGACCTTTGAGAATTTGATTGATATGCCACATGGCAAACGACCGATTCGCACTGTGGTTGGGATAGATTTTGGTCTGCAAACCGTAAATGAAGTGACCGAACCGATTAGGCAAGGTTTATTGGAAGCTTTTGAAATTACGGATTGGGATGGGCCAAAGGTGAAAAACTAAAATGGTATCAAATTAATAAAAATTAAAATAAACATTACTAATCAAATATTATGAAATTACAACCATTAAAAACAGTAAGACAAGCACTTGTTTGCCTTCTTTTGGCTTCAATTTTCAATAGTTGCAATCAAGGTCCAAAAGACGAAACGCTTACTAAAGAAATAGACGTTAAAGAAACTAAAATTATAATTCAGAAACCAGACTATTTCCTATTACGACCAGAAGTTGAAAAAGCCTATGGCTATTCACATGCCGTAAAAATCGGTAATCATATTACAATTTCTGGAGCAGTAAGCATGGACAATGAAGGGAATCCAACCGCTATCGGTGATTTGGAGCAGCAAATGAAAAATTGCTATGCCGATTTAGAGAAAATCTTAAAGCATTACGGCTGCACTTTTGACGATGTGGTAAAAGAGGATATTTTTACTACCAACATGCCAAAAATGTTGGAAGTGGCAGGCTACAGAGCTGAAATCTATAAAAACCATTTCCCAACAGGAACGTGGTTAGGAGTAAAAACTTTGGCTTTACCAGAATTTTTAATCGAAATAGAAATGGAAGTATATAAAACCAATTAAAACCAAATAACTTATGAAAGTTTCAGCATTTGCATCCCCAGGCCCTAATCAACCTCTAGAGCCGTTTTCTTATGAATTAGGAACACTTGGATCAGAACAAGTAGATATTAAAATACACAATTGTGGCATTTGCCATTCAGACATCAGCATGATGAACGATGATTGGGGAATGAGTGCGTACCCTATTGTACCAGGCCATGAAATTATTGGTGAAGTAATCGCCAAAGGTGATGCCGTTAAAAATATTAACGTAGGAGACAAAGTAGGTTTAGGATGGTTTTCTGCATCGTGTATGTCTTGCCATGAATGTATGGACGGATCACATCATCTTTGTGCTAGTGCAGAATACACTATTGGTGGTCGTCATGGTGGCTTTGCTGATTATGTACGTAGCCATTGGTCTTGGGCTATCCCATTACCAGAAGGTATAAATATGGATAAAGCTGGACCTTTACTTTGTGGTGGTATAACCGTATTTAATCCAATTATTTTATCAGGAGTAAAACCAACGGACAAGGTTGGTGTTATAGGAATAGGTGGATTGGGGCACATGGCTTTAAAATTTCTCAACAAATGGGGTTGTGAGGTTATTGCTTTTAGTTCCAACCCAAGTAAAAAGGAATCTATTTTAGAAATGGGAGCCACCAAGGTGGTAGATTCTACGAATCCAGAGGAATTAGAAAAAATTGCTGGTTCATTAAATTTTATTCTCAATACGGCTAATGTCACTTTAGACTGGAATTCTTATCTCGTGGCACTTGCCCCAAAAGGAAAGTTTCATAATGTAGGCGCAGTATTAGAACCTATGGCGATTCCAGCTTTTACGCTTCTAACTGGAGAAAAATCGGTAGGAGGAAGTCCTCTCGGTAGTCCTGCACTGACTAGTACAATGTTACAATTCTGTGTGAGACATAACATTTATCCGATTACTGAAGAATACGCTATGACAGATGTAAATGAGGCCATTGCACATTTAAAATCGGGAAAAGCACGATACCGCATTGTTCTTAAAAATTAATAATCTAAAACATAAACAAAATGAAAAAATCAATCTTACTAATCACAATCGCTTTTTTAAGCCTTAATATAATGGCCCAAAAAAGCAATATAGACAAAGACCTAAAAATGTACAGTGTGGTCTGGGATAACATCGTTAACAAAGGTGATATGAGCTATTTTAACACCAAATATTTCGATGAAAACATTACCGTACTAATGCAATCCGAAAATATTGTGGGCATAGATGCTTTAAAAGCCTATTATCAAAATTTCATCACGGGATTTAGCGATAGGAAATTTACCATTGTTAATTCGTTTGGTCAAGGCGACCAAATTGTAAAGCACTGGAGATTTAAGGGAAAGCATATAGGTGATTTCTTTGGTATGCCAGCGACAGGAAATTCCGTGGATGTTGAAGGAACAACTATAGTTAAAATGAAAAACGGAAAGATTGCCCAAGAGCAAGACTTTTTTGATAGCTCTGTAATGATGCAGCAGTTGGGTGTCATGTCTAATCCTGATAATGTAGGTATAATCAATTCACTTTATGGATTATTCTCAAAAGGTGATGTGCCAAGTGTGCTCGCTCTTTTTGATGAGAATATTGTTTGGAACGAAGCCGAGAGTAATTCTTTAGCTAAAGGCAATCCGTATATTGGTCCACAAGCGGTTCTTGATAATATCTTTGCGCCTATTGGTGGTATGTACAAGTCGTTTTCGCTAAGTGATATAAAATTACATGAGATGAGTGGTAATCAAGTTTTGGCTACACTTTATTATATGATTGATACTAAAGACGGTAAACATTATAAGGTGCAGGCTGCTCACCATTGGTCATTAAAGGATGGTAAAATAACAGCTTTTCAACAGTATGCTGATACTAAGAAACTCGCTGAAACTGAGTAATAATAGAATACACACGAAGAGATCTAAGTGGTGTCACCGTAGTTTTTTAGGTTGCTATGATAAAATTCTTCCGCCATATACGTCAGTCAATGATTAACCAAAACAGAACCAAAAAAGTTTCTGCTTTATGCCCTAGGCGAAATCATTCTTGTAGTGATTGGTGTTCTCATTGCGCTTCAAATTAATAATTGGAATAAAGCAAGGAAAGAACGAAACAAGGAGGTTAATTATCTTAAGAATTTGAAGGCAGATTTGGTTAGTGAAATAAAAAACAACGAAGAGTTTGTTAATTATAAATATCATAAAGCAAAAGCTTATTCAGAGCTTATAAATGGTTATGCCCCTACTTCTATTGAAGAGGTTAAAACATATACTGAAACCTTCGGGGCTGTTTTTATCTGGAATACCTTTGTGCCAAATCAAAATACATATAAGGAATTATTAAGTTCAGATAATTTAAGCTTAATAAAAAGCGATTCGGTAAAGAATGGTCTATTAGAATTAGATAAGCTATATGCAGCCATCAAAACTGGCGAAGAACACATGAGAAGAGAATATGAGGCCTATATATATGATCCACAAGCTGAAAATGTGACTAACGTAGGTTGTTTTTGATATAAGCAAACCTTCTATTGGCCTTTCGTTAAGATTAAATGTAGACAATATTACAGATAACATTCAGACTCAACTTATAGAACATGCCAAATGGCAGTGCAACAGCAATATCTTTAAAAATGGCTTAAGACTCGCTTTTATGAATAATGGTTATCTGGCTGGCATACATAAAAACATAGTACAGTACATAAAACAACTGATTGAAACAATAGAAAAAGAAATTAATTATGATATTTGATGAACCTTAACAATTAATTTGTTGTGTACATATGTTGTACATGAAAATAAAAAAGGGTTTCAATAAATTGAAACCCTTATCTTTACTAGTAGCGGGAACTGGACTCGAACCAGTGACCTTCGGGTTATGAGCCCGACGAGCTACCTACTGCTCTATCCCGCGATATAATTTCCTAATTTCACTTAGCTTTTAACTTTCGGTTCATAATGCCGACAGAAATATTGGACTGCAAATATACAATGCTTTTTAATTTTAACAAGCATTAAAGCAAAAAAATAGCGTTTAAAATTTATTAAACGCTATAGTATCAATTTAATTAAAACTTAAGTATTGTTTTAATCATCATTATCATCTTCTGCGTCTAAGGTTGCTAAAGATCCTTTTATATTAACTTCATCTAAATCAAAATCTATAATATTAGGCAACTTTCCTTTTAAGGCTGCATAGTTACCTTTAAAGCCATTGTTACTTAAAAGTAAGGTCTTAAGGTTAGTTAGTTGTGCCAATTCGCCTGGTAAATTACCGTAGAAAGCATTATTGGATAATATTAATTCTTCTAATTGTCCCAATTTACCAATAGACGAAGGAATTGTACCTAACAAATTATTATCAAAAAGACTTAATACTTTCAAAGATTTTAAATGAGAAATACTAGAAGGTAATTTCCCCATTAATCGGTTGCTACTAAGTATTAAAGTATCTAATTTGGTAAGATTTCCAATTGAGGAAGGAATCTCACCTAAGAAATTATTATTGTATAATTCTAATGTTCTAAGGTTTGCTAACTTACCAATATCTGAAGGGATAGCACCGCTGAAATTATTTGAAAACAACTTCAACTCTTCAAGAGTTAACATGCTTGTCAACTCACTCGGCAATTCTCCTTCTAATTTATTGAATGAAAGATTTAATACTTTTAGAGATTTTAACTCAGAGATTTCACTAGGTAAATTACCGCTAAGATTATTAAAGCTGAGGTTAACAGCCGTAACCTTATCATTTTCAATTGTTAGACCATACCAATCTGAAACTGGTTGATCCATATTCCAAGAAGTGTTCCAAGATTTACCATTAGTTGCATTGTAAAGCGCAACCAGTGCATCTTTTTCGCTTTGGGATACGTCGGCAAATGTAAATGCAGAAAGCAAGCAACATAGTAGGGTTAATTTTAAAGTTTTCATAATAGCTAGATTTTGTGGAGGGACACAATAATTTATCGAATATAAAACCTATTTCCATAAACTGCAAATTTTTTCGACGAAACGCATATGTTTGAAAATAAATATTTGATTTTCAAATACTTAATATTTTCACTGTTCTATGCTTTCTGCTTGAAAATCAATAATTTCTTGACCTTCCGTAGTCACTGAAATCTGAATGGGATTGCAACAAATCTCACAATCTTCAATGTATTTTTGATGATTTTGGGACATATCGATAAGCATTGATATTTGCTCCCAACAATAAGGACATTGAAAGAAATATTCTTCCATTAGTTTAAACGCTCAATTTGTTCTTGAATAGTTTCCCAATCGGTCATAAGCTTTTCTAAATCTATTTTTTTAGCTTGATAGGAATCAAAAAAAATAGGATCGGAAACTGTTTCATCATAATTGGTTGCAAGTGCAACATCATCATTTTTTATGTCCTTTTCGAGCTGGTTGATTTTAGATTCAACATTGCTCAATTTATTATTTAGGGATTTTAGTTTTTTCAAATCTTCGTAGCTCTTTTTACTACTATTTGCCTTAGGCTGTTTTGCAACAATCGTTCGTTTCTCTGCTTCCCTCATGTTTTCCAGGTTGCGTTGCCCTAAATAGTAATCTATATCTCCTAAATATTCTTTAATGTTTTGGTCTTTAAACTCGTAAACCGTATTTGTCAACCCTTGTAGAAAATCTCTATCGTGTGAAACCAAAATCAAAGTTCCTTCAAACTTTTTTAAAGCCTCTTTTAGTACGTTTTTAGATTTAATATCCAGATGATTTGTAGGCTCATCCATTATTAAAACATTGAGTGGTTGCAATAATAATTTTGCTAATGCCAATCTATTACGTTCACCACCAGAAAGTACTCTAACATATTTCTCGACTTCCTCTCCTCTAAACAAAAATGAACCTAAAATATCACGAACTTTACTTCTGTTGGTTTCATTAGCAGCATCAATCATAGTATCTAAAACCGTTTTACTTCCGTCTAAATACTCAGCCTGATTCTGTGCAAAATAACCGATTTGTACATTATGCCCCAAAGTGAGTTGTCCTTGGTATTCTATTTCACCTACTATAATCTTTGCTAATGTCGATTTGCCTTGACCGTTTTGACCAACAAAAGCCGTTTTTGTATCTCTGGGAATTGATAAATCCACACCATGCAAAACTTGTAAATCTCCATAATTTTTAGAAACATTATCCATTTCTACCACAACTTTTCCTGGCGTTATGGAAACCGGAAAATTTAAGGTCATTACACTATTATCGTCTTCATCTACCTCAATTCTGTCAATACGATCTAGTTTTTTGATTAAAGATTGTGCCATTGTGGCTTTAGAGGCTTTTGCCCTAAATTTCTCAATTAGTTTTTCTGTGTGTTGTATCTGCTTCTCTTGGTTTTTTTGCGCCGATAACTGTTGTACTTTCATTTCCTTTCTGAGCTCTAAAAACTTAGTGTAAGGCTTGTTATAATCATAGATGCGTCCTAAGGAAATTTCTATTGTACGATTGGTAACATTATCTAAAAACATTTTATCGTGAGATACAATAACTACAGCTCCTCTATAATTTTTTAAAAAATTCTCTAACCAAATAATCGATTCAATATCTAAGTGGTTGGTAGGCTCATCTAAAAGTAAGAGATCATTATTTTGAAGTAAGAGCTTTGCCAATTCTATTCGCATTCTCCAACCACCAGAAAAGGTGTCCGTAAGCTTATTAAAGTCATTACGTTTAAACCCTAAACCTTGAAGAATTTTTTCAGTCTCACCTTGATAATTGTAGCCCCCTAAGATTTCGTATTGATGTTGAATCTCATTTAAATCTATCATCAATTGATTGTACGATTCACTTTCGTAATCTGTTCGTTCAGCTAATTGAATGTTAATCTCTTCGAGTTTTGCTTCACATGCTTTAATATCTTTAAAAGCTTCGTAAGACTCTTCCAAAACTGTCTTTCCAAAGTCAAAATCAATATCTTGTTTTAAGAACCCAATCTTTAAATCTTTGTCTGCTGCAATTTGCCCTGTGTCTGCTTCCTGTTCTTTAGATAAGATTCTGAGCATTGTAGATTTACCAGCTCCATTCTTTCCGATTAGCCCTATACGATCGCCTGCGCCAAGTTTAAAGGTAATATCTTCGAACAGATATTCGCCTTGAAAGGAAATTGATAAATTATGAATGTTTAGCATAAATATTTTGAATCACACGATTGCAATAAAGTTACAATTGTTACAATATAAGAATTGTAAAAAATTATCTTTGTATTGTTTTAAAAACGCAAAAGTAAAGGTTTTCAATATGATAAGAAAAGGAATGAAACTTTATAGTATTCTTTTTGGCGCATGTCCCAAATGCCACAAAGAATCTATGTACACCGTTAAAAATCCTTATGTACTTTCCGATACATTAAAGATCAATGATAATTGTTCGCATTGTAACACTAAATATCGAATGGAACCTTCGTTTTTCTATGGTTCTATGTATGTGAGCTATGCTGTAGGTATTGCCTTTGCTGTCGCTGCCTTTGTAATTAGTTATTTAATGTTTGAGTCTTCAATTACAGTAGCCTTTATTTCCATTATACTGACCTTAATTGGTTTTATGCCTGTTATAATGCGTTTATCCCGTAATATTTGGATTAACCTTTTTATGAGTTATGATAAGGAGTTGGCTAAAAAGTAACAAAGCATACTAAGCTTACAAAAGAAAGTAACTTTTTACTTTTACACTAAGAAACGACGAATGTCTATTTCATGGTCTAAAGGGACATCGTTTTCAATGAAATCAAAAAGTTTTTCTGCAACATAGGGCGCAATCATGACTCCTCTTGTACCTAAGCCGTTTAAAACATATAAATTTTGATGTTTATGATGTCTACCAATTAACGGTCGCCTATCTTTTACTGTTGGTCTTATGCCTGCAACATGATTAACAACTTCAAAATCGCATTTAACAAAAGTTTTTAATTTGGTAATCAACTCACTTTTTCCTTCTTCAGTAGGTAAATGTGTTTTGTCTTTCCAATTATAAGTAGCACCAACATAATATGTATCGTTATCAATTGGGATTATAAATACAGAAGATTTAATACCAAAGTCTATCAGTAAATCTGGAGCTTTAATAGTTAGCACCTCCCCTTTTGTACCGTTGAGTGGAATATGATTAAAATAAGGGTTCTTTATTACTCCAAAGCCTTCAGCAAATACGATATGCTTGCCTTTTATATCTTCATATTGTATTGAAGTTGCTTTAATTTTAAGCTTTTCATATCGAAGTTGCTGTTCCTCTAAACTATCATTTTGTCTTAAAAAGTTCTTGTAGGCTGTTATTAGTGTTTTAGTATCCAATCGACCAGCATGTAGTACTTCTCCATACCCAAAAGGAGCATCAATGCATATATTTTCATTTTTTATAATTTGAGTAGAAAGATAAGGTTCTAATTTTGGTTTGTCCGTGGCATTAAACCAAAGGTTTTGTTCTTCAATAGAGGTAAATCGTCTTAAGAGTTGAAGTTTATAATCTATCTTAATATTTAAGTCCGATTCAATTTTTTTGTAAACCGGTAAAGCAATGTTTAGTTGTTCTTTGGCTTTCCAAACTTCAGAGAAACGTTTAAGAATTACAGGATTGTAAAGCCCAGCGGCAACTATTGAGGATTTTTGGGAACTATCATCAAATACCACAAAGGTTTTATGGTTTGTTATTAATTGCTCACAAAAAGTGATGCTTGCTAGCCCGCATCCAACTATAATATAATCCACTTCTTTCATTATTGCAAAAGTAAGCAACGAAATAATCTCATTTTATAAATCATGCAGTTTTTAATACATCTCAGCCTAAATTCAACATGATATTTAGATATAAAAAACGCCCACTTTTTAAGTGGGCGTTTAGATAATTTATGATGCGAGTTGATTAGTAACTCCACATATCTTGTTCAAAGTTTCTAATTTTATCTTTGATACGTTCTGATTCTAAAAGTTGCATCAATGCATTTTCTGCTACATATTCAGTAATCTCTCTATCACCGTACACATTTTCCTCTTTATATATTACACCATGAAAACGACGGCTATTCAATAAATGATCGAAAGATATAGGTGATGCACTATTACTATTATTAAATGCTTTAGCTTCGTGTAATATCTCTCTTACTTCTGGAAAAAACACCCAAAACATAGGGATAGGTTCACTGTTTTCAGAATCTTCTGAATCAATGAAGTTAACATCTGGTGCTGCTGGAGCAATCCCAAGAATGCGATACTTTAATTCCCCTTGGCGCTTATCAAAATACCAAAGCCCTTTAATCAAATATGAGTTAATGTCAGCTGCTTCAATATTTCGTTCAATTATATACTCTTCTGGCACCTCATCTTCACCTACTCCATTTTCATTCATATATCGTATACCTGCATCAGTGATTTTCCTCATACTCAACGAAGCTTCCATATCCTTTAATGTACGTTCTTCAGTAAAATATGAATCTGCATATACCTTAGAGATCATGCCATTATCCATATTTTCTTTTAAAACTTGGTATAATGATTTCCTGTCATCCCCTAAATTACCTTCAACAGGAAAATATAAAGGAAAGTTAACACGCTCGTCTAAAACAACTTTTTCCCAAACCATTTTAGAAAATAAGATGTCTCTATCACCAACATAACCATACTCTAATGGTTTGTCATTGTCTAGGAGTAACTCCGCTTCAGTTTTCATACCAATCTCCTCAGGGATTTTGGCATTAAGGACATTAGCTTGTGCAAAAGTTGTTTGTATTGCGAAAAATGCTAATCCTACATATATAAAACTCTTCAATTTCATCTTACTTTGTATTAATATTAATTTGGACTTATAAATCTAATTACTTAATAGATGTTATGTTAGTTGCTTGTAACCTCAACGACTACTGGAGATACATTTTGCAATCTATATTTTGCATTGCCTTGTATTTTTGCACTGATATCAAATATTGTAATGTTATCACCTCTTCTTGCCTTCTTAATTGCTGATTTAGCTTGAGCATTCATTTTTGTACCAGCAACGTTTACTGTTGGTTGTCCAGGTACTTTTATTTTGAATGAAGTTACAACAATTGGTAAATCAAAAACAAAATCTTTTAATTCGGCACCTACAGTACCTATTTCAACATTACGCTTTGGTAATTTCACAACACCTATTTGGCCAGCAATTTTACCTGTTGGTGCAGGTATATCCTTAATTCTGAATGTTTTACTATCACTAGCTTTAGATCCATCATCAAGAGTAGCAGTAACATTAATTGTCATTTCCTTACCTGATCCTGCATTTACTACATATTTTCCTTGACCTCCAACTTTCGATAAACCTTGCCCACTGGCACTTACCTTATTGTCTGGTACACCTGCAAAGGAAATGGTCATAGGATTTGCAACACCACGATAAACAACATTCATCTTATCTGCTGATATCGTAGCTGAGTTTGGTCTAGGTACTACAACGTAATTAGCTTGGATAGGAATTGGTAATTCCTTACCATTTTCTATAAACGTAAATTCTCCTTTAATTTCATGTTCTCCTACATTACCAACATTAAAATCTAATGTAGCAGCACCACTAGAGTCTATAGCTTTAGATAAGTCTACTTCTTGACCTTGAACCATTAATTTTACTGGTGGAACATTGGCATATTTACCAATAACTACTCTACCTTGGAATTTTTCACCTGCAAAAAATGCAGATTTGTCCGCTAAAACAATAGCTTTATAATTATTTAAAGTTGTAGCTTCTGTAACAACCTTACCCAAAAACAGGTTAAGCATATTTGCTTGAGCAACTCTTACATCATTTTGCATTGCAGTTAGTTTAGTATAAGAAGCAATCGCAGGAAAACCTTGAAAATGATAATTCAACCAGTCAATTTTCTTTCCATCTTTATTTTCTACTTTATCTATACTAAACGTCTTCTTAAAATCTTCAGCTGTTCCTCTGTAAGATTCGTCTTTTGATAACACTTCTAATATTGAAGTTTTGTAGGCTTCAATCTGAGAAATTACTTCTTGTCCTTTTTTTGTGAGACGATCTCCTGTGAACCATGCTTCATCTAAGATATCCGTTTTATCCATTTGCTCAAATGGCAACTTACCTGTTTCAGGATCTATTTTATAATTCCCTTCTCTTAAAAGGTCTTGCTTTAAAGTTTCAATGTATTTGTAAAACTTATCAGAAGCAATTTCAGTTTGTTGAGCTCGCGCTGCTGGTACTGAAAATTCTTTTGGTTTTTCACTACTTTTTTCTTTCAGATCTGCTAATAGCAATTCATTTCTATCAGCTGTAGAAGCGTTCGCATCAGCAAATTTGGCTTCCATCAATCCGAAAGCGGATAGTACTTCCTTAGACATATTCATCGCCATCATAGCAATAAATACTAAGTACATTAAGTTAATCATTTTCTGCCTTGCAGATAATTTTCCTCCTGCCATTGTAATTTAGTTTTTAAATGTTAATTAATTAAATTGATTACTCTAAAAACTAATTAGTTTTTGTTCATTGCAGATAACATACCACCGTATACACCATTTAATGACGAAAGGTTAGATGCTAAAGATTGCATTTGTTCTTTTAGCTTCGTCGCATTTTCTACTGCTTCTTCGTTAATAGCTGCTTGGCGATTAGCGCTTTCCATCTGTACTTTGTAAAGACTGTTTAAAGACTCCATTTGTGCAGCCGCTAAAGATAGTTCTTCACTATATTTCTTTTGAGCTGTCATTGAATCTACTGTTGGGCTGATATTCTTAGCAGCACCTTCAAAATTTTTGATGCTATCACCAAGGCTAGCCATAAGCTCACCATCGATTTTAGCTTCTTTTAATAAATTATCTAGTTTTTTAGATAATAGACCTTCAGCATCTTTTGGCTCTTCTTTTTTCTTTTTGCCCCCCAATGAATTTCCGCCGGCTAATTCAGGATATACCAAAGACCAGTCCAATTCTGATTGCTGTCTTTCAAAAGCAGAGTAAGTAAATACTAGGGCTTCAACAATCATACCTATAGTTAAGATCTCTGAACCGTATGGCCAGTGTTGTATTTTAAATAATGCTCCAACGATTACGATTGCTGCTCCTAATCCGTAGATCATGTTAGTGATTGTCATTTTACCTTTCTGTGCCATAATTTGTTTAGTTTTTTAGTTTAAGTTAATGGATAAATAACTTAAGTAGGTTAATTTAATTGGGTTTGTATTTTTTAATATTATTAATTCGTAGCTGCGTTTTTAGTCACTTCAGTACCCATATAGTCCTGAACTGTTCTAAATCCGATGTAACTTCTAGCAGAATCTGCATATTCATAATCTCTAGAACTTACTTGTAAGAAATAGGCAACATCTTTCCAAGATCCACCTCTTACAACCTTACGTGTATTATCAGGGTCGTTTACATTTGGATTGATTGTTGAAGAAAATTCATAGGATGAAGGATCGTATGAACCTGCTACCCATTCTGACACATTACCTGCCATGTTGTATAGGTTAAAGTCATTAGGGTCGTAAGCATCTGCTTCAACAGTATACAGTGCTTGGTCAGCTGCATAATCTCCTCGTAACGGCTTAAAGTTAGCCATAAAACATCCTCTATCATTTTTAGTGTAAGGACCTCCCCAAGGATAAGATGCTCCTTGAAGCCCACCGCGAGCAGCATACTCCCATTCTGCTTCAGATGGTAATCTGTAAGAGTTTACAGGTTGTCTTCCTTTACTTTTTTGGTAACCGTTATGGTATAATGTTCTCCATTGACAAAATGCTCTTGCTTGTTTCCAAGACACACCAACTACTGGATATTCACCATAAGCGTCATGCCAAAAGTAATCATTGTGCATAGGCTCATTATAAGAATATGCAAAATCTCTAATCCAAGCTGTAGTATCTGGATAAACCTCAACTTCTTCCTGTTGAATAACCTCAGATCGCTTTAAGTTTCTATCTCTTGCAGCTTTGGCAATATCCATATACGTATATTGAAACTTGAATTGTTTTACATCCCAAGTGCGTTGTCCATTATAAGACTCTTCCAATGGTAAGTACATACCATCCATTACCTCAGCGTATAATTCATCAGGGTAATCATCCGTATCAAAATACAACTCTGCCTCACGATTAATTTTTCTTTGCTCATTACCATAAGTATTAAGCATGTAACTTTCGTAAGCGTTCATCTCATCAGGGTTTGCATCTACATAAGCAAACTCACCAATATCGCCATTGCCAGGAGTTTTTCCTTCCAAATCAGCCATTTCAGCTAGATTTTTTCTTAAGATAGAATCACGTACCCAAAATACAAATTGACGGTATTCGCTATTTGTAATTTCAGTTTCATCCATGTAAAAAGCACGAACTGTTGCTGTTTTTGTAGGAGCATCTTGTACACCTGCAATATCATCATCAGATTTACCCATAATGAAAGCTCCTCCAGGTACTAATGTCATACCATAAGGCTTCTCTGGGTGCCATTTTTTACCTTTAACACCTACCAATTGTCCACGGTCTCCAGAGTTACAACTGGCTACCAAAACCAATACAGTGGTTAGTAAAATAAACTTCTTAATATTCATAGTAACTCGAGGTTAAATTAGTCGTCCTTAATTTTAAGGTCGTAAACATATTTATATATTTTTTAAAATACAACTTTTTTCTTATTTATTTTGCATTTCACCCTTAAAAAATGCACTTCATCGACAAAGAATATGTTAAATATCGATGAAGTACGTATTTTAAAAGCTATTCTTCCGATATGCTTTATACCATCGTTCTGGTATTTCACCCTGAGTAGCTAACACGTAATCGGAATGCATGCAAGGTAATAACGTATGCTTTTTTAATTTATTATTAACATTTGGTAAAAAAGGAATCTCTATCCACCACCTCCCCGTTTTTAAACTTTTATAAAAAATAAGTTCATCATCTTCTACCAATACATTATACTTTTGATACTGTTTTTCATTAGTAAAATCATCATCTCCTACACGGCAATTTACTCCTTCTACAAAATACCAGATCATTTGTGCCATTAACATTGAAGTGGCACTGTCGTTTTTTGATTTGTGATATTCGTAAATCCCAATTGACGACACCTTATTACTTATACCTGCATAACGTGTAATAGCACATATCTCTTTACCTGAAAAACCATTAGGCGAATATTTCTGATTATCACTGACTTCTGCTGCTCTTACCGATTTTAAATCCACAGATACAATATGAGCATCCCTAAGTAATGGCTCAACTCTATTTATATCTCCAGAAATCTCACCAAGGCGATAAGCTTCAAAATAAAGCTTTTCCATAAGGTCTATTTCCTCTTGCGAATTGAAATAGGTCTGATATCCAATCGTTGAATAGTTAAACAGATTGTAAGGTTCTTCAACAATAATTTTACCGACATAGCTATTGTTTTTTATTGGAAGATTGGCATCTCCCAAATCAAAATTAGTGTCTATATTGACAATGTTAACCATCGGCATTACAGAATCGTAAGCACGGTAATTAGCGTAAGTTAAATCTTGACTCCCGCCAAGTACTATAGGTATGATATTTTTTTCTACCAAAACCGTAATTGCAGTTCTGATTGCAAAATAGGTATCCTCAACTGTCTCACCAGGTTCTATGTTACCCAAATCAGCCATTGTTGTATGCCAATTGCCAGGAAACAGTGTGTAAAATGTTTTTCTAACAGATTCAAAGTTAATATTGGCACCCATATAATTAACATCATTTCGGGTTTCTTGAACACCAATGATTGCTAATTGCACATTTTCTAAATCTGGAATGCCATTTTGCCTAGAGTGAATTTTAATTTTTTTGCCTAGAGCTTGTTGCGCTATTAGTTCTGTATGAGCTAAAACTGCATCTGAAACAGGCGTTAAAAAATTAAAATTCATAAAGTATTACTTCTTTTTAGTCGTAGCTTTCTTTCTGGTTTTCTTTTTTGGAGCGTTTTTTTCTAGTATCGCTTTGGCTTCTTCTAAAGTCATATCAGAGACATCAACTGTCTTAGCTAGCTCAACTTTCTGCTTACCTTTTATAACATTATGTCTTCCCCATCTTGCTTTCTCTACACGTATGCCTTCATCTTCCCAAACATGAATAAGCTTATCTTTTTCCTTTTGGATTTTGTCTTCGATCAAAGTTACAACGTCTTCTTCAGATAAATTGTCCCAATCGTATTTTTTATTCACGTTTATAAACATATTGTTCCATTTAATAAACGGCCCAAAACGTCCTTTGCCTTTTGTAACCTCTAACCCTTGGTAATTATATATAGGAGCATCTGCTTTTTCTTTCTCCTTAATATATACTATGGCCTCTTCTAACTCCACACTTAGAGGGTCGACTCCTTTTGGTAGCGATACAAACTTTTTGCCAAAACGCACATATGGCCCAAAACGACCGTTATTAACTTCAACCTCATCATCTTTGTAATGTCCTAGAGCTTTCGGCAGTTTAAATAAGTCCATAGCTTCTTCAAAAGTGATGGAACTTAGTTGTTGCTCTGGTGACAAACTTGCAAACTTAGGTTTTTCCTCGTCGTCTATTGTACCAACTTGTACCATAGGACCAAATTTACCCAGACGTACACTAACTTGGCGGCCAGACTTTGGGTCGGTTCCCAAAATACGCTCGCCAGATTCGCGCTCAGCATTTTCTTGTACATCTTCTACCTGTGGATGAAAGCCTTTGTAGAAATCTTTCATCATTGCACGCCAGTCTTCTTTACCTTCAGCAATATCATCAAAGCTTTCCTCTACTCTAGCTGTAAAGTTGTAATCGAGAATGTTTTCAAAATGATTGACCAAAAAATCGGTAACAATCATACCTATATCAGTAGGCACTAACTTGCCTTTATCAGAACCTACACGTTCCATTAAGGTTTTTTCAGCAACTTTATTAGCTTCTAAAATGAGTTGAGTATAACTACGTTCAGCACCATCAACACTACCTTTTTCTACATAATTTCTATTTTGAATCGTAGAAATAGTAGGTGCATAAGTAGATGGACGACCAATACCTAGCTCTTCTAACTTTTTAACCAAAGATGCTTCTGTATACCTTGCTGGTGGTCTGGTGAAACGTTGGGTAGCCGTAATGTAATTGTTATCTAAATCATCAGATACTTTTAAGTCTGGCAATAAACCTGATTGTTCTGTATCTTCATCATCCGTACCTTCTAAATAGACTTTTAAAAAGCCATCAAAGGTTATAATTTCTCCATTGGCTGTGAATTGTTCATTTACAGCTTCTGAAGCATTTATCTTAATCTTAACGTTAGTACGTTCTAACTTTGCTTCGCTCATTTGTGATGCGATGGCTCGTTTCCATATTAAATCATATAACCTTGATTGGTCACGTTCTGCACCCACAGAATGATTTGCAAAATTCGTAGGTCTTATGGCCTCGTGAGCTTCTTGCGCTCCTTTGGATTTGCCTTTGTAATTTCTTGGCTTACTATATTCTGAACCGTAAGCCGAAACGATTTCGTTTTCTGCACCTTTTTTAGCCTCATCAGATAAATTGACACTGTCGGTTCTCATATAAGTAATAAGACCCGCCTCATATAATCGCTGTGCATTACTCATTGTTCTACCTACAGAGAAACCTAATTTTCTTGATGCTTCTTGTTGTAAAGTAGAAGTCGTAAATGGAGGTGCTGGTGATTTTTTTACAGGTTTTTTCTCCAAGTCTGCAACTTGGTAAGTTGCCTGAAGATTTTTATTTAAAAACGCTTCAGCTTCTGCCTTTGAACCAAAGTTTTTTGGCAGCTTTGCTTTAAAAGTAGAACCATCTGCAGTAGTAAACTCAGCATCTACTCTATAGGATGCGAGTGGATTAAATTCTTGAATCTCACGCTCGCGCTCAACAATCAATCTCACCGAAACAGACTGTACTCTTCCCGCAGATAAGCCCCCTTTTACTTTTCTCCATAAAACCGGTGATAATTCGTAGCCTACAATTCTGTCCAATACACGTCTCGCCTGTTGTGCATCAACCAAATTGTAATCTATACTTCGAGGGTTATCGATTGCTTTATTAATGGCACTTTTTGTGATCTCATGGAATACAATACGCTTTGTCTTCTCCTTGTCTAATTTTAAAGTCTCTGCCAAATGCCAAGCTATAGCCTCTCCTTCTCGATCCTCATCACTTGCCAACCAAACCGTTTCTGCTTTCTCGGCCAGTTCCTTTAGCTTTTTAACCACATCTTTTTTATCCTTAGAAACTTGGTATTTGGGCTTAAAGTCGCCTTCGACATCTACTCCAAGTTCCTTTGAAGGTAAGTCCGCAATATGACCAAAACTAGACTCTACCTTGTAATCTTTTCCTAAAAATTTTTCTATGGTTTTTGCCTTTGCAGGTGACTCAACTATGACTAGATTCTTCGGCATTATTTATTTTTTTGAGGTTACAAATGTATATGAAAATTAAGTTACAATCCTAATTTGGTCTAAAATACCATACATTTTATAGTGGTTTTAACAATTAATAAAACTAAAAAAGCCCTGCATTGTGCAAGGCCTTAAATATGTTTAGTAGACTCTTAAAAATTAATACGAATATGTTATTGGCTCAGGAAAATCTTCGACATTTAAGATTACTTCGTTGGTGTCTTCAACTTGCAAAGAAGTTAAATCGAAAGACCGCTCTTGTTCAAATATAGCCAAACAGGCTTCATTGTTAGTTAAAACAAATTTTAAATTTCGCTGT
Source organism: Winogradskyella luteola (assembly GCF_019203985.1). Taxonomy (GTDB): domain Bacteria; phylum Bacteroidota; class Bacteroidia; order Flavobacteriales; family Flavobacteriaceae; genus Winogradskyella; species Winogradskyella luteola. The sequence goes on along the minus strand of NZ_JAGSPD010000009.1, from coordinate 81,085 downwards.
GGAGGATCTGAATCTAAAACACCACCTGAGTCCACCAATTCTAAAACCCAGGTCTCACCACTGCATCCACTTGAAGAAATTTTAATATTTAAACAGTCTTCATCTATTTGAGCACTAACCAAGCTGTAAAAAGCAGATTGTGCATTTTGGTAAAGTTCATTATCTATAATAGTGGTGAAATCACATACCATAGATGGTTGGTCGTCATCGTCATCGCATTGCATACATAATAATGATGCTGCGAATAGCAATATTACACTTAGTTTATGAATTTTCATGGCTTGTATTTATAATAAGATGCAAAAAATCCCAAATGGTTGCGTTAAGGTGTTGTGTTTTTTTCTAGACTAAGACTTTCAATTTCGTCATCAAAACCCACAATTTCTTTGTAAACAAAATACATTGGCAAAAATGCAAATGACGCTGTTACATAGATACCAATACCACACATAAGCATCCCCACTATAGCTGCCAAAAAGCCTGCAATAATTACAAGACCAAAAGTAATAAACCATTTTTTGTTTCCTATCTCAAAACTTAATTTGACAATTTCTGAAACAGATTTATCCGGATTGAAAGCATATACAACAAACACATAAGATAACGGTACGATAGCATAAATTAGAGGTACTACACATAGTAAAATACCTACTAAATTTATACCTATATATGCCAAACTAAGCTTTATGGTCTTTCCTAAATATTGTTTCTTAAAAAAATAGAAGTAATCCTCCCTACCCATTTGTTCGAGGTCTTTTAGCTTACAAATTCTATAAAATGCTGATTTAAGGCCAAGACCAATGGTACTCATTGCAAAAATCGCAAATAGATAAAGTATAAACATTACAACCAATGCAATAGGGTTAAATTCAGGTTGAGCATATGTATCATAGGTATCGTACGAACTCGAATAGGCATCTGCTAGCCCCATAAATATGAGTGGTATGTATATAACCATTACTAATGGTATTGCCAATACAATATTTAAAAGGAGAGTAACCAAACCTTGAACCCATGTTTTCTTAAATAATTCAATAGATTGATTAAATAATGTTCCGAAATCTAAAACTTTTGCATTTTGTATACGGTGTTGTATTTCCGTAATATTCATTTTAACTGCGATTATTTAGTTAGTGCCTCAAAAGTAAATCTTTTTTCAGACCTACTCAAAACAACTATTTATGACTGTCACTTTGTCACAAAGTCTAAAATAATCTTATCTTTGCATGCTTATTGACAAAAATTAATTAAGGTAAGATTTCCATTTTCATGGGATATATTATGGAAAAGATAATAGACGAAAATAAACAAGGTAAATCTTTAGTTTTAGACCAAAAAGAGGGTAACGAAAAAAAACTCTTTATTGAGAGCTATGGTTGCCAAATGAACTTTAGTGACAGTGAGATTGTGGCTTCAATCTTATCGGAACAAGGTTTTAACACCACTAAAAGTATTGAAGACGCAGATTTGGTCTTGGTGAATACCTGTTCTATTAGAGATAAGGCAGAACAAACCGTTAGAAAGCGTTTAACCTATTACAACAAGGTTAAAAAGCGTAATCCAAGCATGAAAGTAGGTGTATTGGGTTGTATGGCAGAACGTTTAAAAACCAAATTTTTAGAAGAGGAAAAGATTGTGGATTTGGTGGTGGGACCAGACGCATACAAAGACCTACCCAATCTTTTGGCGGAAGTCGAAGAAGGCAGGGAAGCCATTAATGTGATTCTTTCTAAAGAAGAAACCTATGGAGATATTTCACCTGTGCGATTAAACAGTAACGGCATCAGTGCTTTTGTGTCCATAACTCGTGGTTGTGATAATATGTGTACGTTTTGTGTAGTCCCTTTTACTCGTGGTAGAGAACGCAGTAGAGACCCGCAAAGTATTATAGAAGAAGTTAACGACCTATGGTCTAAAGGCTTTAAAGAAATAACGCTTTTAGGACAAAATGTAGATAGTTATTTGTGGTATGGGGGCGGTTTGAAAAAAGATTTTGAAAAAGCTTCAGAATTACAAAAAGCTACGGCTGTTAACTTTGCAAAACTCTTAGAGCTTTGTGCAAAAGCACAACCAAAAATGCGCTTTCGTTTTTCTACCTCTAATCCACAGGATATGACCTTAGATGTCATAGAAACTATGGCAGCTTACAAAAACATCTGTAACTATATCCATTTACCTGTACAGAGTGGAAGTAATCGTATTTTAAAGGAGATGAACCGCTTGCACACACGAGAAGAATACTTTGAGCTTATTGATAATATTCGAAGACTCATTCCAAATGTTGGTATTAGCCAAGATATGATTGCTGGTTTCCCAACAGAAACAGAAGAAGACCATCAAGATACCTTAAGCCTTATGGAGTACGTTAAGTACGATTATGGTTTTATGTTTGCCTATTCCGAAAGACCAGGAACTTTGGCTGGTCGTAAAATGGAAGATGATATTCCAGCAGATGTTAAACAACGTCGTCTTAATGAAATACAAGCATTGCAACGTCGTCATAGCCTCTACAGAACGCAACAGCATGTTGGCAAAGTTGAAGAAATTTTAATTGAAAAATCCTCAAAAAAATCCGATGCTCATTGGGCAGGCAGAAACAGCCAGAACGTTGTTGCTGTTTTCCCGAAAGAGCACTATAAGCCCGGTGATTTTGTTAATGTAAAAATAACAGATTGCACCAGTGCTACTCTGCTTGGTGAGGCAGTTGGCTATTCAGATAATAATTAAAATATAAATCATGAAAAACTTTATTTTTTGTATAATGACATTGTTTTTAGCATTCTCTTGTGCTAATGATGATGAAGCTTCAAATGACCAAACCGAGCAAGTTAATCCAAACGATGTGGATGGAGACGGAGTTACCAATCAGCAAGAAATTATTGATGGTACTGATCCTGAAATTAAGTGCAATTTTGTTTTGGAACACCAATATTATCCAGACACTTCTAATACATGGAGAAATGCAGATTGCGACGGAGACGGTGTTAAAAATAAAGATGAACTAGATTTTGATGGCGATGAAAATTTAGATGATAATTTCACTTCACCATTAGATAAATGTGACTACATTCAAGACAGGCAAAGTGTTCAGCCAAAGGAATCATGGAACGAATTTGATTGCGATGGTGATAGTGTAGCTAATGGTCAAGAATTAGTTGATGGTACAGATACATTAGATATATGTAGCTTTTTACTTTCTAATATTTCGTCTGAAACTTCTATACCATGGAATAGTCAAGATTGTGATCGTGATGGCAGAAATAATCTACATGAAATTAATGACAACACAGATCCTTTAGACCCAAATGATTTTTATGGTGGAGGAAATGTCCTAAAAGAAGTGAGGTTTTTTGCAGTGGACTATTATTATGTTACTGAAGTACTTGAAAATTCAATCGTGAGTAGTGTTCAAGGTTATGAAGATATACTACTAACTAGATATTTTTATTCAACAATTAACGGTGAGAGACTTTTTGACCATTCTGAAGATGCATCTGGTAATCTGAAAACAATGTTTGAATATGATAGTAATAATAATTTGATAAGTGTTACTAATTATACTAATGATTTTACCAATGTAACAACATTCAGTTATAATTCTAATAATCAAATCACTTCAAGAATAGTAAGTGTAGATGGTGAAATAAGCTCAACAATAACATATCAACACACAGGCAATTTAATAAGTGCTTTTGATGAAACAAATACATTAATTATCGAATATCAATTTAATGCAAATGGTAAAATCGAGTCTATGGTTACTTTCGATTATGACTTCAACCCACCAAGATATTCTGAACAAACATATTTTTATAATTCCTTATCTGAATTAACTGATGTTCAGTACTATAAGTATTATGCTAATGGAGAGGTCATATTTGATTCTGGATTTTCTACTGGCTACCAATACACAGATAGTTCATTTAATCCCATGAACGATGTTTATAATTCAGTTTATTTAAATCGTATTCTATCAGGTACGGTGGGCTATTATACATTAATATCAGACGATAAGTTCTCAAATAATCATGTTTCACGAATTGCATCATCAAGTGAGGCACTTAATAATAGTAATTTTACTTTTTATTCAGACTTTATAAATCAAGATAATGGATTGCCATTAAACCTTATTCTAGATTATGGTACAGATAGTAACGCTACACATAGGCTACAATATTATTATGAATAAATCAAAAAAATGGAATCCATACAAGCCATAAAACAACGCTTCGGTATTATTGGGAATGACCCAAAACTTAATCGCGCCATAGAAAAAGCGATACAAGTGGCACCAACGGATATTTCGGTATTGGTCACTGGTGAGAGTGGTGTGGGAAAAGAGAGCATCCCAAAAATCATACATCAACTATCGCATCGTAAACATGGCAAATACATTGCTGTTAACTGTGGTGCCATTCCTGAAGGGACGATTGATAGTGAATTGTTTGGTCATGAAAAAGGAGCATTTACAGGTGCAACACAAACACGCTCAGGATATTTTGAGGTCGCTGATGGTGGCACCATATTTTTAGATGAAGTTGGAGAACTACCCTTAACCACACAAGTCCGTTTATTACGTGTTTTAGAAAATGGCGAATTTATAAAAGTAGGTTCTAGTAAGGTTCAAAAAACAGAGGTAAGGATAGTGGCAGCCACAAACGTTAATATGTTTGAGGCTATTAAAAAGGAAAGGTTTCGTGAAGATCTTTACTATCGCTTAAGCACAATAGAGATCAACTTGCCTGCATTACGTGAGCGTAAGGACGATATTCATTTATTATTTAGAAAGTTTGCTAGCGATTTTGCCTTAAAATATAAAATGCCAACCGTAAAGTTAACCGACGATGCGGTTAACCTACTATTAAAATACCGTTGGAATGGTAATATTAGGCAATTACGAAACGTGGCTGAACAAATTTCTGTTTTAGAACACAATCGTACTATTAATATTGCTACACTTCAACATTATTTACCAAATACGGGAAATAATTTACCTGCGGTAGTCAATAACTCCAAATCTGAAAGTGATTTTAGTAGTGAGCGCGAAATCTTGTATAAAGTTTTGTTTGATATGAAAAGTGATCTCAACGATCTCAAGAAACTCACTATGGAACTGATGAAAAACGGCAGTGCTTCAGATGTGCAAAAAGATAACGAACACCTCATTCAGAAAATTTATGGCGACGATAAAGATGAAGATTTTGAAACCACAACAGTAGAGGACCTAGAAGTATTATCCATACCTCAACACAACGACAATGATGATGCGGTCACCACAGAGATTGAAGATAAATACCATTTTGCTGAAGAAATCGAAGAAGAAGAAACCTTATCTTTACAAGACAAGGAACTAGAATTGATAAAGAAATCATTAGAACGTCATAACGGAAAGCGTAAGTTAGCCGCTGCAGAATTAGGTATTAGTGAGCGTACGCTCTACAGAAAAATAAAGCAATACGATCTTTAAGAAAAGTTTATGAAATCTACCAAAACAATTTATTCTTCTAAAAGTTTAATGTAATGTTGATTCCATGAGACCAATAAAATAAATAGAAATTAGCGAATGAAAGCGGTAGAAATATTTATGATAAGGAAGTCGTTTACCAGAAACAGCTCGGAAGCTATAAGGCAGGAAGCCGAGGATTTAATTAACGAAAAGCACTATAAAGGCTATCGTCTCATTAATGTAGATTTTGATGTCGCTGATAATGCTGGTTATATCTATGCTTTTGTAACTATGAAACGACCTAATACCTATTAAATGAAAATATTAAAATATCTCTTTTTCATCTTTCTTTTCTCAACTTATATAAGTTGTGGCATTTACTCATTTACTGGTGCAGACACAGGTAATGCTAAAACATTTCAGGTTAATTTCTTTCAAAACAATGCGGATTTGGTAGAGCCAGGTTTGGATATAGATTTCACTAATGCACTTCAAGATTTGATTCAAAACCAAACTAATTTAAGTTTAGTAAATACTGGTGGCGACTTAATTTTTGAAGGGGAAATTACTGAATATCGTATTGCGCCCATGACAGCTACAGCTCAAAATACAGCGGCACAAAACCGATTAACAATCAGTGTTAACGTACGCTATTTTAATACATTAGATGAGGAGAAAGATTTTGAGCAGCGTTTTTCGTTCTTTTTCGATTTTGATGCAAACGCACAATTAATAGGTGGAACAAAAGACGAAGCCTTCGAAGTTATTTTTGAACGTTTAACACAAGACATTTTTAATGCTTCATTAGCAAATTGGTAATTGATGCAGCTTCAACAATTCATATATCTTTTACAGCATCCTGAAGCGGTTACAGCATCACAGTCCGATGCGCTTTATACCAAAATAAAAGAATACCCTTATTTTCAATCCTTAAGAGCTTTATACCTCAAAGGCCTTAAACAAAAGGAAAGCTACAAATATAACAACGCCCTAAAAGTTACAGCAGCTCACACAGCAGATCGAAGTGTATTGTTCGATTATATTACCTCTGAAGAATTTAATCAAAATGAAATATCTAATCAAATCAAACAAAACTCTGAATACATTAAGTCTATTGAAGTGAGTGGGGTTGATGATATTTCAGTCAATAAAAGCGTTACTATTGACGATGCCCTAAAAGAACACATCAAAGCTACCGAAGGTGTTTTAGACCCTAATTTATTCAAGGCAAAGAACACGCCTTTACCAAAGGTCGAAAATACCATCATTGCCGTAGATGTGGACAACATTACACCAGAAAATAAATTAAACATTGGTAAACCTCTTGAGTTTGACAAATCTGAAAATCATTCGTTTACCGAATGGTTAAAAATCACGAGTTTTAAACCTATTGTGCGTGACAAAACTGAAGTGGAAGATGAGTCTCAGCATACATCTTCAGAAAAAGAAAACACAAATTCTCTTAAAAGTAAGCTTGCCATTATAGACAAATTTATAAGTGAGAACCCAAAAATAAAGCCAGTTTCCAATAACACACCGAAACCTAAGTTGGTAAATAATAAAGATGCTGTTTCTGATAGCTTAATGACAGAAACTTTAGCACGTATTTACTTGGAACAAAAAAATTACGATAAAGCCATTCAATCTTACAAGATTTTAAGTTTGAAATATCCAGAAAAAAGTAGTTTCTTTGCAGACCAAATAAAATTGGTGCAAGAATTAAAAGATAATAATACAATATAAAATGAGTGCATTTACAATATTTTTAATACTAATTGTCATAGTAGCCTTTTTGCTAGTAGTAGTGATTATGGTACAAAATCCTAAAGGTGGAGGTTTATCGTCATCATTTGGTGGTGGTGGCACACAACAATTAGGTGGTGTAAAGAAAACAAGTGATTTTTTAGATAAAAGTACTTGGTTTTTGGCAACAGCACTTATTTTGTTAATACTAGCTTCTAATCTTACTATAGACTCTGGAGCAGTAGTTGAGTCAAAAGCCTATGATGAAGACGATGCTACTAACGTACCTGCAACATTACCTCAATCTACGGATGATAACACAACAAATTTAAATGATTCAATAGGAGGGTAATAATCGATCCTTTTAGTTATATAATTTAAAGTCAACCTAATGGTTGGCTTTTTTTATTATGAATTTTCTTGTGCTGAAACCGTCTCAATGTTTCAGAATCTTTCACAATAATATACCATGGCAATGCCAAATAAATCTGAAACTTTGTCAGTTGGCATTCATTGGCATAATTTTCGAAATACGCTTTAGCGTAATCTTTAATTAAACAACTAAAAAATATATTAAAAAATGGCTTTAAACATTAAACCTTTAGCAGACCGCGTTCTAGTAGAACCTATGGAAGCTGAAACAAAAACAGCTTCTGGTATTATCATTCCAGATAATGCAAAAGAAAAACCGCAAAAGGGAACTGTTGTTGCTGTTGGCAACGGAAAAAAAGATGAACCTTTAACTGTAAACGTTGGTGACACTGTACTATATGGAAAGTATGGAGGCACAGAACTTAAACTTGAAGGTAAAGACTATTTAATGATGCGAGAGAGTGACATCTTGGCAATAATCTAGATTGTCATTCCTGCGCAAGCAGGAATCTCATAAATAAAAACTAAAAAACAAATTCCAAAATCAATAAAAATTGAAATGCTTATTCCCTATTGGGATTTAGTATTTGGTTTTTGAGATTTTAAAATTTAAAACAAAATTTCAATTATGGCAAAAGATATAAAATTTGATATTGAAGCGCGCGACGGGTTAAAACGTGGCGTTGATGCTTTAGCAAACGCAGTAAAAGTTACTTTAGGACCAAAAGGTCGTAATGTAATTATAGGAAAATCATTCGGAGCTCCTCAGGTAACCAAAGATGGTGTCTCTGTAGCAAAAGAGATTGAGCTCGAAGACGAATTGGAGAACATGGGTGCGCAAATGGTAAAAGAAGTAGCTTCTAAAACCAACGATTTAGCTGGTGACGGAACAACGACTGCAACTGTTTTAGCGCAAGCAATTGTAAAAGAAGGGCTTAAGAATGTTGCTGCTGGTGCCAACCCAATGGACTTAAAACGCGGTATTGACAAAGCAGTTGATTCAATTGTAAAAGACTTAGAAAAGCAAGCTAAAAAAGTAGGAAACTCATCTGAAAAGATTGAGCAAGTCGCTTCAATTTCGGCTAATAACGATAGTACTATTGGAGAACTGATAGCGCAAGCGTTTGGTAAAGTTGGTAAAGAAGGTGTGATCACTGTAGAAGAAGCCAAAGGAACTGACACTTATGTAGATGTCGTAGAAGGTATGCAGTTTGACAGAGGTTATTTATCCCCTTACTTCGTTACGGATTCTGACAAGATGATTGCTGATTTGGAGAATCCATACATTTTATTATTCGACAAGAAAATTACGAATTTACAAGAGATTCTTCCAATCTTAGAACCCGTAGCACAATCTGGTCGTCCATTATTAATCATAGCAGAAGATGTTGAAGGCCAAGCTTTAGCAACTTTGGTAGTAAACAAATTACGTGGCGGACTTAAAATTGCGGCGGTAAAAGCACCTGGCTTTGGAGATAGACGCAAAGCCATGTTAGAAGATATAGCTATCCTTACTGGTGGTGTTGTGATTTCCGAAGAAAGAGGTTTCTCCCTTGAGAATGCTGACCTTTCGATGTTAGGTACAGCAGAATCTGTAATGATTGACAAGGACAATACCACAATTGTAAATGGTGAAGGTAAGTCATCTGATATTAAAGCTAGAGTAAATCAAATTAAAGCTCAGATAGAAACTACAACTTCAGATTATGATAAAGAAAAACTACAAGAACGTTTAGCAAAATTAGCTGGTGGTGTTGCTGTACTTTATGTTGGTGCTGCTTCTGAAGTGGAGATGAAAGAAAAGAAAGACCGTGTTGATGATGCCTTACATGCTACACGTGCTGCAGTAGAAGAAGGTATCGTTGCTGGTGGTGGAGTCGCTTTAGTGAGAGCTAAAAAGACTTTAGAAAAATTAGAAACAGAAAACCTAGACGAAACTACTGGTGTACAAATCGTAAATAAAGCGATTGAATCTCCTTTAAGAACTATTGTTGAAAACGCTGGTGGTGAAGGCTCTGTAGTAATCAACAAAGTACTGGAAGGCAAGAAAGATTTCGGTTACGATGCTAAAAACGAAGCCTACGTAGATATGCTTAAGGAAGGCATTATAGATCCTAAAAAAGTGACACGTATTGCATTAGAAAATGCAGCTTCTGTTGCTGGTATGATCTTAACAACCGAGTGTGCTTTAGTAGATATTAAAGAAGATGCTCCTGCGATGCCACCTATGGGTGGAGGCGGAATGCCAGGTATGATGTAGTCCGTAGCACGGACAAGCAACAAACTCATTTTTATTGAATAATAACTAATGAGTATAAATATTATGAAAAAAGCCCTTGATTTTTATCAAGGGCTTTTAATTTAGTTTTCATTATCCGATTTCTTTTCTCCTTCGTGGTCTTCTACCACATCTTTATCACGATACTTGCAACAGGGATGAACCGATGCATATTGCTCGTCAGTGGCTTTTACGTCTTTAGTGTCGTGACCTACAGAAGCTATTTTTTGCGATATGGTTTTTAAATCTGTTTTACGTTCATCATAAATCAATTTTAGCTCATGTGTATCTACATTCCAAACGGCTGATTTTACACCTTTGGTTCTAATGGCGGCTTTTTCTATGCGCTCTTTACACATACCACAAATACCATCGACTTCAATGATGGTTTTAGCATTTTTGTTTTGTGAAAAAGTTATTGTAGTTATTAATAACGTAACTATTAAAATTATTTGTTTCATTGAAAATTTATTTTCATTCCCATAAAAATGGGAATATTACTATTCGTTTTTTCAGATTCCTACTTTCGCAGAAATACGGGTTTATTGTATTTTATATCGCAATCCTGCATAATACAGACTTCCAAAAATTGGACCATACACAAAATTACTATCAAAATTTGAACCAAACGGATCATCTGGACTAATAATAGGATTCGGTTGCCTAACATTAGTTACATTCTCACCACCTAAATATACTTCAAATTTGGGAGAAAACACTTTTGTGATTTGTACATTTAGTGTTCCCACTGTCGGTGAGTACTCATCTAATTGAAATTCTGGCGCACTCAAAGCTGTACTAGGATAACGTTGCGAATCTAACCAATTATATGTGGTATCAAATTTCCATTGGCTTCCATTCTCATTTTGATTTGTTTCGTAAGATGCGTTAGCAAATATTCGATTTTTTGGAATCAACGGTTTTTCTAATTTACCAGAATTATAATCTGTTTTTATATCGTAATACTTGTAGGCTGTCCTTAAATCAAAACCTTCAAAAGCATTGTAATTAAATTCGAACTGAAAACTATTGGCGTAGCTCTCCCCTTCCAAATTGTAAAAATTAATTTCAAAAGGATTTTCCCAATCGACCACAACCTGATTTTGAAAATCGGTTCTATAAAAATCAAAAGTTACATCAGCAGATCGACCAAACAAATTAAAACCCTGTAGGTAGCTTACGCCATAGTTCCAGGCAATTTCTGGATCCAAGCCGTAAATTTTTCCACCTGAATTTAAGATATTTATTTGCCTAGAGCTAGAAAATAGATTCTGGTTTTCAGCAAAAATATTGGCACTTCGCTTTCCTCTTCCCACAGATGCTCTAAGTGCTGATTTTTCCCACGGGGTATATCGAACATGCAATCTTGGCGTTACAAAAAAGCCCAATCTGTTATGCTGATCAACTCGTACGCCAACAGTCATCGTCAACTTATCTAAGTTATCGTAAGCATATTCAAAAAACGCTCCCACAGAATTTTCGGTTCGTTCAAACTCTTGGGTGTTTACCAGCTCATCATAGTGATCGTATGTAAAACTTAATCCTGTTTTTACTTTATGGCGCGAATCTGAGATAATACTGTTATATACTAAATTTGAATAAAAGCTATTATGCTGAATATCGTATAAATTCAGACCAAAATATGAATCTTGACTGTGATGGCTAAACGCAGTTTGAAACCCTAAACTCTGATACGGAATTTCAGGATTTACATAGCCTAACTTAGTAGTGACTTCAAAACGTTCGGTATTAATTTCACTTCCCCACGCTTCGACTTCGTTCAGCGGCCCAGTATTTCTTGGATCAAAATTATCTGGATTAAAACTCAGCTGACCAGCTTGCTTTTCATCATTTAGATATCTTAAATTGATAAAGCTCACTACTCCTTTTTCCGTATTGGTATATTGCCAACGGTTCATTACATTAATTTGATTGTATAATGGCATATCCAAAAAACCATCGTCATTAACATCGTGCTTTTGTTGATGTGTATTACCATGTATATATAACCCTGTACTCCACTTATCTGACACCTTAGTATTAAAATGTGTATTCAACTCCAAACGCTCATTTGAAGCTCCATAAAGGTTTACAAACAACTTATTATCTGTGCTGGGTTTAACAAGTTCGGCGTTAATCTGACCTGCAATACTCTCAAAACCATTAACCACACTACCAGCGCCTTTGGTAATTTGAATACTCTCTACCCAAGTACCAGGTATAAAACTTAAGCCATAAGCCTGAGATGCCCCACGAATGGCAGGTATATTTTCCGTAGCTATTAAAATATAGGGCGAGTTAAGCCCCAACATTTTTATTTGGCGTGTACCCGAAACAGCATCAGCAAAATTAACATCGATTGACGGATTGGTTTCAAAACTTTCGGAAAGGTTACAACAAGCCGCTTTTAATAGCTCGTCACTACTAACAAAAAGCGTGTTTTCTGCTTTTAAATACGATCTTGCAGTTGCTTTTTTCCGAGAGGTTACAGTTATAGCATCCAACTCATCTGATGCCTGCAATACATGCTTTATATACTTGTTTTCGGTTACCACTAAAGTATCCGTTTTAAAACCAACATAGCTTATAACCAGTTTATTAAACGAGAACTTATAGGGTAAAGAAAATGTACCATCCTCATTTGTTATAGCGCCTATTGTTGAGCCTAACCAATAGACATTAGCCCCAGGCAACGGACTTTCTTTAGACGTACTTGTTTCTAAAACAATGCCTTTAAGCTGTTCTTGCGCAGATATAACAAGTGACAAGAACAAAAAAATTATTATTAAATATTTTTTCATTTATTTGATTTTTAGGTATAACATTTAGCACATATGAGTATGTGCACTTTCTAATAAAAGCTATACTAAATCAAATAAGGTAAGTTTCATCTAAGACCTGTATGTCTTTGAAGAGTATTGGAGGTTTATAATTTTTATGCGGAATTATTAAATTCGGAAGGCCTTCAAAAAGATTGATATATGAAAAACTGTAAGCTAATAAAATCTGTTTTTGAATATCGTCTAAATCTTCAAACGAATTTGTGGTGACTTTATCTAAACCTTTAAAGACATCGACTTCATCCTTGCAACAAGACTTTTTGGCGATATTATTTTCAGTAGTGCCTGTAACATCATCTGAGCATTTCTCAACTTCTGTAAATATAGCAATATCAACCAACACACCTCCACAGAAATGTTTTTCTATGGTCAATGACAGCGTCGACACTAAAACCAACAGTGACAATAGAATTGAAAAACTTTTATGTGATGTAGAACTTTTCACATTACAAAATTACAAAATTCCCAAAATTAAACGAGAAATTATAAAATACTTAACGATTGAGTTTGTAATAATAAAAAGCCGGTAACAGCAATAGTAACCCAATTGGCTGAATTAAAAATCGTCTAATATTGAAAAACAAATAGTAATCTTCTTGCTTATGATGAATCACAAAATAGAGAAATGGAATGAGCAATAACACATAAGCGATACCATAAAGCAAAACAGAGAACTTTAGCATTGGTTTATCATTAAAAATAAGATAAAGAATACCTAAAGACGCTAAAGTATTCAACACATATCTGAAGCTAGTATAAAAGACTAGCTTGGCAATTTCGCGTCTGGGATTGTCCATATACAAATAATCGCTTTCAAAAAATTCTAAATAGGGATCGTAGAACAGATAGTCTTCAAAACCACGTATGGCAACCAAAACAAGGAATAACAGAAAAACTAATATGTATCGTGTTAGCTTAGGCATTAGCTTTTATGGATTTTGAAAAACGATTAACCCAAACCATCCAAAGTAAAAATACTGTTCCGTATATGAATAATGGAAATATGATTTCGTGCAACAGCTCTCGTCTCCATGGGTAATGGTACAAGCCAACAGACAAAACTACAATACGTAGAAGGTTGAACGTATAAATAATAATACTGCCTGCAAAGCAATAGAGTAATGTGGTTTTAAGTTTGCCTGCAAAAGCCATAATAAATGACAAAAACAAAATGATTACACTTACAGCATTACAACCTTCGATAACCCGTGCAACAAATTTTCCATTTATAATAACTTTCATTGAAGGCTCTTTGGAATGTGGTATCACTTTAGATTCATAACCTACACTGTTGATTAAAGCATCTGTTTGATGAGCCACCAGGTTGGTCATGTAATCTGGGTAGAACTTAGAACCGTCAGATAAATTTAAATACAAATAATACCCAAGTGTCAGTACTCCATAGACCAACAAGAAGGTTACTATGAAACGGATAACGAGTTTGTATTTAGTTATAAGTTCTCTAATCTTTTGTTTTTTTTGCTAAGATAGGTACTAAATCAATTATTTTAAACTAAAAAACCGCATAGAATCTATGCGGTTTTGGCTTTATAGAAAATTTATTATGCATCAATGTTTGCATAAATCGCATTCTTTTCAATAAACTCTCTACGAGGTGGCACTTCGTCTCCCATTAACATAGAAAAAATACGATCTGCCTCTACTCCATTGTCTATTTGCACTAAACGCATCGTCCTAAACTCAGGGTTCATTGTGGTATCCCAAAGTTGTTCTGCATTCATTTCACCAAGACCTTTATAACGCTGAATTTTAGAACTTTCACCAAAATCAGCTACAATTTCATCACGTTCTTTATCGCTCCATGCATACTGTTTCTTTGCTCCTTTTTTAACTAAATATAAAGGTGGTGTTGCTATATAAATATGACCATTCTCAACTAATGCTTTCATATACCTAAAGAAGAAGGTTAAGATTAGTGTTGCGATGTGACTTCCGTCAATATCAGCATCACACATAATCACTACTTTATGGTATCTTAGTTTTGATAGATTTAAAGCTCTTGGATCTTCCTCAGTACCTATAGTTACACCAAGTGCAGTAAAGATATTTTTGATTTCTTCGTTCTCAAACACTTTGTGCTGCATGGCTTTCTCAACATTAAGAATTTTACCCCTTAATGGTAAAATGGCTTGAAATGCTCTATCTCTACCCTGCTTTGCTGTACCACCTGCAGAATCTCCCTCAACAAGAAATACCTCGCATTTAGAAGGATCTTGCTCAGAGCAATCGGACAATTTACCAGGCAAACCTCCTATACTCATTACAGTTTTACGTTGCACCATTTCACGAGCTTTCTGCGCTGCATGACGCGCTTGTGCTGCTAAAATCACTTTCTGAACAATGGTTTTGGCATCATCTGGATGCTCTTCTAAATAATCCGTCAACATTTCAGAAACGGCTTGCGATACAGATGCCGAAACTTCTCTGTTACCCAATTTCGTTTTGGTTTGTCCTTCAAATTGTGGTTCTTGTACTTTTACAGAAACAATGGCCGTTAAACCTTCGCGAAAATCATCACCAGAAATATCAAACTTTAACTTGTCTAACATCCCAGAACCATCAGCATACTTCTTTAAAGTATGTGTTAATCCACGACGAAAACCAGAAAGATGCGTACCACCTTCGTGCGTATTAATATTATTTACGTACGAATGTAAGTTCTCGGCGTAAGAGGTATTGTACACCATAGCTACCTCAACTGGCACACCGTTTTTTTCACCTTCAAAAGCAATAACGTCTTTCATTAAAGGTTCTCTGTTACCATCTAAAAATTTTATGAATTCTTTAAGTCCTTCTTCAGAATGAAATGTTTCTCCTTCAAATTCGCCGTCGTCTTTCTTGTGACGCTTGTCTACTAAATGTATGGTAATACCTTTATTTAGGTAAGCCAATTCACGTAATCGACTTGCTAAAGTATCGTAGTTATATTCTAAGGTTTGGGTAAAAATAGTTGGATCTGGCTTAAAAGTTACTGTAGTTCCTCTCTTATCAGTTTCGCCAACAACTTTAACAGGATACATAGTTTTACCACGTTCGTATTCTTGCTCATAAATTTTACCTTCTCTAAAAACGGTCGCTTTAAGATGTTCGGACAAAGCATTAACACAACTTACACCAACACCGTGCAAACCACCAGAAACCTTATAAGAATCTTTATCAAACTTACCACCTGCACCAATTTTTGTCATTACGACTTCTAAGGCAGAAACTCCTTCTTTTTTGTGAAGATCAACCGGTATACCACGCCCATCATCTTCTGTAGTGATAGAATTATCTTCATTTATGGTCACTGTAATATTATCGCAATGTCCAGCAAGCGCTTCATCAATAGAGTTATCTACAACCTCATATACCAAGTGATGCAAACCGCGTGTACCAACATCACCAATATACATCGATGGACGCATTCTTACGTGCTCCATGCCTTCCAAGGCCTGTATACTATCTGCGGAATAATTATCCTTATTAAATTCTTCTCTTTTTTCGCTCATTATATTAAATGATTTTAGACTATTTCTTAATTTTTAATTTGGTTCCGTAATTAAACGACGACCATTCAACGCTTTTATTATTCACAACTCTGACTTAAATATTTTAAGCTATTTTAAAAAAAAAAATGACACTATTGCATCATCATTGAATACTAACAAATATACGATTTTATGACGCTTTATAAAAGGTTTTTAGGAATTGAAGGTGATAATTATCAACAATTGTTAAAAACCCAAAAGCGGCTTAAAATGGCTAAAAAGTGCCTTAAATTGAATTTCACTGTTTTTTTATCTTTGCTCGATTCAAGAAAAAACAAACATGGCTTAAACCTTAAATTTTGAATTTGAATTGTTAAAATTTGACCTCTAATTTTTCGTGTTTCAAGCCTATTATGGTTTAATATTAGGAGATTGTATATCCTCGTTTTCAACTGAGCCAAAACTCTATTTATAAATTTAATTTAAGGAATTGTATTTTTATACGTCTATTAGAAAAGTGAAAAAATACAAACATCAAGAGTTTAATTAATAAGCCTGATTTTAATTCAAGATAGAATGAAAAAAATATTATACATGTTTAGTATTGCATTATTTTTTAGTTGCCACAACCAGGCACAAACCAATCCAAAGCAAAAAGAAGTTATTGAAGCAGAACCTGTTGTTGTTCCTTTAGAGGACGGAAAAGCAAGAGCTTATTTTGCGAGTGGTTGTTTTTGGTGTGTTGAAGCCATTTACGAAAGTGTCAAAGGTGTTGACGAAGTGATTAATGGTTATGCTGGCGGACATACTGATGATATTACTTACGAGAAAAGCAATACAGGTAGCACAGGCCATGCAGAAGCTGTAGAGGTTATTTACGACCCAGAAGTTGTGAGCTTTGCCACTTTAGTTGACGTCTATTTCGGCTCTCAAAACCCTACACAAGTTAATGGACAAGGGCCAGATAGAGGTTCTCAATACCGCTCCATTATTTTTTATCAAAACGATGAGCAAAAGAAAATCATTGAAGAGAAAAAAGCCGCACTGGCTAAAAAATTAGATGCTAAAATTGCTGCAGAAGTATATCCGTTTCAAAAGTTTTATAAAGGCGAAGCGTATCATCAAGATTTTGAAAAACGCAACCCGAACCAAAGCTATGTTAGAGCGGTTTCTATTCCAAGGCTAAATCGTTTTAAAGCTAAGTTTCCCGAGTTGTTAAAGGATGAAGAAAAGCATTGACTATTAGACCTATCAGGTTTTTAAACCTAACAGGTCTCCTATAATTTACATGCCTTTATCTCAAAAATCATAGGAAACAACTGATTTTTCATCTTAAACATGCCATTTTCCTGCTGTAGTAAATCAGGAAATACATCGTAGGGGCTTTCGTCATATTCATTTAAGTATTCTACTTGCAATCCGGCTTCAATAAGTGCATTGACAACTTCGCTTAAACCATGATTCCAACCATATTCCTTGCTTACCATTTTTGACGATTGGTTGGCATACGTTCCTTCATACTCATCATAAATAACTTCTTCTTGATTGTAATGGTATTTCATTTTTGGCTTGCCATTAACATAATCAAACATCCATAGAATAGGGTGAAACTCAACGATGTAAAACACACCACCTGGTTTAAGACGTTCTGAAATCATTTTTGCCCAAGGTTTTAAATCTGGCAACCAGCCAATAACACCATAACTCGTATAAATAATATCAAAATTTTGTGGAACATACTGTGATGTATCTAATACGTTACAGCATATAAAATCAGCGTCAAGCTTTAATTCGGCATTTAATTGTTTAGCAAGTTTTATACCTTCATCGCTTAGGTCTACACCAACACACTTTGCCCCCATTCTACTCCAACTCAAGGTATCTTGTCCAAAATGGCATTGGAGATGCAATAACGATTTTCCGCTAACATTACCAAGCGCCTTTAATTCGTAAGGCATTAAAGACGTTTCTCCAGCTTTGAAAGCCTCCATTTTATACATCTTGCTTTTGGCATGTATATCTACTTTTTTATTCCAAGTATCTTTATTTACCTTGAAATAATTAGCGCGCTCTTCCATCCTTGGTTAATTTTGCATGTAATTTAAAACAACTTTTTAATATGAAGTCATTATATCTCGGTTTGATTTGCTTGCTATTAGTCTCAGCTTGTAAATCCGAAAAGGAAGACATCGTAATTGATGAAGAAAAAAATGAATTAACCATTGCCGAAAAAATAGCAAATGCACATGGTTACGAACATTGGAAAAATGTATCGGAAGTAAAGTTCACTTTTAAAGTCGATAGAGATACCATAAAAGAAAAAGGCAGATCATGGGTATGGAACCCTAAGCAAGATAAAATAAAAATGACGGCTGGTGAGACTTCTGTAGAATATATTAGAAGCCAAATGGATAGCACACATATTAGGGTGGACAGAGGCTTTATTAATGACAAGTTTTGGCTATTGGTACCATTTCAATTAGTTTGGGATACATCTGCTACAATCTCAGAGCCTGAAAAAGCAGAATCACCAATTAACAAAGAACAGTTAGACATGATTACCATAACCTACCCAAACGAAGGAGGTTATACCCCAGGTGATGCTTATGATATTTATTATGATGGAAATTACATGATTAAAGAATGGGTGTTTAGACAAGGAAATTCAGCAGAACCATCATTAGCCAACACCTTCGAAAACTATAAAGATTTTAATGGCATTAAAATCGCAATTGACCACAAAAAAGATGATGGCAACTGGAATTTAAACTTTACAGATGTTAGCATAACATTAGAGTAACACTAAATTTAATTTTTGGCATTACTTTTGTGATCTATAGTGTGAGTTTCACGTATGTCATTTCGACCTAAAACGTATAGCTTACATTTTCCGCCTTGTGCGCCTATATATATTCGAGCACTTTACCTCACGAGTTAAAGTGCTTTTTTTGTGAAACTCATTTTTATAAACCAAAGGTGAAATAAGAATAATTTAGTTGAATTAATGCTGCTGAAAAGCAATATCTCATTACCCTCTAAAGTCCTTCTTTACGTGTGCCCCATCACAATAAGGTTTATTCTGTGAAGCTCCACATCTACAAAATGCTGTTGTTCGGTTTTTGGTTTCTTCATTGCCGTCTTTATGCGTCACTTTTAAAGTGCCGTAAACCAAAAGCGGTCCATTTTCTAACACCTCAACTTTAGTCTCTAAAGATTGAGAGGTCTTATCGTCTTCATTGGTCATATAGTAACTCAAAGCACCTGATGGACATTTCTTTACCGTTTCAACAATTTCTTCTGTAGATGCCGCATCAATTTTTATCCAAGGTCTATCTTTTGGTTGAAATACCTGAGGTGAATTTTTAACACAGATTGCTGAATGAATGCACTTTTCGGCTTCCCAAACTACGGTTACATCACCATTATTATATTCTTTTGTCTTTCCCATATCTATTTCCTGTGGAAGCAGGAATATTTTAAATTAAACTTCGTTTCCCTAAAGATAACTAAAATTATTATGGTTTAAGAAACACCTTTAATCCTACGCTTTAAATCCTTATTTTTGTTACAAACCTAAAATCAATCTCACATTGTCCGACTATAAACTTGGTCTAGATTACGCCAAACAACAAGATACATTAGACGAATTATCAAGCTACAGACAACAATTTCATATTCCAAAGGACAAACATGGAAATGCATTGATTTATCTATGTGGTAACTCGTTAGGATTACAGCCTAAATCAACAAAAGCCTATATAAATCAAGAACTGGAAGATTGGGCAAATTTAGGTGTAGAAGGCCACACAGATGCTAAAAACCCTTGGTTACCTTATCACGAATTCCTTACCGAAAGCACCGCAAAATTAGTCGGTGCCAAACCTATTGAAGTTGTAACCATGAATTCGTTGACGGCGAATCTTCATTTTATGATGGCTTCCTTCTATCAACCAACCAAAGAACGCTACAAAATAGTCATTGAAAGTGATGCATTTCCATCTGATAAATATGCTGTTGAATCTCAATTACGTCATCATGGTTATGATGACAAAGAAGGTTTAATACTCTGGAAACCTAGAGAAGACGAAGAATTGTTACGTTACGAAGATTTAGAGCAAATACTAGATGTTCAAGGTGATGAAATTGCTTTAATAATGATTGGGGGAGTCAACTATTATACAGGGCAATTCTTCGATCTAAAACGAATTACAAAATTAGGGCATAAACATAACTGTATAGTTGGTTTTGATTGTGCTCACGGTGCTGGAAATGTCAATCTAGATTTGCATAATTCTGGTGCAGATTTTGCTGTTTGGTGTACATATAAGTATCTAAATTCTGGACCAGGGAGTTTGTCTGGTTGTTTTGTACACGAGCGACACGCTTACGATAAAAGTTTAAACCGATTTACAGGATGGTGGAGTCACAACAAAGAAACACGTTTTAATATGCGCCACGAATTTGATGTACTGCCTGGAGCTGAAGGTTGGCAATTGAGTAATCCCCCTATTTTATCTATGGCTGCCATAAAAGCATCTTTAGATATGTTCAATGAAGTGGGCATGGAGAAACTCTTAAGAAAATCGAAAAAGCTAACAGGTTATTTTGAGTTTTTATTAAAGGAGTTAGGAGAAGATGTCATAAGAATCATTACACCAGAAAATCCAGACGAACGTGGCTGTCAATTATCCATTCAAGTATTAAATGCTGATAAAACTTTGCATGATAAACTAACTGAATCTGGGGTAATAAGTGATTGGAGAGAGCCCGATGTCATTAGATGTGCACCAGTACCCTTGTACAATTCGTTTGAAGATGTTTATCTTATGGTTGAGAAAATGAAAGAAATATTAAACTAAGCTGTCATTATTTCAAAGGCAGAACACCACAATCTAAAATAGATTTCTGCAAAGTCAAGAATAACAAAAATGGAACATAAACAACAAAACATACTAATAATCGGAGCAGGTCTTTGCGGTAGCCTACTAGCACTACGATTAGGACAACGCGGCTATAATGTCACTGTTTATGAAATGCGACCAGATTTGCGACGTACAGATATTTCTGCAGGCAGATCCATTAATTTAGCATTTTCAGATCGTGGAAATAAAGCCATGAAACTTGTCGGAATTGAAGACAAAGTAAAAGCATTGTGTATTCCTATGAATGGACGAATGCTTCATGACAAAGAAGGCAATACATTTTTATCTAACTATAGTGGTCGTGAGCACGAATACATTAATTCCATCTCAAGAGGTGAACTCAATGGATTGTTACTAACTGAAGCAGAAAAACACGAAAATGTAAAAATCCATTTTAATAAAAAATGTAAGTCTGTAGATTTTGAAAAAACCACTGCGTTATTCAAAGACTACCATACCGAAGATGAATTTATTGAAGATGCAGATTGTATCATCGCTACAGATGGAGCAGGTTCTGCATTACGCAAAAGCTATTATCTAGAAAAGAAGTTTTTATTTAGCTTCTCGCAAGACTGGTTAACTCACGGTTATAAAGAGCTAAGTATTTTACCAGCAGAAGATGGTGGCTATAAAACATATAAAAATGCGCTTCATATATGGCCTCGTGGAGACTTTATGGTCATTGCACTACCAAACTTGGACGGTAGTTTCACCGTAACATTGTTTCTAAGTTACGACGAAGGAGAATACAATTTCAACAATCTCGCAACACCAGAAATTGTAACTGAATTTTTTCAGAAAGAATTTCCAGATGCCTTGGCATTAATGCCAAATCTCGTTGAAGACTTTTTTGAAAACCCAACAGCACCACTGGGAACCGTAAAATGTTCACCATGGCATTATAAAGGCAATACACTGTTAATGGGAGATTCTGCTCATGCCATTGTACCTTTTTATGGTCAAGGTATGAATGCTTCTTTTGAAGACGTTGTAGAATTTGATGCTGTTTTAGATCAATATGAAAGAAATTTACTTAACGGTGAGGCAAGCTGGGAAATGATATTTACCGAATACGAAAAAGCCAGAAAGAAAGATACGGATGCCATAGCTGATTTAGCCATTGATAATTTTCATGAAATGAAAGACCATGTCGGACAGGCTATATTTCAAGAAAAACGAAAAATCGAAATGGCTCTTGAAAAAGCATTCCCAGAAGACTACTCTTCAAAGTATAGTTTGGTTACCTTTAATGAGCATATTGGGTATAGACAAGCGATGTTACGAGGAAGAGCACAAGATAAAGCCATTTTAAATATGCTATCAGATGGTGTCATTTCCATAAATGACGACATTGCAGTAATTTTAGACAAAGTAAAAACAGAAACTGAAGCAATTTTAGAAGACGACAGAGTTGCCAGATTGAGATAATATTATGAATAACAAAAAGAATAAAATTTCTGCTTCTCCATCTACCGAAAAAACAGGTAAGGGAACCGAAGTAACACCAAGAGGAGCTTACCCACACATTAAACAAGTAGGCGATTTCATTTTTGTTTCGGGCACTAGCTCACGCAGATCAGATAACACTATTGCAGGTGTTGACATTATTGACGAAATGGGAACTAAAAAACTAAATGCCTACACCCAAACCCAAGAAGTTTTAAAAAATATAAATAAGAATTTAGCTAAAGTCGGAGCCTCTTTAAAAGATGTTGTAGATGTCACCTCTTTTTTGGTAAACATGAATGACTTTGCAGATTACAATAAAGCTTATGCAGAGTTTTTTGATAAGGAATCAGGGCCAACCAGAACAACAGTTGCCGTGCATCAGTTACCGCATCCAGATTTGGTAATTGAAATTAAAGTGATGGCTTACAAAAAATCTTAGATATGAAAAAATTCTTATCAGTAATACTTCTAATGTTATCTTTCAGTTTATTTGCTGATGCTGGATATGCATATCGTTTTCATTTAAATCTTCAATCAGAGAAAGGAGAGACTATAAACGGTTATTTTTATTTATATACTTATAAAAAATTTAATAATGAATTTGATGCTAGTTTTAAAAATTTTGTGGTTAAGGATGAGATAGCATTATACTCACACATTGTAACAATAAATATAGGAAGCACTATTTTGGATTTTACAAATAATGATTTTAAAACTCAGATTAAACTAAAAGATTATTTGCGGATAAGAATTAATGAATTTGTGGATTTTGGAAATACTGATAGACTTTTTGAACTATCACCAGAAAAGTTTAAAATTATTAAAACAACTAAGCCAAAATCAACTTCAATTTACAACGAAAAATATGCTGAAAACTGCAGCTTAATATTAATTACATGGAATGATGATTCCGATTTATTAGAACACAGAGCAGAAATTTCAGAAAAAATAAAATCCTTTGAAGAAGATTTCACTAAATATAATAATGAACTTAATGCTTATTTTCAGGGAAAAAAGAAAGAACTTCTCAAAAAAGGTATCTTGTTTATCTTTCATTGCGATGCATTATAAAAAATGAACATTAAAAACTACATAAACGGAGATTACCAAAACCCAATCCATGACCATTGGATAGATAACCATAACCCATCAAACGGAGAAGTTTACGGCAAAATTCCAAATTCATCCAAAGAAGATGTAGAGCAAGCATATCAAGCTGCCAAATCAGCCTTTAGGCTGTGGTCTAATACAACTTTAGAAGAACGTAGTCGTATCCTCATAAAGATTTCAGAATTACTGGAGGAAAATTTAGACCGTTTTGCTAAAGCTGAAAGCAAAGACAATGGCAAACCGGTTACTTTAGCAAAGTCAGTTGACATCCCAAGAGCAGCTAGTAACTTTAGATTTTTTGGCAACGCTATAACACAGTTTGCGAGTGAAAGTCATGAAAGTGTTGGGCAAAATGCTATCAATTATACCTTACGTCAACCCATTGGTATTGTAGGCTGTATTAGCCCTTGGAATCTTCCGCTCTATCTTTTTACATGGAAAATTGCGCCAGCATTGGCAGCGGGAAACTGTGTGGTTGCAAAACCAAGTGAAGTTACTCCAATGACAGCATATTTGCTTGGAGAAATCTGTAATAAAGCCGGTCTGCCCAAAGGTGTTTTAAATATTGTTCATGGTTTAGGAACAACCACGGGACAAGCGATTATAGAACATCCAGACATTAAAGCCATTAGTTTTACAGGTGGCACATCAACCGGAGCACATATCGCTAAGATAGCTGCACCAATGTTTAAAAAGCTATCTTTAGAGCTGGGTGGAAAAAACCCAAATATCATTTTTGCCGATTGTGATTATAATGATATGTTAGAGACAACAGTTCGTTCATCTTTTGCTAATCAGGGACAAATATGTTTGTGTGGAAGTCGCATTTTCGTGGAAGTTTCAATTTATGATAAATTCAAAAACGATTTTGTTGAAAAAGTGAAGCAGCTTAAGGTGGGTCATCCGTCTCAACCCGATACCAATATTGGAGCTTTGGTATCAAAACCACATTTAGAAAAAGTGAAAGATTATATTGCTATCGCCAAAGATGAAAACGGAACAGTACTCTGTGGTGGAAATGAAGTTAATATAAAAGGTTATGAAAATGGTTACTATCTAGAACCAACGGTTATCGAAGTACCAAATGATGAATGCCGCGTTAACCAAGAAGAAATTTTTGGCCCTGTCGTCACCATTATGCCCTTTAATACCGAAGATGAAGTTCTGCAAATGGCTAATAAAGTTAAATATGGCCTATCTGCAACATTATGGACCAACAATTTAAAACGTACCATGCGTATGAGCAATCAACTACAGGCAGGCATTGTCTGGGTAAACACATGGATGATGCGAGATTTGCGAACCCCTTTTGGTGGTGTTAAAGCTTCAGGTGTTGGTAGGGAAGGAGGCTTTGAAGCCTTACGCTTTTTTACCGAACCTAAAAATGTATGTATAAAGTATTAAAACCTAAATATCATGAAAACTAAAATCACAGCATTAGCTTTACTATTTATTAGCACAGCACTTTTTGGACAAGAAGGCTGGAAAACATTAGAGCAAGAAGAATACGCCATAAGTTATCCTAAGGATTGGGTATCTAGCGACCAAAAGCCTCAGCCAAGCATTCAATTTCTTCTACTGGCAGATGAAGCATCACAAAAAGAAGATCTATTTAGAGAAAACATCAACCTTAATACTGAAGATTTGGGTGGCAATGACATGGATGTAGAAGTTTATGCTAAAAAATCAATAGATCAAATTTCTATGCAGATTCCAAGTGCAGAAATCATATCCAACCAAAACATTAAAGTCGATGGGCAAGATGCCGTAGCTATTGTATGGTCAGCTGATTTTGGCAATGGGATGATATTAAAATTCAAACAAATTATTATCACTTACAATCAAAAAGGCTATGCGCTCACATTTTCTTCTTCAGATGCTGAATACAACCAATATATTGAAGTAGGAGATAAAATTCTCAACAGCTTTAAACTAGCAAGATAAATGAATTTTGAACTCAACAATAAATATGCCTTAGTCTGTGGAAGTACTGCAGGTATAGGTAAAGCAACAGCCTTGGCATTGGCAGAAGAAGGGTCGATAGTGACTTTAATTGCTAGAAATGAAGATAAGCTAAAAGCCACACTTTCTGAACTGCCACAACAACGTAATCACGATTACATCGTTGCAGATTTCTCCAATCCTAGAGAGTTAAAAGCAAAAGTTGAGGCTTATATTAAAAACAATCACGGTTTTCATATACTGATCAACAATACAGGTGGGCCAGCTGGCGGCCCTATCTTTTCAGCTAAAATTGAAGCGTTTGAATCTGCATTTACACAGCACCTAAAGTGCAACCATGTTTTGGCACAGTCAATCGTACCATTTATGAAAAGTGAAAACTACGGAAGAATAATCAATGTCATTTCAACCTCTGTTAAGCAACCTTTAGATGGTCTTGGAGTTAGTAATACGATTCGCGGAGCTGTAGCCAACTGGAGTAAAACTCTAGCCAATGAACTAGGTCAATTTGGTATTACCGTAAACAATGTACTGCCTGGTGCTACTGGTACTGAGCGTCTAAGTCAAATTATTAAAAATAAATCTGTTAAGACTGGGAAATCTGAAGAAGAAGCTGCAAACGCAATGAAAAGTGCGGTACCTGCTAAACGTTTCGCAAAACCCGAAGAAACAGCTGATGCTATTACGTTTTTATCAAGCGCACGAGCCGCATATATTAACGGAATTAATCTTCCTGTTGATGGTGGACGAACAAAAAGTTTGTAACTTTAAGGGGAATTAAAATATTAAACCATGAGTAAAGTATATCCACCCGTTAACTTCAAAGCTTGGATTGAAGAAAATCGTCATTTGCTAAAACCACCCGTGGGTAATAAAGTAGTTTGGAAAGACGGTGATTTTATTGTTATGGTCGTTGGTGGCCCCAATAGCAGAAAAGATTACCATTATAATGAAACACCAGAATTTTTCTATCAGGTTGAAGGTGATATTGTATTAAAAGTGATTGACAAAGGCACTCCAAAAGATATTCATATAAAGGAGGGTGAAATATTCTTATTACCGCCAAAGGTTCCGCATTCACCGCAGCGTGGTGCTAATACAGTTGGTCTTGTTATAGAATATCCAAGAGAAAAAGGTGTGCAAGATGCATTGCTTTGGTTCTGTGAAAACTGTACCACTAAATTATATGAGGAAGACTTCACTCTAGATAATATTGAAACGGATATGCCAGCCATTTTTGATAAGTATTATGGTGACAAAGACAAGCGAAGCTGTCCTAATTGTGGTAAAGTAATGCAACCGCCTAAGAAAGTGCAAATAGATTAACGTTTTGTCATTCAGAGCAAAGCGAAGAATCTAAAAAATATTTAAATTAAACAGATTGCCACGGCAAAAGCCTCTCAATGACAGATACATGGAAAAACGCAAACTTAGAATAAACGGCCACTCTCACCTTCTTCCCTATCCTGAAGAAATACCAGACTTTATGAGAGATAAAGGGATTTTTTGGGTAGATAAGGACAGAAAATTTATGCTTCAAAAAGATTGGAACCGACCAATAACTGACTCTAGTTTTTTCTTGAACGAAAAATTAGCTTGGATGGAGCATTTTAAAATAGATCATGCAGTTGTTTTAAATCTGTCTCAACTCTATGGTAATGGTCTGCGCTTAGAAGAGATGAAGCAAGCATTGCGATTTCAAAATGATTTTAATGCGCGTATTCAAAACGATAACCCAAGTAAGTTTACCTGTGGTTTTGTTGTACACCCAGGATTTGTAAGAGGAGCTTGTTGGGAAATTGAGCGTTGCGTTGAAGAGTTGGGTTTACAACTTTTATGTCTACCAACACATTACATGGATACAATTGGTACGTGGCGCTGTATTTTTGATGAAGAAAACGAACCGATTTTCGAGTTGGCAGACAAGTATAATCTTGCTGTGGAAATTCATCCTTATGATGGGGAAAAATTTATAAAGCTCGAAAATACATCTTGGCGTTTTCATTTAATTTGGATGTTAGCACAATGCGCTGATGCTTACCATTTTTTAACGCTTAATGGTTATTACGAAAAATACAAAAACATGCGTGTTTGTTTTGCACATGGTGGACAATTAGCACAAATCAACTTAGGGAGACGTATACAAGGTTTTGATGGACGACCAGATTTATTTGAAGATAAAAAACACCCCAGAAAAGCTGTAGGTCATAAAAACATCTTCTTTGATACTTTGGTACATGATACCGGTGGTCTAGAACTTCTCATAAAAAACCAGACTTCCAAACAAGTATTAATGGGATTAGATGATCCTTATCCTTTAGGCGAAATGGAGAGCGAAAAACAATCTTCTTATCCTGGGAAAATTTTAGATCTTGCCATAGAAAGAGATATTATTACAGAAACTGAACGCAATGCTATCTGGGAAGATAATGTTATACAATGGTTGTGTGGAGATGACCAAAATGCTAAGGATAAACTAGTTGAAAGAATATTATCATAATGTATTTTTTGCCAGAAAAATTAGACCAATACATTGTTACACATTCTGAGCAAGAGCCAGAGTTATTGCAACAGCTTACTAGAGAAACATATCAAAAAGTATTACAGCCTATAATGCTCAGCGGACCTTATCAAGGCAGAGTGCTAAGCATGATTTCTAAACTTATCAAACCAAAAGCTATTTTAGAATTAGGAACTTTTACTGGCTATTCTACGATTTGTTTGGCAGAGGGTTTGGCTGAAAATGGGCAACTTTATACTATAGATGTTAACGAAGAGTTGGTTGATTTCCAACGAAGATATTTTGACAAATCTGGATTTGGACATCAAATTATTCAGCATACGGGTAATGCCTTAGATATCATTCCTACGATAAATGAAACTTTTGATTTGGTTTTTATAGACGCAGACAAGCCTAACTACAGTAATTATTTTCATCTTGTAATAGATAAATTAAAGTCTGGTGGTATTATTCTATCTGATAATGTGTTATGGCATGGTAAAGTTATAGAACCTCTAGATGAAAAGGATAAATCAACCAAGGCCGTTTTAGAATATAACACTTTACTTAAAAATGACAATCGTGTTGAAACTGTTGTCTTGCCTATACGTGATGGTTTGACAATAAGTAGAAAAAAATAAATTACATGTTTCGTTTTACTGAGCCAGAGAAATCTTCAACATCATCTTTAACTTTATTGATTTCTTGCTGAATGTCTTTAGTAACATTGGTATCAACAATATTAGCTTCTTTGGCACTTTTAGTGACTTCATGTTTAATATCGTTAGTGGCATCTTTAAGTGTCCGCATACCCTTACCAAGTCCACGGGCAATTTCTGGAAGTTTATCAGCACCAAAAACCAATACTACTATAAATAGTATAAATACAATTTCGGTACCACCAATAAATAATAATATAGGTTGTTGCATCACAGTGCAAATATAGTTAGTTTGTAAAATATATATGCTAATATTATATGAATTAACTTGAAGCGAGACAACGCTAGGTTGAGCATTAATTCAACTAAACATTTTATGATCCATCAAAGACATTCACAAAATGATTTCATTAAAAAAGCCGACTCGTTAAAATCGGCTTAAATATTATAAAACTAACCTCCTCAATTAGTTTTTTACTTTATTCTTAAACTTATTAAAGTCACTTTCTTTAGTTTCTCTTGGCCAAGCATTATTAGATGTATCTACATCTGCAGTTTCTAAATCTGGATCTACAGTGATGGACACTATTTCCTTTTCACTCGCAACAGCTCTGCTTACTTCTTTATCATTAAATCTCCAAATCTGTGCAGGGTAAGTCACTTTTTCTTTAGAGCCATCTGCATATTCATACTGAACAATCAAAGGCATTACCAAACCACCCGGTTTATCAAAAGTGACCTGATAAAAATATTTAGGCGATTTCTTCATGTTTTTTTGCTGCTCTGGAGTAAAGTTATCCATAATGTATTCTTTCACCGTAGGCAAATCTTCGACTGACGTACCATTTTTCATGGCTTCATCATAACCTTCCTCTCCTTCACCTATAAAATAAACCAAAGCATTCGGATCCATATTATAGCGTTCGGCTAATTTCTTTCCGTTTTCGTTAGGTTTATTAGTAACAGCATACTTTTTAACTTCTTTAATACCAATGTCTGTGTAATCTGTGGTGTAAAACCAACCTCTCCAAAACCAATCTAAATCAACTGCAGAAGCATCTTCCATGGTACGGAAAAAATCTTCTGGTGTTGGGTGCTTAAACATCCAACGGTTAGCATATTCTCTAAACGAATAGTCAAAAAGTTCGCGCCCCATAATGGTTTCCCTCAGAATATTCAACCCTGTTGCTGGCTTACTATAGGCATTACTACCAAACTGATACGTGTTTAAACCTTTGGTCATAATAGGTGCAATATAATCTTGATTTCCGCCCATATATCTCACAATATTTTTGGCAGGTCCTCTACGAGAAGGATATTTATCATGTCCAGGAGACAATGCTGTTGGATTCCATTCTCCAAAATCTTGCTCTGCAACATATTGTACAAATGTGTTTAAACCTTCATCCATCCAAGTCCACTGACGTTCATCACTATTAACAATCATAGGAAAGAAATTATGACCTACCTCATGAATAATAACACTAATCATTCCGTATTTAGTTCTATCGGAATAGTTACCTTCTTTGTCTGGGCGACCAAAATTATAGCAGATCATAGGATACTCCATTCCCATGGGCGCATGTACAGATATTGCCTTATGATAAGGGTAATCAAATGTCATACGAGAATAAGACTTAAGTGTACTGGCTACTGTTCTGGTAGACCATTGTTCCCACAAAGGGTTTCCTTCCTTAGAATACATGGATACAGCCATAACGTCTTTATCTCCAATCTTTACTGCCATCATATCCCAAATAAACTTACGAGATGTGGCAAAACCAAAATCACGTACCATCTGTGCAGAAAGTTTCCAAGTCTTTTTCTTACTACTCTTGGCTTTTTCGGTTTTCTCAGCCTCTTCTTGGGTAACAATCATTACTGGCTCATCATAAGATTTTTTAGCTTTATTGTAACGTTTCATCATGTCTTTGGTAAACACCTCATCTCTATTTGTGAGATAACCTGTACCATCAAGAATGTGATCTGCAGGTACGGTTATATTAACATCAAAATCCCCAAAAGGCAATGCAAACTCGTCTCTTCCCCAAAACTGAGAATTCTGCCAACCCTCAACATCATTATAAACAGCCATGCGAGGATAGAACTGCGCCATAACATATATTCTATTGTCATTCTCCTTAAAGTACTCGTAACCAGAACGTCCACCGTCTTTAACATGGTCATTAATATTGTACCACCATTTAATTTTGAATGAAAATTTATCTCCTGTCTTCATTGCCTTGGGCAATTCTACACGCATCATTGTGCGATTAATCATATAAGGCAAATCTTTACTGTTTACATCTTTAACATGTTCAATATTGAAGCCTCCATCAAAGCGTTCCTTTAGGTAGGTTCTTGCTGCTCTAGAAGCTGACGCAGCTGGACTAATACCTGAGCTGCTAATTAGGGGAGTTTTTGAGTCTTTAGCACGCATATTTTGGTCTAACTGAACCCAAAGATATTTTAATTCGTCAGGCGAATTATTAGTATAAGTAATAGTTTCATTACCATATAACTTAGCATTTACATCATCAATCTCAATGTCCATTTTGTAGTCAGCCTGTTGCTGATAATATGCCGGTCCGGGAGCACCTGAACCTGTTCTAAACATATTTGGCGTTGCAAACTCATCATATAACTGCTTGAATTTGTTTTGGTTAGTATGACCAGGTTTACGTTCGGGCTCTATCTCGTTTTGGGCATAAGTACTTGCGGAAATAAACAATAGAGCACCAATTGCATACTTTAATATCTTCATTATAACTAATGTTTTTTAAAAATGATGCCTAAAATAAGTATTTAGCGGGCTTTAACAGATTTTTAATTAAAGTTTAACATGCATTTATCATTATCTGGAACGAGTAAAAAACTTCTATTCTCCCCTAGCATTTTGAGTCTTACAATATTCTGCTGTTCTGGAAACAAATCAAACAATGCGCGGTTGATAACCTCTATGGATTTGATATTGGAAATATCCTCTATCTCTAAGTAACAATACGTAATGTCATCTTTGTATTCTTTACCAATAAAATTGAAATTTAAAATGCTTCCATTGACTTTGATGTTTAGTTTATCAGACAAATAACGTTCCATGTAAGTATTAATAATCCTGCTATCACTGTCTGGTGCCAACGTTATATTTTCATCGTAACGCTTGCGTAATAATGCCTCAAAGTCATCAATGAATATTTGGCTTATGATTTGGAGCGATTGCTGTTTCTTAGCATATTCAATTTTAGTAACGCTAACATAATATTCGTGTTCTTTGGTATTTGAAAGCAATACAGGCAGTATTAAAAATATTATTGTGAGTTTTAATAACTTCATCTTTTAAATTCTATGATATTTTGCTAAGTCCAAGAAGTATTCCAAAGTTAATTTTTATCTTCAGTTTTTCTGTTTTCTCTATAGACCGTTAATTTTTGTTTCAAATATTCAAGAAGCTTTATTTCGTTTTTTTCTTTACATAGCGCAAGAAAGCTTTCGTCCTCTTGGCAAAATAAAAAATACTCGTTTCGCAAATCCTCTGCTAATGTATCCTTTTCAAAAATAATAGGTTCATAATCCCTTCGCAATCTATTAATGCATTTATCACGATCATCTAACTCTACAATTTTTTGAAGCTTTTTTGTTCTACCGCTGATTTTATTGAGCAACTTATGAAAATTTACTCCTAGCCCACCACCAAAAGGACCACCAGACACTGAAATAATACTAGGCCCTCCATCTGCATCAAATAGCTTTCTTTCATTCTGTGTTAATGGTAAATTTGTATTGCCAGGAATACCAAGATCATAGAAATTAACTTCTGTTTTTGCATCTGAGTTTTCGAGATCAGATTCTAAACTTCCTGTTAAAATTTTGCCAACAATGACTTCATCTAGTTCGTTAATTTTCTCAATAAGTTGTACTGAAAAATTGCCTGAATTCACCATTGACTGAGTGATTATCACTTCTTTGGATTGGTACTTTAAACCAGAAATAAATAAGGTATCTGAAGTTTTAGCGATAATTAAAAAACTACCGTCTTCATTAGAGATGGCATATTTTAGTGCCGTTTTGTTTAATATATGAATGCCCTCAATGTCACCATCTGCAACAAGTTGTCCTTTAAGCCCTTTACGCTGAGCTTGGGACAAAAAGACGGATAATAACGCAACAAGACCGCATATTAGGTTAGTCTTTTTCACGTATTTCTTTTAGGAAGGATTTACTCAACTCTGTGATGCGCTCCAAAAACTGCATTTCCTTATCTTCTTTAAGCAGTTCTTCTTTAACACCTTGTTCTTCGACATAATCAATAAAAGCTTCTACTTGATCTAAAGGAATATTGAAATTGGCATGAATATAATTAATACTATACTTATCTAACGCTTCTTTAAATGGTGTTTTTTCAACTGCGGTTTTTGCGCCATTTTTATCAACATCTACAACTTGGCTTACGATAAAACCTGCAAGATTAACCACATTAAGCATATTTTCAACTCTCGGATTATATTCGTTAAAAGCTAAATTATCTGCCTTAGTTTTAAAATCTGGTGAAAAATTGAAGTCTTCAATATGGTCTAAGCCAAAATATACATCATCTAAACTCACATTATAGGTTCTAACATTTTCTAAATCCGCACCTAAATTACCTGTTAATCCGAATGGTAAAATAACCACTTCATCTAATTTGTTGACCTCTTCTACAAGGATAACAGTCAGATTTTTAGATTTTATAATATCTTTCGTAATTGTAACTGTAAAATCCTGAAACTGTAGTGCGCCAAACTCTACAATATCATTAACGGCAACCATAATATTAAACTCTCCCTTCTCGTCTGTAACAGTTCCCTTATTAGAAGACGTATTGTAAACCGTTACTCCTTCTTTATCCTCTGCAGTAACAATTATTTTACCCTTGATGGATGTTCTTTCAATATCCTGCCCATAAATGTTAAGAGCAAAAAAGCTAAGTAAAATAAATGCGATTTTTTTCATGTTGGTTTTTATTGACTTATAAAGTTCGTCTATATTCTTTAAATTTCATAAGAAATCCCTGATAAATCTTTGTTAAATCATTTCGAGACATATCATTTGTAATAATTATTTTTACAAAAAATATTATATCTTGAAATCAATTATAATTGCTAGCACCTCAAC
Organism: Winogradskyella luteola; assembly: GCF_019203985.1. GTDB lineage: Bacteria > Bacteroidota > Bacteroidia > Flavobacteriales > Flavobacteriaceae > Winogradskyella > Winogradskyella luteola. The sequence goes on along the minus strand of NZ_JAGSPD010000009.1, from coordinate 47,162 downwards.
TATTCACGGTAGTGGATATTTAGAATATCTTTTAGAAGAGCTTAAAATTCATTTTAAATCCGCAGAAGAAATCTTGTTTGTGCCTTACGCCAGACCTGGCGGCATTTCTCACAATGCTTATGCTAAAATTGCAGCCAAGGCCTTTAACTCTATTGGTAAAACCGTAAAAGGCCTACATGAATTTGAAAACCCAAAGGAAGCTATTGAAAATGCCCAAGGTATTTTTACGGGTGGCGGCAACACCTTTGTTTTAGTCAACCAATTATATAAAAACGATGTTTTGGTTTCCATAAAAGAGGCTATTGCAAACGGAACACCCTATCTAGGCACAAGTGCTGGTAGTAATATTTGCGGATTAACCATAAACACCACCAATGATATGCCCATTGTATATCCTCCAAGTTTTAAAACGCTCGGTTTAGTGCCTTTCAATATCAATCCACATTATTTAGATCCAAACCCAAATAGTACGCACATGGGCGAAACGAGGGAAACACGAATTAAGGAGTTTCATGCTTTTAACACACAACCAGTTGTTGGTTTGCGAGAAGGAAGCTGGATAGAAGTCAAAGAAAATAACCTTACGCTAAGAGGAAAGTTAGACGCTAGAATATTTGAATATAATAAAACTCCTTATGAATTGCCAACAAATTCTGATTTAGGATTTTTGAAATGAGTTTAAATGTTTCTATAGAAATGATAACCCAAAATTTCGTAGCCTTCGTTATGGTAAAATTTATGTGAAGGATAATTTTGCACATAGGTATTTAACTCCATAGAATTACAATCTTTTTCTTTAACATAGGTATAGATCCAATCCATAAATTGTTTTCCCAATCCTTTATTTCTGTGTTTAGGCTTTATATAAACATGATCTAATTCTACTGATTTACCTGCATAATGTCGGGTACAAAACCATAAACCAGTAACACCTATGACTTCATCTCTATAAAAGATTACTACACATTCATAATTTTGATGTTGCATCTCATCAAAACGCGATTTTAAAACTGTTTGGCTTACTTTACCTTCATTTAACTCAAAGACTAAAGGAATAATGATTTCTAAATTATTGTTTGGTAAAATTTTAAACTGATAATCCATAACTAGTTTTTATCATTATAAAAGTAGAATTAAAAATTTAAAGGTAAAACCATTAATTTTTCAACAAAAATTATTTTAAACTTTTGTAACTTTAGCCAACTAAGATAATCATTATGAGAAGAGGTAACTTTAAAGTCCGGATTTTTATCTTTATCGCTATTGCTGCGTTTGCATATCTAAGAAAGTGCAGCCAAGAAGAGATCAATCCCTACACTGGCAAAAAACAGGCTATTTCATTGTCTCCACAAGAAGAAATAGCTATTGGTCTACAGAGCGCGCCTGGCATGGCACAGCAACATGGAGGTTTGCACCCAAATAATGAATACCAAGCGTTGGTTGATAATGTGGGAAACAAGTTAGTTAACAGTAGCATTGCAAAAGCGACACCATATAAATATGATTTTCATTTATTGGCAGACCAAAATACCATTAATGCATTTGCGTTACCTGGTGGTCAAATTTTTATTACCTATGCTTTATTTTCAAAATTAGAAAACAAAGATCAACTCGCAGGAGTACTGGGTCATGAAATAGGTCATGTTTTAGGGAAACATTCTAACGAACGTATAACTAATGCTAACTTTTGGAAAGTTTTAGCCATGGGAAGTTCTGCCATAGATATGGGAGGTGTAGCACAGCAAATGGGACAAGGTCAACTCCTAAAAAATGGCAGAGGTGATGAATTAGAGAGTGATGAACTTGGGGTACAATTTATGATTGAAGCTGGTTATAATCCTGAAGAGATGATTGGAGTAATGGAAATTTTAAAAGCTGCAGCCGGCCCTAATCGTGTACCAGAATTCCAAAGCACACATCCAGATCCAGAAAATCGAATAGAAAAAATCAGGGAAGCTATTGAGAATTATAGATACAAAAAAGCGTCTTAAATTAAGACGCTTTTTACAATTAACTAACTCAAATAATTGTCTTTAATTAGACTCTTTTTCTTTTAAATCTTTTCAAAAACTGTGCCGCTTCTTTAGCATTAGATCTTTCTGCATGTCTTAAGGCGGAAATACCTTTGTCACAATACGAATGAACATCTGCACCTGCAGTTATTAAAATTTTAAGTACATCTACCCGATTATACTTAGCAGCATAATGTATGGGTTGCATGCCATTAGATTTAGCATTAACATCTGCACCTGCCTTAATAAGCTTGTTTACCTCTTCAACGTTACCTGTTGCTATGGCTTTGCATAAAGGACTAACCTCTACTGTTTTAACAGTCACTTCGTTAGTTTCTGGAGCTATAATATCGTTTGTCGCATTTAAATTACTAATTGAAAAGCCCAATGCTAAGGCTAAAATTACTGCTGATTTTCTCATGATGAAAGAATTTTAAATTTAATTGATTTGTTTTTTTGATATATTAAAGAGACGACATAATCTTCAAAGTGTTACACTAAAAAATGTTATATAACATACATTTAACGTTTAAGAAACAAATATGTTAACACTTTCACAAAAATCCATTTCAACATAACATGCGGATTATCAATACTTAAAACACAAATAATAGGTAAAATTTTAAGCATTAAAATTGTTACACTATTCTCTTATCTTTGATAACTAAATTAATTTAACATGAACAAAAAGGTTGTTTTAATGATTTTAGATGGTTGGGGAAAATCACCAGACCCTAAAGTTTCTGCTATAGATAATGCCCAAACACCATTTATAGATTCGCTTTACACAAAATATCCTAGTGCTAGTTTACGCACAGATGGATTACACGTAGGACTACCGGAAGGACAAATGGGAAATAGTGAAGTCGGCCACATGAATTTAGGAGCTGGGAGAATTGTATATCAAGATTTAGTAAAGATAAACCTTGCTGTAAAAAATAAAACACTTCAAGAAGAGCTCGTATTAAAAGATGCTTTTCAATATGCAAAGAGCCAAAATAAAAACATTCATTTAATAGGTTTGGTAAGTGATGGCGGTGTGCATTCACACTTAAATCATCTTTTTGGGTTGCTAGATGCCGCCAATGATTATGAATTAGAAAACGTATTTGTCCATGCTTTTACGGACGGAAGAGATGTAGATCCAAAGTCTGGATATGGTTTTATTTCTGAATTGGAAGACCATTTGAATAAAACTACTGGAAAACTTGCAACCGTTACTGGTCGTTATTACGCTATGGATAGAGATAAACGTTGGGAACGTGTAAAATTAGCTTATGATGCCATTGTTAAAGGTGAAGGTGAGCAAACCCAAAATGTTTTAAAATCTATACAGCAAAGTTACGAAGATGATATTACCGATGAGTTTATAAAGCCTTTAGTAATCGTTGGTAATGATAACGAACCAACAGCAAAAATAAAGGAAGAAGATGTTGTTATATTTTTCAACTTTAGAACAGATCGAGGAAGACAACTGACCCAAGCCTTGTCACAGGAAGATTTCCATGAGTATAACATGCATAAGCTTAACTTATATTATGTTACCATGACTAATTATGATGACAATTTTAATGGTATTAAGGTAGTTTTCAACAAAGACAATTTGTCCGAAACCCTTGGGGAAGTTTTAGAAAAACACAATAAAAAGCAAATTAGGATTGCTGAGACGGAAAAATATCCACATGTAACGTTTTTCTTTTCAGGAGGTCAAGAAGACCCCTTTGAAGGTGAAACAAGAATATTGAGAAACTCACCAAAAGTTGCGACATACGATTTAAAACCAGAAATGAGTGCCTTTGGGTTACGAGATGCTTTACTTCCAGAATTACAAAAAGGAGAAGTGGATTTTGTATGCCTTAATTTTGCCAACGGAGATATGGTTGGCCATACAGGTGTTATGGAAGCTGCGATTAAAGCCTGTGAAGCCGTTGATGAGTGTGTAAAAAGTGTAGTTACCGAAGCGTTAAATAATGACTACACAACTATTTTAATAGCAGATCATGGGAATTGCGAAACCATGATTAATCCAGACGGTTCGCCCCACACTGCTCATACGACCAATCCTGTTCCTATTATTTTAATTGATAAAGATTTAAAAGAGATAAAGGATGGAATTCTTGGGGATATTGCACCAACAATCTTAAAATTAATTGGCATTCCACAACCAGAAGCTATGACACAACATAGTCTTGTGTAAACTTGTTAAAGTTGTACCTTTGCCCCATAATTGAATTGATAGTATGAATTTTCAGGATAGATTAATAATAGCTGTAGATTTTGACGGTACCATTGTTGAAGATGCATATCCAAAAATTGGAAAGACTCGCATTTTTGCTTTCGAAACCTTACAACGCTTACAACAAGATGGTCATAGACTTATACTTTGGACCTACAGAAGCGGCACAAAACTACGAGAGGCCGTTGATTTCTGTAAAGAAAACGGTATTGAATTTTATGCTGTGAATGCAAGCTTCCCAGAAGAAAAATTCGATTATACTAGAAGTCGAAAAATTCATGCAGATCTTTTTATTGACGATAGAAACATTGGGGGTATTCTTGGTTGGGGAGAAGTCTACCAAATCATTACCAATGAAAAACCAGATATCAAAAATGTCAAGAAAAAATGGTGGCAGTTTTAATACTATATTTTCATTAAATCATTTCAAAATAAGCCTTATTAATCTCTTCTCTATGATCAGGGTGTGCTATTTCTACAAGGGCTTTGACACGTTCTTTTATGGTTTTTCCAAATAGATTAGCAATACCATATTCAGTTACAACGTAGTGGACGTGAGCTCTCGTTGTTACAACTCCAGCTCCCGTTTTTAAAACAGGTACTATTCTACTTATTCCCTTTCGAGTTATGGAAGGTAATGCAATAATCGCTTTACCGCCTTTGCTCAATGATGCGCCACGGATAAAATCCATTTGACCTCCTACACCAGAGTACATACTAGAACCAATAGAATCTGCACAAACCTGACCAGTGACATCAATTTCAATAGCAGAATTGATAGCTACCATTCTTGGATTTTGCTTTATGTAAGCCGTATTATTTGTGTAATTTGACGCGCGCATTTCTACAAAAGGATTATCATCAACGTAGTCATACAAACGTTTAGAGCCTATTAAAAAAGTGGTTAAGGCTCTTCCTCTATTAATTTTTTTATAGTTACCGTTAATAACATCACTTAAAATTAAATCTATAACACCATCAGAAAACATCTCAGTATGTAAACCTAAATCCTTGTGATTTGTCAATCTTGTTAAAACTGCATTTGGTATAGAACCAATACCCATTTGCAATGTACTTCTATCTTCAATTAAGCTAGCTACATAATCACCTATTTTACTTTCAACTTCAGATGGAACAGACATTTCCATAGTTGGAATTTCATCATCACACTCAACAAAGTAATCAATTTCTGTATGGTGAATGATACCTGCTCCATGAGTACGCGGCATATTTTTGTTGATTTGTGCAATTACTGTTGTAGCGTTATCAATCGCAGCCAGTGTCGCTTCTACAGAAACTCCCAGTGAGCAATAACCATGTTGATCTGGAATAGAAACATGAATTAAAACTACATCTAAATCAATAATATTCTCCTTAAACAAACGTGGCACTTCACTTAAAAATACAGGTGTGTAAGATCCATTGCCAGCTTTTAAGGTATGTCTAACGTTTTTACCAATAAAAAAGGAATTTACATGAAAACTGTCTTTTAGTTTAACATCTGCATATGGTGCTTCTCCCTCAGTATGCAACTGACAAATCTCAACATTTCTTAATTCTTCATGTCTAGCGGACATGGCTTTTATCAAGGATTTTGGGGCTGCTGCTGCTGCTTGTATATATATTTTATCATTAGATTTTATAACTTTTACTGCGTCTTCTGCGCTAACTACTTTGTACATTTTTTATAGATTTTAGGTTGCAAACTTACCTCGTAAAAAATACAAAAAAACTGTTATTTATCATGTTTCTATAATATTTTAAAATTGTTATAATTATCTATCTTTGCCAATTAAACTTAGAGCTATGATTATTGTAAAAACCAAAGAGGAAATTGAATTAATGCGCCAAAGTGCCTTAGTTGTATCTAAGACCTTAGGCATGCTAGCGAAAGAAGTTAAGGAAGGAGTTACAACTAATCATTTAGATACTATTGCAGAAACTTTTATAAGAGATCATGGAGCTGTGCCAGGATTTAAAGGCTTGTACGATTGCCCTTCTACCTTACTTTGCAGTGTTAATGAAGCTGTGGTACATGGTTTGCCAACTGATATTTCGCTGAAAGATGGAGATATTGTTTCTATTGATTGTGGTGCTTTGATGAATGGCTTTTATGGTGACCATGCTTATACATTCGAAATAGGTAATGTTGATGAGGATACCAAAAAATTAATGAAAACCACTAAAGAATCTCTATATATCGGTATTGATAAATTACGAATCGGTAACCGTGTAGGAGACGTGGGTTATGCCATACAGCAATATTGTGAATCTCATGGTTACGGTGTTGTAAGAGAGTTAGTAGGCCATGGTATCGGTCGTAAAATGCACGAAGACCCTGAAATGCCAAATTATGGTAGACGTGGAAGAGGGAAAAAATTTATAGAAGGTATGGTCGTTGCTATTGAGCCTATGATAAATATGGGAACCCATAAAGTGAAGCAATTAAAAGATGGTTGGACCATTGTGACACAAGACGGAAAACCAAGCGTCCATTTTGAGCATGATATAGCTATTGTAGATGGTCAGCCAGAAATTCTTTCGACGTTTGCCTATGTGCATGAAGCTTTGGGAATAACTTCAGATGAAGAGGATAAGTTCAGACAAAAAGCTTTAGTGCTTTAAAATGAAATCTCTATTCAAATTTTTTCTTAATCTCTTACCAAGACCTTTACTTATTCGGTTAAGCTATTTGGTCAGGCCAATACTAGAACTTTTTCTAAGGGGTAAAAACTACACCGACCCTATTGATGGTAAAAGCTTTAGAATCTTTTTACCTTATGGATACGGCAAACAACGACCAAATATATTATCACCCTCAACATTATCTCTGGAGCGCCACAGATTACTTTGGTTGTATCTTAAAAATGAGACCGACTTTTTTTCAGAAAATTTGAAAGTACTTCATTTTGCGCCAGAGCAGTGTTTTTTGAAACGGTTTAGAAAACTAAAACATCTAGATTATACAACAACAGATTTGTTATCACCAATTGCAGATGTAAAGGCTGATATTTGTAACCTTCCTTTTAATGACAATACTTATGATGTTATACTTTGCAATCATGTTTTAGAGCATATACCAAATGACACTAAAGCCATGCAAGAGTTATACCGTGTTATGAAATCTGGTGGTTATGGTATTTTTCAGATTCCTCAAGATATGAATCGAGAAGCTACCTTTGAAGATGATACAATAACAGACAAGTCTGAACGTGCAAAAATATTTGGACAATACGACCATGTTAGAGTCTATGGAAGGGATTATTTTGATAAGCTTCGCTCCATTGGTTTTAAGGTTGAGGAAGTTGACTATACATCTCAACTTAGTAATAATGATATTGATAAATATCGTTTAGCCAAAGGAGAGATTATTCCAGTAGTTTACAAATAAAAAAGACACAGCATATTTAGAAAGGTCACATATATTTACTCAGGAAAGTTATTTAAATTCAATGTTTCAATTTCTTGTTTATCATTTTCAAAAATTATAAAGGCTTTCAGTTCTGGATGTGATTGAAGAAAATATGTCACATTTTCGATTCCCATGGCTTGAAATGCTGTTGCATAAGCATCAGCAGTCATACAATCTTCAGCTATTACAGATACACTTAATACATTGGTTTTTGTAGGATATCCAGTTTTTGTATTGATGATATGCGCATAACGATTACCCTTTTCATCTGTTTTAAATTTCCTATATGTACCAGAAGTTGCCATAGCTTCATCTTTTAGAGTTATGGCTTTATAAACAGAATGTTGCCCATCGAAACGAGGTTCGTCCAAACCGACGCGCCAAGGTGATTTCTTTTCTACATTTTTACCCTTAACCCTAACCTCGCCACCAATTTCGATCAAATAATTTTCTATTTCTTTGTTTTCCAAAAACTCAGCAATAACATCTAAACCATAACCTTTGGCTATAGCATTAAATTCTATGTACGATTCTTTTGGTTTTTTTAATCTATTGCCAACCAAACCCACACGGTTTAACCCTACATATTGCATAAGGCTATCAATTGCTGTACTATCGGTAAGGAATTTATTTTTTTCAGCACCAAAACTCCAAGCATTGACTACATTACCTATTGTGGGATCAAACACCCCTTCTGTGGTTCTATAAACTTCCTTTGAGGTCTTAAACACGCGTTTAAAATGGTGGTCTACTTCTACATCTTCATTTCTATTTAGCCTAGAAATATCAGAATCTGGAATGTATGTGGAAAGTGATTGATTAACTACTGCAAATAGACTATCAAATTGTTTCTTGTAATTAGCACCTTCTTCAGAATAGTACTGAATATTGAAACTCGTGCCAAAAACCGGACCTGACAGTTTTGTTAATTCTGGTTGTTTTTTGTCTTCCTTGCAGCACGTGCATACTATTGCTATCAGGAATAAAAACATTGATTTTCTCATGCTATATATTTTTGACTTTGACTATATTTCGATTTTTGCTCAATGAGACTTTATCAGTCTGAAGATTAATTTAAATTCATTTCGATAACTTGAATACCATTATATTCAATCAAATATTCTTCGTTTAGGTAAATAGGTAAATCTTCTCCTTTTGGATTACCTAGACCAACACCAGCATACAACACTTTTGCATCTTTTTCAAAGGCATGCTTTTTGAATGTCTCCATCCAAATTACATCGTAATTGTTTGGATTCTCAGGTAAAATCACAGCTCTCACTATTACAAAATAGTATTGATTATTCTTATCGATACAAACAAATTGAGGATGGCGCTTAAGCTTACTATTTATAGCAATAAACTCAAAACCACGAGCTTCTAAATCCTTACCAACATGGTTCATGGCAAGATTATGTACTTCTTGGGGTGTTAGTGCTTTGCTCATATAGTGTTTAGACTGCGCTCAAGATAGACTTCAACAGTAAACTTTAATTCACACAAAAATACAACATTGCTTTATAAACGGAAAGTAGATTACTGCCTTTGCAGGAACAACAAAAAATCACTTAAATCGTACAAACTTTGCACTACCGAACGTGTAATTTGAAACAGGCACCACAGCGTTATCTTCTAATTTATACCAAGGAGAAATATCGGAATCCTTTAGATTCTTCACTAGGTGTACACTTTGTGCTGGAGTATTGCCCTGAAATAACAAAAACAGCTTTTCGCCTTTATCATTTATAACTTCATCACAAAGCATTACTATATGCCCTGGACTTCCTCCTTTAATGAGCATATCACCGATTTTTAGATCTTTGGCTTTTAAAGATTTGAGCTCGTTATAAAGTGAAAGTGTACCAGAATACATATAAATAAGATTCAAGTATTTATAGAAATTTTCTTTTGAATGATTTACTGAAGCAGTTTTATGAAATGAAACTTTACTACCATTGATTTTGGGACGGTAGCCTTCGGCATATTTTTTCCAAGAACAATAATGTCCAGAGGTAAAGTTGAAACCTATTTCATCTTTTCTATTACTGTTCCAAAGGTATTCACTTCTAACCCTTATTAATGCATCTGCACATTGTTGCAATCCGTTTTTAGGCACAGGAATTTCTAAAACTCCAATGTGTCCGCCCTGCCAAAAATATTCTGAATTATCGTAGTTAATAATCTTATTTCCAAAGGGCTTTAGCTTATAGTTTCTAAGATAATCTTCAAAACTTCCTTTGGGATACTTGGCTCGTCTATATCCTTCAGGAATGTTAACTCGAGATTTTATCTTAAGGCTATCTTTATTAATTAAAGTCGGTGTTTCAACAATTGCCTTAACGGTGTCTATGGCATTTTTCACAGGTTTAAATTGAAATGCCAAAGCTATTGCTGCAAGACATATTAATAAAATTAGTAGTACTTTCTTCATAAACTCTAAAACGAAAAAAATTAAAGATTTGTTATACAGAATTTGAATTTATGTAACTTTAGCATTACATGAGAACTGAATTTATATACATAATACTGATTCACGTTTTGCTTTTTTCATTAGGGTGTGAAAAGAAAAATAGTTTACCCGACCCTCTCGAAGCAGGATGGAAAGGTAAAGCTGTTTGCGAAGTTTTGGAGGAAAAGCAAAACCTAAGAGTACTCAAGTGTACTTTTAAGCCAGGTGTTGGTCACGAAAAGCATTATCACAATCCACATTTTGGCTACACACTTTCTGGCGGGACATTTAGAATAACTGATACTTCTGGTACAAGAGAAGTAGATGTGCCGACAGGTTATAGCTTTAGTAATGATCGAGTATCAACACATGAGGTTTTAAATATTGGTGAGACCACAGCTATATTTTTGATCATGGAGTATAAATAAGTTTTTACTATCTTTTCTTTTATATCGGAAAAGAAATACTTTTTATTTGTACCTACCCTCATTCGCTGCACTTTAACATTAGTATTACTGATTTTTATAAATATAAAGATTGGGCATAATTATTGCCATGTATCACTTTAACAATTAATCTTAAAATTTATGGCATTTAAGAGATAATCGGTAATTTTACTAAATTGAGCTTACTAGTTAGTTTAATAAAAATATATTAACTGAATAGTTTTGAATATTTTAACGACATACCAACAACCCTTTATCCTAAAAAAGGCATGTATTCTCATATGTATATTTTTTAGTACTGCTACGCTATTGTCTCAAAATGCCGAAACTGAAAACTGGTATTTTGGTGAACTTTCTGGATTAAATTTTGCTTCTCAAGAAAATCCTAGTGTACTTACGAATTCTAATATGGCTACGCCAGCAGGTTGTTCAAGTATTTCTGATATTGATGGAAACCTTCTATTCTATACAAATGGTAAAACCATTTGGAATAACAGTCATAACATTATGGTTAATGGGGACAACGTTTTTGGAGACCAAAATTCTGCGCAAAATTCCATTATCATTCCTATTTATGGATTAAACGACATCTACTATCTTTTTACCGTAGCACCAAATGGGCTGTTCTATGCAATTATTGATATGTCCCTAAATAATGGCTTAGGCGAAGTGACCAATTTTAATATTCCTGTATTGGAATCAACTGATGTTGGTAAGCTCACTGCGGTACATCATGCCGATGGTGAATCCATTTGGTTGATGACCACAAGAAAAAACGAGAACGACATTTATACATCGTTTTACAATTATAAAATTAATACTAATGGTGTGATAGAAAACCCTGTAATTTCTGATGGTTTATTTTATGAAGGAATTACGCAAGGTATTATGAAGTATTCGCCTGATGGATCAAGATTGGCTATTACTAATATCCGCCCAACTAGCCTAGACAAACATATTTCACTTTTTGATTTTGATAACGGAACTGGATTTTTAAGTAATAGGATAAATGTTTTAACCTCATTTACCTTTTTTGAAATTGTGTCTGCTTACGGTGTAGAATTTTCTAGCGATTCTAAAAAGTTGTACGCAACACTTATTAGGCAAGGTGATTTTAGTCCAGACACAGGAGGTATTGTAGAAGATTCTGAAAAACGTTCTTTTCTATATCAATATAATGCTGAATTTACTGATGTATCTGGCAATAGCTCATTGTTACACGAGCAGGTTGACGGCTTAATTCCCGGTAGTATCCAGCTCGCTAAAAGTGGAAAGATATATAGGGCTGTGTCGCAAAATGAAGGTAATGGGTTGAACTTTCTTGGTGCAGTAAACAACCCCAATGAAGTCGGGTTTGCATCTTCTTATACTCATAATAGTATTGATCTTAATCAAAATTTATCCAGATTGGGCTTGCCGAACTTTATCCAATCCTATTTTAGAACCCGAATCTTAAACGAAGACACTTGTTTAAATGAAGAACTGGCTTTTGAAGTTGATACTTATGCCCCTATAACTGCTGCGCAATGGGATTTTGGAGATGGTAACACATCGAATGAAATATCACCTAACTATAGCTATTCAGAAAGTGGAATATATGACGTCACAGTAACTATTACGGTAAACAATAGACCTATAACCACAAATAAGACTATTGAAATATTTGAGCTGCCAGAATTAATTCAAAATCAGGAATTGGTACAATGCGATGTAGACTTTGATGGAATCTCGATATTTAATTTAAATGATATAAAGGAAGTGATAACTGACCCTGATCTGGAGGAGCAACTTTTCTTTTTTGAAACTCTAGAAAATGCGGAACAGCATATAAATCCTATTACAAATCCAGATAGTTATACAAATATAGAACCTAATCAGGAAGTTTTTGTAAAGGTTGTAAATGATAATGACTGTGGTGTCTTTACCTCTTTTTTTCTTAATGCAATTTATGTCAGCCCTATCATTATTTCTGATTATTACGTATGTGAAGATTCGGATCAAATCGTCGGCGATGAGCAAGGTTATTTCACCATTACTGATATTATTGACCATATCAGAAATGAAATTGCTATTTCTTCTGGTACTTCCTTAGAGTTTTATCCAACACTATTTGATGCGCAGACCAGCCAAAATAATATACGTGCTGCGCTGCTTTCCCCCTCAACTACCATTTGGGTGAAATTTGTGGAACCTGGCTTCGCATGTTCTGGGATTGGTTCAATAAATCTTGTTGTAAATGACACCCCAATAGTAGAAATTAACGATAGTTATACATTTTGCCCTACAGAAGGTTTTACACTTTTCGGGGATCCAAGCAATGATAGGTTTGAATGGTTAAACAGTAATGGAGAAGTTTTATCTACGCTTCAAGAATTTACAACAAATACAGAAGGTACTTATACCCTAAATGCTTATAACACCCAAAATGGTATTGAATGTTCTAATTCCAAAACATTTACTGTTACGCAAATTCCAGAACCAGAATTTCAAACTATCATTACTGATTTAGATTACAATAATAATACTGTAAAAATTGTCATGGAAGGTGACGGCAGTTATGAATTTTCTCTGGATGATATCGCTTATTTTGGCAACTCAAATGAATATAGCTTTTTTAATGTGGAGTCTGGAATGCAAACCGTATACGTTAGAGATATTGACCAATGTTATCCAGCCATATCAAAATCTTTGCACCTTATTGGATACCCTAAATTTATAACCCCAAATGATGATGGTGTAAACGATTATTGGCAGGTTAAAGGTTTAACTGAAAACACTTATAAATCTATACGGATTTTTGATAGATACGGTAAACTTATAGCTGAGCTTAATCCTTCTAATGGACTACGTTGGGATGGCAGGTTTAATAATGTCGTGATGCCAAGTAATGATTATTGGTTTAGAGTCGAGTTCATTGATGGTAACGTGACTGTAGGGAATTTTAGCCTTAAAAATTAGTTATCCCTTTCTACTAATAAGTGCTACTAAATAATTATTCCATTCACAAAACCTTAATATTTAGTCAATTACAATCTTTTTTATTATCTTAATGGTCTTAAAAATCATAAAGATGATAGCTTCAAATCGATTCAATAATGCCGTAAATAAGCTCTATACAGCATTCCATAACAATACTTTAAATCCAGAAGATTGCACTCAATGCGCAGTTGGTAATATCTTAGACAATAACGATAGCTGGAAACACATGACAGACATCCATGGTTCCGTTAGGTTGAACTACATTGGTTTAGTACATCAGAATTTAGGAAGACGGTTCAACGGATACACACCTTTAGAACTTCTTAGAATAGAAGCGGCTTTTTTAAAAGGTTGCGGTTATAGACTTGGAAAATATTTCTGCCACAAACCAGACAACCATAAGGATAAATCCATCTTATTTAATGGTTTATCTGAGGTTGTTTCCACACTTTGTCAATTAGATAATATGAAAGATGTAATGGATTGTTCTACTATCTTTAAATTTGAGAGACTAGATAGCATTAGAGAAATGGTATAAAATAAAAAAGCCAATATATCAAAATATTGGCTCTAACTTTCTTTAATGTATCTACTATATAGCGGTAATTTTATCCACCAAAGTCATCAAACCTAATGTGCTCATCAGGAATACCGAAGTCTTCTCCCATTTTCTGAACAGCTTGGTTCATTAGTGGTGGACCACAAAAATATAATTCTATATCTTCTGGCGCTTCGTGATGATTTAAGTAATTATCTATAACACAATTGTGAATAAACCCAACAAATCCGTCACCCTCTTCATCATTAATATCTTTCTTAACTTTCCAATTATCCTCTTCTAATGGCTCAGAAAGTGCCATATAGAATTTAAAGTTAGGGAAGTCTTTTTCTAATTCTCTAAAGTGTTCTATATAGAATAATTCGCGTTTGGAACGTCCACCATACCAATAGGTTACTTTACGACCCGTTTTAATGGTTTTGAATAAGTGATATAAATGCGAACGCATTGGTGCCATACCAGCACCACCACCAACATAAAGCATTTCACTTTCTGACTCATTGATGAAGAACTCACCATAAGGTCCAGAAATAATCACTTTATCACCTGGTTTCTGTGCAAATATATATGACGATGCCACACCCGGATTTACATTCATCCATTGATTTTTTGCTCTATCCCATGGCGGAGTTGCAATACGTACGTTAAGCATGATTTCGCGCCCTTCAGCTGGGTAAGATGCCATTGAATACGCTCTTTCTACAGTTTCGGTATTCTTCATTACTAAAGGCCAAAGACCAAACTTATCCCATTCTGCTTGAAACTTATCTGGCGTTTCATGCTCTTCTGGATGCGCCGTAATATCAATATCAGAATATTTTATTTCGCATGGAGGTATTTCGATCTGAATATATCCACCAGCTTTGTAGCCCATATCCTCAGGTATTTCAACAACAAATTCCTTAATGAACGATGCTACGTTATAGTTACGTACAACAGTTGCCTCCCATTTCTTGATACCGAATACTTCTTCAGGAATGGTAATTTCCATGTCTTGCTTTACTTTTACTTGGCACGATAAACGAGCTCCTTCCGCCAGCTCTTTTCTTGAAAAGTGGGGTGTCTCTGTCGGCAAAGCTTCACCACCTCCTGATAATACATGACACTCGCATTGAATACATGTTCCACCACCACCACAGGCAGATGGCAAAAACACTTTATTACTTCCTAAAGTTGAGAGTAAAGTTCCACCTGAAGCGACTTCTATTTCGCGTTCCCCATTTATTAAAATCTTAACAGGACCCGATGGTGACAGTTTTTGTTTAACGAATAATAATAAGGCTACGAGCAATAGAGTTACCAATAAAAAGGCACCAACAGTTGCTATTATAGTTCCGATTGTACTTGCGGCTAATATCATCATACTCATCAATTACTTGTTTGTATTTTCAGCTAACTCTAAATCATCAGACTTAAGTTTAGCTTCTTCTTTTTCAATATTTTCTTTAATTACTTCAATAGTAGCTGATTTATCTTCAGACTTTGCTTCTTCGTCACCACCTGTTAACATACCGCCAAAACTCATAAATCCAATGGCCATTAATCCTGTTATAATAAACGTAATACCTAAACCTCTTAATGCAGGTGGCACATTACTATATCTAATTTTTTCTCTGATGGCGGCAATTGCCAAAATGGCTAAAAACCAACCAATTCCTGAACCTATTCCATAGTTTAGTGCCAGCCCCAAAGTTGCAATTTCTCTAGACTGCATAAATAATGATCCCCCTAAAATCGCACAGTTTACTGCAATTAATGGTAAAAATATTCCTAAAGAATTGTACAATGAAGGTGAAAATTTTTCGACTATAATTTCAACCAATTGTACCATTGTTGCAATTGTAGCAATAAACATGATAAATGATAGGAAACTTAAATCGTAACTTGCGTATTCTTCGCCCAACCAAGATAACGCTCCAGGCTGCAATATATATTGATCTAACAACCAATTTAAAGGTACTGTAATTGCCAATACAAAAATTACAGCAGCACCTAAACCAACTGCAGTTGACACTTTTTTAGATACAGCAAGGTAAGAACACATTCCTAAGAATGTAGCAAACACCATATTATCTATAAATATCGATTTAAAAAATAATTCTATATGTTCCATATTATTTTAGTTTTCAGTTTATTACTGTTTACTGTGATTGCAAACTGTATACTGATTAGTCTTCGATTAATGCTTTGTTTCTACTACGTTGTACCCAAATAATGATTCCCACCACAATAAGTGCCATTGGTGATAATAACATAAAACCATTATTCTCATATCCAATACTGTACAATCCCGTTTTTTCAATTGGATCTCCTAAAACAGGAATGCCCAATAAAGTACCAGAACCCAATAGTTCTCTAAAGAAACCAACTATAACTAATATAACTGCATAACCCAATGCATTACCGATACCATCTAAAAATGATCTCCATGGACCGTTACCTAGTGCAAAAGCTTCAAAACGTCCCATAATAATACAGTTAGTAATAATAAGCCCAACAAATACCGAAAGGGTTTTACTCAATTCATAAGCAAAAGCCTTAAGTACTAAATCCACAATAATTACAAGCGTTGCCACAACAATTAATTGTGCAATAATTCTAATTTTTGAAGGAATAATATTTCGCATTAATGAGATAACAACGTTACCAACACCCATTACAAATAATACTGAAATAGACATTACAATAGATGCTTCGAGCTCCGCAGTAATAGCTAACGCAGAACATATACCAAGTACCTGAATAGTAATCGGGTTGTTATCCGCTAATGGGTCTGTAATTAACTTAGTGTCTTTTTTTGAAAGAAGTCCCATAGTATTTACTTAGTTTTTAAATTATCAAAATAAGGCTTGTAAAGTTTTAAATCGCTTTTAATCATAGCTGAAACCCCGTCACCTGTAATTGTAGCACCAGCAATGGCATCTACCTCATTGTCTGTTTTGTCTTTATTTTTAGGATCTGCATTTCCTTTTGCTACTGTTATGCCTTTGAAAGCACCATTCTCAGTAAGTAAATGTTCACCATAAAAATCATCCATAAAATAACGCTGCTTAATGTTAGCGCCTAAACCTGGTGTTTCGCCTTTGTGATCAAAATAAGCACCTTGAACAACCATATTTTCATCCATTGCTACATAACCCCAAATTGCATCCCATAAGCCTTTACCATAAATTGGTGCCACGTAAACTGTTTTTCCTTCTTTGTTTTTCCCAACAAACAAAGGTAATTTTCGTTCTCCACCATTTTTAGCACTAGCCTGTTGTTTTTTAACATCAATTAAATAAGGTTCTTGCTTAGTTTCTTCAAAATACTCATCGCGCGTTTGCTTTTTCAACACCTTACCATTAGCATCTATCGTTATCACTATTTGATCATCTACATTTGCATTAAAAGCCTCAGGTGCCTTATCTGTAGAAATAAAAACAGCACTTGTTTCATCATTATCGTTTATACCCATGGCATAAAGAATATTCTGCTGTTTTTCTAACCTTTGATTTTCACTAATTCTTGGTTTTAAAGAGGATGCTAAGAAGGCTAATAATGATCCTACAACCAACACCATTGCAATCGCAAATATTATGGTGTATGAATTTTTATCTGTTCTATTTTCCATTATTAAGCAGTTTTAACTTTTAAACGCTTCATTCTTTTCTTCACATTTCCTTGTACCACATAATGGTCAATTGTTGGTGCAAAGACATTCATTAATAAAATGGCTAAGAATACACCTTCTGGATATGCCGGATTGAATACACGAATCATAATCGATATAAATCCGATTAAGAAACCATATATCCATTTTCCTTTATTTGTTTGGGCAGCAGTTACTGGGTCTGTTGCCATATAAACGGCACCGAATAAAATACTTCCAATAATTAGATGTTGCCAAAAAGGCACACTCATAAGTCCGTAAAACTTACTTGCTTCACCAATCCATCCTGCATCTACAACACCATTAAAGATTAAGCCCATCACTAAAGCACCAATTACTGTACTTAGCATAATTCTCCAACTTCCTATCTTAGTAAAGATTAAAAATAAGGCTCCTATTATAATTAGAAATTTTGAAGTTTCACCAACAGAACCTGGTATAATGCCCCAAAACATGTCCCAATAATCTATTCCTGCTAGTGAACTATTTTGTGCATAAGCTCCCAATAAAGTTTCACCAGAGATAGCATCTAAGTTTTGACCTGCCGCAATGGCTTGGTCTCTTTCTACTGCGCCATGCACCCAAACTTTATCTCCAGACATCCATGTAGGATATGCAAAGAATAAGAATGCACGAATAGTTAATGCTGGATTAAGAATATTCATTCCTGTTCCTCCAAACACTTCTTTTCCTATAACCACACCAAAAATAACAGCAACTGCTAACATCCATAACGGAATATCCACAGGAACAATTAATGGCACTAACATACCTGTTACCAAATAGCCTTCTTCTACTTCGTGACCCTTGATGATTGCGAATACAAACTCTACTGCCAGACCTACTCCATAAGAAACAACTACCAAAGGTAAAACTGTCCAAGCACCGATGATTAAATTATCAATAGTCCAAAATGAAGCACCTAAGAATCCATCTGCTGAATCTATTAAGCCTTGAGCTAAGTAGTGTTGATAACCTGCATTGAACATACCGAATACTAAACATGGCACCAATGCCATGATTACGGTATTCATCGTACGTTTTAAATCGTCGGCTGCCTTGATATGAGTTCCATTATGAGTAGTCTCATTAGGCATATATAAAAACGTAAAAAGGGCATTGAAACCAGGAAGCCACTTCTTGTCTTTATTCTTTTCCTTAAAATTGTGTAAATTTTGTTTTAAACCCATTATCCTATCTCTTTAAGCATTAAGTCTAATCCTTCTCTTATAATTTTTTGATGTGGTTGTTTGGACACACATACAAATTCTGTTAACGCAAAATCTTCTGGTGCTACCTCATACATTCCCAAAGCTTCCATTTCATCCAAATCTTTATACATACAAGCTTTTAGGATTTGCATTGGATAAATATCTAAAGGAAATACTTCTTCGTAAGTTCCTGTGGTTACAAATGCACGATGCTCTCCGTTTGTATTTGTATTTAAATCGTATTTTTTCTTAGGGTTTAACCATGAGAAAGTTAAGGCTCTCGACGTAGAAATCTTGTTAAAAACTGGTTTATTCCAACCAAAGAATTCATAATCATCTCCTTCAGGTATTACCGTAATTACATTACTGTAATAATCTAAATTACCGTCTGGAGCTATTTTTTTTCCTGTTAAAACATTTCCGGATATAATTCTATCATTACCATCTTTATCAACGCCATTATCATATATCATAGTTGATACTTCAGAACCAATTTTTGTTTTAAAATATCTAGGTTTTTTAACAGAAGAACCCACTAAAGCAACGGTACGTTCAGCATTGAACTTACCTGTTAACAAAAGCTCTCCGATCACAACCAAATCCTGAGCATTTAGGGTCCAAACGACTTCACCTTTATTAATTGGGTCAACTCTGTTTATTAAAGTCCCCACATTTCCTGAAGGATGTGGCCCAGATACTTTGTAAGTTGTTACATCATCTAAACCAGCTAATGGCGAATTCGTACTTCCTACTGAAACATGAATACCACCTTCTGTCAATTTAGATAAAGCAGTAACAGCAGCTTGTAATTCAGCTTCTTTACCTGTTAAAGTAAAATCTAAATCAGCAGCTAAAGGAGCACTGGCATAGCCAGAAATGAAAATAGCTTTTGGTGTACTATTTGCCTTTGCAACAACATCATAAGGGCGTTGTTTTATAAATGCCCAACAACCTGAAGCCAATAAATGGGCTTTAATTTTATCTGCATCTGATGATAAATCAAATTTACCATGATCGACATAGGTTTGTTCCTTGTCTGCAGTAATTTTAATAGCATCTATTCGACGTCTCGGGCCGCGTTGCACTTCTGTCACCTCACCAGAAACTGGGGAAACAAACTTCATCTCTTCATTATCTTTATTGTAAAATAAGGTTTCGCCTGCTTTTACACGCGTACCTTCTTTTGCAACAAGTTTTGGGATAATACTGTGGAAATCTTCAGGTCTGATAGCGTAGAAATTGCTAATAATAGCGTTCTCTTTAGTTTTTTCGGCTTCACCGACCAACTTTATATCTAAACCTTTTTTAATTCTGATGTCTTTTGACATATACCTCAAAGATTAGTTATCTAAAAATCCGTGCAAATTTACGAATTAATGCTTAAATAATTTTTAATTCGATGCATCTTTTTTATTTATAGCCATTATAAATAAGATTAATATCTAAAGGCATAGATTTTGATTATCTTTATGCACAAGTCAAAAATAAATGATGAAAAAAAATTTCTATAGCATATTATTGCTCTTATTATTCCCAACACTTTTACTTTCGCAAGTGGTAGAAGTAAGTCCTCCTGATTTTATAAAAACCATAAAATTTAAGAGCAATACAACTCAAGGGCAATTGCCTATTCTAAAACTCGGAGAGCCTTTGATATTAGAATTTGATGCTTTAAACGCCAATGAAGAAGACTTCTATTATGTTATTGAATATTTTAATTTTGACTGGACACCGTCTATTTTGGTAAAAGGTGAATATTTAAGAGGGTTGGACAATCAACGTATATTAGAATACTATAACTCTTTTAATACATATCAGGTGTATTCTCATTATAAATTACAAATTCCAAATATCCAAACTCGTGGGCTATTGAAAAGCGGTAATTATATGATTTCGATTTATGATGAATATGATGAACTGATGTTTAGTAGAAAATTTATGATTTATGAAGATCTAGTGAACGTTGGTGTACGCGTTAAACGCTCTAGAGATGTAAGGGTTATTGCCGAAAAGCAATCCGTTGACTTAGTTGTGGCCACTAACAGCATTAATTTTAATAATCCGTTAGAGACTATCAAAACACTTATCATTCAGAATAATAATTTAAATACATCCATAGACAACTTAAAACCACAATATACTTTAGGCAATGAACTTATCTACAGATACGATACCGAATCTGCATTTTGGGGAGGCAATGAATATTTTTGGTTTGAAAACAAAGACGTAAGAACTTCTAACGTCGGAGTTCAGTTTATAGACTTAAAAGATATATACCAAAGTTACCTATACCCTAATGTATCTAGAGATGGGCAACCTTACACTTATAATCCCGATCTTAATGGAAACTTTCAAGTTACAGCGGCAGATCGTTTAGATACAGATATCGAAGCAGATTATACCATGGTTCATTTTTCTCTATTGCAAGAAGAACTAAAAGGTAAAGACATCCATGTGTATGGCAATTTTAATGCTTTCGCCATTGAACCTTTAACAAGAATGGAATTCAATCCCGAAAGTGGTGAATACGAAGTAAGCTTTCGCCTTAAACAAGGTTTCTATAACTATAAATATGTTGTGGTAGATAAAGAAACCGGCGAACTCGACGAAGGTGCTATTAGTGGTGATTATTGGCAAACCGAAAACAATTACAAGGTTTTGGTATATTATAGAGATCTGGGCGCACGTTATGACAAACTTATTGGTTATGGTGAGGCTACTTCTGTAGACATTTCTAATTAAAACTAAATTTCTTTTTACCTTTCACATTAAAATTGACTGTACAGAATGCAAAACGATATTGCCTTATTTTCTGAATTGTGTGACGAGCTTTTAAAAGCAGAACTTAACGAACCAGTCGCCAAACCTATTCCCACTTCAGAATTATATAACGAACTCAATTTATCTTTAGACACTAATGGCATTGTTGATGAAGACTTAAAAATAACGCTAAAACAGATTGTAAGAAGCACACCAAAAACAGCATCTAAATCATTTTTCAATCAATTATTTGGTGGCAGAATTGGCAAAGCCACATTAGGGGATTTGCTCTCAGTTATGTTCAATAACAGTATGTATACTTATAAAGTTGCCGGCCCGCAGGTCGGTATAGAAAAACAGGTTCTTAAAAACATTTGTGCTTTGGCAGGTTATTCTAGCAACTGTGATGGCACATTTGCACCAGGAGGGTCAATGAGCAACATGATGGCACTCATTATGGCAAGAGACGCAAAAAGCGAGTCTATTAGAGCCAACGGACTTTCATCAAAAATGACACTTTACACCTCAGCAGTTTCCCATTACTCAATTTCAAAAAATGCAGCACTAACCGGTATAGGAAGAAATCAAGTACGGCATGTTAATACAAATAATAAAGGAGAAATGCTAGCTGGGCACTTAGACGAATTAATTCAGGAAGATATTAGTAACGGCTATCAACCTTTCTTTGTAAATGCTACAGCTGGTACAACAGTTCTTGGAGCTTTTGACGATATTGGATCTATAAGTAACGTTTGTAAAAAACATGATCTTTGGCTACACGTAGATGGAGCCTATTGTGGTGGTGTAATTTTTAGCAAAACGTATAGACATCTTATAAAAGGCTTAGAACTTTCGGATTCTTTTAGTATTAATGCTCACAAAATGTTAGGCACACCTTTGAGCTGTTCCATCATAGTTACACAACACAAAGCACAATTGTACCATTCTTTTTCCAACGAAGCGGATTATTTATACCAAACCCATGGAGATGATTTTAACTTAGGAAAAACGTCCCTACAATGTGGAAGACGAAATGATGCTTTAAAAATTTGGACACTTTGGAAGTCTATTGGTACCATAGGTCTAGAACAAATTGTAGATAAACAATTTAAAATGGCACAAATCGCAAGAGATTACATTAACCAAAACGACAATTATACGCTATACAGTTTTGACGACTCTATCTCTATTTGTTTTAACTACAAGGACATCCCTGCAAGTGAATTGTGTACAGCTCTCTATGAAAATTCAGAGCTTATGGTTGGCTTTGGGAAGTTCAATAATCAAGAGTTTGTTAGGATGGTGACTATAAATAGTTTGTTGGAAGAAAAAGATATTTTGGCTTTTTTTGCCACTTTAGAAGGTCATGTTGTCGAAAAAATGTTAAATATGAACGCTTCTTAACATTAAAATAAGTTATCATTCAAAAATTATACTATTTTAGCATACTCTTTGCAATTAAGATTAATGGTACAGCAAGTTACAAGCGGAATTAAAATTTCCGTAGAAACCAATTTTGAAGGCACATTTTATAAGAACTATAAAGTGCGCTTCGCCTTTGGCTACAAAGTAACCATCGAAAACCAAAGTAAAGATTCTGTTCAATTAAATTCACGTCACTGGAAAATTCTTGATGCCCTTAATAATGAGGAAATCGTTGAAGGTGAAGGTGTTATCGGAAAAAAACCTGTATTAAAACCAGGCGAATCCCATACTTATAATTCTGGATGCCTTTTAACGTCACCGTTTGGCGCCATGCAAGGACATTACAACATGGTCAACTTTACCAAGGCGAGTAAATTTAAGGTGTATATTCCTTCTTTTAAATTAAGTGCGCCTTTTGCATTGAATTAGAGTGTCCTTTTGTTATTTTGAAGTATTGAGGAATCTCCACTTTATTTATTCAAACAAAAACATTTTTTATTTTTTGAAATCTTTTACATAATCAAAACGGTAGATTATCCCGCCTTGCTTTATATGAAAGAACAAACAATTTGAATAGTGCACAAATTTATAGTCTGAACCAATATTGAAACTATTATCATCTACCTTATAAATACCGTCACAATCTAAATTACCATAAGGTGAAATCCGCCTTAACCTAAACTCCGAAATGTTTTCCAAATCGTAAATCTCAAACCAAGCTCCTGCTGCAATACCACCCAACCATTGCGCATGTCTAGCCTTGGTATTGTTATGCTTTGGTTCTAATGTTCCTGCTAAACTTGGGTTATATTCTTTTAGTGTATCTAAAAACAAGCGTCTATTTTCTCTGCCAACCGTAGACTTAAATTCGCTGATTTCTCCTCTATCTGAAATAAGATATACAAAATCCTCTGTATCAGCAATTATCACATTTCCTACAGTACTTGGCGTAAACCATTTAGAATTTTCTAATCGCTTTTTAATCTTTTTATCAGTTACAGAAGCAATTAGAGTATCCGTTACAAAACGCGCACAATTGCATGCTATTTTTATAAAAGCCGCATATCTAATGAAGCCTTTAGACTGCATCTTGTCGATATGCGTTCTTGCTAAATCGTAATTTACTGCGTTACAAACTGAAGCATACAAATTGCCATCACCATGCGTTAATTTGGGATGTGTTGATAGAAACTTCAAAATCTCATCTAAATTTTTAATAGTATCATTTTCAATTTTTGCAACGATAGGGAAATTCAATTCAAAATCCGTTTCTCTTCCTCTTACTCTACCATTAGGGGAAGATGTAATGTAACGTCCAAAATCATGATACTCCAATACACCCGATGTTTTATGGATTAAAACCAAAGCAGCATGCCCAGCCCTTACATGTTTTTTACTGCCAATAAAAAGAAAGCGCAAAAACTTAGAATACCATTCTTCAGCATGAGATACTATGGTCTCTGGATAGGCTAAGGTTAAAATAAAAGCATCGTTTTTTTGCATGGGCGCATTCAAAAAATTTCAGCTTGCAACTTACAAAAAATTGCAGTTGTAATCTTCACACAACTATAACGTTTCAAATAAGTAATATCTCATAAATATTGTACCTTTGCACTTTCAAAATTTTATTCCCACATAGGTGGGAATCTTAATTAATAAATTCAAAAAAACATAAACCAGATTCCCGATTTCTAGGGAACGCTAAAAAAATTTAACGATGGGAAAAGGATTCTTTAATGTACCAGTCGCTGTTAATGAGCCTGTAAAGTCTTATGCACCTGGTTCACCAGAGCGCAAAGCGGTTTCACAAACATACAAATCTATGTTTAATAGCAAAGTTGAAGTCCCTTTATATATCAACGGAAAAGATGTAAAAACTGGAAACACTAGAACCATGTCTCCTCCTCACGACCATCAGCATATTGTTGGTGAATATCATTTGGCAGAACAAAAACATGTTGACGAAGCAATTGCCACAGCTTTAGAAGCCCGTAAAACTTGGTCACAAATGCCTTGGGAACAACGTGCTGGTATCTTTTTAAAAGCCGCTGAATTAATCGCTGGGCCATATAGAGCTAAGATTAACGCAGCTACCATGATTGCACAATCTAAAACCGTACATCAAGCAGAAATTGATGCCGCTTGTGAGCTAATTGATTTTTTACGTTTCAATGTACAGTTTATGACTGATATTTATATGGAACAACCTGAAAGTACAAGTGATGCTTGGAACCGTGTAGAATACAGACCTCTTGAAGGGTTTACCTATGCTGTAACGCCATTTAACTTTACTGCTATTGCTGGAAACTTACCAGCATGTATGGCATTGATGGGCAATGTAGTGGTATGGAAGCCAAGTGATAGCCAAGTGTATTCAGCTAAGGTAATTATAGATGTATTTAAAGAAGCTGGTGTACCAGACGGTGTTATTAATGTTGTGTTCGGCGATCCTGTAATGATAACTAATACCGTAATGGCTAGTCCTGATTTTTCTGGCCTACATTTCACAGGTTCTACATTTATCTTTAAAGAATTGTGGAAACAGATCGGAAACAACATTCATAACTATAAAACCTACCCAAGAATCGTAGGTGAAACAGGAGGAAAGGATTTTATCATTGCACACAAATCTGCAAATGCAAAACAAGTAGCAACAGCTATTTCTCGTGGAGCATTTGAATTCCAAGGCCAAAAATGTAGTGCTGCTTCTAGGGCATATATTCCGAAAGGGATTTGGGCAGATGTTAAAAAGTACGTAATTGAAGACATAAAATCTTTTAAAATGGGCTCCCCTGAAGATATGAGCAATTTTATTACTGCTGTAATTCATGAAGGTTCGTTTGACAAGTTAGCTAAATATATTGATGGTGCTAAAGCTGATAGTGATGCAGAAATCATTGCTGGTGGTAATTACGATAAGTCAAAAGGTTACTTCATTGAACCTACGGTTATTGTAACATCAAATCCAAAATACACGACAATGTGTACCGAACTATTCGGACCTGTGATTACTATTTATGTTTACGAAGACGACGCCTATACTGAAACTTTAAAATTGGTTGACGAAACCAGTGAATATGCTTTAACAGGCGCTATATTGTCTACAGATAGATATGCTATAGAAGAGGCAACCAAAGCTTTACAAAATTCTGCTGGTAATTTCTATATTAACGACAAACCAACAGGTGCAGTTGTGGGTCAGCAACCGTTTGGCGGAGCAAGAGCTTCTGGAACTAATGATAAAGCTGGTAGCGCACAAAACTTATTACGCTGGGTTTCTCCTAGATTAATCAAAGAAACATTTGTAACACCAATAGATTACAGATACCCTTTCTTAGGTTAATTTTAGTAACTCTCTAAAAAACAAATCCTTAAAAGCTAATCCTTTTAAGGATTTTTTTTGCTTTTAATAGAAATACCTTTCAAATACCTAGATTAAAAAACTAAACTTTGTATCTTTTCAAGCATATTAACTTAATCTGTTTATCTATGAAAAAATATTACTTTTTTATCTTGCTACTTTTACCAAGCGCAATAATAGCGCAAACTGCATTCACCTCTGGCATTACACCAGATTTATCCGCTTATGGAGAGGCAACCAATTATCCCGGTGAAGGTGAATATGAAATATTCCTAGGTGACGACAATATTTTAGACAAACCTATTATTCTTGTTGATGGTTTTGATCCCGGTGACTCAAGAGATATACCTGGTATATATAGTTTGTTGGACTTCGCAGGAAGTTCTGGAACTCAAAATTTAGCAGACCAAGTAAGAGCCGAGAATTTTGATGTGGTAATTTTAAATTTTCCTATCTACACTAGAACTGATGACGGAGCAACTATTGACGGAGGTACAGATTTTATTGAACGTAACGCAATGCTGCTTGTAGAACTTTTAGATATTATTAATACCGCCAAAGCAGGAAATAGTCCTGAACAAAATGTAATCATAGGGCCAAGCATGGGAGGTCTAATCTCACGCTACGCTTTAAATTATATGGAAGCAAATACTCTTGACGCAGACACAAGATTATATATGTCTTTTGATTCCCCACACCATGGCGCAAATGTTCCCATTGGCCTGCAACACCAATTGAACTTTTTAGCCAATAACGATTCTCAGCCTATAGCTGAAGTTCAACCTCTTATTGACTCCTTTCTAAAATCGCCTGCTGCCAGACAACTTTTAGTAGATCATTTTGAAGCACATCTCCAAGTTGGTAGTGATGTTGATTTTGACGCAGCATTAAATTTACCTCAACCGCATCCTTTCAGAACACAATTTGAGAACACTATTAACAGTTTCAATTTTACTGGTTTTCCTGAAAACACAAGGAATGTAGCCATAATCAATGGAAGTGGGATAGGCAGTTCTTACTTTGCAATAGGCTCTAGTGGCCCTACAGTAACCAATGGCTATACGGTTATTGATGATAACTTTAATGTGCCAGCTGGTATATTTACCGCAAATGTTGATGTAGATATAAATTTTACACCCGCAGCCGGAGTCACATCTATAGTCAGTGCTATTTCCATTTCAGTATTTAATATTGAAGTTACAGGGTCTGAAGCCAGTAGCGAAGCATTTCCATTTTCTGATGGTATAGATTCTGCACCTGGTGGATTATTTGATCTTTCGGCATTAACAGGTGATATTGCTGGTGGAGGTGGAACTGCTGCAGACTTCTTAAATGCATTACAAATAGATAAGTTTAGCTTTATCCCTTCTGTAAGTGGTTTAGCTTTAGAAATGACTAATGACGAAATTGACTGGCATCATGATATAAATTTAACTGGTGGAGGCACAACAAGTATAACACCGTTTGACAACACATTTTTGCCAGACGATAATGAACCTCACATTCAGTTAACAGAAAATAATGTTGCTTTTGCTTTAACAGAGATATTAACTCCACCCCTTAATGTTATAGATGTTAGCGCCTATACATTTCAACTCGAAAAAAATCCTGTAAATAATGAATTAGTATTGCTTTCTGATATAAACCTCAATGCAAATATAAGTATTGCTGATATTACTGGTAAAGTGGTTTTTAATAATAAAGCTACATTAAGCGATAGAACATCTATTCCTGTAGATTTAG
The DNA here is from genome assembly GCF_019203985.1 of Winogradskyella luteola. Lineage (GTDB taxonomy): Bacteria > Bacteroidota > Bacteroidia > Flavobacteriales > Flavobacteriaceae > Winogradskyella > Winogradskyella luteola. The sequence continues at coordinate 18,917 of NZ_JAGSPD010000009.1, read as the reverse complement.
CTTCAGGATTTTATATTTTGAATATTACTGGTGAAAACAACACCTTTTTTACCACGAAATTTTTAGTCAACAGATAACAAATTGACGTTTTATAAAAATAAAAAACCTGAGCTATTCGCTCAGGTTTTCTTATATAATATTTTATCGTCTATTTTTACTGATAAGGCTTGTCTTCCTCAATATGAGCATATTGCGAGTTTTTGGCCTCGTTATTAGAATCAACAACCATAGCAACAATATCTAAGTTATCTGTTACATATTCAGACGGAAGATTAATTGTAAATGATGTCACATACTCGTTTAAAGCCGCTGTACTAGGAATAGCATCACCTAAAAGACTGGATAATGATTTTCTTAAGACCTCGTTGTGTTCAAAATCCGGGATTGGATCACCCATGTTAAAGAATGGGCTTGTAGTATCTTCGTTATAATAATTTACTTGACCATAAATAATACCGTTTTCAACCAAATAAACTACTAATTTATCCCCTTGCACTGAACCTTCTTCGTAAACCACATTGACTTGCACCAACAATTCATTACCCGTTAATTCTGAGTTTAATGCTATGGACAAGTTGGTGTCTAATCCAGCTATACTGGTAATATCAGAAATAGGATGTGGCATTGGCCAATTATTAGATCTATTAATTCTTGCCGCCGGGAATCCTTCAACACCAAATATGTCTTTTAACAGTTGTACTTGGTCAAAATGCATTGGATCAGGAAAACTAACTGCTGTTTCGTGAATGGCAACAACAGTAACGTCATCTGATATTTCGTGCAAATCTGTAATTGCACCAGCTACTCTTGGGCAAAATCCACACCATGCCCCTGTGTAATCTTCAATCACGACTTTGCGTTTTGGTATAATGACGTTAAAAGTTTCTGTATTTGTTGTTACCTCCACCCCATCTTCCAAGTAAACACCATAAACTTCAAACTCACCAATGGTACTTGACGAAAATACGGAGCCTTCAATAGGCTCACCATCAACATAAAATGTTGCTGAATCTGTTACATCTAAACCTGCTTCATTAATAATTCTAAATGGAATCTCCTGATTTCTCAAAGATGCCTTTCTTACTAATTTATCTACCGTAATTTCTGCAGTCGGAGTCGTCAGAGGCACATTTTCTTCAGTTTTACTACAAGAAAAGCTAAGTGTAAGCAAAAGTAGTAAAGCAATTTTTGGTATTCTTTTTGTTATCATAGCAGTACAATTGTTTTTGCTAAAATAATTAATTTTTACAACTGCTGTGCATTTGTGAAAAATTTAACTAATATTGTGTACCTATTTACAAAATTTTATATATGAAAAAATTACTACTTACCCTATGTTTAGGATTTTACTGTCTATCAACAATGGCACAACACGATCTTCCTAGTATAGATCTAAAAACTATAGACGGTAAAGCTATTTCTCTTGAAGATGCTACAAACAAAGATGGCATTACCATAATTTCCCTGTGGGCAACTTGGTGTGTACCATGCCTTAAAGAATTGGATGCTATCAATGATATGTACGAAGAGTGGCAAGAAGAGACTGACGTAAAGTTAGTTGCTGTTTCGGTTGACGACAGCAGAACTGTAAAGCGTGTAAAATCCATGGTAAATGGAAAAGATTGGGATTACACAATTCTATTGGACACCAACAACGACCTTAAGCGAGCTCTGAATGCGTCTAGTATTCCACTTACCGTTTTGGTTAAAGACAATAAGATTGTATATGAGCACTCTGGCTATAGTCCTGGTGCAGAAATGGAATTGTACGAAAAAATTAAAGAGCTTAGCAAATAATCCTGTTTCTCTTTTAATACCTACTACTAACTACTAACTAAATCAATATGAAAAAATTAATTTTTCTAACCCTTTTATTGTGTAATTTTTACTTTAGCAATGCTCAGGAAACAGGTTCTTTTTATGGTGGATTAGAATCCAATTCTCAATGGCTTCAAACTGATGAAGGTATTAACTTTTTAGCACCAGAAGATCAGTTTAGAGCAAACAACTATGTACTTCTCAATTACAACTTAGGAAAATTCACGGCAGGCATGCAGTTTGAATCCTATCTGCCTTCTGCTTTATTAGGTTACGATCCAATTTTTGATAATCAAAATGGCATAGCCACTTATTATGTAAATTATAAAGATGAAAAACTAGATATAACAGGTGGTTATTTCTATGAACAATTTGGTAGTGGCTTAATACTACGTTCTTGGGAAGATCGTCAATTAGGTTTAAACAATGCCATAAAAGGCTTAAACATAAAAGTTAATCTAACAGAAGATGTTGGTCTTAAAGCAGTTTTTGGTAAACAACGTTATGGTTTTGAAGAATCTGAAGGTACAATCCAAGGTCTAGATGCTGAGGTAAATCTTAGTAATGCTTTAAAATTGGACAAAGTAGATATACAAATGGGCTTAAGTTATGTTGGCCGTAATCAAAATACCAATGGAGTTGAGGCCATACCTACCAATGTTGGTGCCTATGGTGGTCGATTAGACATTATGGTTGGAGATTTTTATGCAGGAGCGGAAGCCATTGTAAAAGACCCAGATGTAATTGCAAATGAGGGAGTGATTTCTTCAAATAAATTATATGATGGCACTGCTTTACAAGTAAATGCTGGCTATGCAAAAAAAGGAATTGGAGTCAATGCTACTTTTAGGAGATTGGAAAATTTTAGTTTTTTCTCAGACCGGTTAGCAGAAGGAAATATTTTTAACCAACAGGTGATTAATTATGTTCCGGGGCTTACCAAACAACAAGATTATTTGCTAACGAACATATATGTTTATAACCCTCAACCTCGATTAATTATTGAGTCTTTCGATCAGCGTGCTGGTGAAGTTGGTGGACAAATAGACTTCTTCTATACTTTCAAAAAGGGCACAAGCCTCGGTGGTAAATACGGCACAAAATTATCGGCAAATTTTTCATATTGGGGAGGATTAGATGCTGAATATAATATTGAAAACAGATGGTATAAAGCAAAGTTTATCGGTCAGGGTCGTCAATTGTTTAGAGATTTCAACCTTGAGGTTAAGAAAAAATTGTCTAGAAACTGGAGTTCTGCTTTTACATTTCAAAATGTCATCATTGACAAAGGTATCGTAGAAGGAGGGCCTTTGGGCAATACAACTTTTACTTCCAATATCGCTGTTATTGAAGCCACACGAAGGTTTGATAATGGAAAAGCTGCTAGATTTGTTGCCCAGCATTTGTGGAGTGAAGACGACAGGAAGAATTGGGCTGCTGCAGTTATAGAATACAACTTCTCAACCAGCCTTGCAGTTTATGTTGCAGACAACTGGAATTACGAAGGCTTTAATGAAATACACTATTATAGTATTGGTGGCAGTTACAGTAAAGGCAATACACGATTAGGCCTTAACTACGGAAGACAACGTGGTGGATTGATTTGTATTGGAGGTGTATGCCGATTTGTACCAGAAAACACTGGCTTAAGTGCAAATTTAACTGTAGCTTTTTAAATTTATCCGATAAAAATGCATTTAAACGGTATTTATTGTGTTATACAAATTATTTTTAACCATTTAACTATATTGTTGCACTTTTAAGAAATTATTAACTAATTCAATTAAAAAAGTATGATTAAAAAAACTACTCTATTACTAACGCTATGTTTTGCTTGTACGCAATTTGCTACAGCGCAAACTTATTTTTACGATGATTTCTCTTCTGGAAATTTAAACGATTGGACACTTACAGATTCTGATGGTGATGGCAATAACTGGTATAATGCTGATTTAGATGACGGTGTACAAGAAGAACATGCTACATCTGCCTCATGGATACCAACACAGCCTGCTGGTGAAATATTATTTCCAGATAACTGGATGGTATCTCCTGCGATAGATTTAACCAGTGCATCAGGGAATGTCTTTTTAGAATGGAAAGCATACGGTCAAGATCAAGATTGGGCAAATGAAAATTATTCTGTGTATGTAGCTACAGCGTCTGACATTGCTACCCTAGGTGCCTCGGCAACAACTTTTAGTGAGGTGGTCGGCGCATCAGCAGGCTATGTAGATAGAAGTTTAGATGTAAGTGCTCATACTGGGCAGGTTATTTACGTAGCATTTAGACATCATAACGTATCAGATCAGTTCCGTTTGAATATTGATGATGTTAGAGTAACATCGGATCCAACTCCTACAGATTCCTTTTTAAAATCAATAGATTTAAATAAATACTCACTAATCTCAGTAGACAATCAATTAGCCGTAAACGTTAAAAATATTGGGGCCAATCCTATTTCTTCTTTAGAAATTAACTGGAATGATGGTACAACAGACCATATTTCAACTGTTAATACAAGTATTGCTGTTAATGAAGTAGCTACAGTTAACCACCCTATGATGGTAAATTACGCAACTGCTGTTGAAAAAAACATAAACGTTACAATTACAAAAATAAACGGCATAACTAATCCTAGCCCAGCAGTCAATTCAAGGATCACTACGTTCAATACGCTATCTCAATCCGGTACTAAAGCTGTACTTATTGAAGAATCTACGGGTACATGGTGTGGTTGGTGTCCAAGAGGTACAGTTGGCTTAGAATATATGGCAACGACGTACTCGAATACCGTAGTTGCAATTGCCGTACATAATGGAGACCCAATGACAGTCTCTGAGTACGATACAGCATTAGTGAATGTTATTGGCGCCGGTTGGCCTAACTCTGGTGTTGATAGAAAATTGGTAGGTGTTGATCCAGGTCAAGCCTCATTACAAGGAGCATTTGATACCCAAATCACTGAGGTTGTTCCTATGGATTTAACGGCGAGTGCTTCACAAATTGGAAATAATCTAACCATCTCTGCACAAGCTAATTTCTATACAAGTTTTTCATCTGCGGATTTTAGACTGGGAGTAATTATTACAGAAGATGGTGTGACTGGCACTACGAGTGATTATGGTCAAACCAACTACTATTCAGGTGGTGGTGAGGGTCCTATGGGAGGTTATGAAAGCTTACCAAATCCTGTACCAGCGTCGCAGATGGTATATGATCATGTTGGTAGAGCACTGTTAGGTGGCTTTAACGGTCAGGCAGGTTCTGTACCTGCTGTAATTAATGCTGGAGATACAGCATCTTATGACTTTAACTACGCAATACCTGCAACGAGCAACCAAGACAATATGCACATAGTGGTTGTACTCATAGACCAAACCGATGGCACTATTGTAAGTGCTGTGCAAAGTTCAGTGACACAAGCACTGAGTGTTGAAGAAGTATCTGGCATAGATTCCGTAAAGATTTACCCTAATCCTGCAAAAGACTTGATTAATGTTGCTTTTGATGCAAGTAATGGAGATTATAAAATTACTGTTACCGATATGTTGGGCAGAACAGTAATTAATAAATCTTATGAAGGCTTATTTGGCAATCAAAATATAGAATTACCTGTAGCACAATTAAATGCTGGTCATTACATTATGAACATTAATGACGGTAATGCATCTTACAGTACTAAGTTCATAGTGAACAAATAGTTTTATTATTGAAAAACTCAAAGGGAAGTTTATTTTTAAAACTTCCCTTTTTCAGTTTTACTTTAAAAACCCTATATTTGAATAAGTTAATAGGTTGAGCTTATAAAATATTACTCAAATCAATAAACATTATAGATTATGAAAAAAACATTACTCTTTATTTGCTTTTCTGTATTTGCTTTTGTGTCTTATGCACAATTTGAAGTAAGAGCGAAAAGTGACAATAGCCTTATAACAGATGGGCAAACAATTGCTTTTTCTGAAGCAGGTTGTGGCTTCACAGATCCATGTAATTGGAAATTTACAGTTACCAATACGGCATCCGAAGATATTTACATGAGAATATTTATAGATGATCTAACAAATACAGATGGCACTAATTTTCAATTATGCTTTGCTGGTGTTTGTTTAAATAATGTCACATTAAATAGTGGTTACCCTACAAACCCTGCTATGATTGCATTAGGTGCTACGAGCAGTAACGGTAACAATTTTTGGAATCTAAACCCATCAGATACAAGTATAGCAATGAGTTGGACTATGAGATTTCAAGCCTTTGATGCTGGTGGCACACAAATTGGCACACCATTAAATGTAACATATAGCTTTGATCCAAACTTAAGTATCGAAGAAGAGGAATTTACTTCTGTAGAAGTATTTCCGACACAAGTAAAGAATGAGCTTAACGTAACGTCTAACCAAAAGTTAACAGCAGAGTTTTACGATATATTAGGTAAAAAAGTTAAAGACATTACAGTTGATATGGGTAAGTCTAAAATTAATGTTTCAGATTTATCTCCACAACTATATATTATTCGCTTTACAGATGAAGCAGGTAAGACTTTAATTAGAAAAATTATTGTGGAGTAATATCCACTTCAATAAAAAAAACCGTTTGAAATGTTTCAAGCGGTTTTTTTTATTCTCTAATTTTTATATTTAAGTGGTAAGTAAATTACTTTCTTGGTTTTAAAAAAAACCTCTTCAAAATAATCGGAAAGCAAGTAGGCTCTAACATTGGTATATTGCTTCAATTCATCACTCAAATCACCACCCTTAAGATAAAGAATCCCATTTTTGAGTTCATTCTGTTGCTTTTTAGCAATTTTACCTTTTATCCATTTTGTAAATTCTGGCATTGCAGTAACAGCTCTGCTAACAATAAAATCGTAAGTATTATCTATAGCTTCTACCCTGCTGTGTGTTGTCCTTACATTTGTTAATTCAATAGCTTCACATATAGCATTAATAACTTTTAGCTTTTTATTAATACTATCCACCAAATGGAACTTACAGTTTGGAAATAGAATTGCCAAAGGCACACCTGGAAACCCACCACCAGTGCCAACATCTAAAATTGAAGAGCCATCTGTAAACTCAATCACCTTTGCAATTCCCAAAGAATGAAGCACATGCCTTAAGTACAACTCGTCAATATCTTTACGGGAAATCACATTTATCTTAGCATTCCATTCTTTATACAAAGCCTCTAAAGCTTCAAATTGCTTAATCTGGTTTTGGGATAAATCTGGAAAATATTTTAGGACTAATTCCATGCATTATAATTTTTTCAAAAGTACGTTATTTTAATGTGGATAAAATTAACGTTATCTCATAATGCTTCATTTTAATTATTAAGTATATTTGTCTCGTTATACGGTATTAAATTTCCATACGTTATAACATAAAATTATTGAATATATGGTACAACAAACCCTATCCTTCTCAAGAACAGATTCAGCAAAGTTTTTTAGAACATTAAACAAACGTGTCAACAATTATTTTAAGGAAAATAACATAAAGCGTACAGGAAATTGGCAGCTTTGGGTCAAGACCATTGTTATGTTTGCCTTGTTTTTAACTCCGTATTTTTTGTTGTTAACATTAGACATTCCTACTTGGGCCCAAATCCTTTTAACCATAGTTATGGGAATTGGTATGGCAGGAGTTGGTATGAATGTTATGCACGATGGTAATCATGGATCATTCTCTAACAAGGAATGGATTAATCGTTTAATGGGAAGCAGCATTTATATCTTAGCAGGAAATGTTTATAACTGGAAAGTACAGCATAATGTACTTCATCACACTTACACTAATATCCACGGCCATGATGAAGATTTAGAGGCAGGAAGAATATTACGTTTTTCTAAACATGCGGAATGGCATAAATATCATAAATTTCAACATTACTATTCTATATTACTTTATGGATTGTTGACCATTAATTGGGCAATCACTACAGATTTTCAGCAGATGAAACGTTACATGAAACGCAAACTATCTTATGGAAAACTACCAAATCCCGTAATTAACTGGAGTAAATTAGTCATTTCTAAGCTATTGTATGTTTCAATGTGGATTGTACTACCTATAGTTTTAACAGATTTAGCTTGGTACAAAGTTTTAATCGGCTTCTTTATTATGCACTATGTTGCTGGCCTTATACTAAGTGTTGTCTTTCAGTTAGCGCATGTTATGGACGAAGCAGAAATGCATTTACCTGCTAAAGACGGCACCATGAAAAATACTTGGGCAATACATCAATTAAAGACAACTGTTAATTTTGGTGCCAAAAACTGGTTGGTCAATTGGTATACTGGTGGCTTAAACCATCAAGTAGAACATCATATTTTTCCTCATATAAGTCATATTCACTATGGAAAAATAGCCAAAATCGTAAAGGATACAGCCAAAGAATTTAATTTACCTTACAAAGAATACGAAACCACTAGAAAAGCTGTAGCTGCACATTTTAGATTTTTAAAAGAAATGGGAACGCGACCAGCTATGCAAGCATAATTCTATTATATATACCTCATGAACCAACTTTCGGATAGAATTAATAATCTATCGACCTCAGCCACATTAGCCATGGCTGCAAAAGCTAGAGAATTACGTGCAGAAGGCAAAGACATTATTGGATTAAGCTTGGGCGAGCCCGACTTTAACACACCAGATTTTGTTAAAGACGCTGCAATTGAAGCCATAAATCAAAACTATAACAGTTACACTCCCGTAGACGGTTATGTAGAATTGAAAGATGCCATTATTACCAAGTTTAAACGCGATAATAATCTCAACTATTCTAGACAAAATATCGTCGTTTCTACTGGAGCGAAGCAAGCCCTATTTAATGTAGCATCCGTAATGCTTAATATCGGAGATGAAATTATTTTACCTTGCCCGTATTGGGTAAGCTACAGTGATATAGTAAAGCTCAATGGAGGTGTTCCTATAGAAGTAAAAACAGATATTACAAACGACTTTAAAATGACAGCAGAGCAACTTGAAGCTGCCATAACACCAAAAACCAAAATGATTTGGTACAGCTCTCCTTGTAATCCAAGTGGTTCGGTTTACAGTAAGGAAGAACTAAGAGCAATTGCCGATGTTTTACAAAAGTATCCCAATATTTATGTAGTTTCAGATGAAATATATGAGCATATCAATTTTATTGGCGGTCATCATAGTATGGCTCAATTTGATGATATGCACAATAGAACTATAACCGTAAATGGTGTATCAAAAGCATTCGCTATGACTGGTTGGAGAATTGGATATATTGGGGCACCAGATTGGATAGCTAAAGCCTGTAATAAAATGCAAGGTCAAGTCACAAGTGGTGCCAATTGTATTGCTCAACGTGCTGTAATAAAAGCTCTTGAGGCTGATCCATCTCGTATTCAATATATGATTGATGAATTTAAAGTACGTCGTAAACTTATATTACAATTATTGGATGGTGTCGAAGGTTTTAAAACCAATGAGCCCGAAGGTGCTTTTTACGTCTTTCCAAATGTATCTGACTACTTCGGAAAAACTTTCAAAGGAAAAACTATTAATAATGCCACAGACATGTCCATGTATTTGTTGGAAGAAGCTCTTGTAGCCACAGTAACTGGTGAAGCCTTTGGTAACCCGGACTGTATTAGAATATCTTATGCAGCATCTCAAGACAATATCAAAGAAGCCATTAAAAGAATACAACTGGCTTTAAGCTAATATTATTTTATCAACGACCTTTTGAAAAGGAAAGCTCTAATTTAAACACTTATGTTAGAGCTTTTCCTTAGGTTTTCAAAGTAGGTCATAAAGTCCCAAAAGCAACATTTAGGCCAAAAATCTCAACAAAAGCTAAAAAAAATTACACCAACCTTACCAAAAGTAAGGTTGAAATTTGAATATTTTATTTTTTATTGTTTAAATTTGTGTCAGAATTCTTCCCTAACTGAAACATGGTTTTCTTTTGCCGAAAACCATATTTTATGTATTCTTGACATTAAAAAGGTATTAACCCGTTAATTCGTAGCGTACTAAAAATACTACGTAGGTGTTCTTAGAAAACAAGCTGCGCTTTTGGCAAAACATTGAAAAACCCCAAAACTCAATTAATCTATGAAAAAATTTCCCAATCCGTTACCTCTTCATATTTTCAGTATCAAGAGCATAAGAATTCTCCTTTTCAAACTAAATCAAAAAAACATAAGTCATTACGCAGGGCAACTATTATCAATATTGCTTCTGCTCAATGGCATTATCGCTACCGCTCAAAATGACTTCGATAATGCATTTACGTTACCTGAGATAACACGACCTTCACCAACGGTAGCTACTTTAATGAAGTTTGAGGAAGTAGATTTGAACCATTATACTGGGCAGCCAAATATTTCCATTCCGTTATTTCAAAAAAGCATTTATGGACTTAATTATAATTTGGCTTTACACTATCAATCAAGTGGTATAAGAGTAAACGAACAATCAGGCTGGGTTGGAAAAGGTTGGGCATTGGAAACAGGTGGCGTCATATCTCGCTCCGTTGTAGGTTTGCCTGATGAAATTGATTTAAGAAGCTTCTCAAATGGGTACTATGGTGTAAACCATAATGGATTTCATGATTTATGGGACATGGATGGTAGTTATTGGATTGAGGATCCAAACACAGGAGACAACATGATTAACAGTAGTAATTATGATGTAAATGGTAACTTAATTCAAAATAGTGATGCTTATAATCTAAGAGCATTTTATTACAATGCTTTATGGGCTAATCAATATAAAACTGATTATCAAAGAGATATATATCAATTCAACTTTTTTGGTCATACAGGGCGTTTTATTTTTGTTAAAGAGAATGGACAGTTGGTACCAAAGATTATTGGTAATGATTCTAAACTTAAAATCGAGGTGTTTTATAAAACTACTTCAATAAATGGTTATCCAGAGGTTATCGACTATTTTCAAATTACTGATACAAACGGATTTGTATACTTCTTTGATGTTATAGAAGAGACTACAAAAATAGATTATAGTATTTCTTACCCACAAAAGGGTGGGCCGGTAGCACCGGTTAGTCCTCAGATACCTTTGCCTAAATTTCGTTCAGCTTGGAAACTAAGTCAAGTGCAATCGCCTCAAGGTAACAATCTTATATCTATAGATTATGACGATTTTGTTGAAATACCCCAAGTGGAAGCTAATCTTAAGAAAAATCAGATATTAAGCCCTTTGACTGTAGGTTTCGGTGATCAGTGTAAAACAAATAGCTGGTATAGCTCTTTAGAACCCTTATATGTGCGTTCATCACAAATTTTAGAAATTAACTCTAAAAAAGTAAAGCAAATTACTTTTGCCGATGGTATCGCTGTTGAATTTAAGGCCACAAGTGAGCATCCTGAATATCAAGGTGGCGCTCAACTAAATGAAATCAATATCTATGATTTTGCAAATACCATTAATAAATCTTACGATTTTACGTATGATAGTTATATGTGAGCTAATCATGAACCCTATGGTGAGCGACATGAATTACTGTTCTTGAATGAAATTAGAGAAAATAATTCTGACATTCATAAGTATAGCTTTGACTATATCAATAAGACTAATTTATTGGCTTTCGGACTAAATGAACATGACGATTTTGGGTATTACACCTCTTCAAATATTCAAAATCATAAAACAGGTGTACTCTCTGGTGCTTTAAAAAGTATTGTGTATCCTACTGGAGGTAAGCGTGAATTCATTTGGGCGAGTAATACCTATAGTTTTAATGGAAACCGTTTATTAAGTTTTGATGAGATTTTTCAAAACCCTGATAACTATACCGCAACATATACCAATTTAGTATATAATGGCACCAATGTTGGTGGCACTCCTGCGGGTACTGTAGCTGATCCTGATTTGGTCTTTTACATCAATGTGGATCAAACGGTAAATATTAATAATACAATTACTGCAAATCCATTTACGTCAACTGATCCTAATGCTGCTAACCAATCCGCATATGCTTACAACTATACGCTTAAGCCTATATTACAAAATGGTGCGGATGATCTTAGCAGAGATACGGTTACTACAGGCTATAACGGTAATGTAAGCAGTGCAACATCCACTATATATTTACAAACAGGTTGGTACAAAGTGATTGACATATTAAATCTATATGGCGAACTTAATGTCCCGTTTACGCTTAATCTAGAAGTCGAACACAAACTACTTAAGTCTAATAGTCTTAATTGGTATGTGTATGGTGGTGGTTTACGTTTAGAATCAATACAAGATTATGACAATGATAACCTTAAGCAATCGTCAATTTTCAATTATCAATTAGAGCCAACGACATTAGTGCCAACGCCTACAGATTATCCAGGTAATCCTAACCCACACGGAGATCCTAATCCTAACCATCACTATTCTAGTGGTTCTTTTGATGGTGAGGCCAATTTACGTAGAGACTATATCGCAGCCATAACACCTACAGTTTTAGCTGCTGGTGTTGTATCTAGCCCTGTTACATATAAAATAACTGAATATCTAAATGCTGCTGATGCACAATTGACACAGGGTAATTTTATAGGTTATAAAAATGTAGCTGTACAAATAGTGGACATTAACACAGCTATCCTTAGAAATCACGAACCTATTTCTGATGCTTCAGTAACAAAATATGTGTTTGATTCACCTATTGATTTCCCTACGTTTCCAGAAAATTACCAATACCCTTATCCATATGTGAAGGATCAAGATTATAAGAGAGGTAATTTACGTAAGCAAACACTTTTAAATGACGGAAATTCAAAAGTAAAAGAAACGTTATATGCCTATAATTTTGATGCCAATGATATAGAGCAGCTACAAGCGCTCTCCTTATACGCCCTAATTGATGAAAATAACCTTGCTGCTTCTAACCAAGCACCGTTTCCAATGTTTTTTCAAATTTATCAAAGTCAATTTGTATATCCGACAGTTTCTAACCTCAAGTTATTACAAATTGCTAGGCATTCCTATAGAAATTTTAATGATTTGTTTAATAATAGTTCAAACGACTATAGATTAGCTCAATGTACTTCTCCTGAAGGTGTTCCTTCTAATATAGATTTAAAAGATTATTTAAACGGAGGAGGTATAGATTTTTTTAAAGACAATATTTTTATAGATATCCTCACTGAAAATATTTTTCATACTAAAGTTGAAGAATTTTCATATAAGGTGCAACCGACACTCACCCTTACAAAAGATTATTTTTATGACGAGATGGGAAACCAAAAAATTACGGAAACACGTCAAGAATTTGAGTATAATCCGAATAACTATCAGATCAGTCAGCAGGATACTTATTTTGCAGAGTCTAACACAGATGTACATTTAAGAACCCATTATTATTACCCTGACTTGGTACTTGGGTCCAATACAGACCAAATACGACAACATTTGTTAAATCAGAACCGTTTGAATGAAGTCCTCGAAACGGAAACCCATAAAGATGGGGAAAAACTAAGCGAATCGCAAACGGTCTACGATGAATTCGCCTCTGGCCAGATACTCCCAAGGTACATAAAGACGTCCAAATCCAACGATGTTCCAGAGCTACGCCACGAGATCGTTGATTACGATGCTTACAACAACATTTTGGAGCTCAAGAAATCGGATGGTACCCCGGTTATCTACGCCTGGGGCTACAACAGCACCCAGCCCATAGCCAAGATCGAGAACGCAAGCTACCAGAACATGTCCTCAGATCTGTTCACTACCATTGCCGCGGCGAAGAACGCCTCGCTTGCCGATGTGGACCAGCCCTCGGAAACGGCACTCAGGGCGGCACTTGATTCCCTGCGCTCGCATCCCGAGCTATCGGATGCCATGGTGACGACCTATACCTACGACCCTCTGGTCGGTGTGACCAGTATTACCGACCCCAGGGGGCAGACCGTCCATTATGAGTACGATGAGTTCAACCGTTTAAAATACGTTAAGGACGAGGACGGCAACATCCTGAGCCAGAACGCATACCATTACAGAACCCAAAACTAAGAGCGCCATGAAACATTTTATATATATTATAGTCCTGTGCCTTGCTGCCAATATCGCAGGGGCACAGACCGACACCGAGAACTATGTGACCAGTACCACCTATCAGGTAAGGACCACCGATGGCGAGCACAAGGCCGGAACAGCAACAGATCTGGCCGATGACGACAAGATAGAGGCGGTCACCTACTTCGATGGACTGGGCAGGCCGGTGCAGAGCATCGCCAAGCAAGCAGGCGGACAGAGACAGGATATCATCACCCCGATCGTATACGATGAATACGGCAGACAGGTCAGGGACTACCTGCCGTACACGAGGGCGAACAGCTCGCTGGACTATGAGCTCCCGGATGGCCTAATGGTCGACCTGCGGCAGCAGTACCTGTCAAAATATGGGGAGGACCTGAACATGTCCCTTCCCAATCCCTTTTCGGAAAAAGTTTTGGAGGCCTCACCGCTAAACCGAGTGTTGGAGCAAGCCGCACCGGGAGAGGACTGGGCAATAGGCAACGGCCATACCATAAAGTTTGAGTACCAGACCAACAGCCTCAACCCGTCAAGTCCCTTTGACAGTGCGGGCAACACCTACGACAACGTCATCCTTTTCGATGTCGCACATCCGGGCGGCGATACGGAGCGGACGGAACTTGTATATTCGGGGCACTATGCCAATAACACGCTCTACAGGACGGTGACCAAGGACGAGAACTGGACACCTGCCGACGGCAAGGACCACACCACCGAGGAGTTCAAGAACAAACAGGGCCAGATGGTACTGAAGCGCACCTACAATAACAACGAGCCGCACGACACCTACTACGTCTACGACGACTACGGCAACCTCACCTATGTGCTGCCACCAGAGGCCAGCCACCAAATACTGGAGCTGGACACTGCTGGCCGTGCCGCCTCGCAGCGCAACTTCCCGTGGACGCGACTGGCTAGCGTCAGCAGCGACTTTGCGGCTGAGTACGACCACCAGCTGAGCGACTACGAGAATGCCGAAATTCTCAATGCCGATATACAGAACGCCTATGGTGGGCAGGGCGGCTTCACAGTAACCACTCTCGAGGAGAGCGACAAGGTGGTGCTGAGCATCAACTTCTCGGCCACGGAAGAGCTTGAGCTTAAGCAGGGCGAGCTCGTCTCGCTGGAGGAGTATGGCAGCCATAACGATACCGAACTGGGGCGCATCACCGGCGAGGGCTACAGCTACGTGTTCTATATCACCAAGAACGCCATCCACATTGAGGGAGAGGGCAAGCTCAACGGCATCAACCAGGTGTTCAACAGCGATGCCAAGCTTTCCTACGAACAGAGCTACCTTTGGACGCGTCTTGCGGACATCGACCCGAAGTTTGCCGCAGGGTATGAAAAGGACGTAATGGAGCATGCCCAAAACACGGGCCAGGATCCCCTTAACGTGTACACGGACAACCCCTACGGGGGTCAGGGAGGGCTCAGCGTCACCGTGGACGATAACGACAACATCACCCTGAGCTTCAACATCAGCAGTGCCCAGGCCCTGAAACTAAAGAAAGGGGCCGTACTCAAGCTGGATGCCAAACGGGCACTGGCGAACAGAAGGCTGGGAACGCTCTCGGGCACTGGCTACAGCTACGATTTCAACTTGGAGGACAACAACATCGTCATCACGGGCTCGGGCACCGGGCAGTCCTTTTTGGGCACCATGTTCCCGAACCCAACGGCAGCGGACGATATGGTTATTAATAATGAGGTTATAGAAGGACTCTGCTACATCTACCATTACGATTATCGCAACCGCTTAATTGAAAAGAAAATTCCTGGTAAGGGCTGGGAACACATCGTCTATGACAGGCTGGACAGGCCCGTGCTCACCCAGGACGCCAAATTGAGACTGGACAATGACTGGCTCTTTACCAAGTACGATGTCCATGGCAGGGTGACCTATACGGGAAAGCATAATTATGTACCGCAGGGCAGTGCACACAATGCAGGCAGGTTGGGGCTACAGGCCGATCTTGAGGCACAGACGGTACATCATGAGCTAAGGCAAAATACCGCCAATACCATAGATGGTACGGCCATCCATTACAGCAACCAATCCCTGCCGAATACGAACCTAGAATTGTTGACCATCAACTATTACGATAGCTATGACCATCTGGGACTTAGTGCGGAACTGCTAAAGAATCATGGGGATGTGATTCATGACAGAAGTATAGACACCAATGCCAAGGGTTTATCGACCTGTAGCCAAATAAGGGTTCTGGGCACGGACGACTGGACCACTTCGGTGACCTATTACGATAAGAAGTCCATGCCCATCTATATGGCCAGCAAAAACAGCTATCTCCATACCCTTGACGTGGCCACGACGGAGTACGACTTCGTAGGCAAGGTACTGAGAACCGAGAGCACACATACCATGAGCGGTCCCAACACCAATACGGTAACGGTGGAGGACCGCTTTACCTACGACCATGCGGGGCGCATGCTCACCCAAAGCCAGACCATAAACGGCAGCAGTGCGGAACTCATAACCAATAACCATTATGATGGACTGGGGCAGTTGAAGAGCAAGGCCGTTGGTGGCAGTGTGGCGAGCGACCCGGCACAGTCCACGGGGCTGCAGATCGTGGATTACAGCTACAACATCAGGGGCTGGCTGAGGGGCATCAACGATGTCGGTGCCCTGGGCGACGACCTCTTTGCCTTTAAGATCGGTTACAACAACCCACAGACGGACGGTACCGCCCTTTACAACGGCAACATCTCGGAGACCTTTTGGAGGACGGCCAACGATAACAGGGAAAGGGGCTACGATTATGACTACGATGCCCTGAACCGTATAGAGATCGCTAGTTACCACGGCAACTATGCTTTGGACGGCACGGGCAACATTATGGAAAACTATGGGCTTGTGGGCGAGAACGGTACGCCGGGTGTGGCCTACGACAAGAACGGCAATATCACGTCACTGCGGCGTATGGGACTGGTAGCGGCCACGGGGCAGATCGATGTGATCGACGACCTCAGCTATGGCTATGCACCCATGAGCAACAAACTTTTGGACGTGGACGATATGGCCACCGAAGATGGTTTTGGGGATGGCGGGAACACGGAAAATGACTATCTTTACGATGTGAACGGCAATATGGTACAAGATTTAAATAAGCGTATCACCAATATTGTATATAAGCATTTGAATTTACCAACAAAAATATACGTTCGGCAGACAGATGATCCCATTTCCCTGATTGATAATATCGAGTATATATATGACGCTACGGGAGTCAAGTTGCAAAAGAAAATTAATGTACAAGGGGTTTCACATGACCAAATTACGCAATATGCAGGAAGTTATGTTTATAGCGGCAACAACTATTCAGGTATTTCTTTGGAATTTTTCAACCACTCTGAAGGATATGTGGAACCAGTAAATGATGGCAGTGGCAATTACAAGTATGTCTACCAGTACAGGGACCACTTGGGGAACGTGAGATTGACCTATGCGGACAGCGATGGCAATGGTTCTATCGATGCCCAAACCGAGATCATCGAGGAGAACAACTACTATCCTTTTGGTCTCGAACATAAGGGTTACAATAATGTCGTGAATGGCGTTGAGAATAATTATCAAACATATCAAGGACAGGAACTTACAGAAGACCTTGGATTAAATGTTTTAGAATTTAAATACAGAATACACGACCCAGCGATTGGAAGGTTCTGGCAGATTGACCCACTTGCAGAAACGTATGTCTATAATTCCACTTATGCTTTTGCTGAAAATAAAGTAATAGCAAACTTTGAATTAGAAGGACTGGAAGCTATATCAATCCATTCGGCAAGTTTTGCACCTTATGATAAGTTTGGAAAAGCTATGGGTACTGGTCCATTTAGTGGAGATGGGAATAATAGAAAGTTTGGTACTAATCCAAATGCGAGTTCAAGAATTTATGGAAGAGCAGATTTAAATTTGTCTGGCGATGGAATTACTTTAACTGGTTCTGACCAAAGAGGTTCAGTATCTCACAACTATGGTTCTGGTAAGGAAGAGTATTCGCCTGCATCGATGCAACCATCTATCTCTAAACAAGATAGTGATGGACTTACAGCTTCGGCAATGTTGGATTATGACCTTTCAGGAAGTAACAAGGCCGCACCAGGCGGAGCTGCACCAGATATAGATGTCAAAGGAAATATGTCTATCGGAGTTATGGATTTAGGAGACCAAGGAAGTATGGCTATTATATCAGGTCAAATAGCAGGAGATAAGTTTCCTGCAAGTGAAACATTCTTAACTGACTCTAATGGTGTTGGTGTATTTTTAGGTGTTTCAGGAGCTGATGGTGGTCCTGTAACAATGCTTCCAGGCGACAATTATAGACCAATGGCTTCTTTTACAATAGGTGTGAGTTTTAATAGCGATGGTCATATTACAGGAGTTATGCATAATGGAAAAACTTATACTGTAGCAGATTGGAACAAGCAATTTTCAAATCTAAATCCGCAAGACGGAAATGTTACCACAAACTTTGATTAAAATGAGGTTTTTATATTTATTAATAACAGTACTACTAATGAGTAGTTGCAAAACAAACGAGAAGGCAGTCTTTTACGTTCCAGAGGGATTTAAAGGAACTGTTGTAGTTGTATTCGAACAAGAGGATGGCCAAGAAAAAGAATACATAAATAATGAGAGGGTTTATAGGATACCAAAAGATGGAGTACTATACTCTAAATTTGAAGAACCTAATCAAGGTACCATTGAGCATAAATATTATTATGTTGAGAACAATAATATTTTACAAACTATTGATAAGTACATTCCATATACTGAAGCTAACAAATTTCATAGCGATAGTGTTTACGTTTTGCAAGAGTTTAATGGAGGACATAAGTCTTATGAAAACGATAAGGCAAAGGATGAAATTAGATATATGTATTCCTCTATTGGCAAACTAAAAAATAAGGAGAATTTAATCAATGAAGCTCATAATAGAATAAAAGAACTTAATGATAAATCAGATTAATCAAAATAGTTCTTAAAAACCAGACCGACCACCTTGGTAGTGTTTTAAAATAGGACACAATATCATG
>NZ_JAGSPD010000008.1 GCF_019203985.1 Winogradskyella luteola | reverse complement strand
TTGACGTTGGTATAGGGAACCGGCAATGGGGCTACATTATCATCGGCATCCTGCTGGGTCAGGTGGTAGCTCACCGTATAGCCGGGGTTGTTCCCCGTGATCTCCGTGTCCTTTAGGCCCAGGTCGATCTCCGTAAGGCCATCGGGAACGCCGTCGTCGCAGACCTCCAAAACAGTGGGGGATACTACCGTGGGTAGGGGGTTGACTGTTAAATCAAATGTAACCTGTGAACTACAATTTGTATTAGTATTGGTTAACACCGCTATTATCGTTTGTGGATTACTTGTGTTAGCATAAAGTCCTGTAATGGCATTCATGCCAGAATCTGCATCTGTCTGATTTTCATAATATGTTACCGAGACATTTATCTGACCATTTAAAATTTCTGCATCTTTAGTCGTTAAGTCAAATAACTCTTGTTCGTCCCCTGAATTATTGAAATCACATAGTTCATAAGGTGTGACAGAAACAACTGTTGGACTTGGGTTAACAATAAGTTGTAATGTTGTTGTATCATAACAGCCTGCAGAATTACTTTCAATACGAACATAAATTAACTGGCCTCCAGCATTTGCATTAGTATATAATGTAGGTAACGCTCCTATATCCATCATAGCATCGTTCTCTGTAACATGATATGTCACCGTTACATCTGTTTGAGTCCCTATTACTTCTATGTCTCTTAGGCTCAAATCAAACTCTGTAAATCCATCATTATTATTGTCACAAGCTTCTAACGAAGTTGTAAGGTTCGCAGTAGGCGTTGCAATTACTTCAAGATCTAAAGTGGTTGTCGCATAGCAATCTGCACTATTAACAGTTTGTAATCTTACAAAAACAGTTTGATTATCAGCCGTTGCATTAGTATAAGGTTCTGGTAAAGGCGACACATTGTTATCCGCGTCATTTAGAGTTAAATGATAAGACACCAATACATTAGCAGGATTGTTAGTCCCTATTACTTCAGCATTGCGGTCTGTAAGATTAAAACTTGTGAACCCATCTGCCACATCATCATCACATAAACTGATAGGTGAGATGGAATTATCAATGGTTATGTCGGAGAATGCTAACTGAAATGATGTAATGGCGTAACATTCTTGAGAATTATCTGCTATGCGCGCCCATATAATTTGAGGATTTGATATATTAGTATAAGCAGTTGGTAGCGCACCTACATTATCAATAGCTTCTTGCTCTAATAAATGATAAGTGATAATAAAATCTGAAGCATTTTGTGACCCTAAAATATTATCGTCATTATCGGATAAGGTAAATTCTGCCGTACCATCGGCATCACATATTACAAGGTCTTGAGCAAGGTTTGCAACTGGACTAGGTTTAAACTCGATAAGGATAGAGTCGCTAGCCTGACAAACACCTGAAAAAACAATATCAACCGTATACATACCTGGTTCGGTAGCTATTAAAGTAGGGCCTATTTCACCAGTAATTTCAACAAGTACTCCAGGATTATTTACTGTGTCTTCATAAAACCAAGTGTGTTGAGCAGTCGTTATACCTGTATCCAAAGTAATTTCTGTCCCTCCACATTCTGCAGTACCAGCTTCAATAGTAATATCTTCACCTAAATCACCACCTAAGTCAAAACTTCCAGCTTTTAAAAACACGCCTGAGTCATAATTATTATCTCCATCATCAGCTATAACTAATTTAATCGTGTAGTTTTCACCAGGAACTACTGCAGATTGCGCTGTGAATACCACTGTTCTACCGTCAAAAGCTATTGGAGGCCCATTATTTGGTGTATAAGCACCAAAATATTGAGGATTTGCTGCACCACAAGAGGCACCGTTATCTGGATGTATATTTGTAACTAATATTGGCGTATTAGTACCAGGCAATACCGCTAGATTAGTTGTGACGCCACTAGAATCTGTAAGCAAAAATGCAAATGCATCAGAAAACGTACATTCAAAACCACCCATATCGTATTCTTCGGATGCCATGAGAAAATCAAAACTAATTGTATTTGCCAATGGGGTAAAATCAAATTGAATAAACGTAGCGTTATTGGAATCTACACCTGGTATTTGTGCATCTAACTCTAAATCACCTGGCCAAGCATTGGTTCCCTCACCTAATAATCCAGTGTTGGGACCACCTGCTTCACTTGCATCACCAGAGGTTAACAATAACCCATCTTCAAAAGGAAAATCGACTCCGTTACTAAAAAAATAACCAATACCATTAGGCTCTGTGGGACTAAAATCCGACCCAGTTGAAGAGATGATATTAGATACTGTAGCACAAGGGCTATTAACTAACACATCTTCAATTAACTCTTCAGGGGTAAAAGTATCTTGTTCGACCACAACATTGGGTCCTAATACAAAAACTGTGACGGTTTCTGAATCTGAACAACCTTGAGGATTATCATCTGTTACTGTCAAAGTTACAGTATAAGTACCTGCTGTAGCAAAGGTATTGGAGACATCAGTACCCGTGGCTGTATTCCCATCACCAAAAGTCCAACTATAAATAGCATTAGTACCGTCTACAGAAAATGTTGCGCTTCCAGAAAAATCTACAGTTTCCCCTGGCAGTATGCCAATAACACCAGAACCATTGGGCGCAGGCGTTGTACCATCTATAGAAGCTGTAATAGTTTGACATGCAGTAGCACATAATATATCAGCTTCCCAACCACCAGTGCTTCCACTGTCGCTTGAAATAAACTCAAATGTTAAGCAGCCCGACGTATTTATTGATGAAGCTGAAACCGTATCTGGATTATTAGTTCCTTGATAACTACCAATTAAATTTGCTGTAATATCATCTCCGTCGTATATGTTTAATACATCTGGTTGGGTTCCAAGCTGTGTTGTAAACTGAATAAAATCTATTATTATAAACTCACCTGCATTTTGAGGACATATAGTAGTAACTAAATTTTCATCATTACCATAATTACCGAATTCGCCACCTGAATCAAAGAATTTATCTGGAGCACATCTATTAAATGTACCGTTTTGCATTGAAACATCTTGAGCAAACCCTAAAGAGGATACAATTAAAGCAATAAAATAAAGTGTTTTTTTCATTAGTAACCATTTTTCAAAAGAGAGTTGGCCTAAAAAACCACATCAACACACTTATTAAACTTCTCTTTTTCAGTTAGTTATATGTCATTTAAACTATCATAAAACGCTTAACCTATCTTAGCACTTCAATCAATTATTTTAAATGAGGACGAAATTTAATCAAATTATATGAAATTGTTTAAGATTTTAGTTGCAAAACACATTCTAAGGTTAAACGTTTCAAATTGATATTTCATATTTTTGCAAAAAAAAGATGTCGAAGACCAAAATTTCTATAGTTGCTACTTCTAACGAAAGTATATTAAAATTTGAAGCCGATCGGTTTTTAACCAATCACAATAGTTTTGAATTTAACAATATAGACGACGCTAAACATTCTCCTTTAGCACAACAGTTGTTTTACTTACCCTTTGTTAAAAAAGTATATATTGCCTCTAACTTTGTAGCAATAGAACGCTATAATATTGTTGAATGGGATGATGTAAAAAATGAAGTGGCTAAACAAATAGAGGATTACTTATCCAACAATGGTGTCGTTGTTACGGAAGATGCCATAAAACCCAAAGCAGCAGTTACAGTATATGCAGAAAGCACACCAAATCCTAGTGTTTTAAAGTTTGTTTGCAATAAAGTGCTTGTACCTAATCTATATGAGTTTACTTCAATAGAAGAAGCTAAACCTTCACCACTTGCAACAGCATTATTTCAATTCCCCTTTGTGAAAAATGTTTTTATGGAAAAGAATTTTATTTCTATAACAAAATTTGATATCATAGAATGGGAGGAAATTACGCTTCAGTTACGCGAATTTATTAAATCTTATGTTGAAGATGGTAAAACTATTTTAAATGACGATGCTCCAAAGCAACTTAACAAAACAGAAGAAGCTATTGAGCAAAAATTTGAAGCCTTAGACGACACTTCCAAAAATATTGTAAATATTCTCGAAGAGTATATTAAACCTGCCGTTGCTAGTGATGGTGGTAATATAGAATTTAGATCATATGATGCACAAACAAAAAAGGTCGAAGTACTACTACAAGGAGCTTGCAGTGGTTGTCCGTCATCAACATTTACCTTAAAAAATGGTATTGAAAATATGCTAAAAGAAATGCTTAATGATAATGCCATAAGCGTTAATGCAATTAATGGTTAATTTTCATTATTTTTAAGTGCGTTTTTAACACTTATGTTTCCTGTAAGTATAACCCAATTAAAGCATAATATTATGGCAGTATTAAAAGTAATTGAAGTATTATCCAACTCAGATAAAAGCTGGGAAGATGCAACAAAAAAGGCAGTAAAAGAGGCCTCTAAAACTGTAAAGAACATACGTTCTGTTTATGTCCAAGAGCAAAGTGCAATTGTAAATGGAGATAGCGTTACTGAATTTAGAGTTAATTTAAAGTTGACGTTTGAAGTCAAATAAATCTAGAATTCTACTTCACTCGGTTTTAATAAGCTGAGTTTTTTATCAAAAACTAATTAAACCAACATGGACACACAAAAATGGATTGATGCAGGTTATAACTTAATTTTCGAGTTTGGACCTAAAATACTTTTGGCTATCCTGATATGGATTATCGGTAGCTGGATTATTAAATTGATGCTAAAGGGACTTAGACGGGTCCTAAATAAAGGTGATTACGAAGAAAGTCTTAAGAAGTTTCTAACAAATCTTTCTAAGTGGATTTTAAAAGTTGTACTTATCATCGTAGTATTGGGCACTATGGGTGTAGAGACCACATCATTTGCAGCCATCATTGCTGCTGCTGGTTTAGCAATTGGTCTTGCGCTGCAAGGCTCTTTGGGTAACTTCGCAGGCGGTGTTTTGATTATGATTTTTAAACCGTTTAAAATTGGTGACCTTATAGAAGCACAAGGCGAGCTTGGTGTTGTAAAGGAAATTGAAATTTTCACTACCAAGCTAACAGGTTTATCCAATAAGGAAATTATTATTCCAAACGGTGCACTTTCTAACGGAAACATCATTAACTATACTACTGAAGGTACACGACGTGTAGATTTAGTTTATGGTGTTAGTTACGATGCAGATATAAAACAAACTAAAGACATACTTATGAATGTTTTAACATCGCACCCAAAAGTATTAAAAGATCCAGCGCCAGCAGTAACCGTATTGAAACTAGCCGATAGCTCAGTAAACTTTGCGGTAAGACCTTGGTGTAATGTTGATGATTATTGGAATGTTTACTTTGATGTGACTGAAAATGTTAAAATAGCTTTAGATGCTGCAGGTATTGAAATACCATACCCACATGCTGTTGAGATACAAAAGAAGGGTTAATTTTTCTTTTTAAGTGCTATAAAGTCTTTTAAATAATAAGGCTCAAAATAAGCGACATCTTCGGTGTCGCTTTTTTTATACTTTAACTCCGCCAGTGCTGACATTTCATTGGCCGAAGGTAATTTCTCATCAATAAAAATGGCATTGGGGTGTTTGATAAGATTTTTAGTTTTTTCGACACCATTACCTATAAAATAAATCTTTTTTTCGCTTAAGATATTGGCATAACTTTCTTCCGTCAATACTTCTGCTTCAATACCTCTTTGTAATTCGTGGTTAGAATTATATATCACAGAATACACTTCCATACGACGTGCATCTAACATAGCAACTATAAAACCATTATCGATATTTACTTGATGCGCTAAGCTCTCTAAAGTACTAATGGCAATTAAAGGTTTGTTTAATGCAAAACAGAGGCCTTTAGCCGATGATACGCCTATTCGCAAACCTGTGTAGGACCCTGGTCCTTTGCTTACTGCAACAGCATCAATTTTTGATGGCTCAATTCCTGCTGTCTTAAAAACTTTATCAATAAATACATGTAATGTTTCGGCATGTGAATATCCTGCAGTGTGGTCTTCTTTTAAAACTAAAGTCTCTCCATCTTTTGATAGAGAGACTGAACAATTAGTAGTTGCTGTTTCTATATTTAGCACTAAGGCCATTAACAATTTAAGTGTTTAGTTATTCTCCTTCTTTTTCTTCAGAAGGTTTTTCCTTTTTATTGGTTACTTCGAGAAGATCGCCTGGGTTCAATGTTTTGGATACTGTATTATAAGGTCCTGTTATAATTTCATCTGCTTCATTTAATCCCGAAACTATTTCAATGTAGGTATCATCTTGAATTCCAGTTTCAACAACTTTTAGCTTTGCTTTTCCACCGTCGTTGACGAATACACATTCAAATTTCTCTTCCTCTTTTGGTTCATTGTCACCTTCAACATTAGATATTTTTTCAAAAGGTTTTTTTGAAGAGCTCGTATCTGTCTTTATAACTATGGCACTAATAGGTACTGCAATAGCGTCTTTTCGTTTTTTTGTAATAATATCTACAGTTGCTGTCATACCAGGTCTAAATGGCGAATAGGTTTCTGGTTTTCCTTCCGTTAGATCTTTATAAGATTCTTCGAGGATTCTGACCTTTACTTTGAAATTGGTCACTTGGTCCGCTGCTAAATTATCAGCAGCTGAGTTTGCAATTTCAGTAACAATGCCCTTAAATTCTTTCTTCAAATACGCATCGACTTCAACAATTGTAGAATCACCAATACTTACTTTTACAATATCATTTTCGTTAACATCGACCTCAACTTCCATATTGTTAAGGTTGGCTACACGAAGGATTTCTGTACCTGCCATTTGCTGCGTACCAACGACACGTTCACCTAATTCTACATTGAGCATGGAAATGGTTCCGCTCATTGGTGCATAGATAGTGGTTCTGGTTAAATTGTCTTTGGCTTCATTAACTGTTGCAGCCGCACTTTGCACACTATAATAGGCTGCACTTTTATTGGCTTTAGCTGTTTCGTAAGTAGCTATAGCTCTGTCCCAATCGGCTTTAGAAATCACTCCTCTATCAAATAACGTTTTACTTCTATCGTAGTCTGCCTTGGCTTGCTTTAAATTAGCCTCAGCTTGTTCTAGACCAGCTCTTACGTTTTGATATGATGCTTGGGACCTGCTTACAGCAGACTGAATTAAATCTGGATTTACTCTTACCAATAAATCTCCTTTTTTAACTTCTTGTCCCTCTTTAAACGGTAATTCTAAAATTTCCCCAGAAACTTCAGAAGATATTTTCACTTCAACTTCTGGTTGAATTTTACCAGTTGCAGAAACCGTTTCAACGATATCGTATAGCGCCACTTCCTTTACAGTGACCTCTTTAAAATTTCCCTTCTTACCAAACCATCCCATTTTAGACCCTGCCACCAACATAATGAGTACAAGAACGACGATTCCGATAATAATTTTTACTGTTTTGCTCATAATTAAAACTTTAATTCAGTTGCAGGAATTCCAAAATATAACTCGAGGACTTTTAATTTAAATATATAATCGTATTTTGATCTATTTAATTCAATTCTCGCATTATCAAACCTTAGTTTAGACTGACTGAAGTCGAATGCATTGGTTAAACCGACATCGTAACGCTCTTTTGCATAATCATAAGCCAATTCTTGAGATTCTAAAGCAACCTGTGCAGCTTCATAAGATTTTAGAGCTCCTTTAGCATCAACATAAGCTTGGTATACTGTAGATTCTAAATCTAACTCAGCTTGTTCTAGTTCAAATTTGGCACGCTCTAAACTCACTTTGTTTCTTTGAACATTACCTCTTGTATTGAATCCGTTTAATATAGGAATGTTTAATTGCAATCCATAACCAATTCCATCATTTTGATATAATTGATCTATAAAAGGATCTGCTGCCACTTCTACTGGGAATGTATTTGGAAACGTCCCAATAACAGCTTGGCCAGTTCCCTGAACAGTACCAATTTGCTCTGTAACTGTAGGGTTATCAGGGTCTATTTGCTGGGTAAAACTCGGTGTATCTGCATATCTGGTATTATATCCAAAAAATGCTGATAAAGTTGGCCAGTTGACCCCTTTGGCAATTTTTAAATCCATTTCGGCCAGTTCTACATTTTGTTCTGCTATTTTGATTTCGGATCTGTTGGCTTTGGCAGCATCAATAATATCCGAAACATCCCTGTTCGAAACACCATCGTCGACAATATTATAGCCTTCGTCTTCGATGTCAAAATTCTCATAGTCTTTAATCAATAATAATTGCGCAAGACTTATCAGCGATATTTGAACATTATTCTCTGCATTGATAATCTGTTGTTGCTCACTTGCGTCCGTAGCTTTTATTTCGAGCAAATCTCCTCTAGGTAAGGAACCTGCATCCACCAACTCTTGTGTTCTCTCAATTTGCTCTTTTGTGACTTCATTTTGTGATCTTAAAACTTCTAAATTTGCTTTGTTTAAAATAACCGTTAAATACCCATTAGCCACAAATAATGAAATGTCATCTTTCATTTTATCTAAACGATATTGACTAGAAAGCTTTGATATATCTGCGCGCTGTAGTTGTCTTATATTTCTTAAACCATCAAAAAGAGTATAACCTACATTGATACTTCCCGATGCGGAAAGGAACGTTGTTGTTTGTGCATTATTGGTTACAGGATTAAAACTCAAACCCGTATTTTCTGAAACCCCTGCACCTGCACTAAGGCTTGGTATAAAGTTGCCTTTTGCCGTTAGTTTTTCAACCTCAGCCAATTCTAAATCCAGTTCGCTTTGCTTTACAGATATATTATTCTCTAAAGCGTATTGCACACACTCTTTTAATGTCCATTTTTTATTTTGAGCTTGAGCAAATATTCCCAAAAGGAATACTATTACTATGATTGATTTTTTCATGATGTCTATATGTCTAAACAAATCTTAATGTGTTACACTAAATGTTAAAATTATTGTTGTGCGTATTTTGGCACACCTTGTACCTGATTCCAAACTTTTATTTTATCGTCTTTTGAAATACCACTTTTTACTTCTACAAAAATACCATCACTAATTCCTAATTCCACGTCCTTTTTTTCATATTTCTGGTCACCAACTTCAATCTCCACAAAAGGTTTTTTGGTCTCCTTGTCGTACTGAACCAAAGCTTCTTTTATTGCCAAAACCTTTTCGGCCTTATCTAAAATAATGGATGCATTGGCACTTAGTCCAGCTCTTATAAATGTAGAATCTATCTTTTTTAGTGTTCCTTTAATTTCAAACTGGATTGCACCATTCTCAGCAACACCTTTAGGCGCAATATAATCTAAAACCGCATCAAATTTTTCGTTCTCAATGGCTCCAACGGTAATCTCTAACGGTAATCCTTCTTTTATTTTTCCGACTTCGCTCTCATCTACCTTTCCTTCAAAAATCATTTTTTTAACATCTGCCAAAGATGCAATTGATGTGCCCTCATTAAAGTTATTGGCTTCAATGACTTGATTTCCTGCTTTTACCGGCACATCTAATACCATGCCCGAAACTGTTGCTCTCACTTGGGTTTGGGCAATATTACCTAAACCAGATGTTGTTCCTGTTTTAATGATATCATAGTTTTGCCTTGCCTGAGTCACACTAATTCTAGCTTGCTCTACCTGTTGCTTAGCTTGTAAATAGGTGTTGTTTACCTGATCGAACTCATTGGCAGCAATGACACCTTTATCAAACAATTCTTTTTGGCGGTCGTATATTGCCTTTTGTGTCTTATAGTTAATTTCTGCAGTCTGCAAAGCTGTTCTGTTTGAAGCTATATTATTTTTTGCGCTGGTTAAGTTTGAAACATTAGGTATGACCTTAATCTGTGCTATTAAATCCCCTTGCTTCACATATTCGCCAGCTTCAACATAAACTTCTTCTACCACACCAGAAATATTAGGTTTTATTAGAACCTCTTCCTTTGGCACAATACTTCCAGTAGCGACAGTTTTAACAACTATCGTTTTCTCGGTAGCACTTTCTGAAGTATACGTTACAGGATCTTCCTGATTTTTTTTCCATAAATAAAACAAGGCTACACCAAAAGCAATGACTATGGCTACTAAGGCGATTACAGTTTTTGTTCTTTTCATTCGTCTATATAATTATAATTTTATTCTACTCTTAATGCGTCTACAGGTTTCATCTTTGTAGCTCTATTTGCAGGTATTAACCCCGCTAATAAACCTGAAACAACTAATATGATTAAGGCTGTAAACACAACCTGCATACTTACACTTGGGTTTGCGAAATTTTCTACCTCACCTGCATTGTCTAAAATAGAATTCATAATCCAGATGACTAGGGCAGCAAATGATACGCCCAACATGCCAGATAAAATAGTAAGTACCAAACTCTCTTGAAGAATTTGGCCTTTTATCATCCAAGGCGTAGCGCCCAAAGCTCTCCTAACACCGATTTCCTTTGTGCGTTCTTTTACTACAATGAGCATGATATTATTAATCCCAATAATACCAGAAATTAAAACCAAAGCCCCGACAAAATAACCCACCAAAGTTAATATTGAGAATAAGCCACTAATGCGACCAAATTGTTCTGCTAAGTCAAAGTGACCAATAGCTCTATCATCTTCTGGGTGAACTTTGTGCCTTGATTTCATTAAATCGAAAACCTGTTGCTTAATCGTAGTGATTGGCACATTATCTTCTGCGGTTATGGCCATCCAACCCACATTTTCTCCTCTGTTAAACGCCTGACCAAATGTGGTAAAAGGAATATAAATTGTACTGGCATCTTGCTCATCGTCACCTTGACTATTGCTCATCTTAAAAGTTCCGACAACTAAAAAATTAACACCATTTATCTTTATGTATGTACCTAAAACCTCTTCTCCTTTATCGTACAGACCTTTTACGACACCAGTACCAATGACACATATTTTTCGCTTGGTATTTATATCTGAATAACTCAAAAAACGCCCTTGAAGAATATCCATAGGCTGTTGATTTATATATTCTGGATAGTCTCCATATATCTCAAAAGCACCTGTTTTTGTGCCTCTGATTACATTATTGGCACCTCTAAAACCTCCTAATTGATTTCTCGGTGATACATATTTTAAATTGGGAATTTCTGATTTAATGGCTGCAACATCTTCAATTTTGTAATTAAATCGTCGTCCTTTGGGCAATCCCTTATAGGGTTTAGATGTGCCTTGCGTCCACATAAACATAGAGTTAGTAGCAAAATTGCCAAAATCTGCGGTTACACCATTTTTTAACCCATTGGTCAATGCCAACAAAAGAACTAAAATGGTTATTCCCCAAAACACACCAAATGCCGTTAACAAGGTTCTAAACCTGTTAGCATTTAAGGCTTCTAATATTTCGCTCCAACGGTCTTTACTAAACATTTATTCGTCTCTTAGGGCTACAATAGGTTTAATTTTTGCGGCTCTGTAAGCTGGAATAAATCCTGCCAATGCACCTGCAATAACTAATAAAAACACTGTTGTTAATGCGATATTAAAATTCACTTGAGGGTATTTTATGAAGTCACTTTCAATTTGAGGCCCAACAAGCTCTAGCAAACCTAAGCCAAAAATCAACCCAAATAATCCGGCAAACATTGTTACAAAAACAGCTTCCTGTAATATCATCCCAACGATAGACATTGGTAATGCACCCAAAGCTTTTCTTATTCCTATTTCCTTGGTTCGTTCTTTAACAACAATAAGCATAATGTTACCTACACCAACAATGCCTGCGATGATAGTTCCTATTCCTACAAACCAAAATACGGCTTGGATTGTCGCTATTAGGGAATATATTTTTTTCGCTTCTTCTAGTGTGTTATTTACTCTAACAGCACTTTGGTCGTCTGGTGCAACGGTATGTATTTCTTTAATTTGAGCTTCTATACCTTCTGCAATTGCGGTAGATTGAGCTACAGCCTGATCAAAGTTATTTGCCATTTTTACGGTAAATGCCATGTTTCTAATGTTATCGCCCGCATTAAAAACTTGTTGGGCAGTAGTAACAGGAATATAAACTTGGCTTTCCTCCCTATCCCCTCCAGGATCGTAAAAAACACCAATAACCTTAAAGTTCATCCCAAAGATTTGAATGTTCTTATCTATTGGATCTTCATCTTTAAAAAGGTCTTTCTTCATTTTATTACCAATCACAGCAACTTTTTTATTGTTTTGTAAATCAGATTGACTCACAAAACGACCAGATCCTATATCTGCGTTTTCGATAAACTGGTTATCTGGCAAAGTGCCACGGATACGAAAGTTTCCTGTTTCATTTTTATAGGTTACTGTTCCGCCCCATATCATATAATCTTTAGTGCGATATTCCAGTAAGTCATCGTATTTATTTTGAACAGCTTCAAAACTAGAGTTCTTTAATTGAACATAACGTCCTGGATTTAAACCTTTATAACCTTTTGTAGTAACTCCCGTCCATACAGAAATTCTATTAGTAGCGTCTTGTTCGAACTGAGATCTTACACCATTTGAGATACCTGTACTAAACCCTAAGAGCATAACCAATATGAATATGCCAATAAACACAGAAAGTCCCGTAAGGAAGGTTCGCAATTTGTTTTTGCGTAAAGTTTCGAATATTTCTTGCCAACGCTCTATATCAAACATGTTGTGATGCTCTAACTTGTTCTACTTTACTATCATCGATAATAACACCATCCTTTAAGTTAACGATTCGTTTGGTCATTTGCGCAATGTCGTGCTCGTGGGTAACAACCAGAATCGTTTTTCCTTCGTCATTAATGCCTTGAATTAATTCCATAACCTCATAAGATGTTTTGGTGTCCAAAGCTCCTGTTGGTTCGTCTGCCAATAACACTTTTGGATCACTTGCCAAAGCTCTAGCAATGGCAACACGCTGCTTTTGCCCACCAGATAATTCACTAGGTAGGTGATGCGACCACTCAGCCAAACCTACTTTTTCTAAGTAGTGCATGGCTCTATCGGTTCGTTCTTTTCGCTTTACGCCTTTGTAGTACAATGGCATAGATACGTTGTCTAAAGCACTTTTGTAGTTGATAAGGTTGAAAGATTGAAAGATAAACCCAAGAAACTCATTTCTATACTTAGCCGCTATTTTTTCATTGAGGTTTTTAATTGGCACATTATCGAGAATGTATTCTCCTTTATCCGCTTCATCCAACATACCCAAGATATTTAATAATGTAGATTTACCTGAGCCTGATGAGCCCATAATGGATACCAGTTCCCCTGCTTTAACATCAAAATTAATGCCTTTAAGAACATGAAGCGAATTGCTTCCCATGTGATAAGATTTGTGTAAATTCTTAATCTGGATCATAGACTGGGTGGTTAAAGAGTACAATTTTAAGCAAATCCGTATGGCTTTTATGCCAACAAACTGTTAAGAATTAATTGTAAACTCTTAATGATTAAGACTGATTAAATAAGAAAATGTTACAGTGTTTTGTCTATATTTTTAGACTTTTGAGAATTATTGTAAGTTCTGTAAACAATATAGCCAATTACCGCTACCAAAATATATGGTACAGCCATTAGAAACATAATACCATCATTAATACCCTCTGCAGCAGATTGATCTTCACCACTTTCTAAAACTGCCCTGCACATAGCACATTGCGCTTTTGTTTGAAGAAAAAAGAGAAAAGAAAAAAGAGAAAAGACAACTTTCTTTTTCATGTTATGTATAATATGGTGAAATCATTAGATAAACTACAACTCCTGTTACAGCGACATAAAGCCATAGTGGAAATGTAATTTTTGCTATTTTTTTATGGCGCTCAATATTATTGGTAATAGCCCTGACATACGTAATTAAAACAAAAGGAATAATGACAATAGATAATAAAATATGCGTGATTAGAATAAAATAGTATATATACTTTACCATACCTTCTCCACCAAACTTAGTGGAATCACTTGTCATATGATAGGCGACATACATTACTAGAAATGACACTGAAAGACATATAGCAAACTTCATGAGTTTTTCGTGCAATTTTCTATTTCCTTTTTTAATCATTACAACAGCGATTACTAATACTATTGCAGTAAGTGCATTTACAGATGCATAAATCGGTGGTAAAAAACTTAGTGGCTCTATATCGAATCCTAAGCGTTTTAAATTAACACTAAACAATGCTGCCACTGCCAATGGAATTATAATTGACAGTGCCACAATCCACTTATTATATTTTTTTTCTTTTTCTATATCTATTGAATTCATAATGTTTTTTGATTCTTTACCTTCGTTTCAATTACAATAAGCATCAAAATTTTGAGTGACAAATTTACTCCTTTAATAGTTTGGATATATCTTCTTTTAATATTGTAATCTCCTGCGGAATACCATCTTCGTCTTCACCATCTGCCTCGGCAATTAATCCGTTATAAAATATAATTGGATTACCAAATTCATCTTTACGAGAACGGATAAAGCCTTCCTTATCTATGAGGGCAAAATTACCAGAATGCTCGAAGCCACCTTCTACGGTTTCATCTTTTGAAGTGTAGAGATTAAAGCCTTCGTTTGCTAATTTGTAGATGTCGGTTTCATCTCCTGTCATTAAGTGCCAATTTGGGTTTGTAATACCATAGTTTTGGGCATACCTTTTTAACACCTCTGGCGTATCTATTTCTGGGTTGATCGTAAACGATGCTACTCCAAAATTTTCAAAATTTTTGAAATGATCTTGTACCTCAACCAAATTACGATTCATAATTGGACAAATAGTAGGGCAAGTAGTGAAGAAAAATTCTACCACATAAACCTTTCCTAAATAATCGGCATTGGTTATCGTTTTCCCATCTTGATTAGTAAAACTAAACACTGGTACTTTTTTAGGCTTTTTATCAATTTCAAGGTAGGCCAAATCACTTTTAGCATCCTTATTTAACGCAGATACTTCTTCACTTCGGCTTTCATCTCTTGTAAAATCATCTGCATTAATTCTGTCAATAATTTTTGGAATAAAAATAATTCCGAATACCAACAAGATAAATGCAATACCTACGTAAGAATAGTTAGTTTTTTTACTCATTTTTTAATTCTTTTTCGCGCCTTTTATTAGAGTCGAACTCACCTTTACGTTTTTGACGGTATTCCGTAAATAAAATGCGCATATCGTCACTCATTTTATTCTTTATTTCTGCAACTTCAATACAATTGTAGGCATATAACTGACGTACTGGTTTATTTTGCTCTTTTTCATTATCCTCTCTATCATCTAATCGTCCACGCTGGTTTTTATCTTTGTCTATAATAAAGACATTATTCGTTGCTAAATCTGCGTCTAGATTTGTGTGAGCCTTTAAGCTTTTATAAATTGTTTTGATATCTTCTTCTGTACGGAATATATAATGCCAAAACCTAAGGTCTTCGTACCGAGCAACTTCTTTTTTTAATTCGGAATAATTACCTTCAGATCCTATTGGTGCTACTACAACAATCTGAAATTTTTTAAAGCCCTTAAATTTATCATATACCAATTCTTTAAGGTTTAATGCCGAAGTACTATTGTTCATTGGATTCTTTCCAAAAAAAGCCAAAACTGTAATATGGTCTTGCAGTTTTATATCTTCGGAAATTGAAATCTCTTTTACATCTCTATTCACGACCTCTAATGGGTCATAATTATGCGTTGACGGGTATAGCATCAATAAAAACGCTACTGGCAAAAAAAACAGGATACTTAGAACTACGTAACGTTTGGTTTTATTAACTTTCATATGTTATATGAGATAACAAATATTTGGAATGCAAAAATAAAAAAGGTGGTTTAGAAAAACCACCTTTTAATATCTTATTTAACACTTCGACAAGCTCGGTGCTAGCTTCTATTGTGAATTTAAAAATCTCTTTTAATAATAGCATCTTCAGCATTGTATACCTCAAAAACGTAGCCTCCTTCTTGCAAAAGGATGAAAATTAAATAACAGATAAGGAAAACACCTGTCCAAACTACCATACGTCTCAATGCTTTGGTTTCATCTCGCATGTGCATAAAATCCCAAGTAATATAGTACGCTTTAACAATGGTTAATATGATGAAGATTAAATTTAAAGGCTTCATATATATAAACGCTGAAAAAATAATATTCATAAGCGTTGCAAAGAAACCACCTTCAAAAGGCGTCATCCAAGGCTCCATAAGACCTTCTGGCTTATATATACCAAGTATAACCTCAACTGCAGTAACTAAAGTTAAAAAGGCCAAAACGCCCCAAATTTTTTGAGTATTAGACTTAAATTTCCAAAGTCCTCTAAATATTTCTAATTTATGTTCGTGTGCCATAACTGAATCTTAAATTGCTTTTATACTAAGTAGAAGAATGTAAATACAAATACCCAAACCAAATCGACAAAGTGCCAATACAGTCCAACTTTTTCTACCATTTCGTAGCTGCCTCGTCTTTCGTAAGTTCCCAGAATAACATTAAAGAATATGATAATGTTTATTACTACACCAGAAAATACGTGGAATCCGTGAAATCCTGTAATAAAGAAAAAGAAATCTGCAAACAATGCTGTTCCGTATTCATTAACGTGAAGGTTTGCTCCTTTTACAACCAGCTTTCCATTGTCTTTAATTTGCCTTAGAGATTCTTCTCTAGAGAGTACAGTTTTTTCTCCTTCTTCATTTATAATTTGCGTTCTTACCAAAATGTTATCATTGGCAGCCAAACCTGTGTAGATTTCATTTACGGTATATGGAGGCAAACTTGCTTCTTCTCTAAACCATAAGCCATTCTTTCTCTCGTGCTCTACACGTACATCAGCTATTGGCACCGCAAATTCATCTATTGATATGCGCTTAAATTTTTCTTCACCATCTACATTGACATATTCACCAAATTGTAAAATATTACCACCTTTTGTTTGTACAGCACCATAATCTCCTTGAATAAATGTAGCCCATTCCCAAGCTTGGGACCCAACGAATATAGCACCACCAATGATGGTTAAAAACATGTATAAAGTAACCTTGGCTTTGTTCATGTGATGGCCTGCATCTACGGCCAATACCATAGTTACAGAAGACATGATAAGAATAAACGTCATGAACGCTACATAAATCATCGGTAACTCTTGACCATGTAAAAATGGCACGTGAGTAAACACTTCATCTGCAATTGGCCATTCTTTTATAAACTTGAACCTAGAAAAACCATAAGCGGCTAAGAAACCTGAAAATGTTAATGCATCTGATACAATGAAGAACCACATCATCATCTTTCCATAACTTGCTTTTAGCGGTTGGTTTCCGCCTCCCCAAGTTTTTTCTTCTGTACCAGCATTTGCTACTGTAGAATCCATAGAATTTGTTTAAATTTTAAGGTTGGACAAAAATAATCAAATTATATATCTAAAAAAATATAAAAACAAAAAGAGCACAAGCCAAAGTATATCTACGAAATGCCAAAAATTTGCAGCAAGTTCTAAACCCAACATATTGTTGGCATTATACTTTTGTTTAAAATGATTATAAATTACAACAATTATACATATCAACCCAGCAATGACGTGACCTATATGCACAACAGCTATTAAATAAATATAGGACATGGTAATATTGCTCGTCGGCCCAGTAAAATTATAACCCGTCTGAATGATTTGCCTGAAGCCTTCAAATTGACTAAAAACAAATGCAATTCCCAAAGCCAATGTCACCAACAACCAAATTGCAGTCATTTGCCTATTGTTCTGTTTTAGAGAACGCTTTGCCATAATAAAGGTGAGACTACTCACCAAAATCAATATTAAACTGATTAAGAAAGCATCTGGTAATTCAAAATCACTTAGCCAATCTTTATTAAGACGTTGTTTGCTACTTACTATAAATGCACTGATTAGACCAGCAAAAGACATAAGCAATGAGCCTATTCCAAACCACAGCATCATCTTTTTAGATCTTGCTCTTTTCTCTTCTGGTGTACCTTGTGTTAAATCCATTTATCTTAAAAATTTATCTGCAACATATATAATCTGCAACATGGTAATATAAAATACGCTAGACAGCATTAGTTGTTTGGCGGCTTTAATTGAGCGCTTTTGAAATAATTTAAATGCATATACCAACATTACCATACCCAATAAAAACACCAACGCCGCACCAACGATAGATAGTTTCAAATCTCCTGTAAAACCAAAAACCGGTATTATAGATACAATAACCGTCCAAACACTATACATAATAATCTGTACTGCTGTTCCTTTATCTGGTTTTCCTGTTGGCAACATAAAAAAGCCCCCTTTTTTGTAATCTTCGTATAAAAACCAACCAATGGACCAAAAATGTGGAAACTGCCAAAAGAATTGAATGGCAAATAAAGTTCCCGGTTCAATACCAAAATCGTTACGTGCTGCTACCCAACCCAACATAAAAGGAATGGCTCCAGGTAATGCACCAACAAAAACAGCTAATGATGTTTTTGTCTTTAAAGGTGTGTAAACACTGGTATATAAAAATATGGATATTGCACCATACATCGCGGTTTTGGGGTTGATAACATATAAGGTAATCAATCCTAAAACTGTAAAAGATGTTGCGATTACAAATGCTGTATTTACAGACATACGACCTGAGGGAATAGGTCTGTTTTTTGTTCTATCCATTAGCGCATCTAAATCGCGCTCAATGATTTGGTTATAAGCGTTGGATGCACCA
This sequence comes from Winogradskyella luteola, assembly GCF_019203985.1. Classification (GTDB taxonomy): domain Bacteria; phylum Bacteroidota; class Bacteroidia; order Flavobacteriales; family Flavobacteriaceae; genus Winogradskyella; species Winogradskyella luteola. Next base: position 166,246 of record NZ_JAGSPD010000008.1, on the reverse strand, counting down.
ACCATAAAATAACCTCCAAATGCCAATAACAGCAACGTAGTAAAACTTATGGACTCTACACCTAGTAAATAACCCGCAATTGCAGAAAATACAACACTTATGGACAATCCCATTTTTGTGATTTCCTTAAAATCCGTAAGCGCTGAAGCTGTTGAAACCGAAGATTTTGTGCTGCTCAAGCCGTGTGTTTTTTGTTCTATTCTTAGCGAGTGCAAAGATAGTCTGAAATTTACTTCTAACCAACGTAAGGTCATAGTTTTATATGCAGCCCCAAAAACTAAAAATCATTATACCAGTTAAACAAGTCTGTTCTTACACCTATACTGAACCAAAGTGTGTTTGATGCCATAGTGGAAAGTGTTGTGGCCTCAGGGTTAAAATCTCTATAGATAATATTTGTAAAGAGCTTTAAGTTGGTTTCTGGATTCAATAAGTAACCTGCTTGTAGTTCTGTCATAAAACTATTTGTCTTATTTCCCTGCCCTATGGTTATACCTATGTCAGCAACACGATTGTTTTCATTGGTATAGATATCGCCTCCATAAGCAAAGCTATCCTCATCTGTATTAAAGTCGAATCCACGTTGACCAATAATGAATTTGGCATCAGCAAACCAACGCTTGTAATTATAGCGTCCTATTAATACCAACTCTCTGAAATTTGCTCCCCAAAGATGTGCCATGGGCTGATTGAAATGCGCATAGTTTAAAATTTCAGTATTGTGCGAATAGGTGTATGGACGCACTTGGTTATATTCAGCCTGAAGTAATAAATTATTAACCCCAAAAGCATTGAAATATTTTGCCCCTAATTGAAAGCCGAACTTGTTTTTCCAACTCTTATTTCCTGCTGTAACATCACTTAAAGAAAATTCATCTAAAATAAATTGTCCGTAAAGATTCACTTTATTGTTCCATTTGTATTTTCCGCTTAACCCTAGAATTGCGTTACCAGCACCTTGTCCAGTTTGGAACTCAATAGCCCTAAAAAATATAATTGGGTTGAGATAATTAACATCAAAACCCCTTCCGTTAGTATCTGCCCACATTACAGATTCAAACAACCCGATGTTTAAACGTTTAGACACATTCCAACTCAAATAATGGTTTGCCATATACTTAGTTAAAAAAGCATCGTCTTCCAAAACTTCTGGACGTACATCCTTTAACCACATCCAAGTGCTTGTGTATTTTATTTTCCAGAAACTAGCATTCAATTTTAAAAATGGATAAGGACTGGCTACATCGCTTTGAAACAGGGAACGATAACCATCACCTATAAAGTTTTTTCCGTGACCAAACTGAATATTTAAAAAATCAGCTGGTGTATATGATAAATAAGCTTCCGCAACTGGGTAATCATAGGAGTTCTCCTTAAAACGTTTAGCGATACCTCGTCCAGGTATAATGGCTGGATCTGGCCCAAAAGCTTTTAAGCTCTCTGCATAACGATTAAAATATTCTGCAAAGCGGCCTTGACTTTCGTAAACCGAAGCCGATAAATTGAAACGTTTCCCCAACCCTGCTTGTATAAAAACACCTCTGGTGTTATTCCATGTACTGTAATCAGCTTCAGCATCTGACCCAACTTGCAAATCCAAAATAGGGTCTACCGTAAACCAATAGTCTTTACCTTGTACCTCTACTAAGTGCTCATTATATAATTTTCTACCCAACCAAGAATCTGTATCTTTTGCCAAACTTTCTTTTTCAGCCTTAATATCATAATAACGCTCTACATCACTATACACAAAGGGTTTAGCTGCTGTGTGGCTGTTAGTCCCTATAGCATTCATCTCGTCATCAAATCGTGCATAGTAAGAATGGGTAAATGGCACATTTAATTGACTACTATATTCTAGTTTTTCGTATGGTTTAAGCTCTGCATTGACCTTATCAAATTCATCAGATAAAGTGGCATTAAGACTATCACTTTTTGATAATTGAACGTGTTTGATTTTATCTTCTTCCCTAATTGGTTCGATCAGAGGAATTGCAATATTAATACTATATTGTATAAAGGTTGCCCTGCCATTGTAAGTTGCAGGTTTAATTTTAGGAAGCATCTCAAAGACACGTTTGGCTTCATCTTTTAATTCGTCATAAAGCGCATCGGTATAGACTACTTTAAACGCTCCTTCTTTATTAACTTCAAATAGCACCTGTATGTCGCCTTTATAATCTTCATCAACAACAACTTTTGGTACGTTAAAATTTTTATAGATGAAGTTATTTAGCGAGTAGTTAAAGCATGATTTTAATTGGTTGACGGCAAGCGAATCGCATTCACTGAAAACAGGTGGCTTTTCGTATGTTGAAATTGTTTGGGCACTACTTAAAAAAGAGGTCAGTAAAAGCGTTACAAGCCAAATATGCTTCATAAAAAAGACGTTGTTTTGAAGGCAGAAAGATACTTATTTTTTTCAGTATGCCTAAAACAAAAAACCGTTAGCATTTTGCTAACGGTTTTGAATGTTGAAAAGTATACATTTTTAATTATTTACCTGAAAAGTAATAGGAAGTGTATAAATTACGCCTACTGGTTTATCTTTTTGAATACCCGGCTTCATATGTGGTATCTTATCTATAACTCGTTTTGCTTCTTTTTCTAGTGCTGGGTGCGGAGCCCTTACCTTAACATCGGTAACATTTCCATTTTTATCTACTGTAAATTGCGTTTGAATTTTTTGCAGGCCAGTAATACCATATCTCTCACCGACACTTGTATTGAATTTTCTCCCAACTAATTTGGTAATCTTTTTAGACATGCATTCTTTGCGTGCTTCATTAGAATCGTACTTTTCACAACCTGGATAAACAGGTACTTTTTCTATTAATGGAAAAGGAACAAAGACTTCATCATCTACAGGGTCATTATTCTCTGAAAAGTCCCCAGGGTTTGCTGGTTCTGAGGGTTGATCTGAAGAATCTGGCGTAAAAAGTTCTTTTTCTACTATTTTAGTTTCATTTGATACTTCTTTAACCTTATCAATTATTTTATTACTGCGCTCTACTTTAGATTTCGGTTCATTCTTTTGCTCAACTTTAACCCTGTAATCTGGGGCGACATCAATAGTCGCAACTTCTTCAACCGTTAAACTATCAACAACAATTTTACTGTCTTGAAACTGCATTTCAAAAAGTGCATAAGTGCCCAATAAACAAAGAATCAACCCTATTTGGAAATATAGGGTTGAGTTTTTTTGTAAATTTGCATCATGCTTTTGTGATTTCTTTACTTCAGTAGTGTTCTGACCAACACCACTGAAGGTTTTTTTAGAATTTTTCATAATACATGTGATTTAAAATGTTAATATTATGATAAAGTCACAATAAGCATACCAAAACGAAAATCCCGTTCAATTAATTTTGAACGGGATTTTTATATGTAATGTATTTAAATTTTTTAGTCTTGTACTTGGAATACAATTGGTAATGAGTATGGTACAATAACGGCTTTACCTCTTTGTTTACCTGGTTTCATCTTAGGCAAAAGATTAATAACACGTTTTGCTTCTTTTTCTAGAGCAGGATGTGGACCACGTGCACCAACTTGTACTACATTTCCATTCTTATCTATTTTAAAAGACACAAAAATCTTCTTTTTACCTGGCTGTAATCCTAAATCGCCAGCAAGATCTTTGTTAAACTTTCTATTTACCATCTTTTTTACTTTCTCAGACATACAGGCTTTTTTAGCTTCGTTGCCTTTTTCGTTTTCACAACCAGGAAAGACAGGAACATTTTCAATGACTGAAAAAGGCACCTCGAGAACTTCCTCTACTTCTGCTACAGCTACCTCTTCTACTTCTACAATTTCTGTTTCCATTTCAGTTTCAGTAGATTCAACTACTGTTTCCTCTACCTCTACATCATCTTCCACAACTTCGATGATTTCTGGTGGAGCTGGTGGTGGAGGTGGTGGAGGTGGTGGCGTAACCAATTGTTGCGTAATCGGTATTTCCTCTTCTAACTCGTCATCTAAATTGAGGGTATCTGCAACAACGTCTTTCTTATCATACGATTTGTAATTAATTGCCATGTATGAAATAGCCAACATTAAGGCAAGTCCAACCGCAAAATAGAGTGAGCTATTACGACTTACATCGGATTTTGGATTCTTTTTATGTTCCATAGTGTTTATCTTTATAGAGTGTGGCTAATTTAACTAAATAATAACTAAAAATGCAACACTTGATATTATTTTAACGTAATTATCTGTAATCTCACTGCAATTAATGTGCCAAGTAATACTCCTATGCAGTTGGCCATTAAATCGTAATTATCGTATGTTCTGTTTGGATTGATTAGATGCTGAACCAGTTCTAAAATAATACCAAATAAAATTACACCTATAAATACAATAACTTTAATATGCTTTTGGGTTGATGGTTTAAAATATGTCATCCATAAAAATGCAAGTCCGAGATAAGCAATACAATGGTAAATTTTGTCATCAAAAGATGAACCCAAACTCGGCACACTGTTAAGATTGACCAGGCTTGCAATAACAAGCGCAATAGTATAAACTATTGAAGCTGTTAAAAACAACTTTTTAACCACTAATAAGGGCTTTGTAATCCTCAGCAGACAACAAACCATCTACTTGGGAAGCATCGGATATTTTCAGCTTTATCATCCATCCATCACCATAAGGATCTGTATTTACTTTTTCTGGTTCGTCTTCTAGATTTTCGTTGAATTCAATAATTTCTCCTGACAAAGGCAAAAACAAATCAGAAACAGTTTTAACAGCCTCAACAGTACCAAAAACCTCTTCAATATCAAGCGTTTCATCTAAAGTATCTACTTCTACATAGACAATATCCCCCAATTCGCCTTGGGCAAAATCTGTAATACCAACTTTGGCAACATCGCCATCAATTTTTATCCATTCGTGATCTTTAGTGTACTTTAATTCTGATGGTATATTCATTTTGAAGTTATATAAATATTAATAAAGCAAATGTAATTTTTTAATCGCTTCTTTTCAAAATTAACAACTAAAATTAATTTCCGAAGTTATAGCGTAGAGTGATACCTGATCTTATAGATGTTTGTGGGAAAGATGTAGAAATTGCAAAATCAGAAAATGTATAGTCAAAGTAGAAAATGGCTGTGAGATTTTTACTAAATGCATAATCTGCTGTATATTTTAATCCCCAAATTGTCTGGCCAGCTGTTATTTGATTATTTTCTAAGTCTAAATATCTAACGATTGTTTTATTGTCCCTCACCGAAACATCCGCTCTCATATTTAAATCACTTTTAATAATTTGTTTTGGACCAGCCAATGCAGAACGAATTCTTAAATCTTTAATACGATATCCTAAGCCTAAGGTATACTCTCTTCCCTGTACTTCCGTCATTAAATTATTGTCAAAGCTTAGTGACAACAACCTGTCGGTAGCTATTTCTGCCAATACCTTTATAGAATTTTTCATTTCAAACTCTAAACGGATTAAAGGGCTGAATTGTTCTTCTAAATTTATATTGCTGTAAAGTGTTCTTGCTTTTATATTACCTGCTTGATCAAGCGCATCTGCATTCTGTGGATCATCGTAATCCAAACCAGTGTCGTATTGCTCAAAATCCAAATTGGTTCTAAACTGATTAATGGTATATCTCGATCTATACCCATGTTGAATGGAAAAACGTCTGAATGTTTTCTTAAACCAAGGGATTTTCATTAGCCCTGTGTACTTCAACGTCCAATTAGGAATTGGCACATCTCTAAAGGCTCTAGTGGTTATCTTTTCTGGGTCTGAACCTTGATAAGCTGCTAAAAATGCTGGTAACAATACACGTTGACTGTTTTTTCCAAAACCTTCAGGATAGCCTTCTGAATCAGTACCAAAGGGTGTATTGCCATAAAATTCTCTTGCTAAACGGTTAGCTATAACCAGTCTATTTGCTCTAAAATCATCGAAAGCAACAGATTGATTTTCATCACTTTTACTAAATGCTGTTTTTATTAATGCCGTAGAAATGTTAAAGTTACCAAATGAATTGGTAATTAAATCTTCATACTCGTCGCTAAATCCATCTCCGTCATTGTCTAAACCTCTAAAGTTTTGCGTAATATTTTCTGTATATGTTCTGTTACCAATCAAGTCTATTTTAAGATCTCGCATTGGTTCTAAATTAATTGAATAATCCAATGTTTTGTTGGTAACTTCCGTATACTGTTGATTAAACTCCGGAAATGTAGTTAACCAACCTTCTCTAGCAACAACATCTCTAATATCTCTTTGACTTCCAAATGTATAGCCCACAGTTGGTCGTAACGTCCCAATAAAACCTGGTGTTGGCAAGTAGCCTGGTAAAAATGTACCATTATTTTCGGTATAACCAAACTGAATACGCTTTATCATGGTTACAATATCTACCATAGTATTGTAAGCCTTTTTACCTGTACTCAATTTATTTGGGTCTTTAGCCTGCTGCTGCTCATCTTTATTTTCTGATGATGCATCTGGTGTTGCTCTACGGGATCTAGATTGCGAATTTCTTGTTCTACCTCTTTGTTTTCCTTTTCTTACTAAGCCTACAGACTTATAAAAGGTTTCCATATTAAGTGTTGAATTAATATTATGGGTATTGGAATTTTGAATGGAATGTCCAAGGTTAAATGAATTGAAAGTACCTGGGTTATCAGGATCTTCTAATTGCAAACCTTCATTGAGATCCGAACCTTTTTGCCACTGGAATGTACCATTATAGGCATATGTTGTTCTTAAGAAACTTAAAGCTGGTATTTTATAAAGCGGCAACTCATAATTAACCTGAAGCTGTTGTGTCTGTATGTTGGGATCACCAAAATCAAAGAAACCATCCCAAACATCTAAGTTAGGGTCTTGTCTTCCGTTGATGCGATCATCTATAAAATAGTTTCTTACAATATTGGTATTGGCAGCTGTAAAGTTTAAGCTCAATGCATCTGTTAGATTATAATTGATGGCATACTGAAAATCGAAAGTGTAATTTCTTCTGAACAATTCTTCAATACCAATATTATCTCCTCCTAGTTCTACTTCCCTAAATTTTTGCTTACTAAACTGTCTATTAATATCTGTGTTTACCGAAAAACTTGATGGTAATAAGTTAAAATTAAAGTCCTTGAGAATCTTCCAATATTTTCCTGTGAATAACGAATCGTTCTTTTTAAAAGGCTCTATTCGCAAAGGCTCAAAAGCATAATTATAGTTAACACCAGCTCTTATGTTTTGGTCTAGTGCATTCTCAATTTCGAAATCGCGATGCTCTACTTTGTTATAGGAGTAATTGAACGTTAAATTCTCGACATCATAGAATCGTTTTTTCTTGTCACCAGTTCTTTGCTTCCGCACTCCGATAAAATTGATACTTTTTCTTTTGGTGTAATCTTCAGATTGTCTCCGTATACGATCTTCATCTGCACTGTTATCTGCAGCATCTAATCGTGATTCTAAAGTAAGGTCATTATAAAACTGATCGAATTTAGGTGTAATCAATTCTTCACTCTGTGCATAATTAAACGGGATCTGAACCCCCCATTTTTCAGGCAACAATTTTCCAAGTTGGATATTAGTAACAAAATCGTATTGTTTAACATCTTCTAAGCTTCGCTCATTAGGCCCCTGATCTATACTACCAAAACCAATAGTACTTCGTCGTCCTGTAACACTAACATCCATAAAGTCTGCAATGTTAGAATCCATACTTACCACAGCAGCCCAACCTCCTTCGTTTTCTAGATCTGACATACGAAGTTCATTAAACCAAACTTCCCCACATACGTTTAATCCAGAATTTGCAGGATTAGAATTTTTTACACCAACCATTAATACTCTGATATCACCAAAATTAGGATTACCTTTTATAGCGATACGTTGCTGCTTTGCACCTCCAGTCATAACATCATCAAACGGAACATTTCCATCAATTAAAGGGGTTTCGTTTAAGTCACCATCAATGACATTGTAATAGGTTGGATCAACATTGGCTAGCGTACCATTATCGATGCCTAAGGCTTTAATTTTTTGCAAAAACGAAAGTGGGATATTGATTTCATTTTCTTCTGGCCATACTTGTTCTTCAAGAGAACCACCTTCAACCAAATCAGTTGGCAACAACGGTATTTCTATTTGATAGAAGTTTTGCGTAAAATCATTACCCATTCTTATAAAACCGACTATTTCACCTTCTTGTAATGTAGAACCTTCTTGAGCTTCAGCATGTAAAAACATACGCAATTTTTTATATTGACGCATGTCTACATTAATGTTCTTAAATACCCCACGAGAATCCGTTGGTTCTAAATCACATGCCTGAAGCACTAAAGATTGCTCGTTCTGTCTTATAATATTGTTGTTGTTATTTAGCTCTTCTCGTCTTACACCAGGTGGAATTACATAGTCACCATCATTTTCTTGAACACCAACTATAGCTACATTAAATTCTGCATTTGCACTGTTATTGTTTGTGTCGTTGTCTAAATCCAATGTGTAACGTCTCCAATCGCTACGTACTAAATCTAAAGTGGCAAAACGCAATACTGTATTTTCGGTAAAATCTTCTAAGTACAAACGTGCAAAACGCACCGATCTAATATCAGTAATACCGCCTATTCTGTTTGTCTCTTCATTAATTGGCAACCTAAACTGATACCATCTTACTTCTCTTTGGGTTCCGTTTGGCAATGTTACCGTTCTAGTTTTAACATCATTAATCTGAGGATTGTTGATATTAAGGTTCGTAGGGTTCATCTCTACCTCATACTCAAAATAACTATCAATGGTATTCATTGTGTTATCTCGGTTAATATCCTCAACATCTGGTTGTGTTGTAGAACCTCTATTGGTATCTGTAAATAGATCTGGTGTGTTCCCTTCCAGTCCGTTGTACTGCTTGTAGCGTTCAAAAATATTACCTTCAGTATTTAAATAATAGGTATAGTTATCTTTTGCAGGATCTTCGCCAAAGATGGTACCATCTGCATAAATATCTTGCACCAACTGTACCTCCTCAATATCATCGTAACCATCTAGACCTACATCTTGATTGTCTCGTTCCTGTCCAGTAGTAGCAAAAGTGTAGATCAGAGATTGATTTTGCGGTACTACATAAGGGTTATTGGGCAATAATGGATCGTTAGTTTGTAAAAATTCAATATTACCATCTTCTGGCAATCCATTTTCGTATTGTTTTTTACCATCCTTAAGTACGTCTTCTGAAATATTACCAAGGTTAACAAACAATTTTCCGCCAGTACTCCCTGGATTATCTAAAAACGGATCCTGTACCCAAAACTCGATATATTCTACATTAGCCTGTTCAAAATCTGTTGACGTAATTTGCCTTGTAATACCTGCCCAGCTCTGCGTTGGATCCAATGGGTTATTCGCTGCAGCTGGATCAAAATTATAAGGCCCACGCTCCGTTGGGTAATAGGCTAAATCTAAAGTGTTAATTACAGAAGTCTGTCCTTGTACAATATCTACCTCTGGGAATATTTCTTCAATAAAGACACGTCTGGTATATAAATCTGAGACATCATCATCAGTAATTCCCCCTGGTCTTTGATTACTGTAAAAAATTGGATCTATAGTGTACCAGTTTAGAAAAGCTCTATCATAACCATTCTCAATACCATTGTCATTGCTAGGATGATTTTCACCAACTCCATTAACTGTAAGTGGTCTACTTGACAAAAACCAAGACAATGGACTTAATAAATCGATAGATCCTTGGGTACCTTCAAAATCATCTATATATGCTGTGGCTTCACCATTAAAATCTGTACCATTTGGCGCTCCTGGTAACAAATATGCAAATTCACCACGAAGAGAGACATTAGATGGTACATCAGTATCTACGTTTGGTAATTTATTTACCAAACGGGTTAAGAATGGTACTTCAGTAGAATAATTTCCATTGATACCAAATATGGTATTGTTTATGGGTTCGGAATTAAAATTGGCTTTTTGTGTAATTGGTCGTTCATTGAGGTTTAAAAGTGTTGCGCCCAAAACAAAATTTTCATTGAATTGATGCTCCACATTAACTCCCGTAAATCGTCTTGTTTGTTGCCCAAAAACAGCATTGTTCTCAACAGAAACATTGATTGGCGTATTGGATGCTTTTAAGGCTTCGTCCAAAATTTCAACACGCCCTAATTGATAGTTTACGGTATAATCAATACCTTCTACCAGCAATCGTCCGCCAGCTGTAACTCTTACAGAACCTCTAGGAACATTAAAAGCACCTATAGGAATACCTCCATCACCACCACTACTTTTAAAGCGTCCTTTAATTTCAAATTTATTTTTCTCTGCTTCGTCTAAAGCCTGTGTTTTTGTAGATTTATACAGTAAATCGTAAACGTACTTTTCTTGATTTTCGTTTGGATATGTATCTAGTTCGTAATCGGCATCATTATTATTGGGGTTACCGTCATCATCTAAAACATCGAACAAGTAACGCCCAAAAGGTTCTACTTTTGTAAATACAATTTTACCGTTTTGCGGTATAACAGTTATAATTGGATTTGATACATAATCAAAAAAACCATCACCTCCTTCTTGAGGATCATTGTTAACATTAAGTCGATCTAGATGAAAGAGTCGTATTAAAGGAGTTTCGTTAATTTCGGAATCATCGCCAGTAAAAGGCGTATTGTTATCAAATGGTGGAAATGTGGTACCTTCAACTGGTGTAATATAGTTTAAAGGTGAAGCTTCTGTATAAAAAATGTTTAATCTAAAATCTTCCTGACTCAATTGAAAAGCACCAGTATCGTAGATGTTCTTCATCATTAAATCCCAAATTGGTTGGTCTACTGCCGTAACAGCACTCTTTAACATTTTTAAGACTAAACTTTGGTTACTTACCACTTGGTTGCCATTGTTGCCATCGCTGACTTCAGTTGCATCGACACCATCATTAGCAAACTCACCAACCTGAAATACTTCTCCCCCTCTTGTGTACTGAAAAGCTACGGCCAAAACTTCATCGTTAAGCAAACGCTGGTTTAAAGAAATATATCCTAATTCTGTATGTAAAACATAATCCCGCCCTTCTATAAGTTTTCTGGCAGCTTCTAATTTTCCGTAGTCAAAACCTTCATTTATATTTACTTGCACACCAGATTCTACATTTGTAATATCTCTAACGGCTTCTGTCAGCAAAGAACCTGCGCCTCCAATATTGGTTGGGTCAAAATCATTATTTCCATTATCTGGTAATGCCCCAAGACTGTTTATAAAACCTGCTGGTAAAGGGTTTAATCCTATATTTTGTGCTTCTGACTCTCCCAAATCCTGAAATGCTAAAACATTTCTAACATTATCGGTTTGGTTATTTCTATTGGTTACCCAAACTTCAACTCTTGTAATTTGAAGCCCCTGATTATCAATAAAAGGGTATTGTAACAAGGCATCATCATAAGTGTCTCTAAAGTACTGTGCCAAGAAATAGTGTCTGTTTTCGTCATAATCTCTTGCAAAAAACTCAAATTCTTCTAAAGTTCCTCCACCTTGAGCAACAACGGATCTAGACTGTGATTGTTGCTCCGAAAAAACCGCAGTAACTCTTGTCTTTCCAAATTGCAATTCTGTTTTAACACCAAAAAGACTTTGTGCACCTGTTATGAGCGAACTGTTTAAAGGCATATTTACATTACCAACTTCAATCTTTCTTACAATATCATCCTCGGTCGGTGTATACTCTAATTTTATGAGTTGTTGAAAATCGAAAGTAGCTTCTGTATCATAATTTGCAGTCACTTGAAGTCTTGTACCTACTTTTCCCAGTAAACTCATTCCAATCCTTTGGTCGAAATCGAAGGTAAAGTTCGTTCTGTTTCTTGGCGAAAACGCAGGATTATCTTGTCTTGAAAATAATATCCCCAAATCTACTTCTGCGTAACCACTAGGAATAACATTTATAGTATTACCGCCAAATATGGTTTCAAACAATCCTGAATTCACATAAAATTCTGGCAATAGATTTTTTTGATCTTCCTCAGAGCCTTCTTTTTGTCCAGCAGCAGCATCTGCCATGCGTTTGTAGTACTCCTTTAATTTTTCTTCTAATACCAACTTTTGAAATTCAGCCGGCGTTAAGATTAAAGGGTAATTGATATTGAAACTTCCAATTTTTTCCGTGTAGACATAACGGTCTAAAATAGGGTCGTATGTATATTTTGAAACAATACTGTTCGGATTTGGCATATTTAGCTTTCCAAACGCAAATGTTGTCTTTGTGGAATCTTGCTCGGTCTCAGTTTCTTGTGCAAAAACCGATACGTTCATTAGCATCATAAGGGCTAACGACAAGTAAAGACTGATTGATTTAAAATGATTATAGTTAGTTTTGTTCAATTGTATTATAAATTTTTTAGAGCTTCTTTTATAATTTGCTCTACTTCGGCATCAGGTTGAGTTTTTAGAATTCTATCCACAACTTTTTCAGATTGTTTTTTGTTAAATCCTAAAACATCTAAAGCAGATAACGCTTCATCTTTATTCGTATTGTTTGGTATTAAAGAAAGTTCGTCCATACCATAGACTTTTAACACTTTATCCTTTAAATCTATAATAACACGTTGTGCGGTTTTCGCTCCGATCCCCTTCACGCTCTGTATTAGAGTAACATCTTCGCTTGCAATACCTTCCTTTACCTGCTCTGGAGTTAATGAAGATAACATCGTACGTGCTGTATTGGCACCAATACCACTAACAGAAATCAATAGTTTGAAAATTTCGCGCTCAACTTTAGAAGAAAACCCATAAAGGCTATGAGAATCTTCTCTAACTTGTAAATACGTATATAATCTTAGATGTTCTCTATCTGGGATTTGAGAAAATGTATGAAGTGATATATTAATAAAATAGCCCACACCATTGCAGTCTATTACAATATCTGTAGGATTTTTTTCAACAAGTTTGCCCTCTAAGTGCGTAATCATAAAATCTAGCTATCTACTTAGATTAACGCTAATTGAAACTTATCATATACATGAAAATGGCCTATCGTGCTTTAGCCATAATTGATTGATAAATCTATTCATAGGTTAACGTCCCAAATGTAATAAAATTATTTACATTACAAGGGGCAAGTTACAGACTAAGGAAGTAACTCTCTTTGTTGTCTTTTTTCGCGCTCTTGCGCATCGATCACAGCAATTGCCGTCATGTTTACAATTTCGTCTACACTAGCACCCAATTGCAAAATGTGTACTGGCTTTGCCATTCCCATCATTATAGGCCCTATAGACTCTGTTTTGTTAAGTTCTTTTAGCAGCTTATAGGTTATGTTTGCAGCATCTAAATTCGGAAAAATGAGCGTATTTACTTTATGACCTGCTAATTTTGAAAATGGAAAAATATCCTGTAGCATTTTAGAATTCAACGCAAAATCGGTTTGCAATTCCCCATCGACAACCATTTCTGGATAGGCTTTGTGCAAAAATGCAACAGCTTCTTTTACTTTTTCAGCTCTAGGATTTTCTGATGACCCAAAATTAGAATACGATATCATTGCTGTTACAGGATCCGTACCAAACATTTTTGCTACTCGTGATGTCATACGGGCAATCCTTGCTAAATCCTTTGCAGAAGGATTAATATTAATGGAGGTATCACTTAAGAACATAGGGCCACGTTGGGTCATCATAACATTTGTAGTCGCTACGCGAGCTACTCCTTCAGCCATACCTATTAATTCCAACATTGGTTTCACGACTGACGGATAACTACGGGAGTAGCCTGTGATTAGTGCATCTGCATCACCAACATTAACCATCATTGCGGCATAAAAATTACGCTCGCGCATTTTCTTTTCAGCCGAATATATGGTTACACCTTGGCGTTTACGTTTTTCCCAATAAGCTTGAGCATATCGGTTTTTCCGTTCTGTTTCCTCATCAGATTTTGGATCTATGATCTGTACATCAGCATCGAACTCCAATTCCTCCATTAAGCTGATAATAGCATCTCGTCTTCCCAATAGTATAGGTTCAGCCACACCTTCTTCATAAACTATCTGAGCCGCTTTGAGGACATCTAACTGGTCTGCCTCTGCAAATACAACACGCTTTGGGTTTGTACGTGCCCTGCCCAATAATTGACGGACTAATTTATTATCGGATCCCAATCTTTCGAGTAATGAATTTTTATAACGGTCCCAATCTTCAATTGGCTCTTTTGCGACACCACTTTCCATTGCTGCTTTTGCCACGGCTGGTGGTACTTCTGCAATCAATCTTGGGTCAAATGGTTTTGGAATAATATAATCTCTACCAAAAGTTAAACGGGTTTCATTATATGCCAAATTAACTTGTTCTGGCACAGGTTCTTTAGCCAATTGAGATAGTGCTTTAACAGCAGCCATCTTCATGGCTTCGTTAATCTTTGTGGCTCTAACATCTAAGGCTCCTCTAAAGATGAAAGGAAAGCCTAACACATTGTTTACTTGGTTAGGATGGTCACTGCGACCAGTTGCCATTATAATATCGTCGCGTGTATCTACAGCCAACTGATAGCTTATTTCTGGATTTGGGTTAGCCATAGCAAAAACTATAGGGTCTTTTGCCATAGATTTAAGCATCTCTGGGGTTACAATATCTGCCATGGATAATCCGATAAATACATCTGCTTCTTTCATAGCTTCATCTAATGTATCTATCTTTCTGTCTGTGGCAAATTCTGTTTTCTGTGGTGTTAGATTTTCTCTGTCTTTTCTTATAACGCCCTTACTGTCTAACATTACGATATGCTCTGCTTTGGCTCCACAACTTTGATACAAACGCGTGCAAGATATGGCAGCTGCACCTGCACCGCTCACCACAATTTTTACGTCTTCAATATTTTTCTCGGCTATTTCGAGAGCGTTGAGTAAAGCAGCAGCAGAGATGATTGCTGTTCCATGTTGGTCGTCGTGCATTACAGGAATATCTAATTCTTCCTTTAATCGACGTTCGATCTCAAAGGCCTCAGGAGCCTTAATGTCTTCAAGATTAATACCTCCAAAAGTAGGAGCTATATTTTTTACGGTTTCTATAAAAGCATCTACATCTTCCGTATCCACTTCAATATCAAAAACATCAATATCTGCAAAAATCTTAAAAAGCAATCCTTTGCCCTCCATGACGGGTTTTGATGCTTCAGGGCCAATATTTCCCAAGCCTAAAACCGCAGTTCCATTAGATATAACAGCCACCAAATTTCCTTTGGCCGTGTACTTGTAAACATTATTAACTTCTTTTTCAATTTCTAAACAGGGTTCTGCAACACCAGGAGAATAGGCTAAAGATAGGTCGCGTTGCGATGCGTATTTTTTGGTTGGAACAACTTTTATTTTACCAGGAGTAGGCTTGGCGTGATACACCAATGCCTCTATACGCTTACTTTGTTTACTCATAATCTAAAAGGAATTAACTGCAAAGATACGCAATGATAGTTGGTCTGAAAATCATCAACTTATTGATTTTTCAACAAAAAAATCAGAGTCCTTGGAAATGAGTCTAGAATTAATAAGCCTTTATAATTTCTGCAATGTCGACACAAAAAATTCGATTGGAATTTTTCCTCGTTACTTATATAATGACTTTCAAAAATCTTTAACCGATAGGTAATCTATTTGTATTGTATTGAACTTAGACTAATTGTAAACTACTTAATGAAATTGTAATATAAAACAATTAGTCCCTCAAAAACTCAATATTGCGTTTTAAACCGGAAAGTTTGGTCCGTTTTACAGCAGATTTTTTAAATACCTTTTTAAATGTGTCTTCTGTAATTTCTTCCCAATCTTTTTTGGTCATGGATAATAATTCTGGATGCGGATTGAACAACGGCTCATTATGCGATTTAGAAAACCGATTCCAAGGACAAACATCTTGGCACACATCACAACCAAACATCCAATCATCAAACTTACCTTTAAATTCGTTTGGAATATTGTCCTTCAATTCAATCGTAAAGTACGAAATGCACTTACTGCCATCCACCACATAAGGTTCTGTAATCGCTTCTGTGGGGCAAGCATCTATACAAGCCGTACATGTACCACAATGATCTGTTACAGGGGTGTCGTAGTCCAACTCTAAATCAATGATGAGTTCAGCTATAAAATAAAACGAACCGACCTGTTGCGTTAATAGGTTGGAGTGCTTTCCTATCCAACCCAATCCTGATTTTGCTGCCCAGGCTTTGTCTAAAACTGGTGCGGAGTCTACAAAGGCTCTGCCGTAAACTTTTCCAATTTCATCTTGAATAAAAGACAATAACGACTTTAGTTTATCCTTTATGACGAAATGATAATCTGTTCCGTATGCGTATTTGGAAAGCTTAAATGAATCTTTATTTTGAAACTCTGAAGGATAATAGTTGAGCAACAATGACACCACACTTTTGGAACCTTCAACAAGCAAAGTGGGATCAAGACGCTTATCGAAATGATTTTCCATGTAGCGCATTTCGCCGTGCATATTATTGTTGAGCCATTTTTCCAGTCTTGGTGCCTCTTCTTCTAAAAACTCAGCTTTACTGATACCACAAGACAAAAAGCCAAGGCGCTTAGCTTCGGCTTTAATTAACTGTGTATGCTTTTCTTTGTTCAACTTAGTTTTAAAAAAAACTAAACTACGATAATGTTTTCTAATTAACGTGAGTTCGACATAAGATTCAAGTACCGTATAATTTAAAATGCTGTTATTTAAGTAATTGAAATCATCTCTTCGAGTGTGTTTTGACCCAAAAGAGAAAAATGTATCGAGAAGTTCTTTTTTTTAATAATTCTCGATACAATTTCTTCGTTCCTCAGAAATCACTCGAACTGACAATCAGTCTTTTACATCTTGGATGTTCTATTATTATATCGAACTCACATTAATTATGCATTTCGATTGTACTCAATGTGACGTAATAGGTGAAATTTTATTCACATCCTAAATCTGAAGATGACATATAATCTGCATTAGGAAAACAATTACCAGAAGGTATTGATTCTGGCACATAACGACTCAAATTATTATCATATAAAGACTTCTCAAGAAATACGGTTAACTGGTCTATCTCTGTTTCCGTTAAGTTCAATTCTACAAAAAGTGAAGACAACTGATTTTGAGGCACCATTCCATTTTCGGCTACTGCTGTATTTTTATATTCAATTACGTCTTTTATAGTCTGAAAACTCCCTCCATGTCCAAAAAACTGAACATCCTTTAAGTTATAAAGTTGTGGTGTTTTGAATTTAAAATCATCCTCTGGGTTTCCTGTGAATCCTCCACGTCCTTTTCTTGTTGCCATATCAACAGCATTAAAAACATCTGCTCCTTCAAGATCATTCATTCCCAATGCATGGAAATCCATACCATTTAAACCAGGACCCGAATGACATGTATAACATTGTGCCTTATCAAAAAACAATTTGGCACCTGCTACTTCTTCTTGTTCCATAGCGTCAGCATCACCTCTTAACCATTTTTGAAAAGGGGATTGATTAGGCAATAGCGTTCTCTCATAAGCTGCAATAGCTAATGCAGCGTTTAGCTTAGTGTATCGTTCACTTTCAGCCATTTCCGAAAAAGCCGTGTCAAATAAGTTTTTATAGGAAGAATTTATAATATCGTCTGCATTAATCTGCAATCTATGAACATCTAAACCTGCTATAGCCTGAATTTCTACACCCTCGAAACCTAAATTATTGGTCTCTTTTGGCGTACCAGCTGTCCATTGCGATCCTGTGCCTTCATTTGGCCCAAGGGCTCCGAATTGCCCATTCCAAAGCATTACTTTTTGAAAAGCTACATTCAACGTTGTTGGTGTTCTTATGGGTTGTACGTCTAAATCTGCATCTGTATACATAGGGTTTTTGATTCGGCCCTCTCCATGAGTACCGAAACCCAGTCCTCCATCACCTATGCCTTGTTTTAATCCACTTTGAAAACCAGCATCGGCATGATGACAACTCGCGCAAGAATATGTGTACATGCCAGCATCGGCATTTGGATTTAAGGCAATCATAGTTTCATGATATAATAATTTCCCCAATTGTACTTTAGCTTCGGTAATTGGGTTATTAATATCACTTGGAATTGAAAGATAGTCCGTTTCTAAAGGTTGAATTAACTCTGAAGTAGAACCATATAATTCTATGATCCTGTTTTCTAATTCTAAAGTACTAGACACGTTCTCGTAATCATCCTTATCAGAATGACAAGACGTTACAATAAATGCCGTCAATAAAATAAATGGCTTAATCGATAGGTTTTTCATTATTTGTAAGCATATATATGGTATTCAAATATATACTGAGTCCAATAAGCTTTTACTACTTTTAGATAAAATCACAAAATAATAGTTGAATTTATGTAAGGTGCAGAATTTATGGATTAATGGCATCTAAAATAACCCTCCCTGAGTAGGTCCTTTTATTTTCCCTAAGTGTTTGTAAGCCTGTTCTGTAACTTCTCTTCCACGTGGTGTTCGCATTATAAAACCTTGCTGTATTAAAAAGGGTTCGTAAACTTCTTCTATGGTTTCAGAACTTTCACTTACGGCTGTTGCCAAAGTGGTAATACCAACAGGTCCACCTTTGAATTTATCAATTATTGTGGTTAGAATTTTATTATCCATTTCATCTAAACCATGTGCATCGACATTTAATGCTTGGAGAGCAAACTTGGCAATCTTAATGTCTATTTTGCCATTACCTTTTATTTGTGCAAAATCTCTGACGCGCCTTAATAACGCATTGGCAATTCGAGGTGTTCCTCTACTTCTACCCGCTATTTCTATAGCTGCCTCCATAGAAATTGGCATGTTTAGTATGGAAGCACTTCGCTGTACAATCGTTGTTAGTAAATCTGTTTTATAATATTGTAAGCGACTACTTATTCCAAACCTGGCACGCATTGGTGCTGTTAATAATCCTGAGCGCGTGGTTGCACCAACCAATGTAAATGGGTTCAAGTTGATTTGAACCGTTCTGGCATTTGGACCAGACTCTATCATTATATCAATCTTATAATCTTCCATTGCAGAATATAGATATTCTTCCACAATTGGGCTTAGGCGATGGATTTCATCAATAAAAAGTACATCCCTATCTTCCAGATTTGTTAATAGACCTGCCAAATCACCGGGTTTATCCAACACAGGACCGGAAGTAACCTTTATACCAACATCTAATTCATTGGCTAAAATATGTGCTAAAGTCGTTTTGCCCAATCCGGGTGGTCCGTGAAATAGCGTATGATCGAGAGCTTCTTCTCTAAGGTTTGCTGCTTGAACAAACACCAACAAATTTTTCAACACTTGGTCTTGACCTGTAAAATCTTCAAAAGTAAGTGGCCTTAATTTCTTTTCTACATCAAGTTCTTCTGGTGTGAAGTTGTCGTTATTTGGATTTAGGTTTTCGTTCATAGCATTTCTCATGAAAATGGTAATCTCTTAGTCTTAGATTTTTTACTTTACTCTGAATGACAGGGCAGTTAAAACAAATATAACGAAAAAGCCTTTCTGTTTTAGAAAGGCTTAGTGCATATAAACAATTAATTATTTATTCATTCTTTAATTATACGCTTTGTCGAAGTTCCATAGTCCGTTTTTATCTTGATTAAGTACATTCCCGACTTTAATTGAGACACATCAAAAACTCTTATACTTGATTGGGACTTTAAAATGGTTTTACCTAGTATATCGTAAATAGTAATCTCTTGTATAGCTGCATTGTTCGTATTTATCTGAAGCTTATTCTTTACTGGGTTCGGATATATATTTATGGCATTTTTTGATAAGTCTTGATCTAAACTCAAAGTCCCTGTATTATAATTTAAAATAATATCATCAATTATATTTAAACTAAACCCAAAATTGTTACCACTTGTAATAACTACACGGTCAACATCACCAAATATAAGACCATCAAAAGTGACTCTATATTGCCCAACAGATGGATATACCGAAAAACCTGTTCCAGTGTTTTGTATTCCAGTTGATGATCCATTCTTAAAACCTTCAGCTGAAACAAAATTTGCATCCAACGATGTGCCAAATGTATTGATTATTAACTCTTGAAAATCGAATTCATCACCAGCAACCGATTCGATTGTCAGTGTTTCACCATTTACAAAGTTTGATGGAAATAAGGCTTGAGTACCAGCATTACCATCGTTATCAACGACATAGATATCTCCACTACTTAAGGTTAACTTTATATCTCCATCTGTAAATTCTCCGCCAGTGATTGTGGCTTGACCCGAAGAAGCAACTGGCCAAGTATTTGGTTCGAAACTAATCTTTGTTCGTGTATCATTAAAAGAAGTTGCTGAAGAATATTGAATTGAGTTTATTAGAGTAGTACCATTATTGTCAACCGATTCGTTAAAGTACACTCTCACTTCGTCAATATCATTAAATGCTTGGTTAGAAGAGACATCTATGGTTTGAGCTAAATTTTGTGTAAAAGTAATTGCGCTAAAAGCACCAACCACTGTTTCTCCATCTTTTAGCCCTGATAAGGTAGCCGAAGTTGTAGTTGAAATATTAAATTCAATATTCATAGTCTCGAATTTGAACTCGGAGCCATCTGTTCTTGAGAAGCTATAATACGACTGATCGTTATTCATGGTAAAAGCTAACTGACCTGATCCATTTCTAGTCACAATTCCACTTCCGCCTCCTACGCTAGAAACTGAATAAGAATTTGAATCAGATAGAGTAATACTACCCGTGGCAGGTGATGGAACAAAGCCTGTTATATTTACAAATGCGCCCGTGAAATCTAAAGTAGTTGCCTGAGCTAGTAGTTTGCAAGGTAGGGTTAAGGTTGCAATAACAAATAGTAGTTGTGTAATTTTTTTCATAATTGGTTAAGGTTTAAGATTTGTTTGTTACAAAGATAGATATTTATGACATTATATTAAAAGGCCTTTCTGAAAACAGAAAGGCCTTTTAATATAATGTCCCCTTTTACTTTTACTAAGCTCAGGGTTATGTTTTGTCTAATGTTGCAACTCTTCCTCCCCATCGTACAATGGTACATTCTGAGGCACAAAGTCTACATCATGACCTGGCTTGCTGTAGTCATAAGGCCATCTGTAAACATGAGGTATTTCTCCTTCCCAGTTACCATGGATATGCTTTACTGGTGCTGTCCATTCCAATGTGGTCGATTTCCAAGGATTCTGCTCTGTTTTCTTTCCGTAGAATATTGAGTAGAAGAAATTCCATAAATATACCAGTTGAAAAATACCACCAACTATAGCAAAAATAGTTATTATTACATTGGCGTTTGCCGTATCATCAAACAAAGGAAAATTAGAATTTGTATAATAACGTCTTGGTAATCCTGCCATTCCTATAAAGTGCATTGGAAAAAATACACCATAAGCACAAATTGCCGTTACCCAGAAATGCAAGTAACCTAAATTTTTATTTAGCATACGACCAAACATTTTAGGGAACCAATGGTAAATACCTGCAAACATTCCGTATAAAGCAGAAATACCCATCACTAAGTGGAAATGCGCTACTACGAAGTACGTATCGTGTACATTAATATCTAGTGCGCTATCACCCAAAATAATTCCTGTTAAACCACCTGTTATAAATGTAGATACAAAACCTATTGAGAATAGCATTGCGGGATTCATCTGTAGATTTCCTTTCCATATTGTGGTTATCCAGTTAAAGGCTTTAACTGCTGAAGGTATTGCAATCAGTAAGGTTGTAAATGTAAATACAGAGCCCAAGAATGGGTTCATCCCTGATATAAACATATGGTGACCCCAAACTATTGTTGATAAGAATGCAATCGCCAAAATAGACATAATCATTGCACGGTAACCAAAAATAGGCTTACGTGAATTTGATGCCATAATTTCTGAAACCAGACCCATAGCAGGAAGTATAACGATATATACCTCTGGATGTCCTAAGAACCAAAATAAATGTTCAAATAATACTGGTGAACCACCTTGATAGTGTAAAACTTCACCTTGAATAAATATATCTGATAAGAAGAAGGACGTGCCAAAACTTCTATCCATTATTAAAAGTAATGCTGCTGATAGTAATACCGGGAATGAAATTACACCGATAACAGCTGTAATAAAGAATGCCCAAATGGTTAAAGGCAATCTTGTCATTGACATTCCTTTTGTACGCAAGTTGATTACAGTAACAATATAATTTAATGATCCTAATAAAGAAGATGCAATAAATATTGCCATAGACACCAACCAAAGCGTCATACCCATACCAGAACCTCCTTGGGCCATTGGCAATGCAGATAATGGTGGATAAATTGTCCAACCTGCAGCGGCTGGTCCTGCTTCTACAAATAGTGAAATTACCATAATAACACTAGATAAGAAGAACAACCAATAAGACACCATATTAAGGAAGCCAGATGCCATATCTCGTGCACCAATCTGCAACGGAATTAAGAGGTTACTAAAAGTACCACTCAAACCTGCCGTTAATACAAAGAATACCATAATGGTACCATGTATGGTAACCAATGCCAAATAAATATCGGCATCCATAACACCTTCTGGTGCCCATTTGCCCAATAAAGCTTCAAACAACACATTTGGTTGTTCTGGCCAAGCAATTTGCATACGAAACATTATTGACATTAAAACACCAATAACTCCCATTATAGTACCAGTAATAAGGTACTGCTTTGCAATCATTTTATGATCTTGACTAAATATATATTTAGTTACAAAAGTTTCTTTGTGATGATGTACGTCGTGATCGTCGTGACCGTGTGTATCTACTGTTGCTGACATAATCTCTTTATCTATTGCTTAAAATGATTTTATTATTTGTTTAATGAATTAGCAAATGTTTTTTGCTCTTTCATCCAAGCGTCATATTCTTCTTGAGTTTCTACAATTATCTTCATTTGCATATTGTAGTGCGATTTTCCACAAATCTTATTACATAATAACAGATAATCAAACTCATAAGGTTCTAAAGCCTCCTCACCATTTGCTGTTAAATCCTTGCTCTTTTCTGCTCTGATATTGTTTATATTTTGAACTTTATCTACTATATCCTGATTTTCACGCATTTCTGCAGTGGTAATCGTCGGTGTAAAACCAAATTGGGTTACCATTCCTGGCACACAGTTCATTTGTGCTCTAAAATGTGGCATGTAAGCAGAGTGCAACACATCTTGGGAACGCATTTTAAATAAAACTGGTCTTCCTACTGGTAAATGTAATTCAGTTACGATAACATCGTCTTGTGCATTTGGATCATCTTCTGCAAGACCTAAAATATTAGCTTTGTCTAAATCAATCAACCTTACGTTAGCTTTACCTAATACATTATCTTCACCACCATATCTAGCTTTCCAGTTAAATTGTTGAGCGTATAACTCAACAATTAATGGATCTTCATCTTCGTCAATATTCATAATGTCATTCCATGTGAATAATCCATAGATAATTAGACCAGCCAAAACGATTACAGGAATAATTGTCCAAATAAACTCAAGGGTATTATTATCGGCATAGAACAATGCTTTTTTTCCTTTTTCGCCTCTATATTTAAAAGCAAAGTAGTGCAGAATGAATTGTGTTACTGTTTGAACAATAAAAATGATTACCATAGAGATGATCATTAAATTGTCTATTCCTGGTCCATGTTCGGAAGCTGCATTTGACATTAATGGCAAATCACCTAAATACCAAAAACTTAGAATGGTAATAACATAGATGAATATCAAAAAGCCCATCATAAGATAGCCGTTTAGCTTATTGTCTTTATCATCAGCAACTGGTGAGTTTGAACTACCAACTTGAGCCAAGTCAAAAATCTTTACCAATTGCCACAAGGCAATAGCTACAAAGAGTACAATTATAATCGTTAATAAAGCAGTCATTATCGTTTCTGTTCTTTTTTAATAATTATTAATAATGGAAATGTTCACTTTCCTTCATAAATGGGTTACGTTTCGCTAAAAGTGGAGCTTTTCCTAATGCTGTAAATACTATAAATAAGAATAAACCACCAAATAATAATATTGAACTTATTTCTGGAACTCCAATAAACCATCTCTCACCAACTGTTGCAGGCATAATCATATTGAATACATCAATATAGTGTCCGCAAAGTATAACTATACCAGTCATAATTACAAACCAATTGATACGCTTGTAATCACTATTCATCAATAGTAATAATGGGAATATAAAGTTCATAGCTAACATGCCGAAGAATGGTAATTTATAATCTTCAATACGTGTTACAAAATAGGTTACCTCTTCTGGAATATTTGAATACCAAATCAACATAAATTGAGAGAACCACAGATACGTCCAGAAAATACTAATACCAAACATAAATTTCGCCAAATCATGAATATGGCTATCATTTACAAACTCTAGTAAGCCTTTAGATTTTAAGTAGATGGTTACCATAGCAATAACCGTAATACCACTTACAAACATACTTGCAAACACATACCATCCAAATAAGGTACTGAACCAGTGAGGGTCAACACTCATTATCCAATCCCAAGACATCATAGATTCTGTATAGATATAGAATACTAAGAATGCAGCTGAAATTCTAAAGTTCTTTTTAAAGTTTCTGTTATCATTAGCATTGTCTTGAGCGATTGAGAATTTTCTAGAGAAATAACGGTATAAAGACCATCCTCCTAAGAAAATTAAACCTCTAATAAAGAACCAAGGTTTATTTAACCAGCTTGCTTTTCCTGCAACTAACTTATCGTAGTTCTCATGACCTTCAACAGTCATACCTTCTTTTAACCAAATAAATAAATGACTATCAGCAACAAACGCTATCGCTAAAACTATTAAACCACCAGGCAAAACGTAGGATGTTATACCTTCCATAATTCTAAATAGAACTGGTGACCAACCTGCTTGTGCAGCATATTGAATCGCATAAAATGCCAATACCCCCAATGCTATCATAAAGAAAAAGAATGCTGCAACATATAACGCTGAATAAGGTCTATTGTGTATTTGGTGCAAAGCGTGCTCTTCATGTTCTGTCATTCCTCCATGAGCATCATTACTATGACTATCTTCTCCATGTGATGCAGATTCGCCATGAGACTCACCATGAGATTCTGTTGCATGAGCATCACCGTGACCATGGTGTTCGTTAGCAAGATACTCAGTTATATTACCTTCATTAACCTCATGTGATGAATAAAATCCAGAAGCAACTCCTATCGCACCTAAAATCATTAAAATGAAAGCGCCTATTCTTAATCGATTTGAAATTTTATATTCCATTATATAATCTTTATCTAAATCTTATTTTTCTAAATCTGCTTTTAGTTTTTCAACATAAGCCACAACTTGCCAACGCTCTTCTTCATTCAATTGGTTAGCGTAAGAACCCATGGTGTTTTTACCATAATAAATGACATGATAAATACTTCCTTCTGTAATTGCTCTCCCTGCATCATCATAACTAGGCACACCTAAAATCTTTTCACGCTTTACTAATTTACCTTGACCGTCACCTTTGGCTCCGTGGCAAATACCACAATAAATAGTGTATAATGGTCCTCCAACAGCATAATCTACTCTTGGTACATTTGGATCAATATTGGTAGAATCCATTTCATCCAATGGTATGGGATCTGCCAACGGATTTTTTAAGGTTGCTTTAGCCAAATCATAACCTTCATTGGTATTATCTATTTCGTAAGGCATAAAGTCTCCCCTTGGGATTGTACCTTCGGCTGGTAACTGTGCTTCTACGCCATTAGCAAAAGCATCAGATTCTTGGTAAGCTTCGTACCCAACAGACTCATACATGTTAGGCATATATTGATAGTTAGGCCTTGAGTTCTTTTGGCAAGAGACTAACCCTACTACCATTACTAGTACTACGATATATTTTAATGATGTCTTCATATTAATGTGCATCTTCGTCTTTATCTACAATATTTATTTCTACAGCTCCTGTGTCTTTTAATAATGAAGTCAATTCACTTTCATTATTATGAACAGCAATTTCCATTAAGAAATGATCGTCCGTAGTTCTTGGATCTGGGTTCTCAGCCTTTTTAAATGGCCACATTCTACTTCTCAAATAAAACGTAATTACCATTAGATGAGCTGCAAAAAAGACCGTAAGCTCAAACATAATAGGTACAAAAGCTGGCATATTCTCTAAATAACTAAAGCTGGGTTTACCTCCAATATCTTGTGGCCAATCTTTAATCATTATAAAATTCATCATTACAATGGCTACCGTTAAACCAACACAACCATACATAAACGAAGTTATGGCAATACGTGTTGGTGCTAAGCCCATTGCCTTATCTAATCCATGAACTGGAAAAGGTGTATATATTTCTTCAATGTGATGCCTCTCTGCCTTTACCTTTTTAACGGCAGACATTAATACATCATCATCTGTATAAATAGCATGAATTACTTTTGAAGCTTCCATAAACTATATTAGTTATTTAATAAATTTTTAGCTTGCCCTGCCCAATCATCGCGTTCTGCTCTTCCTGGGAAAGAACCCGTGATAGAATCCAACAAGTCATATTCTGTTTTTGTCATCTTACTTACCTGTAAGAATGTATAGATACCTATACTGTTAAGCACATCTTCCATTTTAGGCCCAACACCGTTGATTCTCTTTAAATCATCTGCTGTTTCGGTAGTGGCATCAAAAGAGCCAATAGTACCTAAAAGGCTGCTTACTTTTTCATCACTCGTGTCTGGCAATGGGTTTTCAGTAGATGCAGTAATATTGTTACTAATATTTGATGTTCTGGCATCTGCACCTGTACCCACTAAACTATCTCCACGTTCTCTAATTCTTTTATAACGCTCACCTGAAGACTTTAAAATGGTCTTAACCTCTGCTTGAGCTATAACTGGGAATGTACGTGAGTATAATAAAAATAACACAAAGAAGAAGCCAATTGTTCCGATAAAGATTCCTATATCCACAAAAGTCGGAGAGAACATCGTCCAAGATGATGGTAAATAATCTCTATGTAGTGATGTTACGATAATCACAAAACGCTCAAACCACATACCAATGTTTACAACAATTGAGATAAAGAACGAGAACATAATACTTGTTCTCAATTTCTTAAACCACATAAACTGTGGGGAGAATACATTGCACGTCATCATTGCCCAATAAGCCCACCAGTAAGGACCAGTTGCTCTGTTTAAGAATGCATATTGTTCGTACTCTACACCAGAGTACCATGCGATGAATAACTCTGTAATATAAGCCACACCAACGATAGAACCCGTAATCATAATTACGATGTTCATCAACTCGATGTGTTGTACTGTAATATAATCTTCGAGGTTACACACTTTTCTCATAATAATAAGCAGTGTGTTAACCATGGCAAATCCTGAGAAAATCGCACCTGCAACGAAGTAAGGTGGGAAAATCGTGGTATGCCAACCTGGTATAACAGACGTTGCGAAATCGAACGATACAATAGTGTGTACAGAAAGTACTAATGGTGTTGCTAAACCTGCAAGTACCAAAGATACTTCTTCAAAACGTTGCCAATCTTTAGCTCTACCAGACCAACCAAAACTTAATAGTGAATATATTTTCTTTTGGAAAGGTCTAACAGCTCTATCTCTAATCATGGCAAAATCTGGCAATAAGCCTGTCCACCAAAATACTAAAGACACTGATAAATAAGTAGAAATTGCGAATACATCCCAAAGTAGTGGTGAGTTAAAGTTTACCCACAGCGACCCGAATTGGTTTGGAATTGGTAATACCCAATATGCTAACCATGGACGACCCATGTGAATTATTGGGAACAGACCTGCTTGTACTACCGAGAAAATTGTCATAGCTTCCGCAGAACGGTTAATCGCCATTCTCCATTTTTGACGGAATAATAATAGTACGGCAGAAATCAGTGTTCCTGCGTGACCAATACCAACCCACCAAACGAAGTTAGTAATATCCCAAGCCCAATTTACAGTCTTATTAAGACCCCAAACTCCAATACCT
Source organism: Winogradskyella luteola (assembly GCF_019203985.1). Classification (GTDB taxonomy): domain Bacteria; phylum Bacteroidota; class Bacteroidia; order Flavobacteriales; family Flavobacteriaceae; genus Winogradskyella; species Winogradskyella luteola. The sequence continues at coordinate 138,249 of NZ_JAGSPD010000008.1, read as the reverse complement.
GTTGAAATGGTATAAATAATACAACCTATTCCCCAAAGGAATGCGACCAAAGCAATGCTGAAAACAATCCACCATGCTCTGTTGGCTTTGCCCTCTACTGGTCTTGCTACATCTACAGTAACATCGTGATACGATTTTTCTCCAGTAACTAAAGGTCTTCTAATAGGTGCTTCGTAATGAGACGCCATAATTATATACGTGTTTCTTTAATTTTTATTTATGCTTTAGCTGTATTTCTTACTTTGGTCTGATATACCACATTTGGTTTTACACCAACATGCTCTAGTAAGTGATACGCTCTATTATCGTCTTTTAATTCAGCTATTTTGCTGTCTTTATCATTGATGTCCCCAAACACCATAGCTCCATTTCCACAAGCTGCAGAACAAGCCGTTTGGAATTCACCATCCTTAACAGGACGGCCTTCACGCTTAGCATCAAGAATTGTTTTTTGTGTTTTCTGAATACACATAGAACATTTTTCCATCACTCCACGAGATCTTACAGTAACATCCGGATTTAATACCATACGTCCTAAATCATCATTCATGTAGTAATCAAACTCATCATTCTTATTGTATAAGAACCAGTTGAAACGACGCACTTTATATGGACAGTTGTTAGCACAATATCTTGTACCTACACAACGGTTGTATGCCATGTGGTTTTGACCTTGACGACCATGTGCTGTTGCTGCAACGGGGCAAACCGTTTCACAAGGAGCATGATTACAGTGCTGACACATTACAGGTTGGAATGCGACTTGTGGATTGTCTGCAGGGCTTTCCATTTCACCAAATTCACTTAATGAACTATTCAATCCGGAAATATTATCTTTCTTTTCATTATCCCCTTCAAATGAGTCTTGAGATGAATAATATCTATCAATACGCAACCAGTGCATATCTCTACTTCGTCTCATTTCAGTTTTACCAACTACAGGCACATTGTTTTCTGCATGACATGCAATAACACAAGCTCCACAACCTGTACAAGCATTTAAGTCTATAGATAAGTTAAAGTGGTGACCAACAGAACGGTCAAATTCGTCCCATAAATCTACATCTGGAGAGGTTACAGGAGTTTCTATATGGTTTAAGGATACCACAGGAACTTCATTCCAAACATGTTTATCCTTAGTATTGAAAATTTCTAATGTCGTTTCTTTAATGATGTCGCCACGACCCATTAAAGTATTGTGCAACTGCACACAAGCAAACTCGTGCTCGCCAGTAACTTTCTCAATAGTTACGTTTTGTACTGTATTGAAGTCTTGGTATAAAGGATAGGCATTAACACCTGTTTTCATTTCCTTTTTAAGCGCATCGGATGTTCTTCCATATCCAAATGCTAAACCAACAGAGCCTTTGGCTTGTCCTGGTTGAATGATTACCGGTACATTCTCAACAGTGACTCCATTAACGGTAACGTTAGCATAACTACCGTTTAGTCCGCCATTGGCAACATTCCAGTTTTTCAACTCTAACTTATCAGCATCAGCTTGAGAAACTGTTAAATAGTTATCCCAAGTGGTTCTTGTAATTGGGTCTGGAAATTCCTGTAACCAAGGATTATTAGCTTGCTGACCGTCTCCCATACCTATTTTGGTATAAAGTGAAAGTTCCATGCCTCCTTGAGATTTTGCAGAACTCGCTAAAGCTCTAGCAGCATCCCCACCAGATAAAACTGAACCTAAACCAGCAGAACCACCATTATTTACAGTGGTAGATGTTGTTGTAGTGACATATTCGTCCTTATCCTCTTCTTTTATACCAACACCTACGGCAACATCGTGAATAATACCACCAACAAATGTTCTATCTTTTTTATCTTTTAATTCTGTCGTTGTTGTAACTGTAGATGAACCATTACCAGAACCATTTCCTGATCCACCAACCACAAACACACCATCTTGAATCGCCTTGTTAAATGAAGCGCCACCTAAGATATTACTTGTCCAGTAGGATTTAATATAATCTCTATAAGAAGTACTATTCCCGTTCCATGCTAGAAGCACTTCTTGAAATTGCTTTGTATCAAATAGCGGGCGGATCGTTGGCTGCATCATTGAATAATGACCAGACTTTAATTCGTAATCACCCCAAGATTCTAAGTTATGAGGAGTTGCAGCAATATATTGGCAGTTAGAAGCTGTTTCATCTTGCTTCATTGAGAACGCAACTGATAATTCCGTTTTCGCTAAACCTTCAGCAAAGTCTGATGCATTTTGCAATGTATACATTGGATTAACACCATTCATAATAATGGCTCCAACCTTGCCAGCTTTCATATCCGCAACTAATTGCATTACGGCTTTATCGCTTCCCTGTCTTGTATATATTGTTGTTTTAGGGTCAAACGCTTTACTTCGTAAATGAGCATTGATTTCTAAAACAGTTGTTTGTGCATTAACATCTTGAATGCCTGTAACTACAACAGCATTACTACCTGCTGTACTTAATTCTTTAGCAGCAGCTTTTATGGCAGCATCTAATCCTTCAGGAAGATTTCCACCTCCTACAGAATTTCCTGTAACATAGCTATATAATTTTGCTAGAGCTAAACGCTGTTGGCTCGGTGTCATAGGCACGCGCTTATCTGCATTTGCACCAGATAAAGACATATTCGATTCAAACTGAATATGACGAGACATTTTACCATGGTCTGGAACACGTTTCTTAGCATAAGCCGACTCAAAACCACCACCTTGCCAATCACCTAAGAAATCAGCACCAACAGAAACTATGGTCTTGGCTTTAGAGAAATCGTAATTAGCCATTCCTCGTTTACCATACTTGGCTTCGTAAGCATCTAAAGTTGCTGATTCTGAAACCGCATCGTAAGCCACGTGCTTTACGTTACCATATTTTGATGCAAATTCTGAAATTAATTTATTTGTTGATGGACTTGGCATCGTCGCTGTTAAGAAAACAATTTGTTTTCCGTCAGCTAGTCCATTTAATTTTGAAGTCGTTTCGGACATAAAGGTATCCCAAGAGATTTTAGCATCTCCTTTCATCGGAGTCTTTACCCTTAAGTTATCGTACAATCCTAAAACCGAAGCATTGACTCTTGCATTAGCTATACCATTGGTAGCAGCGTCTGTATTGTTCTCGATTTTAATTGGTCGCCCTTCTCTTGTCTTCACTAAAACACTAGCGAAATCAAATCCATTTGCAATTGTTGTCGCATAATAGTTGGCAACACCTGGAATAATTTCCGTTGGTTGTACTACGTAAGGAATTGACTTTATCACTGGCCCCTCACAAGCAGCTAATGAAGCGGCAGCTGTACTGAACCCAACGTATTTTAAGAAATCACGACGCGATGTAGATGAAGACTCTAAAGATTCTTTATCTCCTAAAAATTCATCTGTTGGAATTGCTTCCACAAATTCATTTTGTTGTAGCGTCTCAACAATAGAGCTGTTTTCGTTTAGCTCTTCAACACTTTTCCAGTATTTCTTGTTTGATGACATATTGTTATTTATGATTTTTGATTTACGATTATGTTAGTATCAACTTTCATAATTCGTCAATCGTAATTCTTTAATTCTTAATAGTGGCACTTACCACATTCTAATCCGCCCATCTGTGCCGCAGTTAACTGCTCAACACCATACTTTTTAGATAATTGCTCGTGTATCTTTGTATAGTACTCGTTATCTTTAACTTTTACGTTTGTTTCTCTGTGACAGTTAATACACCAACCCATAGTTAATGGTGAGTGTTGGTACATTATTTCCATTTCTTCAACAGGACCGTGACAGGTCTGACACTCAATCCCAGCAACAGATACGTGCTGCGAGTGATTAAAATAAGCAAAATCTGGTAGGTTATGAATTCTAATCCATTTCACTGGTTTAGAATCTCCTGTATAAGCTGTACCGTCCCATCCTACAGCATCATATAGCTTTTGGATTTCAGCGTTGTAATCTACACCGTATTCTTTTCCTTCCGCTAAAGTTGCAGGTGCCACTTCACTGATTGATTTATGACAGTTCATACATATATTGAGTGATGGAATACCTGAATGCTTACTCACTCTAGCTGAAGAGTGACAATATTTACAATCAATACCATTATCACCAGCATGTATTCTATGTGAATAATGAATTGGCTGAACAGGCTCGTAACCTTGATCTACACCAACCTGCATAAAGTAACCATATACAAAATAACCACTTGCCAACAAGAAGAAAATTGCAGTAACCAATACCAAGAACTGATTTTGCACAAAAGCTTTCCATAGTGGCGTACCTTTGGTTTCAGTTACAGCCTCAAGCCCTTTAGCTTCAGCAAAGCGATTTAATGTGCGCTTAACCAAAACAAGTGCCATAGCTAATAAACCGAATAAAACCGCTAAAGCTCCGAGAATTAAATTGTTTGAAACTCCACCTTGATCTCCGCCACCGCCACCAGTATTTGCAACATAATTTGGACAACCTGGCTGGGGATTAGCAATACAAGGGTCTACTTCTTGTGCCGTGTAAGCCAAGATATCCGAAATATCTTTATCGGTCAATGTTGGGAAAGCCGTCATTGCCGTTTGGTTGTATTCATTATAAATCTTAACTGCGTATGCATCGCCAGCCTTTATCATTGCAGCACTGTTACGAATCCAAGCATTTAGCCATTCTCGGTCTAAGCCTTCTTCCTCTGCCAATCTTGCCTCTACGTTTCTTAACGCAGGCCCAGTCATTGGTTTATCTAATTTATGACAAGCCGCACAATTGGTATTGAACAAGGATTTTCCATTTGCTGGATCACCATCTTGAGCTATAAGTGAGGTTGAAAACGTGAGTAATAAAATAAAACCTAAATGAAGAATCTTTGAGGTTAAATTACGGTAGATCACCTGTTTCATATTAATGGTTGAATTATCTTCTAAACTTTGGTACGATTTTTTCATTAAAAAGTGAAAAAACATGTTTGTAAAAACTCTTGCAAAAGTAACATTTAAAGTCGATTTTGAAAATCTTAGAGAAGTGTTAATATCTAATTTATACCTATTCTAAATAAAATTTTTATCACAATACCGTTGAATAATATACCTTTGCATCAAAACAAAATAATTATGGTATTTAAAACCAAATATTTAAGCCTTTTAACGCTACTGCTTGCATTTACCGTTTCTATTAATGCACAGCAAGGAAAAGTGAACGTGGAACAAGATAGTGATATTGACAAGCTATTAGAGTATAAAAAAGATATTAAAACCACTAAGGTCTATAGAATACAGGTGTACCAAAGTGTTGATCCCGATAGAGCCAAACGTGAGAAAATCAATTTTTTAAATGCTTATGGCGAATGGCCCGTGGAAATCGTTTGGAATACACCAAACTACAAGGTTTGGGTTGGTAACTTTGCCACACGTTTAGAAGCCGACAGAGCTTTAGCTAAAATTAAAAAGGATTATATGAACGCTATTATTTTTCAGCCCAAAACGGATAAAAAATAAGTTAGATACGACTAAAATAATTTGCATAAAAAAAGCGACTTTTTACAGTCGCTTTTTTGTTTGATATAATTTTATTTAAGTTTCTTTTTAACCTCAACCTCTTGGAATGCTTCTATAATGTCTCCTTCTTTGATATCATTATAACCCTTAACTTGTATACCACAATCGTAACCTTTAGAAACTTCCTTAACATCATCTTTAAATCGTTTCAACGATGCCAATTCACCTGTGTGAATAACCACACCATCTCTAATCAATCGAATACCAGAGTTTCTAAATATTTTACCATTAGTAACCATACAACCAGCGATCGTTCCTATTTTAGAAATCTTAAAAGTTTCTCTTATTTCTGCAGTACCGGTAACTTCTTCCTTAACTTCTGGTGACAACATACCTTCCATTGCATCCTTAAGATCATTAATGGCTGCGTAGATAATTGAGTATGTACGGATATCGATTTCTTCCTTATCTGCAATAGATCTGGCATTACCGACAGGCCTTACATTAAATCCGACAATAATTGCATCAGAGGCCGTTGCTAATAACACATCACTTTCAGTAATCGCGCCAACACCCTTATGTATAATATTTACCTCAATCTCTTCAGTAGATAATTTTTGGAATGAATCCGTTAATGCTTCAACCGAACCATCAACATCCCCTTTTAGGATAATGTTTAATTCCTTAAATGTACCTAGCGCAATACGACGACCAATTTCTTCGTAGGTTAAACGTTTTTGCGTTCTTACTGATTGCTCTCGTTGCAATTGCGTACGTTTTGCTGCAATTTGCTTTGCTTCACGCTCGTCTTCAAATACATTAAACTTATCACCTGCTTGTGGCGCACCGTCCAATCCTAAGATCGATACTGGTGTTGACGGGCCAGCTTCTTCAATATCATGACCACGCTCATCATGCATTGCTTTTACCTTACCACTATTTTTTCCTGCTAAAACATAGTCTCCCACTCTTAAAGTACCTGCTTGTACTAAGATTGTAGATACATAACCTCTACCTTTATCTAAGTAAGCTTCAACAACAGTTCCAACAGCTGGTTTTGAAGGATTTGCTTTTAATTCTAACAGTTCTGCTTCAAGTAAAACTTTTTCAAGTAATTCTTTGACTCCTGTTCCGAATTTGGCCGAAATATCATGCGACTGAATTTTTCCTCCCCAATCTTCAACCAATAAATTCATGCCTGCCAAACCTTCTTTTACTTTTTCTGGATTAGCATCTGGTTTATCAATTTTGTTAATAGCGAAGACAATAGGAACTCCAGCAGCTTGTGCATGCGAAATCGCTTCTTTGGTTTGTGGCATTATCGCATCATCTGCTGCTACAACAATAATCGCAATATCTGTGACTTGGGCACCACGAGCACGCATCGCTGTAAAAGCTTCGTGACCCGGTGTGTCTAAAAATGCTATTTTTTGTCCACCTTCTAACTGTACGCCATAAGCTCCGATATGTTGTGTAATTCCACCCGATTCCCCAGCAATTACATTTTCTTCACGAATGTAATCCAAGAGCGATGTCTTACCATGGTCAACGTGGCCCATTACCGTTACAATTGGTGCGCGAGGTTTTAAATCTTTAGGATCATCCTCTACCTCTTCAATGGATTCTTCAATATCTGCCGTTACAAATTCTACTGAATAACCAAATTCTTCCGCAACAATAGAAAGTGTTTCTGCGTCTAATCGTTGGTTCATGGTTACCATCATGCCCAAAGACATACATGCTGAAATGATTTCGGTAACACCAACATCCATCATTGTAGCCACTTCACTTACCGTTACAAATTCGGTAACCTTAAGGGTTTTACTTTCTGCTGCTGCTATTTCTTGATCAATTTCTGTCTGCTGACGGTGCTGATCTCTTTTTTCTCTACGGTATTTGGCTCCTTTTCCTTTACTGGATTTTCCTTGGAGTTTTTCTAAAGTCTCACGAATTTGCTTTTGTACTTCTTCCTCGCTTGGTTCTTCCTTAACCGCTTTTGGTCTCGAATTTCCTCTTCCTTTTCCTCCTCCTCTTCTATTGTCGAAATTAGGTTTACCACCACGATCATTTCCTCCTTTACTAATTCGGCGTCTTTTGCGCTTATTACCATCATTAGAAGTTGATTTTTCTTCCTTTTTCTTTTTTGGTTTCTCGAATTTTGAGAGGTCTATCTTCTTCCCTGTAGCCGTAGGTCCAGAAAGTTTTTTGTATTGCGTTTTTAAAGTTTCTTCTGCTGGTGCACCAGACCCATCTTCTTTTTCGAGTTTTTCTTTTCTGGTCTCTACAACTTTCTTAACTTCTTTTTTGGGCTTCTCTTGCTTCTCTTTTGGCTTTTCAACTGGTTTATCTGTTTTGGCAACCGTCTTTTTAGCTTCTGGCTTTTCTTCTTCTTTCTTCTTCTCTTCTTCTTTAGCCTTTGGCTTTTTATCTAAATCTATTTTACCAACTTGCTTTGGCCCATCGAGTTCTGCCTTAGCCTTAACTACAGCTTCTTTAGCGGCTTCTTTCTTTTCTTTTTCTTCAATTTCGCGTTCGCGCTTTTCACGAAGCTCTTCTTTTTCCTTGAGCTTTGCTTCACTCACTTCTTGGGCTTTTTCACGCTTAGTTGCATCCGTCTGAAATTCATCAGAAAGCGTGTCATAAACCTCTTGCGAAATTTTTGTATTAGGGCTTTTCTCAATCTCGATACCTTTTGACTCTAAAAAGTCTACAGCACGATCTAATGAGATATTTAATTCCCTTAATACTTTATTAATTCTAATTTGAGCCATAAATTGCCTGTAATATACTTAAATCTGTTTTATATCAATCTAACTTTTTATTGAACTCGTTTAAATGAATTCATTATTTTAAAGTTTTAAAGTTAAACTGCTATTTAGTCTTCAAATTCTTCTTTTAGAATTCTAATGACCTCTAATATTGTTTCTTCTTCTAAATCTGTACGTTTTACTAAATCGTTAACGTCTTGCTCTAAAATACTTTTTGCGGTATCTAAACCTGCTTTGCTAAATTCGTCAATAATCCATGCGTCAATTTCATCAGAGAATTCTTTTAATTCTACATCTTCTTCAGCACCTTCTCTAAATACGTCTATTTCATAACCCGTTAACTGACCAGCTAAGCGGATGTTATGGCCACCTCTACCAATGGCTTTTGAAACTTCCTCTGGTTTTAACAATACCTCAGCACGCATGTTTTCTTCATCTAATTTTAATGATGTTACACGTGCAGGACTTAATGCTCTGGTTACAAAAAGCTGTACATTGTTTGTATAGTTGATTACATCGATATTTTCATTACCCAATTCGCGTACAATACCATGAATACGAGATCCTTTCATACCGACACAAGCCCCAACTGGGTCAATTCTATCATCATAAGAATCTACAGCAACTTTAGCTTTTTCACCAGGAATGCGAACCACTTTTTTAACTGTAATTAAACCGTCAAAGACCTCTGGAATTTCTTGCTCAAACAACTTCTCTAAAAACAATGGTGATGTTCTAGACATAATGATTGCTGGCTTGCTTCCTTTTAATTCTACACTTTCAATAATACCTCTTACATTTTCTCCTTTTCTAAAAAAGTCTGAAGGAATTTGTCTGTCCTTTGGAAGAATGATCTCATTACCATCATCATCTAATAAAATAATTGCTCTGTGGCGTATATGATGTACTTCTGCAGTATATATTTCTCCTTCTAATTCCTTAAAATGCTTATATATATTTGTGTTATCGTGCTCATGGATTTTAGAAATTAAGTTCTGTCTTAATGCTAAAATAGATCGTCTTCCTAAATCGACGAGTTTGACTTCTTCTGCAACGTCTTCACCAACTTCAAAATCTGGCTCTATTTTTTGCGCTTCTGATAATGCGATTTCCTGGTTAGGTTCTTCAACTTCACCATCTGCAACCACAATACGGTTTCTCCAGATTTCTAAATCCCCTTTATCTGGATTTATAATAATATCAAAATTATCATCGTCACCATATTTCTTCTTTAACGCATTACGCAATACATCTTCAAGAATCGCCATCAGCGTAACTCTATCTATTAACTTATCGTCCTTAAATTCTGAAAATGACTCAATTAACGCTACATTTTCCATAATTGATATGAATTAAAATTTTATTTTAACTTTTGCTTCTTTAATATCTTTAAAGGCCACATTGGCCTCTTTAGTTACTGTTACTTTTCCTTTTCCTACTGGTTTTGGCTCTCTAGCTTTCCATTTTAAAACTACCCCTTCTTCATCTGTTGCAGCGAGTTGACCCTCAAGGTTTTCGCCACTATTAGTTTTTACTTCTAGGTTTCTACCAATATGCTTTTTATACTGTCTTGGCAAAACCAAAGGTGTTGTTGCACCAGATGATAAAACCTCTAAAGAAAAATCGTGCTCGTCTCTATCTATATTGTGTTCAATGGCTCTGCTGATATACATACAATCTTCAACTAGCACTCCATTATCACCATCAATCACAACTTTAATGGCATTATCTCCAGAAACATTAAAATCTATCAAGAACAAGTCTTGTCTTTCATCTAATGCATTTTTCAATAAATCCTCTACTGTTTTCTTGAACATTTTTAAATATAAAAAGAGAGGACTTTTCGTCCTCTCGCGTATTCATTTCCGTAAATAACGTTGCAAATATACAACATTTATATTGATTTTTCAAAGCTTCGTAAAGTGGAATTATTTTCATAATTTTATGAGACTAACACAAATCAAAAATATAATGAATAGAATACTAGTCCCTACAGATTTTTCAGAGCAAGCAGAAAACGCATTAAAAGTAGCTGCAATGCTAGCAAAAAAGCATAATGCAGAGATTTATTTGCTACACATGATGGAGATTCCCATGCAGCAAATCGATCCTGGTTCCGTACGTAGCGACATTCCTGAGACCCTGTTCTTTATGAAGTTAGCACATAAGAAATTTGAAGATCTCATGGAAAGTGATTTTTTAGAAGGTATAACTGTCCATGAAACCGTGAAAGCAGACATCACTTTTAATGAAATAAAGAAATCTTGTAAGGAATTAGATATTGATTTAATTGTTATGGGCTCTCATGGGGCTTCTGGTCTCAAGGAAATGTTTGTGGGCTCTAATGCAGAAAAAGTTGTTAGAACATCTGATGTGCCTGTTTTGGTTATTAAAAATCATCATGCAAGTTTTAATATCAGAAACTTTGTTTTTGCTTCGGACTTTAAAAACGATAATAAAAAAACATACGAACAAGCGGCTAAGCTTGCAGAACTATTAGGTGCCAAAATACATTTACTCTTAGTAAATACAGCTAATAATTTTATTACCACATACAATTCTAGAGCCAGAATCAATGATTTTATCTCAGGACAAACCTTTAAAAATTATACTATAAACGTACATAATGACACAAGTGTAGAAGAAGGTATACTAAACTTTTCTGAAGAGATTGATGCAGATCTAATTGGTATTAGTACTCACGGCAGGCAAGGTATCGCACACTTCTTTAATAGTAGCATTAGTGAAGATTTAGTCAATCATGCTAAACGACCTGTGATTACTTTTAAGATATAAAATATTCTTTATGAAATATAAAAAGCCCTAATCGAATTCGATTAGGGCTTTTTGTTGGCCTACTAGGGCTCGAACCTAGACTCTTCTGGACCAAAACCAGACGTGTTGCCAGTTACACCATAGGCCAATCTCTCAAAATGAGGATGCAAATTTAAGACAAAGTTTGTCTTAGGCAAAAAAAATGCTAAAAAATAATTGAAATTACTTAACGTTAACTTAAAAACGTAGGCATTACTATAATAATTAGTAAATTCGCCTGCATTAAATAGAAGTGATTTTCATGACAGATTTTAACTTTAAAAGGTGGAATAACATATTAGCTTGGTTTGTGTTTGCCGTAGCATTTGCAGTATATGCTCTAACCATAGAACCTACAGTAAGCTTTTGGGATGCTGGCGAATACATTTTAACCTCATCAAAATTACAGGTTGGACATCCACCTGGAGCACCACTGTTTCAAATGTTAGGAGCTTTTTTCTCCATATTTGCTCTTGAGCCTTCCCAAATAGGGATGATAATAAATATGATGAGTGCTGTTGCCAGTGCATTTACTATACTTTTTATGTTTTGGACTATCAGCATATTATTAGTAAAGCTTGTTAAATATAAAACTGACTCAAGTAAAAATAAAGGCATAGCCATATTGGGCAGTGCTTTAGTTGGCAGTTTAGCTTTTACGTTTACGGATTCGTTTTGGTTTAATGCAGTAGAAACCGAGGTATATGCCATGGCCACCTTAATTATGGCTGTGATGTTTTATCTTGCGTTACGTTGGGAACAAGACATGCACAAACCTAGAGGTAACCGTTGGCTTATACTTATCGCTTTTGTTATTGGTTTGTCTTTTGGTGTCCACTTTATGGGTTTATTGACCATTCCTGCAATTGGTCTTATCTATTACTTTAAAAATTACAAAACCATAACAATACAGAATTTCATTATTGCAAATTTGGCTTCTGCAGCAATCTTGCTTTTTATATTCAAATTATTATTGCCAACTACCTTAAAACTTTTTGGTAATCTCGAAGTGTTTTTTGTCAATTCTATAGGTCTACCATTTAATTCAGGTACAATCATCACAGGTTTAATGGTCATTGCTTTGTTCTATTTTGGATTGAATTACACCAGAAAAAAACAAATGATCCATGCAAACACCTTAGTACTTTGTCTCATGTTTATTTTCATAGGATTTTCCTCTTGGATGATGCTACCCATACGTGCCAATGCACAAGTGATTATTAATGAAAATGATCCTTCTGATGCCCGAGAGCTTTTGGCATATTACAACCTAGAGCAATATCCTGAAACGCATTTGTTCTATGGCCCACAATTTACCGAAATTTACTCTGGTGCAGATAAAGATGAGCCTTTTGTCGACGATAAAAAGAATTACGAACGCGATGAAGAATTAGGTGAATACGTTATTATTAATGACTGGGAAGGCAGTAAGCAAAACTACAATCATGACCATGCTGCAATATTACCTAGAATGTGGAGCAGTGAACATGCCGAAAATTATATGATGTTTACGGGCTTGATTGATTTTAAAGTCGATCCAAACCTACAAACCCGTGCCTACAATGAAGCTTTGAGTTATGGTCTTTCGGAAGAAGAGGCAGGTCAGTATTCTGTACAGGAAAAAAGGCGATTCGATAAAGTGGTTAATGATTTTAGACAGCGGGTTGCCAATGGAGAAATCGATTATGAAGGTTATGACCAATTTTTAAGACGTTATGGCCAGCAATATTTAACTATTGAAAAACCATCTTTTATCGATAATCTTGCCTATATGTTTCAGTATCAGTTTGGTTACATGTATTGGCGTTATTTTATGTGGAATTTTACAGGCCGACAAAATGATATACAAGGAAAGTATGATGATTTTAACGGTAATTGGATTTCTGGAATTAAGCCTATTGACGAATTACATCTTGGAGTATCGCAAGACAATTTACCAACCGAAGTTTTGGAAAACAAAGCCAGAAACACTTATTATTTCCTCCCATTATTGCTAGGTTTAGTTGGATTTTTCTTCTTAATGTATACAGACGCTAAGCGCTTTTGGGTATTGTTGGTATTCTTTTTACTAACAGGGATTGCCATTCAATTTTACACTAATGTAAGACCTTTTGAACCACGAGAACGTGATTACTCTGTTGTAGGCTCGTTCTATGTGTTCGCCATTTGGATTGGTTTTGGTGTTTATGCGATTTATGATTTGTTGAAATCCAGTCTGAAATCCAAATTTTTAGCCCCTGTAATTACTTTAACCTGTATTGTAATTGTTCCTGGTATCTTGGCTGCAAATAATTGGGACGACCATGATCGCTCAGGAAAATATACTGCCAATGCTATGGCACGTAAATATTTAGAATCTTGTGATCCAAACGCTATTCTATTTACTATTGGAGATAACGATTCGTTCCCACTTTGGTATCTTCAGGAAATTGAGGGGGTACGTAAAGATGTTCGTGTAGTCAATACCAGTTTGTTTCAAACAGATTGGTACATCGACCAAATGAAACGTAAAGCTTACGAAAGTGATCCAATTCCTTCACAATTAACACATAATCAATACAGAGGCGGAACCAGAGATGTTATTATAAGGCGAGAAATAACCAAAGACACTTTACCAATAAAAGACTTTATGGACTTTGTTTCTAGTGATAAACCAAGTACAAAGTTTAAGTATGTAGTAGAGCGGCAAGGAGAAGACCCAAGACAATACCCAAGTCATATCTTGAACACTAATTATTTTCCAACTAGACATATCAGTATTCCTGTTAACAAAGATGTTGTATTAAAAAACGGAATTGTGAAACCAAAGGATGCAGATAAGATTGAAGATAAGCTCTATGCAGAAATTGAGGGGAGTTATATCTATAAAAACCGCTTGTTAATGCTAGATATTATAGCCAATAACAATTGGGAACGCCCAATTTATTTTACTGGTGGCGCCTTTGGAGCAGACGATTACATTTGGCTTAAAGACTATCTACAGCTAGATGGCATGTGCTATAAACTTGTACCAATAAAAACACCTGTAGATAGAGCCAATCCATACGATATGGGACGTGTTGATGCGGACTTAATGTACGATATGGTAAAAGAATGGAATTGGGGAGGTAGTGGAGAAGATATATACCACGATATAGAAACCCGAAGAAACGGTATTACCTACAGAGGTAATTTAGCACGCTTAATTGAAACACTCATCAATGAGGAAAAGTTAGAGAAAGCTGAAGAAATTGCTGATTTAGCAATGGAGAAAATGCCAGTTGATAAATTTGGTTTCCATTCACTTTTAGAACCTTATATAAGTGCTTATTATGAAATTGGCAATAAAGAAAAAGGACGCGCACTTTATAAAGATGTAGCTAAAATATACCAAGAAAATATTATGTATTTTGGTGGATTGGATGAGGATGACCAGATGCGCTTAATAGAAGACATCTACTTAGACATTCAACGCTATAGAGCTTTAGTGGATATTTTAGTGGTTTATAATGATAAAGATTTTGCTCTGGAAGAAACCAAGAAATTTAATAGCTACCTAAGTTTATTAGATAAATTGATGGGACCTTCGGAAGAGGAAGACATAATACCAGAAGATTTAGATATCAATGCTATTTTAAACGACTCCTTACAAGATTCCATAGCACCTGAAGAAGACTAAAAAATCATGCAGATCATTCCAGCAAAAACACCTGGATTTGTAAAGACACTATTTCCAAATTTTATCTGGAATATAGATACCGATAATAAAGAACTGTATCTAACTTTTGATGATGGTCCAACTCCCGAAATTACAAATTGGGTACTTCAAACCTTAAAATCTTACAAAGCAAAAGCCACCTTCTTTTGTATTGGTAAGAACATTAAAGAAAACCCTAGGGTTTTTTGGGAAATTCTTAAAAACGGCCACTCAGTTGGAAATCATACATATTGGCATTCAAAAGGGTGGAAAACCAAAAGCAGTGCTTACATAACCGAAATTGAATTCACAAATGAATTGATTGAGACTTACATAAATAAATATGAGCGGAAAATTTTAAAGTCTGAATCTGAAATTAGCAATCCAAAAATTTTCAGACCCCCATACGGTAAGTTTAAAACAAAACAAGCCAAACAACTTCAAAAACAAGACTACAAAATAGTAATGTGGGATGTGCTATCTTACGACTGGGACAAATCTGTGTCTGAAGAAGCTAGCTATAACAATGTTATTTCAGCCTCAAAAGAAGGCAGTATTGTTGTGTTTCATGACAGTGTTAAGGCCTCCCGAAATTTAAAATATGTACTTCCGAAGGTTTTGGATTATTACAGTGAAAGAGGTTTTCAATTTAAAGCTCTATACTAAATATACTCTTGGATAACACCTATTAAAGTATTGGCATCTTGCTCACCACTATGACGCCATTTCATTTCACCATTTTTATAGATAATCAAGGTTGGTAATCCTTTAACCCGAAGGGCTTCTGCTAACTCCTTGTTTTTATCCACATCTATTTTTATGATCTTAGCTTTATCGCCAAGTACGGCAGCAACATCTCTAAGCACAGGATGCATGGCTGTGGACTGATCATTCCATTCTGTATAGAAGTCTAATAGTACCGGAATATCGACATCTATTAATTCCCCAAATTTTGACATACGTTAATAGTTTTAGTCAAATGTATTTCTTAGACCTACATGAATTTTTGTTAGTAAATCTAGTCTGTTTGTTATCAGCAAGATAAAAATAAACAATTGTTAGCAATTATGCTTCTTTTTTACCTTTTTTAAGCTCTATCACTGTGATTTCTGGCCAGATACCTACACGACCAGGATAGCCTAAATATCCAAATCCCCTATTAACATTGATGTATTGACCTAGTGCTTCGTAAATCCCTGCCCATTGTTTGTAACGCCATTTTACAGGACTCCACTTTATCCAACCCGGAATTTCAATTCCGAATTGCATACCATGTGTATGCCCACTCAAGGTTAAGTGATAATGGTAATCATCATTAACAACCTCAGCATCCCAATGACTTGGATCGTGGCTCATAAGTATTTTAAAATCGTTAGGCTCTATTTGAGATGATGCCTTTTTTAGGTCACCTGCTTTTTTAAAACCACCTTTCCCCCAATTTTCTACACCAACAATAGCAATTCTTTGACCATCCTTTTCTAGATAGCGATGCTCATTTAATAACAAATCAAAGCCTATGTCTTTTTGAATGGTCTTTAAATCCTCTAAATTCTTTGATTTTTCTTCTTTTGTTGGCCAATCTACATAATCCCCATAATCATGATTTCCCAAAACCGAAAACTTACCATCTTTGGCTTTAAGTCGACCAAAAGTATCTTTCCAGGGAATCATCTCAGAAGCTTTATTATTTACCATGTCTCCTGTAAATAATATTGTATCAGATTGTTGCTCGTTTATTAAATCAACAGCATATTCAATTTTCTCTTTATTGTCGAAACTTCCCGAATGAATATCACTTATTTGGGTTAGCCTGTATCCGTCAAAGGCATCTGGCAAATCTTCAAAATGCAATGTGTAGTTTAATACTCTAAATCTGTATTTACCTCTATACATACCATAGAGTAATGATGTAAAAGGAATAGCCGCTAGACCAAGTGCAATCTGGCTTACAAACTTTCTTCGAGATGGTAAATAGAACGTTTCTTTAGTGACCAATTTATCATACAATCCTAACGCACCTCTTATTATGTCTTCACCTAAAAGAATTGGCACCAAAACTAAAGCTAAGGACATGAAAGCTAATAGAAAACCAAACGCATAGCTTTTTGCCGGGCTTAAAACACGACCTTCGGAAGATGTTGTAAACTGAAATATAAAGTTACCTATAACAACTACAGCAATCGCTATAAATAGGTAATGTACCCAGCTTTGTTTAGTTATTGTTTTTATAGCTTGAAAACTATAAATCGTAAACAGCAAATAAACAATTATAAAAATAATCCAACGCATCATGCAAAATGTTTAAAAAACAAATTTAGTGAACGATAATAAAAAGTATCTTATTAATTTGTTAATGCTATTGAAATAATGTTTATCGGATATGATTATTGATTTAGTATATTAGACGTTTAAAATCAGTAATCTTTTTGATGAAGCTCAAACCAACCGTTACTATAATTATTCTAAGCTTATTTTTAAGCTGTAATAATTCCCCAGCAATTCCTGAAGCTCAAAAAGATCAACCGTTAATAAACTACGTCAATACGTTTATTGGTACTGGTGGTCATGGCCATACTTATCCAGGTGCAACCTTGCCATTTGGAATGATGCAATTAAGCCCAGATACACGCTTAAAAGGTTGGGATGGTTGTTCTGGTTATCACTATCTAGACGAATACATTTATGGCTTTTCGCATACACACTTAAGTGGTACTGGCATTAGCGATTATGGAGATGTGCTATTGATGCCAACCAATACGCCGATTTTCAATAACGGGGCAGATGGAAAAAAAGGCTATAGAGCACATTTCAGCCACGAAAATGAAGTTGCAGAACCAGGTTATTATAAGGTTCATTTAGATTCCACAAACATCGATGTGGAATTAACTGTGTCTTTACGTAGCGGCGTACATAAATACCAATACCCAAACTCCGAAAACCAATACTTGGTAATCGATCTGCAACATCGAGACAAACTACTCGATTGCAAAATAAACAAACTCAATGACTACGAAATAAATGGATTTAGATATTCTGAAGCTTGGGCAAAAGATCAACGTTTGTTTTACCACATAAAGTTTTCACACCCAATAAAAGCTATCGTTTATGACGATGGAGATGGCACAGCAATTTCAAAGAATTATAAATTTGAAAGTAAAAAAGCCATTGTAACTTTTAATAATCCCAATAATGAACCCCTTTTAGTGAAAACAGGCATTTCAGCCGTTGATGAAAAAGGTGCAAAAGATAATATGACGGCAGAGATTGGCACCAAAACTTTTAATGAAGTTAAGACAGAAGCTCAAAATTATTGGGAAAAACAACTTGAAAAAATTGTCATTGAAAGTGATGATTTAGACAAGAAAACCAATTTTTACACAGCATTATATCATACTATGATTGCCCCTAACCGTTATCAAGACGTTGACGGTCGTTATAGAGGCATGGACTTAGAAATTCATCAAACACAAGAGTTCGATTATTACACAGTATTTTCACTTTGGGATACTTACAGAGCAGCTCATCCATTATACACTATAATTGAGCAAGAAAAAACCAATGATTTCATCAACACATTTTTAGCTAAATATGATGAAGGTGGCATTATGCCAATGTGGGACCTAGCAGGTAATTACACGGATTGTATGATTGGTTATCATGCTGTTCCTGTTATAGCTGATGCCTACTTAAAAGGTATTAAAGATTATGATACCGAAAAGGCTTTTGAAGCCATGAAGCATTCCGCGACACTAAATAAATTTGGGTTAAAAGCTTATAAAAAATACGGATTTATTCCTGTGGATGAAGAAAGTGAATCTGTTTCCAAAACCTTAGAATATGCTTACGATGATTGGACGATTGCCCAAATGGCAAAAGCTATGGGCAAAGATGAGGATTACAAGACCTATATTCAACGTGCGCAGTATTATAAAAATGTATTCGACCCAGAAACCAAGTTTATGCGAGGTCGTTTTAGAAATACATGGTTTGCACCTTTCAACCCTTATGAAGTGAACTTTAATTATACCGAAGCAAATGCTTGGCAATACAGCTTTTATGTACCTCAGGATATTTCGGGATTTATAAATCTACTTGGCGGAAAAGATAAATTAGAGGTACAACTCGATGAGTTGTTCAACGCTAAATCTGAAACATCTGGACGTAATCAATCGGATATTACGGGTTTAATTGGACAATATGCACACGGTAATGAGCCTAGTCATCACATGGCTTATCTCTACAATTTTGTAAACAAGCCTCATAAAACACAGGAGAAAGTTCATCAAATTTTAACTGAACTGTATAAAAATGAACCAGACGGAATCTCTGGCAATGAAGACTGTGGACAAATGAGTGCTTGGTATGTGTTAAGTTCAATGGGCTTTTATTCGGTTACTCCTGGAAGCAATGAATATATTATAGGCGCACCCCTTTTTGATAAAGTTACCATTCATCTAGAAAACGGAAAGAAGTTCACTATTGTTGCCAACAACTTGAGCGAGGCTAATATTTATGTAGAATATGTGAAGCTAAATGGAAAAGATTTAGAGGTTACATATTTAAAGCACGAGGATGTTATTAATGGCGGGACTCTAGAATTCTCAATGACTGATAATCCTGCGGTTTGGGGAAGTAGAAAAGGTAACGAACCAATGACAGAAATTACAGACCATATTATTTTGCCGTCACCTTATATTGAAAATGGGGATATTACCTTTAGAGATTCTACTAGAGTGGTTTTAAATACTTCTGAAAACCATGCGAAAATTTTCTACGCTTTAGATGATAGCAATTTTCAATTGTATGAAAACCCATTCGTTGTCACTGAGGATGCTAAAGTGAAATTATATTCCGAAAAAGAAGATCTGAAAAGTCCAGTGCTAACAACACCTTTCTTTAAAATTGACCCAAACCTCAACATTACTCTACAAAGTGAATATGCTAATCAGTATTCTGCAGGAGGAAATGATGCGCTTATTGATGGTATAAGAAGTACCAAAAATTACAGAACTGGTAGTTGGCAAGGCTACTGGAATACGGACTTAATTGCCACTGTTGATTTGGGTCGCCAAAAAGCAATTAATACAATCTCGGTAAATTTTCTGAGAGACCAAGGGGCATGGATTTTTTATCCTACCGAAGTTCGATGTTTGGTTTCAAAAGATGATAAAACTTATAAAGCATTGCCATCGCAAAAAATCAATGCTATAGAAAAAAACAGTGACATAGAAATTAAAACTGTAGAATTTAAAATCCCAATGACAGAATATAAATACGTGAAAATTATTGCCAAAAAACTAGGGGAACTTCCAGAATGGCATTTGGGTTATCCCATGGATGGCCGTAGCTGGATTTTTGCAGATGAAATTTCAATTAAATAAAAAATTAACTAACAAGAATAGATATGAGCAACCAAAACAACAAATCAGCATTAGCAACATTAGTAACAGTGTTCTTTTTTTGGGGATTTATCGCGGCATCCAATGGTGTCTTTATTCCTTTTTGTAAAACCTATTTCAATATCGATCAATTCCAATCTCAATTGGTAGATTTTGCGTTTTATGGAGCATACTATATTGGAGCTTTGCTACTTTTTATATTGTCTGGTTCTATTAAAAAAGATATACTCAATAATTGGGGCTACAAAAATGGTATTGTTTATGGGTTGTTATTGTCTGCCATTGGTGCGTTCGTCATGTATCCGGCAACTGCTGGCGCAGAACAAGGACAAACAGGAGTATTCTATTTTGTACTTATTGCCTTATTTATTGTTGGGCTAGGGTTCTCTTTGCAACAAACCGCAGCAAATCCATTTGCCATTGCACTTGGTGATCCCAAAACGGGTTCTCATCGTTTAAACTTGGCTGGAGGAATTAACTCGTTCGGTACTACTATAGGCCCAATTGTTGTAAGTCTGGTCATTTTTGGCTCTGCAACCTGGAGTACCGACGAATTGGCTGCTATGATTTCTAACAACGAAATTACTTTAGTTACTGTACAAGGACTTTATCTTGGAGTAGGTGCTTTATTTTTAGTGGCAGCTGCATTATTTCATTTTTCAAAAAAATTACCTGCTTTAAAATCTGATACTGCTTTTGAACCTGCAAACAAAGCGCGTAACTTATTAATTATTCTAACCCTTATCATTGTGGGTTGTTTTGGCTATATTTTCAATACATATTCTAGAAACACAACTGCAACTGAAGATTTAGAGCACACAAGATTAATCGTATTATTTGTTGCACTTTTTGCAGTAGTCGCTGCAGTTTTTATTGCCAATTCTAGTGCTTCAAAAAAACCTGAGGGTTGGGGAGCCATGAAGTATCCACAACTCGTTTTGGGTATGTTGGCGATCTTTATGTACGTTGGTGTAGAAGTTACTATAGGCAGTAATCTTGGCGAGCTTTTAAAACAAGCTGTCGGTAACACTAACTTAAATGCCATCGGACTACCTGTACTTAACGATTCAGAAATTGGAAAATACATTTCTCTTTATTGGGGAGGATTGATGATTGGCCGATGGGTTGGAGCTGTTACAGTTTTTAACCCAAGTAAAGGCTTAAAAAAAGTTCTACTTATCATTGTTCCTTATATTGCTTTTGGTGTAATTATACTTGCAAACTCTTTTAAAAGTAGTTTCACAACAAACGAGATAGTATTCTTCGCCATTTGTATCGCTGTTCAAATAGTCGGATTCTTTTTAGCCAAGGACAGACCTGTTAAAACACTTAAAATATTTAGTTTTTTCGGTATTATAGCGATGTTGATTGGTTTATTTACCACAGGTAATTTAGCCTTATTTGCATTTTTGTCTGGAGGTTTATTTTGTTCTATCATGTGGCCATGTATTTTTACATTGAGTATTGCAGGACTCGGCAAATACACCTCTCAAGGCTCTGCATTTTTAATTATGATGATTTTGGGCGGTGCCATTATTCCACCTGTACAAGGGAAATTGGCGGATGTATTTACAATCCAATCGTCTTATTGGATGGCTGTGGCTTGTTTTTCCTATTTATTGTTTTATGCCTTTAGAACAAAAACAGTATTAGACAAACAGGGAGTTGACTATTAAATTAACTATGCTAATAACCTTTAGGGTTGACATTTAATATATCCTGAAATAAATTCAGAATACATGAATCGTAGAAAATTTATTAAAAACACAGCACTAACAGGAGCTGGTATAACTCTTGGTAATTCCTTAATGGGTTGTACTGACAAAACTTCTAAAGAACCCGAAGGAACACTACCCTCTAAAGATAAGCCTAAAACCACCTTACCTTTAGTTATTGCAACATGGCATGTCAAAGAAGCCACGGCTAAAGCTATGGAAGTACTGCAAGCTGGCGGAAATGTTTTAGATGCTGTTGAGCAAGGCTGTAATATTGAAGAAGCTGACGAAAAAGGGCAATCCGTTGGTAAAGGCGGCTTACCAGACAGAGATGGCAATGTTACTCTTGATGCTTGCATTATGGATAAACACGGCAATTGTGGTTCGGTAGTCTATCTTCAAAATATAACACATGCCGTTTCGGTAGCGAGAAAAGTTATGGAAGACACACCACATGTAATGCTAGCAGGCAAAGGTGCCAAAAAATTTGCTGTTTCAAAAGGTTTTGAGCCAGAAGATTTATTGACAGATGCTTCGAAAAAAGCTTGGGAAGAATGGAAAATTGGAGCCAAATACAAACCCATTATCAACATAGAAAATCATGATACTATTGCCATGTTGGCTATTGATAAAAACGGTGATCTTTCTGGTGCTTGTACCACGAGTGGTTTAGCCTATAAAATTGGGGGACGCGTTGGAGACTCGCCAATTATTGGCGCGGGATTATTTGTAGATAATGAAATTGGTGCAGCGGCGGCAACAGGTTTGGGTGAAGAAGTCGTTAAAAGTGTAGGTAGTTTTCTCATTGTAGAGCTAATGCGACAAGGCAAATCCCCTCAAGAGGCTTGCGAAGAGGCTATTGGTAGAATTGTAGACAAACCTAAAAAGAACTATGAAGACTTTCAGGTTGGTTATATAGCTGTTAATAAAAAAGGAGAAACTGGAAGTTATTCTATACATCAACGATTTAGTGTTACCAAGTTTCAAAATGGAATAAATGAGCAGATTCAATCTGGTTTTTATAATAAATCTTAAAAGTCCATTTGGTAGCACTCACTAAAAAAAACTGCCCACTCACTAAAAAAACCAAATTCTTTATGAGGTTTCAACTATCTTTAAAAAGCTATTAATCTAAGACATTAGATTATAACATCAAAGATAAAAAGTCGCTGTAGGGAGCGGCTTTTTTCTCTTTGTGGCGATTCAAAACATTAATGCTTACTTTAGTAGGGTTATGATTTTAATTCGGTTTTTCTTTATAATAGTAATCACTTCAGGGTTGGTCTTCTCACAAGAACCATCCAATGCCTATATTGATAGTGTTATTGTTAATTCAGAAAACTATAAAAATATCAATAAATTATTCCGTAAAATTAGCCAATTATCAAGCGACAAAGCGATTGCAAAATTCGAATATATTGACGCTACTTATAAAAAAAATGATACACTTAAATTAAATTTATATTCGCACTACAGCAGTGTCTTATTGCGCTATGGTAAAAATAATAAAGCATTGGAACTAAATTCCAAAGGACTTCAACTCGCTAAAAAATATAAGTCACCGCACTTTCTTTTTGAATATTACCAAATGCGCGCCAATATCTATGATGACAAGGCCATTATAGACTCTACAATGGTTTATATCAATAAAGCCGAAGCTATTGTTAATGCTAATAAAGACGAATTAGGTGCTAAAATGACTCGAATTTATCAACAGCGTGCCATCTTAGAGCAAAAACTAGGAAATGCAGAAAAAGAAGATCAATACATCGAAAAAATTGCCGATGTCGTTGCTGCCTATCCAGAGCACAATATGGCATTCGATCTCGCAATGGTGGTATATCATTTTAAAACACGAAAAGACTATGTTAAGCACGCTTACTACTCGCAAAAACTTAAGGCTTATTATCTAAAACGAGATGGTATTGCAACACCAAAATCTCACGAGTCCATTACTTCCATGCTAAAAATGGACAACACCAACAAACAGATAAAAGAGCTTAAATCCATACTTAACAGTAATGACAGCTTAAATTATGCTTTCCTATCACCACAAACAGCAAATATTTTGGGAGCAAAGCTATACGATATAGGTAATTACAAAGACGCTATTTATTACATCAATAAATCTCTAAAATACAATACAAATGGTTTAAGCCCTTACAGCAAAGTAATGAGCTATGATAACCTTTATCGCATTTATTATGATACAAAGGATTTTGAAAAAGCCATAGACGTACTGAATAAAAAAATAGACATACAAAACACTATAAGGCAAAAAGAAACCTTAGATAAGATTACTGTTTTAGAAGTTGAGTTTGAAAGCAAAAAAAAATCGTCAGAAATCAAACTCTTAAAAGCCGAAAACAGAAATAAAAAACAACAAAAACAACTCTATCTTATACTTGCCCTATGTGGTTTAATTGTGGCTTCTATGTTTGCTTTTTTTGCTTTAAAAAACAGAAAACAAAAACGCATATTAGCAAAACAGAAACGCGAATTAGAAATTACTGTAGAACAAAAAAACGTGCTATTCAAAGAAATTCACCATCGCGTAAAAAACAGTTTACAAATGGTATCTTCCTTACTTTTTTTACAAGGACAGAATATTATAGATAAGCAAGCAAAGAGTGCTCTTAAGAATGCCCAAAATCGTGTACGCTCATTAGGGTTAATCCATCAAAAACTTTATGGTAAAAACCATATCGATGGAGTATAAACGAAAGATTACATCACTAATTTAACCAAAGATATTTTTAGTAGTCATCAATTAGAGTCGCAAAATATCACATACAGTCTAGATATTGAAAATATGGTTTTAAATGTCGATACATTAACACCAATTAGCCTAATACTCAACGAACTTATTGTTAATGTACTAAAACACGCCTTTAAATATAATGACAACGGTAATATATTAGAGATCAAATTCTACAAAGAAGCAGAGACCTTAATCTTAAAAGTAGACGATAATGGTAGAGGTTATGACAAATACGACAGTAGAAAAAATTCATTTGGACTAAAACTCATTAATTCGCTTTGTAGAAATTTAGACGCTACTTTTAGTATTAAAGCTAAATCCCCAAAGGGTACAGAGGCACTTTTAATAATTCAGGATTTTGAAATTATCAATCGACCATGAAAGCGCTAAACATACATATCATAGAGGACGAGCCATTAATTGCTGAGACCATTAAAGCCATACTAGAAAACGAAAACCACAGTGTTACGGGAATTAGCTTTAGAGGCAAAGACGCTATTTTTGATGTAGAGCAACTAAAACCCGATTTGGTGTTGGTGGATATTATGCTAAAAGGCGATGTGGACGGAGTACAAATAGTAAAGCATTTAAAACAAAAAATAGATATCCCATTTATATATTTAACATCGCTTTCAGATGAAAAAACACTCGAACGTGTAAAAGCTACCAACCCTTCTGGATTTATCGTAAAGCCCTTTAACGAACACACCTTAACAGCTAATATAGAATTGGCCTATCATAAGCACCAAACCCTAAAATTTGATATTTCAGTAAATACGCAAAGTGAGGATTTCTTTATTAAAAATAAAGGAGAACTGGTAAAGGTTGCTCAAAGCGACATCCTGTTCTTTGAAGCATATGACAATTATTGTAACCTCTACACCTCAGAAAAGAAGCACTTAATTAGCCATACCTTAAAGCGTATCGAAGAGAAAATTCCTTCAGATATCTTCTTAAAAGTACATCGGTCTTATATTATCAATTTCTCAAAAATAGATTCCATAAACGATGGTTATATTTTTATAGAGCACCATAAAATACCATACAGTAAATCTCATAAAGAGCAATTGATGCAAAAACTCAATTTACTGTAAAATCCGTTTACCTTTAATTTTCTTCCATTTACTAAAAAAAAAAGTACACCTACCAATTAAGTGCATTTGCAGCAGTTTTAGTTGCTAATTTTAGCCTAAATGCTAGGTTTTAATACAGGTAAACATAAAGATTCTATTGAAATCACCACAGACTATGATGGTGACTTTAGGGTTACTATTACCACAAAAGAAGGTGAAGTAGTCTTTTCCGAAAATCTAAAAAGTGCCAATAAAACCATAATCTTAAAGGGCTTTTCCCTTAATGACTACAGCCTTAATATCTCACCGATACCATTGATTTTAAAATAAGCTATTAATCATACCCTTTTACTTATGAAAACGTCTAACCAAGATCACCATTCAAACATTTTTAGTAAACACGCTATAAAAAATATTTGTATTGGTATTGCTATTATACTGCTCTTTCTTTTTGGGAACAAACTATTTGCCCAAGTGGGCATTAATACCTCTACACCAAATGCTAGTGCCGCTTTGGATGTTGAATCCACAACTAGCGGAATTTTAATTCCTCGAATGACCGAAAGTCAAAAAAATCTTATAGCCAGCCCTGCAACTGGATTGCTCATCTACCAAACTAACGGCACCAATCCTGGATTTCACTTTTATAATGGAACAACTTGGGATTATTTGGCAGCCAATGGTACGCAAAACATAGACGATTTATTTGATGGGAAATCAGACAATGATGGGTCGGAAGATGGTTCCTCAGTTTTCTTAGGCATTAATGCTGGCAACAATGATGACAGTACAGACAACAAAAATATTGGAATTGGTTTTTCTGCACTAAACGCAATGGAAACAGGTGTTGAAAATACAGCAATAGGTTATCGCTCTATGGAACTAAACACAGGAGCAAATGAAAATACGGCTTTAGGATACCGGGCGCTCAGAGGTGGTAATACATCAGGTTCATCTGGCAATGTAGCTGTTGGTCATTTAGCTATGGGTGAAGGTTTTACATCAGCCCCATCATCTCAAGCTGAAAGCAATGTAGCTGTGGGTGCAAGTGCATTATTAAGAAATTCTCGTGGTGACTTTAATGTCGCTATTGGACGTAATGCGTTGGCTCAAAATCAAACAACAAGTAGAAACGTAGCTGTTGGTTATGGAGCTTTATCTAGTTATAGAGCATCTCAAGGGCAAAATACAGCTATTGGCTATAATGCTATGACTAATTATACATCCAATGAGCGCGCTGTAGCAATTGGATCGGAATCTATGGAAAATGCTACAGGTTGTGAAGGGTGTACGGCTGTTGGGCGTCTAACTCTAAGAGACAATACTTCAGGTATCTTTAACTTAGCTTTAGGTGAACGAGCTCTTGAAGATAACCAATCTGGGGATTTTAATATTGGTTTGGGTGCGCATGCATTAAATACAAATATATCTGGAAGCAACAATATTGCCATAGGAAGTTTTGCTGGTGCCTATGAAACTGGCAGTAATAAACTTATTATCGATAACTACAACAGTTTTGTGGAAGCCAATGCAGGCGCAAGCAGACCTCTAATTTACGGTGAATTCGACAATAATATTGTACGCGTAAATGGTGAGTTTCAAGTTGGCAACCCTAATACAACGGGATTTTCATTTCCAACAAATGATGGTGCTTCAGGACAAGTCTTAACCACAGATGGTAATAATGTCGTCACTTGGGAAACACCTACAAACGGTGACATTACCAATGTTACAGCTGGTTCAGGATTAATAGGAGGTGGAACTTCTGGAGCAGTTACTTTAAATGTTATTGGACTTAATGGTCTAACGGCTAATGCAAACAATATACAACTAGGGGGAACTCTAAATCAAGACACCACTATAAACTATGGTATTTACGACACACGCTTTAATCTAAATAGTGTTGGCGATTTTATAATCCAAGATGGTGGTAATGAAATATTTGTGGCACAAGATGATGGCAACGTAGGCATAGGTACTGGTGCACCAGATAGAGATTTAACTGTCGTACATGGCACAAATGGCCCTACCAATGGTTTTAAATTACAAAATGCCAATGGGACCAACCGCTTTTTTAAATTCTTTGTTTCGCAAAGTACAAGCAACCCAAGGTTATTACTATACTCTGATGTATCTAGTGAAGCGACATCAATTGGGAATTTTAATGCCACTACTGGTATCTATACCGCAACATCAGATAGACGCTTGAAAAAAGATTTTAAGTCGCTCTATTTTGATTGGAATAATTTTATGTCTCTTGAAACCTTAACCTATCGTTACAAAAAAGACGCTAGTGACAAACAGTATATTGGACTTGTAGCACAAGATGTAGAAAAAATTTATCCAGAATTAATCAATTATGTCGCAGAAGACGACATATACCATATGGATTATTCTGCTACAGGTGTCATCGCCATTAAAGCGGTACAAGAGCTTAAGCAAGAAGTGAATTACTTAAAGGCTAAAAATGAACAACTAAAAGCAAAGCTTAGTCAACTTGAAGCTCTTGAGGCACGTATGTTACTCCTAGAGAGCCAGCTTGTAAATCGTTCCGTTACAAACACGTCTGAAATTATAAGTAATAATTAATCAGAATTGATTGAAGACAACAATTCTATTTTGAGTCCATAGTCTGAGAGACTTTGGCAACAGCTGAAAAAGCCGCTGTAGGTGAAATGCCAAAAAAAAGTCATACACTATTTGGGAGTATTTCATGAGTAGAAAAAAGTACTCAAAGACCAATTGATACAAAAGTTAAATTTACTGTAAAATCCGTTTACCTTTAATTTTCTTCCATTTACTAAGAAAAAAAGTACACCTACCAAATAGCTAATTACCAAGTACTTTATATGTCTATTTTTAGAGAAAGGTTTCCTATTATTTTAAATAAACAAGACAATTTTATAGAACTAAAAACAGATTGTGATAGTGATTTTAAGGTCACTATCCTTTCTGAAAATGAGAGTTTTTGTTTTATCAAAATATGCGGAGTTATAATAAGCAAATCATACTCAAAAGCTTTAGCTTAAAACAGCATACCATAACACTATCCCATTTCATTTACCTTTTAAAACAGCTATTAATTTAATCTAAAAAATTATGAACACTTTTAACCAAAGCAAAAAAAGAGAAATTATCATAAAAAAAGCTAGAACAAATATTGTAATGGGCACATTGATCATGTTGTTGTTTTTAACCACTCAAAGTATATTATCTCAAGTTTGTGCGACCGGAGTAACTCTAACTTCTCAAGCCGATGTCTATAATTTTGTTGTTACCTATTCTGGGACTTGCAATGCAGTAGATGGAAATTTCACAATAACTGGAACAAATATTACTGATATATCTGGGCTATCATTTATTCAAATAGTTGATCGTGGTTTACAAATCATTTCATGTAATATAACTAGTTTAGATGGTATCCAAAATATAAGTCAAAGTGGTTTTTTTAGGTTACGAGATTGCCCTAATGTAATATCAGCCAACTTACCTTCCTTAACATCTAATGGGAGTTTTTACTTCTTGAACAATCCAAACCTTACTGAAATTAATGTACCATCTTTGGTAAATTCTAACGGAAATCGATTAGACATTGTTAACAACCCTATTCTAAGCTCAATTGATTTACCTAATATCAATAGTTTAAGCAATGGAATAATAATTACAGACAACCCTCTAATAACAGATTTAGATTTTCTTTTGAGTCTCACTTTAGTCGGTACAAGTGTACGAATTGAAGATAATACATTACTTAATGGCTGTTGCTTTTTACAGAACTATATTGATGGTTTATTAACAATTGGTGGCGTAATTACATTAGCAAACAATGCTACAGATTGTAATTCTATTATCGCAATAGGTACAGCTTGTAATCTATTTGATTTAGATGGAGACGGTATAAATGACGAGGATGATAATTGCCCAACTTTTGCGAATAGTACGCAGATAGATCTAAATAATAATGGAATAGGTGATGACTGTGAAAACTCATCAACTATCAATACTGGCAATGATACTGGAGGAGTTGGTATTAATACAACAAATCCTCATAGCCTAATTGAGATTGCAGACGGAGACATTTTTGTGAATAATATTCATTGTGGTATAATTTTAAAAGCTGCGGATGGAAAATGTTATCGCTATAAACCAGATAGAATAGGCTTATTGGTTGGCAAAGAAATCACTTGTCCAGATAATTAATCAGCAAAGACTTAATAATAATTATTCTAAGACAACAAAAATGTTTTGAGCTCAACTTTTATAGTTGGATAAAGGAAAAGCCGCAGTAGAAAGTGGCTTTTTCATTTTTAAAACCACTTTACGGTAGCCTTCGCAATTTTTTCTTTTAGCTTTGTATAAGGCGGAAAAAGCAAAGAAATTGGCCCTGCTACATAACGCTTCAACACAGCACGTTCATTAGAAAACGCTTTAAAACTATAAAAACCGTGGGCTTTACCTATACCACTACTATTACTTCCGCCAAATGGTAAACGATGGTTAGAAAATTGTATCCCATTAACATTAATACAGGTCGTGCCTGCTCTGGTATTATTAACAATGTGATTGGTAAAAGATTTTGATTTTGAGTAAACATACAATGCTAGGGGTTTATCCTTGTCTTTAAGATACTCAATAACCTCTTCTTTATTTGTATATATTTTTACAGGTAAAATTGGACCAAAAATTTCTTCCTGCATTAAAAGTGATTCTAGCTTAAGGTTTGAAATTACGGTAGGCCCAATAAATCGTTCTTCTTCAATAATCTCTCCTTTTATCACGAATTCGGCATCATGCGTTTTAGCATCATTGAGATACGATTTGAGCCTATTAAAGTGCTTTTCGTTTATAATTCGTCCGTAGCTCTCAGAATTTAAAGCATTTGAACCATAAAATTTATTTAGATAGAACTTATAATGTACTATAAATGATTCTAGAATTTTTTCTTGTATGAATACATAGTCTGGTGCTATGCAAGTTTGTCCACAATTAAAATGCTTCAGCCAAACTACCATTTTAGCTGCCAACTTTATATCAACAGACGCATCTATTATCACTGGAGACTTTCCTCCGAGTTCTAAAGTTACAGAGGTTAAATGTTTGGCTGCAGCTTTCATAACTATCTTTCCAACTGGTATAGAGCCAGTGAAAAAGATATGATTAAAAGGCAACTTTAATAAGTTTTGAGCGACTTTAACATCACCTTGTACTAATACAATTTCGTTTTCTTGAAATAAATCCTTTATTATGGTCGACATCAAATTAGAACAATGTGATGATATTTCAGAAGGTTTTATAATTACAGTATTTCCAGCTGCAATCGCAGCAACAAGGGGTGAAAATGTAAGGTTAATAGGATAATTCCATGGAGATATAATTAAGCAAACACCTTTAGGTTCATATTTAACCCAAGACTTTGTACCAAATAGAACTACGTCAGTTTTCACTTTTTGCTTCTTTAACCAACGATGCAGATTCGCTTTAGCATGTTTAATCTCCTTTATAACAAGATAGACAGCTACCAAGTCAGATTCTACAATGGGTCGTTTCAAATCTTTATGTAGAGCCTCTTTAATTTGCTTTCTGTAGGTGAACTCAATGGCATGTTGAAGAGCACTTAGTTTTTTAACTCTTTGGCTATATGTACTTTGAGCAACATTATATTGATTCTCTTTCTGTTTTGAAAACAAATCAAAATAAGGGTTACCTTTATAATCTATCATCTATATACTTATTTTTTATAAAATTATACCCATACGGTGCATTTCATCGATATTATTGGTAAACGGCTTCATTTGATCTAAATCTTAAGTTTTTTCATCTATAAAAATACTGATTTTAAAAGGCTACGAGTTCATTTTGTGTATTTCGTCGATGTTTTTTACTAGCAGATGTCAGTTATCTAATTATCGCCTTGTTTCGTCCAAAAATTTTACGCACACTAAATATCTACCGTTTCTTTGAACCGAAGTTAAAACAAAAAACGATTTAACAATTATGAAAAAAGGTTTAGTCATATTATTATTCTTAACAATGTCTATAGCAGGATATGCTCAACAAGATGTTGTGAGTAATGTTGAAACTGAACTCGTTGAAACTGTTAAAGCTGAAAAGCCAGAAGCTAAAAGAACTATTATTTCTGCTAAAGTTAAGGCTAAAGTTTTAAAAATCAACCGTAAGAAAAGTAACGAAATTATAAGTATTAAAGCTTACAGGAAGAGCTTACAAATTAAAGTAAAGACTAAAAAACTTTGCTAATCAATATGCTATTAACCATTTAAAAAGCCGAAAACGTTTGTTTCGGCTTTTTTGTTTTTTCAATTATACGAGATTTAACTCTCCTTTAGATTCTTTTTCCTTGAGTTCTTTAACCAAATTTAGTGCATCTGGTATTACATCACTACAAAGAATAATCAGTGAGCCCTTTACGGCATTTTTTACGGCATATTTAATGGCTTCTTTTTCTGATGGAATTATGGTAGTCTTCTTGTTAGGATCTCTCATCTTAATACCATCATCTAACATCTTAATAAGTTCTTCTTCTGTTTTGCCACGTAAACGTTTGTCTTGTCGAATGATAATTTCGTCAAACATTTCAGCCGCAATACTACCCATTTCATTATTATCTTCTACACGTCGATCTCCAATACCCGCAATAATACCAACTTTAACTGTGGCCTCTAACTCATCAGTAAATTTCTGAAGTGCTCGCATTCCTGCGGCATTATGCGCATAGTCTAGCAAAATATTAAAGTTATTGAACTTAAATAGATTTAATCTCCCTGGTGTTTGCGAAGCAGAAGGGATGAAGGTTTCTAAACCAGCTTTCATATCCTCAATGCTTATACCTTGAACGTGAGCAGCTAAAATTCCTGCTAATACATTCTGAATCATAAATTTTGCTTTACCGCCATAGGTCAATGGAATGTTCTCAGCCTTCATAATTCGCATTTTCCACTCGCCTCTACATATAGTAACATAGCCATTTTCGTAAACTGCTGTAATTCCATGCAAACGTTGCAAGGCTTTTATTCTTGGATTGTTTTCGTCCATTGAAAAAAGTGCTACATTACAATCTACACTTCTACGCATATCGTAAACTAAATCATCGTCTGCGTTTAAAATGGCATAACCATCTGGTAGAACTGTTTCTGGCACCACACCTTTTACTTTAGCCAATTGGTCTACTGTGTGGATTCCTTTTAGACCTAAATGATCTGCAGCTACATTAGTAACAACAGCAACATCACATTTTTTAAATCCTAATCCTGCTCTTAAAAGACCTCCTCGTGCACATTCTAAAACAGCAAAATTAACTGTAGGATCTTTAAGTACAAATTCTGCACTTGCAGGTCCCGTACAATCCCCAGTCATCAATAATCTATTCTGAATATAAACACCATCACTCGTCGTATAGCCTACACGATAGCCTTTCATTTTTGCAATATGGGAAATTAAGCGAGACGTGGTTGTTTTTCCGTTGGTACCAGTGATAGCTACAATAGGAATACGTCCTGTATCACCCTTTACAGGAAATAATTTATCGATAACAGGTGCTGCTACATTACGGGGCAAACCTGTGGTTGGTGCTAAGTGCATTCTAAATCCTGGACCTGCATTGACTTCTAAAACTGCACCGCCTGTTTCAGATAAAGGTTTAGAAATATCTGTAGTCATAACGTCAATACCACAAATATCCAAGTCAATAATTTTTGAAATACGCTCTGCCATACTCACATTCGCAGGGTGCACAATATCTGTAACATCCTCTGCTGTTCCGCCTGTACTCAAATTAGCGGTATCTTTTAAGATTAGCTTTTCGCCATCAGCCAATACAGAGTCTAAAGTATATCCTGCATCCTTAATAATAGTTTGGGTTAATTCATTAACTGAAATCTGTGTCAATACTTTTTCATGACCGTAACCACGACGCGGATCTTTATTTACTTCATCAATTAATTCCTGTATTGTCGATTTTCCATCACCTACTACATGCGCTGGTGAACGTAAAGCCGCAGCTACCAGCTTATTATTAATTACCAATAATCTATAGTCTTCTCCAACGATGAACTTCTCAACAATAATAGCCCCGCTTCGAGAGCTTTCTTTAGCATGCCTAAAAGCGACTAGAGCATCATCATAATTCCGAATATCTACTGTAATACCTCTACCATGATTTCCATCGATAGGCTTAATCACTAACGGGTAACCAACATAACGACAGGCTTCTTCTAAACTTCGCTCGCGACGAATAATATCTCCTCTGGGTACTTCTACCTCAGCTTGTTCTAAAAGATATTTTGTATCTTCTTTATCACAAGCAAGCTCAACACCAATAGATGACGTTTCTGAAGTAACTGTTGCTTGAATTCGTTTTTGATTGGCCCCATAACCCAACTGACACAGCGAATACTTATTTAATCGAATCCAAGGAATACCCCTAGCTTCTGCTTCCTCAACAATTGAACCCGTACTTGGACCTAAGCGATCAGCCTCACGAAGCTCACGCATTTCCTGAATATCTTCTGCCAAGTCATAATCCTCTCCAGCAATTAAAGCTTCACAAATCCTAACAGCGGCCTTAGCGGCATAACGACCAACGGATTCTTCCATGTAAGAAAACACAACATTATAAACCCCTTCTTCTCCATAGCCCCGTGTGCGTCCAAACCCTGTATCCATTCCCGCAAGTGTTTGAATCTCTAAGGCAATATGCTCAATTACATGTCCCATCCAAGTTCCATCATCAACACGCATAAAAAAGCCGCCTTCACAACCTTCTGAACAGCGATGAGAATACATTGAAGGAAACATAGCTTTTAATCGTTTAGGGAAACCCTCTATTTTATTAGATGGCAATTCCTCCATTTCCTGAAGGTCTAATACCATTACAATTAACTTATGTCTTCTAATAGACCAATAATTTGGTCCTCGCATAGCGTTTATACTTCTTATCTCCATTGTAGTTGGTTTTGTTAGTGAAAGATTATAAATATAGTATTTTTCAATAAAAAATTTGGGTTATTTTTACGCAATATTTTAGATTAAAATTATGCAGAAGGCTAAGGGTACTTTAATACCGATCGGCGGAAATGAAGATAAAGGTATTGAAGCAGATGAAATGTACACACTTGAGTTTATTGAGGAAGGCATTCTATTTCACGTAGTTAGGGAAGCTGGTGGTATTGATGCCAATATTGTAGTTATACCTACCGCATCGAGTATTCCTGTTGAAGTTGGTGAAAATTATTTGATTGCATTTTCCACTTTAGGTTGTGAAAATGTTGAAGTTTTAGATATTCGGTCTAAGGAAGATTCTGAAACTGAGAAAGCCATTTCTTTAATTAAACATGCTGATTGTGTAATGTTCTCTGGTGGAGACCAATCTAAAATTGCAGACAAAATCGGAGGCACAAGCATTCATCGTATTTTGGCCGAACGCTATAAAAACGAAAAAGGCTTCGTAATTGCTGGCACAAGCGCTGGCGCTATGGCCATGGCTAATGAAATGATTGCTGGCGGAAGTGCTTCCGAATCTTTCGTCAAAGGTGCTGTAAAAATATACAAAGGTCTAAGTCTTATTCCTGAATTAATAATTGACACTCACTTTATTAGACGTGGTCGTTTCGGTAGAGTTTCCGAAGCTGTTGCTAAATTCCCAAATCTAGTGGGATTGGGTTTAGCTGAAGATACCGGATTAATTATTAAGAATAATACTTTTGAGGTCATTGGCTCTGGAATGGTGATTGTTTTTGATGGCAGAAAAATAAAGCATAACAATCATAAAATTTTGAAAGAAGGCACACCAATGTCTTTAACCAATTTAAGAACACATATCTTATCTAATGGTGACCGCTTTAATATTAAAAAGAAGAAAGTTGAAGTTCTACCAATTGAAGCTCCTTTTATTTGAAGCCTTTTTATCTTATCAGATATGTTTTAAAAAGGAAAGAATTTACCTGTTTTATTTTTAATATGAAGATAAGTCAATAAGGATTTTATACCATTAAAGATATAATTCCATCTCAAACTGGTCGATTGTACTTTCTAGCCCAGCTGCTTTAACCGCTCTAATTTTATTGGTCAATCGGTTATCAATATTATTGATTCTTACATCTTGATTTATGGATTGTATCGCTGAAAATAGATTTTGCCATTGAGAAACTGAATCCTCTAAAACTTCAAACTGAGCAATATAGCCACTTTGGGAATCCATTATAAAATACGATTGTAATTGACCTTCAACTTGTACTTGATAGCACTCATAATTTGCCTGTACCAAACTCTCTTTTTGATTATCCCAAGAATACAAATCTTGATTTGGAAACGCATCCCAATCCACAGCCTTGTAAGAAAATTTGTTTAAAACAAAACCTTTCTTGTTGTCGGTTGAAAGCGTTCCTTTATAACACTTATAACGTTTACAGATTTTGAACCCTATGCCTTGATAAGACTTTATAGCTTTTTCATTTTTGGTAATAACTTCGAGTTGGCATTTTGTAACGCCGTTTTTAACTAATTGAGGAATAGCATAATTATAAATAGACTTTACAATACGTTGTCCCCTATACTCTGGGATAATTCCTGTGCCAGAATTATAGGCTGTTAAGTCATCTTGGCGTTGACCAATAGCATTGATAATGAAACCCACCAATTTGTTACTATCAAACATCCCGTAGGACAAATCATATCTTACACCGGCAGCTTTCCAGCGTTTGTGATAAAAATGATAATCTGTTGGCATTTTTACAAAATAATTCTCGAATGCTGAAAGAAAGCATTCCATAATCACATTAAAATCAGTATTACCCAAATGCCGAACTTCCACTATTTGTAAATTGAAATATCCTCTTTTCCATTTGAAGATTTACAAGCTCTGTACATACCTTCGGTGTTAAATGGCATGGCAATATTTCCCTCAGCATCTACAGCGATCAATCCTCCATCGCCATTTATTTCTAAGATACGCTTATAGATAACTTCTTTTGAAGCCGCTTCTAAACTCATTTCCTTATGCTCCATTAGACAAGATACATCGTAAGCCACCACACCTCTGATAAAGAACTCACCACTTCCTGTACAACTTACAGCACAAGTTTTATTGTTAGCATAATTTCCGGATCCTATCATTGGCGAATCCCCAACTCGCCCCCACTTTTTATTCGTCATGCCACCTGTTGATGTAGCGGCTGCAATATTGCCATATTGGTCGCAAGCTACTGCACCAACAGTCCCAAATTTTGAATCTTTCTTAGTTGAGTGATCTAATTGAAAACTATCTGTATCCTTTATTTCCAACCATTGCTTATGGCGAAATTCATCATAAAAATAATTAGCATCCTCTCGCTTATAATTCAACTGCTTAGCAAACTGCATAGCTCCGTCTCCTGCCAAAAATACGTGCTCACTTTTTTCCATCACATCTCTCGCCAGTGAGATAGGGTTCTTAATTCCTTTGATTAATGAAACCGCTCCTGCATTTAAGGTCTTGCCATCCATTATAGCCGCATCCATTTCGTGAGTGCCTTCAGCAGTGAAGACAGAGCCTTTTCCTGCGTTAAATAAATGCGAATCTTCCAATAGCTTTACAGCAATTTCAACAGCTTCAATAGCAGATTTACCATCTTCCAAATTTTTATAACCGGCATCTAAAGCATTTTTTAAAGCCCGTTTATAGTTTGCTTCTAACGCTGGTGTCATCATACCTTTTACTAAAGTTCCTGCACCACCATGGATTGCTATTGCATATGTTTTCATTTATTTAAATTTTTGTGATAATCTGCTTTTTTAGTCATTTAAATATGTCATTTCATATTAGGCATCATCTGCCTAATGCTCATTATGGGCTTTCACACTTAAAAATTGATTTTGGAAAATTACAAATTGCTTTTTAAATAAACACTTTAGTTTTTGTAGTTTTATAGACTTCAAAATTTAATTCCATGTCAGACCAAAAACGTCTCTTCCTTGTTGATGCTTATGCCCTAATTTTCCGTGGCTATTATGCTTTTATAAAAAACCCGAGAATCAATTCTAAAGGTGAAGATACCTCAGCCATAATGGGCTTTATGAATTCATTATTGGACGTTATAAAACGTGAGCGACCAGACCACTTAGCAGTTTGTTTTGATAAAGGAGGAAGCGTGGATCGTATAGAAATGTACGATGCCTATAAAGCAAATCGTGATGAAACACCAGAAGGTATTAAAACCGCTATACCTTACATCTATGAGATTTTGAAAGCCATGCATATTCCTATTATGGTTAAGGAAGGTTATGAAGCCGATGATGTTATTGGTACACTTTCTAGACAAGCCGAAAAAGAAGGCTACAAGACCTATATGGTAACACCAGACAAAGATTTTGCACAGTTGGTTACAAAAAATATTTTTATGTACAGACCCGTATTTGGTGGTGGTTATGAAACCTGGGGAATTCCTGAGGTACAGAAAAAATTTGAAGTCACAGAACCAATGCAAGTGATTGACTTTTTAGGTATGATGGGAGATTCTAGCGACAACATTCCCGGTTTGCCTGGTGTTGGTGAAAAAACAGCTAAGAAATTTATCCATCAATTTGGCAGTATGGAAGGTCTACTAGCCAATACAGACCAGCTAAAAGGAAAAATGAAAGAAAAAGTTGAAGCTAATGGGGAACTCGGTCTTTTGTCTAAAAAGCTGGCTACCATTATGCTCGATGTACCTGTTGATTTCAATGCTAAGGATTTTGAACTTGACCATCCTGATGTTGAAAAAGTAAAACAAATTTTTCAAGATTTAGAATTTAGAAGATTAACCGATAATTTTTTAAAGACCTTTTCAGCCGACGCTACTGCTTCGACCACCGAAACTTCCAGTACAACCAAAAAATTAGCGTCGTCTTCAAAGGCAAGTTCATCTTCAATTTCAAAAAGTGCTGGAGCTGGTCAGTTTTCTTTATTTGGTACCTCGACTACACCCAGCGACCAAGATTCTGAAACTGTTTCAGAATTCGCACGTAAAACAGCAGAAACTACATCGCACTTTTATCAAAGTGTGGCTTCTGGTATGGCTACGAAATTGTTTGTAAAAAACTTAATGAATCAAACATCTGTATGTTTTGATACTGAAACAACAGGCCTCAATCCTTTGACTGCAGAATTGGTCGGTATTGCATTTTCTTGGGAAACTGGTAAAGGCTTTTATTTGCCATTTCCAAAAAACAGAGACGAAGCACAAGCTCTAGTCGAAGAATTAAGACCATTTTTTGAGAACGAATCTATTGAAAAAATTGGTCAGAATTTAAAGTACGATATTAAGGTTTTAGCTAAGTACAACATTACAGTTAAAGGTAAGTTGTTTGATACTATGCTAGCGCATTATTTGATTAATCCCGATATGCGACATAATATGGATGTACTTGCAGAGACCTATTTAAATTACACTCCAGTTTCAATTACACAATTGATCGGTAAAAAAGGAAAGAATCAGCTATCTATGCGAGATGTTCCTCTAGACAAACTAACAGAATATGCCGTAGAGGACGCAGATATTACATTACAACTTAAGGAGCATTTTGAAAAAGAACTTCAAGAGGCAAATACTCAAAGGTTATTTAACGAGATCGAAGTCCCTCTCTTACGTGTTCTTGCGACAATGGAATTAGAAGGAATCAACTTGGATAAAGACTTTTTAGGATCGCTTTCGGAAGAACTAAATAATGATATCGCTGACCTCGAAAAAAGTATATACGAAGCTGCTGGTGAAGAATTCAATATTGCTTCTCCAAAACAATTAGGTGTGGTTTTATTTGAAAAAATGAAATTGGTAGATAAACCTAAAAAGACAAAAACTGGTCAATACTCAACAGCTGAAGATGTATTGAGCTATTTAGCAAAAGATCATAAAATCATTCGGGATATTTTAGACTATAGAGGGCTCAGCAAATTAAAGAGTACATATGTTGATGCTCTGCCATTGCAAGTTGAAGAAAGCACAGGGCGTGTACATACTGATTATATGCAAACTGTCGCTGCCACGGGTCGTTTAAGTAGTAACAACCCAAACTTACAGAATATCCCTATACGTACCGAACGGGGTCGTCAAGTTAGAAAAGCCTTTATACCAAGAAATGACGATTATATTCTGTTGGCGGCAGATTATTCGCAAATAGAATTACGCATCATTGCTGCTTTAAGTGAAGAGAAAACAATGATTGAAGCTTTCAGGAATGGGGAAGACATTCATGCTTCTACAGCATCAAAAGTATTTAATGTGCCTATTGCTGAAGTGACTAGAGAACAGCGTAGTAATGCCAAAACAGTTAATTTTGGAATTATCTATGGTGTCTCAGCATTTGGTTTAAGTAACCAAACCAGTCTTACACGCTCAGAATCTAAAGAATTGATTGACACCTATTATGAGACTTACCCAAAATTAAAAGCTTACATAAGCAAACAAGTTGATTTTGCCCGAGATAATGGTTATGTACAAACTGTTTTAGGTCGTCGGCGTTATTTAAAAGACATCAACTCCCGCAATGCCGTCGTACGTGGTGCAGCAGAACGAAATGCTGTCAACGCACCTATACAGGGTAGTGCTGCAGATATTATCAAAATTGCCATGATTAATATTCACAACAAACTTGAAGACTCTAACTATAAATCCAAAATGCTCCTACAAGTACATGACGAATTGGTTTTTGATGTCTATAAACCAGAATTAGACCATCTCAAATCAATCATAAAGACCGAAATGGAAAATGCACACAAGCTTTCCGTACCTCTGGATGTGGATTTAGATATTGGTGAAAATTGGTTGGAGGCGCATTAGTGAAAAGACCTATATTAGAGAATTGCTTCTTTAAATTCTAATTAAAATCTTACCACACCTAAAAAAAACCAACTGAACAACTAGATGAGTTAAATTACTTTGTGGTTATAATTATAACACCATTTGCTCCTCTTGCTCCATAAGCTGCTGCGCTAGAATCTTTGAGTACAGAAACACTTTTTATGGAGGCTGGTATAATATCTTCAATGACACGAGTTGGGTTTCCATTAACAATAAACAATGGTTCATTAGAGCTATTAAAGCTAGAATCATATCCCCTTACCCTTATTTGATTTTCGGGGGGACCACTAATTCTTAGCATTGGTGCCATTGCCCTAAGATAATCATAGATGTTTGTAAAAACCTGTTGGTTTTTAGAAGAGTTTTTCTTTTTATTAGAATACTTAGCCAAAAAGGTTACATACTCACCTTTCTTTAAACTGTTTGTGTTAAATTTAATACTAACGATAGAATCGTAACTCACAGTTTCGAAACCTTTGTCCTCAGAGAATGCAGATACTGTTTCTGGCAACTTTTTTACTTTTATTTTAAATTCCCCTTTCTTGTTTGTTGTCTTTCTTGTTTTTGAATCATCGAGAAATATAATTGCATTATTCACAGGTTGTCCCAAAGAATCTTTAACCGTTCCGGCTATCACTGTCTTGGTTTTTTGTTGAGCGTTAGAAATTGAAAAAACCATTAAAAAGCAAATTAATAGTATAGTTAAGTGTTTCATAATATATATATTTTTAATTAGTGATTGGTCGGGCATTAAAGTTCAAAAACCTTAATACTATTCTGTAGGTCAAAAATCGTGCCTAATTACAAATAACACTTATCATTTTATAAAACTGAAATTAGACACCATTTCAATTAAATATAAGAAATTTTATCGATTTAACCAAAATAATTTCAATGCTTTTTTTAATGCAAAGTGATTAAAAACTTATGTCTTCTTTCATTACCTTTACATTATAAACT
Organism: Winogradskyella luteola; assembly: GCF_019203985.1. GTDB lineage: Bacteria > Bacteroidota > Bacteroidia > Flavobacteriales > Flavobacteriaceae > Winogradskyella > Winogradskyella luteola. The sequence goes on along the minus strand of NZ_JAGSPD010000008.1, from coordinate 96,795 downwards.
CTTTCTTCAATGCCAAAATTTAAAGCTAAAATCTGCGAAGATCTAAATGATGTCACTGATGTAAAAAAAAGCAAAAATCTACCAATGTGATGAATGTATAAAAACTGGAAGTTCATGGTTGCATTTAAGAACTTGTCAAACCTGTGGCGCAACTCTATGTTGTGATAGCTCCCCAAATAAACATGCCAGTAAACATGCTGAAACTGAAAATCATCCTGTAGCTAGTTCTACAGAACCTAATGAACGATGGTTATGGTGCTACCAACACAAATCAATTAAAAAATATTAAAACGTGAAAGATCCAAGATTTCCAGAATTAACACATAACCAAGTTTCTAAACTCAAAGCATATGGCTCGATAGAAGATTATAAAAATCCGACCAGAGTATTTGCGCTTGGTGATAACCTTTACGATTTTTTTGTTATTCTTAAAGGAGCTGTAGATATTAACGACCCATACAATAAAACAACAATAGTTACCCATGGCAAATATGAATTTACAGGAGACAGTGGTATGTTATCTAATAGGTCTGCCCAATTTCATGCAGATACTTTACCTAATACAAGTCTTCTTCGCATAAAACCAAACAAATTAAAAGAAGCTATCTCCAAAAATAGCGACATTAGTGATGTTCTGTTAAATGCATTCTTATTGCGTCAACAAACTGTTCTATCCGAAATGTCTGGTGGTTTAAAACTGGTAGGGTCAGGTAAATCAAATGCAACATATAAAATTAGGGATTTTCTCGAAAAAAATCATATTTGGCATAATTTCATTGATACAGATTCAGATGACGAAGCTTTAGAACTTTTAAAAAGTTTTGATTTATCTGAAAATGATTTACCCATTTTAATCAATAGCGAATCTAAGGTTTGTGTCCGACCATCTGTAGATGAAGTTGCAAGGTATAGTGGAGTCCTTATGGATTTTGAGGATAAAGTATTTGATGTTTTGGTCATTGGAGCTGGACCCGCAGGCTTAGCTGCAAGCGTATATGCAGCTTCAGAAGGATTAGAAGTTGTTACAATAGATAGTGAATCACCAGGAGGACAAGCAGGTAAAAGCTCTAAAATTGAAAATTATTTAGGTTTTCCAACAGGCATTTCTGGTGGGGAATTAGCCAATAGAGCTTATATACAAGCTCAAAAATTTGGCTGTAATATTTCTATTCCACATCGTGCTAAAAGTTTAGAGTACAATAAAAATTATTTTACGGTATGTGCAACAAACGATAAAATAATAAAATCAAAATCCATTATTGTTGCCACTGGCGCGGCATACAGACGTTTACCAATTGACAATATCAGTAATTACGAAGGAAGCGGTATTTACTATTCTGCTACAGGAATGGATGTAAGTAACTGCATTAATCAACCTGTCGTCATTGTTGGTGGCGGAAATTCAGCAGGTCAAGCAGCTATGTTTTTATCCAATCATGCAAAAATGGTTTATGTAATGATAAGAGGTAATGATTTGGGCGCAAAAATGAGTGACTATCTCGTACAACGCTTAGAAGCTTCAGAAAAAATACAAATACTTAGAAATACCGAGATCACTAAACTTGAAGGTGAGCACCACCTAGAGTCCATTGTTATTTCAAATAAAGGTAAAGAACAAGACATGGAAGTCTCTAACGTATTTTCATTTATTGGCGCAAAACCCAATACACAATGGATGGATGGTATTGTTATAACAGACGAAAAAGGTTTTATCTGCACGGGACAAATGCTCATTAACAAAGATTTGATGAAATGCGATATTTACGCCAACCGTGAGCCACAGAGCCTTGAGTCAAGCATACCAGGAATCTTTGCCGTTGGTGATGTAAGGCACGATTCTGTAAAACGTGTTGCTTCAGCTGTAGGTGAAGGCTCGGTAGTGGTAAGCATGATTCATCGTTACCTAAGTGAACTAAAATAAATACTTCCTCTTTTTTAGATTAATTTTGCAGTTAATAGACAATGAGCATTATTTCAAAAGACATATCAAAGGCTGTTTCGCTATTAAATGCAGAAGACATCGTTGCCATCCCTACCGAAACGGTTTATGGTTTGGCCGGTAATATCTATTCTGAAAAAGCCATCAATTCTATTTTTAAAACCAAACAACGTCCCTTTTTTAATCCCCTCATTGTCCACATACCTTCGTTAGATTATCTAGAAAAAATTGTTGAGCACGTTCCTAAAAAAGCAGAATTGTTAGCCAATGCTTTTTGGCCAGGACCGATGACTTTGGTTCTAAAAAAGAAAAATACAATCCCTGATGTAATAACTGCAAAAAAGGATACTGTTGCCGTGCGAGTTCCTAATCATCCATTGACTTTAGAACTTTTAAAACAATTAGATTTTCCTTTAGCAGCACCAAGTGCTAATCCGTTTAGCAGTATTAGTCCAACGACCGCAGAACATGTAGAAGCCTATTTTAAAAATACCATTAAAATGGTGTTAGATGGTGGAGCTTGCAAAAGTGGAATAGAATCTACTATTATAGGATTTGAAAATAACCAACCCATTATATACCGTCTGGGCTCTACTCCGCTCGAAGCTATTGAAGAAGTCGTTGGGAAAATTGAAATCAAAAATAGTTCGGCTGATCTAAATCAAAGTCCAGGCAAGGTTCAGCCAAATGCTCCCGGCATGCTCGAGCGTCACTATGCTCCAAAAACAAAAACCATATTAACTGATAATCTTAAAGAAGAGATTGAAAAAAACATAGGCAAACGAATAGGCTTGCTCGTTTATAGTGATATTTTTGATGAAAATTATGTAGCTTTTAAGTTCGTGTTGTCTAAAGAAAAGAACCTTCAAGAAGCAGCATCAAAGCTTTATGATGCGTTGCATCAGTTAGATAAACAAGATTTGGATATTATTATTGCTGAAAAATTTCCAGATGAAGGTCTTGGTAAATCCATCAATGACAGACTCTCTAGAGCCACAAAAGATTAAACCAAAAAAGCAATGCTAAAACCTACTGATTATCAGGTTAAAAAAATAGTTCATAGCATTTGGTAATCCAATAGTTTATCGTAAATTTGCAAACTCTTTTTCGGAAGAGGAATGTATAATCTTTTGTGCTGTGAAGCACAATATTAAATCAAATTAGTGTGGATACATTAAGCTACAAAACAGTTTCTGCTAACAAAGCTACCGTTAATAAGGAGTGGGTTTTAGTTGATGCTGAAGGACAAACTTTAGGTCGTTTAGCTTCAAGAGTAGCAATACTTTTAAGAGGTAAGCACAAGCCTAACTTTACGCCACACGTTGATTGCGGTGATAACGTTATTGTTGTAAACGCAGAAAAAATCAACTTAACTGGTAATAAGTGGACAGATAAAAGTTATATCCGTCACACAGGTTATCCAGGTGGTCAAAGAAGCTTGACTGCTACTGAAATGTTTGAGAAAGACCCAACCAGATTAGTAGAAAAGTCAGTAAAAGGAATGTTGCCTAAAAACAAATTAGGTTCAGCTCTTTTTAGAAATTTAACTGTTGTCGCTGGTACTGAGCACGCTCACGAAGCTCAAAAACCAAAGGCAATTAATTTAAACGAAATTAACTAATGGAAGTAATTCACAAAATTGGCCGTAGAAAGACGGCTGTTGCTCGTGTGTATGTTGCCAAAGGAAAAGGTAACATTACCGTGAACAAAAAAGACATGGCGGAATACTTTACGACTGCACCATTGCAGTACAAAGTAAACCAACCTTTAACCATGACTAACAATGATGGCAACTTTGATATTACTGTTAACGTATATGGAGGTGGTATCACCGGCCAGGCAGAAGCAATACGTTTAGCTTTATCTCGCGCCATGTGCGAGTTAGATGCTGAAAACAGAGCAATATTAAAGCCAGAAGGTCTATTAACTAGAGATCCAAGAATGGTAGAGCGTAAAAAATTCGGACAGAAGAAAGCGCGTAAGAAATTCCAGTTCTCTAAACGTTAATATCCAACACAAACTTTGGGATTTGTTTTTCAAGTTCCAACTGTCACCTTGAGCGCAGTCGAAAAGATCTTCATAAGATTTCTCGACTACGCTCGAAATGACAGAGAAGATAGAATTAAAAACCATCTTCAAAACCCGCCACGAAATGGCATTTTATTGAAATTAAAGATTCTGAAACGAGTTCAGAATAAACCAGTTATTGTTGCTCATCACATCAATGTGTGAGAGTTTAGTTTAGCATCTAAATGGTTAAGGCGCGCGGAAGCAACCACTTAATCATTGCTAATTCAACAGAACGTAAACTATTACAAAAATGGAAAAAGTAGAAGTAAAAGAACTACTAGACGCAGGTGTGCACTTTGGTCACCTCACACGTAAGTGGAACCCAAACATGGCTCCATACATCTATATGGAGCGTAACGGTATCCATATTATCAACCTTTACAAAACAGCAGCTAAAATTGAAGAAACCTGTGCAGCATTAAGTAAAATTGCAGCATCAGGAAAGAAAATCTTATTCGTAGCTACTAAAAAACAAGCTAAAGACATTGTTGCAGAAAAAGCAGGTGCTGTAAACCAACCTTATATTACAGAGCGTTGGCCAGGTGGAATGCTAACCAACTTTGTTACAATTAGAAAAGCCGTTAAGAAAATGGCTTCTATTGACAGAATGAAGAAAGATGGCACATTCAACTCTTTATCTAAGAAAGAACGCTTACAAGTCAACCGTTTGCGTGCTAAGCTAGAAAAGAATTTAGGTTCTATTTCTGACATGACACGTTTGCCAGGTGCTTTATTCGTCGTTGATATTATGCGCGAGCACATTGCGATTAAAGAAGCCCAGAAATTAAATATTCCAATCTTTGCAATGGTAGATACTAACTCTGATCCACGTGAGGTTGATTATCTAATCCCTGCAAATGATGATGCTTCAAAATCTATTAACAAGATTTTATCTATCGTAACATCTGCAGTAGAAGATGGATTAAATGAAAGAAAATCAGAACGTGCTGACAAAGACAACAAAGCAAAAGCTGAAGCAAAAACCACAGCAGAGAAAGCTGAAAAAGCTCCAGTAGTTGCTCAAGAAGAAGAATAAATAACATTTACACAATATTAAAAGTCATTTAATTCTTTTCAACTTGAAAATTAATTGAATGACTTTTTAAATTTTAAAAACTATGGAAAATACTGTAAAAATTACAGCAGCAGAAGTAAACAAGCTAAGACAAGCAACTGGTGCTGGTATGATGGATTGTAAAAAAGCTTTAGTTGAAGCTGGTGGTGATTTTGATAAAGCCATTGAAGTTTTACGAAAAAAAGGTCAAAAAGTAGCAGAAAAAAGAGCCGATAGAGATTCTTCTGAAGGTGCAGCTGTTGCAAAAATAAACGCTGATAACACATCAGGTGTTGCTATCGTTTTAGGTTGCGAAACTGATTTCGTAGGTAAAAACGAAAACTTTGTTAAGCTTGCCAATGAATTGGGAGAAATCGCACTTAACTATAATACAAAAGAAGAATTTTTAGCAGGTGATTTCGGTGAAATGACAGTTGCTGAAAAATTAACTGAGCAAACTGGTGTAATCGGTGAAAAATTAGATATAACAGCTTTTGAAAAACTAGATGCTCCTTTTGTAGGGCAATATGTTCATATTAATAAAATTGCAGCATTAGTAGGTTTATCTGCCAAAGTAGACAACGCTGAAACTTTAGTAAAGGATATTGCTATGCAAGTAGCTTCTATGGGAGCGACGACGTTATCTTACAAAGATTTCGACCCTGCATATGTGGCCTCAGAAACTGAAGCGCGTATTGCTGTTATTGAAAAAGATAATATCGAACTAGGACGCTTAGGTAAAACTTTAAAGAATGTACCTAAGTATATTTCTATGGCACAATTGACCCCTGAAGTTTTAGCTGAAGCTGAAGAAGCTGCTAAAGCTGAGTTGAAAGCCGAAGGTAAACCAGAGCAAATCTGGGATAGAATTTTACCTGGTAAAATGGAGCGTTTTATTTCTGATAATACAACTTTAGATCAAGAACAATGTTTATTAGATCAAAAGTTTATTAAAGATGAAAAGAAAACTGTTGCTGAATATGTGAAGTCTTATGGTGATGTTGAAGTTACCGGATTTAAAAGAGCTACAGTAGGATAAGTCATTGCTAAAAAAGCAATCAAATATAAAACCTCTCATCATTTTCATTGGATGAGAGGTTTTTATGTAAACACCATATTCTAAAACGTTATTAAACAACAATAAATTAACCATTTATTGAAATTAGTAAGCTTAATATGTTAACACAACAAATATTTTTCTAAATTTGATGCTTACCAAACATAACTAACAACCCATAAAACCCTTGATTACAAATGCTTAACAACACTATAGAAGCAAAAATATTCACATGCACTCAAAGTAAAGATTTATCAGAGCAAATTGCTGCTGCTTATGGGGTAACACTAGGAAATGTTATAACATCGACTTATAGCGACGGAGAGTTTCAGCCCTCTTATGAAGAATCTATACGAGGCACACGAATTTTCATTATAGGCTCTACGCATCCTGGCCCAAAAAATTTGATGGAGATGCTTTTAATGATCGACGCTGCAAAGCGAGCGTCAGCTAGGCACATTACTGCTGTTATGCCTTATTTTGGTTGGGCAAGACAAGACAGAAAAGACAAGCCAAGGGTTCCAATTGCTGCCAAGTTAGTGGCTAAAATGTTAGAAGCGGCTGGAGCTACTCGAATTATCACAATGGATCTCCATGCTGACCAAATACAAGGCTTTTTTGAAAAACCTGTCGATCACTTATTTGCTTCAACCATATTCTTACCATATTTAAAAAGCCTCAATTTAGATCATCTTACCATTGCTTCACCGGATATGGGAGGTTCTAAACGCGCTTATGCCTATTCCAAAGCATTAAAAAGCGATGTTGTAATTTGCTATAAACAACGTGCAAAAGCCAATGTTATTTCTCACATGGAGCTTATTGGAGATGTAACAGGGAAAAATGTAGTTTTAGTGGATGATATGGTTGATACCGCTGGTACACTTACAAAAGCTGCGGATCTAATGATGGAACGTGGTGCTAAAAGTGTACGTGCTATTTGTACTCACCCTATTTTATCTGGCAGTGCCTACGAAAGACTTGAAAATTCTAAGCTCGAAGAATTAATTGTCACAAATTCAATTCCATTAAAACAAACCAGCAAAAAACTTAAAGTTTTAAGCTGTGCTGATTTATTTGCTGAAGTGATGCAGAACGTTCATTATAATAAATCCATTAGTAACAAATTTGTAATGTAAATAGAAACACTGACTCCGTTTTCTAAAATTATTTACTAAACAAAAAAACATCATCTAGTACTATTTGGCAGTTAACAAGCAAAAAATAGCTTAGAAACAGTAGTATTTCAATAATATATTTTTAAATTTGCAGCCCTCAAAATGAGGTAATTAATAATATAAACTAAAATTTCTAAAATGAAATCAATTACAATCAATGGATCTCAAAGAGAAAGCGTAGGCAAAACGTCAACAAAAGCCTTACGTAATGCTGGTCAGGTTCCTTGCGTATTATACGGAGGAGACAAGCCACTACATTTCTCTGCACCAGAATTGGCATTCTCTAAACTTGTATACACCGCAAATGCGCATACAGTTGTGATTGCCTTAGATAATGGAGAAGAATATAATGCTGTAATGCAAGATATTCAGTTTCACCCAGTAACAGATAGAATTCTTCATATAGATTTCTATCAAATTTTTGAAAACAAACCGATCACTATGGATATTCCTGTACAGGTTACAGGTACTTCAATAGGTGTAAGAAACGGCGGGAATTTAAGAAGACCGTTCCGTAAACTCAAAGTAAAGGCTATACCATCTAAGCTTCCAGATTTTATTGAAGTAGACATTACTCCATTAAAAATTGGAACCAAGCTTTATATCACAGAGTTAGAGAATGAAGATTATAAATTCCTCCATCCGGACAATACGGTTGTATGTCAAGTAAGACGTAGTAGATTGGCAATTGTTGATGAGGAAGAAGAAGGAGATGAAGAAGAAGGAGAAGAAACAACAACTGAAGAGGGAGCAACACCTGCAGCTGAAACGGCTCAAGAATAAATTGACATTTTCTTGTTAATATTCAAAAAGCATTCTGATATACAGAATGCTTTTTTATTTTAGGGCACTATCCTAAAATAAAATCCAGTATTGATTGACTTGTTTCTTTTAATTCTTTTGGCATTTTAGAGTCTTTCCAAGGATGTTTGGTATTAAACACATGATCAGCACCCTCAATGATTTTTAATTGACTTTTGGGATTCCATTTCTTTAAATCCATTGCTTCACTAATCGACACCGAAGTATCCTCGTCACCATGAATGATGAGATGTGGAATTGTAAGTCTTTTTTCAGCAGATTCTATATCTAGTCGTTTCTTGTTAGCTTTGAAATCTTCATAGAATTGATAATAATGTGGCATTTGCTGTTTTGTTCTTCCATTAAGCACAAACTTTACGCCATTTTTTTTCCAATCTTCTAAATTACCTGTAGTTGAAGTACGCTTTTCGAAATCGCTTACGCTTGCTAAAGTGATAAGTTTAGAGATTCTACTATCTTCCGATGCTTTTAAAATGGTAATACCACCACCACGACTATGGCCAATTAGCCAGATCTGAGACGTGTTTATTGATGAATTATTTTGATAGTAATTCTGAGACCAATCTATGACATCATTTAAATCCTCAAGCTCTTTTGAATAATTATTATTTCCGAAGGCCTCCAGATCTGGAAAATCTATAGGGTCTTCCATTGTACCTCCATTATGCGAGAAATTAAATTTTATAAAGCAACACCCAACTTTAGCAATAGATTCTGCCAAAAGATTCCATGCTCCCCAATCTTTAAAACCTTTGTAGCCATGACAAAAAATCACTGTAGGTTGATTGGATTTATATTCTGAATAAAACGCATCTATAAGAATGGGTTTTTTATCTTGTCTTTTTAGTATAATATTTTTTTCTTTTCGTATCATTCAATTTCTTTTTCGATAAAATCTATATTTGGATTACAGATTTCTAAAATGAGCTTCTTTAGTTGGACCTCAAAATTATTAAGCATTTCTTCTGTGATCAATTGCTCTTTTGTTCTGCTAAAAGCTGATGGTTTTTTTCCAAATTTTAAAAATCCAGCATTGAGATTTTTAAATGAAATAATACCAGCCTCAACAGGTAAGTTAATCTGTCTTTTTTGATACATCATATAAGCGTAACAAAGCACTTGAAAGGATTTGCTGTATTTATTATAATCTGTGGTTAAATCTTCCCAATTAACAAGTTCGACTTTGTTTTGTTCAACTTTTCCGGATTTATAATCAATTACACGTGTAACGCCATTTAATTGGTCTACTCTATCGACTTTCCCAGTAATTTTAACATTATAATCGAGGTCTTCAATTTTTAATTCTATAGTTGTATCGCCCTCAATAGTTATAATTTTTATTTCATTTCCTGAGTTAAGACTTTCAATTTCAGAATTAAGAAAATTAGAAATATAGCGTTGGGCAATTTCAAAAATAATTAGGTTTTTACCTCTTGTGAAATCCCCATCTTTATATAAACTTTTAAAATGTTTTGTTACTGTTTTTTCAATCTCAGATTTAAAAGTATTAAGATGTTCTAGCGTTAATAAATTATCCTCTAATGGTTTGTAAAAATCTTCTAGCGTATTATGGATTACAGATCCTAGAGTATTAGCGGCAATATTCTCTTCAACAGCTTCAAAGTCTTTAATTCCAAGTATTTTCTCATAATAAAAATCAATGGGATTTCGAATGTAGTTAGACAAAGAAGAAGGCGAAAACCCTTTTGTGGACAATTCTTTTAGCTTATCTAATACAGTTTCAGTTTTAGAAATATATTGTAATTTATTTTCAATAACGGGAACTTCTTGTGAAATTATAAATTGCTTTATATTGTGTATGCCTTCTATTTCCAGTTGTGTTATAAACCTACTTTTCTCACCACCTTTTAAGGCATCAACTTCAGTATTGTAAAGTATATAAACATTTTTGGCACGTTGCAATAATCTAAAAAAATGATAGGCATAAACAGCATCTTTTTCCTTAAAAGTGGGTAAGTTATTTTCAACTTTTACATCGAAAGGAATAAATGAATTATTGGTTTTTCCTGAAGGAAGTATACCTTCATTTACAGAACTTATAATGACGGTTTCAAAATCTAAAACACGAGACTCTAGCATCCCCATAACCTGAAGACCCTCGAGTGGTTCTCCTTTAAAATCTAGAGTTTCAACACTTAATAGCTCTTTGTAAATACTATATGTTGAGGCAATTGAACTGAGGTAGCTGTAATTCTCGTTTAACTCTAATAATTGATTGAATAGGCTATTAAATCTGTATAAATATTCTAACTCCAAACGGTTAAAACTTTTGTTTTCGCTTAGATGCCTCTTAATGCCTAAGATAAGGTTTAAGCAATTAGTTAAAGCAACTTTAGGGTTATCTCCCCAAGATTTAAACAGTAACTCTATAAGCTCGTTAGAAGTCTTTGTAATCCGTTTTATTTCTTCAGCTGTAACATAAACTAGGTTATTCTTTTGAATGTACTCTACTATCGTACTAGATGAGTTTCCCTGACTTGTTTTAAATAAATTATAAACAGATGGGTGAGAAATAACGTCTATAACATCTTTAAAATAAAATTTATCAGTGTCATGTCTATGAATAGAAAAAAGCTTTTCAAATAACGACGCCAAAGGCACCAAATTTAATGGTAAACCCATAGTTATATTAAGATGCGTTATACTTTTAGGAATTGAGTTTAGCACAGGCATTAAAAGGTCTTCTTCTCCTAAAACAATAGCGACGCTCTTAAGATCTTTATTGTGCAAACTAATATTCCCCAATAGTTGACCTATATATTTTGCTTGACCTACAAGTTTAGGAATACCCACAACTTGTATGTTTTTAGATTTGCTATAATGCGATGTTACCCAATTAAAAGGTTGCTTTTTAAAATAATTCCAACGGTTTCTGTGAGCTCTTGTAAACAAGCCAGCATTATGTATATCATCATCAATAAATATCTCATCTATATCCCAGTAAATTTCAGCTAAATCACTTTGTAATAAGCCTTGGATAATTTGTGATTCTGAGGTATTAAGGGCATTGAAACCCAAAAAGATATGATGTTTATCACTATTACTTTCGATATAAGCCTCTAAGTTATCGGCAGCTTCCCTATAAATTAAGCCTTGGTAACCTTCTTTGGATTGTAATAAATGTTCTGTAAACCTTAGATAGTATTCCTTAAGTCGACCCCAAAATTTTAAGTGCTTCTTTATTAAGTCCGTTTGCTCACCTTCTAAAGACCAATGATTAAGTTCTTTAATAGCATGTAAATAATCGAATATATGCTCCTGAGGCACAAGAAAACGATCAATCTCGTTAAAATCTTGCAACAACATTTGTGCCCACTTAGAAAACGATTCGAAAGATTCTTGGCTCTTTTTTGGTGTTAAAGTTTGGTACGAATCGTAAAACCTAAAAAGTAAATCGGCATTTGAAAGCTTTTGGAGACCAGAAAGATCTTCGACAAACTCTTCTATACTAAGAATTTGAGGTGAGAAAATAGGATTCTCTAACACTGTTGAAAGTTGATGTTTTAAAAAAACACCTGCACGCTTGCTGGGTAGTATAAAGTGCAAATCTTCGAGTTTAGATCCTTTTTCATTTAAATCTACTAATACAGTTTTTATAAAACTTATCATTTTATAAAAATAAAAAACGCTCCGAAATTCGGAGCGTTTTTAGTATCTATTTTGAGATGTTTTAGTTTTTCAACTTAACCTCTACACGTCTGTTTTCTTTTCTACCAGCTCTAGTATTATTAGAAGCGATAGGGCTATCTTCACCATATCCCTTAGCAGTCAACCTGTCTGCAGAAATACCATTAGCAATTAGATAATCTCTTACTGCATTAGCACGTCTGTCAGATAAAGCTTGATTCATTGATTTAGAACCTACACTATCAGTGTGACCTTCGATTGCAAAATCAGCTTTTGGATATTCTTTAAAGATGGCTACCATTGCTTGTAATACTTGATCCGTTTCTTTCTTGAAAGATGCTTTACCAGTATCGAATAAGATAGTTCTTGCATAGCTATTTAAAGTTTCCATAACCTCAGCAGTAGGCTTAACCTCTGGACAACCATTATTTGCAGCTGTACCAGCTTCGTTAGGACACTTATCATCTTTGTCTAATATACCATCACCGTCGGTATCTGGCCAAGGGCAACCGTTATTTGCAGCAGGACCTGCTTCGTTAGGACAGTTATCATCACCATCAGCAACACCGTCACCATCAGCATCTGGACATCCCATTAGAGATTTTAAACCAGCAACAGTTGGACACTTATCATCTTTATCCATAACACCATCACCATCACCATCAGGGCAACCATTGAACTCAGCTAAACCAGCAGTGTTAGGGCAATCATCTTTAGAATCTTGGATACCATCGTTATCAGAATCTGGACATCCGTTAAAAATTTCTAAACCAGCTTCTTCTGGACAAGCATCATCTTGGTCGTAGATACCATCACCATCAGTGTCAGTTCCACCAAACTTAAATGTTACACCAACAGAGTGTTGGAAATGCTTAGGCAAATAATCTTCGAAAGCATGCTTGTAAGTAGATTGTGCATTAAGTCCAATTTTCTCACTGAACCAATATGTAAGACCTACAGATCCATTAAGTGTACCAGCACCAATATCATCTAACCAAGTGTAACCACCACCAACACCTAAAGAAGGATCTATTCTTTTAGAGTTTATTAAATTCATAAAACTGTAAGACACTCTACCATCAACACCATAATAAGTTAAATCATCAACTTCATTTGTTCCTGCTTCAGTTCCATCTGGGTTTAAGTTGGTACCAAATTTGTCTATTCTATTAAACGAACCAGTAGCAGTAAAAGTAAAACCATCACTTAAGTATCTCGATACAGATAATGTTGAAAGTGAAGGTATAATATTCCAATGATCTTTCACGTTAAAGAATTCGTCAAAGTAATCTCCTTGAGGCGCATCTTCTCCAACTGGATAAGGATCAACTGCGTTGACTCCAATTGTTATAGCCCATGGATTGTTCTTGTCTTGACCATGTGTAGTGCTAAAACTCATAAGAAGCACTGCGACAAAAAGTAATCTGCTAAGATTTTTCATATTCTAATTAATTTTAATTTTAAGTGTTAATTGTTGGCAAATGTAAGTTGTTATATATTATTAACAAAGACAAATATATAAAAATATTGTTATATCGCCCTAAAATAGCGAGTTTGTAACCATTTTAAATAATTTCTAGAGTTTTGCCCACCTTAATAAAGGCTGAAATAGCTTTATCTAATTGATCCTTATTGTGGGCCGCAGATAACTGTACTCTAATCCTTGCTTTTTCTTTTGGCACTACTGGGTAAAAGAAACCTATCACATAAACTCCTTCGTCCAATAACATGTTTGCCATGGTTTGAGATAGTTTGGCATCGTACAGCATCACCGGGACAATTGCAGAGTCGCCGTCAACGATATCAAAACCAGCATCTTTCATTCCTTTTTTGAAATATTTTGTGTTCCAATCTACTTTATCTCTTAGTGAAGTATCGTTTTTGAGCATATCAAAAACCTTAATGGATGCTCCTACTATTGCAGGTGCTAAAGAATTTGAAAACAAATAAGGTCTAGAGCGTTGACGTAGTATTTCAATAATTTCTTTTTTTGCAGTAGTATAACCGCCCATGGCACCGCCCATAGCCTTACCTAAAGTACCAGTGATAATGTCAATTCTCCCCAAAACTCCTTTTTCTTCTAATGTGCCAATGCCTGTCTCACCAATAAAGCCTGTGGCATGGCATTCGTCAATCATAACCATAGCATCATATTTATCAGCCAGGTCACATATCTTATCTAAAGGAGCAACTAAACCGTCCATGGAGAACACGCCATCTGTAACTATTATTTTAAAACGTGCTCCATTTTCGTTAGCAGCAATAAGTTGCTTCTCTAAATCTGCCATGTCATTATTTCGATATCGATACCGATCTGCTTTACATAACCTCACCCCATCTATAATTGAAGCATGATTTAGTGAATCTGATATAATGGCATCTTCTTTAGTCAATAAAGGCTCAAAAACGCCCCCATTTGCATCAAAAGCTGCTGCATATAGTATAGTGTCTTCGGTGCCATAGAAATCAGCAATCTTTTGTTCTAATTCCTTGTGAATATCTTGTGTTCCACAAATAAAACGCACAGAAGACATGCCAAAACCATGGGAATCCATAGTATCCTTTGCTGCTTGTATGACATCAGGATGTGATGACAATCCTAAATAATTATTGGCACAAAAGTTTAAAACTTGTTGCCCTGTACTTAATGTAATTTCTGCGCCTTGTGGTGAGGTAATGATACGCTCCTCTTTAAAAAGACCCGCTTTTTTAATGGATTCTATTTCTTGCTGAAGATGTGTTTTTATGTTTCCGTACATAGTTTTTGTGTTAATTACAACAAAGATACTATGTAAAAATTAGACTTCAATAACATCAACAGTATCATTTATGTAAACCAAAATTTTATCCGTGACATTGAGGTTCATTTCATTTAAAACAGCTTCGTAATCATTAAGCTGTAATTTATGTGACGATTTGTGTTCACCCGTTTTATAATCTATAATTACAGCTTCATTATTTGAATTGACATTTAAGCGATCTGGTCTTAAAAGTTGCCCCGTATTGGTAATGATATCTCTTTCATTATAGATTTTGAAATAATCTTTAAAATAAGGCTTTAGTTTTGGGTGTTCCAATACCATTAATACCAACAACTTTAGTTCCTCAATCTTGTCTTTTGAAATCTCGCCCAAAACAATTAAATCATTAAACGCAAAATCGACATCCTCAATAGTTTTAATCTTTGATAGAATGAGATGCACCAAATTACCACGCTCAATTGCCCTTTCTTGCTTGGTGTCCCATAGCAGACCAGATTTTGTAATAATACTTAGATTATGATCTTCCTTAGGCACGGAAATGAGTTTTAGCGTTTCAGAAATCTGTTCTTTTTCTGATACAGATTGTCTTGAGGTCAGCTTACCAAAACTGTAAGTTAGTTGGTCATCTGTCCATTTACCAATATCTTGTAGGTAAGAAATAAACATTCCAGAGTATGTACTGGTATTGGCTACTCCTTTAGAACTTATATCCTTTTTTGAAATAATATAAAGTCGCTCAATAGCTCTTGTCAAGGTAACATATAGCAAGTTAATATTATCTAATTCTAATTGAGATTGATGCTCATTATAAATATCCTCTCCGATTACACCAAAATGTTCTATGTCTTTATTATAATTAAGAAGTAAATTTTCAAAATTTTGATGTGTGCTTTTTTCAACAGGAAACCAGACTTTAGGGTCTAATTCCCTATAAATATTGAGGTCTGCAAAAGGAAAAATTACAATCGGAAACTCTAATCCTTTAGACTTATGAATGGTCATTATTTTTACCGCATTTATATTGTTTGGAGAAACAACACTTAGACTATCTTTTTTCTTTTCAAAATACTCTAAAAAAGCCGCTAAATCTGAATTTTGCTTTTGGGTGAATTCTAAAACAACATCCATGTAAAACTGAAGATAAGCGTCAGAAATATTGTGGAGATTAAAAACCCTTAAAAGGTGTTCAACAAGTTCGTAAAGCGATAAGCGAAGTAATTCATTTTTATCAATGGCTATATTTATAGCTCTTAGACTTTCGAACATATCATTAAGATCAGCCTTAAGATGTGTTGTAAAAAAGGCATGCTTATCTTCAATCTTGTTTCTATTCGCCAAAAATGTTAAAACTTCAACTTTTAAAGAATCACTATTGGGCTGAATCAATAGTTTTAAAAACGAATCGATAAAATTAATTTTATCGGAATTCTTTAGAAGTAACGTTTCGGAAGAGGTAATTTTAATACCATTTTCACTTAGGTAATTGGCGACAGCGACACCTTCTTTTCGTTTTCTAACTATAACACAAATATCACTTAAAGTAAAACCGTTTTCTTGACATTCTTTTATAGTCTCAAAAACTTTAGAAGTATAGATCTCAATACTATCATCATCTTTTTGAAGGTCTAAAAATGTTAGGTTGACATAGCCTTCTATATCCTTTTTTTTATTTTGATTTGCAGTCTCATAAAGTCTTGCGTAATTGGCATTGTTAAAATAATTTCCCCCCAAATACTCAAAGAACCTATTGTTAAAACTTATAATTTCTTTTGCGCTTCTGTAATTGGTATCGAGCGTCAGTACTTCTGCCTCTACCTGAAATGGATTTTGTGCTTTGTTATAAAGGTCTATAAACTGTTCAGCCTGGCCGCCTCGCCATCTATAAATGGCCTGCTTAGCATCACCAACTATCATGGCAGAACCATTTGAAGCGGATAAGGCATTGTCTAAAAGCGGTATTAAATTTTCCCACTGCATTTTTGATGTGTCCTGAAATTCATCTATAAAATAATGCTTAAACTTCTCCCCCAAACGTTCGTAAATAAATGGTGTAGGTTGGTCTTTTATTTCTGTACTGATAATTTTATTGAACTCAGAAATGAGCATTTTGTTTTCTTCTTCCTTTAGTATACTTAATTCATTCTGAATTGCATTTAAAACCGAAAGTGGTGTGACATTTTTATAAAAGCCCTTTTTTAGTTTAAGTTCATAAACCAAAGCTTTGGTTCTTAGAAATGCTTTGGTCAAATTTGGCTGAATACTTTCAATAGTCGATGCTATAGTATCCGTAACTCGCTTTGGATAAAGTGTATTGCCCTCAACCAAATCGTCTTGCCAAGTAGTATCAAAATTAATATTGATTTTGTTTTGTCTCAGGTTATTAAAATGGTTAGGAAGCGATTTTCTATTGAAATCATCAAATTGCAAACCGCATTCCTCAATTAGTGCTAATACATCATTTGCGATTTTAGCAATCTCAGTTTCAAGCGTTTTAACATCACTTACTAATTGCTGTTTTAATTGTTTAAAATCCTCAAGTGTTTTATCCTTTAAAGTTTCAATTGCTGGTAAATCATTTTCACTGACCAGAAGTTTTGCAATTTTATTAAAGTCGTAACTGATATCCCAGCTTTTGTCATCATCTGCTTTTTCAATAGCAAAATCCACAAGTATATTGGTAAGTTGCGTATCACTTCCTGCTTTAGCTATTAAGCTATCAACAGCTTCGTTTAGCAAACGTTCTTGGTCCATTTCTACCTCAAAGTTTACAGACAGTTGCAAATCGTGTGCAAAGGTTCTAATGACACGATGTGTAAAACCATCAATCGTAGAAATATCAAAAGCACCGTAATTATGGATAATGTGCTTTAGAATATACTTGGATTTATTATGAAGATTTTCTGAAGAAATTGAAAGTTCTTCGCAAATGGCATCAAACATAGGGTGAGGATCCTTAAGGCCTTCTTCAGAAGAAAACAGCTTCAGCATACTAATAATACGCTCTTTCATTTCCCCAACCGCTTTATTAGTAAATGTTATTGCAAGAATAGATTTAAAATGATCATAGTTCTTAGCAGCAACCAATATCTTAATGTAAGATTTCGCTAGTGTAAATGTCTTGCCACTGCCTGCAGAAGCATTATATATTTTAAAGGTTGAATTTTGCAAAAAGATAAATTTTATACCAAAATAGGGAATCTTAATAATTAATTTAGAAAATCTTGTTTTCAAAATTGTAAATTTGTTGAAATTGAAAACATTAACACTTAAAACACAAACATTATGGCTTTTGAACTACCAAAATTAAAATATGCATACGATGCTTTAGAACCACATATTGATGCACGTACTATGGAAATACATCATTCTAAACATCACAACGGATATACAACAAAATTGAATGCAGCAATTGAAGGAACAGATTTAGAAGGAAAATCTATTGAAGATATTTTGACTAATCTCGACATGAGCAATTCTGCTGTAAGAAATAATGGAGGCGGATTTTATAACCACGCTTTGTTTTGGGAAGTTATGAACCCAGAAGACAAAGGTTACCTTTCAGGAGATTTAAAGGATGCTATAGAAGCTGAGTTTGGTTCTAAAGATGCTTTTGTTGACGCTTTTTCTAAGGCAGCGGCTACGCAGTTTGGTTCTGGTTGGGCTTGGCTATGTGTACACAAAGGTGGTAAAGTAGAAGTATGCTCTACACCAAACCAAGACAATCCGTTAATGCCTGGAGTTAGTTGTGGAGGAACACCAATTTTAGGATTAGATGTTTGGGAACACGCATATTACCTAAACTATCAAAACCGAAGACCTGATTACATTAAGGCATTCTTTAATGTTGTTAATTGGAACGAGGTTGAACGTCGTTATGCAGAAGCTAAGTAGGCAATTACAACACTGTGACAAATACAAAAATCCAAGTCTAAAGGCTTGGTTTTTTTTGTTTTTTAAAACTCGTATGATTAGAAAATAAGATCCCAACGAAACAAATATAAAATGAAAAAAGGTGAACAGAGAGTTCACCTTTTTTGCCCCAAATCTACCATAAACTTAACCTACTTATGTTATGGTGATTCAAATATAAGTTTACATTATTTTAATTCCTAAATTTATTGGATAAACGACCTATATATTAGTCTAAGCGTGGAAACTTCTAGGATTGAATAGTGTTTAGCAGTAAAACAGTCCTTATGATTTTAAAGCTACTTAAAGTTTTACTTTAATTATGTCCATAAAAAAAGGTGAACACTGTTCACCTTTTTTTGCCCCAAATCTACCATGAACTTAACCTACTTATGTTATGGTGATACCAATGTAAATTTTATTTGTTAAAACAATATATATATTGGATGAAATGCATTTTCCTTGGATGAAATGCATAATTTTTCGGATAAAACGTCTTTTTGGTATAAAAATCAGTAAGCGCGCTCTTTATTCCCTTCGTAAAAATTAATGAATGCCCTGTTAACAACACGATTGCCACCAACAGTTGGATAATTACCCGTAAAATACCAATCCCCTAAGTTTTTTGGACAAGCCTTGTGAAGATTGTCCACAGGTTGAAAAATTATCTTTACCTCAGCATTAACATCTTCATCACTAAGTAGTTCTGAAATTTTATCTGAAATTTGCTCATCAGTAAAATTGCTGTAAATCTCTTTAACGTAGTTCACAACATTTTTATCTTTTAGATGTACCTGTTTTAAACATTTCTGATAAACATCTTCAACGATATGATATTGGTTGTGGTCTTTTAAAAGTTCTAAAGCTGCTCTAAAGGCAATAAGACTTTCAAGATTTGCCATATCTATGCCGTAACAATCAGGATAACGAATTTGTGGGGCAGAGGAAACCACAATAATTTTCTTTGGGTTTAATCGATCCATCATTTTAATGATACTCTTTTTTAATGTTGTACCTCTAACGATACTATCATCAATAATCACCAAATTATCTGATGGTTTAATAACACCATAAGTTACATCGTAGACATGAGCCACTAAATCATCTCTACTACTATCTTCGGTAATAAAGGTTCTTAACTTTACATCTTTAATAGCTATTTTTTCTATTCGTGGCCTTTCGGATAATATTTCCTTAACTTTTTCTGCAGATAAGCCTCTTTGTCCTTTAAGTATAGCTGTTGTTTTCTTTTGGTTAAGATGCTCTTCAACCGTATCGATCATTCCGAAGAATGATGTTTCTGCTGTATTAGGAATAAAAGAAAACACAGTATTTCTTGTATCATTATCTATAGCTTCAAGCACTTTAGGCATCAACAATCTGCCCAGTTCTTTTCGCTCTTCATAGATTTCGGCATCACTTCCTCGTGAAAAATAAATACGTTCAAACGAGCAGGCTTTTCGCTCTAATGGCTCCAATATTTTTTTAATAGCAGTTTCTCCCGATTTTTTAGTGATAATAGCATGTCCGGGATCTAACTCTTTAACGTCTTCAAAAGGCACATTAAATACTGTTTGTATTACTGGTCGCTCAGAAGCGACCACAACAACCTCATCATCTTTATAATAATACGCAGGTCTAATACCCGCTGGATCTCTCAATACAAAAGAATCCCCATGACCAAGTAGCCCAGCCATAGCATAACCACCATCCCAATTCTTAGCGGCACGCCTTAATATTTTACTAAGCTTTAATCGTTCAGCAATTAAGGGTGAACATTCAATTTTTGAATAGCCCTCTTTTTTAAGTTCTTTATATATTTTAGAAACAGCATCATCTAAAAAATGACCTATTTTCTCCATTACTGTAATTGTATCTGCTTTTTCCTTAGGATGCTGTCCTATTTCAACCAAATTATCAAAGAGTTCATTTACATTGGTCATATTAAAATTACCAGCCACAATTAAATTTCTGTGCATCCAGTTGTTTTGCCTTAAAAACGGATGAACACTTTCCACACTATTTTTGCCAAAAGTTCCATAACGCACGTGACCCAATAAAAGTTCCCCCACATAAGGAATATTCTTTTTTTGCAATGCAACATTGTCTTGATAGCTTGGGTTTTGTGTTAACTCTGCATTTATGCGCTCATTGATTTGCGAAAAAATATCTTGTATAGGTTGTTGAGCAATAGAGCGCACTCTACTAATGTAACGCTCACCTGGATTTGTATCTAATTTAATACTGGCAAAACCCGCTCCATCTTGTCCACGATTGTGCTGCTTTTCCATCATTAGGTACATTTTATTGACTCCATAAAATGCACTTCCATATTTTTCTTTATAGTATTCTAATGGTTTTAAAAGTCTAATAAGTGCAATACCGCACTCATGTTTTAAAGCGTCACTCATGATTTTGTCTCTTTATTTTAGAGATTCTGAAACAAGTTCAGAATAAAAAAACGCGCTAAAATTGAGCGCGCTGATTTTAATTTAATTCTATTTCAAATTGTGTTAGACTCTTAAATTGGTCTAAACGTTTATGTATTTCTGAAGCTGTAAGATTTTGCATGCGCTCTGTACCAAACTTTTCCACACAAAAAGACGCCAAGGTTGAACCATATATTACAGCTGTTTTCATGTTTTCAAAAGAATAGTCTGCTGTTTTTGCCAAATAACCAGCAAAACCACCAGCAAAAGTGTCCCCCGCACCAGTTGGATCAAAAACTTCCTCAAGTGGTAATGCAGGAGCATAGAACACATTATCATCATGAAACAACAAAGCGCCATGTTCTCCCTTTTTAATGACCACATATTTTGGTCCCATTTCATTAATTTTTCTTGCTGCAACCACTAACGAATATTCACCTGTCAATTGTCTTGCCTCTTCATCATTGATTGTAATAACATCAACATGTTTAATAGTATTATGCAATTCTTCTAAAGCACAATCCATCCAAAAATTCATTGTATCGAGAATTACCATTTTGGGCTTTGTTGGCATTTGGTTTAATACGCTCATTTGTACAGATGGATGTAAATTCCCTAACATAACCACTTCAGCATCTTTATAGTTTTCTGGGACTTTAGGTTCAAAATCCGCTAACACGTTTAACTCTGTAACTAAAGTATCGCGGGAATTCATATCGTTATGGTATTTCCCACTCCAGAAAAATGTTTTGCCTTCTTTTACGATTTCAATACCAGAAACATCAATATTCCTATCGGACATTAGGTCTAAATAATCTTGTGGAAAATCGCCACCAACAATAGAAACAACAGCAGAATCTACATTGAAATTTGAAGCGGCTAGCCCAATAAATGTACCAGCACCACCAAGGATTTTGTCGGTTTTACCAAATGGAGTTTCAATAGCATCAAAAGCTACTGTACCGACAATCACTAATTTACTCATGACCTAAGTTTGAATTAAGGTGCAAATTTACATAAAATATATTCCTTGTGAAACATTGACTTATCTCTATACCAATACTGTTTATTTCCTTCCGAAATCGGCAGGGATTTCTCCCCAAGCTTTGGTTTCCCATTTCACAATTGTAGTAGAATAGTCATTTGTTTTTAGCCATTTAACGGCACGGTCAACTAATTCAAATACATCTTTGTTTTTAGCATTGCGCTTTAACTTAGAGTTGCATAGTTTTTTACGCACCCAGCTCATAGCCGTTTTAGAATCTGTATAAATAATGCGGTCACTTTTATGTTGTTTTAAAAACGCCAAACCATGGACAATAGCTAAAAACTCGCCTATATTATTAGTACCCTCTTCAAAAGGGCCTTGAATGAAGAGTTGCTTTTTGGTTTTGGTATCCACACCCCTATATTCCATTTTACCAGGATTGCCACTCGATGCAGCATCAACAGATATAGAATTATAATTAGGTCGCCCTATTCTTTTGAGTTCTATGTCGGAAAGTTCACTTTTAAAAGTTTTTGATTTGCCGATATAATTTTTTGCCCCTTCCTTGTAAGCTTTTTTAGCAGCTTCAAAAGTTGAAAATGATTTGTACTGCGCTCCTTTGAAGTCTTTTATTTGGGCATTACAGTCATCCCAAGATTCAAAAACGCCAGTGTTATGGCCTTTCCAAACGGTATAATATTTTTTCTTTTTTTTACTCATGTTTACTTTCTGCGAAAGCAGGAGTCTCTATTTGAGATGTCACATCAATTAACTAATTTATTTAATCGAGTCATTAATCTTGAATTATCCAATTCTAAAAATTCAATGTAATCTTTATTATAAATGACCTTTGTACCTACATTTGGAATTGAATCATTATAATTTAAAAATATTGTGTCTTTTGTGATTATAGCTTTTCCTTTAAAAACACTTTTTTCAATGAGCCCTCTGGATATGTACTCAAATGTACTGTCTTTGTATATTGTGAAATGAATCCATCCAAGAGGAGCTTCTCTATCAGATAGCAACAAAAATTCTGACATGTCAGTTTTGCCCTTACAAGAAATAAATGTGATTATCACAATTATAAAAAATAATGTAGCAAACCTAGTTTTCATTATTTGAATTTAAAAGTTGATTAACCACTTTTGGAAAATGTTCCATCTCCAATTCATGAATTTTTGCAGCCACATCCTCAGCAGAATCTGAGGATAAAACCTTACATTTTGCCTGAAAAATAATCGCTCCTTCATCATAATTTTCATTCACATAATGAATTGTAATTCCTGTTTCAGTTTCTTTGTGAGCAACCACTGCTTTATGTACATGCATTCCATACATACCTTTTCCACCATATTTTGGTAAAAGTGCTGGGTGAATATTAATCACTTTATTTTCAAATTCATTCAATATAAATTCAGGAAATTTCCAAAGAAAACCAGCTAAAACAATCAAATCTGGTTTTGAAGCTTTTAAGATATTCAATACATCTTCTGACTTATAAAATGCTATTTTATTAAAAGATAAAGCTCTGATATTTAAATTTTTACACCGCTCCAGTACTTTGGCATGAGGATTGTTAGTCAATACCTGAATAACAGACGCATTATCGCTGTTGTGAAAAAACTTAATTAAATTTTCAGCATTAGATCCGCTTCCGGACGCAAAAATTACAATACGTTTCATTTACAGGTATATTTGGTTTATTATTCGTAAACAAAAAAAAGAATAATAATTAACAATTAGGCGCAAAACAAAAATACTTATATCGATTTTTTGCAATTAAAGGCACATTTTATCGGTAAAGATGATTTTTAAAATAAAGTTTTTTATTTTTGCGGTCTAATTAAAACTTAAAATTAAAAGATTATGTCAGACATTGCATCAAGAGTAAAAGCGATTATCGTAGACAAATTAGGTGTTGATGAAAACGAAGTTGTAACTGAAGCGAGCTTCACTAACGACTTAGGTGCAGATTCATTAGATACTGTAGAATTAATAATGGAATTTGAAAAAGAATTTGATATTCAAATCCCAGACGATCAAGCTGAAAACATTGCAACAGTTGGTCAAGCTATCTCTTATATAGAAGAAGCAAAATAAGAACTTTATTTTTATGGAATTAAAGCGAGTCGTAGTTACTGGTTTAGGCGCACTTACACCAATTGGCAATACCAAAGATGAATATTGGAATGGTCTTGTTAATGGAAAAAGTGGTGCTGCCCCAATCACATATTTTGATACTGAAAAGTTCAAAACACAGTTCGCTTGTGAAGTAAAAAACTTTGAAGTTACTGACTTTATTGACAAAAAGTTAGCACGTCAGATGGATAAGTTTTCACAGTATGCAATGGTAGCTTCTGATGAAGCAATTGTAGACTCAAAACTAGATCTAGAAGCGATAAACAAATATAGAGTGGGTGTTATTTGGGGAGCGGGTATTGGTGGCTTAGAGACATTTCAGGAAGAAGTGTTGAATTTCGCTGCTGGTGACGGCACACCTCGATTTAACCCACGTTTCATTCCGAAAATGATTGCTGATATAGCACCAGGAAACATATCTATTAAATATGGTTTCATGGGACCAAACTATACCACAGTTTCTGCTTGCGCCTCTTCTGCGAATTCAATGATCGATGCCTTAAACACCATTCGTTTAGGTCATTGTGATGTTGTGATTACTGGTGGAAGTGAAGCGGCAGTTACTATTGCAGGTATGGGAGGTTTTAACGCTATGCATGCGATGAGTACTAGAAATGATAGTCCTGAAACAGCTTCAAGACCTTTTGATGCTAACCGTGATGGTTTTGTATTAGGTGAAGGAGCAGGTTCTATTGTTTTAGAAGAGTATGAACATGCCAAGGCTAGAGGAGCTAAAATCTATGCAGAAGTTGTAGGTGGAGGTTTATCTTCAGATGCCTATCATATGACAGCACCACACCCAGAAGGTAAAGGTGTTGTTGCGGTAATGAAAAATTGTTTAGAAAATGCTGGTTTAAATCCCGAAGATGTAGATCATATTAATACACACGGTACATCAACACCGTTAGGTGATGTTGCCGAATTAAAAGCTATATCTGAAGTATTTGGTAACCATGCTAAAACCATAAATATTAATTCTACTAAGTCTATGACCGGACACTTGTTAGGTGCTGCTGGTGCCATTGAGGCTATTGCTTCCATTATGGCTATGCAACATGGTATTATACCACCAACAATTAACCACGAAACGGTTGACGAAAACATAGACCCAGAATTAAATTTAACGCTCAACAAAGCTCAGAAACGAGATATTAAAGTCGCAATGAGTAATACATTTGGATTTGGCGGACACAACGCTTGTGTATTATTTAAAAAAATAGATTAAATCCCGAATGAGTTTCATTCGTAACATATTAAAAAATTCCCGTACTCAAGGAGACGGGAATTTTTTTTTACAACTAAAAGATATTCTAGGTTTTAAACCAAAGTCTAAAACGCTTTATACAAAAGCCTTTACCCATCGTTCTATGAACATTAAGGACAAAAAGGGTAATCCAATTAATTACGAACGCCTAGAGTTTGTTGGTGACGCAATGATAAGTTCTGTGATAGCGGCATATCTTTTTGAACAGGTACCGCATGGCGATGAAGGTTATCTTACTAAAATGCGCTCTAAGGTTGTAAGTAGAGAGCATCTAAATGAACTCGGTAAGGAACTCCAACTTATAGAGTTAGTTAAAAGCAGAATACCTAAGAATAATTTCGGAAACAATATTCACGGTAACTTATTTGAAGCTTTGGTCGGTGCTATCTACTTAGATAAAGGTTATAAAGCTTGCGAAGAGTTTATCTATAACCGTGTTATCAACCCTCATGTGGACATTGAAACCCTAGAAGGAAAGGTCATCAGTTATAAAAGTCTGCTCATTGAATGGTGCCAAAAAGAAAAAAACACCTTTAATTACGATGTATATGAAGATACTGGAAATGATGAATTAAAACACTTTTCAGTTAAATTAAGTATTAACGATAAAGTCGTTTCTAAAGCAAGGGCAACATCTAAGAAAAAGGCAGAAGAAAAAGCATCAAAGCGTGCCTTTTTTGCATTTCAAAAACAAATTACAAAGCTTATTTAATCGGTCTCCAAATAATTCTTGCCAAACTATAACGTTTTCGTGGATTTTAAGGGTTAAGATTAACCAAAAGTTGGTCTTTCTAAGCTATTTATATTCTATATTTACACTTCAAAGTTATAACTGTATGGCTTTACACAAACTTCTGGTTGACGATTTTTACGACGACACCTACAAACTCATTGCTATTCATTGTGGGTTAGAAGATTACCGTTTGGCCTATTTACTTAACCAAAGTTTAGAGCTAAACTTAGAGCGCAAACCAGATGATTTAGATTTTGAATATTTAAAATCTTCGTACAGTATTTTCGAATGGAACAACACCTCACAATACATAACTTGGAATTTGGTTTCTAACGTGTGCAAAAAAGAGGAAGCCAGTTTATCTAGTTCTGGAACATTATTTCAAACAAACGACAACGTATTAAAAACCTTTAATTTGGTTCCGGAGTTTAAAAAGGTAGATTATTTTATTAAGATTTCTGATGAAATCCAGAATGTAAATGAAAAATTAATTTTGAACAAACTGCAGGCTATTCCTCAGATTATAACGAGTTATTCGGTTAACCCGAAACAATTAAAATCGAAAGACCATTTAATTTTTTGAATTGATGTCAAATAAAAAAACAAAAATAGTAGCCACATTAGGACCAGCAACAAGTAATAAGGAAACCCTTAAAGCTATGCTAGACGAAGGTGCCAATGTATTTAGAATCAACTTTTCGCACGCTGATTACGAGGATGTAGAAGCTCGTATAAAGATGATACGAGAGCTCAATGATGAATATGGTTACAACGCAGCAATATTAGGGGATTTGCAAGGTCCTAAACTAAGAGTTGGCGTGATGAAAGGCGAAATCATTGTTAACGAAGGTGACGAAATTATTTTCGCTACAGGAAAACGTTTTGAAGGTACAAAAGAGCGTGTCTACATGACTTACGATAACTTTCCACAAGATGCAAAGCCAGGTGAACGTATTCTTCTCGATGATGGTAAACTGATTTTTGAGGTGGTTTCTACTGATGGCAAAAAAGAGGTTAAGGCCAAAGTTATTCAAGGTGGCCCGTTAAAGTCAAAAAAAGGAGTTAACCTGCCAAATACAAATATTTCGCAACCTGCATTAACTGAAAAAGATATTGACGATGCCATTTTTGCGATTAGTCAAAAAGTAGATTGGATTGCACTATCCTTTGTAAGACATGCCGAAGATTTAATGCAACTTGAAAAATTGATTAATGAACATAGCGATCATAAAATTCCGATTATAGCCAAAATAGAAAAGCCTGAAGCTGTTGATAATATTGATAAAATTGTAGCATACTGTGATGGATTGATGGTGGCTCGTGGTGATTTGGGTGTAGAAATTCCGGCAGAAGAAGTACCGTTAATACAAAAGAAATTAGTGTTAAGGGCAAAGCGTGCCAGAATTCCTGTGATTATTGCTACACAGATGATGGAAACCATGATTACCAGTCTTACACCAACACGTGCTGAAGTAAATGACGTAGCTAACTCGGTTATGGATGGAGCTGATGCCGTAATGTTATCTGGTGAAACGTCTGTTGGGCAATATCCTGTACAAGTAATTCGTCAAATGGCCAATATTATACGTAGTGTTGAAGATTCTCCATTAATTGAAGTACCACAATCCCCACCACATATTCGTACCAAGCGCTATATTACAAAGTCTATTTGTTATCATGCCGCTAATATGGCCAATGAAATTAATGCTAAAGCGATTTCTACATTAACCAATAGTGGCTATACGGCATTTCAAATTTCGGCGTGGAGACCACAGGCTCATATTTTAGTATTTACATCCAACAAGCGTATTTTAACCCAACTGAGTTTACTTTGGGGAGTCGAGGCTTTCTTCTATGATAGATTTGTTAGCACAGACGAAACCATTGAAGACGTTAATGCCATTGCCTGTAAAAAGGGGTATCTCGAAGTTGGTGATATGTTAATTAGTTTGGCGGCGATGCCAATACAAGCTAAAGGTATGGTAAATACACTCCGTGTTACAGAGATTGAGAGCTGTAGTTTTTAAAAGATAACAAATGATCAAATGTGTGTTACTTCTTTCACGTATCTATGTCTTAAAAAAAATTATATACTATTAATAATTATTGGAATCTTAATTATTTCATGTAAATCTCCAACTTATCAAAAAACGGAAGCAGATGTAGCGAGAGTAGTTTTTGAAGCTGTTAAACAAAATGATTACGATTTATTTAAAGAGAATATAGCTTCTCATCATGACCTTAAGGAATTATGGATAAAGTTTGTCGAGCAATCAAAATCTGAAGGTTTTGAAAAACTAAAAGAGGGTTTCCAAGTTTCATCATATCTAGAAAATTACGATAGAGTTTATCCAGCTTTTATCAAGGTTACTAAAAAACTTTTTAGAGAAGCGATAAGTGATGCTAAAAAATCTGGTATTATTGTTTCAGAATTAAATTATGAATCCTTTGAGGTCAAAAACTTACCCTACCAAAAAGTGATTAATATTGTTGTATCTCATAAGGACAAAAAATACGTTTTTGAAACTAAGTTTTATGAACTAAACAATTATATGGTTTCTCAAGGTGAAATAGAGTGGAGTGGCCAATATATAGAGCTAATTGAATAAACTGTAATAGAAATAACGGATTAATCTATATGTGTTAGAAACCTCTTTGCTTTTGTGCTATGGTGGATTTGATTGATATATTTAGGAATGATTTAAACAAATTAAAAATCGAACTTTAACTGTACGCTAACAGATTTTTTTCTGTCCTCTATGGTTTTGCTTACTAAGGACTTATCCGTATTTAAATTAGAAAGTGAAATACCTAATAACCTAACGGAATTCTTCAACTTATCTTGGTACAATAAATCTTTTGCAGCATCTATAATTACAGCTTTTTCACTAATGTAGTAAGGTAGGGTTTTGCTACGGGTTTGAAGCGTAAAATCGCTATACTTTATTTTTAGTGTTACGGTTTTACCAGCAACTTTACTTTTATTCAATCGTTTGGTCACCTCTTCTGCTATATGCTCTAGTTTTTTGAGCATAAAAATTTCAGAAGAGAGGTTTTCACTAAACGTGCGTTCAGCTGCTAGAGATTTTCTAATACGATTGGGTTTCACTTCACTATTGTGAATTCCTCTTACGATATAGTAGTAATAACGACCAGATTTTCCGAAGTGTTCATCTAAATATTCAAGCGATTTTGATTTTAAGTCCCTACCCGTAAAAATACCTTTTTGATACATCTTCTCAGCTGTGACTTTACCAACTCCATGAAACTTTCTGATATCCAAATCTTCTAAAAAATGAAGTACATCTTCTGGGTTTACAGTTTTTTGTCCATTTGGTTTATTGTAATCACTAGCAACTTTAGCTATAAATTTATTAATGGATATCCCTGCAGAAGCTGTTAAACCAACTTCATCAAAAATACGTTGTCTAATCTTTTGAGCAATCAAAGTGGCACTGGGAAGTCCTATTTTGTTTTCTGTGACATCGAGATAAGCTTCATCCAATGACAAAGGCTCTACAAGGTCTGTATAATCGAAGAATATCTTTCTAATGCGATTAGAAATTTCTTTGTAACGCTCAAAATCGGTTCGCACAAAAATAAGATCAGGACATAGTTTTTCTGCTAAACGGCCAGACATGGCACTTTTTACACCAAATTTTCGAGCTTCGTAACTTGCCGCACTGATTACGCCGCGTTTTCCACCACCACCAACAGCAATAGGTTTACCTCTAAGCTCAGGATTATCCATTTGCGCTACGGAGGCATAAAATGCATCCATATCGACATGAATTATCTTTCTTATTGGTAAATCAACTCCCATAAAACAAAATTATGGTAATTTTAGCTTGAAAAATCCCAAATTCTAAAATTCAGATTCCAATACCATATTTTATTTGGAATTTAGTTATTGATAATTGAATGTTTTCATTTTTATGATAGAAATAGAGCGTAAATTTTTAGTTAAATCAGAAGTCTTTAAAAATAAAGCCTACAATAGTTTTAATATTAAACAGGGGTTTTTAAACAGCCATAAAGAACGTACCGTGCGCATAAGGCTTAAAAAGGACAAAGGTTATATAACAGTGAAAGGAAAATCGACAGAGAATGGTTTGTCTCGCTTTGAATGGGAAAAAGAAATATCTAATATAGAAGCTGAGAACCTTTTAATTTTATGTGAAGAAGGCATTATTGATAAAAGGCGTTACGAAGTTAAATTTGGAAATCATACCTTTGAAGTCGATGAATTCTTTGGTGACAATGAAGGTTTGGTTATTGCCGAAGTAGAGTTAAATACTGAAAATGAAACCTTTAAAAAACCTGAATGGTTAGGTAAAGAAGTTACAGGAGACATTAAATATTACAATTCTCAATTAAGTAAACAACCCTATAAAACCTGGAAATAATGAAAAAATTACTGACGTTACTTTTGTTATTCGCATGCTTATTAGCATGCAAAAATGAAGATAAACCCAGTCTGGAAAAAGACATTGTGATAGAAGAAAAGGCTTTAGATAAATCAGAAAAGGAAGTAGAAACCATAAAAGAACAATCTGTAGCTGAGCTTAAAGCAAAATTGGTTAAAGACGGCTATCAAGTTTTTGATTATGTGGACGAAAAAACAAAAGATACTACACTAATGCAACAGTATTTTATTGCATTTTTAAAACGTGGGCCAATCCGCAATCAAAACGAAGAAGAAGCTAATCGTCTTCAAAATGAACACTTGGCACATTTAGGTAAAATGTACGAGCAAGGTTATGCAGATATTTCTGGTCCTTTTGGTGATGATGGAGATATAAGAGGCATTACGATTTACAATGTACCGACATTAAAAATGGCAGATAGCTTGGCTAATGCTGACCCGATGGTTAAAGCAGGCCGACTTGTTATAGAAGTTCATCCTTGGTGGGCCGCAAAAGGTTTTCCGCTTCGATAAAATATAAAAGACGCTCTGAGGTTTCAGAGCGTTTTTGTTATTACAATCTGTTGTTAATTATACTGTAACATGTACCATCTATTGAGCATTCATTAAAAAGCCTATCATTTGTGAAAATGATAGGCTTAGTTATTTTATTGTTTAAGAATTACTTCTGATTCTGTGGAGCTCCACCAACGATTAAAAACTCAGAACGTCTATTTTGTTGGTGCTCTTCGTCTGTACAACTAGAACCACATTTAACTTTTAGATCGCTCTCTCCTTTTCCTTCGGCAGATATACGGGACTTATCTATGCCTTTGGAAATTACATATTGTTGTGTACTTTTCGCTCTACGCTGAGAAAGCCTTTGGTTATAAGATTCTGAACCTCTGCTATCAGTATGGGACGTTGCATTAATTACTAATTCTGGGTATTTATTCATTACCTGAACTAATTTATCCAACTCAAAAGCAGCTTTAGCGGTGATATTAGATTTATCAAAGTCAAAATAAATAGGGTTTAGTACAATCGCTTCAGGTGTAACAATTTTTTCAATAGGATCTAACGAGATTTGTACGGCAAGCTCTTCTTCGTTGCTGCCTTTTACTGGTACTTTTTTACTTTCAAAATCTTCCATTACTACTTCAAGTTCAGTATCTTGTTCGCATTCAACGATAAATTCTGCAACACCTTCTTCATTTGTAGCTTTAGTCACTACTTTATTGCCTTCTGCATCATATAATGTCACAGATGCACCATTTACTGGTTCTCTAGTCTTATCGTCTAATACAGTAGCCATAATCAATACATCGCATAGCGGCTGTAGTTTTTTAAATGCGTATACATCGTCGCTTCCTTGACCGCCTTCCCTATTGGAAGACACAAAGCCTTCTTCTGCTTCTTCATCAATGGTAAATGCAAAATCATCCCCATTACTACTAATTGGGATACCCACGTTTCTAACCGGAGCAAGTTTTCCGTCAATTTCCTTTGTGTAGAATACGTCCATTCCCCCAAGCCCTAAATGACCGTTAGAAGAGAAGTAAAGTGTATTATTACTACTTATAAAAGGAAACATTTCTTGTGCTTCAGTATTCACTTTTTGGCCTAAGTTTACAGGATCTCCAATAGTTCCGTCAGAATTGATTGGTGCCTTATAAATATCGTATTTGCCAAAACCACCAGGCATATCAGAAGCAAAATATAAAGTAGAACCGTCTGCACTAACAGATGGGTTTTTAACAGAGTAATTTTCGCTGTTAATAGATAAGCTTTCTACATTATCAAAATCATTACCAAGCTTTGTAGCCTTAAATAAATATAGTTGGCTATAACGTACTTTGCTTATGGAATCTTTTTCATAATCTTTTTCATAATAACTCTCTCTAGAAAAATACATGGTTTCGCCATCTGGTGAAAATGACACTAAACCTTCATGGTGCCTTGTATTGATCTTATCGTTCATTAAAGTTGCCTCTTGGTATGAACCGTCTGAATTTTTAGTTAATGTATAAATATCTAAGAAAGGTTCTTCGTTCCATCCATAAGTTTTACGGTTATCGTTTCTTGCAGATGTAATATAAAGTTTGCCGTTTTGCACTACACCACCAAAATCTGATTGTGCAGTGTTAAAGCCCGCATCTTGCACATTAAACTTTTTACCTTGTTCTAAAATCTTAGGAAGATAGTTAGGGTTTTTTCTAAAGGCAGTTGCTCTATTATCTGATGGACGCATGGAAGCAAATTTCTCCATTTGCTGATTAGATTCTTCGTACTTTCCGTTTGCCTTAAGCATTTCGGAATATTTAAAGATCATCTCAGGATCATCACCAGACTCTAAAGCCTTAGCGTACCATTTTTCGGCCTCAACTGAGTTAAAAATGTTGTAATAACATTCTGCTAGTTGCCCATAAACGTAAGAAGAACCATCTCCTTTATCTATAAGTTTTTTATAGCTTTCTGCGGCATCAACATATTCAAACCTAGCAAATTCTTTGTCGGCTTTCTTTGTGTCTTTGTTTTGAGCAGTTAAGCATAAACTACTACTCAGCAACGTAATAAATAAAAGTGTTTTTAAGTTTTTCATAATTTGTTTAGCTTAACGGATTAAAAGTATCTAGGTGAACGAGAAACACGCTTAGGGAAATTAAGATCGAATAACAACATAACCTCGTGTGATGCAGGTGCAAATGCTTTTATCTCAGATGAAACAGCATCATATGCATATCCAACTCTTATCGATGGTGATAATGCAAAATTCACTAATCCGGATAAAGAATCATCCATTCTATAGGATGCACCAATTTCAAACTTCTTAAAAAATCTTGCGTTTAAGTTTACATCAAAAGATGTTGGTGCATCAAAAGCTGATTTTAACATAAACGAAGGTTTAAGTTCAGTGTTAGGTGATAAATCGAAAACATAACCACCAGTTAAGAAGTAATGCTGTGTTTCAGAACCAATTTTATTACCATTAGAATCTAAATGCACAGATGATAACATATTAGGAACAGATAACGACAAGTAATACTTATTGGTGTAGTAAAAGAACCCAGCACCTATATTAGGTGTGGTTTCGTTAATACCTATGCCAAAAAAGGGATCACCATCATCAATGACATCTACATTACCGCTTGTTAGATTGATGTCGTGAAATGTTGCACCAGCCTTAACACCAAAAGCTAAGCGGTGTTCACCACCTAGCTTTAGTGTATACGATAAATCAACGTATGCATTTGTTTCTTTTACAGGGCCGATTTGATCGGCAATAAGAGATACACCCAGTCCTAAGTTACTACCAATTGGTGAGTGGCCAAAAAACGTTCCTGTTTCTGGTCCACCACTTACACCAGCCCATTGATTTCTGTATAACAGTCCAAACGAGAGATTTTCTCTGGAGCCAGCATAAGCTGGATTGATAATATTCATATTATACATGTACTGTGTGTACTGAGGGTCTTGTTGCCCATGCATTTGAAATGCTAAAAGCAACACCGCTATAATAGAGAGTTTTTTCATTATAAGTTTAAGTTGATTCTGTTAGTTATTATCTGTTAATATATACCCAAGCACTTTTTTGCTTCGTACCGCCTTCGTATGTCATTGTATAGAAATATGTTCCAACAGGGAGTTCTTCACCATCATTAGTTTGCCCTATCCATTCATTAGAGTAATTTCTCTTTGAATAAACAAGAGTTCCATTTCTATTGAAAATATCAAGTCGGGTAACATTAAAATATCTTAGGTCAAAATTATCATTGAAACCTGGAGAAACACCAGGAGATATGCCTTCAGGAATAGTACAATTATCTATTTCGACAACGGTAACAGCACTATCCGAAACTATATTTGAACATCCAGTAGCATTAAACGTTACCCTCGTAGAATATTCGCCCGCAACATTAGCTTCATATGATAAACCAGTAGCTCCTGCTATATCAACACCATCAAGTAGCCATTGTATTGAAACATCCGAAAGACTAAAACCATTTGGTATTATTGTTAGAACTGTACCTGACTCAGCTTCGGTACATAATAAAAACTCACCAGCATCTTCATCGTAATAGAATACGTTTGTATCAATAGTAAATAATGGTACAACGTTAACAGCGAGATTAAATGATGTCGTACTATAGCAACCTGAAGTATCATCTTCAGCTCTTACAAATACTGTTTCACCGCTACTTAAATACGGACTTACTGAGGCTCCTACACCATTATCCGCATCGTCTTGAGACATGTGATAGGTAACTGTGACATTCGCATCAGTAGTAACTTCGGAATCGATTGAAGTTAAATCGAACTCTGTAGAACCATCAACACTACCATCTGCATCATCACAAACTACAAGATCCATAGGTTGATTTATAACCGGGTTAGCATTGACTACTAATTGTAGTTCAGAAAGTTGTCTACAGCCTAAGAAACCGTTATTTGCAGCGTCTGTGTCCTCAACTCTTATAATTAAATTTTCCCCAGAAGACGTGTACGGTGTTGAAACTGGGTTCATAGCTTGGTTAGCATCTGCCATATTGGTATAATAACTAACCGTGAAGTCTGGTCCATAACCTAGAGAAGTAGTAAAGGCATCTAAATCGAAGTCTTCTTCACCGTCTGCTACAGGCCCATCACATACCACAAGGGACTGTGGCTCAAGAGTACCTGGGTCTTGGTATAGGTTTACAATTACTATTTGAGAAAATGTATTTGCATTACATTGGCTATCAAACGCTAATACTTGATAGTTAGTTTCTCCCAATCCAAATCCTCCAATTGGAACTGTCAGTGTACTTGACGTTTCACCAACGATTTCAAAACCATCTTCAAACCAAACAAATTCATCTGCAAATGGAGAATCTGTCTCAATAGTAACAGAGTCAAACCCACATACTGAAACTTCATCAGTCTCTGTAGGATCATTTGTATCATCTATAAATACTTCATTACTTGTTATCTCTGCTTCTATATCTGCTATGGTACTACCAGATCCAGGATCACCAACATTAGTTTGGCGTACTTGTATAACACCTGCTTCTGCTTCAAAATTAGTTATTAATAACAAATAAATTTCTCCTTGTACAGCACCGGTAAGTACTACATTTTCAACTGGTGCAGCCGAGTAACTACAGTCTACAACCGATCCAAGAACACATAAATCGTCATCTGGACCGTAAGGCCCCCAAAGTATAAAATCGACATCCAATTCGTCTCCTATTGGGTTATCGCTGGCATCAAAAGCTGAATTTTGTACCATCTCTATCAAAATATCACCTGAGGTTCCTATTTCTAAAACACTGTATGTTGGGTTAGGAGAAGTTCCTAAACAATCAATTGATGTAGTGTCTGGCATACCTATGGTATTATAGCTATAGAGTATATCACTGGTATCACTACCACTACAGAAGTTTGCTGCCGTATCACATGCTATGTTACCTGGTGCATTATAAGGAGTAATACAAAGATCAAAAGTAGTATCTTCTGGGTCATCCCCGCCCGAATAAACTCTAACGAAATATGTTTCGCCAACAGTTAGCCCAGAGGCAACACTCGATAACTCCGCAAAATCAGACACACATGATATCTCGGTTAAATTATCACATGTACCTCCATAAACCGAATGGTCAACATCCGTAGTAGTACTACCAGCAATATTTGCTAAGGAAATTAAATGAGATTCATTTACTGCGACGAATTGAAACCAAACATCGTCATCAGCGGAACTACCACATGATGGATCTGGAACACCACTCGGTGAAGCTGCTAAAATTGTACCAGGTGTACTAACTTCGCATAAAATATCATCATTAACAACAGCTACAGTTGCATCACAAGGGTTGTTATTTTCTGGTGGACAAGCTAACAACTGTATTGCAGGACTATTAATGACACAATTGACATCTTGGTCGTTACTTATTGTTACTATTACATCCACTAAGAAAGGAAATGGTCCTATCTGATAAACACCCGTTGCAGCGACTGGCACTGTATTGGCATCAATATTATTAGATATAGTAAGAGAGGTAGCATCGCCTAAAGAAGTAATGTCTACATCTATTAAAAATTGGTCGCCATTTGCACAATCATCAACAACTGAATAGTTGGCTTGTGGATTAATACAGGTAGCACAACTTACAGTATAGTTGATCCCATCTGGAAAAGCACCACTCTCACAACTAACTGAGCCGTCAGAATTTATATAGAATGAAATTGTATCACCTGAGGATTGAAAAGTTAACCCGCCAACATCACCGACACTATCATTTAACAGTTCTGTACCATCAGTATCCAAAACAACAAGTTCATCACAACAATCTTCAACCTCACCTGAATTGAAAGTAAGGTTTAAAGGAGTACCATCAGAACTAGTGAAAGTAAACGTTTCTAAAGATGGGTTATCATCGATATCATTACCATAGCAATAATCTATAGTTAATGGCCCATCGTTAACACAATCTAATATGAAATTGGTTTGCACTGGGGTTGTGAATGTAAATGGACCAGCCCAATCACTAAAACCATCGGCACCACAATCTGCACGCACCCAAAACTCGTAAGTTGTAGAGAAATCTAGTCCAGGTTCCGATATAGAATTTGTACCTACTGTAGTCCCTGGTGCTGTTGGTTCGCCTGTACCATCTGGCGACACTACATACTCCCAAGAAGTTTCACCATTATTTGATGTCCAAGAAATATCAATTGATTCTCCATTATTATTAGTAAATGTTACACCTCCTGGTACAATACATGCTGGAGCTTCATCAATTGTAACGTCATCAATAGCGATATCATCATAAAAATCCCCAGTGACTATTTCAGAAAAGATGAATCTGACTTGAGCATCTCCTGTGAAAGTTAAAGAACTAAGCCCTATTATTTTTAATTCCCAACCATTAGTGTTAGTATTAAATGTTTCCATACTGTTCCATGCTGCACCATCCCAAACTTCTACATCTAAATTACTGTTGGCATTACCTTCGTTATCGCTAATTAGGTAAAATGAAAGTGCTGGCACTGCAAGTGCAGATACATCTATAACCGGGCTTGTTAAGGTTCTAACACCTTCATTGCCAGAAGAATCACACCATGCAAAATAACCATTTGTAGCGGTAGATCCTGTAATTACACCATCATTACCAATATGTTCACCTGCTGGGTCATTGTCAAAAAACCAATCTTCACCACCATCCATAGTCCAACAATCAGGAATAGTCCCTGCATTCTCAAAACCTTCTGTATATGGCGCAATAAATGTTACACATTCTGTCGTAAAAGTAAAAGGCCCTGCCCATCCACTTACATCACCTCCGCCACAATCTGCTTGCACATAATAATCATATTCAGTTATAGCAGTCAATGCCATTGCTGTATAAGGGTTAGGCACTCCCGTAGCTGTTGGCACACCCGTTGGTGCTGTACCCGATGTTACGATTTCAACATTCCACATTGATACTGTACCATCCTGTGACCAACTCAATTGCGCTGTAGTAGCAGTAATTGCAGTTGCAGTTAAAGCTGTAGGATCAAAGCATGTAGGAGCTTCGTCGATTCTAACATCGTCAATAGCGATATCATCATAAAAATCACCAGTGACTATTTCAGAGAATATAAAACGTGCTTGTACGTCACCTGTAATTGTCAACGTACTTAAATCTATAAAGTTCTGAACCCATCCATCGGTATTGGTATTGTAAGTTGCCATACTATTCCAAGCTGCACCATCCCAAACTTCTACATCTAAATTACTGTTGGCATTACCTTCATTATCACTAATTAAATAAAACGAAAGTGCTGGTACTGCAAGTGCAGATACATCTACAAGAGGACTCGTCAATGTCCTAACACCTTCATTCCCAGAAGAATCACACCATGCAAAATAACCATTTGAAGCGGTAGTACCAGTAATTACGCCATCGTTACCAATATGCTCACCTGCTGGATCATTGTCAAAAAACCAATCTTCACCACCATCCATAGTCCAACATAAAGGAATAGTTCCTCCGTTTTCAAAGTCTTCTATATATGGTGCAGTAAATGTTACACATTCTGTTGCAAAAGCAAAAGGCCCTGCCCATGAACTAACTTCACTACCACAATCTGCTTGCACGTAGTAAGTATAATTAGTAGCCGGTGTTAATGCTGTAGCTGTAAAAGAATTAGAAACACCTACATCTGTAGGAGTCTCAGTTTGCGTTGAACCCTCAGGCACTATCTCAATATTCCAAGTTGTAGCTGACCCATTTTCTGTCCAAGATAATACGGCCTCATCTGAAGTCACACCTGTAGCAGTTAAATTAGAAGGTGTAGGACAAGCCTGAGTAATTCCCCCTAAAATAATATTAGCTATTGTATCGTCAATGTTACTAGCGGTTGGCGGTGCTGTAGGATCTGGGTTTACTGTATCACTAAAATAAGTTATACTCCTATTTGTAGTGACTTGAGTGTTGTAAAAATCATCATCAAACGCATCATAATCAGTAGAATTTTCTTCCACAGCCACAATAAGATTGCCTGTCCCAGCATATGTAAAAGGTGTGTCTAATGTAATAGTTACCCAACCCTCTGCACCTGCAGTAACTGTAATGCCGCCTGCGTAGACCTGTGTAAAAGAGGCGATAGGCTCCCAATCATTAGTATCAGCAAATTCCGTCCTGGCTACTTCTGCCATGTAAATAATCAAATCTTGACTGTTTGGGAGTGCAGAAGTACCGCTGTAATACCATTGGATGTCTGTGATATCACCTGTAGCATTAATCTCAGAAGCTAAATAAATAGTTTGTACATAGGAAAAACCGAAATATGCCTCAAAAGGTCCGTTTTCAGTCTCCAAATTACCAGTTCCAATTTCAACTTGTGCGTTGATTTGGAAGAGCGTTAAAAAGAGCCCTAAAAGTAGTAAAGTAATGTTTTTCATTATTATTGTTTTATTAGAAATTATCATAACCTTTATAACACGCTGATTATAAAGGCTTTGTTTTTTATTATAAAATGAGACTTAAAATAGAGCATTAATTACGTTAGTTAGTCGTTTTTTTTTATGCCCACTCGAATATATAAAAAATGCCTATTAACAAGATGTTAACAATACTATAATAGATTAACTACCGTATTAATCGATAAAAAGCTTATGGAGATTTTAATTGTATATAAACAGGAAAATGATCGCTATATCCTCCCTTATATTTTTTTCCTACGTAAGTTCTAAAAGGTTGTCCTCTATACTTACCATGATATTGAGTTAAAAATTTATTATCGAAAACATCTGCACTTTCAAATACAAAAGTAGAATTTGAAGAATCGAAAAAATTGGTTGAAAACAGGATTTGATCGAACAAGTTCCATTGAAAATCATGGTTTAAGCTACCTTTATCTCTCGACCAAACGGTTTTAAATGGATTGTACAAATCACTCTCCTTTTCCATTAAAGATAAACTCTTATTGTTTGGGTTATCGTTGAAGTCTCCCATTACAATTACCTTTGCATTGGCATCCTCCTTTTTTAGCATTTTAATAATGGAATTTACAACATTGGCTGCTGCAATACGTTTGTATTCAGTTTCTTTCTCACCTTCACGCCTTGAAGACCAATGATTAACGATGATGTTTAGGGCTTCGTCTTTTAATTTCCCTTGTACCAACAGAATATCTCTTGTATAATCGCGTTCACCAGATTCTGATTGTAGATATACTGAAAATGTTTCAGAATTTTCAACTTTAAAGACATCACTTTTGTAAAGAAGTGCTACATCAATTCCTCGTTCGTCTGAAGAATCGTAATGTACATAACTATAGCTTTCCTCAATAAGATTTTTACTCCTTATTAAATCTGATAACACTTTTTTGTTTTCTACCTCAGCCAAACCAATAATTATTGGTGCTTCTTTAGCATCTTCATCCCCAATTTCAGAAATTACTGTACCTAATTTCCTTAATTTATTTTCATAGCGCTTAGGTGTCCAACGCTTCACTGAAATTGGCAAAAAATCATCATCATTTGTTAAAGGGTCATTCTCTACATCGAACAAATTTTCAATATTATAAAACGCAATGGTATAAGTATCTAAAGAATTATTCATGGGATTAAATATAGGTTTTTTAAAGCGCATTAAGAGTAGTACATTTATTAACTTTGCACTTTAGTTTATTTATGATAGAAAAAAAAGATGTTAATTTAGAAAAGGTTGTTCTTATTGGTATTATAACTCAAGATCAAGATGAAGAACAGTCTAAGGAGTACCTCGACGAATTAGAATTTTTAACCTATACTGCAGGTGGGGAAGTTGTAAAACGCTATACCCAAAAAATGACCATGCCAAATCCTAAGACTTTTATAGGAACAGGAAAAATGGATGAAGTAATGCATTTTGTTAAGGAAAATGATATTGGTACCGTAATTTTTGACGACGAATTATCTCCTGCACAAGAACGCAATATTAGTAAAATTCTTAATTGTAAAATCTTAGACAGAACCAACCTTATTCTCGATATTTTTGCCCAACGTGCCCAAACCAGCTATGCAAGAACACAAGTAGAATTAGCACAATGCGAATACTTACTGCCAAGACTGAAAGGTATGTGGACTCACCTTGAACGACAAAAGGGTGGTATTGGTATGCGTGGTCCTGGTGAGACTGAAATAGAAACCGATAGACGTATTGTCCGTGATAAAATTTCCTTATTAAAGAAAAAAATAAAAACCATTGATAAACAAATGGCTGTGCAGCGTGGTAACCGTGGTAAAATGGTACGTGTTGCATTGGTCGGTTACACAAACGTAGGGAAATCTACATTAATGAATGTTATTAGTAAAAGTGAAGTCTTTGCTGAAAACAAGCTCTTTGCCACTTTAGATACTACAGTGAGAAAAGTGGTTATTAGTAATCTCCCTTTTTTAGTTAGTGACACCGTAGGTTTTATTAGAAAGCTACCGACACAATTGGTAGAATCTTTTAAAAGTACGCTAGATGAAGTAAGAGAAGCCGATTTATTGCTTCATGTGGTAGATATTTCGCATTCTAATTTTGAAGAGCATATAGATTCTGTCAATCAAATATTAGATGAGATTGATAGTAAAGACAAACCAACCATTATGGTGTTTAATAAGATTGATGCTTATGAGGCTGAACCTTTTGATGAAGATGATTTGGTTATTGAACGTACTAAAGCCAATTACTCCATAGAAGAATGGAAAAAAACATGGATGGCAAAGTTGGGCGACAACGTGTTGTTTATCTCGGCATTAGAAAAAGAAAACCTTGAGGAATTTAGAAAGCGGGTTTACAAAGAAGTACGGGAAATTCATATAACCAGATTTCCATACAATCATTTCCTTTATCCAGATGTAGACGATATAGCATAAAAAAAAGCTGACTAAAAAGTCAATAAAAATTAAAGCTGTCACATTGAGTGTAATAGAAATGACAGAAATAAAGACATTTTGGCCAGCTTTTTTTTGATAGCCGTTATTGTTATTTAGAAACTATAGCTTAAACCTACAGTATAGTAACTTTGAATATCGTTATCTGCATCTTCTAAAGCTACACCTTGAAAGTTAGCTGCTTCTTGTTTGTTGCTACGTAATCCAAAATCAAAACCTACACCAATACCTTTCCAAAATGTATAGGCAAAAGAGTTAATCCATGTCCAGCTAGAGAGGTCACTATCTTCATAACTTTGGAAAGTAGAAAAGTTGGTCTTAAAATTAACCTTACCTATTTGCCTTGTATAATCAGCAACAACCTTAGCACCAAAAGACGAATCGAAAACGGTATCACCACTAGAGAATACAAAGTTATAGTTTGCAGGATGTATTACCACAACTAAATCTGTAATTGGTGTCCATGTAAAACCAACACCGACATCTAAATAACCGGGGTCATTAAAGTTGTTCAATATTGTAGTTCTATATTCGGCCAAACCAGAAACAGCCCATTTTTCGTTTAATCGTCTTCCATATAAAGATGATATATTAAACACATCTGTTGTTGGCTCAAAATCATCACTGTCATTTGGGTTATCCTTATTATCTAATTTTGTCCAGTTTAGGTTTGTATTTAAACTATTTCTCCAAAAATACTTGTCTTCAATTTTATTGGCAAAAGCATTAACTGTAAATCCAATGGCACCAGATTGGTTATTTGGTGCTCCTTGCGCATACCATTTACTAAAGTTAGACAAACTCCCACCGATAGTTCCAAAAGCTCCAACGCGCCATCCTGGCAATGCATCTATCTGAGCTTGTATGGCATCTGCCTCTGCTTTAAACTTATCAGCTTCTGCTTGTTTTTCAGCTTTTTGAGCTTGTAATTCTTCTTTTGTTTGTGAAAAACCTAATGTAATGGCAAACATTAAGAGTACTGATAAAAATATTTTTTTGTTCATAGTGAATTAAAATTTAGTAAATCCTAGTTGTTATTAATTTGCAAATATAAATCTTTATTGATTTCTGGTAAATAATTCCGTACAGTTACGAAACTATTACTATGACATAAAATTTAGAAAAAGTCACATTTTTTTCTTTTTGAAAAGAGGCACTGAAGAACACGCCTCACCAAACATGATGGATTTTGCTACAGGTTTTAATCGCTGAGACAATAAGACCAAAGCATTTGCAGGTACAGGTTTGTGAGAACACCCTTTAATAATCACTGGTATATCCTTATAATCAGATATATCTAAATCGGAAATAATCGAAGTGTAAATAATAGATTCTAAATGTTCTAATGAACCAATAACGGTTAATTTAGAATAATCTTGAAGTTGTAAAGAAATAAGCATATACGCCCAATCTGGTACAATAGCATCAGTTGAACAGTACAAAGCCACATAACAATCTTGGTACTGCGACCAATCGTGCTCAGTCACCGAAGCTCTAAAATCTTTTTCTCGTAGCACTAAACCTTCTAGCAGCCAATCCTTAATATCAAAAAGGATACGTTTTCCCTCTGGATAATAATCTTCGAGATCTATAACCTTAAGCTTACTATTTGCAACTCTATTTACAATTTCACCCTCCATAATATCAATTCACTTTATAACGACGCAAGCCATAATTGGTGTCTTCTTTTTCAATATAGTCCAAAGCAATTTTACTACCATCATATACCGCTGTTTCTAATTGAGAACGGTGAATTTTTTCGTAGGTGGATACATCAATAGCGGTTCTGTTTTCCAAATACTCAAACAGCTGAACATCTTTTAATTTTGAAGCCCAGTTGAGTTGCATTGTACCTTCAAAAACTTTTGATTTTGAACCACTTCCATAGCTTATAAAACCAACTGTGTCTCCAGTAATTGCTTTTGAAGTATTTAAACTATATGACAAATAGCTTAAAAATGACATAAAAATTGAAGCTGTATACATGTTACCAATTTCTGAAGATGCCAACTCACCCGATACAATTTTTGAATTTATAAATTCATTGTAAACCTGTGATTTATACGCGCGTTTTTGCCACTCTTTTTTATCTGAAGTTTCTAGTCTTCCTACTTCATTCTCTAAAACTGTGTACGTTTCAGTGTTATTTATCCAGTTAAGCCAATTATTAAATATAATGCGTCTCCCATGGTAGGCATATGGCAAATGGAAAATAAACTGTTGCCATTGTGTGGTAAAGTCTGTTTTCTTTTGTGCATTAAAATGTGCAATAGCTTCCGTAATTCTATCACTATAACATGTGTTAGAAAACTGTCCATCAAATACGGGTTCTTCTTTAAAAACCTCAACCAAATCATTATTGTCTGACCAAAATTCGGATGAAGATGCATTTAAAAAGTCTTCAATTTTCTTATCCGATGTGTCTAAGTTCAAGTCCTTAAATACCGTTTTTAAAAGCTCGGTTTTTTTGTATGTTCGTCGTGGCTTAAAAAAATCACCTTCGCTTTTTGATGCAATACCCCAAGTATCATTTATTGCTAAAATTGCTGGATTATGTGCAACTAAAATTGCTACAGCACCAGCACCCTGTGTATATTCCCCAGTAGAGTTTAAATCGTATTTAGAAACATCAGAAGCTATAATAACAGCTTTTCGTTGAGGGTTTTGCTTTACCCAATCCAAACTATTGTGCATGGCATCAACAGCACCAACACATGCAAAGGTCATGTCTAAAATATCGCAGTGTTTAAAACTACGGCCACCATACTTTGAAGCTAATTTGTTTTCTACAATTTCAACGGCATAGGTAGCTGATGGTTTTGAGCCATCAACTGCACTTTCTGTACCT
Organism: Winogradskyella luteola; assembly: GCF_019203985.1. Lineage (GTDB taxonomy): Bacteria > Bacteroidota > Bacteroidia > Flavobacteriales > Flavobacteriaceae > Winogradskyella > Winogradskyella luteola. The sequence goes on along the minus strand of NZ_JAGSPD010000008.1, from coordinate 52,158 downwards.
AAATATACTCGGCCAATATCATTAGGGTTGAGATTATTTTGCTCAATAAGATTTAGCAAAGCATTAGAAGCAAAGGTTACCACATCTTCGCCAACATTTGGCACTGACATTTTTTGAAGCCCTAAACCACGTTTTAACTTTTCGGCAGGAATACCTCTTCTTTCTGCCAAATCATCCATTGAGACATAAAGCTGTGGTACATAAAATGCTATGGAGTCAATTCCTATTTTCGACATGTTTGTGTAACTTATTAGAGCATTCCTAATTCGAGCTTTGCTTCCTCACTCATTAAATCTTGTGACCATGGCGGGTCAAATGTAATTTCTACCTCGGCATCTTTAACATCGTTGAGAGATTTTACTTTTTCTTCGACCTCAAGAGGTAAAGTTTCTGCAACCGGGCAGTTTGGTGTTGTTAATGTCATAAGGATTTTTACATCGTAATCTTCATTTACAAAAACATCGTAAATTAATCCTAATTCGTAAATATCTACTGGGATTTCGGGATCATATATAGTTTTCAAAACTCTCACGATTTTATCTCCCAGCACATTCGTATCTATTGTTGTATCGCTCATATAAAAATTATTTTTTTCATTCCCATAGAAATAGGAACTTTACTTGTTTAATATCGATGTCCCCATTAGCAGGAACGGCAAACCAAATTAGTTTAATTGAGTTTGGTATGCTATAGCATATAGCTTTATTTGTTTTATCATACTCACCAAACCATTTGCCCTAGTTGGTGATAAGTGTTCTTTTAAACCTATTTTATCAATGAAATCCGTATTGGCTTCAATAATATCGTTTGGATGCTGATTAGAGAATGCCCTGATAAGTATTGCAATTATTCCCTTGGTAATAATTGCATCGCTATCTGCAGTGAATCTTACTTTATCATCATTCATGTCTGCATGTACCCAAACCTTACTTTGACAGCCTTTTATAATATTGTCTTCGGTTTTGTACTTTTCGTCAATGAGAGGGAGGGTTTTGCCTAAATCTATCATGTATTGATAGCGTTCTTCCCAATCTTCAAACATTGAAAACTCTTCTATAATTTCGTTTTGGACTTCTTGAATTGTCATAGTCTAATACTTTGCTGTAAAATTACAAAATCACTATGATTTAATTATGTTTTTCTAAATGGTTCTTACAGGCAATTTAGTATTCTATTTTTTACCTCCAATAGTCTTTTGCTTTGAGTTGCCTTTTTCTTGAATTGCTTTTAACAATAGTGTTGTGCCTTCTGATAAAATAATGGTATTACCATCTATAGTGAAGCTGTCAACCTTGTCTAATATTTGAAAAAGCTTGCGCTCAGAAGTGTTTTTATCTCCTGCGCAATATTTTTTTGAAGACCCTATAACACCAAATCTAATAGTGTTACCATCAATAGTGTAATTTCCGAAAAAGACGTTACAGCCAGAAAATCCAGATACTTTATTTGAAGACTTATCAAAAGTTATGGTGAGCTCTTCAGATATATTTTCATTCGCCTCCATTTTTTTAATTGTAAAAGTTCCAGAAGGTATCTGTTTTGCCATACTGCTTTTTTGTTGGTCGCTATCTGAAATAACGGTCTCTTTTGTTGAGCTACAAGATTCTGTTAGTACTATAAGTGCCAGTAAACTAAATAAAAATTTCATATTGTATATTATTTAAAATCTATAAAGTGCAATTTTGATGCCAAATTCTTACAACAACATCAATATTGCCTTTTTAAGGGAAGCAATAAATAGATCAATCTCTTCTTTAGTATTATAAAACATAAAAGACGCTCTAATGGTGCCTGGGATTTTGTAATAATCCATAATAGGTTGTGCGCAATGATGGCCTGTACGTACGGCAATACCCATTTTATCTAAAATTGTTCCGATGTCATAAGGGTGAATGTTACCCACATTAAAAGAAATAACTGAAGTTTTATTTTTAGCAGTTCCATAGATCTTTAAACCATCTATTTGAAGTAATTGCTCAGTAGCGTATTCTAGAAGTTCGTTTTCATAATTGGCTATATTTTCAAAACCTATACTGTTCATATAATCTATTGCTGCACCAAAGGCAATTCCACCAGCAATATTAGGTGTGCCAGCTTCAAATTTATGTGGTAAATCTGCGTATGTTGTTTTTTCAAAAGATACTTCTGCAATCATTTCTCCACCACCTTGGTATGGCGGCAGCTTCTTTAACCATTCTTCTTTACCATAAAGCATCCCCACACCCGTTGGACCACACATTTTATGAGCAGAACACACATAAAAATCCACATCTAACGCCTGAACATCTGGTTTTATATGCGGACAAGATTGTGCGCCATCTACCAACACAGCTGCATTAACCCTGTGGGATTCTTCAATTATATATTCAATAGGGTTTATGGTTCCTAAAGCATTAGATATATGATTGACAAAAACAAGCTTTGTTTTTTCATTTAAAAGCGAATCGAATTCCGAAAGTACCAATTCCCCATTTTCATTCATTGGAATGACCTTCAATGTTGCTCCAGTTCTTTCGCACAACATCTGCCAAGGCACTATATTACTATGATGCTCTAAGGCTGAAACCATGATTTCATCCCCTTTTTTTAATAATGACGAAAAGCCATTGGCAACCAAATTTATACTGTGTGTTGTGCCTGCAGTGTAAATAATCTCGTAAGCGTGTTTTGCATTAAAATGGTGTTGAATTTTAATACGTGCTTGTTCGTAGGCATCTGTTGCTTCTTGACTTAGACGATGTACTCCTCTATGAATATTGGCATTGTAGTTAGAATAATAGTCTATAATAACATCAATAACCTGTTTTGGTGTTTGTGAGGTAGCTGCATTATCAAAATAGACCAATGGTTTACCATTAACCTCACGGTTAAGGATTGGGAAATCCTTTCTGAGTTTTTGTACGTCTAACATAACTTTCAAATCCATGTGCAAAGGTACAAAGCAAAGCTCTTAATCTAAAACTTATAACAATGCTTTAAGAGTAAATTCAGTATTTGATTGGGTATATTTGTATTTTATTGAATCTACCTTAGATAGACTATTTTTTGGATAATATCTTAGAAAAAAGTGATAATAAAGAACAAAATGGCTAAAAAACGTATAATAAAATGCATCTCTTGTGGTGTTTATAATGAAAACAGAGAGTCTTGTAAAAATTGTGGTGCTGTAATTTCATATGAAGAACGCCGTAAAGCACATATAAAAAAAGAGAGTAAAAAAAGAATTGAAGCTGTAAAGAAAGAACCGCCTAGTTTTATCGAAAACCTTAAAGGACATCACTTTTTAGCCTATCGTGCATTGGGCTGGTTGCTCTACTCAGGTTTTGTTGTTGTCAGTGCTATTGGAGCTTTTTTGGCTTGGCTAATATTTGCCATCGCAGCAGGATAAACAGATTATTGAAAAATTTAAATAGATGAAGACATATCTAAATCTTTATTTTATAATCTCCGTAATCCTTGGCACAACGATTTATGTTGCCCAACAATTGACGATTTCACTTCCTGCTTTAATCAACAATTACGTAAACGATTTTTTAATAATCCCAATAAGTTTAACGATTAGCCTATACACTATAAAGTTCACAAAAAACGAAAGTGATTACCAAATTCCACTTTATCTCATTTTGTATTTGTGCCTTTTGTACAGCCTTCTTTTTGAGTATGTACTACCTAAATACTACTTGAGGTATACCGCTGATTATATAGATATACTGCTGTATTTTTTGAGTGGTTTTCTATTTTATAGATTGCAGAAAGTCAGCTAGTTAACAAGCAGAAAAAGCTTATCGGCATGTCTTACAAATCAAACCCAATATTTACACCTAGTTTATTGGCAATAATCTTTGTGATTCTATTTTTAATTTCAGGAATCTTCACTGAGTCTAAAACATTATTACTAAACGCAAACATTAACAACGCTCTGGCTTCTTTTTCTGGAATACCACGAGAACGTAAATAAAACATTGCGCTCTCGTCTAGCTGACCAATAGTACAACCATGAGAACATTTTACATCGTCAGCAAAAATCTCTAACTGTGGTTTTGTATTGATACTTGCTTTGTCACTTATAAGAATGTTGTTATTTGCTTGAAACGCATTGGTTTTCTGAGCCTCTTTTTCAACGACAACTTTTCCATTAAAAACACCTGTTGAGCTATCATCAAAAATACCTTTGTAGTCTTGATGACTTTCACAATTTGGTTCTATGTGATGTACCAATGTGTTATGGTCCACATGTTGCTTGTTGCCAATAATGGTAATACCTTTCATGGTTGAATCGATACGTTCGCCATTTTGGTAAAAGTTGAGATTGTTTCTAATTAGTTTGCCGCCAAAAGAAAATGTATGCACCTTCGCTAAACTTTCTTGTTTTTGATTTACAAAAGTATTATCTATTAAAGATGCGCTTTCTCTGTCATTCTGAATTTTATAATAATCTACAATAGCACGTTTGTTAGTGAAGATTTCGGTAACACTATTGGTTAAAACAGGGTTATCAGTTAAACTCTGGTGACGTTCAATAATCTGAACATGAGAATTCTCTCCCACCACAACTAAATTGCGTGGTTGAAGCATTAAAGCAGCTTCATTACCAGTAGAAAAGTGTATAATTTGAATCGGTTTCTCAACCAACTTGTTTTTTGGAATATGAATATAAGCGCCTTCTGCTGAAAACGCTGTGTTTAAAGAAGATAATCCATCTTTAGATGCAATTTTATTGAAGTAATTTTCAATCACCAATCTATACTTTGGCTTCGACAAAGCTGCTGACATCAAGCAAACATCAATACCATCGTGTGTGGTCTGTGAAAGGTGTGAAGAATACTTACCATCGATAAAAATGATTTTATAGCAATCAATTTCATGTATAAAATATTTTTTTACATCCTTAAATTCCAAAGCGTTTTCGTGCTTAGGGAACACACTATAATCGTGTTTTAAAACCAAATTTAATGAGGTGTACTTCCATGCTTCTTGTCGCTTGGTCGGGAAACCTTCAGTCTCAAAGCTTTTAATTGCCTCAGTTCTAATATCATGGACGGGCGAATCAATGTCCACCATATTTTCAAATGCCATGAAAGAAGATACTAACTTTTCTTTTAAACTCATAATTCTTATCATTCCTGTCTTCTCAGGAATCTTTTTTATTTTATCACTTATTTTATGTGAATTCCTGCATTCGCAGGAATGACAAACTTAAAGTATTAAGCGTTTACCTCTTCTTTAATCCAATCGTAACCTTTAGCTTCTAATTCGTGGGCTAAATCTTTAGATCCTGATTTTACAATTTTTCCATCGTGCAACACATGTACATAATCTGGCACAATGTAATCTAATAGCCTTTGATAGTGGGTAATAACTATTACTGCATTATCCTTAGACTTTAACTTATTTACACCATTTGCAACGATACGAAGTGCATCGATATCCAATCCAGAATCTGTCTCGTCTAAGATTGCCAGCTTTGGTTCTAGCATTGCCATTTGAAAGATTTCGTTACGTTTCTTCTCACCACCGGAAAATCCTTCGTTAAGCGAACGCGATAAAAACTTGCGATCTATCTCTAACATCTCAGATTTCTCACGAATCATCTTAAGCATTTCGTTAGCAGGCATATCCTCTAACCCTTTAGCTTTTCGGGTTTCGTTGATTGCAGTTTTCATAAAGTTAGTTACACTAACTCCAGGAATTTCTACAGGATACTGAAATGATAAAAATACTCCTTTGTGCGCACGTTCTTCTGGCCCTAACTCATCAATATTTTCTCCATTTAACAGAATTTCTCCTTCATCGACTTCATATTCTTCTTTTCCTGCAACAACTGATGCCAAAGTACTTTTACCTGAACCATTTGGCCCCATTATAGCATGTACTTCACCTGGCTTAACATGAAGGTTTATACCTTTAAGAATTGCTTTATCCTCTACACTTGCATGTAAGTTATTTATCTTTAACATTGTCTTTTAGTTTGCTAGTTTTATAACGTCTTCTTTATTTGGGTCTGGTGCTTCCACCTTTAATATTTCTTTTATTTCCACTCGGAATGGCCAACCTTCTTCTCCTTTAGGTTTCTCAAATTTTCTTACTCTAATTGTGACAGGTACCATATCCGTAGCCTCTTTTTTCAGTGGTTTTACTTGGGCTTCTAGTTGGTGCATATTATCATCTATAACAACACCGTAAATTTCATTAGCTGTCTGAAAAACAGCAGCGTCTGCATAGTACACAAACTCCCCCTTCATAGTAACAAAGCCATCATTTTGGTCATAGGACTTTGCTCTGTTTTCTTCCAAATTTACTTCCTCTTTCTTTTCACTTTTACAAGCAACCGAAGTGATTGTCATTAAAAAAAGTATTACTAATCTTTTCATAGTTTATAATAATTAATAATGGACGCTTATAGGCTCAATATTTTCATTCATTTTAACCTACAGAACCTTCTAAACTTATTTCTAATAATTTTTGAGCTTCAACGGCAAATTCCATTGGTAACTTGTTAAGCACTTCTTTACTAAACCCATTAACAATCAAGGCAATGGCTTTTTCAGTATCGATACCACGTTGGTTGCAATAGAAGATCTGATCTTCCCCAATCTTACTTGTTGTAGCTTCGTGCTCAATTTGAGCCGATTTATTTTTAGCTTCTATATACGGAAATGTGTGCGCGCCACACTCATTGCCCATTAACAGGCTATCGCATTGCGAAAAGTTTCGTGCATTGTCTGCTCTAGAACTAATTTGTACCAAGCCCCTATAAGAATTTTGTGACTTACCTGCAGAGATCCCTTTAGATATTATAGTAGACTTTGTATTCTTGCCCAAATGAATCATTTTGGTACCTGTATCTGCTTGCTGATAATTATTTGTTACTGCTATAGAATAAAATTCACCAACTGAGTTATCCCCTTTTAGCACACAAGATGGATATTTCCAAGTTACAGCAGAGCCTGTTTCAACTTGTGTCCAAGAGATTTTTGCATTGTTTTCACAAAGTCCTCTTTTAGTCACAAAGTTGTAAACGCCACCTTTACCTTCAGCATTACCAGGGTACCAGTTTTGTACTGTTGAATATTTTATTTCTGCATCGTCAAGTGCAATTAACTCAACAACAGCAGCATGTAATTGATTTTCATCTCTACTTGGTGCTGTACAACCTTCTAAATAACTCACATAACCGCCTTTGTCTGCAATTACTAAAGTCCTTTCAAATTGACCTGTACCCGCTTGGTTAATTCTAAAATAGGTTGATAATTCCATAGGACAACGCACTCCTTTTGGAATATAACAGAAGCTACCATCACTAAATACGGCAGAATTTAATGCTGCGTAAAAGTTATCCTTTTGAGGAACAACAGTACCAATATATTTCTTTACCAATTCTGGATATTCTTGTATGGCTTCAGAGATACTCATAAAGATGATTCCTTTTTCCGCTAAGGTCTTTTTAAAAGTCGTCGCCACAGAGACTGAATCTACAACAACATCCATCGCTACACCAGCAAGTTTCTTTTGCTCATCTAAGGATATGCCCAGTTTTTCAAAAGTTGCCAAAAGCTCAGGGTCAACCTCATCTAAACTATCATATTTTGGTTTGCTGTTTGGGGCTGAATAATAAGAGATTGCTTGAAAGTCTGGTTTTTTGTAATGCACATTTGCCCATTCTGGCTCTGTCATTTCTTTCCAAACTTTGAAGGCTTCAAGTCGCCATTCGGTCATCCATTCTGGTTCTTCCTTCTTTTTAGAAATTGCTCTAACGATATCTTCATTTAAACCATTAGGAAATGTTTCAGATTCTATATCTGTATAAAAACCATATTCGTATTCTTTGGTTTTTAACTCTTCCCTTAAATCGTCTTCAGTATATTTGCTCATGTTTTAATTTCATTTTATATTCTTTCCTCTGGAAAGGTTAGAATGGACTTACAGAGAAAATGATTCTCCACAACCACAGGTGCGATTTGCATTAGGGTTATTAAACACAAAACCTGTTCCGTTCAATCCTCCTGAATATTCTAATGTTGTACCAATTAAGTACAAAAAACTCTTCTTATCGACAATAATTTTTACACCATTGTCTTCAAAAACTTTGTCCCCTTCTACTTGGGCATTGTCGAATTTTAAATCGTAAGACAAACCAGAACAGCCACCACTTTTAACACCTACCCTAACATAGTCTGTGCTTGGATTGTAGCCATCATCCGTCATGAGTTCCATGACTTTTTTCTTTGCTTGTTCAGAAACTTTAATCATAAAATTTAACTAGATTAGTTCTAAATAGAATGCAAATATACAATTTAACGAAGGTTTAACCATATTTACTAACATTATATTAGCATATGATTTCATAGAATTTGCCTATCGATTATCCAAGAAATTTGGTTTTGAGATTTGAAGCTTTAAATGAAATAATTGCCTAAGTGTAGATTGAATGTCTTTGTTGGTAATATTAAACTCTTCAAAATTACCATGTATATCAGTTTTTACAACGGTATTACAATGACAACAGCTAAGTTCTGCAGTATGGTCTGCATATGTTTTGGATTTTATATAATTATGACCAAATACAGCACAAGGAAGTGCTCTTTTTAAAGTAGGTTTCATCTAAAGTAATTTGGGATTGAAAATTTAGGCAATTCTTATACAAGTAATGCTCAAATACTTTATTTTTCGATGAAATACCCAATAAAAGTATATTATTCTTACAAGATTTAATTTTGAAAATCAGGATTGTTAAGAAATAAAGGGTCAGAAAGTGTCAATAAAAATGCTTTTAAATCTGCTTTTTCCTGTGGTGATAATTGTACTCCTCCTTGATCTATCTGTTTCATTAAAGGATCTATGGTTGATGAATCTTGAAGTCCTTCACTATAATGATCAATAACTTCGTCTAAAGTTGTAAATCTACCATCGTGCATGTATGGTGCTGTATATGCCAAATTGCGTAAAGAAGGTGAGCGGAATTTACCATTATCGTTGGGGTCGCCAGTTACAGCACCTAATCCTAAATCCGTAAAATTACTGTCTAAACCATTGTTGTGAAAGTCATTATCTGTCCAAAGTGGGCTGTTAGGATTTCCATGACAATGAAAACAATCCCCTTTATCTTCTCTCAGAAAAATATCCAAACCATTTAATTCTTGAGATGTCAACATTGCTTGACCTAAAGAATATTTATCAAATTTTGAGTTCGCAGAAATAAGTGTACGCTCAAATTGAGCAATGGCTTTTGTAGTCAATTCCTTTGTAATGGTTGACGTCTCAAATGCCAACCTAAACAGTTCTGGATATTCGGGATGTGCCTGTAGTCGTTGTACAACATTGTCCCAATTGCTATGTAATTCAACTGGGTTTTGCACAGGTTCTTCAGCTTGTCGCTCTAGACTGAGTTCTTTTCCATCCCAAGCAAAATGTTCACTATAATTCCATGCTAAATTAAATAACGGCATAGAATTTCGAGTTCCTGCTATACCATCAACACCTACACTGGTTGGTGAGTTATCTGTAAATGCACTTTGAGGCGAATGGCAAGAGGCGCAAGATTTTGTGCCATCAGCCGATAGAATTCTGTCAAAGAAAAGTCTTTTTCCTAATGCAACTCCCTCAACTGTTTGCTTATTACCTGTTGGAATAACAGGTGGGATTATGTTGTCGGAAAAAATTTTGGGAATATCTAAAGGTTGAGGAGTAGGCTCATAACCAGAATCATCATTTGAGCAACCCAGACAGGTCCATAGAATTAAAACCAAAAAATACGCTTTCCTCATTTCTCACTTTTTACTGTGTCACAAATCCTAATGAAAATACATTTTGACCATTTTCGTACATCATAATCTGAGCGCTAGAATTTGGCATTAACATTTGGTTATAAACATTGAGATCCCATACATTAGGGCTCCTAAACCATTGAGCTAAATTGGCCTTTACCTCAATTTCAACAACATTATCTATGGATATAGGACCCAAATTTACAGTAAAAAAAGTGTCTTGTGGAAATGTAGGGTTTGTACCAGGGTCATCTACAGCTCTGATTGCATGGTAGTTAAACCCCTGTTCATCTGAATTTTCGTCTAAATATTTGCCATCAAACTGCATGTAATGATAGCCGCCACCCAAGTTATCAGGCACATTGAAATTTTCGGCATTCAAATCTGGGTAATTTCCTGCGTTATAGGTATTGTCTAATCCAAATGTGAAGGATATATTACTGTAATCACCTACTGGAACAAGCGAGCTTAAATTAAAACTTAAACCATCATTCTCGGTAACATCAATTAAGTAATGTGTATTAAAGGTTAAATCCTCACCTTGCGAATCCGTAAATGTAATATTTGAGATTACATAACGTAAGCGTTCTATGCTCAGCATGTCCCCATTTTGATTAGTATATTTAATATCATTAAAATCTGAATTTGTTACAGGGTCACCCTCCCAGTTATGTGTAAATTTAAACGTAGTAGAGACTTTAAAGTCTTGAATACTATCTGTATTTGAGCTACATGAGGCAAAACTTAACCCTAAAACTAGAAGAATTAGTAAAGTCTGTTTATTAAATTGATTATTGTAACGAGTTTTCATTTTCTTTTCCTTTTTCTTTTTTTAATTTTTATTTTTCAATTGATTTTTATGATTAACAAATCGGTAAACCCTTTGTTTTCTAATATATCCCCATTGTTACTGGTAGAGTCACCAACAGCAATTACCGAGCCGTCATTAAGTTCTGTAATACTATATGCAAAATCAATGTTTGAACCTCCAACAGTGGTTTCCCATTTCAAATTACCGTTTGTATCGGCCTTAAGTACCCAAGCATCATTTTGACCTTGGTTATTGGAGACATCCGTATCGTTACTTCTAGAACTGCCAGCCAGCAAAAATCCGTCATTTTGAGATTTTACCATGGCACGTGACACATCAAAGTTACTACCTCCTATGGTTTTTTCCCAAATTAAATCACCGCTAGGTGTTATTTTTATAAGCCACAGGTCGGCGGCTCCATTATTTTCTGAAATATCAGTATCATCGCTTCTAGTATCTCCCGCAATGAGATAATTGCCATCATCTGCTTTTACAATTGCCCTTGCTTCATCAATTTGAGTACCTCCAAAAGATTTTTCCCAAACCATATCACCAACTGAAGAAATTTTTAGCACCCAAAAATCATACGTTCCTTTATTGCCCGAAATATCAGTATCGTCACTATCGGAACTGCCCACAACTATATAACCATTATCATCAGTCTGAATAACACCATAAGGCGTATCAGTAAAGTTACCTCCAAAGTATTTGCTCCATTCCAAGTTTCCTGAAGCATCCAACTTTAATACCCAATAATCACCACCTGCATGTCTGTTGGCCGTTCGTGATGTATTCCCTTCACCACCAGAAGCTGTAACATCCAGAACACCAGTAATTAAATAACCTTGATCATTTGTTTGAATCACTGATATTCCTGAATCAGCACCTTGATAACCAAACGATTTTTCCCAAACAATATTACCGCCCATATCTAGCTTCACTAGCCAATAATCTTGTAATCCAGAATTTTCAGCAACATCACCATCGTTACTAAAACTATAACCTAAAAGCGCATAACCCCCATCTTCAGTTTGAATAATATCACTCCCTCTTTCATCCAAAGATCCACCATAAGTTTTTTGCCATTGCAAGTTGTCTTGGGCATCAAATTTCATGACCCAATAATCAAAACTTTCATTTTGTTTATCAGTAATATCTTCATCATTACTTTGGGTATACCCTAAAATAGCATAGCCTCCATCTGTAGTATTTACAACCGCTTGTCCACTATCGTTTTTTGTACCCCCATAAGTTTTTACAAAGGTAATATTTGTATCAACAGAACGTTTTGTTGAATCGTCGTTGCTACAGCAAAAGAGCAACAACAAAGAAAGCGTAGCATATAGACATGACAAACCTTTAAAACGCATAATTATTCTGATGGTCTAACAATGAATAATCCACCGTCAATATCACTTACAACCATATTACCGCTTGCAAAAAACGGATAGATATTCCAAGCTCCATTAAATGCTGTATTGTCATTTGGTATATACGTATCTATAAAGCCAGATTCTACCATAATTCCAGAAGCAATGTTGGAAATGTCAACAGCTCTAACCCCTGCAGTGTAATTGGCAACATAGAAGGTGTTACCAACAACATAACCGTTGTGATCTATCGCAGCAGTCGGCCCTAAATATTCCATATGAAATACTGGATCATCCAAATCCGTGAAATCGAAAACAATAGTCCTTGAGTTGATTCCAAAGTCAATCTCATCAACTTCATCTCCCAATAAAAAGTATTCCATATTTTCCGTGAACCAACCCTGATGTGTGTATCCAATATTACTATAATCTATTGTAGAAATTTGAACAGGATTGTCTTTATCCGATACATCTACAATAACCACTTCATTTTCGTTGCTTCCAATTAAAATTTCTTTACCTGTATGGTCTGTATCTGGGCCGTTATACGTAACGACCTGTGCATCATGAGAGTAAGCATCGTCCGCATAACCGCCAGCAGCAATAGGACTGGTTGGATTTTGGATATTTATAAAATGAGGACCGCCACTAAAAGTTGTAGTGCCTACAGCATAAGCAAAGCCACTATCTTCGTTAATGACAATATTGTGTGCCTTTCCAAACTCAGTGTAATTGGCGTCTGCTGTAAATGTTTCTGGTGGATTGGCAACATTTCTTAAACGTGTTAAATCGAATACTTGCATACCATGACCAGCAGCTTCACTTACAATAAAGGCATGATTATTATAGGTCTTAATATCTCTCCAATCACTATTTACTGTAGCTGTAGGTAATACCCCTAGCAAAACAGGGTTAGCAGGATCAGTCATATCCACAAAAGCTGCATTAGTTGATGTGCCTACCAAGGCATACTCCTTTCCTGTTTGTGGATCTGTCCAGCCCCAGGAATCATTACCTTCCGCACCATCTCCTCCAAGTACATCAATTGGAATATGGCTCATTAAATCAAAACCATTACAGGGATGACCATTAGCAAAACCATTAACACATGGGAAATTTGCAGTTTGATTATTACCAGAATTATCATCGTCGTCCGAACAGTTTACAGAAAACAGTACCAGTAAAATTACCAGCGCACGAAGTATTAATTTCATAATCTTTTTTTTAGCAATTTACAGTAAATTTTACATTTGACTATAAACACAGTATAAATAACGTTAATTATCACTAAATTATTTAAAAAAGCATAATACTTTTGCAACATGATAGAAGACAAAAATCCAAAGCGAACCCCTTTGAGTGAATTGGGTGAATTTAAACTTATTGAACACCTCACAGCACATTTTGAAATCAATCAAAAGTCTACTGTAAAAGGCATAGGAGATGATGCAGCAGTTTTAAATTTTGAAAAGAAAAATGTTGTGATTTCTACAGACTTATTGATGGAGGGTGTACATTTTGATTTAAGCTACGTACCTTTAAAACACCTAGGGTATAAAGCCATAATGGTAAACCTATCGGACATCTACGCAATGAATGCGATAGCAACTCAGGTTACGGTATCTATTGCCGTTTCTAATCGTTTTCCTCTAGAAGCCTTAGAAGAATTATATGCAGGCATAACTACCGCAGCAAAACTATACAATATAGATGTTGTTGGTGGTGACACAACATCTTCAACTTCTGGTTTGGTCATCTCTATTACTGCAATTGGTAAAGTTGAGAAGGACAATAAAGTTTTACGATCTGGAGCTAAGCCCAATGACTTATTGGTGGTTTCTGGTGATATTGGTGGTGCTTATATGGGATTACAAGTATTGGAACGTGAAAAAGAAGTCTTTAAAGTTAACCCAAACAATCAACCAGATCTTTCCATGTACAGCTATATTATTGAACGTCAATTAAAGCCAGAAGCAAGAAAGGATATTGTAGAATTATTGAATCAACTCGAAGTAAAACCAACCAGCATGATAGATATAAGCGACGGACTGTCTTCTGAAATTATTCATTTGTGCAAGCAAAGCAAAGTTGGTGTAGACATATATGAAAATAAAATTCCATTAGATCCTCAAGTGATATCTACCTGTGAAGAATTTAATATTGATAGTACAACAATAGCTTTAAACGGTGGCGAGGATTACGAGTTATTAATGACAATTTCTCAAGAAGATTTCCCAAAGATTAAAGGAAACCCAAATCTTACGGTTATAGGTTACATGACCGAGGAAGATAGAGGTATGCATTTAGTGACAAGAGCTGAGGAGAAAATACCGATAATAGCAAAAGGGTGGAATGCTCTTAATAATCCATCATAAGAAGTCTTTGACTTTTTTCTAAGCGTTTGTTATGAACGCGATTTAATACAGAATTTATTTCTTTGAATTTTGGTGTAAGCGGAATGAACTTTCCGTTACCATCTATTGTCATTTCTGACTTGCAATTTTTACACTTGTACTCTTTTACGTGGTAAGTCACGTTTTTGGACACTGAATAGTCATGACCAAATAATGAGCAGTAAACATTTTTCATTTTAGCTTCGTAGTCTTATGGAGATTAAGATCGGTTTAGGAAACTAAATATAAGAAAACAAGTTGTTCACAGGTTGTTAACAATCAACAAATCGATGAACTGATAGGTTTTTGCTTCAAACGCATCATTCTATTATTGTAAATGCGTTCTAAAGCTGAGTTTATCTCTTGAAATTTTGGAGTCAATTCTGTAAGCTTACCGTTACTATTTGTGGTTAGCTGTTTTTTACAACGTTTACAAGTGTACTCTTTAACATGGTTGGTTACCTTTTTTGTCTCTTGATAATTATGGCCGAAGAAGTCGCAGTATAATTTATTAGGCATAAGTAGGTTGTTTTATATCTAACTTGGTTGAATTTAGTGGTATAAACTTAGAAAATATATTTACAAAAAACGTTTAAATGATTTATTTTTCGATGAAATGTTTTATTATGTAAGTTAATTCTGTTTTATTTTCAATATGGCTCATATGACCTTCAGATAGTTCTTCGTGAATAACAGATGTGCCTTTAATTTGGAGTTTAATTCCTTCAGTATTAACAAGTGCATCTTTTCTTCCTGTCAAAATTAGTTTTTTACCGTTTAACCCAATAAAAACCTTAAATCTATTGGGTCTTAATTTCATGCCTTCTTGTGCTGCAATATAACCTTGCACCGAAGTTCCCAATGCTACTTGCAAAGCCTTCTCATAATCGTGTTTAAATTTTATTTTACTTTCAGGAGCAAATAAATTAGCAAAAGACATGCGCACTAAATTTTCGTAGTTAGTATGTGTCATTTTAATTGCACGAGTTCTCATTAGCTTTCGATCTTCTGCATCAGCATTAAACGTAGAATTCATTAAGAACAGGCCACTAAAAAGTTGTGGTTGTTTTTCTGCTAAAGCTAATGCAACATAACCTCCCATTGAGTGACCGATAAACTTTGCAGTTTTGACTTTTAAGTGCTTTAAAACTGCAAGAACAGCATCTGCCATAGCTTCCATAGTATGTATGTAACCGATGCAATCTGTTTGCCCATGACCCAATAAATCAATACAAACGACTCGGTTGTTTTTAGATAATTCTGGTATAAAATTCTTCCACATCATACTTGTTTCCAAAAAACCATGTAATAAAACAATCGCAGAACCTGCACCAGATTCTGTGTAGTGGATGTTACTATTTTTATTTGCTATAATCACAATAACAAAGATATGTCTTGAAAGTATTTTAGCAACCTATTCATCATTAACATTTATTATATTTACCCTTTACTAAACATGAGCTCAATTCGAGTGAAGTTCAAACAAGTTATTGATTAAAATTAATATAGAGAATAGTCGGAAAAATATTCCCGATATAATTTTATACCCACTTTGACAAGCTCTGTGTTACAGAAAAACACTCGAACTGACGTAATATTAAAAATTATATGATTTTAAAGCGACTACTAATCTTAACTCTTCTCATAAGCAGTATCTCCTTGTCTGCTCAAATTGAAGAAGCAGAACTCGATAAATTAATACAAAAAACCTTAACCACTTTCGATGTACCTGGTATATCTGTTGGTGTATTTAAAGACGGAAAAGAAGTCTATGCCAAAGGTCATGGAGTACGTTCATTGACTACTAAAAAAGACATGAACTCAAATACCTTAGTTGGCGTAGCTTCTAACAGTAAAGGTTTTACTTGTTTTGCTTTGGCCATGATGGTTGATGCTGGAAAGTTACAATGGGATGACCCCGTACGTAAATATATCCCAGAATTTCAATTACACGACCCTTGGGTGACAGAACATTTTACCGTTAGGGATTTGGTGACACACAGAAGTGGTATGGGGTTAGGAGCTGGTGATTTAATGTTTTTTCCCGAAGGAAATGATTTTACAGTACAAGACGTGATTAACAATGTAAAACATCTAGAACCTGAAACCTCATTTAGAAGCAAGTTTGCTTATAACAACAATATGTTTATAATAGCTGGTGAAGTTTTAAAGCGTGTGAGTGGTTTGTCTTGGGAAGACTTTATTGAAACCAAGATTATGGAACCTGTCGGTATGAAAAACTCCAAAGCTTCGTACAATCGTATCTCTGACAAATCGAATATTATCGATGCACATACCAGATCTGAAGGTAAGGTGATCCAAATTCCGCATGATTGGAGTGAAACGGCTAATGCAGCTGGAGGTATCGTCAGTAATGTCCATGATATGATGACTTGGGCTAAATTTTTAATGAATGATGCTGTGACTGAAAACGGAGAACGTTTGTTAGACTCAAGACTTTTTCATGAATTATGGCAATTACAAACCCCATTAACCGTTCGCCCTGGCGATTGGTACAATTCTAACTTCCGAGGTTATGGGTTAGGTTGGTTCGTTACAGATGTAAAAGGCGGGCACAAGCAAGTCTACCATACTGGTGGGTTGATAGGGACGGTAACACAGTTTACCATGATTCCAGATTTAGATTTAGCCATTGTGGTGTTGACCAATCAAATGAATGGTTCTGCATTCAATACCATAACAAATACGATTAAGGATTCCTATTTAGGTTATGCAAACAGAAATTGGCTGGAAAAATATGGATCTCGAAATACAGATTACCTTAAATATAATGATAGTATAAAAGCAGATGTTTACGCTAAGGTTTCAAAAATTAAAGGCAGTCCAATATTGCCTAAACCAAAACAAATCGTAGGCACTTATACAGATGATTGGTTTGGTGATATTATCATTTCACATAATGAAAAAGGATATAGTATTAAATGTGAACGCTCCCCAAGATTGTTCGGCGAATTATTGCCATACAATGCCACGACTTATGTAGCAAAGTGGAATGACCGAAGCTATGATGCCGATGTATTTGTACAATTCACTTTTAACGAAAAAGGGGAAGCAGTCTCTGCTACAATGAAATATATTGCGCCAATTACTGACTTCAGTTTCGATTTTCACGATTTAGAACTTGTAAAAACCAACTAAGTGAACATACAACGTAAAGAGTTATTAGTTACAAGTTTTGCTTTATTCTCTCTATTTTTCGGTGCAGGCAATCTGTTGTTACCACCATTATTGGGCTATAATGCAGGCGAAAATTGGTTCTGGGTAACTATAGGTTTTATGATTACTGCCGTGGTTATTCCTATAATCGGAATTTTAGCACATGCCAGATTACAAGGTACTTTGTTCGATTTTGGCAAAAAAGTATCTCCAATTTTTAGTTTAATATACTGTATTGTTATTTACATAATCGCTGTTGCAATTCCATCACCCAGAACAGCTGCTGCCACACACGAAATTGCCATTCATTCTGCTTTTGGCACATCCCCATCATTGACAAGTGCTATTTACTTTTCGCTTGTTTTGGTATTTGTATTGAATCGCTCAAAAATTTTGAATCTCATCGGAAAGTTTTTAACGCCATTTATCGTCATTATGCTTTTGGCTGTAATTGGTATTGGGTTATCATCTTCGGCATTTACAACTGGGATTTCACAAATTGAAACCCCAATAGTCACCGGAATATTAGAAGGTTACCAAACCTTTGATGCTATTGGAGCTGTTGTTGTTGGTGCTGTGATTATCGTATCCTTGAATTTTAAAAATATGAAAGTTGAAGCGTTTGAATCTAAACGCAAACTTATTAGAAGATCGGGTTTTATAGCTGGCACAGGGCTGTTTATCATATATGCAGGTTTAATTTCTGTTGGGGCTTATTATGGTTCTGAAATTGAGGTTAACTCAGAATTGAGTAGCGACATGCAGCGTGCCAATTTATTGCGAGGTATAAGTATTGCGTCCTTAGGAGAGTTTGGAAACACCGTTTTAAGCATTCTCATTTCATTGGCTTGTTTTACAACCGCTATTGGTATTGTTGCTGGTACAGCTGATTATTTTAAAGGATTGCTCAAAGATTCTCAAACCGTTTATGTGGTCACGGCAATTATAGCCTGTGTGCTTGGAGTTGTTGTGGGTCAGCTAGATTTTAAATCTATAATAACCGTGGCTATTCCTGTTTTATTATTGATCTATCCAATCACCATAGTTCTTATACTACTGAATGTAATGCCCGAAAAACTAGCAACACCATTAATCTTTAGAGCTGTAATTATCTCTACAATACTTTTTAGCATCCCCGATTTTCTTGGTGCCATAGAATTAAGAGAATTTGTTGAGCCTTTTGTTGAAGTCATTCCTTTTGCTAAGTATAGTTTAGGTTGGGTATTACCAGCTTTTTTAACTTTTGTAGTTTCATCTATTGTACAATTAAAAATCACTAGAGACAGATGAAATACATGGGAAGCAAGGCACGTTTTGCCAAAGATTTATTGCCCATCATTTTAAAGGGCCGAGAGTCTAACCAAGCCTACATCGAACCTTTTGCTGGCGGTATGAACATGATAGACAAAGTCAAAGGTATCCGTATCGCCAATGACCAGCACGAGGAACTTATGGCAATGTGGCAAGCCCTGATTTATGAAAACTGGGATCCACCCCAATCAGTGACCGAAAACGAGTACAGACATATTAAATACAACCAAGACCAATACCCAAAACACTTATTAGGTTATGTTGGTTTTAATTCATTTGGTGGTAAATGGTTTGCAGGTTACCGACGCGATAAACAAGGTAAGCGTGATTATTGGGGCGAACACTACCGAAATATTACCAAGCAAGTGCCTCACTTACAAGGAGTACAACTCTTATGTCAATCTTATCTTGATTTAGACATTCCTAAATACAGTATAATTTATTGTGATCCTCCTTATGCAACTACAACAAAATATAGTTTAAAATTTGACCATACCCAATTTTGGAACTGGTGCCGCCAACAAAGCAGAGCTGGTCACCAAGTGTTTATAAGTGAATACAAAGCACCTGAGGACTTTAACTGTATTTGGGAAAAAGGAGCAAAAACCACCTTTTCTTGGCATGCTGAAGAAATTTCTACTAAAGAAAGTGTGGAACGGTTGTTTGTTTTGGGAAGTGATTTTTCTCTTTAAAAAGATTTATTCAGTATACCTTTTTTATTCAAAAAATACTTTTAAATTTGTAACCCTTGTATAAGGTTGTGTAATATGGTTATTAAAGATTATTATTCGCTAGCAGAAGCTGCAAAAAAACTCGGAAAAAGTAAAGAAACTCTGAGAAGATGGGATAGAAACGAAAAATTAGTTGCAGCTAGAGAACCTATTAGTAACTATAGAATATATAAAAAATCAGAGATTGATTCATTGATTGGTTTATTTGACGATGATATTGAAGAAACTATGAATAATTTTGAAAAGCCATTAAAACAATATAAAGTTTTAGAATTATTTGCAGGTGCAGGTGGTCTTGCAATAGGTCTAGAAAAAGCAGGAATTCAATGTGTTGCTTTAAATGAAATAGATAAATGGGCTTGCCAAACACTTCGAGAAAATAGACCAAATTGGAATGTTCTAGAGGGAGATATTAAAAGTTTTAACTTTGAGAAATATAAAGGTGAAGTTGATGTAGTTACTGGCGGATTTCCATGCCAAGCATTTAGTTATGCAGGAAAAAAATTGGGTTTAGAAGACGCTCGAGGAACTCTATTTTATGAATTTGCTAGAGTAATAAATGAGGTTAAGCCACCTATTTGTATTGGTGAAAATGTAAAAGGCCTTTTATCCCATGAAAAAGGAAAAACTTTAGAAGGAATGATTTCTATCTTGGATGAAATTGGATATAATGTTATTCCACATAAAGTTTTAAAAGCAATTAATTATAATGTTCCTCAAAAGCGGGAACGATTGATTTTGGTTGGAGTTAGAAAAGATATTGATATCAATTATGAATACCCAAAACCATATAACAAAATTTACAACCTTATTGATGCTTTGAAAAAGGGTGATTTATATGATTCTGATGTTCCTAAATCTGAAGGTTCGAAATATCCTCAGTATAAAAAAGAAGTTTTAGACTTAGTTCCTCCTAAAGGATATTGGAGAGATTTACCATTAGATATTCAGAAAGAGTATATGGGTAAAAGTTTTTATTTAGGTGGAGGAAAAACAGGTATGGCCAGAAGGATTGGTTGGGACGAACCAAGTTTAACACTAACTTGTAGTCCTGCCCAAAAACAAACAGAGCGTTGCCATCCTGACGAAACAAGACCATTTAGTGTTAGAGAGTATGCCAGAATTCAAACATTCCCTGATCAATGGAAATTTATGGGTTCTGTTTCACAACAATATAAACAAATAGGTAATGCAGTTCCTTGTAATTTAGGTCTAGAAATTGGTTATTCTATTGTTAAATTTTTGAATAATTACCATAGGAGGCATCAAGAAAATTTAGCATCTATCTCTTTAGACAAAGAGTCTATAGTATCTTCTAATACTTTTGTACCATCGACCTCTAGGGCAACATCACCAACGGCATCTATCAGTTCAAAATAAAAATCTTCTTTACCAGTTAACCTATGCCAAAATAACTTACCTGTAAGTACAGGATAGTTTTCACTTATTCTCTTATAATGTGAACTAAGTTCACTCTCTTCTCCATAAATAACTCCAACAACCATATCGTTGATACCAATATTTAAATTATTAGTACGTGCTAAATTTATAGTTCCTTTAAAATGGCCAAAAATAGTTTCGACATCATCGTGGTTTATAGTATTTGGGCCAGATTTTAGTTGACAATACTTTTTTCTGCCATCAGTTAAATCAACAAATTCAACATCTATTCCTGGTGTTGTTGACCCAAACCCTTCAAACAATTCACTTATTAATTTTTGAATCCTCATTCCAAATGATGTATTAATAGATGAACCTAATACTCTTGGCAAAACTAGAGCTTCGGCAATACTTCTTGGGTCGTCATTTCCTTTTAAAAAGTTAGCTAAATATTTAAACAAAAAAGGATTAACATTGTAGTTTGACAATTTTCCTGCTTTAGTACATGCTGTAGTAATATGCGCTTGGACTATTTCATCTCTAAAAAATTGTTTAGCTTTTTCTAATAAAGCTAATCTTTCAGCATTATTCATAAATCTTTATTCTAAGAATTCATAATCTCTTCAATCTCTTCCACCTCAATAGGAATATTACGCATCAAATTAAAAGGTTCACCAGAGTCTTGGATGACAACATCATCTTCTAAACGAATACCAAAACCTTCGTCTGGGATATAAATGCCAGGTTCTACCGTAAATACCATGTTGGCTTGCATCGGTTCGTGCAGTAAACCATAATCGTGCGTGTCTAACCCAATGTGGTGCGAAGTTCCGTGCATAAAGTATTTTTTATACGCCGGCCAATTAGGGTTTTCGTTTTGCACATCGGCTTTGTCGAGCAAGCCCAAGCCCAATAGTTCAGAAGTCATAAGCTTCCCAACCTCAACATGGTATTCTTCCCAAAGTGTTCCTGGCACCAATAGTTTAGTGGCTTCGTCCTTAACACGGTTTACAGCATTGTAAACATCTTTTTGTCGGTTGGTAAATCTGCCAGAGACCGGTATGGTTCTACTCATATCGCTAGAATAGTTGGCATATTCAGCACCAACATCCATTAAAATTAAATCGCCTGCTCTACACTGTTGGTTGTTTTCTATATAATGTAGTACGTTGGCATTGTTTCCAGAAGCTATAATCGGAGTATATGCAAAACCTTTTGAACGGTTGTTTAGGAATTCGTGCATAAATTCTGCTTCGATATTGTATTCCCAAACATCTGGTTTCACAAAATTAAGTACACGTCTAAAACCTTTTTCAGTAATATCGCAGGCCTTTTGCATCAGGTCTAATTCTATAGCGTCTTTTACAGAACGTAGACGCTGTAAAATCGGATTGCTTTTTGCTACAGCATGAGCAGGGTATTTGTCTTTTAACCATTTGGTAAAACGGTCTTCGCGTGTTTCGGTTTCTACATTGGCTCTGTAATGTTCGTTGGTATTGATGTAAACCGTATCGCATTGCGTCATAAGTTCAAACATTATTTTTTCCATATCCTGCAACCAATACACGGTTTTAATACCCGAAGTTTTTAAAGCCGCTTCCTTGGTAAGTTTCTCACCCTCCCAAACGGCGATATGCTCATTCGTTTCTTTTAGAAAAAGAACTTCACGATGCTTTTCTTTTGGGCAATCTGGAAACAACACTAAAATACTTTCTTCTTGGTCCACTCCACTTAAATAAAATATATCTCTATGTTGTTGAAACGGCATAGTACTATCCGCACTTATAGGGTAAATATCATTAGAATTGAATACCGCTAAACTGCTGGGTTTCATCTTAGCCATAAAATTGTTGCGGTTTCTTATAAAAAGATTGTGATCAATTAAATTGTATTTCATTTTTGGTTTAAATTTTAAGTGATAAATGATATTTTCTTCTAAAAAAAATCGATAAATTGCTATATTAGCCCGATAAAACGAAATCAAACTACCCTAACCATGAAAAAAATTACTCTAAATTTCTGTTTACTCATAATATTTTGTCTTTTCGCAGAACGACAAACAGTAAATGCTCAAGAATTAACTTATGAAGTACCTTTGGATGTTCAAATTCAAGCTTCATCTCAAATTATTGAAGGTAAAGTTATCTCAAAAAAATCATATTGGGATGCGAATCGTGAAAATATTTATACTATAAATGTTATAGATGTTTATAAAGTATTTAAAGGTCAACAATTATCTACTGTTGAAATTATTACACAAGGTGGATCCGTGGGTCTTGAAGCTCAAGTCGTAACACCAAGTCTTCAGTTGCAAAAACATGATATAGGCATTTTTACACTTAAAAACAATACTGTAGATATTACTACACAACACAGTGCTTTTGAAGCTTACAGTGACACTCAAGGTTTTTATAAGTACAATATATTTAACAATACAGTTGTTAACCCATATTTTATAAAGGAAAGCATTACAGGTTTTTACAATGATATTATTGACCTTACCAATACCAACTATCTCAACGTTAAGGACTTTAGTGCTGACCAAACAGCTAATAGAGGTGGAGCCAGCATTTCTTCAATTAGCCCCACGACAGCGACCGCAGGAACATTGACAGAACTTGTCATTAATGGGTCTGGTTTTGGTACAACAGCACAAAATGTAGGGTTTGCCAATGCAGATGATGGCGGCGTTACATTCGCCATAGCCCTAGAGACTGAGATACTTAACTGGACGGACACCCAAATTACCGTATTAATCCCTTCTGGCGCAGGAACAGGATCAGTAGCTATAATTAATTCTGGCGTTACGGCAATATTGGCAACCTCTTCCCAGACACTCAATATAGAATACGCACAACTAAATGTTATATCAGATGGTGTATCAACAGGAACAAATATCGCTTACCCAACCCAACATATCAATGAAGATGGAAATGGTGGGTATACATGGCAGATGTTTACAGATTTTGATGCCAATGCTGCAGCTAATGCTTCTTTTATGAGAGCGTTAAATACTTGGAGATGTGAAACTGGAATCAATTGGACCATTGGGGCAGTGACAAATACCGATATTCCCGCTGACGATGGTATTAATATTATCCGTATGGACAATGGCAATGAACTGTCCTCTGGTGTTTTGGGGGTCTGTACCTCTAGATTTATAGGGTGCTTTATCAATGGTGGCACTAATTTAAATTGGTATGTAGATGAATTAGACATTGTATTTGATGATGCTATTAATTGGCAATATGGGCCTTCTACGCCTTCCTTTTCGCAGTTTGATTTTGAAAGTGTTGCCGTACACGAATTGGGCCATGGTCATCAACTGGGACATGTTATCGATAGTAATGTAGTGATGCATTTTTCATTAACTAATGGAGAATCTCAACGTAATCTAAGTACAGGTGACATTAACGGTGCGGGTAATGTTCAAACTAGAAGCACCAGTACTTCAGTTTGTGGGGAATCACTAATGCAGGATTTTGATTGTTCTACATTATCTGTTTCTTCTGAAGAATTAAGCACAGCGATTAGCATTTATCCAAACCCATCTAAGGGAATAGTTTATATTAATAATTCGGGGGTCTTTACTTTAGAAAATGCCGAGGTTTACGATATTAACGGTAGGCTTATTATGCAAAAGAAATTAGTAAATACAACGCTAAACCAAATTGATTTAGCTGGAGCGAGCAATGGGGTTTATTTTTTAACAATACATGGCAGCGGAGCATCAATAACAGAAAAAATCATTATTGATTAGTTCTTAATACTTAAGGTATAAATAATTTAAGGAGGCTGCCTGAAGAGTAATTTTTTTATTTTTCCGACAGCCTCTTAATGTATTAGAATATGTTTTAATCTCTATTTACTTAGAGACTTTTTTGATGCTCTAAGCGATATTTATTAATTTCATGCCACACAAAATCAACCAAAATGTCCTATCTAAAATTTCTTTCGTTTATAGTATTGCTAAGTACTTGTTTGGTTTTTTCACAGCAACCTGCAACTTCTTCAGAAATCGTAAAGCAAGCCTTGAATCAAAAAAAGGCGATGGTACAATCGTCGTTGGTTAAAAATGTGCCTTTCAAAAATATTGGGCCAACCGTTATGAGTGGCCGTGTGGTAGACCTAGATGTCAACCCAGAAATGCCTTCAGAATTTTATGTCGGATACGCGTCAGGTGGTGTTTGGCATACCGTAAATAACGGAACAACATTTACACCTGTTTTGGATAGCTCAGACACACAAAATGTAGGTGATATTGCCGTGCATTGGCCAACACGAACAATTTATGTTGGCACTGGCGAAAACAACGCATCACGATCTTCGTATGCAGGTATTGGAATTTTGAAATCGACGGATAATGGAAAAACATGGTCTAATGTTGGCCTTATGGATGCGCACCACTTTGCGCCAATTTTAATTCATCCTAATAATCCTAATATTGTTACCGTTGGAGTAACGGGTCATTTGTATTCCCCCAATAAAGAGCGTGGAATATACAAGACAACAGATGGTGGAAAAACATGGAAGCAAACCCTTTTCGTGGATGATATGAGTGGCATTATTGATTTGCAACACAGCCCAAATAATTATAATGTGATGTATGCCACATCTTGGGCAAAAGATAGAAAAGCATGGAATTTTACAGGAAATGGAATTAACTCAGGTATTTACAAAAGTACAGACGCAGGTGAGACTTGGACAAAAGTTTCAACAGTGAGTAGTGGTTTTCCAACAGGCGAAGGAGTTGGCAGAATTGGCATAGCTATATTTAATGATAATGTGGTTTATGCAGTACACGATAGCCAATTTAGAAGACCAAATGATAAAAAGAAAGATGAAAAACGTGGACTGACAAAGGAAGATTTCAAAACGATGTCTAATGCAGACTTCTTAGAATTAGACGACAAAAAGCTCAATAAGTTTTTGAAAACTAATGGCTTTCAGGAAAAGTATAGGGCGGAAAATATAAAACAAATGGTACGCTCTGGTAATGTAAAACCTATTGATTTAGCCAAGTATTTAGAAGATGCCAATTCTATGTTGTTTGATACTCCAGTAGTTGGTGCTGAGGTTTATAAAAGTACAGATGGAGGGAAATCTTGGAAGAAAACGCACGATGACTACTTAGATGGCATTTACTTTAGTTATGGCTATTACTTCGGTCATATACATGTTTCACCAGAAAATGAAGACCATATTTATATTTATGGAGTTCCGATTGTGAAATCTAAAGACGGAGGAAAGTCCTGGACTTCAATTAGTGCAGAAAACGTACATGCAGACCATCATGCGCTTTGGATAAATCCAAAAAATCCGAATCATTTAGTAGATGGAAACGATGGTGGTGTAAATATTACCTATGATGATGGTAAAAACTGGATTAAAAACAACTCACCTTCCGTGGGTCAGTTTTATGCTATTAATGTCGATAATGAAAAGCCTTATAATGTTTATGGTGGCTTGCAAGATAATGGCATTTGGAAAGGGGCACACAACGCACGTGAGGATAAAAGCTGGCACCAACAAGGTCAGTATCCTTGGAAAGCGATTATGGGAGGAGATGGTATGCAAATTCAGGTTGATAATCGTGATTCCAATATTGTATACACAGGTTATCAATTTGGAAATTATTTTAGATTGAATTTACAAACCAAAGCTCAGACGTATATCCAACCAAAGCATACTTTGGGAGAAAAACCATATCGATTTAATTGGCAAACCCCAATTCTGCTCTCATCCCACAATCAAGATATTTTATACTTAGGTGGCAATAAATTAATGCGATCAATGAATCAAGGTAATGATTGGGAAGCAATTAGTGATGATCTAACCAATGGAGGAAAAAAAGGAAATGTAGCCTATGGAACTTTGACATCCATCAGTGAGAGTCCATTTCAATTTGGATTGATTTATACAGGTAGTGATGATGGTTTGGTACATATCACTAAAAATGCTGGTGGAAGTTGGGCGACTATTTCAAACTCGTTTCCAAAAGATTTATGGGTCAGTCGCGTTATTGCCTCAAAATACAAAAAGGAACGTGTTTATATGACCTTCAATGGTTACCGTTGGGACGATTTTAAAGTCTATGCCTATATGAGCGATGATTACGGACAAACCTGGAAAGACATTAGTAGTAACATTCCGGCTTCTCCTGTTAATGTTATTAGAGAAGATGTTGAAAATGAATCCATTTTGTATTTAGGTACTGATAATGGAGCTTATGTTAGTTTTAACAATGGTGAATCTTGGGAAGCGTTTTCAAATGGAGTTCCAAACGTTGCAGTTCATGATATTGTCATTCAACCCGAAGCTAAAGATCTATTGTTAGGCACGCATGGTAGAAGCATTTATAAAGCCAACATTGCACCTTTACAAAAATTTAGTGACACTTTAGTATCGTCTAATGACATCACACTTTTCGATGTAAGTCCGGTACGCCATTCAAACAGTTGGGGAAATTCGTGGAGTCAGTGGTTAGAAGCTTACGAACCCGAAAAAAGCATTCAATTTTTCAGCAATTCATCAGGCGAAAAAATCATTGAAATTCTATCTGAAAAAGGTACAGAATTAAACCGTATTAAAGTAGATACAGATAAAGGCTTTAATTATGTAGATTACAATTTAGAAATAACTTCAAAAGGTAGAAAAGCTTTACTAAAAGAAAATACCAGCATTGACATTAATGAAGGAAGTAATGGAAAATATTATTTACCAAAAGGCGTTTACACAATACAAATCGATGATAAAAAAACAAAACTTGAAATAAAATAATTTAGTGATGAAACCAAATAAAATCCTACTGCTGTTAAGTTTTATAATTTGCTTCTCCTGTAGCGAAGATCAAGATGATAATCCACAACCCAATCTTATAATTAAGCTCAATTTTGATGCTAACCAAATACGTTTAGACAATTTAGGTCAACCAGCAACAATCCCCAATGGTAATGCTGCTCAAACTCCATTGATTAAGAGAATGAGTGCCAATTATATAGAATTTGCTCCGACAGCAACAACACTTTTAGGACAAGGAGAAATAATTTATGAAGGACCAGAAACAAATGCTGGAGGTGATATGGCAATCAATTTTCAACAGTCAATTTTTGCAGGGGATGATGACGTATTTTTAAGTATACCTTTAAGCCAAGTTGAAACCGGAACTTATGAATGGGTAAGAGTGTCTCTGGCCTATCAGGAAGGCGATATTTCAATCTACAATGGTAATGACGATTTTACAGGAACTTTAGCCAGCTTTGTTGGTTATAACAACTATATAACGGAATTTGATTTAAATGGAAGTACCATTAT
Organism: Winogradskyella luteola; assembly: GCF_019203985.1. Classification (GTDB taxonomy): domain Bacteria; phylum Bacteroidota; class Bacteroidia; order Flavobacteriales; family Flavobacteriaceae; genus Winogradskyella; species Winogradskyella luteola. The sequence goes on along the minus strand of NZ_JAGSPD010000008.1, from coordinate 23,907 downwards.
AGTTAATGACGATAAACTTCAGGGATTTTGGGCGTTTGAAGCCTTAGGATTCACCACACAAGGACAAGCGCCAGAAGGAGTTACTACAGTACCAAATCCATTATTTAATACATCTCCCGTTCCACAAGGGTCGTGCGTTGTTACAGGTCAATTTTTAAACGCATTTACCATCACAGGAAATGAAAACCAAGATGTTACGGTAACATTATCTTTTTCAATAAACAATAGTTTCGAATGGACCGAAGTCAATAACGATGGGAAATATGAGCCTTCGGCTGGTGAGCAAGTGGTTGATATGGGACTTAGAGGCTTAGTGCCTAGTGTTTCTAATTAAAACCATTCTAAATAAATAATTATACCACACTACTGTTGGCAAAACGCCAATTCTACTGTATTTTTGTAAGACTAACAAAAAGTTTAGATCTACAATGAGCGGAATTTTAAATTCGTCGATTGGAAGAAAGTTTGCCATGGCAATTTCGGCACTCTTCCTAATGGTTTTTTTATTACAACATTTTGCAATCAATATTTTATCAGTTTTTAGTCCAGACACTTTCAATGATGTATCTCATTTTATGGGTACATTTTGGGTAATTCAATACCTTTTGCAGCCCGTTTTAATTTTTGGCGTTGTGTTTCACTTTGTAATGGGCTTTATTCTAGAATATAAAAATTGGAGCGCAAGAAAGATTGGTTATGCAAAAACAAGTCGTTCTGCAACCTCAACTTGGATGAGTAGAAATATGTTATTAACAGGTGCAGTCGTATTAGCATTTATGGTGTTGCATTTTATCGATTTTTGGATTCCTGAGATTAACACAAAATACATTGTTGGTGATATGAGTGGTCTTGTAGATCCGGTTAATACCGAAAGTGGTTTTAGATATTACGAAGAATTGGTACACAAGTTCCATCATCCATTACGTGTAGCTGCTTATGTAATATCATTCGTACTTTTAAGCTTACACCTATTACATGGTTTTAATTCTGCTTTTCAGTCTGTCGGAGCCAATAATAAATATACCAAAGGGCTTAAAGGTTTTGGTAAAGTGTACGCTATTGGAATACCTCTAGGATTTGTATTTATAGCTTTATTTCACCATTTCACCCACTAAATAAAAGATAATATGTCAATATTAGATTCTAAAATACCAGAAGGTCCTTTAGCGGACAAGTGGACAAAACATAAAAACGACATCAACCTTGTTAATCCAGCTAATAAGCGGTTAATAGACGTAATTATTGTTGGTACAGGTTTGGCTGGTGGTTCTGCTGCTGCTACCCTTGCAGAGCTTGGCTATAATGTAAAAGCATTCTGTTTTCAAGATTCCCCAAGACGTGCACATTCAATTGCAGCACAAGGTGGAATAAATGCTGCAAAAAACTACCAGGGTGATGGAGATTCAACATACAGATTATTTTATGATACTGTAAAAGGTGGTGATTACCGTTCGCGTGAAGCCAACGTTTATCGTTTAGCTGAAGTATCGACAAATATCATTGACCAATGTGTAGCACAAGGTGTACCTTTTGCAAGAGAATATGGTGGACTTTTAGATAACCGTTCTTTTGGTGGTGTATTGGTATCACGTACATTCTATGCTAAAGGTCAAACAGGACAGCAATTACTATTGGGTGCTTATGCAGCTATGAATCGTCAGATTGGTCGTGGTAAAATAAAGATGTATACACGTCACGAAATGTTAGATGTTGTAATTGTTGACGGAAAGGCAAGAGGAATTATAGCACGTAACTTAGTTACTGGCGAAATAGAAAGACATTCTGCACATGCTGTTGTATTAGGAACTGGCGGTTACGGAAATGCATTTTATCTTTCTACATATGCTATGGGAAGTAATGTAACTGCAGCATGGAAAGCTCACAAGCGTGGAGCCTTTTTTGCAAACCCATGCTATACGCAAATCCACCCAACTTGTATTCCTGTTTCTGGAGACCATCAATCTAAATTGACTTTGATGTCCGAATCGCTGAGAAATGACGGACGTATTTGGGTACCAAAACATAAAAAAGATGTTGATGCCATTAGAAATGGAAGTTTAAAACCAACAGATTTAGCAGAAGAAGATAGAGATTATTATTTAGAAAGACGTTATCCAGCCTTTGGTAACTTAGTGCCTCGTGATGTGGCATCAAGAGCCGCTAAAGAACGTTGCGATGCAGGTTATGGTGTTAACCAAACCGGTGAAGCGGTTTACTTGGATTTTGCTTCTGCGATTGAGCGTTATGGAAAAGAGCAAGCTTACGTAAAAGGCTTAAATGTTGATGACAAAGTAACCGTAACTAAACTTGGTAAAGAAGTCGTAGAAAACAAGTATGGAAACTTATTCCAGATGTACGAGAAAATCGTAGATCAGAATCCATATGAAACACCAATGATGATTTATCCAGCGGTTCACTATACCATGGGGGGACTTTGGGTAGACTATAATCTCATGACTACAGTTCCTGGTCTATATGCTATTGGAGAAGCAAATTTCTCTGACCATGGCGCCAACCGATTAGGAGCTTCAGCTTTAATGCAAGGATTGGCTGATGGCTATTTTGTGTTACCATATACAATAGGTGATTATTTAGCACATGATATTAGAACAGGAGAAATTCCTACTGACACAAAAGAATTTGACGAAGCAGAGCAGAAAGTTCGAGGTGATATTGAAAAGTTTATCAATAACGAAGGCTCTAAATCTGTGGATCATTTCCATAAGCGTTTAGGAAAAATTATGTGGAATAAATGTGGAATGGCACGTAATGAAAAAGATTTAAAAGAAGCTATTACCGAAATTGCTGCATTAAGAGATGAATTTTATAGAGATGTATTTGTGCCTGGTACAGAGCACGAATACAATGAAGAGTTGGCCAAGGCAGGTCGTGTCGCAGATTTCTTGGAGTTAGGGGAATTATTTGCAAAAGATGCTCTAGAACGTGAAGAATCTGCTGGTGGACATTTTAGAGACGAATACCAAACAGAAGGTGGCGAGGCAATGAGACGTAAAGAGTTTCAGTATGTATCGGCTTGGGAGTATAAAGGGCAACCTAGTGAAGCTGCACATCACAAAGAGTCTTTAGAATATGATAATATTGAAGTAAAAGAGAGAAGTTACAAGTAACATTATAAATTTATTTATGAATAATTCAATCTTAAAAATAAAGCTCAAGCGTGTAGATCCTGTTAAATATGCAATTATTGCAACATTGACATATCTGGCTATTATGTTATTAATATTTGTTCCGATTATGTTAATTGCATCAGCTGTTGGAGCCACTCAAGATTTAGCCGGTGGTTTTGCCATGCTTGGCGGTGGCATTTTTGCCATTATATTTATTTTGATTATTTATGGAGTTATTATATTTATTGTAACATTATTAGCGGCTCTACTTTTAAATTTTATTCTAAAAAAAACTGGCGGATTACCAATGGAGTTTGAGAATACGGAAGTAGATGTTACTCAAATTGGTCAAGATTTTTTAAAAGAAAAATATTAGACATTAAATTCATAATCGCATGAATCTTACACTTAAAATATGGCGTCAGAAAGACGCAAATGATAAAGGAAAAATCGTTGATTATCCTGTTAGTGGTATTTCACCAGACATGTCTTTTTTAGAGATGTTAGATGTTCTCAACCAAGAATTGATTGAGAAAGGAGAATCACCAGTAGCATTCGATCACGATTGCAGAGAAGGTATTTGCGGAACATGCTCTTTGTATATTAACGGTAGAGCTCACGGTCCACAAACAAAAATTACGGCATGTCAATTGCATATGCGTAGTTTTAAAGATGGAGATACAATTTATATAGAGCCTTGGAGAGCTGTAGCGTTTCCTGTGGTTAAGGATTTAATTGTAGATCGCACCTCTTTTGATCGTATTCAGCAAGCGGGCGGTTTTATTTCTGTTAATACGTCTGGTAATACTCAAGATGCAAATGCTATTCCTATTGAAAAAGAAAACGCAGATAAAGCATTTGATGCTGCAACTTGTATTGGTTGCGGAGCTTGTGTAGCAAGTTGTAAAAACTCCTCTGCGATGTTATTTGTGTCTGCAAAAGTATCGCAATTTGCTCTACTACCACAAGGACAGGTTGAAGCTACAGATAGAGTATTGAATATGGTGAAGCAGATGGATGATGAAGGTTTTGGTAATTGCACCAATACTGGAGCTTGTGAGGTGGAATGCCCAAAAGGCATTTCTTTAGAAAACATTGCACGTATGAATCGCGAATATTTATCAGCAAGTCTTAAAGGCTAAAAATTATAACTTATATTTATTAAAAATCCTGAGTTAATCCTCAGGATTTTTCTTTTATTTGATATCAAATCCCTAAACATGAAGAACGAGTTATTTGCGCTATTACTTTGCTTATTGTCTATTACGTTTAATTGTGCACAAAATACAGAAGCAAAAAAAGCCACATTTAACAAAGCAAAACTCCTAGAACGTGTAAAAACTTTAAGCTTTGACACATATCAAGGCAGAGCAACAGGAAGTGCTGGTGCGCAACTGGCAAGAAACTATATAATTAAGACTTTTAAAGAGTTGGGAGTTCAGCCTTTCCGAAACTATAAACATTCTTTTGATTTTCATCGCAAAGAAGACACTATCACCGGCACAAATATTTTAGCTCTGGTTAATGGCTCAACATATAAAGATAAATACATAGTCGTTAGTGCGCATTACGACCACTTAGGTATTGGGAAAAATGGGCAAATTTATAACGGTGCGGACGATAATGCATCTGGTGTCGCAGCTTTATTTTCCTTTGCAGAACACCTAAAGAAAAACCCACCCAAACACTCTGTAATTCTAGCAGCCTTTGATGCTGAAGAAATGGGATTACAAGGTGCGAAGCATTTTGTAAAAACTATTGAAAAAGATAAGATCATTCTCAATATTAATATGGATATGATAAGCCGTAGTCAAAAAGATGAATTATACGTGGTTGGTGGTAGATACAACGATAAATTGAAATCGATTATTGATAATTTAGAAAATGAAACCACAACTAAATTGTTACAAGGACACGATGGAACTGATGGGAAACAAAACTGGACAATGTCTTCGGATCACGCCCCTTTTCATTTAGCAAAAATTCCCTTTTTATACTTTGGTAATGAAGATCATGAAGCTTACCATAAGCCAACAGACGATTTTGAAGCTATAACACCACAGTTTTATAAAAATGCGGTCGAGATTATTTTAGCTGTTTTTAATGGTGTTGATGCATCAGGACTATAATTTATTAAAATGCAAAACCCAAGTTCATTTTATAAAGAACAATTAAAAAAACACAATACTGAATCTAAACGCATATATAAACAAATGGGATTGTTTAGTGTGCTTAGACTTTCTGTTTTTGTAATGGCCGCGTTTGGTATTTATTTAACCTTTCAAAATTGGCAAACTGCAGTTATTATAAGTGTTTTTGGAATCACTATTTTCTTGTTTTTACTATCAAGGTATACAGATTTAAAGGCTCAGAGATTTCTACACAAGAGGCTAGCGATTATTAATGAAGAAGAGCTAAAAATAGCGTCAGGTGATTTTCACAACAGACCTAATGGTTCACAATTTCAAAATCCAAAACATTATTACAGTTTAGATATCGATTTATTCGGACGAGGTTCTTTCTTTCAATTTATAAATAGAACAACCATTAAGGAAGGTACAGAAACACTCGTTAAGCAATTACTTGCAAACGACACCTCAAATATAGCAGCCAGACAAGAAGCTGTAAAAGAATTAGCGGCATTGCCAGAATGGAGACAGCATTATTCTGGAGTAGCGCAAGGTGTAGACATAGAACATTCGGCAAAGTCTGTAATTAAATGGTTAAAGGATTATCAACCCTTTTTAAGCACAACGCTTTATTGGTTAACAATTGTCTTTAGTATAGTATCTGTTACCATTGTAGCTTTAGGGATCCTAGAAATTATTCCTATAAAATATGCTGGTTATTGGCTACTTTTTGGTCTTGCCATTACAGGTAAATATTTAAAAAAAATCAATAACGTAGCCCAAAATACAGAAAAAGCTAAAGACACCTTTAGACAATATGCACTACTTTTAAAACAGATTGAACAAAAAGAATTTTTATCTCAATTATTAAAAGAACAACAACAGAAAATACAATCTGAAGATTTAAAAGCATCTCAAATATTTTCAAAATTCTCAAAAGCCTTAGACGCTTTAGACAATAGAAACAATTTTATTTCTGCCATTTTCGGCAACGGCTATCTTTTGTGGGATATTAGACAAACCTATCATGTCGAACAATGGATAAATACCTATGCAGATAAGGTGGAAACTTGGTTTGAAGTGGTAACATTTTTTGATGCATATAATAGTTTAGGAAACTACGCCTTTAATCATCAACAGTTTACTTACCCTATAATAACTAATGAAAACGCTACAATTTCAGCAAAAGACTTAGGGCATCCATTACTAAAGCCAGAGAAACGAATTAATAGTGATTTAGAACTAAATGAAGAGCAGTTTTTTATTATTACCGGAGCCAATATGGCTGGTAAAAGTACCTTTTTAAGAACTGTAGCACTACATATAGTTATGGCAAATGTTGGTTTGCCAATTTGTGCCAAACAAAGCAAGTATAAGCCCATTAAACTTATTACAAGCATGCGCACTACCGATTCCTTAACAGACGACAGTTCGTATTTCTTTAGTGAATTAACACGGTTAAAATTCGTTGTAGACACCGTAGAAAAAGATAAAAACTACTTCGTTATTTTAGATGAAATTCTAAAAGGGACCAACAGTACAGACAAAGCGATTGGCTCAAGAAAATTCGTAGAAAAATTAGTAAAGTTGAATGCTACAGGAATTATAGCAACACACGATTTGAGCCTTACCAAAATCGAAGCAGAATTAGAAGCTGTAAAGAACTATTTCTTTGATGCTGAAATCAAAAATGATGAGCTCTTTTTCGATTACAAACTCAAACAAGGTGTTTGCCAAAATATGAATGCAAGTTTTCTGTTAAAGACAATGGATATTGTTTAGTGTCTTTCTGAACAAAGTGAAGAATCTCTGTTTCATCATATTACTTAAGTAGATTAGACTTCTCCATTAGTCCTCTGAACGACACTAAACAAAAAACCCTTCTCTATTTGCAGAAAAGGGTTTAATTTTTTAAGAAGTAAAATTCCTTAAGCCTCAAAAGGCTCAATAGAAACGTAAGACTTATTGTCTTTCTTCTTGGTAAATTTTACTAAACCATCAACTTTTGCATGTAAAGTATGGTCTTTTCCTTGGTATACATTCTCACCTGGGTGATGCGTATTACCACGTTGTCTTATGATAATGTTTCCAGCAACAGCAGCTTGTCCACCAAAAATCTTAACACCTAAGCGTTTCGATTCTGATTCTCTACCGTTTTTAGAACTACCAACTCCTTTTTTATGAGCCATTGTCTTAAGGTTTTATATTATTATACTTAAGTGGTTAGCGATTAAGCTTTACCACCATCTAATTCGTCTTGCCATTTTTTAAGCTCGTCCCACTTACCATCAGCAGCTAATTTAGCTTGAGCTGGCCAAGTATCAGTAACATGGTTACCACGAACGTTAGCGATAATTTCAGAAATTGCTTCTGGCTTAGCTTTAGCCAAATCAGCAAAGGTAGCAATACCAGCTTCTACTAAAGTAGAGGCTATTTTTGGTCCAATGCCTTCAATTTTCTTTAAATCATCTGCTTTACCTGCTGCTTTTTTTGCAGCTGGTTTAGCTTTTGGTACTTCCTTCTTTACTTCTGCTTTTGGTGCAGCAGCTTTAGGTTCAGCTTTGGCAGCTGAGCTTGTCGATGCTTTAGTTTCTTTCTTCGGTGCAGCTTTTTTAGCTCCAGAAGCAGTAATGCCTTCAATAACAATTTCTGTTAAGGCTTGTCTGTGACCATTTTTAACACGGTAACCCTTACGTCTTTTCTTTTTGAAAACTATCACCTTATCACCTTTGAGGTGCTTTAAGACTTTAGCACTTACTTGTGCTCCGTCTATAGCTGGGGCGCCTAAAGTTACATCGTTACCATTTCCTATTAAAAGAACGTTGTCGAAAGAAACTTTCTTACCTTCTTCAGTAGCTAAACGGTTAACAAAAACTTTTTGGTCTTTTTCAACTTTAAATTGATGCCCTGCTATCTCTACAATTGCGTACATAGCGTAACGTTTTTATTAATTTGTTTATAAATCAAAATGCGCTTTTCTCAGAAAGCGGATGCAAATATACTCCTAAAATCTTAATCTACAAACGTTTTAAGGCTTTTCGGGTGGTTTATAATCAAATCTTAAAAGTATCAGATGGTAGGTATTTAATATTGAGCAACTTTTAATAGAGTTTTCACATTTAATTATGTTAAAAAAGACGAATGATTCCTTATTTTTGCAAGGCTTTGTGTAACAATCTACATTAGAATTAGACAAACACTAAAACAATTTTAAAACTTAAACACTATTAATAATGAAAAAAAGCTTATTTACTCTAGCGCTTTTGTTGCTTATTGGGTTTCATACCAATGCGCAACAAGTAGAATTTGAGGAGTACGATTTAGATAATGGGATGCATGTTATTTTGCATCAAGATAATTCTGCTCCTGTGGTAACAGTTTCAGTAATGTACCATGTCGGTGCTAAAGACGAAGATCCAGAACGTACAGGTTTTGCTCACTTTTTTGAACACTTATTATTTGAAGGAACAAAAAATATCCCACGTGGGGAGTGGTTCAATATTGTAACCTCTAATGGAGGAAGCAATAATGCAAACACCACTGATGATAGAACTTACTACTACGAAGTATTTCCTTCTAACAGTGTAGAACTTGGTCTTTGGATGGAGTCGGAACGTTTATTGCATCCTGTTATAAACCAAATAGGTGTAGATACACAAAACGAGGTTGTAAAAGAAGAGAAAAGATTGCGTGTAGATAACCAGCCTTATGGAAACATTCTAGCTGAAGTTAAGAAGCGTATGTTTAAAGTTCATCCATACAAAGGGACTACGATTGGGGAAATGGAGCACTTAGATGCTGCAACTTTAGAAGAGTTCCAAGCTTTCAATAAAAAATACTATGTCCCAAATAACGCTGTATTAGTTGTTGCCGGTGATATTGATAAAGCTGAGGTCAAAAAAATGATTCAAGATTATTTTGGCCCAATTCCTAGAGGAGCTGAAGTAACTAGAGATCTTCCTAGAGAAGAACCAATTACTGAGTCGATGAGAGATAAGGCTTATGACCCTAACATTCAAATTCCTGCTGTAATTGCAGCATACAGAACACCTTCTTTTAAAGATAGAGATGCTTATGTTTTAGATATGATCTCACAATACTTAAGTGGTGGTAAAAGTTCTGTACTTTACAAAAAAATGGTAGACGAACAGAAGCAAGCACTACAAGTTGCCGCAGTAAACCTTAGCCAAGAAGACTACGGAATGTATGCCTTGTTTGCTTTACCATTAGGTGATGTATCTTTAGATACACTGATTACAGAAATGGACGAGGAAGTAGCAAAAATACAAACTGAATTGATTTCTGAGCGCGATTATCAAAAACTTCAAAATCAATTTGAAAATCAGTTTGTAAACTCAAACTCTAGTGTTTCTGGTATAGCAAACTCATTAGCGCGTTATTATATGTTATATGACGATATTAATTTGATTAATAACGAAATTGACATCTACCGCTCTATTACAAGAGAGGAAATGAGAGATGTTGCTAAAAAGTATTTAAATCCTAATCAGCGTTTAATTCTTGAGTATTTACCAAAAAAAGATGATCAATAAAATAAAAATGAATAGTAATATGAAAACTAAAATATCAGCATTTATTGTATTGTTTTTAATGGCAATGGGTGTAAATGCACAAATAGATAGATCTAAAATGCCTGAGCCAGGCCCAGCTCCTAAAATTACATTAGAGAAGCCAGGTGAGTTTAAGCTAAATAACGGTATAGAAGTGCTAGTGGTAGAAAACCACAAATTGCCTAGAGTTTCTTACTCACTTAGAATTGACAACAAGCCCATCACAGAAGGCAAAAAAGCTGGTATATCTAGCATACTTGGTGCTATGCTAGGTAACGGAACTACAAACATTCCTAAAGATGAGTTCAATGACGAAATTGACTTTTTAGGAGCACGATTAAGTTTTGGGCCACAAAGTGCTTTTGCAAGTTCTTTGTCTAAATATTCAAATAGAATAATTGAGTTAATGGCAGATGCCGCCATCAATCCGTTATTAACTAAGGAAGAGTTTGAAAAGGAAAAAGAGAAACTTATTGAAAACTTAAAATCTCAAGAAAAAAGCGTTGATGCTGTTGCCGGCAGAGTTGGTGGAGCTTTATCTTATGGAAAAAATCATCCAAGAGGCGAATTTGTTACTGAAGAAACTGTAAACAATATTGAGTTTGGTGATGTATTGGCGTTTTACGAAAAATACTTTAATCCAAACAATGCATATTTAGTAGTTGTTGGTGATGTGGACATGAGTGAAGTTAAACGACAGATTAAAGATCATTTCGGTAAATGGGAAAAATCAGCTGGTGTGGACATTACAATTCCAGAGCCAAATCCTAATGCACAATACACACAAATTAATTTTGTGGATATGCCAAATGCAGTACAATCTAATATCTCATTGACTAACAATGTCGATTTTAAAATGAATGATGATGATTATCACGCTGTATTGATTGCCAATAAAATCTTAGGAGGTGGTTTTGGTAGTTATTTAAACATGAATCTTAGAGAAGAACATGGCTATACTTATGGAGCACGTTCAAATATTAGTACAAGCAGATGGAATGCATCTCGTTTTACAGCAGGAGCAGCAGTAAGAAACATGGTTACAGATAGTGCAGTTGTAGAAACGCTTAAGGAAATCAATAGAATTAAAACTGAACCTGTAGATTCTAAAGATTTAGCCAATGCAAAGGCAAAGTATGTTGGTGATTTTGTTTTGGCTTTAGAGCGTCCGCAGACTATTGCAAACTATGCCTTAAACATTAAGTTAAATGATCTTCCGGAAGATTTTTATTCTACTTATCTAAAGAAAATCAATGCAGTTTCTAAAGATGATGTTATGCGAGTGGCTAACAAACACTTTAAACCAGAAAATGCACGTATTGTTGTTGTTGGTAAAGGAAGTGAAGTACTAGAGAATCTTGAAAAAACAGGAATTCCTATTATGTACTATGATAAATATGCTACTAAGACAGAGAAGCCTGTTTTTTCTAAGCCATTACCTGAAGGTTTAACCGCAGAAACTGTAATTAAGAATTACGTAAAAGCAGTTGGAGGTGAAGATAGTTTGAGAAAAGTCAACTCTACTTTAATCGTTTCAGAAATGACAATCCCAGGAGCCCCGTTTAAGCCTAAAGCTACCATAAAGCAGATGGCACCAAACAAATTCCACATGGAGGTGGTTGCTGAAGGTATGGGAACCTTGATGAAGCAAAACTTTGATGGTGAAAATGGATATATGGAACAACAGGGAAGAAAAATTCCTATGGAGGAAAAAGAATTGTCTTCAAGAAAAGCCAATAAAGGATTATTTGAAGAACTATACCTTGAGCCTTCGACTATTGAACTGGATAGCAAAACAACGATTGATGGAACAGATGTTTACAAAATTACGGTAACTGAAGACGGTAAGTCATCTTTTAGATATTATGACGTGGATACAGGGTATTTGGTAAGAACCGAGGAAACCAACGAAGGACAAGGGCAATCAGTGACTACCGTAACAGACTTTTCTAACTACAAGGATGTAAACGGAGTTATGATGCCTTATACAATGAAAGTTACTACTGGCCCTCAAGCATTTACTTTTGAGACTAAGGATGTAAAAGTAAACGAAGGCGTAACAGCAGAAGATTTTAATTAAAAATCTATTTTAATTATTATGAAAAACCGAAGCAAAAGCTTCGGTTTTTTTTATGCTCTACGCTTGTGGGATAGATAGACACCAACTAAAATAAGTAGTGCTGCTAACCCTTGAAGCATTGAAAACGATTCCCCATCCAAAACTCCCCAAATTAAAGCTACAATTGGCATTATATAAGTAACTGAAGATGCAAATACCGGAGTAGAAACTTGTACCAAAGTATTAAAAAGTACTTTTGCCAAAGCTGTACCAAACACTGAAAGTATAATTACATACAATATGGCATTAGGTAAATCTGGATTATTGAAACGTTCTGCTGTGAAAAAATCCGTAAAAAAAAGAATAACCAATGCAGGAATAACAATAAATACATAATTACCAGCAGCTATGGCCAATGGATTTACAAATTGCAAATAGCGCTTTATAATATTAACATTAGCAGCATACATTAAGGTAGAAGCAATGACGAAACCAGCATATAAATAATTTTGGTTTGGGTTTAGTTCAGAGCCTTTTAAGATTAAAATTGCCGTACCTACAAACCCAACTATAACACCTAAAACTTGTCGTTTAGTTGAAGCGATTTTGAATACTGCAAAACCCAACAAGATAGTATTTAAAGGTACCAAAGAATTTAGTATGGAAGCTACAGCACTATCGATTTCAGTTTCAGCAATGGCAAAAAAGAACGCAGGGAAAAACGATCCTAAAAGTCCAGAGATTAACAACCATTTCCATTTAGACTTAGGAATATCTTTTAATTTAGAATAACCAAAAGCTAGAAGAATAATTCCCGTGATTATAGTCCTTAACGCACCAAGTTGATAAGGTGTAAGACCTAGAAGTGATTTTTTGATTAAGATAAAAGAACTTCCCCAGATTACGGATAGTATTAAAAGGTAAATCCACTTTATATTAGGGTTTTTCATACAAATGCTATGTAAAAGAATCACAAAAATCGTTAATTCTTATACAAGAAACACCAATATTTATTAGATTTATCCAAAATTAAATAAATCCATGTACACATTTAAAGATTTATGCATCGTTGCGATTATGGCTTTAGCCTTTACTTCATGTAAAAATGAAGTGAATCCAGAAGTTAAAACTGTAGATACTGAAGTTACTAAGAAAGATGTTTCTCAAGCTTTAGACCCAAACGCCACTTATGCTAAAGTAGAATTTAGTATTGATGGTATGACTTGTGCAATGGGCTGTGCAAAAACCATTGAAAAGAAAATGGCTAAGATGGAAGGTGTAAAAACGGCTAAAGTGGATTTTGATAAGCGACTGGCCATGGTCGAGTACGACGAGGCTAAAGTTACCCCAAAATCTTTAGAAGAGGCCGTCACTGATGTCGCTGAGATTTACAAAGTAAAAGATATTAAAATTGTTGATGAGTTTGGGGGCAAAATAAAGAAAGCTTCTAAAACAGATTGAGATAAATTATGTTTTTCAAATAAATCTGAAGCACAGAAAAAAGTTTGCTCTAAGGAATGTAAAAAGCCTTTTTATACAATATAGATTAACGCTATTCTCTAAAGAATAGCGTTTTTAATTTAAACAATTGAATTGATTAATGGACTTGCAATAAGATACAAGCAATAACCACACATCCAAAAGGTAAAAACCATAAAAGGTATATAGAGGTTGGCTTAGCTTTTAATTTAGCGTTTAGGACATTACGTTTTTTACCATTGTAACGCATCCAGTTTTTAAAGATTGTAAATACTGCTATAACACTAAAAAGCACCCAAAATTTGGTCGTGGACATTGTTATAAGATTCATTTGGTTGGCAAATGCCAAAAAGAAAGCACCTAGTGCAAGGATAATGGCAAGTTCTAAAAAATTAATATAGAACATTGCCAAAACAAGACTACGCTTTTTTAACCTCTTTTTGTAGTGATTAAATATGGTGATATAGAAAGTGTCTAACATTAAATACTATTTCATCAACTGTTACAATATAAAGCTTTTCAATTATTGAATAAAAAAACCAACTCTTTTGAGTTGGTTTTTCTTAGATTAATACAAAATTTACATTTTATTGAGGTGTCAATATTTTAACATTGCTAATATCTCTAGTTGAAGATATTGCTCCATTATCACTATCATAAACAAAAGCAATTACACCATCTCCTACAACACTAGAAAGGTCGATTAAACCTGTTTGATCATACTCGTTATCAAAGAATCCAGTATTAATTGGAAGAGCAGCGATTTCGTCTGCTCCAATCTCAATCCAAGTAGCAGTTGAAGGGTTATTTCCAGAAATATAATCAGTAGAGTAGAATACTGATAAAGGTTCTTCTCCTGCATCACTAAAAGCATCAGCGATTTCTAAAACCAATTGCTCATCGGTTTGAGCATCAAAATCGAAAGATGGTGAGATTAACCAACTCACCATATTGGCAGCAGGGTTACCAGAACCTTGAAACGCTGATGCACGTGCATAAAAAGCCCCGCCAAAATCTGCAGCTTCCCATGATTCTGTGCCAACTGTATTTATAACATTCCAACCTGTAAGCCCATCAGTAAAGTCTTCTTCGTATACAACATCAAAATCATCAATATTAAATGGGTCGCAACGTTCTATACTGTCTAAGCTTATGTCTTCTGGTGTATTTATGACAACATTAAATTCGTCACCGAAAAAATTCTTACTCAAAATGGCATTAATACTACCACTACCTGTTGGCAAATTTAAACCACTAAAGTCTGCAAATGTACTTGTGCTAAAAATTCTCGATAGAGAAGAATTACAACTTTCTAAAGTACGCTCACCATCAAATGAATCAAAATTTTCAGAGGCAAAGCTTAATTCTTGCTCTACAGCTTCTGACCTGTTAAATTGTACATCAGGTATATTAATAAATAAATTGGTTTTAGAATCATCAAATTCCTCAAGAGTTAAAGGTAAGGGTATTAAATCTGCCTTTTCTGCTGAACGCTTTATAATTTCCTGTTCTAGTGGAAACGGTATCTTACTAATAAAATCACCATCTTTAAAGCCAATAGCTAAAACACCGTTAGAAATACCTACATGAAGGTTGGTCACCCTTATGTATACTTTACGACCAATATCATACTTAGTAAAAAGTGGATTTACATCTATTGGGACTTTTATTCCAACAGTTGGGTTTTCAGGCTCGTCTTGCAAGATTAGTTCTTCAAAGAAGTTACCAGCCTCATCCGAAGATATTAAATAACCTTCCATGTACTGTATAGTCTCATCATCATATTGAAAGGTAACTTCGGAATCGTAGTTTAAACCGTTGTTTGGATTTGCACCAAAATTGTCATTTTCGCTAACTTGCTGTTGTACTAATCTGCCAAGAACATCACTAATTTCTATAACTGGTCCATCTAAAACCGGCTCTTCAATATTAGTATTAGGCACGTTAAAATCATCATCTTCTACACAGCTGTTGAATACTACTAATCCTAAGAAAAATAGTATTAGTTTGTTGTTTTTTAATGTTTTCATTTTGTTCAATTTATTGTGTTTTATCATAGCTTTTTTAAAATCTTACATATACATTAAGGTAATATGTGGTACCGTTGCCAAAGAAATAGCGATTACCAAAAATTGGGCCACCAGAATTGTTTTGTTCCTCTATTTGGCTGCGGTAATCTAAACGTCTGGCTTGTTCAAAGCCACCCGTTCTATAATCTTGGTTAAATACATTGTTAACCGTAGCAAAGAAACCAACAAAATAGTCATTAATCTTCCATGATTTCCCACCTGTTAAATTCACCAACATATAATCTTCAAAGCGTTCTTGTTTTAAAATATTTCTTGCAATGTCTTCATCATAATCATTAAACCCATTGCCCCTAATATTTACCACACCATCGACATCGTTGGTTAGTATTTGATTTAAATCAAAAGCATCTGGGTCTTGTATGAATGCCCCCGAACGCTTTAAGGCACTTGGATCGACATAGGTATGAGAGAAAAAGTTTGTAGTTACACCAAAATTCCAAAAATCAGGATCTCTGTACTCAAACCCAACCTGAAATACACGTTCAGGACCACTAGAAACGTGAAAGTCCTCTAATTGTGTTGTGCCATCTTCAAAGGTGAGATCAACGAATCTATCAGAAGAATAATATACATCTGGGTTATTGGTAAATGTAAATTGACCCATTGCAGCTGCCGCTTTTAATTTAATGGTCGGAGTTACTTGGGCTTCAATTCCTAGCTCAGCACCAAAGTTGCGCCTATCTATGTTCTGGATAATTTCTTGAGTTAAGTTACCAACAGATTCTGAGAAGAAAAAATTAACCTCAGTACCATCTTCAAAAGTAGAATAATACCCTGTAAGTCTAGCTTTAACTGTAGGTGATCTGAAAATGTAACTTGCATCAACCGAATTTATAGTTTCACTTTCTAAATTTCGTACCAGTAAGTTGTTCTGTCTTGCATTGGCAAAAGACATTCTAATTCCAGGCGCTTTAGTAAAATGACTCGCGTTAACATCTATTAGGTGTTTACCAGTTATTTTAAATGTAGCTCCGGCTTTTACACCATAATTAGTGAAATCTACTTTGTCACTTTTACCAAAAGAACCAATAATTCCATTTGGGTTGTCATTCGTGAAATACCCATTTTCAAAAAACCCTTCTCTTTGATAGCTTGTATTTGAGACACTTGCGCCTAAGAAGAAATCTACTTTATTATACTTAAATTGTGCTTGTACAAATGAAGAAAGTACATTAGCATTGATATCGTAGTGGTAATTATATTTATCACCTTCTTGGGCGATTCTGTTAGGTGTTCTTACATTACTCTGTGCAAAAATTTCCACACTCTGGCCAAAGCCTTCTCCATCTAAAAAAGGAAGGTCGGTATCTAAATATCCAGGACCTCCAAAAAGGTCTTCGACACGTGCGAAGTTTTCACTATTTAAATACCTGTAATTTATGTTTCCATTAATTTTAATGTTGTCTGTTAGCTCAGCATCTATTATAGAGTTAAAAGTCCATTGCTGATCTTTATTTACGTTTGATTGTAATGCAAAAATATTATAACCGTTAAGTGCATTGGCTTCGTAAAACTGATTCCAATTTAATTGTCCATCGTTAACAAATCTTTGTTGAGCCAAAAAAGCCGCTTCATTATCTGCTGTAGAGGGGTTGTTGCCTTGTAAAAAGAAGCTAGGCAAATTTTGCCAATATTCTGGTGTTGGATTTCTAGCACCCCCATATAGTTGTCCATTTTCTTCATCAAAACGAGCGCCAAAAAAGTCTATTCGTGTATTACCAACTTCACCAAATTGGTAGGCTACATTAGTATTTAACCTCACTTTAGGAGATACATCCCAATAATGGTTTAACATTAATATAGGTTCTTCAATTTCTCTAATTCTTGAGTTGCGTTGCTCACCATTTTGCATTCCCCAAAATGGGTTGTAACGTCTGCCTTTTAAATCAAACACTTCCTGTGTAATTGCAGTAGAGCGACCTCTTCGGTTTTGCGCATAGATACCTGTAAAGTTTAAACTGTGCTTTTCGTTAATTTGTTTCTCAACAGCTACAAAAAGAGAGTTTGCGTCGTATAACGTTCCATCAATATAACCTTCTTCGCCAAAACGTCTTGAACCCAATACAGAATAAGACCAGCCACCTTTTAAAAGACCAGAACTATAACTTGCCATTATTCTGCCTTGATAACTTCTGTTAGCCGACGCATAAGATATACGTCCACCACGTCTGTATTTTGAAGCCCGCATCATAATATTATTGGTTCCTGCTAAATCTCCAAAATTATAGTCATTTGCAGACATACCCATAGAGAATTCTTGATTACGCTGAACATCGTTAAGTCCGCCCCAATTTCCCCATTGTGGTCTACCATTAAACTGTTTGTTCATTTCAACACCATTAATAAGTACCTTACCATTGGCATTATCTAATCCTCGTGGTCTAAAAAAGGCCGCGCTAAAGTCGAATGCCGCAGCACTTAAAAACACATCTCTAGACGCTTGTAAAAGTCCAGAAACATTATCGGTTAAACCATCGTCTTCACCATTTAAGTTTTCGTCTGAAATTGAAATAATGAATAAATCTTTTTTGTCACTAGAATCATAATCTAATGTCATACCGCTAATGTCTACGGTTTGTCCTTCGTTGACAATAATTGGGTAGCGTTTTGTAACGTATCCTACTTGTTCAACTTTCAAAACTTGTTCACCGAGTGGTACATTTTCAGTAAAACTAAATTCACCTTTTGCATCGGTTTTTGTACTTTGTCCGGTTTCTTCAATAGTAATTGTTACATCAGGAATTGGTTCTCCTGTGGTTCCGTCCAAAACGCTTCCTTTAATAATGGTTTGTTGTGCAAAACCCAATAAAGAAAAGGCAATTGTGAACAGAAAGAGTAAAAAACTTTTTTTCATGCCTAATTTTAATATTGATTGTTACTGTAGATTAAATTATAGTTATTTCGGGCGTGCAAATGTACATCATTTATAATAATTACATACTTTTGGCAAGCAATTTGCTAAGGATATAACAATTAGATAATATATCAATGATGAAAATATTAAAACCACTTCTATTGCTTCTGGCTATAGCTTGTATTTCTAACGTTTCGGCACAAGAAGAAAAACGCTTTAAAATCCATACTGTAGCGTTCTACAATTTAGAAAATTTATTCGACACCATCAATGACCCATTGAAGTTTGATGAAGCTAGTCCTATAATGGAGATGAAAGCCAATCGTTCTCAAGTTTACAAACAAAAAATTAAGAATATGGCTAGAGTTATTGCAAGCATTGGTGCCGACAAAGCCAATAATTCTCCTGCCGTAATTGGTGTTTGTGAAATTGAAAACAGAAAAGTTCTCGAGGACTTAGTAAACGACCCTTTACTTCTAGGTAAAGATTATGGGATTATTCATTATGATGGCCCAGATAAACGAAGCATAGATGTAGCGTTACTTTACCAAAAAGCATTATTTAAACCTATAAGTTCTAGTTCTCACGAATTATTAATATATGATGATGTTACTAGAAAACGCGTTTATACAAGAGATCAGCTATTGGTTAAGGGCAAATTAGACGGAGATTTAATACACATTCTTGTTAATCATTGGCCATCTCGTAGTGGTGGCGAAGCTCGAAGTCGATCTAAACGTGTAGGTGCAGCAAAACTAAATAAACGTATTATCGACTCTTTACAATCCGTAGATCCTTATGCCAAAATCTTTACTATGGGAGATTTAAATGATGACCCAACAAACGAAAGCGTAAAGAAGGTCTTAAAAGCAAAAAAAGAAAAGAAAGATGTACCGTTAAAAGGAATTTATAATCCTTATGAAAAGATGTTTACGGAAAAAGGTTGGGGAACTACAGCGTATAGAGATGCCTTGAGTTTATTTGATCAGATAATGATGACTCAGCCTTTACTAGAAAATGATTATTCATCATTTAGATTCTGGAAAGCAGGCATTTATAATCCAGCATATATGTTTAATAAACGTGGGCGTTATAAAGGTTATCCTTTAAGAAGTTTCTCTAATGGTGGTTTCACAGGTGGTTTCAGTGATCACTTCCCAGTATATGTTTATTTGATTAAAGAAGTAAAAGAAGAAGAGGGAAAAACTGATAATTAAATTAAAAACTGATAATTATAAAAAGGCGCAAATTTAAATTTGCGCCTTTTTATTTTTTAGAACCATAAGCTCCATGGAATTTTTGCTAGGACCAGTACCAAAGCCAAAGTATAAAAAATGGCAACTACTTTAAATTTAGGTTTAGAAACCAATTTCTTTTTATGTTTAGAATAGCCAATAGTAACTAAAGCAACAGCTATAATCATAGTTAAAGGATGCTCAACAATAAGATTTCTTAGTGCCGAATTTTTCATAACCTCTCCCATACCTCCCACTTCACTTATGGTGCTAAAATAGTCTTTTGAGAAAAAGAGTATAATACCCAATAGCAATTGTATGTGCATGGTAATCAAAGCAAAGAGAGAAAATCTGAAATCCAGAGCACCATATTCCTTGTTACCAAAAAATTTGAATAATGCATTGAAAGTTGCAATTACTAGAACAAGCAAAACCAAATAGGCCCAGCCAGAATGTAAAAATTGTAAGGTTTCCATTTTTTAAAATTTAGATTACAAAAATAGGGATTTGATGATGAATACGATTACTCCGAAATCGTAATTTTATGTTTCAATTCATTACCTAAAGCATCTACTACTGTAATGATGTGTTCACCATCAGAGGGTAAAACAGCCATATCGTGAATATCTTTTGTGCTACCAACAAACTGATTGTCAATATACCAATACAACTCTAATTCTGGTTTAGAGTGTGCTACCTTTAATACTAAATCATTAGTGTTGCCATCAAAATCTTTGGGGAGAAAAATAGTACTTTGCTGGTTGGGATAAATAAACTCCATCGATACTCCTGAGGATTCAGTACAATCGTTTCGATACGGAGGAAGTGGCTTGTAAAACGGATTTTTATTCTGAAAATAATAAGCCTGTAAAGGAGGTAAAACAAACCAAGGTGTATTATTAATATTTGAAATTGCCTCACAAGACGAATTTACCTGAAAACGTTGAGATGTATCTAGATGAACTAACTTATGAAACGGACACGGCTCCGTTTTTTGTCCACTGACTTGAATATATCGTTGCTCTGTATCATCACAGATCGAAGATGCTCTATAGCCACTTTTTTTACAGATATTGACCTCAAACATTTCGTCATAGGGCTTTGAAAACCAATCACTTTTGGGTAAGATATCAAATATATCAAACAAAATTGGTGCTGCGGTTTGTACACCAACCAAACCTGGCCGTCCTTCACCATCAGCATTACCAACCCAAACACCAACTACATAATCTTTAGTGGTACCGATTGCCCAAGCATCCCTAAAACCAAAACTTGTTCCCGTTTTCCATGCAATATCTTGCGAAGAGTCGTAGAATTCCCAACTCTCATCGCTTTCTGGTCGGTTAACTTGCTTCATACTTTCAAACGTAAGATATATAGAAGCAGCATCAAAAACAGTTTTCTCATTAGTGAGCTTACCAAAGTTAATATTGGATTCAGAATTATATATAGGCTGAATAAATTCGTTAGTAAAATATTGGCTCGAATTCTCATTATAATGATTTAAAGTCGAAGCCATTGCTGCATAGCTTTTACACAAATCCCAAAGGTTACTTTCTGCACCACCAAGTACTAAGGATAGGCCGTAATGATTAGCATTGTATCTTAAATCTTTTAGCTTTAATTGCTTCAAATAATGGTAAAAACGGTCTAATCCAAAATCCTGAAGCATTCGTACTGCAGGTACATTTAAGGAACGTGATAAAGCTTCGTTGGCATGGACAGCTCCATCGTACGACTGATTAAAATTTTCAGGCTGATAACTTCCAAACTGTGTTGGGACATCGGCAACCAAGGTGTTTGGCAGTAAATCACCGGCATCGAGCATTGATGTATAAAGAAAAGGCTTTAAAATACTGCCTGTACTTCTAGGTTTATCAATAATGTCAACACTTTTTTGATGCGCTTTATCCGTTGGAGAATTTCCAATATAGGTTAAAACTTCTCTTGTATTAACATCCAGAACCAATACCGAAATATTATAAATTTCATTTTGCTTTAAGAGGTTGTAATGTTGTTTTACAATTATATTTGCCTGCTTTTGAAGAGATATATCAATGGTTGTTTTAATCCGTTCTCCTTTATTTTTTTTTGCTACTTTTTGAAGTAAATGCGGTGCGCTTTGAGGCAAAGGATATGGTTTTTGAGGTAAACCTTCAGCAATTGACAGTTCATAGGTTAACTCATCAATTGTACCATTTTTAAATAGTTTTTTCAACAAACGGTTACGCTTGTTTAACAAGTGTTTTTGTTTTTTTCCAGGATAGATTAGACTTGGTGCATTTGGCAATACTGCTAGTGTAGCACTTTCTGCCCAAGATAAATTATACGAACTACGGTTAAAATACCTCCATGAGGCAGCATCAATACCAACAACATTACCACCAAAAGGAGCGTGACTAGCATATAGATTTAAGATATTATCTTTCGATAACCTTAATTCAAGTCTTGTGGCCAATATGATTTCTTTAAATTTTTCTATATAGGTTCTAGACTGTCCTTTTCGGGATAAACGAATCACTTGTTGCGTAATAGTACTTCCCCCACGTTTTACAGAACCAGAATTTAAATTCTGCTTTAAAGCCTTAAAAATAGAGATAGGATTAAACCCAGGATGCTTGTAAAAATATTCATCCTCAAACTGAAGAATACATGTCTTAAATTTATCTGGAATACTATCACTTTCAGGAAATCTCCATTGGCCATCATCGGCAATCAATGCACCCAATAATTCATTAGAGTTACCTGTTATGACAGTTGCTGCTGGGTCTTTAAATAGTTGGCGAGGTAAACAAAAATAGTAAGCTATTAGAAGTGCTAAAACCACTAAAGATTTTTTGCGATTACGCTTAACATATCTAATTAACCTATACATGTACTATACAAAAGTAATTTTTAATACCTTTTCACCGAAAAGCCATAATAATTATATAAACTTATCTATTATATTTAAACGTGCAAAACTCTAGATTAGATCTTAAATTACTCATTTTTTTATGCATTTCTTTATTTTCTAGAGATTTGTATGCTCAACTCAATGCAACTACAATAGGTAATGCAGTGGATTTAGGAAATAACTGCTATAGAATTACACCAGATTTGCTTAATCAATCTGGTGGCGTTTGGTTTAATAACCCTATTAATTTTGATGATGATTTTACCATTTATTATCAAAATAATTTTGGAACTAAAGATGCCAATGGTGCTGATGGGATGGCTCTGGTATTTAAGACAAATGCTACACCAATAATAGGTAGTCTAGGTGGAGGTCTAGGCTATCAAGGTATTTCTCAATCACTTATTGTTGAATTTGATACCTTTCAAAACAACAGTGGGGACATAGGAATACTAGGTGATCCAACATTTGATCATATCGCTATACAAAGAGACGGAAACCCATTTCACAACAATCCCATAGCTAATTTATCGGGGCCTATACAGGCTAGTGCCACAAGTGCAAATATTGAAGACGGTTTAGATCATGAAATAAAAATACAATGGAATGCAACTACGCAAATTTTTGATGTTTACTTTGATTGTCTATTACGACTAAGTTTAAATTTGAATATCAAAGCTAATATTTTTAGTGGTGATGATAGTGTGTTTTTTGGTTTTGTAGGTTCTACTGGAGGTCTTTCAAATTTGCATCAGGTTTGTTTTAACAGTATCACATTTATAGATAATTTATTACTAGAAGATCAAACAATTTGTACTGGTGATACTTATGATGTTGATGCCTCAATACCAAGTGGTGCTAACTATGTTTGGAGCCCAATTACTGGAGTAAGTAACCCAAATATAGCCAATCCTACGTTAGCACCATTAACCACTACAACTTATACAGTAACTATTAGTGATATATGTGGAGAAACTACTACAGAAAATATAACGATTAGTGTAACTCCAACAGAAACACCTGTTTTTGATTCTATAGCCGCAATTTGTCAAGGCGAAACTTTAGCTCCATTACCGACTACATCTAACAATGGAATTTCAGGAAGCTGGAGTCCCGCATTAAATAATTTAGCTACAACTACTTATACATTTACGCCAGATAATGATCAATGTGCTTCAATAACTACATTAGAAATTGTTGTTAATCCACTAGATGATGCTACATTTGATATGACTCCTACGTGCGATGGAGCTACAGTTAATAGTCCTTTGACCACACCAGGAGGAGTGTTCGAATTTACTGGTTTCCCTGGAATAGGAGTAAATATTGATTCTTCTACAGGTGAAGTAACTGGAGCTATTTCAGGTTTACCCTATGAAGTCCGTTACACCACTACAGGCATTTGTCCAGATAGTTTTATACTAACATTCACTGTCCTAACTCAAGATAATACAACTTTTAGCGTT
>NZ_JAGSPD010000007.1 GCF_019203985.1 Winogradskyella luteola | reverse complement strand
ATAAAGATTATTTTGCTTTGAAAGCTCTAAAAGATCGCGAGTTTTGTTCATATACACAAAAGCCGAATCATATTGTGATAGTCTATTGAAAGCACGTTCCTTGATTAGGTAATAAGCCCTTTCTTTATCCACATCATTTTTTAGTAAAGTTTCGAATTTAATTTCTGATGTTCTAATATCTAAGATCGCCTCGTTTGTATTAAGCCTATCCAATAGCATGTTTGTTCGCTCTAAAAAAATCAGGTAGTTTATATGGTTTTTTCCTGAATCCATTTTAGAAGCCAGCATTTTTGCTTTATTGAGGTATTCACCAGATTGGGTGTCTAAGTATAGTTTTCGTAAGAGTGTAGCCTTAAGGATATAGTTTTCTATTCGTGTTTCTATGGCTATGTCCTCAAATTGATTAATTTCATCAAAGGCATGAAGCAAAGCATTATTATAATCTCCTTTTACCAAATAGCCTTTGGAGAGCAATAGATTAGCTATCGCACTTTCTTCTGGTTGGTGGGAGATATTTAAAATATGGTCTGCTATTTTGATAGATTCATCAGGGTTTGAATATACGAGTTCTTTAGCCCGTGTTATAAGGTTATCCTGTTGTGGGTATATGCTTTTTGAACATAATAAAGCCACAATTACAAGTTTTAAAGTTTTTCTTGCAAAAAAAACCTTAGATAAACTGGCTATACTTTTATGTGTCAAAAAATGGGTCATGTATAAAAATCACTATAAGATTATGAAATTATATCCATAATTCTCATAAAAATAAACATAAATGTACACACTAAACTTTAAAAAAGAATTACTGCAGTACATTATTTTTTATTATAAATAAACAATTCGCTTAAAGATATTTCCATCATATCTTATCAAATTTTGATATATAAAAGCAGTTAGGTTTTCTTTATACTTTAGGTAGAGAGAAAAGTGACTCTCTGAAAATGGTTAAGTTTTGTAGCTTAGAGCAGATTGAAACTTCTTATTTGTTTCATTAAGAATGACACTTTGTAAAAAGTATAATTGTAATGCTAAAAAAATATGGGCTATATTTTAATATAGCCCATATAGTTAGATAGTTATTAATGTAATTAAGGGGTTATTCTTTAATAACTTTAATAGTGTTTTGCACATTATTGATCGTTAGTTTAACGAAATATACACCATCGTTCAATTGGCTCATGTTAACTTCAGCCTCTAAATCATTAGGTGCAAAATCTTGAATTTTTTCACCTAAGATATTGTAAACGCTTACAGTTGAAATAAGGCTTTTGGCTTTAACAGTTAAGCTATTAACAACTGGATTTGGATAGTATTCAAATGCGTCTAAATTATTAGATGCTACACTCAAAGAAGGATCGGGATAAGCTAATAAATCGAACGTATCAGTATCTGAATAACTAAAAACAGAAATTAAATACGTGTTACCTGCAACTAAATCTGAGGCCACTGGTCCAGTGGTGTAGCACGTAAAACCAGATGCAAAATTATTAGTTGTTTGAGAACAATCATCAGTATTATATACAGTATAGTAAGGGAATCCAGATCCTGCTGTAAAGTTAAAGTTATACTCACCAGTATAGGTAGGTGTAAAGCTATACCAAATAGTACTAGCACTAGTATCACAAGACTCTGCTGAAGGATATGAGTTGTCAAAATTACCAGAAATCATGTTGTTTCCACTTGCGTCTGTAGATTCTAATAATTCTATTGGTGTAGAACAATCATCATTAGATACTGGAGGTGGTAATTTAAACACGCAAAGGTCAAAGTCTATTCCAGGACCGTTATCACCCGATCTTACCATAATGTAAAAGGTCTCTCCATTATCCATTTCTAAAGATTCTGGGTTTGTGTTGAAACAAAAAGATTGACTTTCTACAACTAGAGCCCCACAAGCTCCTGAATAGATGAAATAATCAGCTCCTGGATCAAAACCTACTCGGTTAAATGAAAATTCATAAAGCCCATCTTCTGAAGCCGTAAATGTATACCATACATCTTTCCAGTTTTCTGTAAAACCTTCATTACATGAATTATCTGGAGAAGGTGTTGCTCCCGAAGTTGAGCCAGACAGCTGGTTGTCACAATTCTCATCGGTAGAAAGAGTTAATGCAATAGCACCAGAACAGTCGTCATTAACAGGGGGAGTTGGAGTTTCCCGTAAACAAATATCATATTTTTGCCCAGATTCCCCAGTGCCACTAGAACTATTTCTAATGTAGTATGTGTTGCTTACTGTTAAATTATTTAATGTAATATAGTTATTTGTGTAACAGGCTATACTTGTAAGCGAACCACAACTTCCTTCGAGTAATTCTGTAGCTTGAAGCGTACCAAACTCACCAACGAGATTAGTAACATTAAGATATTCTACAACCATAGTAGTTTGAGTAGCAGTAAAACTAAACCAGACATCGTTAGTGCCAGTAAATTCACAGTTAACAGGGTCACTCAGGGATTCTGATGCACCTGCATTAGTTGCATTTGTAAATAAGGTGCATGTGCCGTCTGTATTTACATCTAGTGTTATGCTATTAGAACAATCATCGTTTTCAGGAGGACAATAGAAAAATGTTGAGTCAGTGGCAGAACATGTATTGTCATCGTTATTTATTAATGTAAATTCAACGACATCAGCACTTGCATATGGCCCAAAACTAACTATACCAGTAGAAGTAATGTTATTGTCCGTATTACCGAAGTTATCTGATAATGTTAAAGATGAAGCGCCACCTAGATAGGTTACGTCGACATCAACATTAAATTCATCGTTTGTGCAATTAGGAACTGGTGTTACTGAGAATGTAGGGTTGATACAGCTGTTTTCAGTAATTACTAAACTATAAGTGTAATTGCTATCAAAACCTGCACTACTCAATACTACGAAATAAGTATTACCTGCTAGTAGTGTTAAATCATTAATTTCTAAATTATATGGTGGAGGATTAGAATAGTCATCACCTACTATAGCAACACAACTTGTTGCTACATCTGGACAGTCTTCCATAACATGTATGGCTGCACCATTGCTAGATATCGTAGCCAAATTAATATCAATTGAAATATCTGTAGTTGGGGTAATAGTATAAAATACATCATAACCGTCTATAAAAGCAGCTGGAAAATTACCACAAGGCCCTTCATTGATGTTGTTTTCATAATCTCCTGTACTATCGTTGGCTACGACATACGGAAAAGAAGTTACTTCAAATGGATTTGAGCATGTAGCCCCTTCTATAGGTTCTGAACGTGTGGTAAAAGTTTGTTCTGTACAGCCAGTAGCATCACCAAAGCCATTAAACGGTACAATGTTAACAAAGTATTGTGTGTCGTAAGCCAAGCCTAGTCCAGACATTGCATAACTCGTTTCTGTTAAGACTTCATTGTCTAATACATCTGTACCTCCTGAAGTTGTTCCTATCGAAACGGTATATCCGGTAGGTAAACCTGTAGCGGCTTGCCACATTAAAGTTTCATCAAGGTTAGTGTCGGTAGTTGGAGACAACAGCGTAACATCACAGTTAGGCGTGGTAGTTGGTTCTTGCGTTATCGAAACATTATCTATGCTTACCACAAAAGAATAGTTATCGGATACATTATTTTGTACATCAACAACAAAACGTGCTTGAAAGTCGCTGCCAGCGGCCAACGGACCTAAGTTTGTTGCAGGTATCTCAGTACAGTTTTGTGCATCAGTAAAAGTAAAGTTAGAATCATCTATTGTAGATGCGGTTATCCAATTAGTACCGCCATCTAATGTATACTCAAGCACCACGCTACCCCATCCTGCCATAGGTGAATTTTGTGTAGCTGGGGGTGGAAAAATAGGAGATTGTTCATATACATTAATAGAATAGCTGATGGTTAGGTCAGTAGCATTGGTTGCAGACGTGTAGCTGGGTGTGGTTAAAGTAGCTTCCCCTGGAATTGCAAAAGGCTGCATATCTACCGTGGCACTTTTTCCGCTTCCCCCACAAGGGTTAACTTCTGAGGCATTAAAAAATCCTGTCTGGGACCAGCCATCAGGAAGACTGAAATTTTGCGAACTATCAAAATTTTCAATGATTTCTACTTGAGCGAATGCTGTAATACTCAACAGCATCGTAATAAGCAAGGTAATTTTTCTCATATTTAAGTTAATTTAGTTTTACAATTAACATCAAAGAACTAATCTTAAAATGTTATTTTTATCCTTGTAATGTTATGAATTTATATACTACATATAAAGACTAATACTTTTGTATTTCCTGAAATTTAAAAGAAGAATTTTTGTGTTAAACACATGATTTTTAATAAGTTATATTCTAAAATAATTTCTATAATGTATGTTGTATATAGTTCTTGTATTTACTTCTTTATGAAAGCGATTAAGTATTTTTTATCATAATTCTTCAAGTAGTAAGTGTTGCGAAGATTTAAAATTTAGTTATATTTGTACCCGGTTGTAAATCTTGGAATGTAGATAATTTTCTTATTTGTAATTATGATAATCGAAAATTTCAAAATACTATGATCAAACTTAATTGATATAGTATAACTAGAACCGTTTTTAATGAAGTCCTTATTGATTGAAGCGGCTTTTAATAAAAAGTTTTTCAATACTAAAGATAGTTGTGTTGTTCTCAAATTTTATTTGAGACGTAGTGAAAGCCTTTTAACTAAAGGTAATCCAATGAGAAGCTTTCCTTTTTTCCTTACAGAAAATCGGGATGCTTTTTTGTTTTGTACTATTGTTTTATTAGTGTGGATCGAAGTATTTTATACAGTTTTCAACATGTTATAAAGAAATAAACGATTTTTGTCGATAAAAACAAACATTTTATCGATGATATTTCTTCGTTTACATTTAATAGCCTTATATTTGTAGTCCTTCTTAAGACCTCAAATCGCTTATCAAGGAAATTTTTAATCCATTTTACTACAAGACACTGGTTGTCTCATTAAAACGTCCCTCGTTTTATTTTAGTACAATTTTAGGTTAAGACCTATAATAGTTAATAATCCATTCCCTTCCCTCAGTGTAACGATAATCGTTATGCAAATTTAATGTTGACTATTTAATAAACCCTAAATTGATATTTATGAAAACCCTGAAAATTACTTTAGCCTTAGTTGCAATCGCTATGTTAACTGTGTCTGGTGTACAATCTGATAAAGTTGTGAATAATGAGCCAACTTATAAGGAGAGCTCAACACACATTAATCTGTTGGCCCACAAAAAAAATAAATTAAAAGCACCTACTAACGGATAGTATTTAATTTTTATTTATAATGTATGATAAGCCCTTGCATTAATTTGTAAAGGCTTTTTTGCATTGATACAGATAAAAAAGAAAAAAAAGGATATTTTACTTTAAATTTGGTTAAATATTCAGATCATAACTATTGAAGTCAATTCTCCTAAGAATATTAATATTACTTTCAGTAATAGAGCTTAGTTATTCTCAGTCTATCAATGAGAGGATAATGATAGATAGCATATTTAGTCTTATAAGCTATTCCGAAAATAAAGATTTCTCCAGTTCAAAACAGCTTAATTTTTTAAACAAAGCCAATTCCCTAGCCAAGGAATTACAAAATGATTCCATCCTTTTACTTGCTCAAAAAAAAATACGTAATTACTATTTTAACAATGAAGATTTTTCTGGCTATATAGAAAGCAATCAGAAGATAAAGCTTTTAGCTAAAAGACTTAACGATTCCAGTTCTCTTGCTCATGCATATAATGCCCTTGGTTATGCTTATTTTCTAAATGATAGAAAAGATAGTTCCTATTATTACTATTCTAAAGCGGTAAAAGCCTTTGATAAGATTAATGCTGATGTTAATCTCTCATATGCTTTAGGCAGTTTGTCCAAATTACAATTAGATGGTAAAGATTATTTTGGTGCAGGTGAGAGTGCTGTTAAGGCCTTAAGATTATTAAATGGTGTTGAAGAAACAAATGACATTCAAGATCAAAAATGGATTTTGTATAACACATTAGCCAGTATATCTGAGGCTTTGGATGATGACCAACAGTCCTTAGAGTATTATAATGAGGCTTATGAGGTTGCCCAACGAATGGAAAATGATTTTAACAATAGCATTTATACTTTAAATAATATAGCTTTTGTAAAACGGAAACAAGGAAAATATGCTGAGGCTATTAAGATATTTGAAAATATTTTAGATAGTAATACTCTATATCAAAAAGACCCTTCATTCTATGCATTAATATTGGAAAATTTGGCATACACAAATTTCTTAACGGGATCTTATCAAAAGAAAGAAATAATAGATACGTTTGAACGCTCATACCAAATTGCTGATAGTATTGATGATGACATTACAAAGATGGGAACAGCAATTAGCATGGCAAAATTTTACATGGGGATTGACGAAAAGCAAAACGCTTTAAGCAAAGTTAAGGATGCTTATAATTTAGCTAAGAACATAGAATCAAACGAAATTCTTCTGGAGTCATTACTGTTACTGTCCAAATTAAATGAAGGGGAAGAATCTGTAAAATACTTAAATGAACATATTAAAATTACAGATAGCCTATTAAAGGTTGAAAGAGGTGTGCGGAACAAGCATGCCAGAATAGAGCTTCAAACCGACCAACTCGAAGCTGAAAACGAACAGATATCCAAAGAAAACTTATATTTAGCCATTTTATCAATAGGATTATTGTTAACAGCTATACTGACCTATGTTGTAATATCACAACGTGCTAAAAATAGAAAGTTAAAACTTATACAGGTACGACAAAAGGCAAACGAGGACATCTATAACCTAATGCTTGGTCAACAAGACAAAGTCGATGAAGCGAGGACACAAGAAAAGAAACGTATCTCAGAAGAATTACACGATGGTGTTTTAGGTCGGCTTTTTGGGACACGCCTTAGTTTAGACAGCATTAATTTTAAGGATGGAAAAGAGGCTATGATGACCAGAGCAAATTATATAGGTCAGTTAAAAACTATAGAAGAAGACATTCGTAAAATATCCCATGAATTAAACACTGATTTTGTCTCAGGTACCGGATTTATGGATATTGTTTCAGAACTTATTGAGAATCAGACGCAAGCCTATGGTTTGAAATATGATTTTGATTACACGGACGATATTAGCTGGGATATTGTACCTAATAAAACCAAAATTAATATCTACAGGATTATACAAGAATCCATGCAAAATATCTATAAGCATGCCAACGCCAAAGCTATAAAAATTAGTATTTCATTAGAAAAAAGTGTAATTTGCCTAGACATCATCGATGATGGAGAGGGATTTGACACATCGAAAAGTAA
Organism: Winogradskyella luteola; assembly: GCF_019203985.1. Lineage (GTDB taxonomy): Bacteria > Bacteroidota > Bacteroidia > Flavobacteriales > Flavobacteriaceae > Winogradskyella > Winogradskyella luteola. The sequence goes on along the minus strand of NZ_JAGSPD010000007.1, from coordinate 221,686 downwards.
AAAAGGTATTGGTTTAAAAAACATGACATCTCGTGTTGAAGATATTAATGGAAAAATCATCTTTACCTCTCAATCTGGTAATGGTACAAAGGTTAATGTTAAAATCCCCTACACAAACCAATCGACATGAAACATATTAACATTTTAATGGTAGACGATCACCCAATAATTATAGAAGGCTACCAAAATGTGTTAATGGCAACAAAAGAAGATGACCAGACCTTGCTAATTGACACGGCCAATAATTGTGACACTGCCCAATTAATGATAAATAGAGCATCAAAAGATACGCCTTACGATGTCTGCTTTTTTGATATAAGCTTACCACCATCCGAGGATGGTAGGTATGCCTCGGGAGAAGACTTGGCACTTTTAGCAAAAAGAGTGTTACCAGAGGCTAAGATCATAATCCTTACAATGTTTAATGAATCGTTTCGCATTCATAATATTATTAAAGAAATAAACCCAGATGGTTTTCTCATTAAAAGCGATTTAACGTCTATGGAATTGGCTGATGCATTTCAACAGATTCTAAGATACCCGCCTTATTACAGCAGTACCGTGAGCAACTATGTAAAAAAGACAATTCGGAGTGAAATATATGTGGATGATATTAATAGAAAAATTCTACATTTATTGTCCCAAGGTATTAAAACCAAAAGCCTCAGTGAGTATATTCCTTTATCTACAAGTGCTATCGAAAAACGAAAAAAGCAGCTAAAATTATTGTTTTCAGTTACAGATGGTAAGGACGAAACCTTGTTAGTGGAGGCGAGAGAAAAAGGATATTTATAGAAAAAAGTAAAAAAAGTATCAATATCCAAGTTTAAAAAGCACGCTTCAAACCCTTTTAAATACTACAAAGTACGGTTTTTCCACAACAAGTCTACGGTTTTTCCACAACAAAAAGTGTAAACAGTTGTCTACTTTTACACCATGTCAACAAGAATTAATTAATCCCTCTTAAGTAATTGTTGAGTTAATAGCAAGAAAATTAAACCTAGTAGCATCTCAAGTTACTAGGTTTTTTTCTATTAGAATACACTGGTATTATGTTCAGATAGCTTTACAATAAAGAAGCCTAAGAAAATTATGGCTACAATGAATTTTAAAAAAGTTGAGGCTATAAAACCCAAAAAAGACCCAAAAGCAGCCTTTAGCGCTTTTTCTATATCATTTCTGTGAATCATCTCTCCAATAAGTGCCCCAATAAAAGGACCGATAATAATTCCGAAAGGAATAGGAGTAAGCAAACCAATAATTAGGCCAAGCGTTGTGCCAACCACGCCCGCTTTGCTCCCTCCAAAGCGTTTTGTACCTATGGCAGGGATGATATAATCTAATACATACACAAATATTGCCACCAAAAGCGTTACAATCAAAAATGTTCTACCCAATTCTACTCCATCAGTAAAATGTAATACCAAAAGACCAACCCAGCTGGTCAACGGTCCAGGTAGAATAGGTAAGAAGCTACCGATGATCCCTAATATCATTAATAGTAGTGCAATCAGCACTAAGAAAAGTTCCATACAAATAATTTAAATTTGTTTATATGACGCAATAATTGAATCAAAGTTACATTTTCAACTAAATCATTAGTTAAAACTAAATCTTTAGTTATATTTGATTGACGAATACCCAATCATGAAACAACTCACAAAAGCAGAAGAGCAGATCATGCAAGCCTTGTGGCAGCTAAAAAAAGCCAACGTTAAATCTATAATAGAAATCTTGCCAGAACCAAAACCTGCCTACAATACGGTTTCTACCATAGTTAGGATACTAGAGTCTAAAAGCTTTGTAGATTACGAAAAACAAGGTAAAGGCCATGTTTACTTTCCGATTGTGGATGTGGATGCTTATAGTAATCAATCTATAAATAAATTGATAGATAATTATTTTCAAGGATCTTTTAAGAGCATGGTGTCATTCTTTGTCCAGAAAAATGATATGGATGTCAAGGATATTGAAACACTACTTACCGAGATTAATAAGAACAAGTGATTATGCTGGTACAGATGCTAAAATTAAGATGTACAAATATTATATTGAAAAGCATCAAAAATCAATTTTTAAGCCTTTTGCTGAGGACAAACTGAAACAACTTAAAGAAGAAAAATTATTGGAAGAGCACTAAAATTCTAAAAAATCGTACATTTCGGTATCAAAATGAGCTAATGAAACCGATTCTTTTTCTTTTTGTTTTGCTATTCGCAACCTCATGCAGTTATTTTGAAAAGAAAAAACTAAATTCCGAAGATCTATATAAAGAAGAGCTACAAACTTTAAATTGGAATGATGTAGATACTTATCCAACCTTTGGCAGTTGCGATTCTATTACAGCAAAAGAAGATAGTAAAATTTGTTTTCAGAATACATTTCTTGAAAGTGTCAATTTATATTTAGGAAGTCAAAATATTATTGTATCAGAGGATGTAAATGATACTATTAGGTTAAGACTTATTATTGATAACAAAGGGCAGTTGGAAGTTGAATCTATAATGGTAAAGCCAGAAACCCAATTTCAAATACCAAAAATAGATAGTTTACTCAGGCAGAGCTTAAAGCGTGTTCCAAAAATATATCCTGCGATTAAAAGAGGGCAACAAGTCACTACAGCTTTTGAGCTACCGGTTATAGTCAAAATTGACTAGATTTTATGCAATGTTTTTGGTGACTAAGCCTGTCAGTCAAAATCGTATTGCCAACTTCTGCATCAACCGTAATACTTCTACATACAACCAAATAAGTGTTGCTAAAAGCCCCCATGTGGCTAACCACTCTTTTTGTTTTGGTGCCCTATTTTTATAACGCTCTATATAATCAAAATCTAAAAGTAAAGCAAAAGAGGCAACAATAGCAGCCAAAACATTAAACACAATGGCTAACCAAGATGTTCCCCAAATGTAGGTTTTAATACCAAAAAATCCTAAAATCCAAGAAATGAGATATACCACCATAATACTAACAGTTGCAGTAATGATGACGCTACGTAGTTTTTTGGTAACAACAATAATACGTAATTGATAGAATAAAAGCATTACAAAAAAAGTAACTATGGTAACCCCAATGGCTTGATAGGGTAGCTCAGGAAAATTACGATGTGCATAAGACGAAAAACCACCCAAAAAGAAGCCCTTGGCTATAATGTAAAGTGGAACTAAAATAGAAGCCCAGTTTTGACGTACCGAAATTAAAACACTCATTACAATAGCGCCCAACATGCCACCCAGCGTAAACCATTTCATAGGTGTACCTTCTTCGTTTAGTTTCCAGAGGTAAGCTGTAATAGCAGCAATGATTAAAATCCCAAGCATGGATTTAAAGAAGATGCCAGCGACAGACATAGTTCTTGTAGACGATTTGCCATCATCCCAAAAATAACCATTGAAAACAGGATTTGAGGTTTTAAAATTTCGTAAACTCATTTATAGATTGAATTTATAACCAATGGCAATATCAGTTGAAAAATTACCTTGGTTATCTAATAAAAGAGCAAATAACTCACCATAAATAATAGTGATATAACTGTTATTTCCAACTTTAATATCAGATCCAATTCCAAAAATAAAAGGAATGTCAAAAGATGTGTCATTTTGGTCAATTTCCATATCATCTTCATTAATGAAAGTGAGGTCAGTAAAATTTATGGTGGCAAGCTTCACCTGTCCATAAATTGAAAAACGTTCTTTATTTATTATTCTGTAACGGTAACCTAATGAAAATTCTGTAGTGCTGTACGGAAAATCATCACTATCAAAAGCATGGCGAACCTGTAAAAAACCAGAATGTCTAGGCAACACGTTAGCTTCATAAATTTCTAGTTCTGCACCTAGCATTGGTGCTTTTTCATTATTGGGGTTGCCAACAAAAGGATTATTGGTAATTCCGCCAGAAAAACCGAGCCTAAACTGTACCTTGCTCACAGTGTAAGTTGAGTTATAGTTAGAGTCTACTGAAGTATTGTAAGCATCAATATAATTTCTGAGGCTAAAGAGCGTCAACTTTAATTTTTCTGTAGCCATTCCGTCGGTTAAGCCACTCAAAGTCGTTTTGTATTCTTCTTGATAGTTTTTATCAGCATCTTTAGTATTTTTTAGCTCAGTAATAGTGCCGTTTTCAGTTCTCACAAAGTAGCGATAGTTACCGTCAACGATATTCCAAAGTAAATCTAGTTTACCATCAATTTCGGTTTTAAGTTCTAGTGTTTCTCCATTAATGGTATAACGCTCTTGACCATGGTTAAATTGAAAAGCCAAAAAAAGCAGTACACATAAAAATATCTTTCTCATTGGTTGTTAGGATTTGGTTTTTGAAATAGTTCGTAGAACGATCACATACTTATTATAGAGTAAAGCTACCAAAAATATTCAATATGCTATTATTTTCTGAAGGTTCTTCCTTTCCATTTGTAGGACTTAAATAATGACAATACAACTATGTAAATACTAAAAAAAGGATATAATAGGCTTGAAAAAAGGAAAGAAAATAATACGTTTTTCTGCTTAAAAAAGCGAGTGGCCTTGTAAATTAGAAGAAAGTCAATGCTAAACTTAATAACGCATAAGGCCAAGGCAGTTTTTAGCATTAGTAGGTTGAAAAGTACCAAAGGAATAATTAAAATACAGAAGAGGTTAGCCAAAACAACCAACAAACCAACAAGTTTTGAAAAATTATTAGAGCTTTTACTTGTTTTGGAAGCCCAACGTAAGCGTTGCTGAATTAATTCTTGAAAATTTAAAACAGGACGTGTAGTTACGATAACCTTTTGAGATTTAAGATAACGCACTTTTTTAGCATCCTTTTCAATAAATTTTTGAAGTAAAAAAACATCATCTCCACTTGCAATTTCAGTGTTGCCATCAAAACCTTCTAAGGCTTTAAATACAGATTTTCGATATGCAAAATTTGCACCATTACACAAAAAAGGTTTGCGGATACTAAAACTGCCAATGGTTATTCCTTGTAAGCTTAAAATATCTAAAGTTTGAAAACGATCAAAAAAACTCTGTTGCACGTTGTAAGTTACAGGAGCTGCTATACAATCTGAGTCTGTCGTCTGAATGTACTCATCAAAAACATCAAGCCAGTATGTTGGTAAAATACAATCTGCATCGGTAGTTATAATCCATTCATATTTCGAAATAGTGATTGCAGAATTAATGGCATCTTTTTTTGGTGCGTTTGAAACACGAATATTCTGAATAACTTTTATGCCGCCTTGATTGTGCTCACTAAGTAAATTTGAAGTGCTTCCTAGAGATTTATTGGAAATAAAATCTCTAATTAATCCTACCGAATTATCACTCGAAGCATCATCAACCAAAATTACTTCAAATAAGTTTTTAGGATAGTTGAGCCTAGAAATCGAATCTAGTAATTGAGGTAAATTATCAGCTTCATTTCTAAACGGAATTACTATTGAGAATTGATTTTTGGGTTCCAAATCCTGAAGTTCAAAACCATTGACCATATCAAATCCATAGATAAAAATACCAATCAGAAAAAGATAAACTACAATAATAATTATGGCTATGGTAGAGATCATTCTTCTGTTTTTGGTAGTTTAAAATTCAGAATAAAATAACTGCCAAACAAGCTGGGTGTAGCAAAGTTCAATACCCACATCAGCAAGATTATGGATAAAATCGTGAGTTCGTTCACGTCGACAAATCCAAACAGAAAAACGGCAACACTCCCTTTGATAACGACATCAAAAATTGAAATCGACGGCACAATAGAAGCTAAAAAATACATGCTTGTAATAACGACCATCGCTTTAGTATAATCAACTTCTACACCAAATATTATAAGTAAATAGTAAAATTGAAAAGAGAAAATCAAGTAACGAATTAGTGCTAAACCAAGATTGATAATGTGTGTTTTCACAGTAATTCCTTTGATGTAATCTAAAATACGCGCAATCGAATATCCCTTTACTTTAAAACGTTTTTGTTTTGTGCCGAAAATTGCAAAAAAACTAATCATAACAAGTATGAGACCAAACCTTGCCATTTTATAATAGTCGACATCAATTTGATAGTGGTTTACAAAAATGATACATCCAACCACACCAAAAATAGTGGTAATGGTCATTTGAGCCATATTGCCTAAAAGATTCAATAAAACAATCTGTTTTCTAAATGACTTAACATAGTACACGGCTTTTGCACCATAATCACCAATACGGTTTGGTGTAATTAGTGAAGCTGTTAAACCACCTAAACTTTGTTCTAAAGCGTTTTTAAATGAAATCTGTTTTATGGTTTTTACCAAAAATTGCCATTTGAGAATTTCAAAAAACCAGTTAAAAACACTCAAAATGATTAAAAAGACTATATTTTTTGTTGAAAATGCATCGTTTTTCTTCAGAAACGACCAAAATTCACTGAATTGTAGATTTTCGTTTTCTACCAATTTTGAATAAATAAAATAAAATGCACCAACAACAATACTCAATTTAATAAGTACAAAGAAGAATTGCTTAGTTTTGTAAGGTACGCTTGAGTACATATTACAAATTAAACCAAAAACTTAGATATGCAGCCCTATTTTAAACAATACCTATTATTTTTTAGTGTCATTTTTATGGCTTTAAATAGTCATGCACAGTTTAAAGAGACCAGCAAATGGAAAGCACTTTTTGCAGTCGGTTTTAACAGTCCTTCTGCTAACGGTTTTGTTGAAGGTACGGAAGCACAATCCATTAACTTGCCTACAGTTAATATTGGTGTTCAGCATATGTTTAAGCAACAGTTTGGTGTTAAATTAGATTATGGTTTTAATCGTTTTAAGTTAGATAACGTTTCACCTGAGGTGAAGATAAATTATTCACGTGTCAATGTACAATTTGTATATGATCCATCAAGTTATATTGATTTTTTACCACCACAGATTCGTACAGTTTTACATGCTGGCCCTGGATATTCGTTTGTAAAACCTCTAGGGAATCTTGATGAAAACAAACAGTCATATCTAAATTTTCTTGGTGGCTTAGAAGTTCACTATGCCATAAGTAAAAAAGTTTCGGTATATACGGACTTGGCCTATATATATGGTTTTACATCATTAGATGATTACGACCCAGTTTTAAGTGGTTTGGGAGCGTTTAATGGTAACGTATTTAACTTAACTTTTGGGTTAGCGATCTCTTTGAGCGGTTGTCAATTTTGCGATTAAAATAATGACTAAAGAAAAAATTATATTAGGTATTGATCCAGGAACCACCATTATGGGTTTTGGGCTCATTAAAGTTGTTGGTAAAACCATGAGCTTTATGCAGCTTAACGAATTGCAACTCAAAAAATATGATGATCACTACCTTAAGCTAAAACTTATTTTTGAACGTACTGTAGAATTGATCGACAACTATCATCCTGATGAAATAGCGATTGAAGCTCCGTTCTTTGGCAAGAACGTTCAGAGTATGTTGAAGTTGGGCAGAGCGCAAGGCGTAGCCATGGCTGCAGGCCTTTCTAGAGAGGTGCCTATTACTGAGTATTCTCCTAAAAAAATAAAAATGGCAATTACAGGTAATGGAAATGCCAGTAAGGAACAAGTAGCGAAGATGCTTCAAAGTCTACTACAGTTAAAAGAGTTGCCAAAAAACCTTGATTCCACAGATGGTTTGGCTGCTGCGGTTTGTCATTTTTACAACCAAGGTCGTGTACAGGTTGGTAAAAGTTATACAGGCTGGTCTGCTTTTGTAAAACAGAATGAAAAGCGAATAGAAAAGCCCCTTAAATCTCAAAAGGGAAAATGAGTCAGAATGAAAAATCAACCAGAAGAAGGTGTAGTTAATGGTCCTTCCCTTTTGGGGAAGTTAAAAGCGGCTTCAGGTGGTATCTACATTCACATACCATTCTGTAAACAAGCCTGCCATTATTGCGACTTTCATTTTTCAACCTCATTAAAAAAGAAAGATGAATTAGTGAATGCGCTGGTAAAAGAGTTAGAACTTCGTAAAAATGAATTTAAAGGCACTACAGTAGAGACTATTTATTTTGGTGGAGGAACACCTTCATTATTGGCTATTGGCGAATTACAATTTTTAGTTGATTCGGTTTATAAACATTACAACGTCATTGACCATCCCGAAATTACACTTGAGGCGAATCCAGATGACTTGTCTTATCAACGAATAATCGACTTAACAAATACACCAATAAACAGACTAAGTATAGGCATTCAATCCTTTTTTGAAACCGATTTAAAACTTATGAACCGTGCTCATAACTCCGAAGAAGCTAAAGCTTGTTTAGAAGAGGCGACAAAGCACTTTGATAATATATCACTCGATTTAATTTATGGAATCCCTAATGCTTCAAATGACCAATGGTTAGAAAATATTGAAACTGCTTTAAGTTATAATGTGCCACATATTTCTAGTTATGCCTTAACCGTAGAACCCAAAACAACTCTGGCTTCTTTTATTAAAAAAGGCATTATAGACAATGTTGATGACGAACAGGCTCATGAGCAATTTCATATTTTAAAGGATAGATTAGAGGATGAGGGTTTTATACATTACGAGCTGTCAAACTTTGGTAAAGACGATTATTTTAGTAAAAATAATTCGGCATATTGGCAAGGCAAACCCTATTTGGGTATTGGACCTTCAGCGCATTCATTCAAAGGAACACAACGTGGTTGGAATGTGAGAAACAATTCAAAATATATAAAAGCCATTCAACAAAATACATTGCCAATTGAGATAGAAAAACTTACGCTTACCGATCAATATAACGAATATGTAATGACAGGTTTACGCACCATCTGGGGAGTGTCGTTCACCAAAGTTGAAACTGATTTTGGCACAGTCTTTAAAGATTACTTAATTGAGCAATCCAAAGTTTTTATAAATCAACATTTATTGTATATTGATGATGGCCACATAAAAGTCACTAAAAAAGGACAATTTTTAAGTGATGGTATTGCAAGCGAACTATTTAAACTCAATCTATCTTGATAGCAACAATACAATACAATTCTAGAAAACTAAAAATAGATTTGTCACAGCCTTTAGATATTTCTATGCCCATAAAAGGGAACATAACTAACGTAAATGCTTGGCATATTGGACCGCCAAAAATTGAACCAGAAGTTTTTGATAATGATATTATTAGTGTGGAAGAAGGGGCATCTGTCAACTTTAACACTATAACCTTTAATCCACATTCTCATTGTACACATACAGAAACTGTTGGCCACATCGTAAAAGAAAGCTATTCGATTAATAAACACTTAAAACAATTTTTCTTTTTAGCTGAAGTGGTTAGTGTGGCACCTGAGAAGTATATGAAAGATAATGTGATTTCTGCTAAACAGCTTCAGTTTGCTCTTGGTAACAAGAAACGAGATGCTTTGGTTGTAAGAACACTTCCTAATATGAAGGACAAAAAATCCATGCAGTATTCTAATACCAATTGGGCCTATTTTATGGAGGACGCCATAAACTTATTAGTAAGAAAAGGGATAAAGCATTTACTTTTTGATTTGCCAAGTATAGATAGGGAAGAAGATGGTGGCGAATTAAGAGCACATAACGCATTTTGGAATACAAAGGGTAGATTAAGAAAAGATGCTACTATAACAGAGCTTATTTATGTGTCTAATAAAATTGAAGATGGTACTTATATGCTCAATCTTCAGATTGCGCCTTTTGAAAATGACGCGACACCAAGTAAGCCAATATTGTACAAAATTATAGAATAATAAACTCTATTTGTAATGCTGAACTCGTTTCAGCATCTCATACAGAGATATAAAGATATTTGCAGAGTGACAACAAGACTCTCAAAAGTGTCTAAAAATAAAATATTATAAATGGAAACATTTTTTACAATCATAATTAGTATACTGGTAACCTTGGGCTTGGTTACTGTTCTTAAACAATGGAAAACCAAAAAGAAAACAAACGAACAGTCCATTCTTCTTTTAGATAAAATAAAGCGTGTCTGTAAGTTTATAACCGTTGAAGGTGATTTTGCAGAAATCTATCATTACGAAGACGTAAAGGAAAAATTTTTGAAGTTAATTTCTAGCAGAAAAAAAGCTTTGGTAATTATCAATGCCAAAGCACATGTCGGTTTCGATTTGAGTAAGGTAAGGATGAATTCCCACCCGAAATCCAAAACTGTAGTGTTGTCGCATTTTCCACAGCCGGAAGTATTATCTATAGAAAGTAACATTAACTATTACGATAAGCAAGACGGTATGTTTAATAAGTTCGAAGCTTCAGATTTAACAGAACTGCATACCAAAGCGAAGGAGCATATTATGGATAAAATTCCAGAAAGTGGTCTATATAATGTAGCCAAACTAGAAGCTCTTGAGGCCATTCAACTTATTGAAAATTTAGTTGAAACTATTGGGTGGACTTTAGATTATTCAGCTTTAAAAATTGAAGAGGATGACAAAAAAATGTTAGAACAGAAATGATTTTTTACCATTGTCAAGTGTTACATTGAATACAACCTTTTAGGAAAACATTATCAACATGAACATAGAAGATTACAGAAATTACTGCATGAACAAAAAGGAAGTAACCGAACATTTTCCTTTTGATAATGATACCTTAGTATTTAAGGTTTGTAATAAAATGTTTGCATTGGCATCTTTAAAACGGTGGGAAAATGGCGAAGCGTTTATCAATCTAAAATGCGACCCAGAGTATGCGCAAGAGTTACGGGCAGAATACGACAGTATAAAAGCAGGTTACCATATGCATAAGCAACAATGGAATAGTGTTTATATCCACACAGGTGAACTCTCTCCTCAACTTATTACAGATCTGATAGACCACTCATATAATATGGTGGTAAAAGGTTTGCCTAAAAAAGTGAGAGAAAAGCTCCAATAATTCTACATTTGCAACCTTAACTTTTAATATGTCTCAAGAAAAAGAACTTCAGAAGCGCGGTAATTCAAAATGCGAGCTTTGTAACAGTGATGAAAATTTATCTATTTATAACCTTCCAGATATAAAAGAAAACGGATTAAGTACAAGTTTATACGCTTGTAGCACTTGTATAGAACAGATGAATGATAGTGACAAAATAGACCCCAATCATTGGAGATGCCTTAATGATAGTATGTGGAGTGAGCATGATGCCGTTAAGATTATGGCTTGGAGAATGCTAAATCGAATTAATGCCGATTGGCCACAAGATTTATTAAATATGATGTACTTAGAAGATGAAACTTTAGAGCTTGCAAAAGCATCAGGTGATGGTGAGGATGAAAACAAATTAGTTCATAGGGATGTTAATGGTGTAGTTTTAGAGCATGGTGATTCTGTGGTCTTAATAAAAGATCTAAAGGTAAAAGGCTCTAGTCTGGTCGCTAAACAAGGTGCGGCCGTAAGAAATATAAGATTAGACCACGAAAATGCTGATTATATTGAAGGTAAAGTAGATGGGCAGCAAATAGTTATTATTACACAATATGTAAAAAAGATTTAGTCTGAGTCTTTCTTTTTGAAAAAACCAAATCCAATAGGTAGCATAAAAACTAGAAATAGGTATTTGCCTGTAACTAATCCGTAAATGGTAATTATAGCTAAAATGACCATTAACACAACTTTGAGATTATATTTCATTGTGCAAAAATAAATGACTAATTTTAAAGTAGAAATTAAAAAATGTCATGTTAGAGATTAGACCAACATGTGAAAACTGCAATAAAAAACTACCCTTCGATTCAGAGGAAGCTATGGTATGTACTTTTGAATGTACATATTGTAAAGATTGCGTAGAGCTTTTACAGCATGTATGCCCTAATTGCGGTGGTGGTTTTGAAAAGCGTCCGATACGACCAGAAAGACTTTTGAAGAAATATCCTGTTTCAACCACTATTGTTTACAAACCAGTTGACATAGAAGCACACCTTAAAAAACTACGATCTCAATAGTTTTATTTTATTATTGCGTATCTTATTGTATGTGTGTTGTTTATCGAAAAAATAAACAGACTTTACCGAATAATCCAATCTAAATTACCATTTATCGATTTTATCGTGATTCAATAATATTATGTTAGATATTGTGGTCATCCCTCTAATTAATAGCACTAAAGTTTACTGATTAATAGCCCTAAATTAGTATGAACGCTTTTAACATTATTTATTATGGATTTACAAATTACCAACTACAACAACCGTTTTCAGATTAAAGGAACTTTAAACAAGTTAAATCTTAAAACATTCAATGCTCATTTTTCTAACATCTTTGATAAGCTCGATGATATCCTGTTGGATATTGAAAGCGTTGAAAGTATCGATAGAGCAGGTGTAATGGCATTAGCAAAGCTGCATAATGAATCGATTACAAAATCAAAGCGATTGTCCATCATAGGTTTAGGATGCAAGGAATTGTACGACCATTTTAAAACACAAGAAAATACAACTGTAGCTGCATAATAGCAAATTATATAAGACTTAAATTAAAGTGTTTCCGACCAGTGTTTTTCGTGACAGATTAATACTCTTGGAAGCACTTTTCTCTTTTGGTATTTAGCAAGACATGTCTGCAACTATTTTCCATTCGCCATTTATCTTTTTGAAGATAATGATAAAGACACCATCTGCATTTCCAACTTCTCGTTTTAGGTGATATTCTCCCATAACCCAATAATTATCTCCCTCTATTTTAGATATATCATTAATTACAAAATTAAGTGTGCCACTTTCGGCTTTTGTTGGATAACCCTTTTTATAGTTGCCCAAAGTCTGTTCCCAGCCCTTTGTAAGACCATTGCTTCCGTAGAATTTAAGAGAATCACTTTTCCAATAACCTTGCATAAAACCTTCAAGATCATGATTGTTCCATGCTATTTCTTGGCGTTCCATAACTAACCTAATGCCAGCTTCAGCTATTTCAAAGTCTGTAGGTTGGTGGTCGGAATCTGCATGAATATCAGCCTTTACACTGATGCAGTTTGTAAATAAAGCTAAAAGTAAAAGTCCACAAATGTTTTTCATAAGATTGAAGTTTTAGTTCTCTAAATTTAGTGCGTTAATTTTAAAACTTCCCTAAAGGAATTTTTAGGGGTACAATCTAAAACTTCAAGTAAACCTAAAGTACACCTTTTTGCTTCTTCAAAAACGCATCAGCTTGATGTTGCATTAATTCGCGTGCTTTTTTCCGTTTGTAGTTCATCACCTCTTCTTCATCAGCAATTTCGGTATAAACCTTATTATTAATGTCATTATCGGTTTTAACAAGCAGTTTGCGTTCTGCAACTTGTTGCATGGTCCAACTTTTAACGGTGGTTTCTTGGTCTTCCAATTTAAAATCAAATTCACCTTTTGGGGATAATAATTTAGCAATAATTGGAGATGTTTCAATAGCTAAAAACAACAGAAAAATAAAAAATGAAGGTAGCCAAAATTGGCTTAAAGCATTAACACGTGCCATTAAACCATCAAAATTATCAATCACAGGTTGCGATTCGGCAACATTGGCCTTATAATCTCCTTGCAACGCCATGATTTCACCTTCTATGGTAGCGATTTTGGCTTTGTTATCAGTTTTTAGCTGTTGTAATTCTGCTAGAGCAGTATCGTGCTTTTCACGTTTTTCTTTGTAAACAGGGCCTTTACCAAGTTTCATGGTGCCAGATGTGCCTTCGGCTTCAGTAATATAGGTATCATAAAGCGCATTGACCTCTGCTTCCTTGCTGTCAATTTGTGATTGTAAGCCTAAAATTTGGTTTTCTAAATCTGTAATTTTTGGGTTGAACTGCTGAGCAATTTGGTTTTGATTGGCAAGGGTTAAATCATTCTTCTGTTCTAATAAAACCTGATTGATTTCCTTTTCAAAAATCTTTAGTTCTAACGGTTTTGAAATGACTACAGCAATAATCACAGCCAGAAAAATCCTTGGAGTTGCCTGTAGGATTTCGTCTAAAACATTGTCGCGCTTTTTTATAGTAGAAATAATATAACGATCGAGATTAAAAATGAGTAAGCCCCAAATTATTCCGAAAAAAATAGATGTGTAGAGATTGTCAAAAACGGTATAAAGTGCATAACTAGAGGCAATAGTTGCCATTAAGGCTGTAAAAAAAACTGTCGCACCAATACCAGCATATTTGTTTTGTTCTCCAATAGAGCAGTCGTTTAAAATATCGGTGTCTGATCCAGAACACAAGATGAAGAATTGCTTTAACATGATTGATTGTTTTGATTGATAATATATTAGAACGCAAAAACTATGGTTTTGTTACATGTTCTAATGAAAAAAGACCTCTAAGTTTTAAATTCTCTGAGGTCTTAGAATATATTTGTTAGTGGAGTTATTTTTTCAACTCAATTATTACTGGCGGAAGCTTAGAGTTGTTATTGTCTTTTATGTCGAATAAGGTAATCATTCCTTTTTCAAATTTTTCTAAGTTCTTAATACTTGTTCCAGAAATTGAATTACCGCTAATTAAGTCAGTTTTCACACTGGGAATCTTTAGTTTAAAGCTAACAACTTTACCTTCGGATAATGTGATTTTTAGCTTTTTGAATTCTTCTTTAGTTAATGAAATACGCCCTTTTTTCGGCATCTTTTTGTTTACATAAATTAGTGGCGATTTACCTTTTATACCAATTAATATGGGCTTTTTAGAAATGTAAACTAGAGGTTGTTTGGTGTCTGTTTTTTGTGCTTTTACATTTAGTTTTGGATTATTCTTTAACAGCTTAACCGCTTTGTCTGATGAGATTGTTTTCCCTTCACTAAAAAACTTGGCATCTGTCTTTGCCATCCTTGTAACAAAATCTAAAGTTGATTCTGGGGCAGGAGGTGGAGGCGGAATTTCAACAAGCTCAGGATTTGGGATTTCCTTCACTTGTATAACCTTTGGAGGTGCAGGTGGCTCTACCTCTTTAATTTCTCTTGCTCTGTATTTTGGCTTAGGCGGTGTTGGTGGTTTAATTTCAACAATCTGTGGTTTTGGTGGAAAATTAGGATAAGGTTGAGCGTTTTTCTTTTGCTCATCTGACATTAATCCATAGAGGTATTCGATACGTTTTTGTTCTTCAAATTTAATCACCATTTTGTTTTTTGGAGCATCGTTGTATTTTTTTGCTAATCTGTTATATTCATCAACTTGTTTTTTTGAGGCCTTTTCTTGGCTATCTATTAATTTAGGTGATGATAACTTTACAACATATTTCCCGTTAGTGTCTTTTTGGGTTAACATCTCTGTTCGCTTTCCTTTATTGGTTTTAGCAATAGACTTTGCTTTTTGAGCTGTTATTTTTACATCATCCAAATAGAACGAAGCACCTTTTTTTTCCATTTCCATAATGTACTCCAAAAATGTTGGGTTGTATGTGTCTTGCTGTGTGTCACCGACTCTGGGACCACCTTTTGTTTTTTTACCCATAGCCTTGTTAGGGCTAACTTTCTTTTCAGCTGGGACTGGTGGTGGAGGTAGGATGCTATGTTTTTTCAATTCCTCTTCAGTAAACAGGTTATAGATTTTATCGGCCTGTGCCTTTAGGATTCTTAGTTCAGAATTATTGGTTTGTGATCCTTTTAGATAGTTTTTTATAGCGTCGGTATATGTTTTGGTTGAAGCTTTATATTTTTTAACAGTAGTTTCTTGATAGAATTTTTTAAAGCCTTCTTTAGTATATAAGCTATATTGAAAGGGTTGTGGGAATTTTGTGCTGCGGGCATTTTTATGAACCTTAGAACCAACAAAATGGGCGATATCACTGATTTTATAATTATTCAATTCTGAATTTGATACATGTCTACCGTCAAGCCAAATAGCAAATTTATTTTTATCCTTCCAAGATTCAAATTGTGCTTGTGTTGGTGCTTTTGATTTTACTTTAGATAAATTCATGTCTGGGATAACCGGATAGGATTCAACAGTGTTTCGTTGTTCCTCAGTCATCATATTATATATCGCAACAATACGCTCGTATTTTGCATGGTCTATTTGATGTATTGTGTTAAACTTTATAATCCAGTTGTTGTATTCTTGCATCATTGTTTCAGTAGCTCCTTTGTTTTTTATTTTGTTCTGAATGAGAGATATTTCAGAAGTTTCAGCAGGCTTTCTTTCAACATATTCTTTTTCAGAAAAACTGTAAAAAAGAATAGCAATAATAGGTAAGAGTAAAAGTGTACTCAACCAAATTCTGGTTTTTGATGTTTGTGTTTTCATAACTGTAAATCGTTTTTTGATTTGCCCAAATGAATTTTTAGAAAATAATCCGTTTAAGCGAGATGATGAATAATTGATGGCACTCGAGAGTTGATACTCTTGAGTACTTGATGAAAATTGTAATAGTATATTTTGATAGTCTTTGGAGTCCGCACCATATTCTAGAACAGCTTGGTCTGCTAAAAACTCGTGGTTGAGTCTAATATGATGCTTTAGTATGTAAATTAAAGGATGAAACCAGAAAATTATTTGTAATAACTCTAGCAAAACAATATCTAAACTATGTAACTGTTTTGCATGAGTTTCTTCATGTAATATAACTTCTTTAGGAATATCGTTTTTTTCAAATTTCAACTTATTTAAAAAGATATATTTAAAGAAAGAATGTGGTATACGAGACTCTTTTAGTAATACATAAATCAATGAGTGTTTTGCGATTTTTTCACTTCTTGAAATTTTTTGATAAAGTTTAATAAGATTATAGGCAAACCGAATACTTAATAGAAGTACTCCAAATCCGTAGATAAGCCAAAGTATAGCTTCTAAACTGAATAAAGATGTTTCTTCCACAGAGACATTATTAAATGAAGGTTCTATTGGAATGTACATCGGCAAAGCTTCAAAATCGGTTATTACTGGTTCTATGTAATACGTTATGGTTGATAATGGAATGATTAGCGAGACGATTATAGAACCTAAAAGATAAAAACGCTTAAACTGATGCATCTTTTGGCGCTCTAACAGAAACATATAAACCAGCCAAAACACTAATAAACATGAAGAGAATTTTAATAGATACATTCCCATAATTACTTATTTTTAATTTCTTGGTCAATGACGGATTTTAATTCTTTGAGCTCTTCTTTTGTTAAGTCTGTTTTTCTTGTAAAAAATGAAGCAAACTGAGAAGCACTATCATTAAAGAAGGTCTTAATCAATCCATTAACATGTTTAGAAAAGTAGTCTTCTTTCTTTACCAACGGATAATATTCTCTCGATTTTCCATAGGTTTTATAATCCACAAAGCCTTTACCAATCATACGTTTTAATAGCGTAGCAACTGTGGTAGTAGCAGGTTTAGGCTCAGGGTAAGCATCCAATAGGTCTTTCATAAAAGCTTTTTCGAGTTTCCAGAGGTATTGCATTAATTGTTCTTCGGTTTTTGAAAGTTGCATGTTCTACATATTTAGAATTAACTCTACAAATGTAGAATAAAAAAATTAATTTCCAAAAAATTCATGAAATATATTACAATGAACATCTCTTAACTTTACTAAAAGAAACAGTCGTAACTAATTCTATATGACGAATTATTACCTTGAGGAAACTTAATGAGAGTTAAGTCTGAAATTTCAATGGACTCACTCTTATCTTAAATAATTACCTTTACAAAATGAAAAAGATTTTACTTTCTGTATCATCTGTTTTAGCAGTTCTTGGTTTTTCGTACGCACAATCAGTTGAAGATTTAATGAACCAAATCAGCAATGCTAATTTACAAACAGGTGTTGCTCAACTTTCTGGTGAACAGACTGCCATGATTAATGGAACGATGCAAACTATAACCAGTCGTGTGCAGAGTAATAATGATTTGGCAGCTAATTACATTAAAGAACGATTAGAAGCCTTACCAAATCTTACTGTTGAATTTCAAAATTTTAATACTTCAGGAAAAAATGTTATCGCCACAAAAGTTGGAAAAACCAATCCAGATAACATTTATATCGTATGTGCACATAACGATTCTGTAACTACATTTTGTGCAGATGATAATGCAACAGGCGTTTCTGCAGTTTTAGAAGTAGCAAGAGTTTTGTCCAGCCAATGTATTGATAATACCATTGTTTATGCACTTTGGGATGAAGAGGAAATCGGTTTATTGGGAGCTAATTTCTATGCACAGCAAGCAGCAGACGAAACTAATGGAAATACTAGAGACAATATTCTAGGTGTTATCAATATGGATATGATAGGTTACGATGGTGATGCTCCGGGAACTGCTGGTGACAATGAGTTTGATATTGATGTAAGGGACATCGCAAATTCTGTAGCCATAAAGGATGACCTAATCGATATCCTAAATACATACACGTTCGATTTAAGCGAGATTGTGGTTAATCCGGGTACTACGGCAAGCGATCACTCACGTTTTTGGAATCAAGGCTATTCTGCCGTATTGATAGGTGAATCTTGGGAAACTAATGACCAAACCCCAGATTACCATACCTCAGACGATAGGGTTGACGATATTGATTTTCAATATATGACGGAGTTAACCAAATTAGTTACAGCATATATGGCAATTAAAGCAGGTTTACTTGCTGTAGATAACACGATTGCCCAATCGCAAACTGAATTAGTTTCTAACGAAACTTCTGGAGCTTACCAATGGTATAATTGCGATACAGATTCTGAGATTCCAGGTGAAACCAACCAAGTATTTACGCCAATAACAACTGGTAATTATGCGGTTGAGGTCAGCAATGGGACATGTACAGAAATGAGTAGCTGCATTAGTTTTTCCGTACTGTCCACAGAAGAGTTTTTAAAAGATGAAATAAGCCTATTCCCCAATCCGGTTATCTCTAAATTAAAAATTGAAAACTTTACTGAAACCGAATTGAACATTACTATAAATGATATTTTAGGCAAAGTAATTGACAAACAAAGTTCCCTAAAGCGTCATATCAAAATTGAATTCGATAATGTGCCTTCGGGAGTCTATTTTGTTACTCTAAAGTCTGAAACCAAGTCTTCGACTTATAAAATCGTAAAAGATTAAATCTTACTTTTTTAATTCTGTAAAATACTTATAGAACCATGGAATCGTTTCTATGCCTTTGAGGTAATTCCAAATTCCAAAATGTTCATTTGGCGAGTGGATGGCATCACTGTCTAAGCCAAAGCCCATTAAAATGGTTTTGCTTTCAAGCTCTTGTTCAAAAAGCGATACAATAGGAATACTGCCACCGCTTCGTTGCGGTATTGGCGTTTTGCCAAAGGTTTGCTCGTAAGCTTTTGATGCAGCTTGGTAGCCAATACTGTCTATTGGGGTCACATAGCCTTGTCCTCCATGATGAGGGGTTACTTTTACCTTAACGCCTTTTGGTGCAATAGTTTCAAAATGTGTTTTGAACAATTCTGTAATCTCTTCCCAATCTTGGTGTGGTACCAAACGCATAGAGATTTTAGCATAAGCTTTGCTGGCTATAACGGTTTTAGCACCTTCTCCTATATAACCTCCCCAAATTCCATTAACGTCTAATGTTGGTCTGATAGCGTTGCGCTCATTTGTGGTGTAGCCTTTCTCTCCATAAACCGCATCAATGTCTAGGGCTTCTTTATAGGCATCTAGAGAAAATGGAGCTTTCGCCATTTCGGCACGTTCAGCATTAGATAAATTTTCGACTTTATCGTAAAATCCCGGAATAGTAATTTGGTTATTCTCATCGTGGAGCGATGCAATCATCTTAGTTAAAACATTTATTGGGTTTGCCACTGCGCCACCGTAAAGACCAGAATGCAAATCGCGGTTTGGCCCAGTAACCTCAACTTCAACATAGCTTAAACCTCTCAGCCCAGTTGTAATCGATGGAACATCCTTAGCAATCATTCCTGTATCAGAAATTAGGATGACATCATTTTTAAGCTTCTCTCTGTTGTTGGCTACAAAAACGCCTAGATTTTCACTTCCAACTTCTTCTTCCCCCTCAATCATAAATTTAACATTACAAGGCAGCTCGTTGTGGGTCGTCATATATTCAAGAGCCTTGACGTGCATATACATTTGCCCTTTGTCATCACATGCTCCACGAGCAAAAATAGCACCATCTGGATGCAAGTCCGTGTTTTGTATTACAGGCTCAAAAGGTGGAGAGTTCCAAAGATCTAATGGATCTGGTGGTTGTACATCATAATGGCCATATACCAAAACAGTAGGCAGATTTTCGTCTATAATTTTTTCGCCATATACTATAGGATAACCATCGGTTTCACAGATTTCTACATGGTCACAGCCTGCTTTTTTTAGACGGGTTTTAATCACTTCAGCAGTTTTTAAAACATCAGCTTTGTAAGCTGAGTCCGCACTTATCGATGGAATTTTTAAAAGTTCAATGAGTTCATCTAAAAAGCGTTGTTTGTTTACTTTGATATAGGAATTTATATTTTGCATGATAGGATTTGATTTCTAACAAAAATAAGAAAAACTAACCTGAATATTTCTTGATTAATTGCTGTTTGAATATTGAAACTATTGTTTATATTTGCATCCCATTTTATAATGGATAGTAGCAGTTTAACTGCTAAATGCAGGCGTGGTGGAATTGGTAGACACGCTAGACTTAGGATTTAACCTAATTATTAGTGTTAAAAAAAATAAAATGCAGGCGTGGTGGAATTGGTAGACACGTTAGACTTAGGATCTAATGCCGCGAGGTGTGCGAGTTCGAGTCTCGCCGCCTGTACAAAAGTCGAAGAGAAATCTTCGGCTTTTTTTATTTAAAATAAGCTCGGAAAAATGTTTGGGTACAACATAGGTACAACATTTTGTTTCTTTTTGTCCATTTAATAGTATTTGATATAGTTTGATTTCTTTTGGTAGAATGGAAAAAAACTTTGTTACTCTTTTTCAGAACGGTATCAATTCTTTTTTAACTTTAGTCAAAATTATAACCCTTTTCATTTGCAATTTCTACAAGACTTATTAGACAATAAAGAGCCTTCCAATCGATGGCAAGATTATAGAACCTTTTGTGACAATATTAAAAATGTTGATATAGACCTTTATGTTAAGGCACTACCAGAATTGCTTAAAAACTTAAAAAGTAACTATCCTGTAAGAAATCTTCAAATAGCCATTACTCGCGAAGCAAAAGAGGATGCTTCTTTTGGTAAAGAAATTTATTTAAAAACACTTGAAACGAAAAATCCTGATTCGTATTTTACATTAATGGATATTCTATCCGGATTATATCATTCAGACCAAAAGTTTTCAATAGATGAAATTAAACGCCTAATCGAAGATGATAACATAAGCTTAAATGAAATAGGAATAAAATCTATCGTCAAAATTGATTTGATAGCGAAAACAACACCAAAAACATTTGTGAGCTGGATTGAGAAACAATTCAATAGTATTATTAATAATAAGACTCTTAAGGAGTTATGGCCATCAGTTTTCTTTACCATTAGAAATAAAAGAAATGAATTAAAAAATACAGATAAAATTATAGATAAGCTATCAAGTATTAAGACTATTGAAATTCAATTAGAGCTCATTTACTTTTTGGATTACAATATAGATTTAGGTAACGAAATACACCTCTTTAAAAAATATCTTCCATTGTTGCTTCACATTGATATAGAACATGCAGGAGCGTATAATCAATTGGCTTATCGATTGGAAAATGTGGCTAAAACCAATTTAGATTTGGTAGTTGGTTTTATTACAGATTGGGTAGGGATAAGTCCAAAAAATGCTAGAAAAATAGAATATTTCAGCCATTTGCTGAATACACTTTGCGATGATTTTTATTCAGATTTCCAAAAGCTATATACAAATTGGTTAAATAAAGACAATCCAAATTTTCATATTGCCATTTTTGAAATGAATAGTGCTAGATATATGAGAGATTTATCAGGATTGACGGTTTCAGAAGTTCTAATAAAGGACTTTTCAGATTACGATATTGAATATATCACGTACAAAATACTTGCCTATGTTTATGATAAAGACACCTCTTTATCTTTGATATATTCCATACTCGAACAAAAAGTAGACAATAAAGAGGTTGTAATTTTCTTAGCTGATTTATTTATTAACCACTTAATTTTTAATTATTATTCAACTATTGAGTTTTTAAATTTAAAAAAGAAGACTGCCAATAGAAAACTTAAAAAAATAATAAAAGATATTGTTGATGAAGGGGAAGATAAATACAAGGCGTATTCAGATCTAGAAAACCTAAAAGAGTTTGCGCCTTCAGAGAGAAGAATGATATATTATAATAAAATACAGAATAGAAAATTTAATAAATCCTATAAAGAGAGTGAGTCAGAAAGTTCATCATTTTTAAGTATGATTACGAATATCAATTACAGAACGGGAAAGTCTACATTTTCAAAATACCAAGGCAAATACACCGAAAAGATGACACCAGCACTTATTTCGCATAGTGGCGAAATGCCAAGAGGCGAATTTATAGACCCCATAGGTCAAGCAACAGAACGGTTACTATGGCAAAATTTTAAAAGAAGGCAATGAGATTTTTACTGAGTGAATATATTAATCTTTTAAAAGAAGATAAAGAACTTGATGTGTTGCTGACTGATCTGCTAGTTGGAATGAAATTTACAACTATCTCAAAGCCAATGAAAGGTCGTCAATTTGGTGTAGATATTTCAGCTGTAGGTATTGATCCAGAAGATGGTATTAAGAAGGTGTTTTTGTTCGCTGTAAAACAAGGTAATCTAACAAGAACCACTTGGGATGGAGATGTCAACGCCATACGCTCAACTCTAAACCAAATTAAAGACACGTTTATTCCAACATCACTTACAAATCGTTTAAAAAAACTTCCTAAAAAAATAATAGTTTGTACTAATGGTGTTATAAATCAAAATGTTTTAGTTGATTGGACACAATATATCGACCAGAATACTACAGATGCTGTTGAATATGATTTTTGGGGTACAGGCGAAATAACTGCAATGCTTGACGACTATCTTGTTAGTGAAAAACTATTTCCACAAGAATATCAATCATTATTAAGAAAGTCTTTGGCATTTTTAGATTTACCAGATTATGATTTATCACATTTCTATACGCTGATTCAAAAAATTTTAGACAAACAACCCAAACAAAAAAGACAAATATTAAAAAAGTTAAGACTGGTACGATTATGCCTTAACATTATATATAAATGGTCTCAAGACAATAATAATTTGAAACCTTCAATTTATGCAAGTGAACGATGTTTGTTACTAAGCTGGCACTTTATGCAAGAAGGTAATCATTTGGAGAAAAATTTTGTAAGACAGGAATTTTACAAAATCCATTCTTTAAAAAGAAATATAGGTGTCTATTATTTTAACAAAGTTGCTAAACATTACAAAACAGAGCACAGTATATATAAATACAGCAGAAATAGTCTAGAGTACAGTCTTAATGTTTGGGAAGAAATAGGAATTATAGCAACAATAGGGTTAACGGAAATACAAGAGTTTAGAATCCATTATAGAGAAGGTAATGAAGAGCATGCTCAAACATATTACCAAAGCGCTCTTTCAATTAGTAACGGATTATGTTTGTTTATAAAAAACAATCCACCTTCAAAATATCCAGAATACGATGTGCATAGTATTGAAATAGCTTTAGCACTTAACTTAATGAATTTTACAAGAAACTTTAACCCAGCCAAAAAATGGATTTCTGAAATGACTTTAGGTTTTAATAACAGATATAAAATAAATAAGTTTTTCCCATTGTTTAGAAAAAGTTATGATAAGCTGGTGGATATTCATAATGGAGATGAAGAATGTGAAATTCAGTCTTCAATGATAGTTCTTATATTGGCAGAATACACTTTAGTTTTAAAGGATGAAGACCTATATCAGTTTGTCCGCAAGATCCCTACTGAACTTTTTCCAGATTTGAACTTGCAAATATGGTTTCCACTTGAAGAAATGGAAAATAAAATATGTGTTCAGGATTATAGTCGTGGCGAAGGAACACTAAAACATTCTGTAACAATATACGAGAATGTAGAAGAGTACAAAAAAGAAATGGTATCAGAAATGGAACTCTTCGGACCAGAAAAGGACTTTAAAATTTTTAAGCATAGTTTCGATATTGTTGCTCACGTTGCAAGTAGGCACTACAAAAGCCAGCCTTTTCCTTTAACGTGGCGAGTTTTAATGAAACAAGAAGTCTCAACAAAAGAATAGAATAATGTCAAATCCAATAAAGCAACATTATATACCACGTTCATATTTAAAGAACTTTGCAGTTGAAGGAAGAAAAAGAAATCATTTTGTCGATGTTTATAAAATGGACAATGATATGCTTTTAGAGCAAATAAGCACAAAAGATATTTGTTTGAAAAAAACATTTATACAATTCCTGCCGAATCAGATGAAGTAAAATACGCCTTAGAAAAACATTATGCTGAAAATGTTGATAGCGAGTTTCCAAAAATATATAAATTACTTGTTGATGAAAAGGTATTGACAGTTAGTCAAGAGCAAAAAATTCAAATACTATATGTATGTCTATCATTATATTTTCGTACACCAAGAATTTTAAATCTTCAAAAAGGTATGAATAAACAAATCTTTGATAGGGCAGCTCATACAGCAAATGAACATGGTTTGATAAAAATGAATTTATTTGGAGAGAAAATGGAATTTCATATTGATGAAATAGAGGAGGTTAAAAAACAGTACGATGAACGTTCAAGAACTGCCTTCTTAGTTAACCATCTTGAACAATGGGGAAACTTTGTTAAATACAAATACGATTGTACAATAAATGTAATTAAAATAGAAGATTCAAATGCGCCAATAATTACTTGCGATAATCCAGTTTCAATTAGGCATTTTGAAACTAATAAATTTCAAGGTTTATATGATCCCAAAGCAGTTATTACTTTACCCTTGGATCGTTCACATTATTTAGAGATTCATCCTAATGATTACGCAGATGGACAAACGAGAATTAATAGACTTACTCAAGACAGAGACTATGTATTTACAACAAATGGAGTTACACAACAGAATGCTGAAAACTTATTAGTAGCATACAAAGGAGATATTGATAAACATTTTGATATTCAAAACCATTATGAAAACCCAGAAAATGGAGAAGAGTTTTTGAAAAAAGCTAAATATAGGGCAGAGCAAGCCCTCGTTTTATTTGATGTTTTAAAGAAAAAAGGGTTTGTTTCAAAAGAGTTTATAGGTAAACTTAAAGAACTTTTAGAACATCCATATTGTAAAGACGATATCCAAATGTTGAAGTACAAAAAGGTGCTATCAAAAATGGGTAAGTGGTAAATTGATTATTTGTTTTTTGCAGTTTTATATCTAAACTTCTGTTAAACAAAATTTAGGAGTTGTTAAAATTTTATACCTTTGTACTCAATATGAAACAAGTATTCCATAAAGCAATGTCTTTGGCAATGGCTTTTGTAGTGTTACTCTCTACAATGTCATTTACGCTCAGTATGCATTATTGTGGAGATACTTTGGTAGAAACTGCTATGTTCCATAAAGCTGAAGGATGCGGAATGGAAATGGATAATCCTTCAACTGAAGGTTGTTCTATTACAAAAAAGAATTGTTGTAATGATGAACAATTGGTAGTTGATGGTCAAGACGAACTACAATTACAAGTTGACAAAATTTCTTTTGAACAACAAGTATTCATCGCTTCATTTGTTTATACTTATATTAACCTTTTTGAAGGTTTAGATAACAATGTATCTTCTTTTGAAGAATACAAACCGCCACTCGTCATAAGGCAACTCTACAAAATTGACGAGACGTATTTAATTTGATTTTTAAACAATAGACTGATTTATCCTATGAATTTATGTCATAAGGATAATTTGCTGTATTCGGTGTTTTTCTAACGCCAATGTCTAACTGTTTAATAATCAAAGCCAATGCTAAATAAAAGCATCAAATTTTTAATAGAAAATAAACTCGTAGCAGTTCTGTTACTCGTCCTTTTTGTAGGATGGGGAACTGTAAACGCACCTTTTAATTGGGATACAGGATTTTTGCCAAGCAACCCTGTAGCGGTTGATGCCATCCCAGATATCGGAGAAAATCAACAAATTGTATTTACAAAGTGGGATGGTCGTTCGCCACAAGATATAGAAGACCAAATCACTTATCCATTAACCACATCCTTGTTAGGTATTCCTGGAGTAAAAACCATTCGTAGTTCGTCTATGTTCGGCTTTTCAAGTATCTATATCATTTTTGAAGAAGACATAGAATTTTACTGGAGTAGAAGTCGTATTCTCGAAAAACTAAACTCATTACCAAGTGGTTTATTACCTGAAGGTGTTAATCCTGCTTTGGGACCAGATGCAACAGGATTAGGACAAATATTTTGGTACACACTTGAAGGACGTGATGAAAACGGAAACGTAACTGGTGGTTGGGATTTACAAGAGCTACGAAGTATTCAAGATTACTATGTTAAATATGCACTATCCTCTGCAAGTGGTGTTTCTGAAGTAGCTTCAATTGGTGGTTATGTTCAGGAATATCAAGTAGATGTTAATCCAGAATTGATGCGTCAATATAATATTGGATTACATCACGTTGTAAAAGCAGTTAAGGAAAGTAATAAAGACATTGGTGCACAAACTATTGAAATCAATAATGCAGAATATTTAGTACGTGGTTTAGGTTATGTAAAGTCTATTTCAGACATAGAAAATGCAGTCGTTACTTCCGAAGATTATACAGCAATACGAATTAAAGACATTGGAAAAGTATCATTAGGTCCAGCAACACGACGTGGTTTATTAGATAAAGAAGGTGCGGAAGTTGTAGGTGCTGTTGTCGTGGCGCGATATGGCGCAAACCCAATGGAAGTAATCAATAATGTAAAAGAGAAAATTAACGAATTAAGTGCAGGATTACCTTCAAAAGTATTAGCAGATGGTAGAACATCACAAGTAACCATTGTACCATTTTACGATAGAACCGTATTAATTCAAGAAACATTAGGTACACTTAACGAGGCATTGACTTTAGAAATACTTATTACCATTTTGGTTATTATCATTATGGTATTTAATCTTCGAGCTTCAGTATTAATTTCTGGATTATTGCCTGTTGCGGTTTTAATGGTTTTTATAGCTATGAAGTTCTTTGGAGTAGATGCAAACATTGTCGCTTTATCAGGTATTGCAATTGCTATTGGAACAATGGTCGATGTTGGTGTTATACTTTCAGAAAACATTATAAGGCATTTAGATGAAGATGATGGAACACAATCTATTAATACAGTAGTTTATAATGCGACAGCAGAAGTTTCAGGTGCTATTGTAACCGCAGTAATGACAACCATCATCAGTTTCATTCCTGTATTTACAATGATTGGTGCAGAAGGAAAACTATTTAGACCGTTAGCATTTACTAAAACCTTTGCATTAACAGCTTCTATAATTGTAGCCTTGTTTTTAATTCCGCCATTTGCAGCATTTTTATTCAGAAAGAAAAGTATTAAAACCACTTTTAAATATGGTTTAAATGGTGTTTTAATAGCTTTAGGAATCATAGCAATAGTATATGGGTATTGGTTAGGATTGATTTTGATAGCTTTCGGAATTACAGCACTTCTCAATCTTCAAAATAAGATAACGGACAAACAAACTAATCTTGTCAATATCATTATTTCAGCATCTGCGATAGTATTCCTTTTAGCAGAATATTGGAGACCATTAGGCGTTGATAAAAGCATCTTTTGGAATCTCATTTTTGTAAGTGTTATATGCTTTGGTTTATTAGGTGTTTTTTCACTATTCATAAAATTCTACACACGTATTTTAAGGTGGTGTTTAGATAATAAATTATTGTTTCTATCTGTGCCAACAGCTATTGTAATTGCAGGGTTTTTCATTATGAAGAACACAGGCAAGGAGTTTATGCCATCCTTAAATGAAGGCTCATTTCTACTAATGCCAACCTCAATGCCTCATTCTGGCGTAGAAGAAAACAAACGAGTTTTACAACAATTAGATATGGCAGTAGCCAGTATTCCAGAAATTGAAACAGTTGTTGGTAAAGCAGGAAGAACAGAATCAGCTTTAGACCCAGCACCACTATCAATGTACGAGAATATCATTCAGTATAAATCAGAATATTTGCTGAATGCAGATGGAGAACGGCAACGCTACAAAGTAAATGGTGATGGTTTGTTTGAATTAAAAGATGGTCGATTAATTCATAACGAAAATATAGCTGTCAGTTCAAGCGCAGTTGAGAACAAAGCGATTATCAAGTCAACTTTATTAAATATCCAAAGCTCTCAACTAATCGAAGATGATGATGGCGAATACTACCGTAATTGGCGACCAGAAATCCAATCACCAGACGATATTTGGAATGAAATTGTAAGAGTTACCAAATTACCAGGTGTTACGTCAGCACCAAAGCTACAACCTATTGAAACAAGATTGGTAATGCTTCAAACAGGAATGCGAGCACCTATGGGAATTAAAGTAAAAGGTCAAGACTTAAAGCAAATTGAAGCGTTTGGAGTACAATTAGAAAACATCATCAAGGAAGCTGAAGGTGTTAAAAAAGAAGCTGTTTTTGCAGACCGTATCGTTGGTAAACCCTATTTGTTAATTGATATTGATAGAGATAAAATTGCACGTTATGGCATTTCTATACAAGATGTTCAAGATGTATTAAAAGTCGCAGTTGGCGGTATGGTATTAACCCAAACAGTCGAAGGTCGAGAGCGATATGGTGTTCGAGTACGATACCCAAGAGAATTACGAGCAAACCCAACAGACTTACAACAGATTTATGTGCCAGTTGAAAAAGGCAGTCCTGTTCCATTAAGCGAATTGGCAACTATTCGCTACGAACAAGGTCCACAAGTCATTAAAAGTGAAGACACCTTTTTAGTAGGTTATGTCTTGTTTGATAAATTAGATGGTTTTGCAGAAGTAAGCGTTGTTGAAAATGCACAAGCATTGATTCAAGAAAAGATAGCTTCTGGTAAATTGGTAGTTCCAAAAGGTATCAATTATGCGTTCACAGGAACTTACGAAAATCAGTTACGAGCAGAAAAAACACTATCTGTTGTTGTGCCATTAGCATTGGCAATTATCTTTTTAATACTGTATTTCCAATTCCGTTCTGTGGCAACCTCATTAATGGTGTTTACTGGTATTGCAGTAGCATTTGCAGGTGGGTTTGTAATGATATGGCTCTATGGTCAAGATTGGTTTTTAAACTTCAGTTTCTTTGGCGAAAATTTGCGAGACTTATTTCAGATGCATCCCATTAATTTAAGTGTAGCGGTTTGGGTTGGGTTTATTGCACTCTTTGGTATTGCAACAGATGATGGTGTAGTAATGGCAACGTATTTAACGCAAACTTTTGATAGAAATACACCAGAGAATAAAAAGGAAATTAGAGCGTCCATAGTAGAAGCAGGAGAAAAACGTATCAGACCTTGTTTAATGACTACAGCTACAACCATTTTAGCATTATTACCAGTATTAACCTCTACAGGACGAGGAAGCGATATTATGATTCCGATGGCAATACCAAGTTTTGGTGGAATGCTTATAGCCTTAATAACCTTATTTGTAGTTCCAGTATTATACAGCTGGAAATCCGAAGTTCAACTTAAAAGAACTGTAAAATGAAACAGATAAAATCATACATAAAAACAGTCTTTATTCTTTGTTCGTTATTCTTTGTTCTCAAAGGAAATGCACAACAATTAGAAGTGCTCATAGATGAAGCCTTAACAAACAATCCAGAAATTCAAAAATTCGAGTTACAATACAAAAGAGCTTCCGAAAAAGTAAACGAGGTCAACACCATTCCTAATACCGAATTTAGTGTAGGTTACTTTGTAAGTGAGCCGGAAACACGAACAGGAGCACAACGCTTTAAAGTATCGGCTAAACAAATGTTACCGTGGTTCGGAACCATTACATCGAGAGAAAATTATGTGAGTTCATTGGCAGATGCTAAATACGAGGACATTGTTATCGCAAAGCGAAAACTAATGGCTTCGGTATCACAATCCTATTATAATCTATACGCCAACAAAGCAAAGCAAGAGGTTTTAACTGAAAACATCAAACTATTAGAAACTTACGAAACATTAGCAATAACATCTGTTGAGGTTGATAAAGCATCCGCTGTAGATGTATTGCGATTACAAATGCGTCAAAATGAAATGCAACAATTAAAAGATGTTTTAAGTCAACAGTTTTTAGCAGAACAAACTAATTTGAATAAGCTTTTAAATAGGGAAAATGATATTGCTGTTACTGTGGTAGAGAGCTTAATGATGCCTTCAGAAGACTTTGAAATTAATTCTGAAAATTTAGCATTACATCCTGAACTATTGAAGTATGATAAACTCTATCAGTCCATAGAACAATCAGAATTACTAAACCAAAAAGAAAGTAGTCCTATGATTGGTTTTGGCTTGGACTATATCAATGTTTCAGAAAGACCAGATATGAATTTCTCGGATAACGGTAAAGATATTGTAATGCCTATGGTTTCGGTGTCAATCCCAATTTTTAATAAAAAATATAAATCCCAAACCAAGCAAAATGAGTTAGAACAGCAAGAAATAACAGCTCAAAAACAGGAACGTTTAAACACTTTGGAAACGCTTTTAAGTAAAGCGATTAATGAACGTATTTCTGCAAGAATAAGTTATGCAACGCAAACCAAGAACTTAAAACAAGCCAAAGATGCTGAAGACATTTTAATCAAAAGCTACGAAACAGGAACGATAGATTTTAATGATGTTTTGGATATTCAGGAATTGCAACTAAAGTTTCAAATGAACCAAATAGAATCTGTGAAGACCTACTATGTTCAGAGTACTATAATTAATTATTTAATTCAGTAAACAATGAAAACATTAAACACAATACTTCTTTTATTCCTAACGTCAATCGCATTTGCCCAAGTAGGGACTAATGGAGATGATAGAAACGAAGAAGGAAGAAATATAAAAGAGTATAACCTCACTATAGAAGAAAATGAAATCACACTTGCTGGTGTAACAGCAAAAGGTATGACTATCAACGGTATTATTCCCGGACCAGTTTTGGAATTTAATGAAGGAGACCTTGCCATAATTAATGTTACAAACAAAATGGATGAAGAAACCTCGGTACATTGGCACGGACTGATACTTCCCAATTTTTATGATGGTGTGCCCTATTTAACCACGCCACCAATAAAGCCTGGTACAACATTTCAGTATAGAATTCCTATCAACCAATCGGGTACGTATTGGTATCATTCTCACACGATGTTGCAAGAGCAAAAAGGAGTTTATGGCTCTATAGTCATTCACCCCAAAGAAAAGACGTTGGACTATGATAAGGATTTAGTCGTAGTCCTTTCCGATTGGACAAATGAAGAACCAATGAATGTACTACGAAGCCTTAAACGTGGAAACGAATGGTATCAGGTTAAAAAAGGGACAGCAGTACCATTAAGCAGAGTTATAAAAGAAGGTGCATTAGGCGCACAATTCAAATTTTGGCGCGATAGAATGGAAGGCGCAGATATTGCAGACATTTATTATCCTGCTTTTCTGTCTAATGGTAAAAAAATGGCGGAATATCCAGAGTTTAAACCTGGAGAAAAAATAAGGCTGCGTTTTATCAATGCATCTGCTTCATCTTATTATTGGGTGGATTTTGGTGGTGGTAACCCGATGATAGTTGCAAGTGATGGTGTGGATGTAACACCAGAATATAAAAACCGATTTCTTTTTGCTATTGCCGAAACCTATGATGTGATTGTAACCATTCCAGAAGGTACATTAGAAATAACCGCAACAGCACAAGATGGTTCTGGTGATACGTCCATTCACTTGGGTAGCGGAAAATTATATCCAGCAACTGTAATAGACAGGCCAGACAAGGTGGCGATGATGAAGCAAATGGCAAAAATGGATATGAAGATGGGTGCACCTGCTTTAGTGGGAAATAAAAACAGAAACACACCAGTAGTCCTAATGCAGAAATATGGAATGAAGATGAATATAAAAGACGGACAGATGAAGATGAAGAATGAAATGAAAAAGGATGTGATGCCAATGAATCATAAGATGTCTATGATGCAAAAGGACACCAGTTCGTTTAATTATGATACACGTAAAACTTATTTCAATTATGATTTTTTAAAGGCAAAGGAAAACACCACTTTTAAGACAGATGCGCCAGTAAATGAAATTCTACTTAATCTAACTGGTAATATGCAACGATATGTTTGGAGTATGAATGGTACACCATTGTCCGAAACAGACAAGATTAAAATTAAAAGTGATGAGGTTACAAGAATCACCTTAAATAATCTGACAATGATGCATCACCCAATGCACTTGCACGGTCATTATTTTAGAGTGATTAATGAAAATGGAGAGCGTTCGCCATTAAAGCATACGGTTAACGTACCACCAATGCAAAAAATGGTCATCGAATTTTATAATGAAGAATATGGTGACTGGTTCTTTCATTGCCACATTTTATATCATATGATGGGTGGTATGGCAAGAGTATTTAGTTATGATACACCACGAGATGAAAGGATGAAGCCTTATCCAGTACAAAACCTAATTGACGAGACAGACCATTATTATTCTTGGGGAATGGCTCGAACAGGTTCAAACTTTAATGAACTTTTTTTAACTACAAGTAATATAAGAAATGAATTTGGTTTAAGAGCAGAGTTAGATTATGACAAAAATCTTGAAGCTGAAGTTAACTACAATAGATACCTCAATGATTGGGTTCGTCTATATGTAGGTGTAAATACCGAAACCGAAATTCCAAATTCCTACGATGAGTTTAATACCGTAGGGTTGGTTGGTATAAAATATTTTACGCCCTATAGATTTAATGTAGACTTGAGTATGGACCACCAATTGCGCCCAAGAATACGACTGGACAGGGAATTATTGATTTTCCCAAGAATTTTCTTGGAAGGAGAATACGAATATAGAGCTGACTTTGGCTGGGTCAATGATTTAGAAAATAACACATCTTATGAAAGTGAAACCCAATGGTTAGTTGGAGCGTCGTACATCTTATCCCGTAACTTTTCAATTCAAGGAAATTATAACAACCGATATGGTTGGGGTGGAGGACTTTCAATTAGATTTTAAATAAAAACAAAACTATGAAACACACATATCACATACACGGAATGACTTGCAACGGTTGTCGTACTCACGTAGAAGAAACACTTTCTAAAGTGGAAGGTGTTTCAAAAGCAACAGTCAATTTAGAAAAGGC
Organism: Winogradskyella luteola; assembly: GCF_019203985.1. Lineage (GTDB taxonomy): Bacteria > Bacteroidota > Bacteroidia > Flavobacteriales > Flavobacteriaceae > Winogradskyella > Winogradskyella luteola. The sequence goes on along the minus strand of NZ_JAGSPD010000007.1, from coordinate 188,478 downwards.
AGAAGCTACAATCGAAATGGCATCTCATATTCCAATAGAAACCTTTCAAAAAGCCTTAAAAAATGATGGAGGTAGATACAGTATTCATAAACAAGGAGAACATCATCACATAGTAGAAAAGGAAAAACAACCAAAGCAAAAAGGCACAGGTACATTTTATTGTCCTATGCATTGCGAAGGCGATAAAACTTATGATAAAGCAGGAGATTGCCCAGTCTGCGGCATGGATTTGGTAGAAGAACAAAATCTAACAACAGCTACAACAGAACAATGGACGTGTCCTATGCACCCAGAAGTTGTAAAAGATGAAGCAGGTTCGTGTCCTATTTGCGGTATGGATTTAGTACCAATGCAACCTGACCTTTCAGCAGAAGAAAAGACCTATAAAAAATTATTAAAGAAGTTTTGGATAGCTTCCGTTTTCACTTTACCAATTTTTATAATCGCAATGAGCGAAATGCTTAATAACAATCCATTGTACGATATAATGGAACAGAAATATTGGAATTGGATTCAGTTTGCACTATCCATTCCAGTTGTATTTTATGCGACTTGGATGTTCTTTGAACGTGCTTATAGAAGTATAAAAACGTGGAATCTCAATATGTTTACCCTAATTGGGATTGGTGCAGGTGTGGCTTGGTTATTTAGTGTGTTTGGGATGTTATTTCCAGATGTATTTCCTGAACAATTTAAAACTGAATCAGGTGCAGTACACGTCTATTTTGAAGCAGCAACGGTTATTCTAACCTTGGTGCTTTTAGGACAGTTGTTAGAAGCTCGTGCGCATAGTAAAACCAATTCGGCAGTAAAAGAGTTACTAAAGTTAGCACCTAATAAAGCCATAAAAATGGTAGATGGTGAAGAAGTTGAAGTCAGTATAGATAAGATAGAATTAAATGATATTCTAAAAGTAAAACCAGGTGATAAAATTCCTGTGGACGGTGTAATAACTGAAGGCGAAACAACCATTGATGAATCTATGATTACGGGAGAACCTATTCCTGTAAACAAATCTCAAGATGATAAAGTAAGTAGCGGAACAATTAATGGGAATCAATCATTCTTGATGAAAGCGGAAAAAGTAGGAAGTGATACGTTACTCTCACAAATCATTCATATGGTTAATGATGCCAGTAGAAGTCGCGCACCTATTCAAAATTTAGCAGATAAGGTATCAGGTTATTTTGTGCCAGTTGTAGTTCTTATTTCTATTATCACATTTATTGTTTGGGCAATTTGGGGTCCAGAACCAGTTTATGTGTATGCGTTTGTGAATGCAATAGCAGTACTAATTATTGCGTGTCCTTGTGCTTTAGGTTTAGCAACACCAATGTCTGTAATGGTTGGTGTGGGCAAAGGTGCTCAAAATGGTGTATTGATTAAAAATGCAGAAGCTCTTGAAAAAATGGATAAGGTAAATACACTTATAGTTGATAAAACTGGAACTATTACAGAAGGAAAACCAACGGTAGAAACAATAGGAGCTTTTAGTGATACTTTAAACAAAAATGAGCTACTTCAATACATCGTTTCATTAAATACCAATAGTGAACATCCTTTGGCAGAAGCGACAGTTAAATATGGAAAAGAACATAACGCTGAAATAATAAAATCTGAAAACTTTAGTGCTGTCACAGGAAAAGGTGTTGAAGCGATAATAAATGATAAAAAAATAGCATTAGGAAATCCTAAAATGATGGAATATGCCAAAGCAGATATTACTTCTAAAATGAAATACGAAGCTAAATCTTACCAAAAACAAGGTAAGACAGTTTCTTATTTGTCGATAGATAAAACCGTTGTTGGCTATGTAGTTATTGGAGATAAAATAAAAGAAACAAGTGCCAAAGCAATTAAAACACTTCAAGATAAAGGCATTGATGTTATAATGCTTACAGGCGATAATCACGATACAGCACAAGCTGTATCATCAGAATTGAATCTCGCAGATTTTAAAGCCAGTATGCTACCAGAAGATAAACTCAAAGAAGTAGAGAAACTGCAAGAAAAGGGCAAAGTAGTTGCTATGGCAGGTGATGGTATTAATGATGCACCAGCATTAGCAAAAAGTGATGTAGGTATTGCAATGGGTACAGGAACAGATGTGGCGATAGAAAGTGCAATGATAACGTTAGTAAAAGGCGATTTACACGGAATAGTAAAGGCTAAAAATTTAAGTCATTCCGTAATGAAGAATATTAAGCAGAATCTATTTTTTGCACTTATTTATAACACATTAGGAGTACCTATTGCAGCAGGTGTGTTGTTTCCATTCTTCGGAATACTACTCTCGCCAATGATAGCTGCGTTAGCAATGAGTTTTAGCTCTGTTTCGGTTATAGGTAATGCACTACGATTAAGAACAATTAAAGTTTAACCATTAAAATCAAAATATTATGAACACACAAGAACACACAAACAACGATAATAAAGGTATGAGCAATTACACTAAATTCTTTTTGATGTTAGGCTCATCATTTGTTGCAATGTATATCACAATGTACTTAAATACTTATGAATTTGACCACGTATGGTTTAGTCTAACACGATTTTATATGGTCTGTTTAGGTATTGCAGCTATGGCCTTAATTATGTTTTTCTTTATGAAGAATATGTACAAGAATAAAAGGAAAAATTTGGGTATTGTATTAGGTAGCATCATCCTTTTCCTTGGTGCTTTAGGTTTAGTACGTGACCAAAAATCAACCGTAGGTGATGTACTTTGGATGAAGGGTATGATACCACATCATTCCATAGCAATTCTAACAAGCGAAAGAGCAGATATAAAAGACCCAGAAGTTAAACAATTAGCAGAGGATATTATTAAAGCACAGAAAAAGGAAATAGAAGAAATGAAAGCAATGATAAAACGATTAGAAAATGAAAAATAATAAAATAGTCATATACATAGGTTTATTGGCAGTAGGTTTGCTCTTGGGTTGGTTCCTATTTGGTGGTTCATCAAAAGAAGAAACAGAGCATAATCACGACAAGGTTTCAGAAACCAATCAAATGTGGACGTGTTCTATGCATCCACAAATTATGCAACCAGAATCAGGTGATTGTCCTATTTGTGGAATGGATTTAATTCCTGCCGAAAGTGGAAGTGATGGCCTGTTAGCAGACCAATTCAAATTAACCGAAAATGCGATGGCTTTAGCCAATATTCAAACAACTGTTGTAGGCAAAGGTAATGTTGATGGCAACACCCTTAAATTATCTGGTAAAATTGCTGAAAATGAAGAAGCAAACGCAGTACAAGTCAGTTATTTTTCCGGTAGAATAGAACGTTTGAATGTTAGTTTTACAGGCGAAGAAGTTCGTAAAGGTCAATTATTAGCAACCATTTATTCGCCAGAATTGTATGCAGCACAGCAAGAGTTAATTACAGCATCATCTTTAAAGGAATCCCAACCTGAATTATATAAGGCAGTTCGTAATAAATTGAAGTTGTGGAAGCTATCGGAAAGTCAAATCAATCAGATTGAAGAAGCCCAAAAAGTAAAAGAAAACTTTCCAGTTTATGCAACCGTTTCAGGAACAGTTACCGAAAAATTAGTAGAACAAGGCGACTACATCAAACAAGGTCAACCATTGCTTAAAATTGCAAATCTCAATACGGTTTGGGCAAACTTTGATGTCTATGAAAATCAAATAGATGTATTTAAAAAGGGACAAGAAGTTTTAGTGACTACAAACGCTTATGCTAATAAGGAATTTAAAGGGAAAGTAGATTTCATTGAACCAATATTAAATACCAAAACAAGAACAGTAACCTTACGTGTGGTGCTTAATAATAAAAACGATGTATTTAAACCAGGAATGTTTGTAACCGCCAATATTGAACAAGTTTCAAGAAGTAATGATGAGGTATTAACAATCCCAGCATCTGCTATACTTTGGACAGGTGAACGTTCTGTGGTTTATTTAAAAACCAATCCAGACCAAACCGTTTTTGAAATGCGTGAAGTTGTTTTAGGTAATCAAATTGGTAATGAATATGAAGTTTTAGAAGGATTATTTGTTGGAAATGAAATCGTAACTAACGGAACTTTTACGGTTGATGCAGCAGCTCAATTACAAGGCAAAAAATCAATGATGAATAAAGATGGTGGCAAAGTAATGACTGGTCACGAAGGACATTTAGGAATGGATAATAAGACATCAAAAAAAGAAAGTGACCATACTAATATGAACCAAAGATTGACAGTATCAGAGAAATTCCAAGAACAATTAAAAGTTGTTTTCAATGACTATATCAATTTAAAAGATGCTTTAGTTAAAGAAGATTCAAAAATTACTTCAGTTAATGCAACAAGTTTATTAGAAAATTTAGCTAAAGTTGATATGAAATTATTATCAGACAATAATGCTCACGCACATTGGATGTCATTAGTAAAAGAAATACAATCTTCTGCAACAGCTATTTCTAAAACGTCAGATATAAAAGGACAAAGAGACCACTTCAAACATCTATCATCACACTTAATAAATGCTGTACAACTGTTTGGTGTTAATGAAAAAGTGTATGTGGAATTTTGTCCAATGGCAGATAATAACAATGGCGCATACTGGTTGAGTAAAGAAGAAAAAGTAATCAATCCATATTTTGGTGAAGCAATGCTAACCTGTGGAGAAGTAAAACAAGTAATAGAATAATAATAAATCAAATAATAACAATTAAATTTTAAACAATGAAGAAAGTAATTTTAAGTGTAGTTGCAATAGCAGCATTAGGTTTAACAAGTTGTAAAAACGAAACTAAAAAAGTTGAAGATACTACGACAACAGAAGTGTCAAAAGAAATCGCAATGACGGATTTATCTTTTGGAGTAAGAGGAAATTGTGGTATGTGTAAAAGTACCATTGAAAAAGCAGCCAATAGTGTTGAAGGTGTTGCAAGTGCCAATTGGGATGTCGATAAAAAGAAGATTGATGTTTCTTTTGATGATTCAAAAACAGATGCTATGACAATTCACAAAGCTATTTCAGCTTCAGGTTACGATACCGAAAAAGTTGCAGGAAGTGTAGAAGCTTATGATGGTTTACCAGGTTGTTGTCAATACGACCACGAAATGATGATGAATCAGTCAGGTGAAATGAAATCGGAAGACCATTCAAATCACGACCATTAAGCCAATAATTTAAGAGTCTTTTTCGAAAGGCTCTTCTATTATAAAAAAATCATACTAACGTTATTTGCAATACCATTGCATTAAATAATTTATATCTTTGCTACGATGAAATTTTTAGCTTTTATATTATCAATTTATATTTTCGCGCTTAATTTAGCACCCTGCGAAGATAATGTTACGCTTGATAATGAGGTTCAAACAGAAATTTCACAAGGAATGGACAAAGACCATCAACATCAAGATTCAGATTTATGTTCGCCTTTTTGTATTTGTCAATGCTGCCATGTAAGTGCTGTGCATTTTGATATACCGGATTTAAAATTAGAATTATCTTTTATTTCCACAAAAGATGTTTTATACCTAAGCGGTTCAGAAAAAGACTTCACGAATTCCGTTTTACAACCACCACAAGTGTAATGAGCACCTGCTACGCAGGTGTATTATAAATCTATGCTACCATCGATACTCTTTGGTAACTATTCTTTATTTATAAATTCATTATAACTATAATTCTATGATTAATAAAATCATTGATTTTTCAATCAATAACAAATTCATTATTGGTTTGCTAACGCTTACCATTGTTGGAGCTGGTATTTGGAGTATGACTCAAGTACCTATAGATGCGGTACCAGATATTACCAACAACCAAGTACAAGTCATTACGCAAGCACCAAATTTAGGAACAGAGGATATTGAGCAAATCATAACCTATCCAGTAGAGGTAGCAATGAGCAATCTACCTAATGTCCAAGAAATTCGTTCAATTTCTCGTTTTGGCTTATCAGTTGTTACCATTGTTTTTGACGATGATATGGGAACGTATCTGCCACGTCAATTAGTCGCTGAAAAACTCAACGACATCAAAGAACAAATTCCCGAGGGATTTGGAGAACCTTCAATGGGTCCTATTTCATCTGGTCTAGGAGAAATATATCAATACACACTTAAAGTCAAACCAGAATACAAAGAGAAATATTCAGTTACTGATTTGCGCACCATGCAAGATTGGATTATACAACGTCAAATGGCAATGGTAGAAGGTGTTGTTGAAGTTAATGCTATTGGCGGAAAAATTAAGCAATATGAAGTCGCTGTTGATCCAAATGAGTTGCGAGCAATCGGATTAACAATTACCGATATCTTTGAAGCGTTGGAAAACAATAATCAAAATACAGGTGGTGCATATATTGAAAAAAATCATCAAGCTAATTTTATTCGTGGCGAAGGCTTAGTGCGTAGTTTGGATGATATTAAAAAAATCACAGTAAAAAACACCAATAATATTCCTATAACTATTGGCGACATTGCCAAAGTACAATTTGGGTCTGCTATTCGTTATGGCGCATTAACACAAGATGGAGAAGGAGAAGTTGTAGGTGGTTTGGTAATGATGCTTAAAGGCGCAAACTCAAACGATGTTATCGAGAATGTAAAAGAACGCATGGCTCTAATAGAAAAGTCATTACCAGAAGGTGTGATTATTGAACCTTTATTAGACCGAAGTAAGTTAATAGCAGAAACTACATCAACTGTAGCAACAAACCTTATTGAAGGTGCATTAATAGTAATATTTGTACTCATCTTTTTATTAGGAAATTGGAGAGGTGGTTTAATAGTGGCATCCACTATTCCGTTATCGTTGTTGTTTGCATTTATCCTTATGAATGTGTTTGATGTTTGGGCTAATTTAATGAGCTTAGGAGCAATAGATTTCGGTATTATTGTCGATGGTGCAGTAATTATAGTAGAAAGTACCGTTTTTCTTATTGCATCACAAGTGCTAAAAAAGAAGAAACTTACTGCAAAAGAAAGAGATAAAGTGGCTTCTAATGCTTCAAAAAAAATGATGAATGCAGCCTTTTTTGGTCAGCTAATTATTCTAATTGTCTTTCTGCCTATTTTGGCATTAGAAGGGATTGAAGGAAAAATGTTCAAACCGATGGCATTGACTTTCATTTTTGCAATGATTGGTGCAATGGTACTTTGTTTGACGTATGTGCCAATGATGTCTGCCTTGGTTTTAAGAGCACCAAAGTCAGACAAAAAATCTTATGGCGATAAATTTGTGCATTGGGTAGAAGAAAAATACCAACCTTTATTAGTTAAAGCGATACAAAAAGGAAAATGGATTATAGGCATTGCAGTCGTGCTATTCGGACTAACAGTTTTTATGTTTAGTCGAATGGGAGGCGAATTCATCCCACAACTCGATGAAGGAGATATTGCATTTCACGCCATTTTAAAACCTGGAAGCTCGCTTACAGAAACGATTGAAACGACCACAAAAATTGAACAAATTGTAAAAGCAAAGTTTCCAGAAGTCGAAAAAATTGTAAGTCGAATTGGTGTTGCAGAAATCCCAACAGACCCAATGCCAATGGATTTAGCCGATGTTTTTGTGATTTTAAAACCAAAAAGCGAATGGACAACAGCCACTACAAAAGATGAATTAATAGAGAAGATGAAAGAAGCGGTAGAAATGGTTCCTGGTGTTAACTATGAATTTACACAACCTATCGAAATGCGTTTTAATGAATTGCTGGAAGGTGTTAGAGAAGACATTGCCATAAAACTTTATGGAGAAGATATAAATGTCCTGTCTCAAAAAGCAGAAGAAATATCCAAAATCATTGCAGGAACTGAAGGTATTGGAGATATGAAAGCCGAAGCCACAACAGGGTTGCCACAAATGACTATTACTTACAATAGAAATAAATTAGCCCAATACGGACTGCAAATAAACACCTTAAATCAAATTGTGCAATCGGCTTTTGCAGGTGGTACAGCAGGAATTATTTTTGAAGGCGAAAAACGATTCGATTTAGTAGTAAGATTAAATTCCCAAAATCGAAAGGATATTTCAGATGTTCAAAATTTGTACATCAACTTACCGTCTGGTACTCAAATTCCACTTAGGGAAGTTGCAGATATAAGCTACAAAGCCGGTCCAATGCAAATAAGTAGGGATAATACAAACAGAAGAACCTATGTTGGTATTAATGTAAGGGGACGTGATGTAAAATCATTGGTAACAGAAATAAAATCCAAGTTAGATGCTAAACTAGAGTTGCCATCAGGTTATTTTATTCGTTATGGTGGTGCTTTTGAAAATTTAGAACGTGCTAGTAATAGACTGCAAACAGTTGTACCAATTGCGTTATTGCTCATTTTTGTACTTATTTATTTTGCTTTAAAATCATTGCCACAAACCTTAATGATTTATATCGCAATTCCTATGGCAACCATTGGTGGTGTCGTAGCGTTGTGGTTACGAGATATGCCATTTAGTATTTCGGCAGGAGTCGGTTTTATCGTTTTATTTGGTGTTGCGGTTTTAAATGGATTAGTAATGATTAGTGGTTTGAATGAGTTGAAAGATGAAGGTGTTACCAATCTTAAAGATAGAATTATAGAGGGAACAAAACGAAGAATTAGACCAATTATGCTAACCGCTTTTACAGATGTTTTAGGCTTTTTACCTATGGCAATTTCGGCATCAGCTGGTGCAGAAGTACAACGGCCTTTAGCAACGGTTGTAATTGGTGGTTTATTAACATCTACACTATTAACATTGTTCGTTTTACCTATATTATATCATTGGGTAGAAAACAAATCATTCAAGTTTAGAGCAGACAAAAAAGTGATTACAGTTACTGCTATGGTAGCTTTTATGTTTTTGTTACCAATAACAGGAAACGCCCAAGAAGTTAACGATACGTTGCCAATCATTTCGATGAATGAAGCGGTTAAATTATCAAAAGAAAATTTTCCACTTTTAAAACAAAAGCAATTAGAAATCAGCAAACAAGAGCAGTTAAAAAGTACAGCTTATGATTTTGGAACGACTCAAATTTTTACTGGAGGCGAGGAAATTAATAACGGAAATGGTATTTATACAACTATAGGAATTGGTCAAAGCAACATTGATGTGTTTGGTATTTCTGCAAAAAAACGATTGCAAGAACAACGCATTCAACTAGCTCAAAAAGCGTTTCAACTTTCAGAATTAGATTTAGAATTGGAAGTGAAAAAAGCCTGGGCAAATGCCTTGCAGAGTAAAAGGAATTATAATTTATACAGAGAGTTAGATTCAATTTATACCAATTTTGAAAAAGCAGTAGCATTAAATTATGAAGTAGAAGCGATTTCAAGGTTAGAATATTCAGCAGCTAAAAATCAAGCTTTACAGATTCAAAATAAATTTATGCAATCAAAAAGTGAATATAGTATTGCATTACAACAGTTAAACCTATGGTTGGTTTCTGATACATTCTATACCGTTCCCAATGATTTTGAAATCACTAGTGAAATTGATGTTGATACTTTTAACTTAGAAGAACATCCCTTATATGGTATAGCACAATTACAGGTAACAGAAGCAGAAGCCACATATAAAGCTGCCAAAGCAGATAATTTACCCAAGTTAAATTTTCAAGGTGGTTTACAAAACTTAAATGGTAATTCAGGGTTTTATACCTATCAAGCAGGTGTTTCCATTCCTTTTTTGTCTGGTACAAATAAAGCAAAGGTTAAAACCGCAAAAATCGATAAGGAAATTGCTGATACGAACATTCAGTTCAAAAAACAAGAAGTACAATCCAAGTTTGTACAATCAAAAGAGAATTATCAAAAATGGAAAACGTCTTGGTTTTTCTATAAAAATGAGGTGTTACCACTTGTGAAAGAACAAAAATTGGGGGCTTTATTTGCCTATAAAGAAGGAGAGATAGATTATACAGGGTTTACACAACTCATAAAAGAAGCTATTCAATCTGAATTACAAGCTCAAGAAGCATTAATAAATTATTTAGAAAGCACATTTCAACTACAATATTTTAATAAATAAGAAAATGAAAAACACACGATATATAATCTTAACATTACTAACAGTTTCACTTTTAGTAGTTGCCTGTGGAAATAAAGAAAGCCATAAAGAAGGCGATGGTCATGCACACAATGAAGATGTAAAGCCAGAAGCCGAAGAAGCTCATAGTGATGAAGAAGAAGTGATGCTATCACAACAACAGTTTGATGCCTTAAAAATGAAAACAGACACCCTAGCATTGCGTAATATGAGCGGTTATGTAGAAGCCAATGGCACATTAGAAGTACCACCACAAAACGAAGCAGCAATAACTTCTGTAGTTGGTGCAAATGTGGTATCAATAAAAGTTATTGAAGGCGATAAAGTTAATAAAGGTCAAGTGGTTGCATATTTATCTCATCCTAATATTATAAAAATGCAGACCGATTATTTAAATGCTTTTAGCAACAGTAATTTTTTAAAGAAGAACTATGAACGTCAGCAAAAATTATATGATGCAGGAGTTGGCTCTGGTGCAAGTTTTCAAAAAGCCGAAGCAGAATATGATGCCTCTAAAGCTATGGTAAATGGATTGGAAGCTCAATTGAGACTATTAAACATAAACACGTCATCAGTACGAAATGGAACCATTGCTCAAAGTATATCATTACGTAGCCCAATAGAAGGCTTTGTCCAAAAAGTTGAAGTAAAAACAGGACAATATGTAGAACCGCAAACCGAACTTTTTGAAATCGTAAACACGCATCACGTTCATGCAGATTTAATGGTGTTCGAAAAAGACGTTTATAAAGTAAAGAAAGGTCAAAAAGTGATTTTCAATTTACAATCTAATACAGACGAAGATCTTACAGCAGAAATCTATTCGGTAAGCAAAACTTTTGAAGATAATCCTAAAGCACTACACGTCCATGCTGAAATTGAAAACAAAAAAGGGAATCTAATTCCAGGAATGTATATTAAAGGTAAAATTCAAGTTGAGAACGCAGAAACTCATGCATTGCCAGAAAGCGCAATTATAAAAGAAGGCGATAGATTTTATGTCTTTTCAGTAGAAAAAGAAAATGACGATTGGAGTTTTAAGCCAGTTGAAGTGCTTTTAGGAGAAAAAGATGGTAATTGGATAGCGGTTAAATTTGCTGAAGAACAAGATAAAGCCACAAAATTCGCTTATAATAATGCGTATTATTTAATTGCTGAAATGAAAAAAGGAGAAGCAGAACACGAACATTAATTATGCAAACCATAGAACAATTATTAGAGTCAAAAAATATACGTGTTACGGCAATGCGTTTATTAATTTATAAATTTCTTGCTGAGAAACAAGTAGCAGTAACATTAAGTGATATCGAAAATGCTTTTGATAAAGCAGATAGAACTACATTGTATAGAACAGTAAAAACATTTGAAGAAAGTACGATTGTACATCAAATAGATGATGGCACAGGCATTACTAAATATGCGCTTTGTGAAAAAGGCTGTAACTGTGATATTGAAACCGATTTACACTTACATTTTCATTGTAATAACTGCAACGAAACGGTTTGTCTTACCGAGCATAAAATTCCACAAATAAAAGTGCCAAATGGCTTTATTTCCGAAGACATAAACTTGGTTGTAAAAGGTGTTTGTGATAAATGTAGTGGATTATAAATGCACTTCCGTTGCATTGTATTTTAACTCATCTTTGTTTTAATTAAGTACAATAATGATGAAAAGTAAATTAATAGGGACGAGTTTAATTTCAGCAATCGCAGCTTCATTGTGTTGTATAACACCTTTTTTAGCAATGATTGCAGGTACAAGCGGGATTGCTTCAATGTTTTCTTGGATAGAACCTTTTAGACCTTATCTAATAGGGTTAACAATTTTAATTCTTGGTTTTGCTTGGTATCAAAAACTAAGACCTCAAAAGAAAATTGATTGCGAATGTGATACTGAAGAAAACTCGAAATTTATACAGTCAAAAGCGTTTTTAGGAATAGTAACTGTTTTTGCAATTGTGATGTTGGCTTTTCCATTTTATTCAAAATTTTTTTACTCAAATACAGAGAAGCAAATAGTCGTAGTTGACAAATCGGACATTAAAACAACTAAATTTCAAATTAGCGGAATGACTTGTACGAGTTGTGAAGAGCATGTAAATCACGAAGTAAATAAACTTAATGGAATTCTAAGCTCAAAAGCGTCCTACGAAAATGGAAATGCAGTTGTTGAGTTCGACAGAACTAAAACCAATGAAACTGAAGTTGAAATTGCAATTAACGCAACAGGTTATAAAGTAATTAACAAAAAACAGAATTAATGGAAGTCATATTAAAATCAGAAATTACTTGTCCAAATTGCAAACATAAAAAGGTTGAAGAGATGCCAACAAACGCTTGTCAGTTTTTCTACGAATGCGAGAAATGTAAAACGGTTTTGAAACCGAATGAAGGAGATTGTTGTGTGTATTGTTCTTTTGGAACGGTTCCATGTCCGCCAATTCAAAAAGGAAAAAACTGCTGCTGCTAACAAAATAATTTCAATAAGTAAGGAAACCAAATGAAAAAAAAGAAAGTCAATTTACGAGATATAAAACCAAATTCTGAAATAGATCACAATCAAAACGATGGTCACAATCATAGTAGTTCAGAGAACATAGGGAAGTTTAATATTTATTTGCCGGCAATTTTCAGTTTTGTAATGTTAATGATTGGTATTGCAATCGACTATTTCGATATGTTCCCATATTTTAAAGGATGGATTCGCATACTTTGGTATGTTATGGCATATATTCCCGTAGGTTTTCCTGTTATAAAGGAAGGGTGGAAAAGCATTAAAAAAGGAGATGTTTTTACAGAGTTTTTCTTAATGTCTATAGCAACCATAGGTGCATTCGTGATTGGCGAATACCCTGAAGGAGTAGCAGTAATGTTATTCTATGCGGTTGGAGAATTATTTCAGAGTGCAGCAGTAAATAAAGCAAAGGGTAATATTAAAGCTTTGCTCGATGTTCGTCCTAATGAAGCTTTGGTATATCGCAATAATGATTACATTTCTGTAAGCCCAGAAACGGTTGAAATTGGAGAAAAAGTTCAAGTCCGTGTTGGAGAAAAAATCCCTTTAGATGGTATTCTGCTTTCCGAAAAAGGCTCATTTAATACAGCGGCATTGACAGGCGAAAGCAAACCTGATACGATTGCAAAAGGCGAAAAAGTATTTGCAGGAAGTATTAATATGGATGGAGTTATTGAAATAGAAACCACCAAAGAATTTAAGGATAGTTCCATTGCACGTATCCTCGATATGGTGCAGAATGCAACAGCTCGTAAATCGAAAACAGAATTATTCATTAGACAATTTGCTCGAATTTATACGCCAATAGTTGTGTTTCTAGCTATTGCAGTTACATTTTTACCATACTTTTTTGTAGATGATTATGTGTTTAGAGATTGGTTATACAGAGCCTTAATTTTCTTGGTAATTTCTTGTCCTTGTGCTTTGGTTATATCCATTCCGTTGGGTTATTTCGGGGGATTGGGAGCAGCTTCAAAAAACGGAATTTTGTTTAAAGGCGCTTCATTTTTAGATGCCATGACCAAGATAAATACATTGGTAATGGATAAGACAGGGACGGTTACGAAAGGCGTCTTTAAAATTAAAAAGATTGAAGCTATCAATTGGGATGAGAAAGAGTTTATGAAATACCTGATGGCGATGGAAGAACAATCCACACATCCAATCGCAAAAGCCATTTTAGAATATAAAGATGAAGGTACAGATTATGAAGCTTCAGAAGTATCTGAAATAGCAGGTAAAGGCCTAAAAGGTATCGTAAACGGTAAGACTGTTTTAGTTGGTAACAAAGCCCTAATGACAGCCAATAATATTAATGTTTTAGAAGAAACAGAAACTATTGTAGAATCGATTGTTTTGGTATCTATAGACAATACATTTGCAGGCTATGTGGTTATTGCAGATGAATTAAAAGAGGATGCAAAAGAAACGATTACAGCATTACATAAAGTAGGTGTCAAAAATATAATGATGCTCTCTGGCGATAAGGATTCCATTACTCAAAAAGTAGCTTCCGAGTTAAATATCGAAATCGCTAAAGGCGGTTTGTTACCAGAAGATAAGCTAAATGAAGTTGAAATTTTAAAACAAAACCCTAATAATAAGATTGCTTTTATAGGCGATGGCATTAATGATGCACCAGTTTTAGCAGCAAGTGATGTAGGAATTGCAATGGGTGGATTGGGAAGTGATGTCGCAATAGAAACCGCAGATGTTATTATTCAAACAGACCAACCTTCAAAAGTAGTTAGGGCTATTAAAATTAGTCGTTCCACTCGCAAAATTGTATGGCAAAATATCATATTAGCATTCGGTGTAAAAGTAATTGTTCTAATATTAGGTGCAGGTGGTTTAGCAACTATGTGGGAAGCGGTTTTTGCAGATGTTGGTGTTGCATTGTTAGCAATATTGAATGCTGTTAGATTACAGCGCATGAAATGGGTTGATTAAAGCTTATTGAAGCGTATTTTTGTAAACTAAAAACCCTCACAATTGTGAGGGTTTTTAGTTTTTAAATTATACCTGATTTTTATTTTATTAATCTATATTTAGTAACAAGAGCGTTATTAAAAAAAAGAGTTATTCATACAATATGTGAAGCAAGTTAAACTCGTAAAATACACCCATCAAAAGACTACGGCATAAAGCCATTGCAATATCCAACGCTTATTTATTCCGTTTCCTTTTGAGCTGTGATTTCAGCTTCCGTTTGGTTCTAGCTTAAATATTGTTTAATCTAAAATCAAATATTATGTATTTAAGTAATTTACAACAAGATGAGATTTTTGTTTCTTCAGAAATGAAATCCTTAAAAAGCCTCACGCAGATGGAATCTCGTAGAGGACTTGAAAATGCCATTATCTCAAATGGTAAAATCGTTAATGTGGTATCAAACAGTTATGGCCATATTCCCAATCAATTATTCTTCAAAAAAGCGGAACAGATGCTTTTGGATGCTGGACTAAACTATCACAAACGAAGCGTTAATAGAAATGATAGGTCTTTCATAATAGATTTTATCATTGAAGATAGCAATCAGTTTAAATTGAAAAACAAGGAAGATTTAATACTACCCATGCTACGATTTAAAAATTCTTATGATGGTAGTGAGAAGACTTCCGGACATTTTGGTTTTTACAGAAAAGTATGCTCAAATGGACTGCACGTTTCGCAAGCAGAAATTGAGTTTTCCATAAAGCATAGCAAAAATAATACAGAATTGATTATGCCAAGAATGAATGGCTTATTCGATAAGTTCCTGAACAATGAGTTTTATACCATCGTCAAGAAATTTGAAAAGATGAAAGACTTTAAAATCATCGACACAAAAGAATTTGTAAAAGCAATTTTGGATAAAACTAAGCTGTTCAAATATGAATGTAGTGATAAAAACGAAGAGCCTTCAAAGAAATCCCGTGAAGTTATTGAAACCTTGAACTACGAAGCACTACTGCTAAACGAGGAACCGAATTTATGGTTAGGCTACAATGCCTTCAATTCCATGTTACACAATACATTGAAGAAGACATTTTCACAACAAGAAAAGTGGGATAAAAAACTATTCAATGAAATATATGAAATGGTTTAATATCCAATAATTAAAGGTTGCTCTAGTACCTTAAAACTAGAGCATTTTTTAGATTCATACTTTATTTCTGTTAAAAAAGGGGAGAGATATCTATATCAATATTGGTACAAAGATAAACTCGCAAAATATTATCATCAAAAGACTACGGCATAAAGCCAACGCTTCGCCCACAACTCATTTATTCCGTTTCCTTTTGAGCAGAAATTTTGTCTTCTGTTTGGGTTCTGCAAAAATATTGTTTAATCTAAAATTTAAGTATTATGACAACAAAAGCAAGTACTACAAGCAAAAACGGAAAGACAACAGCCACCATGAAAAATGAAGTCAAGAAGAAATTGACACAAGGCGCCATTGGACTTCAAGTTCAAGAACTACCTATCGGAAGGATTATTCCTGACCCAATGCAACCAAGAAAAACCTTTAACGAGGAAGCTCTAAAACAACTGGCTGAAAGCATCGAAGAACACGGTGTCCTACAACCTATTACGGTCCGAAAATCTGGAAAAGATTACATCATCGTCATGGGCGAACGTCGATATCGCGCAAGCAAATTGGCGAAAAAGAAAACCATTCCGAGCATCGTTAGAGCATTCGATAATAATGATGTTCTGGAAATTCAAATTATCGAAAACCTGCAAAGACAGGATGTTGAACCTACCGAAGAAGCTGAGGCGGTTACGTTCCTAAGCGAAAAATATTCGCTAACGGAGATTTCAAAACGCTTGGGTAGAACAGAAAACTTTGTAAGACAACGTTTAAAATTAGCAGGTCTAATTGAAGGTTTTAAAGTGTTTGTTCGAAATGGCGAAATGACGATTTCGTTAGGTGTAGGTGTTGCACTTTTCGAGCCAGAGGAACAGCAAATGATGTTGGAAACAATGGACCAGGATTTTAATGCCCATCAAATTAATCAGATGATTAAAAACCAGACCTACGATTTAGAGAATGCACCTTTCGATGTAGTCGATGAAAAGTTGATTACTAAAGTAGGAGCATGTACAACATGTCCGTTCAACGCAGCAAATCAAGGTAATCTGTTTGGCGATGGTAAAATGGTGTGTACAAAATCAGCCTGTTATGAAACGAAGAAAAGCAAGTCGTTTTTGAACTTGATTGAAAAATCGAAGAACGAGAATGTGTTGTTGATTCCTGAAATTCGCAAATACTGGGCAGATGACGAGAATAACCAGCTCGTTATATCGCAACTGGAAAAAAAGGGATTGAAAGTCTACCTTCTGGATGATATTGAAATAATCGAAAAGCCAATTAAACCTACAATTGAAGCAATTAAGACGGAATATCAACATTACGACTATTCTGAAGATGAGCTAAAAGCCGAACTTGAAGAAGCAAATCAGAATTACAAGGGAGAATTGGAAGTGTATAATTCCGCAAAAGAAAATGGATTTGTAAACGGTATTATGTTTCATCCAAAAACGTATGTACATAAAGTAATTTTTGTGAAGCTAGTAGAAGTTTCAAAAATCGAAAATTCTACATACTCGGAACCGTTGGCCAATAGAAAAATGGCAGAGTGTTCGCCTGAAGAGCAAATTGTTAAAATCAATGAAAGAGAAACACGAAAGAGGCATATCGAGCACAATAAGCAATTTGAGGATATGGTTCAGATGATTCGTCAAACCGATTATATCGAAAAGAAGAAATCACTTTCGGTAGATGAAATGGTAGCTTTCTCATTAACCCTATATGAAAACAATGTGGATTATGTAGGTCGGCAAAAACACTTTTCAAAATTATTGGGTAACACATCTAAAAAGACTGATGTGGAAACTGTCGAGAACTTCAAAAAGAATTTCAAAAAGGAAACCTTTTATAAGTTGATTCGGTATATCCTTACCAAGCAAGTACATTTTGGCGAAAGTAATCACGTTAATAACTTGACAAACATTTCATTCTACAATGCGATGCAAGGGTATTATAAAACCAAAATTGCCAATATTGAAAAGGAATATGCTGAAGAGAGAAATAAGCGTGAAACACGTTTGAAAGAGCGGATAGGAAATCTTGAAAAGAAAATTCAGGAATTAAACGATTAGCTTTTGTTGTTGGAAGTAAGGGTCAGCATTCGTGCTGGCTCTTATTTTTTTATATAGTCCTTTAAAAAAAGGTAAGTAGAACCTATTCAATCAATATCAGCGCAAAGGTAAACTCGTAAAATACACCCATCAAAAGACTACGGCATAAAGCCTACGCATCGTCCAACGCTTATTTATTCCGTTTCCTTTTGAGCTGTGATTTTAACTTCCGTTTAGGGACTGCTCAAATATTGTTTAATCAAAAAAACCTAGAATCATGAAACAAGTAACTGAAAAATTCAACATGTCATTACAAGAAGTAGAAGAACATTACCGATTAAGTAGTGAAAATTACGATGTCGATAGTGGAGAAAGTCATTTAGCTTACTACAGAGATAAGCATCCTGTGAATTATCAAGTATTATTAGATAGTGTTTAATTTAAAGTCTCACATCATGGAAAATTTAAAAGTAGTTCAGTTCGATTTCGGTTTTGAATGTAAGCCGATATCAGCAAAGGAAAAAGTAGTGAAACCAACTAAAAAGGATAAGAGTGATTTTGTCTTCGATTTTATGGATTGCCTTGCGAGTCCAATCATTGTTTTTAAATCCGCATGGCAAGATACCATTCCAAAAGACATTCTTGGTAGAATAAAATTATCAAGAATAATTTGCTCAATGACAGGAGATAAAATGGCATCATTAACAGAGACTTTAGCCTATATGATGCCAAGAACTTATGAAGCACCAATGCAAACAGAATGGGTAAACATTTACACATGGCTGGGACTTCAATATGCAATGCAGACCAAAAGTAAAGACCAATTGGAAGCTATGATTGAAATAGCACCAAAAGAACTATCAGATTATGAAAAACGACTCTTAAAAAATCTGAGATTATGGATTTATGATAAGCGAAGAAAAGCGCTTAAGGGAATTTTGAAAAAGAATAAAGTGTCAAAAGACGATGGTATTTTAGATATTCAAGAAAAGTTGTTTTAGTAATAAATATTTTCAATAAAAGTCATTTTATCTCTGCTCTTTTTATGTTATAACATTATATTTATAATTCATATAACAGTTCAAAATGTTGATATATCATGAACTTATAGAATTAAGGGATAAACTTGCAAATAACGAGATTGGTCTTGAACTTGCAAAAGAAAAGTGTTGGAGTGGCTTCAAGGAAGGACAACGGTCTTGGCACACAAAAGACTGGAAAGATAGAAGGTCAAAATTCATAAAAGAAAAATGTGAAATATGTAGTAGTGAAGAAACATTAACCATACAGCATTTTTCACACCCAAAAAAATATTCAGAATTTAAAAGAGAAATAACAAGAACATATGCGAAAGATTATATAGACACTAATCCAGACATTGACAAATCTGAATTTACTGCTCATGTTCTAAAAAAATATGAATATGTACCAATTCCTTTGTGTCCGAATTGTATGTGTAAAAATCCTAGAGAAAGAGTAAGGAAAATCCCAAAGTATCGTTGTGCGGATTGTAAACAAGAATTTGAAGAAGCGATTTATAGGACAGAAATAGAACTCATTTCTATTTTTTATCAAGATGAGGATGCATACGAAGTTCGAGATAGGTGTTTTATTTCAAAAGATAAATGGAGAAACAACCACAACCTATCAAATATTCGGTATTGGTTGCAGAGAGAATTAGCAAAAAATAAAGATGCTGTAACGATTGAAAAAAAGGCATTTTTACTTTATTTAAATGACAACATTAAGTATCTGTCCTTTGAAGATACAATAACGGCTTGCAAAAAATGTGCATCTAGCTTTGACTTACACAAAATGGAATTATGCCCCAAATGTAAAAAACACTATAAAGGCATCCAATATCCAACTTGTATACAATGTTTGCCTGAAGAAAAAAGAAAAGCTGCAATGGAAAAAATTGAATTTGGTAAAGAATGGCAAGAAATGCATAAAAGACTTGGAATAGACTAATAAAGTGGAAATAATAAAACCAGCTGCTAACCCATGCAACTAATTATATGAACTAGTTGTTTGAAATAACCAGTAAAAATCAGTTTTTATATTCCATTCAGCACATTTCCTTCCATTCCGTAAAAACTTCATTCCAGAAAAAGAGCTTCATTATCAAAGTCTTGAACCTAATCCACACTTTTTACTTTTCATTCCGTTAACCCTTTCCGTTGCTCTGGAAAGGAACACTTCATTCCCTAGTAAAAAGTGCGAATCAAGTCCGCCAGACAAGGAAAATGTATCTGCATTTTGTTCCACTTCCTATGATTTTGTATTTCACAAAGACTTTAGAATCACTTCCGTAATCCAACACCATCATACCTTTTTTTGACAGCAAAATAACAACATTCAGCTTTGAACGACAGCATAACCAGGCTCGTGCCTCGCACTTTTTATATGTCTAAACAAAGCTGAATATCGAAAGCACTAAGCAACAAAAAGAAGGTAACAGCGTCGGCTCTATGGGAAGTAAATCTAAAATGAATCTTATGAAATCTTACAAAATCAATAAAAAGGAAGCGGAACAAAAGTTAAAAAAACAAAAAAAGGAAAACGCTCTGGATATAATAAGTAAATCAATAACAAAGCCTTTCTGAATAGTTCAGATAGGTCAATATTAATCTTTAAATTTTTTAATTATGAGTACTCTAAGAAACAAAGTACAGTTAATTGGCAACGTCGGAAACGAGCCAGAAATCACAAACCTTGAAAGCGGAAAGAAAGTTGCAAAATTTTCAATCGCAACCAATGAATCTTATAAAGATTCTAAGGGAGAAAAAGTGACAAACACCCAATGGCACAATATTGTAGCATGGGGAAAGATTGCCGAAATCGTTGAGAAATATGTAGGCAAAGGAAAAGAAGTAGCATTAGAGGGAAAATTGACCTCACGCTCTTATGAAACCAAAGATGGAGAAAAAAGATATGTTACCGAAGTGGTAATTGATGAAATTCTGCTTTTGGGAATTAAAGGCGAGGATAACGCTACTGAATAATTGAAATTAAAAGAGGGCGTTCCTGTGGAAAGATGCGCCCTCTTTTTCATTCTCACTATAACTAATAATAGAAACAATGAAGAACAAAGTTAATGAAATAAAAATTAGCTACAAAGGCGGTTTAAAATCATCTATGTGGCAAAAAATAAACAGTTCTCAAGATGCAGCCGAATTGTTGTTTGAGGATTGGGATAAAGATACTATTGCACTACACGAAGTATTTAAAATTGTACTTCTAAATAATAGCAATAAGGTAAAAGGCGTATATCAAATTTCACAGGGTGGAATTGTCGGAACGTTGGTAGATTTAAGAATTTTATTTGCGGTCATTTTAAAATCGCTATCGGTAGCAATCATTTTAACGCACAATCATCCAAGTGGAAAATTGATGCCTAGTGAAGCTGATAAAAGCCTTACTAAGAAGATTAAGAATGCTGCAAAATTATTTGATATTAAGCTTCTCGACCATTTGATTTTTGCACCTGATGGAGATTATTATAGTTTTTCAGATAACGGAATTTTATAAAACGAAAAGCTATGATTTATATAAATTTTACCGATTTGAGTGAAGAAGCGCAAGAGCGTTTGCTTAACAATTCTAAAGAAGATGTTAAGCATAAATATGGAAAGGACATTATCGAATATGCATCTGCTAATAATCAAAATTTGGACAAGATGCTAGACGAAGAAGCAATAAGAAATTTATATAGTTACACATACGTGTTTAATATATAAACGCTCTTAAAAATTGTAAGACCTTTGAAAATTTCAGAGGTCTTTTTTTATATTCTGCAACAAAAAGAGCGGTTTGTTAAAGATACTTTTAAACTTCAATAATAACACTCTTAAAAAATCTAATTTCAATTTGTATTACAGAAAAAGCCATTACATTTTTGGATGTAATGGTATTTTTTTGTCCAGCGAGCTGGACGAAAAGGAATAGCAAGAGGGTAACACGCTAGCGCGATGTTTCGATTTTCAGTTTTTTTCAAAACCCTAGTAAAATCAACACCTTTCGGCGATTGATTGTTTTGATATTTGAATATGTAACATGGTTTTTTCAGAAAAAATCCTCGCAGCCCAATCAAAACAACAAATTTTTTCAGAAAAAATGGATAAAGGATATGAAAAAGAGCGATTTGAGAAGCTCGGGATCAAAACTTCAGTAGCAGAGCGTTTTCGAGTGTTTTGTAAAAAATTATCTAAATCACAATCGATGACTTTGCTTCTGATGCTGGACTTTTTTGAGGACAATGGCATTTCACCAAATGAAACTTTAGGACCAAATATGCAAACATTGGAGAGTAAAATTAAGAAGCGAATCAATGCTGTAATTGCCATTATAAAGGACATAGAAAAGAACCATGATAAACCCACAACTGCAATGTTGCAATCTTTATTTATGGAGTTTGAACCAAAGCAAGAAAAGTTGATTTTAGAAAAAGAGGTCGAAGAGAAGGAAGTGTTAATTGTAGAAAAAAATGATTCAAGTAATCAATTATAATATTATGTATATCACAATCACAGCTCAAAAATTAGGAGGAGATTATTCACAAAGTTCTGCGGATTTTGCTGAGTATCTGGAGAAAGAAAATCAAGGTTTGGAGCAAGAAGACGTGGAACATTTTTTCAATCAATATGGCGATGAAATTGAAGCCAAAGATGTGGTAAAAGAAATCGATGGCAATACTGCAAAACTCAAAAAGAAAGAACCAAAATTTTATTCCATTACAGTTAGTCCAAGTAAATATGAATTGAGAAAATTACAGAATAATTCTGAAGATTTAAAAAGATATACAAGAGCCATAATGAACGATTATGCAACGTCTTTTAATCGAGAAATTAATGGTAAACCAATAACTGTTGACGACATAAAATATTTTGCAAAAATTGAGCATCAAAGAACATTCAAAGGCACAGATAAACAGGTTAAAGAAAACCAACCTTTTGCCACTAAAATACTTCAGCTAAAAACTGACATTCGGAAAATTGAACAAGGTCAATTAGATGGGAATATAAAGAAAATGAAATCCCAAATTAGCAAACTCGAAGCCGAAGCACCACATCAACAAAATGGAAAACGAATTGTTCAAGGCATGAAAAAAGCAGGTAATCAAAGTCATATTCATATTATCGTGAGTCGAAAAGATGCCTCAAATTCTGTGAGTCTATCACCAGGATCTAAATACAAAGGTTCGGAAGTTGAGATGCATGGTAAAATTGTAAAACGTGGTTTTGATAGAGATGCATTTTTTACAAAAGCCGAAAGCACCTTTGACAAAACATTTGGTTACAAACGTAACTATGCAGAATCATATAAATCAAAGAAAGATTTTATTAGAAACCCAAACCTGTACTTCACAACATTGTTAGGACTACCAGCAAATGAAAAAGCAGTTGCTTTTAAAATGCTCGCAAAATCTGGAGTTCCCATTGCGAGTATTCCAACCAGTCAAGTACAATTGGCACTTAAAACCATAAAGTATTTAAAACGAGGTGTGGACGTGGCAATTAAATCGGGTTCAATAGGTATATAACATGGAAATACAAGGAGTTACATTTATGATTGGGTTACTGTTTGGAATGAGCTTGGTGTTTTCAAGTCTTTTCAAAATGACGAGATACGCCTTTTTTGTAAACCTGATTTTGATTGTTATTTGTTTAGGATTGCTTTTTAAATTGAGTCCGTATTTAATGCATTGGTCTGCACATTTGCTTTATGTTGGTTGTCCACTAGTGCTTATCAATACGATTCTATATGTATTTCTTCATAAGGAAAATGAAATTTTGGAACCAAATGATAAGCACCAAGTTCATTTTAAAGCAAAGCGTGGAAATTTCAAAATAAATAACATCAAACGAGGTGCTTCAATCATTGGTTCTGCAGGAAGTGGAAAAACTGAAAGTGTCGTTTTTAATTTTCTTCAACATTTCAGCAAACATAAATTTTCCGGTGTGATTCACGATTACAAGAATTTTGAAATCACAGAAATGGCATTTCCTTTATTTGAAAAAAACGAGATTGATTTCAAAGTGATTTCATTTGATAATATTCATGATAGAGTAAATCCAATAGCACCAAGATATATGACCAATGAAGAAAGCGTAAATGAGGTTGCAAGAGTACTTATAGAAAACTTATTAGAACAAAGAGAGTCCGGAAGTATAGGAACAACAAAATTTTTTAATGATGCAGCTGAAGGCTTAATTGGTGGATTGATTTGGAAGTTAAGAACCTCGCATCCACAATATTGTACATTACCTCACTTAATAGCTGTTTACCAATATCTCAACACTTCAAGTCTAATTGCATTTTTAAGTAAGAATACAACATCGAGAGCGATGGCAGATGCGTTTATTAGTGGTAAGGATTCTGACAGACAAACGGCTGGTGTAAAAAGCACTTTGGCCAACGCGCTCAAAAAAATAAGTACGCAACGTATTTTTATGGCTTTATCCGCAGATGATGTTCCGCTCGATATAAATAGCCAGGACAAACCTTTAGCGATTTCAGTAGTCAATAATCCAAAATATGAGACTGCCTATTCGCCGATTATAGCTACTATCATTCATACCATTACTAAGCAAATGAGTGTACGAAATTCAAACGCTTCGTTTCTCTTGATGGAAGAAGCACCAACAATCAGATTATTAAATATGCACAGAATTCCAGCGACATTACGAAGCTATGATATTGCTACCATTTACGTGATGCAAGACAAAATACAGAATGATATGATGTATGGAGATAAAGCGAGTAAAGCGATTCTAAGTAATTTATCGTATCAATTCTTCGGAAAGGTAAACGATCCAGACACCGCGAAATATTATGAACGTTTTTTTGAAATCGTAAAGAAAGAAACGACAAGCGTAAATCGAGGACACAATCTTAATTTTGATACACGAATTACAACAGGAGAACGTGAAGTCGCTAAAATTAGAGCCGATGTATTTTTTAGGCTGAAAGAAGGCGAGTTTATTACGTTCGCTGATGGAAAGGACAGGAAAGTACAATTTAAACTTCCTAAAATTGAAAAGCGATTACCAACGAAACAACAGGACTATTCTGAGGCTGACTTACAAGCTAATTTTGATAGAGTTTATAAAGAAGTTAGATCGATTTTCAAAAATTAATATCAGTATCTTTATAGCGTAATTAGTTAGACCATTTCAATTTTCATGACCGAGACCAATCGTATAGAATACAAACAAGAGCTTACTGAAGGATTAGAAAAAGAAGTCATTGCTTTTCTGAACTATCGTGAAGGTGGCATTATCTATATAGGTATTGATAAAACAGGAAAAACTTATGGTTTGGTAGATTCAGATAGTGACCAATTAAAGATAAAGGATCGGTTGAAACACAATATTAAACCATCTGCATTAGGCTTATTTGATATTGTTAGTGAAGAACGTGAGGGTAAGGATATCATAAAAATTATTGTAGCAAGTGGACCAGAAAAACCATATCATTTAAGAAAATATGGTATGAGTGAAAAGGGGTGCTTTATACGAATTGGAACTGCTGCAGAACCAATGCCTCAAAAAATGATTGATACGCTTTTTTCTAAACGTACTCGAAATTCAATAAGTAAAATCAAAGCAACGACACAAGACTTGACTTTTAGCCAACTGAAAATATATTATGAAGAATCAGGCTATAAACTAGGCAACGCATTTGCTAAAAATTTAGAACTACTTACTGAAGATGGCGCATATAATTATGCAGCTTATCTTTTGGCTGATAAGAATAATACGTCTATTAAAGTTGCTAAATATTCTGGTACAAATCGAACAGATTTAATAGAAAGTAATGAGTATGGCAATGAGTGTTTAGCAAAGGCAACTAAACAAGTCATAGATAAAATTGCTGTAGAAAATAGAATAGCTACAAAAATCACTTCAAAGGAGAGAGAACAAAGCCACCTATGGAATCCTATTGCATTACGTGAAGCCATTATTAATGCTTTTGTACATAATGATTATACCAATGAAGTACCGCCCAAGTTTGAGATTTTTTCAGATAGAATTGAAATTACATCTGCTGGAGGTTTACCTGAAGGATTGAGTCAGCAAGAATTTTTTGAAGGGTTTTCAGTCCCTCGTAACAAAGAACTGATGCGCATATTTAAAGACTTGGAGTTAGTAGAGCAACTAGGTTCTGGTATTCCACGTATTTTAGATCACTATGGTAAAGAGAGTTTTAATTTTTCTGAAAACTTTCTTAGAATGGCTTTTGTTACTAAAGAACTTACTACTAAAGTAGATGATAAAGAAGATAATGGAGAAGGGGGTCAAGAAGGTGGTGCAATAGGTGGTGTAATAGGTGGTGTAATAGGTAGTGAAATAGACGATAATTCTAAATTGACTAAAAGGCAAAAAGAAGTACTTAAACTAATTGCTGAAAATAAAACCATAACTTATAATGAAATAGCTGAAGTTTTAGGTATCAATGAATCTGCTGTTGGTAAACATATAAATGCTATTAAAGAAAAAGGCTATTTAGAACGAAAAGATGGTACTAGAGGGTATTGGGAAATTAATATGAGTAAATAACCAATGACAGGAATTCTACTTATTTTATTAATATTATTCTTTCTCGGACTTCCATTCTATTGGATTTATAAACTGATTTCAAAAAAGAAAAAAGGAAATAAAACTAATGTTCAAAACTTATCGAAAGATGAATCTAAATTTGAAGCTTCAGATTTAATTAGGAAAACGAAGTTTATGTTTATGGACGATTATCGAATGTGGACAAAACTATCTGAGGCTGAAAGGAAAGAACGTTTAAACGATATTCAAGTCATATTTGATTATGGTAAAGACCATATCACAAGAGAAATGATAAAGAAAGGTTTTGAACCTGGCTCAAAAATAATTGATATTAAATATTTTACAGGATTGTCCGAACACGGATTTACAATTTCAACATTTATTATTCAACACAAAGATGGTGGGGAAATAAGAGCTTTAACAATGAATATAGACTTGAAGAAAATGGAATTTAAAGCCACTCGAAATGCTTATTTTAGTTCAGGAAAGGAAAAATATTATTATTTGAAAGATAGAGAAAATTTAATGGAAATATAGGTGTAATATAAAAGCGAAATAAATTCTTAATAAAATAGTTATAAATGAAATTAACATTTGACGAAATAGAAGATGATAAAATCTTTGAAGAGTTAACAGCATCGTATTTTCGAGAATTAAAAGAATCACCAGATAATAATATAACTGATGTTGTTGTGAAGGAAACAGGAGAAGGAACTGATGGAGGTAGAGATATACTCATTGAATTTAACCTTTCTGATGATATTAAGATTTTCAAGAGAAAATGGGTAATACAATGTAAGTTTAGAGAAGATTCTGTATCACCTTCGCATCTCAATGCAATTAATATACCTACTTTAATACATTCATATAATGCGCAAGGATATTTACTTGTTTGTAAAACAAGAGCAACTTCAGGAGTCACTGATTTGTTTGAAAGGCTAAATGAACAATGCAAAGACAAATACCATTATGAGTGTTGGAATGGAAGTCAATTTTTAAGAAAGCTTATTTTGCAGGAAAAAATTCAAGAACTTTTCTTCCCAGAATACTATGAGTATATACAAACCTTTAAAAATAAAGCGAAATGAGAACATTTATATCATATTCAATTAATGATACAGACCAGTACCTTTTGACTTTGCTTTCTAGCGAACTTTATAAAAAAGGTGTTACAATTACGCAGAGCAATGATTTTCATTTAGAAATGAGTTCATTGACAAAAGTTAATATTAATAAATCAAATTTATTCATTGGAATAATCACAGGTCAAGGTCAGGAAAGAGACAGGGTTTTAAAAGAGTGGCAATTGGCAAATGTATCTAATGTGCCATCCATTTTGATGATTGAAAATACCGTTCCTATTGATCCAAATTTCAAAAGCCCATATATTATTTTTGATAGAAATTATCCTCAAAATGCAATTAATCTGCTACATCAGAAAATAACAGAATTAAAAAAGGAGATAGATAAAAACCCAAATGCTTTGGCTTGGATTTTAGGAGGTGCAGCATTGTTATCGATTTTTGGATTATTATCTTCTGATGATTAATTAAGTCATCACACAGGTGAACTAATTAAAAAAAAAGGAATTTTTTACAAGAAATTTTTTTTGGTTTCTCTCATTACAAATGATTTAAGAACAACGCAAAACAATTACAAAGGCGCCTTTTCCTTAGGATCTCTTACAGTTACTTTCCAAACACCATCTTGCTTTACCAATTTAAAAATGCCTGGTGTTTTATCATAAGAGGTCGAGTATTTTACCCAAGCGACATCGCCTTCAGTAACTTCATCGATAAGTTTAAAATTAGATTCTGAACCTTTAGGTTTAGCAAACATTTTTTGAAGATTGGAAAATGTGGAAAAACCTTCTGGTGTTGTATGCTTTTTAAGCGTGGCTTCTTTACCTTGATAAAAGCTTTCTGCAACGATTTCTGCTACCGATGCAGGATCTGAATTAGTTGTTCCAGCACAGGAAATAAATAAGACTACAAGTGAGTAAACGGTTATTTTTTTCATGATATTATTAATTTGGGTTATTGATATATTTATGTGATACTTTCATTTCAATATTTCGTTCGCCATCTTTCTCATTTAATTCTAAAACTACTCTTCTGTCATTAGATAACGAAAATTTAGGCATAACATATATAAATCTTACCGTTTCATTTACCACAATTTTAGAAGGCAGATGATGTTTAAAAATAGGCTCTATGTACAAACGTTGTAAAGATTTCTTTTTTCCTTTTTGTCGTGTTTCAACGGAAAGGTTAAGGAAATTCAAATCATAATCCAAAGTAGAATTATTCCTAATTTGAATAACGAAGTAGAGCTCTTCTTTATCAAAAACAATATTTTCAAGCCTCATGATAACACCGCTATTTCGCCTTGTATATCTTCCTAGATATTGTCTTCTATCGAGAAGATAAGAGCAGAATTTTTGATAATAATACGTACTGTTATCAATCTTTTTTTCAAAAGTTTCAGTCTGAATTGAGTCTTTGACTTTTGGTTTTTCATTCCCAATACTACTTGTCATCGGGATAAAATAATTGAGCTTTGAAAGCAGCGCTTTGTACCTTACAATATACGAAAAAATTGCGCCATTTCTGTTGATTACCAGTAGATTACTTTCTTTTCCTTGTTTAGCTTGCAGTAAGCCGAAATATTGTTCTTTTTCTCGATTGTAGGTAAATACGAAATTTTCTGAACCTGTTATACCTTGACGTATAGGCTCAGGAAAAAAGAGAGCCACATTTTTGGTGTCATTAGCATAAATAGTGTCAAGAATGTTTGTTGTTTGCGCATTCATAGAAACGGAAACAATAATTAGAGTCAAAATGTTGATATATTTTTTCATAAGAGTGCGTTTTTAAATACCCATTATGGGTCATAATTTTGGTTTTAGAATAAGTTTATAATTATTCAGTACAGTAACCTTTACATTTCGATTACTACGTCTTAGTACCTTTGTAATACCACCTACCTGCGGAACAGTTGGGATATTGATATCGCCAATAACATCGTCTAGAACTTCATTTGTCGCTTCAGCTCTAAAATTGTTTTCCACATAAATACCTTCGCTACCATCTTGTAAATCGAAAGCTTTGAGTTTTGTGGGATGATGATTGATATTTTCAATTTCAATTAAAGCACGATTGGGTTGAAAGCTGATGAAACCAAATACAAGTGTGTTCTTGGGCATTAGTTTACTGTTGATTGTTGCAGCTTTGGTAAGTCGCATTCTCAATCTGGTGTTTGCCTTTACAATTTGGTCGCCATCAACAACCACGTAAATGGTAGCATCCGTATTGCCAATAATAGAAAGTTCATTGGGTTTTGGTGCAGCTGCAAAAAACAGTTGATGTTCCAAGCCTAATTCTTTAGCTTGAATTTTAAGTTCTCTAAGTATTTCTGAAGAATCAATTTCTATAGGTTGCTTCTTTTCGACTTTCTTCTGTCCGAAGTTTTGATATTTTTTATCTGAGTATTGAATTTTACCTGCATCATAAATACTATCTACAATACGTTTTCTTTCACGTTCTGGAAGATCTGGATCGTAATAGCCTAAAGAATCAATTAATTTTTCATCATAGATGCTGGGTGCATTGTTTTCACGCACTTCTTTTAAATCATTAAGAGCATCTAACTTAGAATCATACTCTTTTTGATTTTCTTCCAAATCTGGTATTAAGGTTTGTTCAAGATTGTCATTCTCGCTTTCGTCATCGCCCATTACCATTACGGAATAGGAAATCAGGAATATGAAAACAATAGCTAATACTGCTATAAATACGATTTTATTCTTTTCTACTTTCATCGCTTAATTTTTTTAGAGTGTTTTCGAAATAATTTGTAATTAAAAGTCCGTGCGGATTGTTTGGGAAGTTTCGGTCAACCATAATTAAGTTTCCGGTGGAAACCAATTCATATGTGTCGATTATAGAACCTCTATTGATTTCAAAAATGGTTGTGGTAGTAAAACTATATGAACCATTATTTTCTGTTATCTGCGACTCGATGCTTAGTACTTTTTGGACTAATGAATATTGTAATAATCGATTATAGACACCATCCGCTTTTTTCTGACGATATAAGTTATCGACTGAACTATTACCAAGCCAAAGTGCCTTTTTAAGATTTTTTTCATAATTGCTTGCATCAATATTATAGAAGTAATTGTGAAACAGTTCTAAATGTGCCAAAGCTTCAACCTTAAAATTTTCTTTTTGGTTGACGAGTTTCAGCGGAATGATACTGCCATCTGTATTAATGGCAAAAGCACTATTCATCGCATTTTTATTTGTATTAAATGCCATCCAAACCGAAAAAGTACTAGATAGCAATGCGCAAACGACTACTGCCAAAACGATAAATCGATTCAATTTTAGAACGTTGTATATGTTTTTGTAAGGTGTTTTCATTGTGAGTTGAATTAGCTGGTAAACAATCTAAGAGTGAAAGATGTAGCGCGTTTATATAACTTGAACTTCAGGAATACGATAAAGCCTACCGAGCCTAATTGAACAACAGATGCAAAAAAGCCCTGGCCAAAATCGGTACCAAACAAGTTGGTCCAGAAGTTGGTGTTTATTTCAGTATAGATAGCATTGACAAATACATTGACCAGAAAAAATGCTGGCACTAACATATAAACTGCTGCATAGAGTTTGAAAAATGTGTAGGCAAGAGAGCGGAATTTTTCAAATACAGCTAAACTTATAACCAATGGGAAAAATGCTTGCATAATGCCTAAAAGAAAGAAGCGTTCTGCTAAAAATAGAGGGTAGATAAACAGGTCAAGAATCCATAAAATGGTACTCAGCATAAAAGCTAATATCTTGAATCCATAAAGTGGTGTTACTAAAGCTTCATAAAGCAACGTCATTGCCATACTTGCAGCATCTAATAAACCGACTTCTTCTTCAAGCGGTAAATCCTGTAATTGCAATGGTAATAACGCAGGTGCTGTCCCTCGATATTGTCCTTCAATAGCAACTAAAATACCATCGAAAAACCCTAACACCTGCGTTGAAAAAATAACCAATAGCACCACAGCAAAATTCTTTGCGAGTTCGCCTGGACTCAATCCCCAAGAATAGCCATCTTTATCCGCAATACCTTCATTGTATTTTTTTAGGATATTGACCAAGAAAAACAATACAGCAAGCGTTTTCATTCCTGCAATGGTATATTGCGAAAAACTGCTGTTCTGTATGGTTTGAAATACCGTGTCGATATATTCTAGCCCAATTCCTAAAATGATGGTTGCGGTCATTTCTAATAGTTTGTTTCGCGATTATTGACTTTATCCTGCATTTTTCTGAAGGAAATAATGTCTCTGTATCGTTTTGTTTTTGTAGTTATATTAGATACCATTTCTTTGGATTCCTGTTCCTTCTTTTTAAGAACTTCTGCACGTTCGGCATCGGTCATTTTAAGATTATCGCTGGATAAAATTTCGCCCATAAATTCAACGGTGTCCAATGAGTTTTGGACTATCGCATCGAATGATTCTGCAATTCGTGTAACTTCTTCAGGTTTTATATAAGGCGAGTTCAAAATGTCTTGCAAATCGTTTTGCATAACCTGAATAAGTCGCTGGTTGTTTTGCGCAATTTCCTCAACCGCTCTGAGTTGCTGTACCACACTTGACACTTTTTCTATGGCTTCTTTTGCATCTTTTAGAAATTTAACAGACTTAATCATTTGAGCTGTCTGTTTGCCAGATTCTACAAGTTGTTTTACCAAACTGATAAAATTGGTATTGTCATAAGTGGGCATACCTTGGGCGGTAGCACCGCTAGGCAATAAAAAGGCAATACTAAAGATTAACCCGATTACTACTGTTTTGATTTTTGTTTTCATTGTTTTCATTGCTTTTAATTTTTAGATGTGAATTGAATTATTGCTTTTTGCATATCGTGATGCTCTTCGTAGAGCTTCATGATGTCCTCATTTTCTCGTCCATCGGTTAAATAGGCTGCATACACTTCTTTAGGAACTTCGAGCCTAAAAATGTTGCTTTCCTTTCCGATTTTGATGAACATTTCGGTGTACTTTCTTTGTCCAGAGAGATTGTTTTTTATAGATTTTAATTGGTTTAAGTCGTGGCTAGAAAGATTGAGTCTTTTAACCAGTTCATCATAACCTTTTTCATTATTCAGACTGTAGATAACTTGAGTGTTTTCTAATATGCTTGCGGATGTTGAATTATTCGGAAGTTGATTAATGGATTGTAGAATAATTCCAATGGCGCCATTTTGCTTTCGTATGGCTTGATAGTAGAACTCGACACTTTCCAATACGTTTTCAAACTTCAGTTGTTTAGCAAACTCATCGAATAAGATGATACCTTTTTCAGCTCTGTTTTTCCAAATGGTTCTTTGGATGGCAGATTTAATCAGCTTCAACATTACAGACAGGATTTCCTTGTTGTCCTTTACTTCGTCGAGTTCAAAAACAATTAATCGTTTGTCTTCTATTTTATAAGTTTGGTCTTCGCTGACCTCAAATAGAAAACTATATAGACCATCGCCAACATACTCAGACATCACATGCAGAAAGCTTGTAACATTAAAGTAGTCGGGATGGATTTTTAATGTGCTCAGAAGATTTTCCTGGTGCCTTTCTATAAAGTTGTAATAACCTTCCAATGAATGATTTTCTGAAGTGCTATTGTAATAATGGCGCAGTATCTTTTTAACCGAAACTGATTGCGCTTTAGTTACTTTTAAATCCGAAGCAAACAATTCAAAAAGGAATACAGATAAATCCTCTAACCGTTCAGGTGTTAAATCTTTTACGTCACTAATGTAAAAGGGATTGATACCTAAGTTTTTTCCGCTTTCATATCGTAATACGGTATATTTTTCAGGATAGAGCTTGGCGAATTTGGTGTAAGAACCACCCAAATCTATAATTACTAGACGAACACCACTTTCAAAATATTGGCGCAGAATGTTGTTGGCTAAGAACGATTTGCCTTCGCCTGTTGGTGCGAAAATGGCAAAATTTCTAGCCTTGATGCGTTTCTTTTTTTCATCCCAAACATCTTTTAATACCGGAATGTTATGTTCTCTGTCATTAAAGATGATGCCTGTTTTATCAGATTTGTAATTGGTATTATTGATGAACAAGCAAAGCGCATGTTTTAAATCGGTTACGTATAAATCATTGTTTGAAAAATTAGAAGAGAAGCAACAGTAACTATTTAGGATGTAATTTTTGCGTTCTTCGCCTCTTGGATAGTAAGGGATGATATCCAATTCCTTAAATTCGGTTTTAATTTTGGAAGTTATTTTATCTAACTCTTTAGCATCCTTAGACCAATACACAATATTGAGATGACCACGTACAATTCGTGAATTATCATCTGCATTGATTTGGTCCAAAATGTGCTGAATTTTACCAAGCACCACTTTGTTCTGTGAACCAAAATTGGAACTCTTATTGAGTTCCTCTATTTTCTTATCGAGTAGTTTGCGCCATTTCTGTTTATCATCTAAATATAGAATCTGGTTAACAATATGATTTTCATTAAGTGTAAGTCCTAGTCCATCGATAAATCCTTGATGAAACACAAAATCATCCGAAGTGAATTTCTCATTGGTTTTGCTGCTCTGAACATTTTCGCCAAAGCATAATTCGCTGTTGATGGCGAGCGCATCAAAATGGTTTTCGCCTATATTGACGCTTTTCTTTTCCAATAAAATATCGGTATCAAAGCCCTCATTGAAACCATTAAAATAACTACTTGTTAATTGCTGAATATCTTCCGATTTTAATGGAAGAAATTCTATTTTTCTACTGTTATTTACAAAGGAAACCGAATCGATTACAGCGTTTGCGAAGCTCTTAATGTTATCGTCCAATTCTTTTACAATGCCTTTTGAAATTTTTCTGAAGGGATTGACGTATTTTGGATTGTTAAGAGCTTTGTTTTTGGTTAAAATGAAGAACAAATAACATTTGTGCTCTATATGTCCGCGCCCTTTGAAATGCTCGTATGTGGCTTTTTCTAAAAAGGTGGTATTTGGAAGTTGTTCTGAAGAATACGTTTTTTTAAGGTAGATGTCCTGTTTGTGAACTACAGTTCCAATAGGTAATGATTTCAAAGCTTGAAACCAAGCACCATGCATATCCTCAAAATCCTTTTCGGACAAGGAATAGATTTCTGGCAGATTCCCTTCATAGCATAAAACCACATTGCCATTATTGGCAAATACGATATGGTCTTGAATATCTACAATAGGTTGATATGCTGAAATATTAATCTTGTTCATAATCGAAGCCGGAATTTCTTTTGTTGCTTATAATTCTTGGGAAGGCTTTTGCCATCTGAAAAAGTTGTGGA
Organism: Winogradskyella luteola; assembly: GCF_019203985.1. Taxonomy (GTDB): domain Bacteria; phylum Bacteroidota; class Bacteroidia; order Flavobacteriales; family Flavobacteriaceae; genus Winogradskyella; species Winogradskyella luteola. Next base: position 153,915 of record NZ_JAGSPD010000007.1, on the reverse strand, counting down.
TTGTGGGTTATGCGCGTCAAGGCAACATATAAGGCTGAATTGAAAATCAGAATGCCAATTATCAACACAAAACTGAAAGAGAAGATGATAATTAATAATGATGCTAATATAGAAACCATCATTAAGGCAAATAGGGAAATGGGCAAGCCAAAAATGACCGCCCGTTTCCTAATGTTTTTATAGACCTCGTATCGCTTCATTAAACAACTATTGTTATTAAGTAAGTGAAGATGCCTACCACAGCACCAGCGATGAGAACAAATACTAAAACACGAGTAATACCTTTTTTAAGGTCTGCGTTTTCGCCAAAGAAATGACCAGCATTAAATAGAAACCCAACAAGGAAGATGACACCAAGAATGATGGGGAAAATGGTTCTAATGGTATCTGAAACATCGTTTACAGAATCTTCAATACCACCAATTTGTGCAAAGCTTGACGCTGATGTTAGCAAGAATGCGAGTAAGATAAAAATTGATTTTTTCATAATTATTTGGTTTAGCCTGTAGAGGCAGTTTCTAATTTTATTTTGTGAAATCTATTATGAAATGAAGTTGATGGAAGAAAATCTCTAAATTTTAACGCTAATTGGTGTTAAACTTTTGAAGATTATTAAGGAAGTGATTGATTTCTTGAATATTGTGTAATCTAAAACGATTATTATGAGCACATTAAATCAAATTACACTCTTACTATTTTGTCTAGTTTTTTTAAAAATTACTTATGCACAAAATGGTAAAGTCCAAGTAAGGAATCCTATTGTAGTTATAGATCCTGGACATGGCGGAAAAGATGCTGGTGCAACAACCAGAACTGGTATAAAAGAAAAAGATATTGCTTTGGGTATTGCTTCTAAAATAGTAGTGCTAAATAACAAGTTAGTTGAAAATCCTTTAATGTTATATCTCACTAGATATACAGACACATTAATATCTCTAGGCGATAGAACGGAACTATCCAAAAAACTTAAAGCTGATATATTTATTTCGATACATTGTAATCAAGCTATAAACAGAACAGCATCAGGAACAGAGGTTTTCATTCATCCTAAAAGTGAAGTGCAAGCTGAAGAATCCGCCTATTTAGGTTTTACTATACAAAAAGGATTAGCTGATATACTTGGTATTAAAAACCGTGGATTGAAATATGGAAACTTCCAAGTGCTTCGAGATAGTTCTAACAGTAGTGCAAGTATTCTTTTAGAACTTGGGTTTTTGTCTCAAACTGATGAGGCAATATATTTAACTAAAGAAGAATCTCAAAGTGCTGTTGCTTTGGTTATACTTCAATCGATTATTAAATTTTTAGGATTATGAGTGAGTTTATGATTGCTCTTGTAAAGAGTATAAAGGAAATTGTAAAAGCTTTATTCTTTGAGATTTATAAGAAATTTAAAAAGTTGTAAGGCTCTTATTAATTAATCAGTTATTGTCGTTTAATACTTTTTAAAATCCTTATTTTAATCAAAATATTTAGTGGATTAAATGAGTAAAAACAAAATTAAGCACATACAAGATGCTGATATCTCTAGTGCTGGAGATGATTTTCATATTCTTTGGACGATAAAAAAGTCTTTAGAACTATTAAACTTTAATGACTTAGGTGTCAAGGCCATCAACATTGAAGGTGTTGAATTGTCAGAGTCAGAGCAATTAGATCCAACAGGGAAAAATTTACTTGGAGTTGATTTAAGTGAATATTATGGTGCGGATAATTATATTGAAGCGAAAAAAGTTATTATCTCTCAGTTAAAATATAGTACACTTAGAAGTAATAAGAATTATACATTAGGAGAATTATGGTTAGGTAAAAAAAGCAAATCTACTGAAGGTTCATTAATTCATAGGTTAGCAAATATATTCAAGATTTATTTAGATGAATTTGGTAGAGAGTCTGTGTTAAAAAAAGTACATATAAAATTAGTCACTAATAGAAACTTTAACACTAATCACCTCAAAACTATTAATGATATCAAAGCTTATCTACTTAAAAAGAAAGGAAAAGTAAGTTTTAATGCGGTACTTAAGAATAATCCTGAAAATAGCGATTCATTAAAAAAATTATTTGCTGCTTCCAGATTAAAAGTAACTGAATTTACTGATTTTATAAGGATACTAGATTTAGACGATTGTGGGACAGATTCAAGGCTTAATCTGAAAATTCAACAATATAAAGCTATTTCTAGAACAACATACAATTCAAAAATTCAATACAATCAATTACGCGATTTAGTTTTTGATAAAATGATGCCAGAAGCTAGAAGCAGGAGGAAAATTACGCTTACTGATGTTATCGCAAATTTAGGATTTAACGATGGCAGTATAGAAAATTTATTCCCTGTTTCTCAAAGTTTGGAGGATAATAAGAATAGTGTTTTAAGAGAGCAATTAGAATCAATAAATTCTGAGATAGCTGCAAACATGGATTTTATCCCAATATGTATTCATGGTGGTGCTGGGATTGGAAAATCTACCATAATCCAACAAATACAAAATTACTTACCAGATAGCAATGAATGTATAACCTTTGATTGCTATGGTTCTGGTTCATATCAAAATGCTGAAGATAATAGACATTTACATAAAAATGCATTAACACATATATCGAACGAAATTGCTAAAAAAATAGGAACAGATTTTTTGATAACATATTTTCCTTTACAGAGTGATGTTTATGTGAAAGAATTCAAGAAAAGAATTGTACATGCCGTAGAAATTTTAAAACAAAGAGATATTAATGCTACTCTTACCATTATTATTGATGCAGCAGATAATAGTATCACAGCAGCTAGCAATAATGCAGAAAAAAGCTTTGTACATGATATTTTAAATATGGAAATACCTTCAGGGTGCAATTTAATAGTGACTACTAGAACACATCGAAAAGAGTCACTTAATTTACCAGAAGATTATATTGATATTGAGTTAGAACCATTTAGTATAGAAGAAACGACTCAGTTTATAAAAAAATACTTTCCAGACATTTCAGATACAGAAATTTCTGAATTTCATAAATACACAAATGGTATTCCTAGAGCTCAATTTTATTCAATCGATTTGAAGAAGAAAGGTATAAAGGAAGTTATAAATTTTTTAAAACCAAACGGAAAAACAGTAGAGTTACTTATTCTTGATAAGATTAAAGAAGCTAAAAAAAAGGTATCTAATAAAGAGAAAATAATAATAGATGATTTTTTTAGCCTTTTAATTGGATTACCAAGACCTGTACCCATAAATTATTTATCAGAAATATTAAATGTCGGTCAAAGTTTTCTATTAGATATATCATCTGAAGTCTGGACTGGACTTATATATGAAAATAATAGTTTTGAATTTCGAGATGAAGATTTTGAAAATTATATTCGAGATAATTATTCACTAAGTCAGGAAAGACTAACTCAAATAACTGAAATTTTTCTTAAAAATGCAGAGAATGATAGCTATGCTTCAGTTAATTTGGGCAACTTACTTTTTCAGTCAAAACAAAACCAATTATTAAAGGATATAGTTCTAGAGAGAAAGTTCTTATTACTTCCAGAGGACCCAATAAAAAATAGAGCTACTTATATAAGTAGAACTAGATTAGCAATGAAGGTGGCTAATACTGTTGATGATAATTTAACTTATTTTAAACTCATATTTATCGCTGCCGAAGAAGCTAAAAAGGAGAAGGCCTTAACTGCATTATTAATTGATTATCCCGATTTAGTGTCAGAATTTGGAGATGATACTTCGCTTAATAAACTAAAACTCAATTCAGATGAAAAATCATGGGCTGGCTCATTTCACATGAAGTTAGCAGGTGTGTATTCAAGGAAGACAGAGAATCAAAAAGCTGCTTTAAAACATTTAAAAACAGCTAAAGAATGGCTTAACTGGAGAAGTGACTCTGTTAAGAAAGATGATTTACATAAATACCCTATTTCAAGTAAGGATATAGCTTATTACACAGAAGCAGTTTTAAGATTAGTAGGTGTTGACGAAGCATTGAGTTCAATTAATAGTTGGACACCTAGAGATGTGAGGTTGTCTGGGGGAAACTATTTAATTGAGAGCTTATTTTTATTAAGTAATAAAACTGAAGTTAATAAATGGTTTAAAATAGAATCTTTGAGAATTGATGCTAAGATATTTGTTGTTGCCAAGGCTTTTAAGTTTGGGATACATCAAGATTTTGAATTAAAGGTAATTGCTAGTGAAATTGAAAAAGTGCTATCCAGAAAAATAATTAAGTTCAATATTAAATTCAGACAAATACTTGTCGATTTTTGTGAGATATTGATATCTAATGATATTGACAGATTGTTGGTAAATAGTATTCTAAAGCATATTAAATATGAGTTGCCAAATTATATTCCTAGCTTTTATCGAAGACATGGTAACGATGATGATGCAAACAAAATAAATCTATTTTTAAAGATCAAATCTTTAAAAGCTTTTATTGATAATGGATTATTGTCTGTCGAGAGTTTACTTCCAAATAAATTTGACGATCTTGAAAAGATTGAGGATTATGAAAAGAAAAATTCTTTAGAAAGAGAGAAAAAAGAGTTTACTAGTTTCTATAATCATATTCTACCAATCTTTCAATTAAATATAGATTTTGTATCCAAAAAAATCACGAATGAAGAGGCAATAAAAAAGTTTGGTAATATTTGCGAGTCTTTTTCTAGAGATTTTGGTTTTAGGCACGAAAATGGGTATAGTTACCAAGAAAAAGTAAATTATTTTGCTAGCCTATTAGCCAATTTTGCTGTAAAAATTAACAATAATGATTTAATAGATTTGCTCATTTCATCATTGGATAGTAACGCAAGTAAAATAGCAATGAGATTTTGGATTGTAGAAGAAACAATATACTCAAAAGGCTTTCTAAATAAAAATCTCAAAATACTAAGTGAAATTGATGAACTAATTAAAACTGGTTCAAACCCTTCATCACAAAGAATAGAAAGTTATATTAAATGTGCTTTGATTAGCCGAAAGATAGACTTTACTTCTGGTAAGTATTACTTTAATGAAGCTATAAAAGCTACTGAAGAAATTGATTTTGAAGTCTTTTCTAAAATCAGTTGTTTATCAGATTTAGCAAAGATAGGTTTTGAAAAACCAGATCCTAAACTTGCCCATGAGTACGCTAGGTTTACAGAATATAGTGATTACATGCTAGAAGGTTATGATAAAAAACATTTTCCTTTTAAGAATGCTTTGTATGGAATCTCGGATATCAATTTTAATTCAATGTTTACAACAGCGTCTAGATGGCATCATAGAGGTGTAATTAGTTTGTCTAAATATATTGTTGCTATTTTAAAATTTTCTCTAAAGAAAGGTAAGATTAATCATGTTGTAGCAGGTTCGTTAATTCCAATGTATCAGTATAAATATTATACAGATGAATCGATTGAGCTTTTTGATATGATTTTAACAAAATACGATGAATCAAGAGACATAACAGGTAAAACTAAATTTGTTGAAATAATTTATAGAGATTGCTTACTTCATAAAAATAAAAGTACTTTAAATCATATTTACAATGCAATTAAGTCAGGCGCATTTGTTGAAATGCAAATAATCCAAAAAATTGAAACGTACTTAAACTTTAGAGAAACAATTGAAAAAGAAAAAGAAAGCACATATTCTAATGATTTTGATAAAGAAAAACATGTTCATGAGATAGATCTTAGCGGTATTGATATAAGTTCGACAAGAGACTTGGAAAAAGCTATTAGTACTATAATTGAAAATAACGACAGTTATTCTAACAGATGGAAAATAGATATTTTTTTGATCGAGATAAAAAATAATTGTCAGCCTAAGGATTATACAAATCAATTGGATGCTATTGTGGATATAGACTCGGAGCTTTTAAGTTTCTATTCGTTTGAAGATGCTATTAAAGAACGACTAGAGGAATGGAGTTATTATCCCTCTTTAAAACAATGGAAAAAAGAGAAATTTAGGTATGTTATTCTAACATGGTTTGAAAACTTTGATTATGGTAATTCTCTTAGTATCGGTAAGTTGTTAGAGTTTGCTAAAATGTTTGATATTAACGAAACTCAATTAGGAGAAATCATTCTTGAAATTTTACCAGAAAAGATAGAAGTATTAACTGATGAATCTATATATAGTGTATTTTTCTTAATCAAACATAGGCTCACTATAAAAGATAATACCGAAATTTTTAATTGGGTTTTAACGAGATGGAATAAAAACATAAATTTCGATTTTAGAGATGGCTTATGGAATGATAAGATGATGCCACCTTCAGATACCGACGAAGCTATTGCAAATATTTTACGATTATATCTAGGATTGCCAGATAAGGAACTAAGATGGGAAGCAATTCATAGTATAAGAAATCTAGTTAATCTTGGTAATAAGAGTGTTCTTAACTATCTAATAAAAGCTCAAAATGAAACCAATTGTAGTCCATTTCAGAATGAGGAATACATTTTTTATTGGATATCGGCCAAATTATATCTTTGGATTGCAATAGATAGAGTAAGTGCTGAAGTGCCTGAAAAACTTGTGGACTTAAAAGAATTTTTCATCAAAGAACTTCAAAATGAAGAATTACCACATGTGTTAATTAATTTTTTCATTAAAAGGGTCTGTCAGAACTTATTAAAATATAATGATAAGATTTACAATAAAGATGAACAACTAATAATTGAAAATGCTTTAGTAAGTAAATTTGATAAAGTAAAAGAAGAATCGTATTCTAGAAAGCAAAGAAGATATAACTCGACTTCAGATAAAAGTTGGAGATTTGATTTTGATGGTATGGATGTCTTACCTTATTGGTACAGTAATCTTGGAGATATTTTTAATTTATCTGAATATGATGTCGCAGATATAGCTGATAAATATATTGTAGAAAAATGGGGATATACAGGCGATATAAATAAAGATGATTATACTCGAAATTACGATTGGGGATTAAGAGATAAAAGAAAAGGTAGCAACCCACAAGTTGAAAGTTTAGACACCTATTTTGAATACCATGCTATGTTTTGTGCTGCAAATGAGTTGCTAGAGAAAGAACCTCAATTAGTAAAATATTATGATGACGAAGATGATTACGATTCCTGGGACTATTGGCTTAAATCCAAAGCCATCACTTGGAATGATTTTTGGGCTTCAGATTTACGAGACCCATTACCATTATTAGATACGTTTTGGAAAAATGAATATGATAAATTTGATAAAGAGTGGAGAGATACAATTCATGAAGGTAGATTTGATAAAGAAATAGGTTTTTCGGAATTTTATGACGAAAGGTTTATTATTCCTCACGCTGGGTTTACACGTCATATTGGCGATAATAGTGAAACCGTTTATATCCGTTCAGCTCTAGTTTCAGTCAAAGGTTCTGAAGCTTTATTAAGAGCTTTTCAGAGCGCAGAAGATCAGCATGATTATGCTTTTCCAATAGAAAATGATGGAGAGCGTTTTGAGGTTAAGAATAACGATTTCATCTTTAAAAGTTGGTTAAAAGTTAATGACACGATATATGATGGCTTAGACAAGCATGATTCTCTAACGAAAAGAACAGGTAAAAGTATCATTACTTTTGGAACAAATGTTCAAGAGGCTTTCCAAATTGAATTTAGTGATGATTTAAAAATGGCTCAGATAAATGATGATAAAGTATCTATATTAGAATTTTGGGATGAAACAAGTGATAGTAGATATAGAGATGTTAAGAACATTGAAAGTTCAGGAGAAATATTAAAAGTTGATATTCATTTCATTTTGAAAATTTTGGAAAAGAAGAATTTGAATATGATTATAAAGTGTCAAATAACCAAACAACTTAAGGAAAGTCAATATAGGAGCGATAATAGGAAACAGCCTTGGGAGCATACTAAAATTTATTTATTAAAAGCGGATGGAACAGTCAAAACACTCAGAGGAAGAGATTTTAAAGTTAGGTAAGAAGCTAATAAAAGAATTAGAATTAGTTTATACAGGAAATACCTTAGCAAGATGGTTGGCTCATTATCTAGCTGAATTAATCAATGATATTGATAAGTGTGAGTCTAAAGAGGAAAAAAACAACCTTCAAAGAGAATGCTGCAATATAATATTAGAAATATGGGGGAAAAGAGAAAGATTACCGATTGAAAAACCTACTGAAAAACTAAAACCAATAATTGATGTTATTTCATTACTCAAAAAAAATGAACACCCTTTTATTCGTCATAGGTTTTTAGATAAAAAAAATGGATCAAAGAATAGTAATTCAAGCTGGCTTAGCTTTTTGAAAACAGTAAAAAACAACTCTGAAAGAATATACCGTAAATCATTAATTTCAATGATAAGTGAGGAACTTTTGGAAAAAGATAAAGAATGGATTGAAGAGCACGGTAGTTTTTTATCGGATGATGAAAAGAGCGTAGTAGAATATTTAGATTCAATAAGAGAAATAACAATTTCTATTCATGGCGAGGAAGAGAAGGAAGAAACTGAAAAAGAAAAAGTTGAAAAATTATTTAATGAGCTTGAAGAGCAGTTAAATGAGCAAAAAGAAGAGTTATTGGCGCTAAAAAAGAAAATATTCAATGCTCTAAAAAAGAAAAATAAAAAGCTGTAACATCTTAAATTTAGCTAATTAATAAAATGCAAGAAGTAACTTTTATAAATTTATCTAAAAAGGATTCTAAAGATTTAAACAGAGACATTTTTGAAAATGCAAAACGTTTAAAATCTGATTCTTCAGTATTAGTTGATGTAAATAAATCATATAGCAGCGCAAGTTCTTTACTTATTTTGAGTTCCGAAGAAGTCATAAAAGCAATATTGGTATTATTGCATAGTCATGGGTATAGAGTGTATTTACTTAAAGATGCTAAAGGATTTTTTAAAAATCATGAAATAAGACATTCGCTTCAAATGCTTATTGAAACAGGAATGTCTCTATTTGATACAATTGATAGATGGGAAAATAGAAAACTCAAAAGGCAAATTCCTAACACGAAAAAGAAATGGCTTAATAATACATTGCAATTTTTATCAGATGCATCATTTGTACTATCAAATGTTAGTTCGGCTATTAGCAGGATTGAGGGCATTAAAAAGTTTAATGACCTAAAAAATGCTGGTTTTTATGTAGATTATAGAGATGAAATTTTAATTCCACAAAAAACTGTCAATAAAGAGGATTATAATTCGATCTTAGATACATCGAACCGACTGATTATATTTTATAAACAATTGAGAATTTTATTTCATCCTTCAATCGCAAACCATTTGTCAAATGATAAGATTGAAGAAATAAAAAATGGTCTACATACCTTCATAAATGAAGCTTTAAAAGACTTTTCTTTTAAGGAGATAAATAAAATTAAGTAGTTTAAATGTCAATATTCCCCCAAACCAAAGGATGCTCACTAGCAGCAACATTTTTATTAGAAACAGATTTGTAGATAGACCATTGCGGATGCTTTTCTGGCCACATCGCTTTTCGATTTAAGCCACTATCCTTCATTTTATCAAATAGAGCTGGAGAGAACAACATGTAATCTTTTTGCTTAATATTTACACCCATTCTGTAAGCGCCCAATCTAAAATAAGTACCATCATTACCCTTATCGATATCAACTTCAAAAGAGAGATGTTTCGTAATATCTTTTAGATCTGTATCCTGAATTAAAGGCGATAAAGAATTACAATAAGATGGCGCGTTAAATGTGCCTGCGATGATAACATTGGTTTTACCTTCAGCTATCATTCTTTTATAAACTTCAGCAATCTTGCACACTTGTTTTTTTCTAATATTATCAGATTGCTTTCTGTCTTTAGAGGATTTTTTTAAATAGGCATTTAATAACCAAATAGTTTCTTTTGATGGTGTACTAATTTCATATTCAATCAAATTTTTGCCATCATCATTAGTTGCTGCATTGATATTATGAGTTCTAACAGCTTCTAGATTATAGCCTTGTCGCAATGCTATTCCCATTTCTAAACTATTCATGTCGTTGCCTTGAATCACAAAAGAGTGATTAAAAGGTTTGCAGTCAAACTCTGGTAAAATGAGTTGGTTAAAATCCTCAAACGATGCTCTGTCTTCAATCTCTTGTAATAGTAAAATATCTGGATTTACATTGGCGATGACCTGAGCTTTATGTTGTGTGGACTTTGGATGTATAGGAACGGTTTGAAGTTTTATCCATCCATTCCAATCTGTGAGATTTCCAGCTTTATTGTCAATAGAATGGCTAAGACCTTTCATAAAGAGAAAACCTGCTTTTCGTCTTAAAACCGCATAAGGTCGAGGACTTGATTTTTCAAAGCCTATTAAAAATGAGAGTTCTCTAATCCGATCTTGTTGGTTTAATGATTTAGAAGGTTTGACCATGAGTTTGTCAAGCTCTATTGTCCAATCGACAGTTAAATTTTTGGTTAATTTTTCTAACAGGCTTCTGTCTCTGTGAAATAAGTTCTGAACATTAAAAGTTGCTATTTTCATAATTTCTAAGTTTTTATTTTCGTTTATCGCTAGTATCTTGATCGAATGCTACGAGGTTAAATAATTCTCGCATTCTGCTTCGGACTCTATTGCCATATAAATCTTCTAATTCTTCAGCATTTAGGTTTGTAGTTCCGTGTGTTTTTATATGATGGTTTATAAAAAGTTCATGACGTGATAGTAATATTTCGCCCATGACGTTACAATCCTTTCCGTAGTGTCTTCCAATGGGTTCTACACCTAAATCATCAAAACAGAAAAACTGCCTACAGCCATAGTCTTCAATAGTTTTGTAACCAATGTGATTGAAACCAAATACGATATTCCTGGAAGGAATTAGGATGTATGGTTTTTGCAATGGAACGATATTTTTTAGCAAAATCATTAAGCTCGTTTTACCACAACCAACAGGTCCGGAAAGTAAAATGCCTTTGTTGGGATCAATCTCGTTTTTTTCACAGTTTTCTTTATCTTTTATAAAATAATGGCAGAGTTTTAAAATGATTGGACGGTCTTCTTCGTAGATTTTAAATTGGTTACCAAAGAGCATTTTTCCTTTAACATCGAGGTAGATTAAGATTTTTTCAAAATCGTATATCACTTCTTTGCCATCAAACGTGCCAATGTCATATGTTTTGTGTTCTTCGACTATTTTACAAGGGTTGACCATAATCTTTGTTTTTATTGGTTCTCAGGTTGTCCTTTTTTTGAGGAACTGCATCTGCAGTTTCAAATTCGTTGGCTTTTAGTATCCAATTACTCGCTGTAGCATGCCAATCTTCAATTTTTATTTTGCCACCAATTTTCCATCCGATGCCTTGATAATGGTTATAGAATTTCTTGGCTTCATTAGCAGGCCATTTTTTCTTTTTAAAAAAATCAATCACTTCAAATTCATTTTTTGGTAGCTTAGTTTTATTTATGTTTTCTATTTGTTTATTAATGTTTGTATTATGTATCAATGCTTGTTCACTACTTGTTTCAAACTCATTCACAACTTGTTCAGAGGTTGTACCGAAATTGAACAACTTGATTTTACTGCCTTTATATGGATTGTGTGAAGGGAAATATTTTAGATAATTCCATGAATCCATCTGTTTTAAACAGCGATGATAGGTTGCTGTCGAACCAATTTTTGAGAGTTCCATAACTTCTTGCCTGTCTATGTAAAATTCTTCTCGAAATCGGTTTAAATTCCAAAACTGAAACAAAGCCATATACAAGCTGACATGAGTTGTGTTTAGCCTTTTGTCTGCATAGAATTTTTGAAATACAGCATTGAGATGTTTTATATAATTCATACATATTTATTCCGTTTTATGATGCACACGGTTGTTGTCCATAACCTTTTGGATTTCTTCGGAATCATAAAAAATAATTCCACCAACCTTTGTATAGGGTAGTGTGCCTTTAATTCGAAGATTCTGGAGAGTGCCAGGGCTAATTTGCAGTAAGTCCATGAGTTCTGAAGATTTTAGATATTTCTTCAGTTTACCTTGTGCTTGTTTACTTAATAGTTTTTTGATGTCGTCGAGCAATTCAAGTTTAAAATCTCTGAGATCATCTGTAGTAATAATTGTTGCTGGCATAGTAGAACTATTTTTAGAAAAGAACTACCATTTTTCTTTCAACTAAAATGATAGTCCTTGACCTGATTTGACTTTCGTTCTACAAATTTGAATAGTATTGATGGATTTTAATCACAAGTTGAACCTGATACGGTCAAAATTTAACAGTATAACATTTGCTGTTATTTGCTGCGATTTGATTGTGTTTTTTTGGTTTTAGTGTTTGGAAAGTAAGCGAGTTTAATAAAAAAAATAGAAAGCAGGAGGTCAACCATATGTGGTTAAAATTATAGGGTGTTTTTACTCTTCAGAATTTTCCATTTGTAGAAGTAACCCATTAGATAAATCATCTAAGAATTTAGTTCTACTTATTTTACGAGATTTAATTTCTGAGAATATTTTATAGAAGTCGCCAAGGTCAAAATGTAATACGCTTTGTAGTGCAATAGCAATTTCTTTAATATCAATATTTCCATTATTTATAACACGATTGTAATAAAGTGCATAGATTAATTCCGTTAGTGCAGATTTAGTTGATGTCCATTTTAGGTTTGGATTGTCTATTAAAATAGAAGGTTTTTTGGTAATAAGTTGAAGTTTATTTTTTAGATACTCAATAAGTAGCTTGTAAGCTCGTATTTTACCTAAAAGCATATCACGTGGTGTGCTAAAATCGGGATCTTGAAAATAAAATTTTGATGATGTAATTGAGAAACTATCTAAATGGCCTCTGGTGTAATATTGCGTATCAAAATGTTTAAGCTTGTGTTCTACATATTGGTTAAAGTCAATGTTGTAAAGGTAAAAACGGTTGAGTTTTCGAAGTTTTTTCTTTAATACCTTTTCTTGTTTCTGAACTTCTGATTTTGGAAACTGAAGTTCAAACGACCTTATTTCAGTATAATAAATGAGTTGGATTAAAGAGACTTGCTTCTGGTGTTTGAAGAATTCTACTTCCTTGACCACCGAATCAAAATCATTTTCAATAATGGCTTTTTTAAAATCATTTAATGTGTTTCGTGATAATATGATAATTTGTCTGGATGTATCGAGAATAGGTAAAGAACGTTGTTCAATTTCTTCTAGTTCATTAGCGTAAATAGAATTGCGTAAAGTAAAATCCATCACAAAGGTTTAGTTATGCACACAGTAGCCAATAGATTTTCTATTGGTTTTTTAGTAGTATTTGGTCGGATTTAGGTTAGTTTAATAAAGATGGTTAGAATCAGACAGATTAATGACTATAAACTGTGTAAATTTTGCGTATTTACTATGTGAACTTTATACACAATTCATAAATGCTATTGAAATTAGTTTATCAATTCACTTTATCAATAAGTTCTTGCCTGCTCGAACAGTTTGATTTGTTAAAGATATTAGAAGCGTGCTTTCTAACTGTGCCATAGGATATAAACATGTTTTCAGCTATTTTTTTATAACTGTAGCCTTCTATTATCTGAAGTACAATTTCATTTTCTCTATTTGTAAGGCCGTATAGGTCTGCAATATCTTGATCTAATTTGTAGGTGTTCTTTAAACGATATAAATAGCTGTTTACTTCCATTATAGTCACGAAAAAGAATGATGACGTCATTATGGAATGTGTTATAGGTTGAAAATCGCCGAAATAAGTTAATGCAGGAAGCATAACTAAAGAGAAAATTGAGCTTAAACCTAAATCTGTTTGGATTTTAAAATAGCGGTCTCTTTTAGTTTTCTTTTTAATCACTAGAAAGAAATACACAATAAAAACTATGGAAAGTATAGTAGGGAAAATTAGAAATAGACTTCTAGCGAAATCTAGAGAGCCTGTATAGTAATAGGGGATTACAAAAAGTAATGCAAAACAAAGGGAAAGAATGATAATTAAGTTCTTTATTTTGAAAAATGTATTTGGTGTTTTAATATTAAATTCTTTATATAAATACCAAACTAGATAGATGCACATTACAATTGAAATTGAATAAGTTATTATGTATTGAAGGAATCTAGGACCAGGAAAGTTATCGTCTGGTAATAAACCATTCAAAAGATTATATAGTAGAAAAATAATAGCTAAAATTAGATATCGATACTTAGATTTAATGTTTTGACGCTTACCAAATCCAATATTAAAAAGTTGAAAAATTATGATTATGCTAATAACTATGCACAAGAAAAGCACCACCCAATGCATAGAAGAAGCGTAGGTGTATTCTGGGACAAATCGATATTTTTGAATTAAGTAAAACATATAACCACATGTACAACAATATTTTAACTTAAAATTCCGAGAGTACTAAATATAACTTATCTTAGTGTGAATCAAAAATTATAAAGCGTAAAATGCTGAATAACAAGTATAAACTAGGTTTTTTCCCTACGGCTTTGGAGAGAATGGATAACTTATCCAAAGTCTATCCAAACTATAATTTGTATATCAAAAGAGATGATAATTCAGGTTTAGCATCTGGCGGAAACAAAGTAAGAAAGCTTCAGTTTTTTATTTATGAAGCTTTAAGTAAAGGATGTGATACGATTATTACAGCTGGAGCCCAACAATCTAATCATTGCCGACAAACAGCAGCAGCTTGTGCTAAAGCAGGACTAGAATGCCATCTACTGTTAGGTGGTAAGAAGCCTAAAAATTACAATGGTAATTTATTGCTTTCTCATTTATTAGGAGCTAAAATTCATTTTACTGGAGATAATAGAAAAGGGGAAGATATAATTAAATTAAAGCAAGATTTAGAAGTACAGAAAAGAAATGTTTACGAAATTCCTTATGGTGGATCTAATTTACTTGGAGCTTACGGCTTTGTAGATGCTGTTAAAGAATTGAAGGAACAACTTTTAGAAAATAACTTGAAAATCGATTACATTTTCTTTGCATCAAGTTCTGGCGGAACACAAGCTGGGCTTAAACTTGGTATAGATTTATACGATCTTGATATAAAACTAATGCCAATTAGTATAGATAAAATTGGTTTAGGAGATAAAACACTAGACGATGTTGTTTTAGAGATACTGCATCAAGGTCAAAAAGAATTGAGTATTCAAAAAACATACTCAATTAAAGATGCAACACTTATTAGAGATTATGATAAACCTGGTTATGGAGTAATTACTGAAAACGAAAAGATGGCCATAAAGCAATTGGCTCAAAGTGAAGGTATATTGTTAGACCCTGTTTATTCTGGCAGAGCGTTTTACGGAATGATAGACCATCTTCAAAATAACAAAATTGAGAAAAACTCTAATGTGCTCTTTTGGCATACAGGTGGTTTGCCGGCAAATTTTTATTATTCCGAAGAGCTTTTAAAATAACTTAAAAGTTGATTACACTTTCCAAAGCATCATCAGCTTCTGTATGAATGAAGTTAGCTTGATAATTAATTGTAGTTTTTAAATCACTATGACGATACAGCTTTTGAAGCATCAATGGGTGGATGGTGTCTCTAGCAATATTTCCGAATGAGTGGCGAGCAATGTGCATTGTTACTTTCTTATTTATTCCAGCTTTCAGAGCAATAGACTTTAAGTTCTTGTTGAATTTTTTATTAGCAGTTTTAATTTTATTGTATAAGTCTTTAGCATCGTCAAGATTAGCTTTTTTTAATTCTGGAAATATAAAGTCATCATCATAATTCTTATTGCAAACATATTCCTCTAAAATTATATAGATTTTTAATGGTATTTTGAGAGAAAGCAATTTGGAATTTTTACCCATTCTGTAATGTAATCTACCATCATAAATTTGAGACCATCTTGTTTTTAGAACATCTGAAACCCTCATTCCAGCAAAGTAAAAACTAAAAAGCCATACATTCAATGAATGACGTTCTACATCAGATAGGTTATCTAAGCTCTCGATGACTTTTAACTCTTTCTCTGAGAGTCCAACTTTGACAGTTTCTGGAAATTTTATTTTGAATTTTCCTGGCCCAAAACAATAAAGCTCTTTACTTACAACCTTATCCTTAATCGCTCTATTGAATAACAGACGAATAAAAACCATGACATTCATTGCGGTAGTTTCGGTAAGAGAACAGTTGCCTTTTAAATATATTTTAAATTTTTTGAGAAACCGTTCATCGATTTCTTGAAAAGTTAGATGTCTTACTTTACAATATTTTTCTATATAACTAACCCAAGCTGAGTCAGTAGAAAGACGATTCATTTTCCCCTCAACTTCTAGAGCTTCAAGGTGTTCATCAACAAAATCAAAAAATGTTAGGTTTGATGTGGGTTTGTAAATCTCTTTTTTAATTTGATTTGCAGAAGCATCTTTATTGTTGGTTTGTAGAGCAATAAGACCTTTCCGAGCTTCAGATAATTTTAACGTTATGAGGTTATTTAAACTTTCAGAATTTGGGTGGGATTTTTTGATTTCATTATTTTTTGAATCCCAATCCTCTAAATCTATATAATGACCAATAAGTTTATAAGTAGAGCGTCGATTTTTAGTTATTCGAATTGCAAGTGGATAAAGCCCTTTGGTGTTGGGCTTTTTACGTAGAACTATTTTTGCACTTGCTGACATCGTTGACCTATTTTGCGAAAGTCAAATCAGGATATCATTTGATTAAGTACTTATGTAAAGATACAAATTATTATCTGCGTTTGGGTACAACATAGGTACAACAAATATTGATATCATATGATATTATATGACTTTAAAGAAAATTGACAAACACTTAAATCATTAAAAATGAGAGTATTTGTGTTTCTTTGGTGCAATATACGCTAGACTTAGGATCTAGTGCCGCGAGGTGTGCGAGTTCGAGTCTCGCCGCCTGTACTAAATTAAGCTTCAGTATATAACTGAGGCTTTTTTTATGGATATATGCTTTGCTTGTCTGCTTGAACAAAAAACAAAAACCTTTCTTTTAGACTTATGGTCTTTAATTTCAATTAGTCACTTTTCGTTGTTTTTGTAATCGGTAAAACAGTTAAGGCTTCTCATTCTTATCAATATTAAATTCGGTCAGATGTTTGCACTTTAGCAAAATATTTATATATCTGGTAAACCAATTTATAATGAAAGCCAAACAGCTCATTTTAGTATTATGTACATCACTTGTGTTTTGTTGTTCTAAAAGTGATGATACAGATCGTGCTGAACCCAATGATCCATCTACAATAGATGATGGTGTAGGTAATGGTATTGACGAAGAAGAATTTGCTGATGTTGATTTTTCCAATTGGAAAGTCACTTTACCTATTGATGAAGACAATAATGGCAAACCAGATGAATATAAACCCCATGAGCTTACCAATTACGGGTATCAAACTTTGGAGGCTGTTCAGCTTTACATGTATGACGATACGGAAGATTCATCACTTGTGCTCTATACATTTCCTGATGTTTCAACAACAAATAGTTCTTATTCCAGAACAGAACTAAGAGAATTAATAAATCCGAATAATTCTAAGGAAAATTGAACTTTACTTGAAGGAGGTGAAATGCGTGGTAGGCTAAAATTAGTCGATGTTTCAGAAAACAATTCTTCCTCAGATGATTACCATAAAGTAATAGTAATGCAGATACATGGCATTATCCCCCAAGCAGACATCAATACCTATGGCTTTAGTGGAAATAACGGCCCACCATTAATTAAGATATATTGGAAAGATGGTTACGTATGGTCCCCATAAAAAATCATTGGTAGATGAATCCACTTCGGGTTTTGATTTATTTGATGTGTACAACAATACCTGGGCAGATATCAAGGTTAATTTATGTTATGTTGGTTATGAAACTTTTGATTTTATGATTTCAGCGTCAGATGCTAGAATTGAAGTTCAGTTAAATGAAGATGAATCATATGTCTATGAAGATATTAGTCTAGATAAATGGCCTTTCGAGAATTATTTTAAAGCAGGTAATTATTTCCAGACAAGAGATGAAGGAGCATACGCAAAAGAGAAGTTTTATGAATTAGAGGTTAGTCATTAAAGAGCTAAAAAATGTTATCCATGGGAAATTGTACCATATTTTACCTTGAAGTATTGAGTTCTTTTTTAACATAATAGAACTTCAATAATTATTACTTGTTGTAAATTAAATTACATAAATTTAAGAGCATTAATCTGGTTAACCAATCAATAATTTACAGGGAAATATGAACTTAGAAACATTACAGAAAATGGATGGTCTTGGTCTTCAAAAGACTATTATCTCTCAAATAAGAGACCTTATTAATTATAAGAATCTTGAGCCAGGTGACAAGCTGCCTTCAGAAAGGATGTTGTCAGAAAAGTTTGAAGTAACGAGGAGCAGTGTTAGAGAGGCTATTCAAAAGTTAGAATTTTACGGTTTGTTGAAATCTATACCTCAAAGCGGAACATTTGTCGCAAACATAGGAGTTATAGCAATGAACGGGATGATTGAGGATATATTAAGACTTGAGGATCCTGATTTTAAATCATTAGTTGAAACAAGAATATTACTAGAGCTTAAAACAGTAAGATTAGCAGCTCTTAGAAGAACTGAAAAAGATTTGCAAAAAATGAAAGAGGCCTTGGATGCCTACACTAAAAAAGTAAATGAAGGCAAAGATGCCGTTCAAGAAGATTTATTATTTCATTTAGCTATTGCTAAAGCTAGTGGAAATAGCACCATGAATACATTTATGTTAATTATAACACCTGGAATCATAACCAACTTTGAAAAATATCATATATGTGATAAAGATTTGGCAACAAAAGGTATAGATGAGCATCAAGCAATCTTTGATGTCATAAGGCAAAAAAATCCGCAACTGGCCAAAAAGAAAATGAAAGATCATTTTAGTGTGCTGTATCAATATTGCTATCAGTCCTAAAATTTATAAAATTATATCAAAAATAGATGAATATTAAAGGTTTAAGATGGTGGGTTATTGGCTTAATAGCTTTGGTCACGGTAATCAACTACATAGATCGCCAGGCACTTCCTGTATTGTGGCCTGATATGGCCGAGGAGCTTTATCCTGAAAGAACAGCCGACGAACGAAAAGAGATATACGCGTTAATTTCAATATTTTTTATCCTTTCCTACGCTTTTGGGCAGGCTATCTTCGGAAAAATCTTTGATAAATTGTGAACAAGAGTTGGCTTTATACTCTCTATAGGGTTTTGGTCAATAGCGACAGCTTTACATGCTTTTGCAAGAGGAGTGGTAAGTCTTACTATTTTCCGTTCACTCCTTGGTGTTTCTGAGGCAGGAAATTGGCCAGGTGCTGCAAAGGGCAATGCAGAATGGTTTCCAACAAAAGAACGTGCACTCGCGCAGGTGATTTTTAATTCTGGTGCAGCCATAGGTGGTATCATTGCATTTCCTACACTTGGATTTTGATTGGCACTATATTTTTATTTTGGTGGGATTGGTGGGCTTATTGTAGCTTATACCATGGTGGATATTGGTAAAATCATCGCCATCTAAACATCCATGGATTACAAAAGAAGAACGCAAATATATATTAACTGGTCAGAAAAATCAGGATTTAGACGAAGATGGGGATTTTGATGAAGGTTATAATCCAGATACTGGTAAAATGCTATCTCATAAAGAAAGTTGGGGGTATTATTGCAGCAGCAGCTATAGATCCAATACGGTGGCTCTTTATTTTCTGGATACCTGAAGTTTACGGTATGGATGTAAAATCTATTGGTTTCTATGCTTGGGTACCTTATGTTGGGGCAATGGTTGGCGCATGGTTTGGAGGGTTGTTGGCGCAAAATTGTATAAAAGCAGGATGGTCAGTAAACAAAATCCGTAAGTTGGTAGCATAATTACACTCGGATTTGTAATTATGCCACCAACTTTTTATTTGCTATGTCTAATCCTGGCGGGCAAGAAATTGCTGTAATATTAATGGCAGTCATACTATTTGGTTTTCAAATTGCAATCGGAAATGTTCAAACCTTACCAAGTGATTTTTTTGGTGGAAAGTCCGTAGGTACCTTATCAGGATTCGCGGGAATGGCAGCTAAGTTAGGGGCTTTTGGGTTAAACAAGTATATAATCACCTAATAGGATTAAGTCTAAACTTAATGGTCAAAAAATCATAATGCTGTAATCATAAAACACAACAAAGTGTGCATAATACTTAATTTCCTTAGATATAAAAGATTTTTATTTATGGCTGTTTTTATCTCCCTATTGCGCAAAGGCATACTATCAATTTTTGAAAATAAATTTTCAGCAGTCAAGATATTATTTTGACTAAGTTTCATTCCACCATCTAATCCAATTAAAACAACTTTAAACTCGTGGTCATTTGGATTGTGTTTTTGATGTATTTTAGAACCATCAATCCAGCCATTTCCATTTTGCGTTCACGATCTTGTACTTTTTTGGATGTAATTGATAGATGATAAGCTTTTGCTCTTTTATTTCTTTAGGTTTATCAAGTAATTCTAACAGGAACATTAATAAATCAGATTTTTTATTTTCTGAAATAACAAGTATTACACGATTTTTCCAAAGGTGTTTTTCTATTTGCTACGCATTGACAGATATGAATAATGATACAAACAAAGTAAACACAAAATATTTCATTGAGAATAGGATTGATATTTAAAAGCAATAAAAAAAAGAGCTTCTCGTCGAGAAGCCCTTTTTTGCTCAAATAACACTTAATAATTAGAGCTTGACTAACTTGGTTGTCATGGTTTGTTTATTGCCATTTTCTACTCTTACTATATACATTCCAGTATTAAGATTAGAAATATCAAACGTATCTGTTCTTGTAAAATCGCCATTAAAAGATTTTACCATTTTTCCTGTTAAGTCATAGATTTCAATATCTGAGACATTTGTATTAACACTAAATGCTGACCTAGATGGGTTTGGGTATATAGTAAAAGCAAATAATTCTTTATCATCTATACTCAAAACATCTGAAGGCTGATTTCCTAAGATTCTAAACTGACCAGCAGGTATGGTTATTGAAAGCGATATATCACTCACTGTTGTATTTCCTGTCGGATCCATAAGGTCGTACCAAGTAGAAGTAACACCGTTAGGAAAATCTGTATTTATGCTTCTAGTGTTAACATCAAAATTTGCATAAATAATCACATTTCTCAACTGTGAAGTCGGAATTGAGGTATCAAAAATATCTATCCTTTGTGTAAGGTTTCCATTACTGGTAGTGATACTGTAATCACCTTCAAAAACAGGTTCTTCAACTTTTAATGTATGTAGCTTGGACCAATCTTCGTAAATCTGGCTTCTTAATGCATCCGAAAGCCAATTGTTTGCCCATTGGGGTTGTGGTTTTGTTGCCAGTTTACAACCATCATCACCTATTTGAACAGTAACACCATCAGAACAAGTCCAGATTGAATCATCCATTCCTAAATCGGCGAAATGCCAAATCATTTTAGGTCCAGGTATCATTGTCGATACGGCACCTATTGCAGACATTCTTGAGAGTGCAGTATTTAAGTCTCTTACATTGTGCGATGGATTTGAATTATTTCCAAAGGTAACGGCTTCGTACATTACACGCTCTTCATCATGGCTTTCAGGATAGCCAACTAAACGCGGTTCTGTAAATCCACGACTTTGATGTCCCATACGATTAATACTTGCACCAAAGCCTTGGGCTAAGTCTGTATATTCACTGGTCATTTTACCCCACATCATGATACCTTTAGGAACAGATTCATTAAGACGATAATTTGCCCATTGTTGCTCTTCACCATCTTGTCCTAAATGTTCAAAAATTACATAATGTGTATCATCCAATGCCCAAGAATAATCGGCATAAGACCTAAGGACATCTATACGATCTTGCTGATATGTATCTGTACAGTTTGCTGCTGAACCAGGGCCACAATTTTGGGTGAACCCCTTGGTTAAATCCCAACGAAATCCATCAATTTTATATTCTTCTATCCATTGACGTACCACTCTCTTGGTATAATCTTGAGTTAAAGTGCTCTGATGATTAAAATCATTGAAAACATTATAGTTATGTTGAGGTACAGTATTGAAATAAGGGCTTTCTGAACTTGGTCCGCCCCAACCATCTCCATCGGCATCGTCCATCCACATGCGTACCAAAGGATTACGACCAGTGGCATGATTAAGTGCGATATCCAATATTACTGCAATACCATTTTGATGACACAAATCCACAAATTCCTTAAATTTATCTGGTGTACCATAATACTTATCTAAAGCCATATGGAATCCAGTATTGTAGCCCCAACTCTCATTGCCATCATATTCCATAATTGGCATCAATTGAATAGCATTGATGTTCAGATTTTTAAAATAATCCATGCGATTTATTAAATCTTGATAGTTTCTGTTGGCATCAAAATCTCTTATTAAAACTTCATAAATAATGAGGTCTTCTTTATTTGGTTTGTTAAAATTTGTGACCTGCCAATTGTAAGGTGTTTGACCTGTTTGCAATACTGTTACCTCACGTTCCTGACCACTTGGATATGCAGGAAGGTTTGGAAAAGAAGATGCAGGAACGCCCGAATCATCAAAAGGAGACAAAACCAAAGTAGAAAACGGATCTGCAGTTTTAACTAATGTTGGAGAATTTGCAATTGGTGTTTCATCTAAAACCCAATATTGATAAGTTTCAATTTGCCCAGATGTTAAACCTGTTAGTTCCAACCAGAATTTTGTAGAGCCTGGGTCTTTTTTCATTGCGTAAGCTGATGTAGGCTGCCAATTGTTGAAACTTCCGGCTACATAAATAAAATCTTTCAGTGGCGCATCTAAAACAAGGGTTACACTCGTTGGGTCACCAGAATTATAATTAATGCCATCACTAAGTCCTGAAGGTATTGCTGCTTCATTACTGCCAGGATTTACAACTGCTGAGAATGATTTGGTAATAGTATTGCCATTTTGTGTGACATCCAGACTAAAAAATTGATTTGATGTAATGTTATTAACATCATAGCTATAATTAGATATACTATTCTGAGTATCAATAACTAGACCATTCGACGAAAGTACATAATTGGCATCGCCATTTGTGTTCGTTGCAGAGATGGAAAGGTTTGAGCCTGAAGTCACAATTTGGGCTTCATTTTCAGTTGGTGAATTTAAGGTGACTTGAAATGAACCAACTTCGACTAAAATATCCTGACTCTTTTTATCGCCAGTGCCATCTTTTGCTTTAATCAAAAAACCTATACGGCCTACACCCGTTCTCTGGTAAAACGTTGTTGGGACAAAACTAATAGAGTAATTGTCTGTACCACTGTTGTAAGTAAGTACATTGTCCTCACTAGAATTGGTCCAAGCACCATTTGTTGGACAATCTTGTTCGTTGGTGTCATTTATATCAAAAGACCATGACCAAAGATATAATTGATTATTTGTAACTCCCCATAAACCCTCATTTATACTTGTTCCGTCAAAAGTTATGGTAATGTTATCAGTATCTTCAAAAGAAGAAGGAAATATGCTATAGGTCACAGTTTGTTGTTGACCGTAAATAAGGCCAGCAATAAATAAACAGCTAATTAATAAAGTTTTCTTCATAGTTATTTTTTTAAAAATTAATAAAAAGGGCTGTCGATTAAAACAGCCCTTTTAAAAAAAATGATATTAATTAATTAGGAATAATAACATAGCTACCATCTAAGTCATTGAACCAAATATCATAGAAACCGGTCGGTGCATTAAAAGGGAAATTATCACCACTTCCAGCTAAGTTGGCTTGTCCGTAGAGTTCATCAGAGCCAGTATATCTCCAAACGTTATTCCATTGATCGTCAGCTCTTATAAGCATTTCACCACCATTGGTTAATTCTACATTGTTCAAGTACCATAAATGTGGGTTATTAGAATCTTGAATTAAATTGGTATCGTTTGTATCATCCCAACCATTTGGTGTAGCAGTACCTATAATAGCAATAGATCCGTATATTGGATCACTCGTTGCATCATAAGACGTAACTGTGAAACTACCTCCTTCCCCTACTGTTGTAAAATTATAGGTATAATAACCAGCTGTTGCCACATTGAATGTTCCAGGGTCAGATCCTCCTCCAGGGTTTACTGCTAAAGTAGAACCATCATTAGTTCCCCACTGAGGTTGCCATTGGCCAGGCGTTTCTAGTAACTTAAATGCCCCTACATTAAAATACCCTGTATAAACGTAATTATTTGCAGCATCTTGATTTCTAAAAACAACAGTATTATTATTGTTGTTATTCCACCCAGGAGTAGTGGCATCTCCAACTAAGTATAAATTTGGAAAAGCTGCTGAATAAGGTGTAATTGAAACTGTAACAGATTCAGAAGTGCGAGTGTCTGTCGCTCCTGAAGTATTAACGCTAGTTGAAACAATTTTGATATCTATATCGTTAGCATTGTCTGCCTGTGCACCTAAGCTTAGTACTACAGCATTTAAATCACCATGAGTAGCAGAAAAACTACTTTCATCAGTTACACTTCCTAATGGTACTGGGTTTGCGAAGTCCGTTCCGGAAATTGCTAATTGTACCTCATGCGTTGTAGAAGTTGTATTAGTATCTTCCCAATCTATAGTTATTGCTGTATCATCTACGGTAGATGAAGACAATAGAAAACTATCATTTGCAGAAGGATTTGTTATTTCCGCACCGTCAACAGGATATGCAGTTACAGAAAACTCTATAACGTTACTTAAAGTACCACCAGCACTAACTCTAACAAAAAGTGGTACATTTTCTAATGAACTGGTAGTTAAAGAATTTAGAATAGCATTTAATTCTGATGTAGATAAAGCAAATGAATTAGTTGAAGAAGTCCCCACAGTAGAAGGGTTATTAAAATCCTCTACAATATCCATCTGAATATCATATGAACTACTTCCTGTAACTTCATCGGTCCATGTAACGGTCAATGCAGGATTATCTGGTAAGCCAAAATTTAAAACAACATTTGACGATGTTGGTGAATCTAGCATAAGTGCTGGATCAGGCTCCGTAATATTAACGGAATCATCTTCTTCACAAGCAGTAAAAGCAACTGCAATGATGAAGAAAAGTCCTAAAAATTTATAGATGTTATTTTTCATAATTATTTTTTTAGAGATTTAATGGAATCATGATGTAGTCACCGGTAAGGTCGCTAAACCAAACTTCGTAATCATCACCTACTATAACAGGAATGTTATTTGACCCCTCGGTTGCCAGACCAGAAAATTCTGTTGTACCTCCCCAAGTTGAACCTGTATTAGTTTCAAATTGAAGATCGCCTGGTAATAGCGAAACACTACTAATATACCATAGATGTGAGTCAAAAGTAGACTGCTGCATGCTTACGCTGGTAGAAAGTGCAGAACCCTGAAGCGTCATGCTCGTAAAGTCGCTCGCACCACTTGCATCATAAGGATTCATAGTATAAGTCATAGCATCAAAATCTATTGTAAAAGTGTAGAAACCATCAGAGGGAACTCCGAATCTACCTGGATCACTATCCTGAGTAGTAGGGTTACCTGCAATAGTACCTGAAGTTTCAATAGTATCTGATCCTTGTTCTGGTATCACTCCCCATTGAGGTTGCCACATTCCACGGCTTTCTAATACTTTAAACCGCCCATTATCGAAGCCACCACTACCTTTTGAAAAGTAAGCTGTAAAAGTATAGAAATCACTATCAACTGGATCTCTAAACAAAGGGGGATTAATGCTATTGTTATTCCAGTCGTCATCGTTCCAAATTCCATTACCATCAATATCAAGTCCATTACCAACTAGATAAAAGTCGTTAAATGTGTAGTTAAAGAAAGGAGTAACATTAAAACTAATAATGTTTGAGACTACAGGTAGCTCATTTTGGGTACCTAATGATCCAACAACACGAACATATGCTGTACCTGATACTAATGGGTCAAGTCCTATATTGTCAGCCGTTGAGTTTAAGGCACTCATAGACATAGTTGCAGAGCTTGTACCAGCTGTACTTGTGCCTTCAACAGGGCTTGTAAAAGCTTGGTCAGATGAAAACTCAACCGAGTAATTTTCTACTACAGCTTCAGAAAAGTCTGCATTATCCCAATTAAAGGTTACTGCGGGATTATTTGGGTTTGAACCATCGATTACTATATCAGAAATTGATAGTTCTTCAAGCACTATGGGAGTACTGTTGGAAGCTACGAAATCAGAATCTTCTTTTTCGCAACCTGCCATAAAGAACACCAACAATAATGCTAATGGTAATACTTTTATTAATTTCATTTTGTTCATAATTTAATTTTAGTTATAACCAGGATTTTGTTCTAAGTTGGTGTTGATACCTAAATCCGTTGCTGGTAATGGCATAATATCTCTGAATGCTTCAGTTGTTGTACCTTGTTGTACATTGCCTTTCCATTGCCAAACACCGTTACTTGAGAACTGATTAAATCTTATAAGATCGGTTCTTCTATGCGCTTCCCAGTATAATTCTCTTGAGCGCTCGTCTATAATAAAATCTAAAGTAAGATCACCCGCAGAAATATTACCACTAGTATTTTCATACGCACGCTCTCTCAACTCATTAATGTAGTCTACTGCAGTACTTGTAGAACCGCCACCACCACGTAGAACAGCCTCAGCATACATTAAATAAGCATCTGCTAATCTAAACATTGGAAAATCAATATCTGTATGATCTCCAGAAACATCAGAACCTGGGTTACCGTTCACATCTACATTTCTATATTTAGCAACTGCAAACCCGTCTGTAAATGTACTAACATCTGCAATGTCTTTGTTTTGCCCATCTGTATAAAGCAATTCTCTGCCGTCAAGTGAGTTTTCTTCCCCTGGGAATTTTTCTACAAAGGTTGGTGTAGTTCTAATACCAAACCAACCACCATTGATACCAAAATCAACTGGATCCATTGTCCCACCGACTGGTGCATGGGTTAAAAATGTCATACCACCAAATACTTGTGTTCTTTGTCCATCAAAAGGAATAGTGAAAATGACTTCATCTTGAGCTCCATTAGAGTTATTATCTGCTAAAAACAAATTAGGATATGGAATATTAGGAATCGTGTAACCTGCACCTATAATATTACTAGTGTAAGTAACAACATCCGCATATCGTGAAGTTCCAGTGTAGACTTCAGCATTAAGGTAAAGCTTGGATAATAGCATCCATAAAGCAGCTCTATCGGCTCTACCATATTCATTAGCACGTGGAGCAACCATGTCGTTTTCAATATCCAATAATTCAGCTTCTATATAATCAAATAAATCAGCTCTTTGAATTTGAGGAGGAAGAAATGCACCAATAGGGTCATCTTCGGTTACAAAAGGGGGATTGGCAAATAAATCCATAGCATGCCAATACGTTAATGCTCTCATAAATCGCGTTTCTGCTTTATAAGTTTCAATTTCAGCTCGTAATTCTGAAGATACACCTCTACTATCTAACTTAGCATCTGTAGTTTGGCGTAAAAATTCGTTACAAAGGGCGACTTGATACATTAAACGGCTGTACATAGTTCTAATAAATTCATTACCAGAAGTCCATACTTGGCTGTGTAAATCTTGAATTGTACCATCATTCCAAGCAATAAGAGCTTCGTCAGTAGTCAATTCTTGCATTTTCCAGTACAGTCTTAAGTAATTGGAAAATCCTTCATCTAACCCTTGAAGATCGGGATCTCCTGCAGGGCCTTCTTGCCCACTTAAAGAAATTCCAGCATAAATTTTCGCTAAAAATTGCTTATATGCAGCAGGGTCTTCAAAAGCAGCTTCTGCAGTAAGACGCGCGTCTTCTGGCTCAAGGTCTAAACGGTCCTCGCAAGATTGTACCATAAATACAAGTGCGAATACCATTAAGATACTTTTAATTGTTCTTAACATCATAGCTTTGTTGTTTATATAATTAATTTTCATTTTTTTTAAAATGTAAAGTTTAACCCTAATACAATATCTCTGGTTCTTGGATAGAAATTATTTTCTATACCATTACCAATTTCAGGGTCAAGGCCGTCATACTCTGTGATGACAAATACATTTGTTGCTGTTAAAGATGCTCTTAAGGTCATCTTTTCAAATGGTAAAGTATAACCTAAAGAGATGTTATCTAATCTTACAAAATCAGCACGCTCTATATAATAGTCTGAAAACAGATTTTGATTCTGAAATCCTGTATCTAAGAAACTAGAATGAGCATTGGCCTGATAACCTGCTTGGTTTACTACCGCGGTAATGTTACCATTTGCAGAAGCACTGTTGTTATATACATAGTTACCAAAACTTCCTCTAAAAGTGAAGTTTAAATCGAAACTCTTGTATCTAAAATTATTGGTAAAACCAATAAAGGCATCGGGTGTCGCTTTCTTATAAGGTTGTCTATCTGCTTCAGTAATTTGGTTGTCACCATTGACATCTACATAAGACCCTTCAATTGGGTTTCCATTATCATCATAAACCTGTCTAAAGACAAAGAATGTTGTCGGATCAAACCCTTCTCTTAAAATTTGGATATTGTTACCAACACCACCAGAAATTCCACCTGTTAAAACAAAATAGTTTGGATCATTATTTAAGCTTAAACTCGTAATCTCTTGTTCTTGAAACGAGACATTAACATTGGCATCCCATCCAAAATCTTCTTTCTGGAATATAACACCATTTAACGATAATTCCAAACCTCTACTGGTAACCTCTCCAACATTGGTTATAAGAAGATCCTCTAAGTTTGATCCTGCAGCCGTAGGAATTCTAGATAATAAATCTTTTGTTTCTCTGTAGTAAGCATCAATAGTACCATTTAAACGATTATTGAAAAATCCGAAATCTAAAGCGACATTATACTGATCTGTTTCCTCCCATTTAATGTTTTCATCAAATCCTTCTGGACGAAGTGTTTGTAAGAATATAGGTTGAGATAAATCTATTTGTCCATTGGATAGTTGATAACCAAACTGTATGTTAGCTGCATCATTACGAGATGGGGTATAAATACCTAAAAAGCCATAATTTTCACCTATTTCTTGCTGTCCTGTAACACCCCAGCCTGCTCTAAGTTTTAAGTTAGAGAAAAAAGAGTCTTCCATGAACGCTTCATTGGATATTTTCCATCCCACAGAAACCCCAGGGAAATTACCCCAACGATTATTTTCATTGAACCTAGAAGAACCGTCACGTCTGTAACTGGCAGATATTAAATATTTATCCGCAATATCAAAACTTGCTCTGGCAAAATAAGACTCAAGGGCATTTCTATTAATATCTGTTTGACTAATACTTGCATTAGATGTTCTATCAAAAAAACCTTCAATATAAAATTCTTGAAAAGAATGTCCAGCAGTAATATCAATATTTGTATTGATAGATTCAATATCAGTTTTATAATTTAAATAGAAATCCAATAATGTATTTCTATTAAGACCAGAAGACACTTCACTTAAAGGTACTCCATTTGCGATGTTAGGTCTTGCTGCCTCAAATCTGTGACCATCATTCTCTGCGTAATCGATACCAGCATTTAAGTTAAAGCGCAGGTCTTTTAAGAACCAAAATCTGTAATCTACATTGAAGTTTGTAATGGCACGTTTAACGGTTTGTCTGTCGTTATCGTTGGCAGGATCTAAAAACCAAAGTGGATTGATTGGCGCATTAGGGTTTAGTGGATATTGTGTGTAGTCACCATTCTCATCAAACACAGGTAATGTTGGATCAAACCTAACGGCTGAACCTATGGCACCATCATTAGCGAAATCAGATTCACTAGATGTAAGATTAGACGTTAATGTTAATTTTAAATCGTTGTCTAAAAATCTGTGTACAAAAGCCATGTTAATACCCGATCTCTCAAACAGACCATCTAATGGCCCTTCTTGTGAAGAGTGGTTAAGGTTAACCCTAAAATTAAAATTTTCGTAACCTTTAGATACAGTTATATTATGTATCATACCTACACCTGTAGAATAGATTTCGTCTTGCCAATCTGTGCTGGCATTACCTAAAGAAGACGTATCAAAACGAGGATCAGACGCTAAAGCTCTGTATTGGCTCGCCGATAATACATCTACAGTATTTGCTACATTGCGTACAGAAGCTTGTAAGCCATATTCAACTTTAAAAGGTGAATTTGCCCGTCCTTTTTTGGTGGTAATTAAAATAACACCATTAGAGGCTCTAGAACCATAAATAGCTGTTGCTGATGCATCTTTTAAGACGACAAAGTCCTCAATGTCTGCTGGGTTAACGGCGTTCAAGGCATTTGTAATACCTTGCGCTCCACCACGTTGATCAATAGGTAGACCGTCGACTACGATTAAAGGGTCATTTGTTCCTCCAAAATCGCCTCCTAGTGATGCTCCACCACGTATTCTAATTTCACCGCCTTCACCTGCAGCACCCCCACCAGTTGTAACACGTACACCTGCGGCTTTACCCGCTATAAGTTGTTGTGGGGCAACTATGGCACCACGGTTAAATTCTTCATCTCCAACTTTTTCAACTGCACCCGTGGCGTCTTGTTTAGTTGTAGAACCATAACCGATGAGTACAACTTCATCGAGCTGTGCTGCATCTTCTTGGAGAACTACATCTAATGTGGATTGTCCATTGTAGACAATTTCTTGTGACGTATAGCCTAGATAAGATACTACGATAGTTTCACCTTGGTTAACCTCTAGTGAGAACTTACCATCAAAATCGGTAGCGGTTCCACGAGAAGTTCCTTTAACAATAATGTTTACGCCTGGTAAAGGCATTGCGTCTGCTTTATCTGTGACTGTACCAGAAACTGTTGTTTGTGCCAACAGTGTTGCGGGTACCATAATTAAACAGAATAGTAAAGCATTTAAGAATGTTTTCATACAATATTTTTAAGTTAATTGCTTAGTTAATTGATTTATATTTTCACTTCTTGGTGTTAAATCTATGTAAATTTAGCGTGATTTGTGTGTTAAAAAACATGACAGATGTCACGAAAACGTTTTCGTGTTAAAAACTTTTTAAGTTTTGTTTAACATATGGATAAAAACATCAAAAAATGCCACATTTTCAATTTGATATAGCTTTAATTATGAAATTCGAAATTTAAATTTTATAATTTAGTTATATTCGTCCTTTGAGTTAAGGAGATTATGAAGAGAAAAATTACATTAAAACAGATTGCTAGAGAATTGGATGTGTCCATCTCAACAGTATCAAAAGCACTTCGAAATAGTGCAGAAATAAGTGAAGACACTAAGCAAAAAGTACAGGCATTTGCTAAGCTTTATAATTACAGGCCCAACAATATTGCACTTAGTCTTAAAAACAGAAAAACGAATACCATTGGTATTATAATTCCAGAAATTGTACATCATTTCTTTTCTAAGGTAATTAGAGGTGTGGAATTGGTTGCCAATAATAGGGGTTATAATGTAATCATCGGTTTGTCCAATGAGTCATTTTCTAAAGAAGTTATAAACATGGATATGCTTGCCAATGGCAGTATAGATGGGTTTATACTATCTATCTCTAAAGAGACTTTACAGCTACAAGACTATCACCACTTTAATGAAACCATGAGCCAAGGTATGCCCATTGTTATGTTTGATAGAGTGGTGTCAGATATTAAGTGTGATAAGGTTATTGTTGACGACCTAAACGGTGCGAAAAATGCAGTGAAAAAATTAATTGAAAACAAATGTAAATCCATTGCTTTAATAACTACTAAAGATTATGTTAGTGTTGGAAAGCTAAGGACACAGGGCTATTTGGAAGCATTGGAAGAACATAAAATGACCCCTAAGGCAGATTTGATATTAAAAATTGACGACACACTAGATTATAAAGTGGACTTAGAAGAGCTCGAATCAGAAATAGAACAGTTATTTAAGTCTAATAAAAAAATTGATGGTGTTTTTGCGGTCAATGAATTATACGCACTTTCTGCAATGAAAGTTGCCAGAAAGCTAGGTTTAGATATCCCTAACGATGTACAAGTTATTGGTTTTACGGATGGTGTTTTATCCAAGCACTCAACTCCAAGTCTTACCACTGTGAGTCAACATGCACAACATATGGGTGAAAAAGCAGCAGACCTTTTAATTGATAAATTAGAGAATGAGATTAATGAGGATGCTGATGAGGAATACCAAACTGTAATCATTGCTACTGATTTGATTGAGCGCGAATCTACCAAATAGAAATTTAACATTGCGGTTTTAAAATCTTTTATATCTTTACCGCAAATCAAAACTTATATTTTCACTTCAACACATAGGTTTTGATAAGCTTTGCTTGTCAGAATAGTATTAATTTAAACATACTATTTAATGAAAAAGCGTATTCTCGGATTTTGGGAAATTTGGAACATGAGTTTCGGTTTCCTAGGAATTCAATTTGGTTTTGCTTTACAAGGTGGCTTTATGTCACGAATTTTCCAAACCCTTGGTGCAGATAAACACGATATTCCACTGTTATGGATTGCGGCACCTTTAACAGGTTTGATTGTGCAGCCAATTATTGGCTATATGAGTGATAGAACATGGCACTCACGCTTTGGGCGAAGACGACCTTATTTTCTAGTTGGAGCTATTTTAAGTTCTATTGCCTTGTTTTTTGTGCCTTACTCACCAGCTTTATGGGTAGCGGCTGGTTTTCTCTGGATCCTAGATGCTTCTATTAATGTTTCTATGGAGCCTTTTAGAGCTCTGGTTGCAGATAAACTAGATGAATCTCAGCGTACTTATGGCTTTGTAATGCAAACACTGATTATCGGAATAGGTACTTGGGTAGCTAGTAATTTACCTTGGATGGTTTCTGAAATGGGTGTAAGTGATTCTGCGGATTTAGGTATTGTACCTAACTCAGTTAAAGTTGCTTTTGCTATTGGGGCTTTTGTGTTTTTAATTAGTATTCTCTACACCGTTTTTACAACTTCAGAGTACCCACCTGAAAATATGGAAGAGTTTGAAAAGGAGAAGGCAGAGAAAAATAGTTTTGTGTCAGACATCATTAACAATATAGGCAGCATGCCTTCTACCATGAAGAAATTAGGTGTTATACAATTCTTTAGCTGGTTTGCTTTTTTTACTATGTGGAGTATGGCAAACCCTGCATTAACTGAGCATGTATACAAGATGCCTGCACCAATTGAAACAAATTATGATATGACGAATGCTGCAGATAAGGAAGCTTTTGATGTAGAAAATACAGCATTTCAGAAGGCGTCAAATTCTGTAGGTTCAGCCATGGGAGTTTATGGTTTGTCATCTATGGCTTTTGCATTATTACTAGTTTTTTACACATCTAAACGTAATGTCAATAGGAAATACGTACACATGCTATCTTTATGCATTGGCGGATTAGGATTTCTACTAATGATGGTGGTGTCACCAGAACAACTCAAATATTGCTTTATGTTAATAGGTATAGCGTGGGGAAGTATTCTTTCGATGCCATACGCTATGTTGTCCAGTTCAGTTGATCCTAAGAAAATGGGAATGTTTATGGGAATCTTCAATATGTTCATTGTAATTCCTCAAATCATTGCAGCACTAGGTGGTATTAATTTTATATCAGGACTTTTGGGGGATAAAGCTATTAATGCCATGACCATTGCAGGGGTAAGCTTACTCATTGCTGGTTTAAGTAATTTCTTAATAACTGATAAAGCTGCAATTTCTTATCAATCAGTAGAATAAAATTATCCTAATGCAAAAAAAAGGCTTCATATTCGATTTAGACGGTGTCATTGTTGACACTGCCAAATATCATTTTTTGGCTTGGAAAAAACTCGCTAAAAGTTTAGATATAGATTTTACAGAAGAAGAAAACGAACAACTTAAAGGTGTTAGTCGTGTCCGTTCTTTAGAAAAAATATTGTCTTGGGGAAATAAAACAATTTCCGAAGAAAAGTTTACAGAATTAATGGCTAAGAAAAATGATGATTACTTAAGCCATATTTCTAAAATGGATGAGAATGAAATATTACCAGATGTTCCAAGAATTTTAAACCTATTAAAAGAAAATAAACAGCTCATTTCACTAGGCTCTGCCAGTAAAAATGCCAGAACCATTTTAGAGCGTGTTCATCTCAAAGAGAATTTTAACGCCATTGTAGATGGCAATGATGTAAGCAAAGCAAAACCAGATCCTGAAGTCTTTTTAATTGCAGCAGAACTGTTACACACAAAGCCTGAAGACTGCATTGTTTTTGAAGACTCAGTAGCTGGTGTTGAAGCCGCTAATATTGTGAACATGATTTCCATCGGAATTGGAAGCGAAGAAGTCTTAGCGCATGCAGATTACGTATTTAAAGATTTCACGGAAATCTCAGATACATTTATAAAGTCATTAATCAAAAATTAAAACATAGAAGGCTCATATGGGCTTTTAAAACAAAAAAGCATATGAATTTAGATTATATCATACCCAATGATTGGTCAATCATAGAAGAAAGATTTGATCCAAGCCATGTAAAGGCATCCGAAAGCTTATTTAGTATAGGTAATGGTGCTATGGGGCAACGTGCCAATTTTGAAGAAAAATATTCAGGACCTACATTTCAAGGAAGTTATATTGCAGGCGTTTACTACCCCGATAAAACTAGAGTAGGTTGGTGGAAAAATGGTTATCCAGAGTATTTTGCTAAGGTTTTAAATGCACCAAATTGGATTGGTATCAATGTTTTTATTAATGATGAAGGATTAGACCTTCATACTTGTAGGGCCATTGAAAACTTCAGAAGAGAACTTAACATGAAAGAAGGTTGGCTATCCAGAAGTTTTGTTGCCACGCTTCAAAATGGTATAAAAATAGAAGTAAATACAAAACGGTTTTTGAGTTTGGATTTAGATGAATTAGGTGCTATTAACTATTCGGTTACACCTCTAAACTCTAATGCTTCTATAACCTATAGGCCATATATTGATAGTGGTATTACAAACGAAGACACCAATTGGGACGATAAGTTTTGGGATACCTTGAATGTAAGCCACGAAAATAATCAGGCGTTTATTCAGGCAAAGACAATGAAGACTGACTTTTATACCTGTACGTTTATGGAATCTCAAGTCTTTATTGATGGAAAATCCATTCTTGTAAATCCTAATATTAATGCCGATTCTAATAGTGCTTCATTTAGCTATAATTATGAGGTAAAGCAGAATGAAACATATACCATACATAAATTTGGAGGATATACAGTTGATAGAAACCATGATAAATACGAATTGGTCACTGCAGCAAAATCTGTTTTAGAAAAAGCAACCAAATCAGGATTCACTGTTTTATTGGAAGCTCAAAAAAATGCATGGTCCAAGATTTGGGATATGGCAGATATTACTATAGATGGTGATGTTAAAGCTCAGCAGGGCATTCGATTTAATATCTTTCATTTAAATCAGACTTACTTAGGTACCGATGCCAGATTAAATATTGGTCCAAAAGGATTCACGGGTGAAAAATATGGCGGTAGTACCTATTGGGATACCGAAGCTTATTGTATTCCATTTTACATGGCAACCAAAGATCAAAGTGTTGCCAGAAGTTTATTGACATACCGTTACAAACATTTAGGAAAAGCCATTGAAAATGCTGAAAAATTAGGGTTTACAAACGGAGCCGCATTGTATCCAATGGTAACTATGAATGGTGAAGAATGCCACAATGAGTGGGAAATTACATTTGAAGAAATCCACAGAAATGGCGCTATTGCCTTTGCTATTTTTAATTACTATCGTTACACGGGCGACTATAGCTATATTCCAGAAATGGGCTTAGAAGTCCTTATTGGTATTGCACGTTTTTGGCATCAACGCGCCACGTTTTCGACCGATAAAAATAAATATGTCATTCTAGGTGTAACAGGACCTAATGAGTACGAAAACAATGTTAATAATAATTGGTACACTAATTACATTGCACAATGGTGTATTAATTATGCCGTTGAAAATATAGAACGTGTTGCATCTGAGTTTTCTACCGATTATACGCGTATAATGAATAAAGCAAAGCTCTCCAAAGCTGAGGTTAAAGAGTGGAAAACAGTAGCTGATAATATATATTTTCCATATTCCAAAAAGCATAACGTCTACTTGCAACAAGATGGTTTCTTAGATAAAGAACTCATTACTGTTTCCGATTTAGATAAATCGCAACGGCCAATAAATCAAAAATGGTCATGGGATCGTATTTTACGTTCCCCATACATTAAACAAGCAGATACCTTACAAGGTTTCTACTTTTTTGAGGATCAGTTTACAACCGAAGCACTAGAACGCCATTTCGATTTTTATGAACCATTTACGGTTCATGAGAGTTCTTTGTCACCATGTGTACACAGTATACAAGCGGCAAAATTAGATCGTATGGAACAAGCATATACATTCTATTTAAGAACATCTAGATTGGATTTAGATGACTACAATCACGAAGTTCACGAAGGGTTGCACATTACCTCAATGGCTGGTACATGGATGAGTATCGTTGAAGGTTTTGGAGGTATGCGTGTTAAGAACAATGCATTAACCTTTGAGCCTAGAATTCCTAAACAATGGGATGGCTATTCTTTTAAAGTCAACTTTAGAAACCAAATACTTAAAGTTAATGTTTGTCAAGGCCATACACATTTTGAATTGGAAGGTAATGAAGACATAGAAATCGTGGTTAATGATAAAGCGGTATCTATTTCACCAAACAATTTGGTTACAGTTTTAGAAGATTGATTATGTCGTTAATCGAGAACATTAAAAAACTTTATTAATATGAAAAATATATGTAGTATTCTAATAGCTTTGGTATTTGTTTTAATGTCTTGTAAAGAGAATTCACCAAATTCTGATACATCTTCTTCATTAGATACACCTCTCATTGAGGCTAATGACATAGAACGTATAGAGCCATCAAATTGGTGGGTTGGTTTTAAGGGTGATAGCCTTCAACTTTTAGTGAAGCACCCAAACATTTCAGATTATAAACCGAGCATAGCGTATTCTGGGGTTTCCATTAAAAAAGTTTCAAAAGGAAATAATAGTAATAATTACTTATTTATAGATCTTAATATATCCAAAACGACTTCTGCTGGTAGATTCAATATTAAATTCAAGAACGATAAAGGCCAAGAACTAGTAGCTACATACGAATTAAAGGAACGTGTAAAACCTGCTGAAGACTTTGTTGGTTTTGATAGCTCTGATGCTATTTATTTAATTACACCAGATCGTTTTGTTAATGGTATTGCAACTAACGATACGCCATTAGGTGTCGAAGGACAACCCGCATTATTGGAACAGACCATAGATAGAACTGATGATTACGCCAGACATGGTGGAGATATAGCTGGTGTAACCAAGCATTTAGATTACATATACGATTTAGGATTTACAGCAGTCTGGCCTCAACCACTTTTAACTAATGATATGAAAAAAGGATCTTATCATGGTTATGCAGTTACAGATTTGTATGAGATAGACCCACGTTTCGGAACCTTAGGAGAGTACCAAGATTTATCGGCCAAACTAAGAGAAAAAGGGATGAAGCTTATTATGGACCAAGTGGCAAATCATTGTGGTTTGTACCATTGGTGGATGAA
Organism: Winogradskyella luteola; assembly: GCF_019203985.1. Classification (GTDB taxonomy): domain Bacteria; phylum Bacteroidota; class Bacteroidia; order Flavobacteriales; family Flavobacteriaceae; genus Winogradskyella; species Winogradskyella luteola. The sequence goes on along the minus strand of NZ_JAGSPD010000007.1, from coordinate 116,400 downwards.
GGATTTACCGTTTAAGGACTGGGTGAATCTTCAGGAAAATTTTGAAGAAAATAAAGCCAATTGGAATAATTCTTATACTATAAACTCTAACCACAGGCGTACAACAAATCAAGATATATATGCATCCGAAGCAGATAAAAATGGCATGAGTCAAGGTTGGTTTGTGGCTACAATGCCAGATTTAAATCAACGCAATCCGTTTATGGCCAAATATATTATTCAAAATAGTATTTGGTGGATTGAGACTGTACAATTAGGAGGGATTCGCCAAGATACCTATCCTTATCCTGATAAAGATTTTATGAGTGATTGGGCTGGGGCAATTATGACCGAATACCCAAACTTTAGCATTGTGGGTGAAGAGTGGAGCTACAATCCACTACTTATAGGGTATTGGCAAGAAGGTGCTCATAACAAAGATGGATATGATTCTAATCTAAGATCAACTATGGATTTCGCCATGCAAAATTTGGTAGTTGAAGGGATCAAAGAGAAAGAATCTTGGGACGAAGGCTTGGTTAAAATTTATGAAGGATTGGCCAATGATTTTCACTATCCGAGCCCAAAAGATATTATGGTGTTTTCGGATAATCACGACATGAGTCGCATTTTTACGCAATTAGATGGTGATATAGCAAATACAAAGATGGCTATGGCTACTTATGCCACTATACCAAGAATTATGCAAATGTATTATGGTACGGAAATTTTGATGAATGATTTTGCAAAACCTGGAGACCATGGACTAATCCGTACAGATTTTCCTGGTGGTTGGGAAAGTGATGCTGTTAATGCGTTTACTGGAGAAGGTTTGACCGATGCGCAAAAGGATATGCAATCTTTCATTAAGAAGCTATTCAATTATAGAAAAAATAGCAAAGCTATTCATGAGGGCAAAACAACACATTTTGCACCATTTGCAGGTACATATTTTATGTATAGAACATTAGGAGATGAAACTGTTGTTTTAATATTAAATAAGAATGAAGACATTATAACCATAGATCTTAATTACCAAAAGGAAATGGGATTAAAAGGTAAAACACTTAAGAATATCATAACTGGCGAAACTATAAAATGGGGAGATGTGATGGATTTAAAATCTAAGGGTGTAACAGTATTAACGACAAAACTATAATTATCATAAAAGGTTTGCAGAGACTGGGCGTAGTCGAAGTCTAAATCTTGTGGTGTAAAGTTAAAGCATGAAATACCTAATTTGCATTTTCATATTACTGTTGTTTTTTTCATGTAAAAATGAAAAGGAGGCTAATGTAGATAGTTCCAAAATTAATGCTGTAAATACTGAGTATAAATTCAAAACAGTTGAAGATGCTAAGCTGTCTGCTGGAAAACTAAGCAGAGTAGATAGTTTTCCATCAAAATATATTACACCGAGACCTATAGATGTTTGGTTGCCAGAAACATATTCCAAAGACAACAAATATAGTGTGTTGTATATGCACGATGGACAAATGCTATTCGATAGTACAGCTACTTGGAATAAGCAAGAATGGAAAGTAGACGAATGGGCAAGCCAATTAATGGGTGATAGAACAACCAAAGATTTTATAGTTGTTGCCATCCATAATATTCCTCAAATCCGTTGGCAAGATTTATTTCCTCAAAAGGCATTCGATTTTATTGATAAAAGTATAAAAGATTCTCTATTTGATATTGCAGAAAAAAGTAACATAAAGCTTAATGGTGACAATTATTTAAGGTTTTTGGTCGAAGAACTAAAACCTGCCATTGATGGTTCTTATTCGGTTTATACAAATAAAGAACACACTTTTGTCATGGGTTCTAGTATGGGAGGTTTAATGTCTATGTATGCCATTAGTGAGTATCCGACTGTTTTCAGTGGTGCTGCATGCATATCGACGCATTGGGTAGGGGCCATGCCAATGGAAGACAATCCATATCCTGAAGCCATTTTTAAATATATGGAAGCCAATTTGCCTAATCCAAGTACACACAAATTGTATTTTGATTACGGCAACAAAACTTTAGACCAACACTACCCGCAATATGCATCAAGAGTAGATAAAATTTTAGAAACAAAAGGGTATTCAGAAACCAATTCTAAGAACTTGTTTTTTGAAGGTACAGACCATTCAGAAAATTCTTGGAATCAAAGATTAGATAAGCCTCTGATTTTTTTGTTGGGTAAATAAATTGCTACATCCTGTAAGGTTTCAAAAATCTTAAAGGTATTAAAGACTAAGTATGAAACACATAATTCTATATATATCGATTATACTGTTCACAGTTTCAATTTGTGCTCAAAATCCAAATCGAACATACCAATCCCATAACGAAGAAAAAGGAGTATTTACAGTTATAACCAACGATGGTAAATACGTATTTCAGTTTTATTCACCAGAAATACTTCAGACCAGTTTTATTCCAAATGGAGAACGTTATAAAAATGAATCGCATGCAGTTGTAACGCCCCCAAAAACTATTGAAACTACTTATAAATATGTAGGAGATGATATTACTTTTGGAAGCAAAGCGCTATCAGTTACTATAACAACAAAGCCTTTTCAGATCAGCTATTCATACAAAGACAAACCAGTAATATCTGAAAAGCTCGGCTACTATAAAAGTAAGCACCAGCCAATGGACATGGTAAAAGATAATATAGTAGCAGATTCTACCGAAAAGATAGAATTTAATCTTACCAAAGATGAGGTGTTATATGGAGGTGGATCCAGAGCTTTGGGAATGAACCGTCGAGGAAACCGTTTGCCACTATTCAACAGGGCACATTATGGTTACGAAACCGAATCCAAACTGATGAATTACACCATGCCTATCGTAATGTCATCAAACCAATACATGATTCATTTTGACAACGCACCAATTGGCTACCTAGATTTAGACAGCAAAAAAGATAATACGCTAACCTACGAAACTATTTCGGGTCGAAAAACCTATCAAATCATTGTGGGTGATTCTTGGTACGATATCATGAATAATTACACGCAGTTAACAGGAAGACAACCCATGCTGCCGCGTTGGGCGTTGGGTAATTTTTCTAGCCGATTTGGATACCATTCCCAAAAAGAGACCATCGAAACAATAAACAAGTTCAAGGATGAAAACATTCCTGTAGATGCTATCATTCTTGATTTATATTGGTTTGGTAAGGACATTAAGGGCACTATGGGAAATCTTGAGTTTTTAAAGGATTCCTTTCCAGATCCAAAACAAATGATTAAGGATTTGAGAGCTAAAAATGTTGAGACTATTCTAATAACCGAACCGTTTATTTTAACCAACTCAAAAAAATGGAATGAGGCCGTCGAAAAAAATATTTTAGCTAAAGATTCCATCGGAAACCCTGCCAAATACGATTTCTATTTTGGTAATACTGGGATTATAGATATTTATAAAACTGAAGGTAATACATGGTTTAAAGATATTTATAAAGACTTATCTGATTTCGGTGTAACAGGATTTTGGGGAGATTTAGGTGAGCCAGAAGTACATCCACATTGGGTGCAACATGCTACAGGTTCAGCACAACAAGTACATAACACTTATGGTCACGATTGGGCAAAACTCGTTTACGAAGCAAGTTTAGAAGCCAAACCAGAGTTAAGACCTTTTATTCTAATGCGTGCAGGCTATTCGGGCTCGCAACGTTACGGAATGGTACCGTGGTCTGGGGATGTTAACAGAACTTGGGGAGGCTTACAAAGCCAGCCAGAAATTGCCCTACAGATGGGCATGCAGGGTTTGGCATACATGCATTCAGATTTAGGTGGTTTTGCAGGAGCAAACCTAGATGATGAGCTTTATGCACGTTGGCTGCAGTATGGGGTTTTTCAACCTATTTTTAGACCACACGCTCAAGAAGATGTTCCCAGCGAGCCTGTGTTTAGAAGTGATAAGGCGAAAAATTTTGCCAGATTTGCTATAGAAATGCGCTATCGTATGTTGCCTTACAATTATAATCTGATGTACGAAAACCATCAATACGGTAAGCCGCTAATGCGACCTTTATTGTTCGAGGAACCCGATAATCCAAAGCTGTTTAATTATTCCGAAACCTATTTATGGGGAAATGATATTTTGGTAGCACCAGTTTTAGAAGCTGGTAAAAAAGAACAACAGGTTTACTTTCCGAAAACATCAGATTGGTTTAATATCGAAACTGATGAAATGATTAAAGGCGGACAAACCAAATCGATAAAAACGCATCCCGCTTATATTCCAACTTATGTAAGATCTGGTGCCTTTATCCCTTTGGCAAAATCAATGCAATCCACTAAAGATTACGATTCTAATTTTATTCAGTTGCAATATTATCATCATGGTTCTATTGAAAAATCCGAACGAAAGTTCTACTCCGATGATGGAAAAACAGTAGACGCTATAGAAAAAGGGCAATATCAAATTTTAGAGTTTGAAGCAGAAATGGAAGGTCGTTGGTTAGAGATTGACTTTGAAGCCGATAACGGGAAAAATCACAAACCAAAAACTAAAACAGTTGAGTTGGTTATTCATAATATTAGAAAAATGCCTAAACGTATAAAAATTGATAAGAGTAAAGTAAATGGCACTTACAACGAAAAATATAAAACTCTGACCTTAAATATTACTTGGGATACAGCGGAAGAAAAAGAAGTGAGAATTAAACTTGCAAAATAAATTCTTTGTCCATTTCGGCAGAGCGAAGGATGAGCGACGAGAAACCATTAGGTTCAACGAAGTTAAATCTCATAATCGAAAACAATATGAAAAAACAAAATTTACTCATAATTGCATTAGTGCTATTCAGTGTAATAGCTTGTAAAAATGAACCTAAAAATCAACCAGAACCTCTCAACACTGTTGAAGATATGAAAACCCAAATGAAGAAAAAAGAAGTTGTATATCAAGTTTTTACAAGACTTTTTGGTAACACTAATACCACTAATAAACCTTGGGGAACGCTTGAAGAAAATGGAGTAGGTAAGTTTAATGATTTTACGGACAAGGCTTTAAATGAAATTAAAGATTTAGGGGTTACACATATTTGGTATACGGGAGTTCCGCATCATGATGTGATAACAGATTATACTAAATATGGTATTTCTAACGACGATCCAGATATAGTAAAAGGTCGTGCGGGTTCGCCTTATGCAGTAAAGGATTATTACAACGTTAACCCCGATTTGGCAGAAAATGTTGAGAATCGTTTACAAGAGTTTGAAGCGTTAATCGAAAGAACACACAAAGCTGGACTTAAGGTGATTATTGATATTGTTCCAAATCATGTGGCACGTAATTATCAAAGTTTAACCAATCCAGAAGGAACCACGGATTTTGGTGCTGAAGATGATAAAACAGTGACCTATGATGTAAACAATAATTTTTATTACAATCCAGGTGAGCCTTTTAAGGTGCCCGAATGGAAAAATGGTTACCAACCTTTGGGAGGCGAGAACCATGCGATGGCAGATAGTAAGTTTAAGGAAATGCCTGCAAAATGGACAGGAAACGGATCTAGGGCTTCTCAACCCGACATGAACGATTGGTACGAAACCGTAAAAGTAAATTATGGAGTATCACCAGATGGGAACAAAGATTTTGATGAACTTCCAGAAGGGTTTGATAACGAAGATTATAATAAACATTTTGAATTCTGGAGCGATAAAACCGTTCCAAGTTCTTGGGTAAAATTTAAGGATATTGCCTTGTATTGGACAGCTAAAGGTGTTGATGGTTTTAGATTTGATATGGCAGAAATGGTGCCTGTGGAGTTTTGGAGCTACATGAACTCGCACATTAAAATGAAAAATCCCGATGCATTTTTATTGGCTGAGGTGTACAACCCAAGTTTGTATAGAGATTACATCAAAAAAGGAAAAATGGATTATCTATATGATAAAGTTCAATTATATGATACACTAAAACATGTGATTCAAGGTCATGGGAAAACTGATAATATTCCGCCAATTTTAGACGATTTAAATGATATTGAACATCATATGCTTCATTTTTTAGAAAACCATGATGAACAACGTATCGCGAGTCCAGATTTTGCAGGTAATGCTTTAAAAGGAAAACCAGCAATGGTAGTTTCTGCAACGTCAACTACAGCACCAACCATGGTATATTTTGGCCAGGAGTTTGGTGAGCCAGGAGCAGAAGATTTAGGCTTTGGTGATCCAACACGTACGTCTATTTTCGATTATGGTTCAGTGCCAAGTTTGGTGCGTTGGGTAAACGATAAAAAGTTTGATGGAGGTCAATCCACCAAAGAAGAATTAGAGTTAAGAGATTTTTATAAGCGTTTACTGAACTTCACGATTAATAGTTCTGCATTAATGGGCGAGTACCAAGATATTCATTGGTACAATCAGCAAAATACGGAATGGTATAATGACAAAGTTTTGAGTTTTGCGCGCTGGTCTGATACTGAACAATTGATCGTGGTTTCAAACTTTAACGCTGATAACAACTATGGATTTGAACTGCAATTACCAGAAGATTTGGTTTCAAAATTAAAGCTTCAAGATGGTGAATATAAGCTTAAGGACCAATTGTACAATGAATACAGTTCAATTCTAAAAGTAGAAAATGGTAAAGCCCAAGCTCGTATTGATATAAAGCCATTAGAATCATTTATTCTCAAAATAGCAGAGTAATTAAGAATCGCTTTGAGCTCAAATTTGAATTTGAAGATGAATGTGAGAGCATTGATAAAACTTAATAATTATGATTGTTCCCTTGAGGATACTTTAGGGGTATTGCAGATATTTAATAAAAAGTTTAATTAATAAGATACCCAGTTTTATGGGCAATAAATATGAAAAAATTAGTAGTTGTAGTAACACTTAGTTTTATGCTAGTCAATTGTAAAAACAATCCAAATAAAGAAGACGTTAATATCAACGTCGTTGAACCTACAAATCCCTCTGAAATACCATTTATTTGGGAAGGCGCAAATCTATACTTTTTGTTGACAGATCGTTTTAACAACGCCGATACATCAAACGATGTTAATTTTGATAGAACAAAAAAAACGGCAAAACTGCGTGGGTTTAAAGGAGGTGACCTCAAAGGGGTTACTCAAAAAATTAAAGAAGGTTATTTTACGGATTTAGGAATCAATGCCATTTGGATGACTCCAATTGTAGAACAAATACATGGAGGAACTGATGAAGGTACAGGAGTGACTTATGGTTTTCATGGCTATTGGGCAAAAGACTGGACACGTATCGATCCTAATTATGGCACAAAAGAAGATTTGCAAGAGCTGGTTAAGGAAGCACATGCGAGAGGTATAAGAGTGGTTTTAGATGCCGTAATTAATCATACGGGTCCTGTAACTGAAAAAGATCCTGTTTGGCCAGACGATTGGGTAAGAACCGATCCACAGTGTAAATACAGTAATTACGAAAATACCATAACATGTACATTGGTAGCCAACCTTCCAGATATTAAAACTGAAAGCAATGACAACGTAGAGTTGCCACCCCAACTCGTTGAAAAGTGGAAGGCAGAAGGCCGTTACGAGGAAGAAGTTGCAGAATTAGATGCATTTTTTGAACGTACAGGCCATCCAAGAGCACCAAGATTTTACATCATTAAGTGGCTTACGGATTATATCACGGAATTTGGTATAGACGGGTATAGAGCCGATACCGTTAAACACACTGAAGAGTATGTTTGGGAAGAGTTTAAGTCCGAATGCGATTATGCGTTTTCAGAATTCAAGAAAAATAATCCAGAGAAAGTTCTAGACGACAATGATTTTTACTTAGTTGGTGAAGTTTACAATTATGGAATCAGTGGAGGGCAGTTTTTCGACTTCGGAGATAGAAAGGTCAATTACTTCGATCCAGCAAGCTTCCACAGTCTAATCAATTTCGAATTTAAATGGAATGCAAAAGAATTAGGTTACGAAGAATTATTCAAAAAATATTCTGATGTGCTAAACGGTGAATTGAAAGATTTCGGAACACTCAATTACCTCAGTTCTCATGATGATGGCAGTCCTTTTGATGCAAAAAGAAAAAAGCCTTTTGAAACAGCTAATAAGTTGTTACTGTCACCTGGAACATCACAAGTCTATTATGGAGATGAGTCTGCGCGTTCTTTAGTTATTAAAGGTACTGAAGGTGATGCAACATTACGCTCATTTATGAATTGGGAAGAGCTCGAAAACAATAGCGAGACCAAAACCGTTTTGGCTCACTGGCAGAAATTGGGACAATTTAGAGCCAAACATCCTGCCGTTGGTGCCGGTATGCATCAAGTGGTTACAGAAGAACCTTACGTATTTTACAGAAGCCTAACTAAAGTTGATTATAAAGATTTCGTGGTAATCGGTTTAGATTTAAATAATGGTAAAAAAGTATTGGACTTATCTAAGGTGCTTAAAGAAGGTGAGGTATTACATGATGCATATTCAGGCCAAGATATAAAAGTGGTGGATGGAAAAATTACTGTTAATTCTGAATTTGGTACAGTCTTATTGAGCAAAAAACCTGTCAAAAAATCTAATCTATAGCTTAAACAGAGTATTGGGTATATTTCAAATTAATAAAAAAAGTTAAGTAAAGTTCATCTTAAGTTAACGATTTCTTTCAATAGGTTTTTTAGATTACAAGCTATTTGAAGAAACATGAACGAAATTTTACCTTTACTCATAGGTGGTATCTCACTTTTTCTCTATGCCATAACTCAGCTTTCTAGTGCTTTAAGAGAATTATTTACGGACAAGGCTAAAAAGATAGTAGAAACTTATACACCTAATCTGCTTGCTACGATTCTTATTGGCACTGTTCTTACGATTCTTTTAGGTTCGTCTTCTGCAATGATAATCATAGTCATTGTTTTTGTCAATGCGAAAACACTCAATTTTAGGCAAAGTATAGGGCTCATTATGGGTGCTAATATAGGAACTACATTTTCTAGTCAAATCATAGCTCTCGATATAGGTAAATATTCCATTATTGCCCTTTTTATTGGTTTATTTTTTGAAGTATTTGTAAAAAACGAGAAAAAAAAATTATACGGTAAGAGCATTTTCTATTTTGGAATGCTCTTTTTTGGTCTTTATATTATGGAAGATGCAGTACAGCCTTTAAAGAATAGTGCGACATTCTTAAAATGGATTGCGAGAGTAGAGGATAATCCTGTTCAAGGAACACTCATAGGTGGTTTGGTGACACTTATTATTCAATCATCAAGTGGAACGGTAGGTATGTCTATTCTATTGGGCAAAGAACAAATTCTTTCTGTGGCTGGAGGTATCGCTATTATGCTAGGTGCAGAGTTGGGTACTTGCTCTGATACCTTACTGGCTACTATTAACGGAAGACGAGAGGCATTAAAAACAGGGCTTTTTCATTTAATATTTAATCTAATTACTATCATCATTGGGTTAATCTTCTTTATGCCTTTTGTTGATTTGGTAAACAATATCTCTAGCACAAAGAGCATAGGAGGTATTATCGCCAATGCCCATATGTTATTCAATATTATGGGTGTACTTTTTTTTCTGCCTTTTGTGGGTCTTGCCGAAAAACTTCTCAATACTATTTTACCAGAAAAAGATATGAAAGTATCTAATGTATAAAATAATTTAAGAGATAATTTTAAAGGTTTGTATAGATTCGTTATTTTGAATTTTACTAATATTAGTAGTATATGAAAACAGTCTATATATTCTTATTTGCACTATTGATGGCTTGTAACACTGTTGATAATGATCAAGTAAATTTGGTAGCGACTTCACCTAATGGTAAATTAAGGGTTGAACTGCAATTAAATAAAGAAGGAGAGCCGTATTATAGAACTTTATATAATAACAAGGTGATCGTGGATACATCGTATTTAGGTTTTGAATTTACAAATGCACCTAAACTTAAAGGCGGTTTAAAACATTTGGGGTCTGAAGTAAATGCATTTAATGAAACTTGGGAAATGCCTTGGGGAGAACAACGCACAGTTGAGAATAATTATAAATTCATTAAAGCTAATTTTGAAGAATCTGAAGCACCAAATCGTAAAGTTACTATAGAGTTTAGAGTATACAATGATGGCATAGGTCTGCGTTATGAATTCCCAAAGCAAGATGGTTGGATCGAAGCTTTAATAAAAGAAGAGCATACAGAATTCAACTTAACTGAAGATTATAAAACCTTTTGGATTCCTGGGGATTGGGATATTTATGAGCATTTATACAGTACTACAAAACTTTCAGAAATTGATGCAAAATCGTATATACCAAAAACACATCTAGCACAATCTCATATTTCAGAAAATTCTGTAAATACACCTGTTACTATGGTTGGCAAGGAGGGCATTCATCTTAGCTTTCATGAAGCATCTTTAATAGATTATTCAGGTATGACCTTAAAAGTAGATACTGAAAATCTAATTTTAAAAAGTAGTCTGGTTGGCTCAGAAAACACAGATTATAAAGTTAAAAAAAGCTTACCATTCACAACACCTTGGCGAACAATTCAAATAACGGATAATGCACCAGATCTAATCGCATCTAACCTCATTGTGAATTTGAATGAGCCTAATAAGCTAGGTGATGTTTCGTGGTTTAAACCTATGAAATATACTGGAGTTTGGTGGGAAATGCACTTGGGGAAATCGTCGTGGGATTACGGCATGGAAATGGTAGATGGCAAATGGACCGATACAGGAAAAGCACATGGCAAACATGGAGCAACCACAGAAAATGTAAAAAGCTTTATTGATTTTTCTGCAAAGAATAATATAGGTGGAGTTTTAGTTGAAGGTTGGAACACAGGTTGGGAGCGTTGGATTGGTTTTGAGGATCGAGAGGGTGTTTTCGACTTTGTAACATCTTACCCAGATTATGATTTAGATGAAGTAACGCGTTATGCCAAAGAGAAAGGAGTGGGGATCATTATGCATCACGAGACATCTGCAGCAACACAGACTTACGAAAAGCAACAAGACACAGCTTATGCTTTAATGCAAAAGTATGGAATGCACGCTGTTAAGTCTGGCTATGTTGGTAAAATAATTCCTAAGGGAGAATATCATCACGGGCAATACATGGTTAATCAATACAATAATGCAGCTATTAAAGCAGCGAAATATCAGGTTGCCATAAATGCCCACGAACCTATTAAAGACACAGGTTTGCGAAGAACTTACCCAAACATAATTTCTCGTGAAGGTTTGCGTGGACAAGAGTTTAATGCTTGGTCTGGCGATGGAGGAAATCCCCCAGAACATTTGCCCATTGTAGCATTTACAAGAATGTTGGCTGGTCCTATTGATTTTACACCTGGGATTTTTAATATTAAGTTTAACGAGTATCGAAAAGATAATCAAGTCAATACTACCTTGGCACAGCAACTGGCATTATATGTTGTCATATACAGCCCAGTACAAATGGCTGCTGATTTGGTAGAGCATTATGAAGCAAACCCAAAACCATTACAGTTTATTAAAGATGTAGGTGTAGATTGGGAAGAAACTAAAGTTTTAAACGGCGAAGTAGGTGATTACGTGACAATCGCTAGAAAAGAAAGAGCAACTAATCATTGGTTTGTTGGTGGAATTACAGATGAAAATGCCAGAACTTTAGAAGTAACTTTCGATTTTCTTGATACCGATCAAACTTACGAAGCGAGGATTTATAAAGATGGTGAAGATGCACATTGGGACAAAAATCCATTGGATATTGTCATAGAACAAGTAGATCTTAATAAAGATTCAAAATTAAAGATAAAGCTTGCTCCGGGAGGTGGTTTTGCCATTAGTTTGAAAAAGAAATAAGTTGTCATTATTATGTAACAATTTAATCGTAAGGAAGTCTACTATTAAACGACTATTCTAAATATTCGTAACTTTACATATATTAAATTTTAAGGTTTGGACATTAACGACAATTTAGATTCACCTTTAGTGATTAAAGTTGGTTTCAATAAATTACTCAATCAGTATCAAAATTTAATTGAAGCTGACAATGATTTTATTGCAGCTAATGCACGTCGTGTGTTGAAAATTGCAGAAGAAAACCCAGTGTTAAGAGATGGGTTTAACGACCTAACATTGCTGGATAAGTATGCAAAGGAAATTGCAGGTATTTTGCAAGATTCCTTTAGTCCTATCTTAACCAAAAATGAAATAAAAACAGCTTCTGTGCCTTTTCAGGATGTTGTTTTTAACACATCAGAGCGTTTTAAATCTATACTAAAAACAGCAGGGGACGATTTTGAGTTGGAAATAAAAAATATGCCTAAAGACCAAAGGTATATTATTGCATGTACAATAATTTTAAATTTTTGTTACGGTTACAATCTTAACTTTAAGCGACCATTTTTTTACGAAATACCAGATGCAAATGGTATAATGCGTTATTACAAGATTTTGTATAATGCAGATTTTACTGAAATTGTTCCAAAGGAAAATGCACCAAAAATTACTAAGGAAGATTATGATGAATTAATCGATAATTTTGAAAACATTGAGCTTTGGAAAGAAAAGTTTCCACCGAACAGTTATGAGTTTAAAGGCTTTGTAATTTCAAATATTTTTGACGTCACAGATGACCAATCTATTTCTAACATAAAATCGTCTTTAATAGGTGAAGATAAGCGCAAGGATGAAAGTTTTATGCAAGGCTTTTATGAAATCTTTCGTTCTTTATTTGGATTTAAGAATCTCGAAGTTGGCTTTTCTATATACAATGAAGAAGAGAATACTTTTGAGCGCGTTTATGGAGTAGGGATGAATAGCTTTTTGCTTAATCAAGCGGAGAGTTTGTCGTGTGAAGACGCATTATGCGAATGGTCGTATTCTCGTTTGATAAAAGAGAACTCGTACTTTTCGGTATCTGATGTAGACAGAATGTATAAACTTTCAAAAGGACAAGCACCACATATTAAAGTGCTGTATGAACAAGGCTTTAAAAGTGCCATTTTTGCACCAATAGCAAACGATGATGGTTTAATGGGGATTTTAGAAATTGTATCTAAAGAGCCACAAGCGTTAAACAGTATCAATGCTAATAAATTGGTAGACGTTATGCCATTCATTGTGTCTGCTGTAGAACGTTCTAAAAATGAAGAAGAGAATTTAATAGAAGCCATTATTCAAAAAGAATGCACATCCATTCATTCGAGTGTACATTGGAGGTTTGAACAAGAAGCTAGAAATTATATTAAAACAGAGTTCAACACGGGGGAATCTCCAACTTTCAGAAAAATTACTTTTGATGATGTTTATCCTCTGTTTGGGCAAATAGATGTTAAAGGTTCGTCTAATGCAAGAAATGAAGCCACGCAAAAAGATTTAGCGTTACAGCTTACCTTGGCAGAGAAAATTTTAGATAAAAGCCTTGAGGAAAAGAGTTTGCCAATTTACGAGCAGATTAAATTTCAGGTTGCAGAATTCAACAAAAATCTCAATGAGAATTTTAAGGTGGATAGCGAGCATGCAATTACCGTATTTCTTAGGGACGAAGTCAAACCCGTATTTCATTTAATTGCTAAAACTCAAGCGTCTGTAAAAGAAGATATTGATGATTATTTCAGTAAAGTAGATACAGATTTAGATGTGATTTATTACTACAGAAAGCATTACGATGATACAGTAAAGCTTATAAATACAAATATGTCTTCACTTTTAGATGAGAAACAAGTCGAAGCGCAACAAATGTATCCGCACTTTTTTGAACGTTTTAAAACCGATGGAGTAGAGCACAACATGTATATAGGTGAGTCCATTACTAAACAAGACAGCTTTAGTATGATTTATCTATACAACCTTAGATTATGGCAATTGCAGGTAATGTGCGAAATGGAAAATGAGTATTACCATAATCAGCACGCCTATCCAATTGCATTAGATGTAGCCTCAATGGTTTTGGTATTTAACCAGCCATTATCTATTCGTTTTAGAATGGACGAAAAACGATTTGATGTAGATGGTACATACAACGCACGTTATGAAGTTGTGAAAAAACGTGTGGATAAGGCATTAATTAAAGGTACGGAAGAGCGTATTACAGAAAAAGGTAAACTCACCATTGTATATTCTCAAAAAGAAGATGAAGAAGAATATGTGAGATACATTAAATTCTTACAGTCTAAACATGTTTTAGATACGGATTTAGAAATTTTAGAGCTAGAAGATCTACAAGGTGTTACTGGTTTAAAGGCATTACGTGCAAGTATTTTGTACCACGATGAAAATGATGATAAAAACTTCTATACTTATAATGATTTAATGGAAACCATTAAATTATAATATTCTCAACTTTATTTTTTGAAATTATAGAAGATGTTGTGTTAGCTTTTGGCAATACATCTTCAATTTCAATACCTGGATTATTCTTTACTGCAATTCCAAAAGAGATTAATGAGATAATAATTCCTATCATAAAAACTGTATAGGTAATTCTGAGCAGCCTGTATTTTCGTTCTAAAACCTTGCCTAAAAAGTATAGATCTTTAGTAAGCGCTTTATAGATATAATCTTTATCCTGTACCATTTCCTTTATGGCCCATTCAAATTCGTCCAGTTTCATTTTATGAAAATTGCCAAAGAAGCTCAAATTCACCTTTTGGTTTTTTACATCCTCCTTGGTAAACTGTCCGCTCGTAACATTAGGTCGAGTTGCTATAATTGACAAAATCATTGAAATGACACAAAATAAAGTGAAAATCACTGTTGGCCAAGTGAGATATGGATTAGTATCTAATTTAGATATTAAATTAGCTAATACAACCGAAATAATGATAGCATTTACAGAAAGTAAAATATTGGCTTTTGTATCTGCAATGTCACTTAACTTTATATGATTTCTTAACGCTACTCTATAAAAAGTCTGTACACCACGTTCTGGGCTCTCATTTTTATATTGCATTTTGTATTTCGCCTTCATTTTCTCTTTCTTAAATTTCTTCTTCTGTTTTTTCTTGGCCTTCATTAACTTAGAAAGATTTTTGGCTTTTCTGGGTTGCCACTCTTTAATAGCGTAATTAGTATAAAACTGATGACTTTTTGCAAGAACTCTTATGTTTTCGTCACGCCACTCAGATGGAGAATAGGTCTTAACGTTTCTCATTTCTAATTCCTTGCGGAGAAATTCGCTGGCCTCCTCAAAATATTTTTTGCCAAAATGAGAAGCATCAGCATCTCTTATAATTTCACCTAACTTTGTTTTAGGCACCTCCTTAAACTTGGTCTCCATAATACATTCGTTAACGCTATCAATAAGCGCAATGCCAGCACCTTGCTCTTTAAGGAATTCAGTAGCAATTTCTACACTTCTCTCTTCATGGTCTTCTTCACCCTTGGTGTACCCTGTATCGTGCAATAAAGCCGCAATTTCTAAAATTTCTGCCTCTTTATCAGATACTTCAGAATGTTCAATAATTTCCCTTATGCTTTTTAGTACACGTTCTGTGTGTGTGTAGTTGTGATATAGAAAGGTGTTGGGAAGCTCGTCTTTTAAAAGGTTAAAAACAAACTCTTGAGTTTTTTCTACTAGAGACTTAGCCATCATTACTTTAATTTTAAATACACGTGAAATTACAAAAAATTAAAACACTTACCATTTTATATGCCATATGAGTCATAATGAAATTGTATTTTTATAGATGTGATTTTTTTATATAAGTTATTATGTAATTCAACCTAAGAAAGATAAGTGGTAAAACTAAATATCTGTAATACGTTTAATGTAGAATTGGCATCAGATTCTAATACCGATAATACCAGAAGGCAAGTGTTTGATGCTTCACATTCTTACGTTAAACCTAAAAAACCTTCTAGTCCTAAGTTAATTCATGTCTCTAGAGAAATGGCAGAAGCAATTGGCCTAGACAAAGACAGTGTTATGTCTAAAGATTTTCTAGATATATTTTCTGGTACCAAAATTTATCCCAAAACAAAACCTTATGCTATGGCATACGCTGGTCATCAATTTGGAAATTGGGCTGGGCAGTTAGGAGATGGCAGAGCAATTAATCTTTTTGAAGTAGAACATAATAATAACCGTTGGGCATTACAACTAAAAGGTGCAGGCGAAACACCTTATTCTAGACAAGGAGATGGTTTGGCCGTTTTAAGATCCTCAGTTCGTGAGTATTTATGTAGTGAAGCTATGTACCATTTGGGAGTGCCCACGACTAGAGCATTAAGCTTAATGTTGTCCGGTGATGATGTATTACGAGATATGCTATACGATGGCAATGCCGATTATGAAAAAGGAGCCATTGTTTGTCGAGTTGCACCTACATTTATCCGTTTTGGTAATTTTGAACTGTTTGCTGCCAGACAAGATTACAAAAACCTAAAAAAATTAACAGATTACACGATAAATCATTTTTATCCCCACTTGGGTAAACCATCAAAAGAAACTTACGTAAAGTTTTTTCAAGAAGTTACCAATAGAACTTTAGAGATGATTATACATTGGCAACGTGTAGGCTTTGTACACGGTGTAATGAATACCGATAATATGTCTATTCTCGGCCTCACTATAGATTATGGACCTTATGGTTGGTTAGAAGGGTTTGATTTTGGATGGACACCAAATACCACGGATAGGCAAAATAAACGCTATCGTTATGGCAATCAACCTAATATTGCACTTTGGAACGTGTTGCAGCTAGCAAACGCTTTATACCCATTAGTAGAAGAAGCAGAGCCCTTTGAAACGATCTTAAATCAATATAAAATAGATTTTGAAGAAAAATCGCTTAGCATGATGCGTTCTAAATTAGGATTGGAAATACAAGATAAAAATGATGCTAAATTAATGGCAGACTTAGAAGATTGTTTAACCCTTCATGAAATCGATATGACAATTTTTTTCAGATCATTGTCTAAATATAAACAAGGCAATTCCGAATCTGGATTAGAAATCATTCATAAGGCGTTTTACAAACCAGAAGACATTAAAGACCATGTTTTAAAACAATGGAAAGGTTGGTTGGTGTCTTACGACCAAAGACTACAGATAGAAGAACTAACAGACCAACAACGCCAATCTAAAATGAATCTGGTAAATCCAAAGTATGTACTTAGAAATTATATGGCACAGTTAGCGATTGATAGTGCTAACAAAGGAGACTACAGTTTAATTGATGAATTATTTAAGCTGTTAAAAAAGCCATACGATGAGCAACCAGGACAAGAAAAATGGTTTGCTAAACGTCCTGAGTGGGCACGTCATAAAGTTGGCTGTTCCATGTTGTCATGTAGCTCTTAATTCGTAAACAATAATCAAAAGCAAAAACATGGACTTTTCACATTTAAAAGCATTGTATATCAATTGTACGCTAAAAAAATCGCCAGACAAGAGCCATACAGAAACACTTATGAAAGTGTCGCAAAATATTTTAGAAAAAGAAAATGTTGCATTCGAAACGGTTCGGCTTATAGACGCAGACGTAGCTTCTGGAGTGTATCCAGATATGACAGAACATGGATGGGATAAAGACGAATGGTCTAAAATTTACGAGAAAGTTATGGAAGCAGATGTCTTAGTTGTTGGCACGCCAATTTGGCTGGGTGAAAAATCTTCTGAAGCCCAAAAACTAATTGAACGTCTCTATGCAATGAGCGGAAAGACCAATGATAAAGGACAATATGTGTATTACGGTAAAGTGGGTGGATGTATAGTCACTGGTAACGAAGACGGTGTTAAGCATTGTGCCATGGGTATATTATATGCATTACAACACATTGGGTATTCTGTACCACCTCAAGCAGATTGTGGCTGGATAGGGGAAGTTGGTCCTGGCCCAAGTTACGGTGATTCAGAATGGAAAGATGAAAATATAGATCCTCCAGTAGGGTTTAATTCTGAATTCACAAACAGAAACACCACCTTTATGACCTATAATTTATTGCATTTAGCAAAATTATTAAAAGAAAATAACGGCTATAGTAACTACGGAAATTCACGAGAAGCATGGGACGATGGAACCAAATGGTCTTTTGAAAACCCTGAATACCGATAGCATTTAAATAAAATAAAAAAGTTAATATGAAAGCCATTTGGAATAATCAAATTATAGCAGAAAGCGATGATACTGTTGTGATTGAAGGGAATCATTATTTTCCGCACGACAGTATAAACAAAGAATTTTTTAAATCTAGTGATACACACACAGTTTGCCCTTGGAAAGGTACAGCCTCCTATTACACTATAGAAGTAGGCGGAACTCAAAATACAGACTCGGCTTGGTTCTATCCTGAAGTATCAGAATTAGCCAAAGGCATTAAAAATCGGGTTGCTTTTTGGAAAGGTGTACAAGTCGAAGATTAAAATTTAATTTAACGTCAGTTCGAGTGATTTTTATGAAAAATTGTATCGAGAACTTATACTAATAAAATGAAAAGCACAAAACTAAAAATACAAAACAGAAAAGGTATAGCCCTTAACGCACAATTGGAGTTGCCAGCTAATCAAAAGCCAAATTACTACGCCATTTTTGCACATTGTTTTACGTGCAGTAGTAGCCTTAGTGCTGTAAGGCACATCAGTAGAGCATTGACACAAGATGGTTTTGCTGTAGTTAGATTTGATTTTACAGGTTTAGGGCGTAGCGAAGGTGAATTTGCGGACAGTCACTTTTCAGCAAACGTTGACGATTTACTAGATGTACATGTATATATGGCAGAACATTACAATGCACCAAGTTTATTGGTTGGCCATTCGTTAGGCGGAGCAGCCGTATTGGTTGCAGCTTCTAAACTAGATGCTGTAAAAGCGGTTGCAACAGTTGGGGCGCCAGCTACGGTTAGCCATGTTAAACATTTGTTTTCACACCAAATTGGAGACGATAAAGGAGATGTTGAGGTCAATATTGGAGGGAGACCATTTGTAATCAATCAAGATTTTGTTGCTGAATTTGATAAAACCGATCTACCTGAGATCGTTAAAAATTTAAGAAAGCCACTGCTCATTATGCATTCACCTTTCGATAAAATTGTGGGCATCGAAAACGCCAAGCAATTATATATTAATGCACATCACCCAAAAAGTTTTGTGACCTTAGATGATGCAGACCACCTTTTAATGCAAGAAAAAGACAGTCAATATGTGGGCGATGTTATTGGGACTTGGGCAAAACGTTATTTTCCAAAAGTTGAAAATGTAATGTTGAGCACAGAAGGAGAACAATTGGTTGGGCACTTAAATATTATTGAGGACAATTTTACAACTTCTATTCAAACCAAAAATCACACCTTTATAGCAGATGAGCCAAAAGATATTGGAGGAGACGATTTTGGGCCTTCACCTTATGAATATCTTAATGCAGCTTTAGCAGCTTGTACTGCAATGACACTAAAAATGTACTCAGAAAGAAAGCAATGGGATTTGAAAGAAGTATTTGTTTATATTTCACATTCTAGAAAGCATAGTGACGATTTACAGGTTGAGATCGATAAACCAAAATACTTAGACCATATTACTAAAAAACTAAAATTTGTTGGTAATTTAGATGCTACACAAAAAGAACGATTAAAAGAAATAGCTTCACGTTGTCCGGTTCATAAGACTATTGCAAGTGAAGTGATTTTTGAAACCCAAATAATAAAAGATTAATAGTGCAAATAGCAACTGCAAACCCTATTACTAAAGAACGGTTTTTGGACATTAGAAGCCGTACAGAAGAAATTTGTAAATCCTTAAAGCCTGAAGATGTATCTATACAACCTGTGGATTTTGTATCACCACCAAAATGGCACTTAGCGCATACTACATGGTTTTTTGAAACGTTTGTGCTGTTAAAATACAAGTCTAATTATCAAGTTTTTCATAAAGACTTTGGGTATTATTTTAACAGTTATTACAATAATGTTGGCGAACGTGTCATTAGAGCTAATCGTGGTATGATGACGCGACCAACTTTAGACGAGATAATAGCTTACAGAGCTTATGTAAATGAACATATTGCACAATTCCTTGAGGATAAGGTTGAGAAAGATATATGTGATGTCATTGAAATCGGTTTGCAGCATGAGCAACAGCACCAAGAATTGTTAATATATGATATCAAATACATATTTGGTCACCAGCCTTCATTTCCAAAATTAGATTTTGAAATAAAGCTAGAATCTGAAAACAGCACACAGGAGTTTATTAAGATTGATGAAGGTATTTACGACATAGGTCATAATGAAAACTGCTTTTGCTGGGACAATGAATTAGGACAACACAAAGTATATCTACATGGTTTTGAAATTTCAAATCGATTGGTAACCAATAAAGAATATGTTGAATTTATTGAAGCTGGGGGTTACCAAGATTTTAATCTTTGGCACGCTGATGGTTGGGATTGGATTCAGAGTAACCAAATAAATGCACCTTTATATTGGTATAAGGTAGATGGTAAATGGATGCATTACACACTTCAAGGTTTTAAAGCAATTGAAGCAAATTTACCTGTAAATCACCTCTCTTTTTATGAGGCTTTTGCATTTTCACAATGGATAGATATGCGTTTGCCTACTGAGTTTGAATGGGAAGTAGCCTCACCTCATTTAGAGTACGGACAACTGTGGGAGTGGACTAATAGTGCTTATTTGCCCTACCCCAATTACTCTAAAGCAGAAGGTGCCATAGGTGAATACAATGGCAAATTTATGGTAAATACTATGGTTATGCGTGGTGCCTCAGTAGCTTCGCCCAAAGGACACTGCAGACCAACCTACAGAAACTTCTTTACGCCAGAAACCCGATGGCAATTTTCAGGAATTAGACTCGCTAGATAGAATGACAGACAAATTTGCGCAAGATGTGCTTAAGGGCTTAACCGCTAAAAACAAACATTTATCCTCAAAGTATTTTTACGACGATAATGGAAGTCGCATATTTCAGGAAATAATGAATATGCCAGAGTATTATCTAACAGATGCAGAGTTCGAGATTTTGTCTATGCAGTCCAAACAGATCGTTGAGGCATTACAGTTTTCTCAACCATTTAATATCATAGAGCTTGGTGCTGGTGATGGTTTAAAGACCTTTAAATTTTTAGAGTATTTGGTAAATAATAATATTCACTTTTATTATGTACCAATAGATATTTCTCAAGAAGCAGTAGATCTGTTAACATCACGATTAAAAGAACGTTTGCCAGGTATTAATGTTAGGCCACAAATAGGAGATTATTTTGAGATCCTAAAAGCAAATAAAAAAAGTGACTATCCGAGTTTGCTTCTATTTTTGGGTAGTAATATTGGCAATTATAAAGAAGATAAGGCTGAGGAACTTTTAAGGCTTTTTAATGCCAATATGAAAGTGGGTGATAAGCTTTTGGTTGGTTTCGATTTAAAGAAAAACCCAATAACCATTCACAATGCCTATTACGATAAGCATGGTATTACAAAACGATTTAACTTAAACCTGCTTTTAAGGATAAATAGAGAACTCGATGCGGATTTTAAAATTGATGATTTCGATTTCTACTGCCATTATAATCCAATAACAGGGAATGTTAAAAGTTACATCGTAAGTCTCAAGAAGCAAATAGTAGAAATTAAGGCTATTGATAAAACTATTGATTTTGATTACAATGAATTAATCTGGACAGAGCTCTCTAAAAAGTACAGTTTAGATGAAATTCGTAACTTAGCCCTAAGCTCTAAATTTAAGCCAAGTTCAATTTTTTTGGATTGTAAACATTACTTTGTAGATAGTTTATGGGAAAAATGATTTCCCTAGGATCTGTCCTTTTTGAGTCAATAACTTGTTTAGAAAATCATTTACTTTGTAAATTAGCCTATCTGATTATATGAAATGAACCACAACAACTAAGTTGATACCAACCAAGATTATAACTGGCGAGTTTCACCTGACCTTTAAAATAATAGATACTAGCAGATGAAAAGCATCAAAAAAATATTAGGAATATGCCTTTTGATATTCCTAAGTGCGTGCGCCACTTACGAAGCGCAATACAAAGATGAAGGATTAAAGCAAAACAAGACACCACAAAAAGAAGTAGAAAAACGCTTTTATTTAATTGGTGATGCTGGTAAATCACCAATGAATGGGATGTCTGATGCGCTTTCGGCTTTTCACAAGCATGTTGAGGATAAAAATACAAAAGAAGATCATGTTATTTTTTTAGGTGACAATATCTATCCTTCAGGCTTGCCAAAAAAAGATCACAAAGACAGAAAGGAAGCAGAGAATGCATTGAATGCACAAATAAAATCTGTAGAAAATTTCAAAGGTGAAGTGCTTTTTATTCCAGGTAATCATGATTGGTATTCTAATGGCCTCAAAGGCTTAAAGCGTCAAGAAAAATATATTGAAGATGCCTTGGGTAAAAATACTTTTCAGCCCGAAAATGGTTGCCCAATTGAAGATATAGATATTGGTGATAATGTAAAATTAATCATTGTTGACACGCAATGGTATTTAGAAAATTGGAACGAAAATCCGACTATCAATGACGAATGTGAAATCAAAACCAGAGAACGTTTCTTTGAAGAACTAGAAGGTGAAATAAAAAAAGCACAAAACAGAACAACGGTTATCGCCATGCACCATCCTATGTATACTAATGGTATTCATGGGGGTTATTATGGAGCAAATAAACATCTATATCCCACACAGAAAAAAATCCCACTTCCAATTTTAGCATCATTCTTAACGCAAGTGAGGACACAAGGTGGTGTTTCTATACAAGATAGGTATAACGAACGCTATAATGAGTTGATGAGACGTATAGAAACACTGACTTTTGATGCGGATAATGTGGTATTTGTTTCCGGTCATGAGCACACCTTACAATACATAGAGAATGAGCGTATAAAGCAAATCGTGTCTGGTTCTGGCGCAAAATCATCTGCCGCTGCACTAAGCAACAATGGATTATTTAGTTATGGAGGGCAAGGTTTTGCAGAACTCATTATTTATAAAGATGGAAGTTCTTGGGTTAAAATTTATGGAGCAGAAGCTGGAGAGCCAAAGGTGTTGTTTGAGCATAAAGTCTTTGAACCAAGGGTATCTTATGATGTTTCAAACTTACCAGAAACATTTCCAAACGAAGTCGAAGTATCTGTTTACAGCAAAGAGGAAACCGATAGAACAGGATTTTTTGAGTCTGTTTGGGGAGATCACTATAGAGATGTTTACAGCACTAAAATCAAAGCTAAAGTTGCTACGTTAGATACATTGTATGGTGGTTTGGAGATTGTAAGAAAAGGCGGTGGACACCAAACACGCTCGTTACGTCTAAAGACGAAATCGGGCAAAGAATTAAATATGAGGGCACTTCGTAAAAGTGCGACCCAATATCTACAAACTGTACTTTTTAAGGATACTTATATACAAGATGAATTTGAAAGAACAGCCATTGAAGGACTAATTCTAGATTTTTACACAGCAGCGCATCCGTATGCTTTTAGTGTTGTACCAGACTTATCTGATGCGGCCAAGATATATCATACCAATCCGAAATTGTATTACATCCCTAAACACAAACATTTAGGGAATTACAATGAAGAATATGGTGGCGAATTGTATATGATTGAAGAACGCCCTGAAGAAAATTACACAGACGAACGTAATTTTGGATATGCTGATGATATTGAAAGTACACACGATATTATTGAGAAAGTCCGAAAGGATGAGAAGTACAAAATTGATGAAAATGCCTTTGTAAGAGCACGATTATTTGATATGCTTATTGGAGATTGGGACCGACACCAAGACCAATGGCGTTGGGCACAGTTTAATATGGATGATGGTGATAAGTATTATAGACCAATTCCTAGAGATAGAGATCAGGTATTTTCAAATTTCGATGGTGCATTGCTAGATGTTATGCGTATCATTTCTGGTTCTACAAAACAACTTCAAGTATACGATGATAAGTTAGAGGACATCGAATGGATGAATAATGCTGGTATAAAATTAGATCGTGCATTAATTCAGCAAGCAGATAAAGAAACATGGTTACAACATGCCAAGTTTTTACAGGAAAACATCACGGATGAAGTTATAGAAAAAGCATTTGCTAAAGTGCCAGAAGAAGTACAGGATGAAACCTTAGAAGAAATAAAACAGAATTTAAAGGGAAGGCGTGGTAACCTTTTAGATATTGCAGCACGATACTACGAATATTTAAATGAATTGGCAATACTCACAGGAACAGATAAGGACGATTACATTGAAGTGATCAGGCAAGGCGATAAGGAAACAAGAGTTATTATATCGCGTATTAAAGACGGTGAGAAGGCAGATGTTATTGTCGATAAGGTTTTTAATAGAGATATTACTGAAGAAATTTGGATTTACGGATTAGATGACAAAGATGTTTTTGAAGTCACAGGAAAAGGTAATAATCTCATATTTACAAGATTAATTGGTGGTCAAGAAAATGATACCTATATCATTAAATCCGGAAGGCGTATAAAAATTTACGATCATGAAAGTAAGCCCAACACCGTAAAAGAAAATAAGGGAGCTTTTACACGATTTACCGATGTATATAAACTCAATCTGTATGATTTTAAAAAGAACATTGTAAATAATAGTGTAATTACACCAGCTATTGGGTTTAATCCAGACGATGGGGTATCTCTAGGACTGTCTTACGTAAGGACTAAAAATGGTTTTCAGAGGAATCCATTTTCACAACAGCACCGTTTTAAAGGAGGTTACTTCTTTGCTACAAAAGGTTTTGCGCTCAGTTATGATGGTGAGTTTGCCAATATAATGAATGATTGGAATTTGCATATTGGAGGGAAAATTACATCTGCGAATTTTACGAATAACTTTTTTGGATTTGGTAACGAAACCGAAAATTTAGATGATGATTTAGATTTTGACTATAATAGAGTTAAAACCAGTATTTACATGGTGAAAGCTGGGATAATCAAAAAAGGGAATTTTGGTAGTGATTATGGTTTTAGAGCTATTCTTGAAGGTATAGAATTAGACGATACGGATGGTAGGTTTATTACGGATGTTATCCCAGAATCAAACGAAGAGTTTTACGAAAGGCGATTTTTTGGAGGACTTGAAGCACAGTACAACTATGAGAGTTTTGATGATAAAATCAACCCCACAAGAGGAATGACATTTATGTTTAATGCAGGTGCAAAAACTGAGTTTAAGGATACTGAAAACACATTCGGC
Organism: Winogradskyella luteola; assembly: GCF_019203985.1. Lineage (GTDB taxonomy): Bacteria > Bacteroidota > Bacteroidia > Flavobacteriales > Flavobacteriaceae > Winogradskyella > Winogradskyella luteola. The sequence goes on along the minus strand of NZ_JAGSPD010000007.1, from coordinate 91,289 downwards.
TATATCAATGCAGATATAGGCTTTTATAATGCGATATCACGAAACAGGAAGTTGGTTTTAAAAACAGATGTAAGATCCCAGTTTAGAATTGGAAATGACTATTTATTTTACCAAGCCGCAAACATAGGAAGCAGAAATGGACTGAGAGGATTTAGAGGTGAACGATTTACGGGCGAACGCTCTTTAGTAAGCAGTGCCGATCTAAGATACAGTTTCAATTCATTTAAAACCAGTGTTTTACCTTTGCAGATAGGGATTTTCGGAGGATTTGATGTTGGTAGGGTATGGGTCAGTGGTGATAATTCTGATAAGTGGCATAACGACTATGGCGGTGGATTTTGGGTAACCGCAGCGGAGTCGCTTTCAGGAACATTTAACTTCTTTAACAGCGTAGATGGCTTGTGGTTTTCTTTTGGGTTTGGACTCAACTTCTAGTGTAAGATGAAAAATCTAGTTACCAAAAGCCTAAAATACATATACAAGCTTGAAAGTAAAATAGCTTTTTACCCTACAATCTTAAGTTTGGGAGGTATGTTTTTTGCTTTCCTAATGATTTTTCTAGAGAGCAAAGGTATTTCAGGTTATCTAATAGAGCACATGCCACTACTTGTGGTTAACGATGGGGAAACAGCAAGGAGTTTACTCACTACATTTATTGCTGGCCTTATTTCAATTATGGTATTTAGCTTCTCCATGGTAATGATCTTATTGAATCAAGCGTCGAGTAATTTTTCTCCAAGAGTATTGCCGGGTTTAATTTCTAATAGTAGGCATCAAATTATTTTAGGAATTTATAATGCAACATTGTTATACTGTATTTTCACCTTGGTGAGTATAGAACCCGATGGTAATAAATATCAACTCCCTGGCTTTTCGGTTCTACTTGGCATAGTTTCAATGACTTTATGTTTAGGTGCTTTTATTTATTTTATACATTCTATTTCTCAAGAAATTCAGATTAACAATATTATGAGCCGTATATTTTCTACGGCAAATTCGCGACTCAAAGAATTGATTGACAATCAAAACACAAGCGATTCAGATTTTCCAGATACAGACGAATGGAATATTCTAACCTCTACCAACTCAGGTTATATTCAAGATATATCTACTGATTCCATAGTAATGATTGCAAAAGAAAACAATTTACAGTTTGAGATTGTGCCTTCAAAAGGATTTTATTCTCTGAAGAATTCTCCACTACTAAAATATAGTAAGTCTTGCAGCGATAAAATAAAGGAGGATTTGTTGTCTGCTTTCCATTATTCAAAAAGTGAATTAATTGAAGATAATTATATACTTGCCTTTAAACAGCTTGCCGAAATTGCAGTTAAGGCGATGTCGCCGGGCATAAACGACCCTGGTACGGCTATTAACGCCATTGATTATCTAACGGAGCTTTTTCTTTTGAGAATTCAGAAAAATGACAAAATTGTGGTTTTAAATGAAGAAGGTAAACCACTTTTGTTAGAAAGTTCTATTAGCTTCAAACAATTGATAAGCAATACTCTTGCAGCTCTAAGGATGTATTGTAAATCTGATATTTTAATAGTTGAGAAGTTAATGCATATGCTTTCATTGTTACTGAGCAGTGATAATATTGCAATGTTAACATCTAAAGATGTCGTAAAACAAGAAATTGAAAAGTTGTACGAAGATGCGTCAAAAAGCATCAATAATAAAACAGATTTAAAGGAATTAGAAACTTACTTCAATACTCTTTAGAGTTAAAAATAATTCGTCTGGTAATAATAATTTAACCTTGTATTTACAATCGTTTTGTATTATTACGATATGTCTCAAAAACGTTATATTAATAGGGATATAAGCTGGCTTTCATTTAATGAAAGAGTACTGCAAGAAGCGGAAGATCCCATCAATAGTCTCAATCAAAGGCTTAAGTTCTTAGCTATATTTTCTTCAAATCTCGACGAGTTCTATCGGGTAAGGGTTTCTAAGCTGAGACAGTTTAGAAGTTTAAGAAAAGATTCACCAATTCGTTTAAAGGAAAAGCCAAAAAAGATTGTAAAACGTATTCAAAAGATTGTCGATAGGCTTCAAAACAAATTTGGCTACATCTATAAGGAGAAATTGCTTAAAGAGTTGGCCGCTGAAGGTGTTGTACTTATAGAAGCCTCACAGTTCAGTGACACTCAACACCAAATTTCCAAGGAGGTTTTTGAATCTACCGTAAAGGAGCACATCTCAATTTATGATTTAGATGACCAACAGAATTTTGATTTTATAAAAGATAAAGGGCTTTTCTTCTTTTTAAATAATGAGGATCGAGCGTTATTAGTTTCCATTCCAAGTGAAACTTGTGGTAGATTTATAACTCTTCAGGCGCATAAAAGTAAAACCTATATTACATTTCTTGATGAAGTTATAAGGAACAATATCACCCAAATTTTGCCAAATTTTGACAGTAAAAATCTATTTAGTGTGAAAATCACTAGAGATGGGGAGTTGTATTATGAAGAAGAAGAAAATGGCGAACTCATTAAACTGATAAAGGAAAGTTTAAAGGAAAGAGATTTGGGTATGCCAACAAGAATTCTCTATGATGTTGCTATGCCCAAACAATCAATTAAAGCATTACGAAAAAAGATGAAATTAAAGAAGACAGACCTAATGCCAGGTGGAAAGTTTCATAATTTCAGTGATTTTTTCAGCTTTCCGGACATAGAAAATAGAATTTCTGTTGAAAGTGTAGATGAAATTCCACATCAAAATTTAGCAAATACCGATAGTGTCATTGAAACAGTAAAAGAACAAGACCAACTGCTTTGTTTTCCGTATCATCAATACAGTTCTGTTTTAAAATTAATTGAAGAGGCTTCTACAAACGATAGTGTTACTCATATTTATATCACTTTGTACAGGATTTCAAAAAATTCCTCTGTAGCTAGAGGTCTGATTAATTGCTTGGCAAGAGGAAAAAAGGTCACGGTATTTGTGGAAGCCAAGGCGCGTTTTGACGAAGAAAACAACATCGAATGGGGAGAAAAGCTTGCTAAACTAGGTGCCAATGTATTATACAGTATGGTCGACCTAAAAGTACATTCTAAAATAATGCTTATTAAAACTGATCATTGCAACATTAGTTACGTCGGTACTGGAAATTTTAATGAGAAGAGTGCTAAGATTTATGCGGATTTTACACTTTTAACCGCAGATAAAACTATAACCAAGGATTTGGAAGAAGTTTTTAAGTTCCTTCTGGATACGAGTTACGAGCCGAATATAAATTCAATTTGGATGTCACCTTTTACAACACGAAAGGAATTGTACCTTAGAATAGATAACGAAATTGCTATCGCAAAACAAGGTGGTGATGGTTATTTGTTTTTTAAGATGAATAGTCTTGAAGATAAAGGGATCATTGATAAACTTTATGAAGCGTCTAATGCTGGTGTGCGGATAAGACTTTTGGTAAGAGGTATTTGCTGCCTAATACCAGGTATAAAAAATATGAGTGAAAATATAAAAATAATAAGTATTGTTGGTAAATATTTAGAGCACGCAAGGGTATATATTTTTGGTAATAAAGGCTCAAATGACATATTTATTGGTTCTGCAGATTGTATGGAAAGAAATTTAGACCGTAGGGTAGAAGTTTTAGTACCTATTGCGAATCAAAAAATAAAAAGAACCATTGAAATGTGTCTAAGTTTACAATGGCACGATAATGTTAAAGGGAGAATAGTTGATGCTAAACAGACCAATTCTTATCAAAAGAATGGTGAATCCAAAATTAATTCGCAAGAAGATTTCCGCAAATATTTAAATGCAGAACATTATCAATTAGAACCCAGATAAATCAAAAGTATAGATATTTCCACCCTCTACACCATTGCGTTCATCTGTGAGATATACTATGGAATCATTTTTAAAGCCAACTCCTTCTTTTTGCGAGTTGTGCCCAAAAGAAAGCGCTTCAATATTGCCCGAAAAGAAATCGTCATCTTCAAAATTGCTTAGTTTCCAAAGTTTATCATGGTTAAGAAGTACAACAACTTTACCATCGTTACTTATATCTGCTGAAGTAATTTTATTGTTTTTGCCATCCAAATTGTAGTCAGATCTAATGATTGCTTCATGTCTGCCAATCTCATTGGGTACTTTTAAAACAATAAATTTTTTATTTTCCTTACTGATAATGTAAAATGAATTTTTAAAAAAGAAGAACGCCTCAAAGTCTTTTGAATCTTGTTTTTTTGGCAAAGTAAATTCAATGATTTCTGCTTTAACACGACTTTTATTCAAATCTTGATGCTTAATTTTTAGTATTCTAAAGAGTTTTCGTTTTTCATTATTATTTCCAAAATCACCTATGTAGATATTGCCTTCATTGTCCGATGTCAAGTCTTCCCAATCAATATTACTAGCATTGGTAATGGCAATATCCCTAACAATGTTTCCATTGGTATTTAGAGCGTATAATTCACTGTCATTTCCAGAGTCTTGGATAGTCCATATCAAATCAGATTGTGTCGTAATTTCAGCAGCCGAAGCTTCATCTATACTGTTATTTATATCACCTTCAATTTTTAGTTGGCCATTAGATTGGCAAGAGCTTGTAATAAGAAAGAGAAATATTAGTCTTTTAAAGTATATCATTGTAGTTTTATTGATTATTAATGATAAGGATTGACAATTTTAATAACAAAGAATCTGTCATAAAATCTTCTTAAATCTAGGTATTGGACATACATAAAGATATAATAATTATCGGAGGTGGAGCTGCAGGTTTTTTTGCGGCCATCAATATTGCAGAGCGACATCCCAAATTATCAGTAGCTATTTTAGAACGCGGTAAAGAAGGCCTTCAGAAAGTTAAAATTTCAGGAGGAGGACGATGTAATGTAACCCATGCTGAGTTTATACCTTTAGAATTGGTGCAGAATTACCCAAGAGGTGAAAAAGAGTTACTTGGGCCTTTCCATACGTTTATGACAGGAGATACTATTTCTTGGTTTCAGGAACGTGGGGTTGAGTTAAAAATAGAAGAAGATGGCAGGATATTTCCAGTTTCAAATTCTTCACAAACTATTATAGATTGTTTTTTACATGAAGCTAAAAAGCACAATGTAGAGATTTTGTATAATCATTCTGTAAAATCTATTTTTCAAACAGATAATTTTAAAGTTGAAACTTCACAAGGGATTTTTAATTGTAATAAAATAGTTGTCGCCACAGGAAGTAATCCGAAAATTTGGAAATTATTAGAAGACCTAGGGCATACCATTATTCAACCTGTGCCATCTTTGTTTACATTCGATATTAAGGATAACCGTATTGCAGCGATTCCAGGAGTTGTGGCGCAAGATGTGGAAGTTGAGGTTTTGGGAACTAATTTGGTTTCTCAAGGCCCATTGTTGATTACCCATGTAGGGATGAGTGCACCTGCGATTTTAAAATTATCGGCATTTGGAGCCATTGCATTGGCAAAACTGAACTATAACTTTGAAATAGCGATTAATTTTATAAGACAAGATTACGAATTGTGTTTAGATCAACTCAAAGACTTTAAATATCAATTTGCAAAAAAATTAGTCTTTGGTTCTGCTCAGTTCAATTTACCAAAACGTTTATGGAAGCAACTGGTTTTAGCTTCAAATATTAATGAAAATGTGCGTTGGGCAGACATCAATAAGGAGCAGTTAGAAGCTTTGTCAAAACAATTAACTAAAGCTGTTTTTAAAGTAACAGGAAAAAGTACCTTTAAAGAAGAATTTGTTACGGCTGGCGGAGCAGATTTAAAGGAGGTAAACTTTAAGACCTTTGAAAGTAGACGCATCCCAAATCTGTATTTAGCAGGTGAAGTTCTTAATATAGATGCGGTAACAGGCGGATTTAATTTTCAGAATGCTTGGACAGGAGCTTATATTGTATCGCAGTCTATTGTATAGTTGATATAAATTATATATATTAGTTATATAAAATATATATCATGGGTAAAACAAAAAAACTTATAGAGTTAGACGATAAAGCCATTGCAATTTTAGAAAAGCAAGCAAAACTTCAAAAGCGCTCGTTAAAAAATTATATTGAATATACTCTAGAAGATCAGGCATTACGATTTAGTGAACCATCAGAAGAATACAAAAAGATGATGGATGATATGATTGAGCGTGATGAAAAAGGACTTTTAAAAACACATACTTGGGCAGAAGTTCTGAAACAATATGGAAGAAAGTTATGAGTTCTCAGATGAGGCAAGGCTTGAATTGTATAAAGCTGAATGTTACTTTAAATTAATTGATAAGGAGAATGAGTTCCTTGATGATTTAATAAATCAACTCAGATTAATAATTTCTATGCCAAGAGCTTTTCAAGAAAGATACAAAGCGGTTAGAATTATTAAATTCGAATATTTTAATTATACGATTCATTACAAAGTAAGAGATAATAACAGTATTATTATTTATCGAGTTATCAATCAATCTCAAGATTATTGAATGAATACATATATCGCACTTTTAAGGGGAATTAATGTTGGTGGACACAAAAAAGTCCCAATGGCAGAACTAAGAGAATTGCTGACTTCATTTGGTTTAAAAAACGTAAAAACCTATATACAAAGTGGTAATGTGATTTTTCAATCTTTGGGTAATGATAACAAAGCTCTTGAGAAGCAAATCAAACAATCAATTTTAGATCATTTTGGTTTTGATGTTTCTGTTTTAGTTAAAACTAGAGCACAATTAAAAAAAATATTTGATGACTGTCCATTTTCAGAAGAGAAAAAAGTGAATAGCTATTTTGCTGTTCTTACGGAAATTCCAAATGAAGATTTAGTTCTTGAGGCTTGTAAAAAAACCTATGAAAACGAAGAATATAAAATCTTAAATAACTGTCTATATTTCTACTGTGCCAATGGTTATGGCAAGGCCAAGTTTAATCTTAATTTCTTTGAGCGAAAATTAAATGTCAATGCTACATCTAGAAATTATAATACACTAAACAAGCTATTAGGTATGAGTGAATAGTTAATCTTGTAGCTCTACTGTTTTTTTTGGGAAATGTAGCTTTGTAATTTTATCTATATCATTTGTGTCTACTATACCATTATCGGTCCAGATTTTCTTTGTCTTTTTGGTATGATGCCTTATCGCTCTATTCTTTTCAATTGATGCTTCATTTTTATAACCTCTGTCATGGTCTAAATGTAGGCACACAGCAGAATATCTTATCTGCTTAGATTTTATACCTAAGTTCATCAATCGTTCTCCGAGTTCTCTATCCTGACCACCATATTGCATGGTTACATCTAAACCGTTAACGTGGTATATATCAGATTTCCAACCAGAAGAATTATGGCCGTTCCAGCTCGCATTGGTTGGTGTAATAAAGTTTAACAGCTTACTTTTTAGCCCTTTGGAATTCAATTTATTGTTTTTAAAAGACGATTTTAACCCCTTAGACTTTAACCAATTTAAGTCAAAGCAGTTTTGATCAATTATATCTTTCCTAGTAATAAGCTTTGAAATGGACATTGGTAATTTATAGTAACCGCCAGAGAGGAAGTAACCTTTCTCTCTATTGCAGAAATGTGTTTCTACAAAATCAGCTCTTGCTATACAATCACCATCACTCATTAGAATATAATCAGATTTACACTCTAAAAGTGCTTTATTGAGTATTTTGGATTTTTGAAACCCATGATCCTCATGCCATACATGCACAATATCAAAATCAAGATAGGGTCTCATGGACTCAATTAACTTTCTTGTTGCTTCTCTAGATCCATCATCTGCTATTATAACTTCAAATGCCGCAAAGCTCTGAGCGTTGTAGCTCCAAAGTACTTTTTCTAGCCAATCTTCAGCATTATAAGTGCTAATAATTACTGATATGTTTGGTATTTTCATTTGTTTAATTTTTTTGCGATAATCTGTTTTTTTAATCATTTGTTAAGTTGGTTGGCATTGACCATTGTCTGCCAAATGCCCATTAAGAGCCTTCATACTATATCCCATGATTAAAAGAAAGATTAAAATGTTTTGTTATCTGTTCCCACTGCACTCTCTTATAGTCTAACTTATTATTGATTTTTTTTAATGAGATACCTTGGGTAGCTATAATTGGTGTTGGGTCTGGTGCCTTGTTTTCTGCTTGTATGCTTAGATTATTATTAAGCAATGTCATGGTCTTAAACCAAAGATCATCACTTTTGGGAGATAGCTTATTAAAGAGATCAATATTATGAACGTTATCATTTAATACATTGGCTGGATATATAACACCAAAGGCTCCTACAGGCATTAATAATTTTTTGTTGTAGTTTCTATTTTCACCGTTGAGAAATGGCCATTTTAGATAAGGTAAAATATTTCCCTCTTCATTATATGAGATTTCTCGGCACCTGTTGCCTATCACCACATTTGGGTTTTTTAAATGTTCGATATAAAGCAATTTTAAAAACTCTCTGTGATAAATTAAATCATCATCAACAGTAACAATAGCCTTGTTTTTAAATGCTTGCAGACTATGAATAAGTTTGCGATGAGAAAATGTATACTCTGAAAATCTAATTTCAAATGTGTTTCCAGTTAATTTTTGTAGTTTTCTCGGAACTTTATTTTTATAGCTATCGTTAAGCCAAAGCACAATTTTTTCTGGTAAAGTGTCTTGATTCAGTAGACTTCTAATAGTAATGTGAAGTGTTCTAACACGAGACGGAATAGTGGTTAAGGATACAATCACTGGTATCCTCTTTTTATTTTGGTCTTCAAGCTCCTCTAACGATAATAAGCTAAGAGAAATACTTTTCTTAATCGATTTTGGCAACTCTTTTAGTTTCATTTTTTGGCATTTATTTAATTGAACAAGTTAAAAATCAAGTGTTGCTAAAAGTTTTAGGAATAATTATCAAATCTTTAAATTTTTCCAACCAAACATTATTTAAAACATATATCCAATAAATGCATTGATAAGCCCATTTCTAAATTTTGAATGTGATACGAGAAAAAAACCGTCGTCTTCTCTATCCAAATTTTCGGGGTCTGTGATATAAAAATCATAACGCCCACCAAAGAAAATGCCGTTATTAAATCTATATGAAAGACCTGTGGTAAATCTAAAATCAGTCTTTGGTAATTCATCTATAATTACTGGTGATCTAGAATTTGTGTCCTCATCAAAAGTTATTTCAGAAGACAATAAATACCCTATTTGTGGGCCTGCTTCAATGCTAAACCCTTTAGCAAAATAAAACTTCACCAATAATGGAATTTGTATGTAAGATGCTTCATACATTTCATCCTTTTTGGTTGTTTGTGACTTTTCATTTGAATAAATTGCCTCAAGTTGAAATGACAAATGTTTGGTTATCCTCAATTCAGTTAGGGCTCCAAAATGATATGATACTTGAGTTCTACCTCCATCTTTTTGTTCATTTTCAAGACCAGCACTCCCAGATTGAGTTGTAGATATCGTAGGACCTGCTTTAATACCAAAGCTCAGACTGTCAAAAAAGGATGATGATTTGTCATTTTCTTGGGCAATGAGATGAGTGACACAGCAAACACTAATCAATAGAAATAATAATTTTTTCATTACGGTAAAATTTTAGGTTATATGCTTTATCGTATATCGGAAAAAATGCCCATTGTCATCAACATATCCAAAACTTGTAGTTTATAGACGAATATTGTTTTACTAAGTTAGTATCTTTGCCCTAGAATTAATGTAAATGACAAATCAAGATTTTATCCTCAGATCCTATAATTCTAACATAGAAAATGGCCATGTAAAATGGTCATCACCAAGTAATATTGCTTTAATAAAATATTGGGGAAAACGAGAACATCAAATTCCTGAAAATCCTTCAATAAGTTTTACACTTTCAAATTGCAAGACAATTACTGAAGTGACTTACACTAAGAAAGGTGATAAGGATTTTAGTTTCGATGTGTATTTTGAAGGTGAAAAAAATGAAGCGTTTAAACCAAAGATTCAAACCTTTTTTGAGCGCATAGAAAGCTATATGCCTTTTTTAAGAGATTATCACTTTAAGATTGAAACGTCTAACACATTTCCACACAGTTCTGGTATTGCGTCTTCTGCTTCTGGCATGAGCGCATTGGCTTTGTGCTTAATGAGTATTGAGGAGGATTTAGGAATAGATTATGCCGATGATTATTTTAACAAAAAAGCATCTTTTTTAGCACGTTTAGGGTCAGGTAGTGCATGCCGAAGTGTCGAAGGAGAATTAGTGGTTTGGGGACAAAATGAGAGTACAGAAAGCTCAGATTTATATGGTGTAAAGTTTCAAGGAGATGTGCATTCAAACTTTAAAAACTACCAAGACACTATTCTGTTGGTAGATAAAGGAGAGAAGCAAGTGAGCAGCACTGTCGGTCATAAATTAATGTTTGGTCATCCTTTTGCGAAAGAACGTTTTGCACAAGCTCATAGTAATTTGGCAAAGCTTAAGGACATACTGGCTTCTGGAGATTTAAAGGCGTTTATAAAAATTGTTGAAAGTGAAGCTTTAACGCTTCATGCCATGATGATGACGAGTATGCCTTATTTTATTTTGATGAAATCAAATACGCTTCAGATTATAAATGAACTATGGAACTATAGGGCAGAAAACGATTCTAATGTCTGTTTTACATTAGATGCGGGAGCAAATGTTCATGTGTTATATCCTGCCGATGAAAAAGAAGCTGTACTCAATTTTATTAAGAAAGAATTAACTAAATACTGCCAGAATGGGCACTATATATGTGATTATACAGGCTTGGGTGCAAACCAAATAGAAGATTAATACGTATATTTGTAAAGTAATTTGTTCAAATTAAAATGAAAGGACCTCTTTTTTACTCTAAAATTTTACTCTTTGGTGAATACGGAATTATCAAAGATTCTAAAGGGTTATCTATTCCTTACAACTTTTATAACGGAGCATTAAAAGTGGATGAAAATCCATCGGATGAAGCATTAAAATCTAATGAAAGTCTTAAACGTTTTGTAACATATTTAGAAGCTTTGGATAAAGACTTGGTGTCTTTTGATGTTGAAACTCTACGAAACGATGTCAACTCAGGTATGTACTTTGACTCCTCTATTCCCCAAGGATATGGAGTCGGTAGCAGTGGCGCTCTAGTGGCAGCAATTTATGATAAGTATGCATCAAATAAAATTACGGTTTTAGAGAATCTAACACGCGAAAAGCTTTTAAAATTAAAAGCGATTTTTTCTGCAATGGAATCTTTCTTTCACGGCAAGTCTTCTGGCTTAGATCCATTAAATAGCTATTTGAGTCTTCCGATTTTAATCAACTCTAAAGATAATATCGAAGCAACGGGCATCCCTTCACAAAAGACAGAAGGTAAAGGAGCCGTATTTTTATTAGATAGTGGTATTGTTGGAGAAACTGCACCAATGGTGAGCATTTTTATGGAAAGTATGAAGAATGAAGGCTTCCGTAGTATGCTAAAAGACCAATTTATAAAGCATACAGATGCGTGTGTGGATGATTTTCTTAAGGGAGATATTAAGTCGTTGTTCAAAAACACAAAACAACTGTCTAAAGTGGTGTTGAATAACTTTAAACCCATGATACCAAAACAATTTCACGAACTTTGGAAAAAAGGTATTGAGACTAATGACTACTATTTAAAACTTTGCGGTTCTGGTGGTGGAGGCTATATTTTAGGATTTACTGAAAATATTGATAGAGCTAAAGAAGCTTTAAAAGGTCAGAAGTTAGAAGTAGTCTATAATTTTTAATTCTGTCCGTCACCTTGAGCACAGTCTAGAGGTCATATAACTAAATCTAAGTCATGTTATCAAGACGACAGAAACACATTGTTATTAAATTTTTCAGTTTGTTTTCTGTAGTACGTGGCTATAACATTCTTGTTGTTGTCATTGCCCAATACTTGGCATCAATTTACATATTTGCACCAAATAAAACAATTAAGTCAGTACTTTTTGATGTTAATCTATTAATGCTTGTACTGGCATCTTCAGCTACAATCGCTGCGGGCTACATCATTAATAATTTTTACGATTCTGAAAAAGATTTAATCAACAAGCCGAGAAAAACCATGTTAGACCGTTTGGTGAGCCAGAATACCAAGCTGTCTTTTTATTTTGCACTAAATTTTTTGGCGGTTGTCTTTGCAAGCTATGTGTCATTTAAAGCGGTTATTTTCTTTGCGCTTTACATTTTTGCGATTTGGTTTTATTCGCATCGTTTAAAGAAACAACCTATGACGGGTAATATAGTTTCAGCCATATTAACAGTTACTCCATTTTTTGCCATATTTATCTATTATCAAAATTTTGAGCTCGTCATATTTGCACACGCTATCTTTTTGTTTTTATTGGTGTCCATGCGAGAACTCACAAAAGATCTCGAGAATATTAAAGGAGATTTGGCATTAAATTATAGAACAGTTCCTGTAGTGTATGGAGAAAAAGTCTCCAAAGCCATGCTAACCGTATTGGGAGTTTTAACTGTAATTGCAACAATAGCCTTGATTTTATTCTTTAAAATTGGGCATATGTATTATTTCTTTTACTTAAGTGTAATGTTGCTTATTATTTTCCTACTGATACTCTGGAAATCAAACAGGAAAACACATTATTTAATACTTCATAATATTCTTAAGTTTATTATTGTAGCCGGTGTGTTTTCAATTTTATTAATAGATATCTCAGTGGTTTTAAATCGTATATAAATGAACACTACTTTAAAAATTGCAATGGCGCAAATCTCACCAGTTTGGTTAGATAAAGAAGCAACGTTGAAGAAGATAGAAAAAGCAATTAAGGATGCTGCAAAAGATAATTGTGAACTCATTGTTTTTGGTGAAGCTTTACTGCCTGGTTATCCTTTTTGGCTGGCTTTAACAGGTGGTGCGGAGTGGAATACAGATGTAAACAAAAAATTGCACGCGCATTATGTCAATAACTCTATATGTATTGAAAAAGGCGAATTAGATGGTGTTTGTCAACTGGCAAAAGAAAACGAAATGGCTATTTACCTTGGTATTATAGAGCGCCCAACAGATAGGGGAGGACATAGTATCTATGCGTCTTTAGTTTATATAAATGAATTTGGGGAGATTAAGTCTGTACATAGAAAACTGCAGCCCACATACGACGAACGTTTAACTTGGGCACCAGGAGATGGGAATGGACTAAAGGTGCATCCTCTAAAAGGATTTACCGTCGGAGGACTAAACTGTTGGGAGAATTGGATGCCATTACCAAGAACAGCTTTATATGGTCAAGGAGAGAATTTACATATAGCGGTTTGGCCTGGAAGCGATCATAATACAAAAGATATAACACGATTCATAGCAAGAGAATCACGTTCGTACGTGGTTTCGGTATCGAGTCTGATGTTTAAAACAGATTTCCCTAAAAACACCCCGCATTTAGGTGAGATTCTTAAGAATGCACCAAATACTTTAGCCAATGGAGGAAGTTGCATTGCAGGACCTGACGGGGAATGGATTGTAGAACCTGTGATTAATAAAGAAGCCTTAATCATTCAATCTATTGATTTTAACCGTGTATTGGAAGAACGCCAAAACTTTGACCCAGTTGGTCATTACTCAAGACCAGATGTCACAAAACTTACCGTAAATACAGAAAGGCAAACTACTGTAGAAATTAAATAGTTAATGTTAACTATTGTTATACCTTTGCAAAAAATTTGAATATGAGCAGAAATCAAGATAGCAGAGGAAAAGGAAAAACTTCAGGTAAGGGAAATGCTAAAGGTAAATCCAAAGGATTCTCCAGAGGAAATGCTCCTTTTAAAAAGAAATCACAGCCTAAGAAGACTTCTAATCCAGATGAAATTCGTTTAAATAAATATGTCGCTAATTCGGGTATGTGTTCGCGCCGTGAAGCTGATGAAAACATTGCCATAGGCTTAGTTTCCGTTAACGGTAAAGTCGTAACAGAAATGGGCTATAAAGTAAAACGTACCGATGAGGTTCGTTTCGATGGTCAGCGTATTACACCAGAAGCAAAGGTATATGTGTTATTAAATAAACCAAAAGGATTTGCCACTACTACTGCAGAAGGAAAAGGTAGAACAGTTATGGATTTAGTGGCGAATGCAACCAATGTCAACATAAAACCTATCGGACGACTTGGTAGAAATTCTTTGGGCTTGTTATTGTTTACTAATGATGATAAAGTGGTACAGAAATTTACCAATTCTAAAAATGGTGTAGCACGTTTGTTTCAAGTAGAATTAGATAAGAACTTAAAGTTTGAGGACTTAAAAAAAATTCAAGAAGGCTTTAAAGTTGAAGGTAAGCTCATTACAGTTGAAGAGATAAGTTATATTGAAGGAGAGTCTAAGAATAAAGTAGGTATAAAAATTAAAAATACAGGTAATACCATTTTACGTACCATTTTTGATGCCTTCAAGTACGACTTAGTAAAAATCGATTGTGTTGCAATAGGTCACTTAACCAAAAAAGATATTCCTAGAGGTCACTGGAAGCATCTTACAGAGCAAGAAGTGAATACTTTAAAAATGCTTTAAATCTAGTTTTATCCTTTATATTTTGGATGAGTAAAAGGTTTTTTTCCAAAAGTTGAATTTTGAATGATTTTATCAAATAGTCTTTACTGTTGTAAATCATCACTTTACCATTTTCCTTATTAAAAACCCACTTACCACGTTTCATTTTGTGAATGTCTGATACACCTATGGTTAAATAATAACAAGTATGGTTACTTTCTAGTACCATTTTATATCTAAATCTTTTGCCTTTTTTTTCAAACATAGATTGATAATCACAGGGTCTGTATACTGTAGCATTTTTGTAGAACTTGTTTTCTTCAGAGTAGATTTTCCAACAGCCAATTAATTCAGATGCTTTAATTTTTGATTGGGAAGTTATTATAGTAGGTGAAATACATAAAACTAGAAGTAATAATATTCTTTTCATAATTGGTGGGAATCAAATATTAAGCCAAAGACTTTTAGTTATTTACTTCTACAGTATAAGTAGAAATTAAATCATTATCTATATAAAAGTGAAGATCGTAAAATCCCGATGTATCAAATTGCTGTTCAATATTTAGTAAATTTTCTTTAAATCTAATAGAAGTAGGTTTTACTTTTCGTTGATTTGAGCCACTATCTATTACAAAACGAATTTTAGATTTATCCAAAGGTTCTTTGAGCTGATATTTAAATATAACTTTTTCTGATACTTTGATGTTTTTATGCATTTGTTTTGGTGCAACATGAAGCTCAAGTTTTCTATACGCATTTCCGTAAATTACTGGTGCGTTAAGAAACTCTTCAAAAGTTGGTATATCACCTTTTAAAAGCCACCACTTGGCCTCTATCGGAAAGTGATTAATTGCAAATAATTTTGGATTTGCCAAGAAAAATCCATCATTGTAATTAAACGTAAATCGATTGGTTTCTGGGTGTGGTATACCACTTGCCCAAGTTGGGTCACAGAGATACCATTTTTCATTAAGTTTTACAGCATTCCAAGAGTGGTTGGGTAATGTTAGGTTTTCAGTATCTGTAGTGCTCACTCTGTCATAACCTTGTACAACTTCACACTTTAAATCAGAGAATTCTGCTAATACTTTTATGAGATAAGCATAACCTGTACAAATGGTTTGTTTTTTCCTTAGTAGTTTGTTGAATAATTTTTTTCTAAAATCAGTATTCCAGTTCTTAAACTTTATGCTGTCATCCTTAAATCGTTCCCTCTTGTATTTGTTTTTTAGATACAAGCTGTAGTCATTTTTGATATTTGCACAAACCCATCTATAAATTGCCCTAAAGCGTTCAACGTCAGTATTTAAATGAGATGTAAGCTTTAATGAGAGTTCGGGTAAATTTATCAAACCTTCATTAGGATAAGACAATGCTATGCTATCTGCTTTTTTAAAATCGATATGATTAAAATCCGATATTTGAGCAAAACTTACATTTATCCAAAAGAAAAGAAGACTAATTAATAATGGTTTCAAATCCGAAGAATTACGCTTAAGACAATCAATACGTTTAGTTAATTTTTTCGTTTAGACTTGTATGGCTTACCCGTGTCTAAAGTACCAATGATCTCGATTAAGTCATCGGTTAATACAATATCAATAAAAGTTGTATCATCCTCAATTTTAACTCTTTGTGTTTCGTAACCTAAATAAGTAATCAATAAAATATCACCCGTATTTAGTTTCACAGGAAATGTAAACTCGCCTTTCTCATTGGTAACAGTGCCATTTCTAGTACCTTTTTGAATGATGTTAACATCTTTAAGCGGTCCTTTCTCATCGCTTATTACCCCTTTAACTGTACGTTCACCAGAGGCGGTTTCAGTTGTTGTTACTTCGGATTGGCCGTAAGCTGGATTAAATGCCAGTAAAGCCATAATTAAAAATCCTATAAATCCTAAAACTTTAAACGATTGTTTTTGAGTAAATACATGTACTTTCATAATAGTTGTGTTTTGTTTATGTCAAAACTAGCGGTTAATGCTAAAGGTATAAAATTGGTTTTAGTTATACCAATAGATGAATGCGTAAAGTACTGTTTTTAGTTAGGGAAGCGTTTTATGATTTTTTCCGATTAATGAAAATAGGACGATAAGATAGTAATTAAGAGAGAAGGGAAAGATCAAAAAACTCAATTACTATTTAGTTGGTGAAACTTAAACACTTACTTATCTTTACAGCCTTTTTAGAGTATAATGTAATAGTCTCCCGTTTTATGGGATTAAAAAAAAATTCAATGACAAGTACAGGAAAATTAACCTTCGATGTGTTAATAGAAATCCCTAAAGGAAGCCGTAATAAATACGAATACGACTTTGAATTGAATAAAATTCGCTTTGATCGTATGTTATTTTCTTCAATGATGTATCCAGGTGATTATGGTTTTATACCAGAAACTTTAGCTCTAGATGGTGATCCGCTCGATGTCCTTATACTAACGGCAGAACCCACCTTTCCTATGTGTGTAATGGAAGTTAAACCGATTGGGGTGTTTCACATGGCTGACGAAAAAGGTCCGGATGAAAAGCTTATCTGTGTTCCGGTCTCTGACCCTATTTGGAATAAGAGAAATGATGTTTTTGATCTTAATCCTCATAGATTGAAGGAAATTGAACATTTTTTTCAGGTATATAAGGATTTGGAAAAAAAGAAAGTAGATGTCGGGGGTTGGGGAGACGCAGCTGAAGCTGTGAGAATATTTGACAAATGTATTGATAGATATAATAATAGCGAACACAAAATTAATGGTGATTTTACCATCTGATTGATGTAATAACATAACAATTACAAAACCCTTTGGCAATACTCGACAAAGGGTTTTTCTATTCGCATTCATTTTACTACTTTTGCCCAGCTAAAAACAAATCAAATTTAAAATGGAACAATACATTCTCTATGTGCCAGCAATCTTGGCAATCATTGGTCTAATCTTTATGGGGGCAAAATATGCTTGGGTTAAAAAACAAGATTCAGGTAACGAGCGTATGCAAGAGCTTTCTGCAAGTATTAAAGAAGGTGCTTTGGCATTTTTAAGTGCAGAGTACCGCTTACTTCTTGTATTCGTTGTCATTGCTAGTGCATTATTAGGCGTGGTGGCTTATTTAGTACCATCAACGGAATATATTATTATTCTAGCATTTATTGTAGGTGCTATTTTCAGTGCACTTGCAGGTAATATTGGGATGCGTATTGCAACTGATGCCAACGCACGTACAACACAAGCTGCAAGAACTAGCTTACCAAAAGCATTAAAGGTTTCTTTTGGTGGTGGTACAGTAATGGGAATGGGTGTAGCGAGTTTAGCTGTATTAGGTTTAAGTATCTTCTTCATACTTTTCCTTAATATGTACATGACTGGTGAAGGTTCTTTTTATGATAATATGACTGTAGTTTTAGAAGCCTTAGCTGGTTTCTCATTAGGGGCTGAATCTATTGCGTTATTTGCACGTGTAGGTGGAGGTATTTATACGAAAGCTGCCGATGTTGGTGCTGATTTGGTAGGTAAGGTTGAAGCTGGTATTCCTGAAGATGATCCTCGTAACCCAGCTACTATTGCGGATAACGTAGGTGACAATGTTGGTGATGTTGCAGGTATGGGAGCTGACCTATTCGGATCGTATGTAGCAACGGTATTAGCTTCTATGGTATTAGGTAATTATGTATTGCGTGATATGAGAGCTGCAGGTACTGTCACAGAAGCTTTTGACGGGATGGGTCCAATTCTTTTACCATTGGTGATTGCAGGTGTTGGAATCATTGCTTCTATATTGGGCACATTCTTAGTAGGTATTAAAAATAATGAGGCTAAAGAACCACAGGTTCAGAAAGCTTTAGATATGGGTAACTGGGGTGCTATTTTAATTACATTAATAGCGAGTTGGTTCTTAATTGATTGGATGTTACCTTCAGAAATGTCAATGAATTTCTTTGGTGAAGGTGCGAAACTTATTCCTTCAATAAATGTATTTTGGAGTGCTGTAATCGGTTTAGCCGTAGGTGGATTGATTTCTTGGGTAACTGCTTATTATACAAGTTTAGGAAAAGCACCAGTAAATGATATTGTTGAGAATTCTGGAACAGGCGCAGCAACTAATATCATTGCAGGTTTAGCTGTTGGTATGAAGAGTACTGCAGCATCTGTATTACTATTTGCAGCAGCCATTTATGGTTCTTATGAATTAGCAGGATTTTACGGTGTAGCATTAGCGGCTTCAGCAATGATGGCAACTACAGCGATGCAATTAGCAATTGATGCTTTTGGCCCTATCGCAGATAACGCTGGTGGTATAGCTGAAATGGCAGAATTGCCAAATGAAGTTCGTGAGCGTACGGATATATTAGATTCAGTAGGTAATACCACTGCAGCTGTCGGTAAAGGATTTGCAATTGCTTCTGCTGCGTTAACCGCATTAGCTCTATTTGCAGCCTTCGTAACGTTTACAGGAATTGATGGTATTAATATCTTTAAAGCTGATGTTTTAGCAATGTTATTTGTTGGAGGAATGATTCCAGTTGTATTTTCTGCATTAGCAATGAAATCCGTTGGTAAGGCTGCGATGGAAATGGTGAAAGAAGTACGTCGTCAGTTCCGTGAAATTCCAGGAATTATGGAAGGTACAGGTAAACCAGAATATGATAAATGTGTTGAAATCTCAACTAAAGCATCCTTAAAAGAAATGTTATTACCTGGTTTAATAACAATTGTTACTCCTATTATTATTGGATTAGTATTTGGTGCTGAACCATTAGGTGGTTATATGGCAGGTGTTTGTGTAAGTGGTGTAATGTGGGCGATTTTCCAAAACAATGCAGGTGGTGCTTGGGATAACGCTAAAAAGTCTTTTGAAGCTGGTGCTATGGTAAACGGTAAGATAGAAAAGAAAGGTTCAGATGCTCATAAAGCTGCCGTTACAGGTGATACCGTTGGTGATCCATTTAAAGATACTTCTGGGCCTTCTATGAACATCTTAATTAAGTTGACGTGTTTGGTTGGTTTAGTGATTGCACCTATCTTAGGTGGTCATGGTACAGAAGAAGGTTATGCGGTGATAAATGAAGCTGAAGTAGAACATTCAATTTCAGTTGTAACGGAAGAAAATAATAAGAGCACAGCTAATTCAGAAAAAGCTGTGGCAACTATTACAGAAGTTGGAAATGTAGAAACTGTTATAACTGAAAAGAAGTCTAGTGCTCACGAAAAAACACAAAAAGAGAAAGAATAATTATAAAGTATTGACTGATAAAAAACCACGCTATTTGGCGTGGTTTTTTGTTTTACAATATGTTAACTTAGACCTAACAAAGGTGATATGTTTTGATATTAGTTTTATGGAAATAAAATTAATCCAACATGAAAAAAACTATTTTACTCTTAACTTTATTACTTCAAACTATCGGTTTTGCACAAGTTAATCTGCAAATTACCGAAATGTTTCCTGGTCAGGACGGTACAGATTTAACCGAGGACTGGTTCGAAATTTATAATTCAGGCACTGTAGCTTGGGTTTCTGGTGTTAACGAAGATTTATACTATGACGATGAGTCGGCAGATGCAGCTGATGCCGATGTAATTTTGGGTATTACGGATATTCAACCTGGTGAGACTGTAATCGTTTTAATTTCTGATAATGCATCTGGGGAGGTAGATACATTCTCTAATATTTGGGGAGCTGTTGTGGATCTCACAGGAATTGAAATTGGTTTTACAGACGGAGCTGGACTTGGTGGAAGTGGCGACAGTGTAACCCTTTGGTTAGGGGATCCAAATATGTCATCGCCTTTTGAAACTGCTTCTTATCCAGATACAGCAGCTAATGACGGACAGTCTTACGATGTCAGTCTTACAGCTTTTAGTACAGTTGGTAATGCCAATAATGCGGTTGCAACAGATGCTTTAGGTGGAGCTATGAATGATGTTCCGAATATCGGTTCTCCAGGTAATGTACTACCATCAACACTTCCTGAGGTAGAATTTACTGCAGTTTATGATTCAGTAATGGAAAACGATACTAGTATCACTTTGACTGTTTCAATTTCAGAAGCTCCTACATCAGACGTTACCGTTGATGTTGTTTTAGTTGCTGGAGGTACGGCATCAGAAGGAGTTGATTTTACATTTCCAACTGTACAAGCATTAACATTTTTATCAGGCAGTACAGATGATCAAACATTGAGTATCCCGATCTTAGATAACGGTGCGGATGGTAGTGATTTGTATTTTATGGTTATGTTAGAAAATGCTATTGGTGCATCTATTGGAAGCGAGGCTGCTTTTTCTGTCTATATATTAGACGATGATACCATAGTGCCGACAGAAAATACTTCTGCTTTAGATGTAAATTTTTTGTCAGATTATTTGGTGGATGTGAGCGGTACTGCTGAAATCACCACTTACGATGCAGCATCGCAGCGTTTATTTGTAACAAATGATGAAAGTATCGAAGTTTTGGATTTTTCGGATCCGAGTAGTATTTCACCCATAGCAACTATTGGTCTACCTGCAAATACAGATGGAGTTCAAAGTGTTGCTGTCAGTGATGGTTTATTAGCGGTAGCAATTGCAGCAGACCCTTCTACGGATCCAGGTTTTGTAATGTTTTCAGATATTGACGGCAATAACCAAGTAATAGTAACAGTAGGAGCTTTGCCAGATATGATAACATTTACCCCAGATGGTACAAAGTTAGTTTCTGCTAATGAAGGAGAACCTAACGGTGACTATACCATAGATCCAGAAGGCAGTATTTCTGTTATTGATGTTACAGGCGGTTTAGCAGGTATAGATCAAAGTGATGTTATCAATATAAGCTTTAACGCTTTTGATTCTCAAGAAACTACTTTATTGGCAGAAGGTGTTCGTATTTTTGGGCCAGGCGCAACTGTTTCAGAAGATTTGGAGCCAGAGTACATAGCTGTATCCGATGATAGCCAAATAGCTTATGTTGCATTACAGGAAAATAATGCTATGGCCATTGTGGATTTATCAACAAATATGGTTACAGATGTTGTTGCCTTTGGCTTAAAAGACCACAGCCAAATAGAGAATAGTTTGGATACAAGTGATGAAACTGATTTTATCTTTGATGCCACATGGCCAATATATGGAATGTATATGCCAGATGGTATTGATTATTTTAACATTGGTGGTCAATCTTATATCATAACTGCTAATGAAGGTGATGCCCGTGATTATAATGGTTATGCTGAGGAACGTAAACTAGGAGACAGTGATTACGTTTTAGACCCGTCGGTGTTTGGGGATGCCGATATTTTAGCTTTGGAAACCAATTTGGGGGATATTAACGTAACTATCGCTTCTGGTAATACAGATACTGATCCAGAATTTGAAGAGATTCATGTTTATGGTGGTAGATCATTCAGTATTTTCGAGGCTGATACTGGTAATTTAGTCTCAGATAGTGGTAATGATTTTGAAGTGATAACTGCGGCAGATGCTACTTATGGTGCAATCTTTAATGCAAGCAATAGCAACAATAGTTTCAAGAATAGAAGTGATAATAAAGGTCCTGAGCCTGAAGCGGTAATAGTAGAAGAAATAGATGGCTCATATTATGCGTTTGTACTTCTAGAACGTATTGGTGGCGTAATGATATATGATGTCACCATCCCATCTGCACCTGTATTTATTCAGTATCTTAACAATCGTGGCTCAGTTGCTGGAGATCCTGAGAGTGGAGACCTTGGGCCAGAAGGTATTGTTTTTGTAAGTGAAGACGATAGTCCTACAGGAACAGCCCTTATTATAGTTTCTAATGAAGTCAGTGCTACATTGACTATCTATTCACTAGATAATGTGTCTTTAAGTCTTAATGAATATAACTTAAATGACAATTTTAGTATGTTTCCAAACCCAGCTACGCATCAAGTAAATTTTAGTAAAGTAGATGATTACCAAATTTATGACATGTCGGGAAGACTTATAAAACAAGTCGCTGATTCAAAATCTCTTAATCTAGAAGATTTGACTTCAGGATTATATATAATTAATAATTCTAAAGGTCTTTCTAAAAAGCTTTTAATCAAATAATTATTAAATTTAGTTTTTATGAGCCTCGTTTTTAACGAGGCTTTCTTATTTTTATAGCAAACATATATAATGTTCAAAAAAGATCCTCTGCAGATTATTGCATTTCAAGGTTATGGCACAGACTCTCATTTCTATGCCCGTGGACGAGCCTTGGAAGATGAATCTATTGACCTTGAGCACCAGCATACATGGCATCTTATCGTTAATACTTGGAAACGTTTTGAAACTGATGAAATCAAAAATGTTGGTATCAATATAAAACTGCCAAACAATAAAATTCTAAAGGGAGTTACGGACAGTGAAGGTTATTATAAAGTTGAGGCCAATCTTGAAAGTTTAAAGGCCATAACAAATAAGGAAGGTTGGCTGTCCTTTGAATTATCTTATAACGACGTTAATGTTAAGCGAACGATTCAAAACGAAAATAGATTTCCAGGAGAAATTCTTATTCCTTCAACAAATGCGCAATTTGGTGTTGCAAGTGATATTGATGATACCATTTTACATACGGGAGTAGTTTCGACCTTAAAGTGGAAAGTAATTTATAATTCGGTATTTAGACATGCCAAAAATAGAATTCCGCTTGAAGGTGCTGCCGAATTTTATCATAAATTACACAGAGGTGCTTCTGGTAAAAATGCTAATCCTATATTTTATGTGAGCCATAGTCCTTGGAATTTGTACCGTTATCTCGAATTGTTTTTAAGACAGAACAATTTTCCAAAAGGCCCTATTTTATTGCGGAGCATGAGCAATCTGCTTAAAAGAAGATCGCAGGATGAAAAACCTCAAAAGCAAAAAGAGATTTTAAATTTACTAAAAACATATCCAAATTTACCGTTTATTTTGATAGGTGATAGTGGTGAGCACGACCCTGATATATACATGGAGATTGCAGAGGAATTCCCAGATCGGATTTTGGCCATTTATCTACGTAGTGTTAAGCACAAAAAGAAAATGTTACGTGTTAGAGGTCTGGTAGAAAGTTTTAAAACCACAGAAGTTTTAATGGTAGAAAGTAGCGCACAAGCTATTGAACACGCTAAAAAGCATGGGTTCGTTATTTAAAAATAATTGTGAAAGGCTTTATGACCTAAAATAATCCATTGATCTGCGCATCGATCTTATTGATAATGCCGCCTAAATCCTCAGGATTGTCAACAAAATCCAAATCGTCTACATCAATAATCAATAAGTTGCCTTTGTCGTATTTGGTAATCCAAGCTTCATAACGCTCATTGAGTCGACTTAAGTAATCGATGCTAATGGTATTTTCGTAATCTCGACCACGCTTGTGGATCTGTGCGACTAGATTGGGTATGGAACTACGTAGGTAAATGAGCAAATCGGGACCTTTTACAAAAGATTCCATGAGCTCAAACAAAGAAGAATAGTTTTCAAAATCGCGATTGGT
Source organism: Winogradskyella luteola (assembly GCF_019203985.1). Taxonomy (GTDB): domain Bacteria; phylum Bacteroidota; class Bacteroidia; order Flavobacteriales; family Flavobacteriaceae; genus Winogradskyella; species Winogradskyella luteola. The sequence continues at coordinate 67,320 of NZ_JAGSPD010000007.1, read as the reverse complement.
CATTAAACCCATTGCATGAAGGTTTGGTGCAAAAATATGTGCATCTTCATATATGGTTCGGTCTTGGATGATATCCTTTCCGCTATTATGGATTTGGTTGACCTGGCGAAATCTACTGTTCAAGAAATACACTTGTAAATTAAAGCTCCAACGTTCCATCTGATTATAAAAATCATCCAAATATGGATTGTCAACTACATCTTCTAATTGCGCTTCCCACCTGTAATGTTTGGCCAGTAATTTCGTGAGCGTCGTTTTACCTGCTCCTATGTTTCCTGCAACAGCAATGTGCATAATTTATTCTAGTTTAAGTTGGTATTGACGTAGAATTTCGTCGTCGTAAATATACAAGGTTTCATTGGTTACCAAAAACTGATTTATTAACAAATTTGGGTGTGCAATAGGTTGTATTTCAGTCTCTTTTTTAGGTAAAATATAAAGTTGCTGCCCCTTTTTTAAAACCAAATGTGCCTTACTAAATGCCATAGATTCATAACCAATATTTTCAAGTTTGTTGACCAGACTTCCAAAATAATTATAAATGTATAGATATTTTTCTGTCAGTAAATAACAGTAGTTATAATCACTCTTAAGATCTAGGACATCAGCCTGTACTGGTACTGCTTTTAATCGTATTTTATTGGTTTTATAATCATACAATTCTAACTGCTGTAAATCTTGATTGAAAATCCAAAGTGTATTATCAAAGCCTGTAGAAACAAAGCTCACATTTTTATAGGGTTGAACAGTATTAAAGTCGACTTTAAAAATTTCAGCCAATCGATTGTCCAAAATAATTACGGTATTAAAATCTTGATAGAATATATTGATCTTCAGGGGATTAAAAGCATTTGCGGTTGTTATTTCACTCAGTTGAAAGTTGGTATAGGTAATCGTAGTGTCCTTGGTCTTTTGGTAAAACGTATTATCTTCTGTGGTGTAGTATAGCGTTCCAAAAGTATCTACGCCAAATATTCTATCAGCTTTTAATATTGTAGAATCTTTTGCACTGGTATGTATTTGTTTTTGAGCAATTGCTGAAAAACTTATTAGGAAAAAGAAAAAAAGCACATTTCGCATAGGATTTAGAAAAGTACAAAAATTGAACCAATTCTTATACGGAGAATTATTAGGTTTTTAAAATCTTATGGATGAAATGCCATTAAACCGTTAATTTATAGCCAAATCCACGCACGTTGATAATCTTAATACTCTCATCTTTTTTAAGTTTTTTACGAAGTTTGGTAATAAAAACATCCATACTACGAGTAGAGAAGAAATCGTCGGTACCCCATAGTTTGTTCAAAATTAAGGAACGATCTAAAACCTGATTCTTATTTTGTACAAGATGAAATAAGAGATGCGCTTCTCTATGTGTTAATTGTACAGTGTCTTCATTATTATACCGTAACTGTTGCTTAGGGAAATTGAATGTGTAGTTGCCAATTTCTATAATTGTAGCTGTTTTTTGAACTTTTGTGCGCTTTAATAAATTATGAATTCTAACAATAAGCTCTTCCATGCTAAAAGGTTTTTTAAGGTAGTCATTGCCACCAATTGAAAACCCTTCGACGACATCTGCAGGTTGGGATTTTGCGGTTAAGAATATGATGGGAATAGTATCGTCAATAGCTCTAATTTCTTTAGCTAAAGTAAAACCATCCTTTTTTGGCATCATAACATCGAGTACCAATAATTCTGGATACTCGGTTTGATATTTTTCAAAAGCTTTTTCGCCATCGTGACATAGAACAACTTCAAAATCCCTAGTTTCGAGACTTTCCTTCACAATTTGACCTAAGGCAGTTCCGTCTTCCGCCAATAAAAGTTTTATGTTTTTAGTCATTTGGAAGTGTAATTATAAATGTGGTTAAGCTTTTATTTAAATCAAGCACAATAGAACCTTGGTGTTTGTCAATGATGGTTTTGGTGTAATACAATCCAATTCCGAAGCCTTTAACATCGTGCGTATTACCTTTTGGAATGCGGTAAAATTTTTCGAATATACGCTCTTTGTTTTCTTTTGATAATGAATTTCCATCGTCAGAAATTAGAATATTAAAAATTCCTTTTTTTAAGGTTAAATCAATAGAAATACGATTTCCTCCATACTTTATGGCATTGTCTAAAATGTTATTCAAAGCATTTTCAAAATGAAAAGCATCAACATTAATCCTTAAACTGTCAACTTCCATATTAGTGTTAAACTCTTTATTGGGATATTGAATTTTATAATGATGGACTAACTGGTGAAGCAGTTCTACGACATCTACAGGTGTTTTGTTGAGTTCTAAATTATCACTATCTAAAGTTGCGGTTTCAAGGAGCTTTTCTACCATTAAGTTCAATTTTTTTAATTGCTCAGAAGACATAGCAATGTACTTTTTGGTCTTTTCTTTATTATCAATACCGTTAAAATCATTGATGCTTTCTAAAGCAACTCCAATGGTAGCTATTGGGGTTTTAAACTCGTGGGTAATATTGCTAATGAGGTCGTTTTTTACTTCAGCTAATTGTTTTTGACGCTTAATAATTTTTAATAGATAGAACAAGCAACTTATAACCGCAAGTACCAAAAGTGAAGATATTAAAATACCAACCAAACTCCGTTTTAAAATGGTTTTGGTTTCGTTTGCAAAGCCTAATTTTAAATAACTGTTTTCTGGAAGAAATTCTGAGTTAGATTCTACATATATATTATAGCTATTAAGAAATTCACGTTCGGGCTTATGAATGTTTTTATTAGAAAAAAAGGAATCTGATACATTATGATAATAAGAAAGGTGATGATCTAAATCTAGTTTTTTTCTTTTTAGATCTTCAATAAGAAGCGTGTTTACCTTTCTAACATCTAATGAGTCGTTTCGCATGGAGATGAAGATTTTTGTAGTTAACAATTCGATTTGCTGAAGGTTTAAAGCATCAGAATCGGCAAAAAAATTAACAAATAGTGAATCGGGTTTTGAATCTTTCACTACTCGCAAACCACTGACGTCCTTCAGTTTTATAAGGTTTATTGAATCTGGGACTATATTAAAACCATCTAGATGTGATTTTACTATAGAATTATTTTTACCTAAAGAATCCGGTGCTACTGTGTCTGTGGTAAATGTATAAGATGTTTCTTTGGCCAAACTTGCATAATAATCGTCCACGGCTTTGTCTAAACTTATCTGCACGTCTCTAATTAGTTGCTGCTTATTTGTCTGGTAGTTCTTATAATTCCAATAGACTTGAATTCCAATAGTTGCTAGAATAACTAATGAAATGATGTAAAGAATATATTTGTACAATCTATCATTCATACACCAAAAGTATGGGTAATACTTAAGTAAAACTAATCGCTTAACACACGTTAACGTTCATTAACTCAATAGAAAAAATAGTTTATACATATTTGTAGTGTAACACTTAAAATTCAGTAAAATGACAACACTCATACGGACATTGATTATGGCGCTTTTGAGTTTGGTAGCGACTTTGCAAGCACAAGATTTTCAGGGTATTGCGACTTACAAAACTCAGAGGCAATTAGATATTAAGCTAGATAGTACTCAGGTAAATCCTGAAATGCAATCCAAGATGGTGGAAATGATGAAAAAACAGTTTCAAAAGACCTTTAAGTTAACCTTTAATAAAGAAGAGTCTGTGTATAAACAAGAGGAAGAATTGGATAAACCCAATGCTGGTTTAGGTGAAGGTGTTAGAATTGTCAGTATTGGAGGTGGCGGTGGTTCTGATGTGCTCTATAAAAATACAAAAGATCAGAGATTTTCTGAAAAAGTAGATACTTATGGTAAGATATTTCTAGTGAAAGATAATCTCGAAAAAATTGATTGGGAGTTGAAGTCCGAAACGAAATACATTGGGGAATACCAATGTTATAAAGCAATATTCACCAAGATGGTTGAAAAACCGAGATTATTTTCAAGTACAAATGATGAAGAAATGAAAGGGGAAGATGAAGAGCCAGATATGGAAGAGCGTACCGTTACTGCGTGGTACACACCACAAATTCCTGTAAATAATGGGCCAGATTATTACCAAGGCTTACCGGGTTTAATCCTAGAAGTGCATGACGGAAAACTTACTGTAATTTGTAGTAAGATTGTACTAAACCCTAAAGAAAAGATTGAAATCGCAGAACCTACAAAAGGTAAAGAGGTCAATCAGGAGAAGTATGATAAGATTATGGATAAAAAGGCTAAAGAAATGATGGAGCGTTTTAGACCAAAAAAAGGAGATAGAAATGGGGAAAGTATGAGTTTCACTATAGGCGGTTAAGGATTAATATGTTGAAGGAGTTAATTTTATGATAAATCAAATCATTTTTGTTTAATGTTCGTGTAGTTTTGTTGAACAGCATTAACATTAATACTTTCATATCATGAAATCAATAGCATTTAAGCTTAGCTTAATAATAGTATTATTTTTTTTCCCCAATGATTTTAATCCAGTAACTCAATCTAAGACTGATGAGTTTCAGGGACAAGCCCATTATATCTCAAAGTCTACTTTGGAATTGGGAAGATGGGGAGCAAGACTAAGTGAAGAACAGAAAAAGCAAGTTAAGGCAAGACTTAAAAATAGGTTAAAAAAAGAATACATACTGACCTTTAATAAAGAAGAAGCATTGTTTTACGAAGACGAAAAGTTAGATGCCATGTCTGGAGCGACTGATTCTTGGGGAAAGAATTTTGCGCCAGGGAAACAGTATAAAAATGTAAAGACAGATGTGCAGATTCAAAGTCAAGAATTCTACGGAAAAAAGTTTTTGGTGAAAGATAAATTACAAGACATAGATTGGGAACTGGGAAAAGAAACGAAACAGATAGGCAATTATATGTGCTTTAAAGCTACGGCATCTATTCCAACCAACGATTTAGCATGGTATGATTTTTCATGGAGCCGATTAAGAAATGCTAACAATACCGTTAAAGAATCTGATACCGAAAGTACAGAAACAGAAGAGACTACAGTTGCGATGACAGATGTTGAAGCTTGGTATTCTCCGCAAATACCCGTTAGTCATGGGCCACTAGAATATTGGGGACTTCCAGGTTTAATTTTAGAGGTTAGTGCTGGTAATACCACAATGCTTTGTACTAAAATAGTAATGAATCCCGAAGAGAAGTTAGAGATTGAAGCTCCAGATAAAGGTAAAGAGATAACCAAAGCAAAATATCAAGAAACCATAGTAGAGAAAATGAAAGAATTCCGTAATAACAGAATGGGGCGTAGACGAGGTTAATAAATTAACATAAGTTTAGCACAATTAAATTTAACCTTTAGCATCTAAATAGGTCAAATCACAAGAACTCTATTAAACGAGTTCAATATTAATCAGATTGAATTCTATCAATGTAAGGCTTATCTAATGAAAGACTAAATGATATTTAAGATTACATTTGTAGTTCAACATTAAACCTTTAAGATGAAAACCTCAATTTCAAAAACCATATTATTAATAGTTGCTATATGCACTGGTCTATTTTCTTTTTCGCAAGATTTTCAAGGTAAAGCTCATTATATGTCCAAAACCACAATGGATCTCGATCAGTGGGGAGGACGAGAAATGACACCAGAACGAAAAAAGGAAGTAGAAGCGCGTATGAAAAAATTTTTAGAAAAAGAGTACATACTAACTTTTAATAAAACGGAATCCATATACGAAGAGGATGAAAAACTTGAAGCTCCTGGATCTGGCGGAGGCTTTGGTCGTTTTGGAAGTAGCTTTACGGGTGGACCCAAATATAAAAATGTTAAGACCAAAGAAATGCTACAAGATCAAGAATTTTTTGGTAAACAGTTTTTGATTAAAGATGAACTGAAAGGCTTGGAGTGGAAAATGGGAACAGAAACCAAACAAATAGGTCAGTACACATGCTTTAAAGCTACAGCTACAAAAACTGTTGATAAATTTGATTGGAGAAGCATGCGAAGACGAGGGCCGGGGCAAGGATCAAAAAATGATGATAAAGAAAAGGCCAAAGGGAAAGTTGCTAAGGATTCAACAAAAACAAGTGACGACCCAATGCAAGACATTGAAGTTCCAAAAACTATAGAAGTTGTGGCATGGTACACACCACAAATACCGATTAATCAAGGTCCTGATGATTTTTGGGGTTTACCGGGACTTATTTTGGAAGTGAGTGCAGATAGAACAACAATTTTATGTACTAAGATTGTAATGAACCCTGAAGAAAAAGACAATATAGAAAAACCTGAAAAAGGAGAAGAGGTGACCCAAGCCGAGTATAACGAAATTATCACTAAGAAAATGCAAGAAATGCGCGAAATGTATGGTGGCCGAAGAGGTCGCGGAGGTGGTCGAAGAAACTAAAAACAACACAATCTAATCAACTTATGAGAAAATTATTAGTACTACTATGCTGTGTAGTAGCAAGCTATTCTTTTGCCCAAATTAAAATGCAGGGTATTGTAAAAGATAGTATTGGTAACCCTTTAGAGTTAGCTAATGTTATTGCCATTAATCAACAAACCAGTGCTTTAGAGTCTTATGCTATTACTAACGATAAAGGTAAATACGTTTTGGCTTTAGGTAAAAACGCAACATATAAAATCCAAGTGAGCTATATCGGCCTAAAGACTTTTGAGGAAGTTGTTTCTACCAAAGAAGCAAATATCCTCAAAGACTTTAAATTGCTTACTGATAACGCGTTAGATGCTGTGGAGCTCACTTATGAGATGCCAGTGACCATTAAAGGTGATACACTTATATACAATGCAGATTCCTTTAAAAATGGGTCAGAACGAAAGTTGGAAGATGTTCTAGAAAAGTTACCGGGTGTTGAGATTAATGAAGATGGACAGATTGAAGTCGAAGGGAAAACGGTAAGTAAACTTATGGTAAATGGTAAGGATTTTTTTGATGGAGATACCAAACTGGCTACTAAAAATATTCCATCCAATGCTGTGGATAAAGTTCAGGTATTGCGTAATTATTCTGAGGTTGGTCAGTTGCGTAGTGTTACCAATAACCAAGACAATGTAGCCATAAATATCAAACTAAAAGAAGGTAAAGAAAATTTTTGGTTTGGAGACATTACTGCAGGTGCTGGTGCCGCACCATCTCCAAATGATGAATTATATTTAGTACAGCCCAAGCTATTTTATTATAGTCCAAAATACAGTATCAATATTATTGGCGATATGAATAATATTGGGGAAGTGGCACTTACTAACAGAGATTTAAGAGGTTTTGGTGGAGGATTTAGATTGCCAAGTAGAACAAGTGGAACCAGTATTAACTTGGGTGACAATGGGCTTGGAGGTCTTACCAATATACAAAATGCCCAAGAAGTTATTACAAAATTAGCCACAGCTAACTTTAGCTATTCCCCAAATAAAGCTTTGGACTTAAGTGGGTTTTTAATATACAACAGCAGTCGCTTAAGAACTAGAGAGGAAAGCTTTATTGACTATATTGAAGTAGAAGATGACCCAAGTACTCCAATAGACGAATCGGCAAGTTTACCGCCAGATGAATCTACAGTACAAAGTGGTAGAGAAGCTTCAAATCAAGCTATAGCGAAGTTGAGTGCATCTTACAAACCTAATGTAAACAATCAATTAGATTACGATATTTTAGCACGTATTTCTGATGATGAAGAACGCCAGGATTTATTCTCATCCGTAGTAGGTAGTACAGACCAAGTAGACCAGGTAAATCCTTATAGTATCAACCAAAATCTAAATTACTACTACACTTTAAATGAGGATAATATTTTTGCACTCGAGGTACAACATCTTCTAAAAGATGAGGATCCGTTTTATAATGCTTTGCTGGTAAATGATCCTACAAATAATGATAATGGTAACGACCCCAATGATATGTTGCCAGATGAAGATGCTTTTGATGAAACTGCTGAAAATCTCGGTTTCAACAGAGATCAGTTCAATTACAATATTAATCAGGAACGACGTGTTAAGAGTAACCAATTAGATGTAAAGTTAGATTATTATAATATTTTGAATTCTAAGAGCAATATCAATCTTACTTTGGGGACAATTTTTAGTAACCAAAAGTTCAATTCAAATCTCTTTCAGTTTTTAGATGATGATACACGTTTAGATCCAACACCAATACTCACAGATTTAGATGGTAATTTGTTATCTGCTGAAAATGAAGATGTTGAATACCGCTTTAGTGATGTGTATTTGGGTGTGCATTATCGATTTAAAACCGGTAAATTCATCTTTACGCCTGGAGTATCTTTTCATGCCTATAGCAATCAAAATACACAAGCAAATAATACATTTAAAGATAACTTCTTTGATGTGTTGCCAGATTTTGAAATGCGAATTCAGTTTAAGAAAAGTGAAGCTTTACAACTCAACTATAACATGACCAACACTTTTACGGATGTCACCAATATAGCTGAAGGCTTGGTCTTAAATAATTTTAATAGTATTCAATTTGGTAATCCAGAATTACAAAATGCCTTATCACATAATTTTAGGTTATTCTATAGTAGTTTTAATTTATTTAACTACACCAATGTTTTTGCTGGGGTTAATTATAGTATTAATGAAGACCAGATACGTTCCTTAACAAATTTTGAAAGTGTTATTAGAACAAGTTCGTTCTTTAATTCGCAATTTGCGGATGAAAACGCTACAGTTTTTGGTCGTGTAGAACGTACTTTTGGGAAAATTAGAGCACGATTAGGAGCAAACTTCTCGTATAGTAAGCTTAACCAGTTTGTACAGGGGAGGCAATCCTTAAACGAGAGTTTTACACAGAGCTACTCACCAGAAATAAGAACCAACTTTAGAGAAGCACCAAATGTTAGGTTAAGATATAGATATACGGTTAACGATAATGACCAGGGAAGTAACTCAACAAAATTTATCACACATGCACCATCTGTAAGGTTCGATGCTTATGTATGGGATGCCTTAACCTTTATTACGGATTTTACCTTTACAGAGCAAAATAACGACGGCAATAAAGAATCCTTTAAAACTTGGGATGCCTCTTTACGTTACAGAAAGAATAGAGATGCCAAATGGGAATACTCATTAATCGCCTCTAACTTATTAGACATTGACTCTAATATTAGCAATGGAGCTGGTAATATCTCAGTATTTAGTTCTGAGACCTTTATACAGGCGCGGTTCGTAACGTTTCGATTGACTTATACTTTATAAATTAAAAGGATGCCTTCTCTTCTAACCTGGCAAATCCGAAGTGGATAAGGCTTTTCGTTTCCTTTTATTCTATTGGTCTCTTAAGACATGTACAACTCCATTAATTGTGTGAGGGTTGCCATTATTATCTTCATAAGATCCGCTGAAATTTATATCAATGTATTCACCGATTTCGCCTATGGCCGAAAGGTTATAAATAATACTATTATTTTCGTCTGAAATGCTTATGCATTCGCCGATGAAAAATCCAGTATCGTTAAGGATATCATAGTTGATGTGGTCATATGTTCCCAGATAGTTTGAGTTATCCAATCGACCATTTAAATAAAAACAATCAACTTGATTATTGCCTCGCCCTACGATATCTATACTAGGAGCAGAAGAGCTATTGAGGTTTTCGTTAAATGCAGCTGAAAAGTTTTCAAATAATAATACTGAATCACCATCATCAATAGTGTATTGTATAAACTCCGTAATTGTATTGCATGCGCTAATGGTGCCAATATTAGTCAATGGAGTTGTAAACGTGTAACTAATACTATCTGTAGACTGAAGGTTAACAAAATCACTTCCTTCTATACCAAAAGTGTCATTATCTGTACATCGTAATAAATTGACTTCAAAAGTTCCGTCGCTAACAACATCTGTAAAGGTTTGGTTACCATAAGAAACTTGTACATAGCCATCGGTAACAGCATCACCACTACAGGTATTAAAGTTACCTGTAATAGTTTCTTGTATTATGTCTGGATTACTAGGTAAAATAACTGAGATACTAGAGTCTGTACTAAATGGCCCAACTATTTCTGTAAGTAATGTAGCATCTCCACACAGTTCATAACTATAAACATTGAGTTCTAAGCTTTCATTGCTAGGTACATAACCGCAAACCTCACCATTTTCATTGGTATAGCCTCCTCTTGTACCAAATGTTCCACTTGTTATGGTTACATTTAGATTGTTTAGGGCGTTGCCATCTTCATCAGTAACAGTGACACAAAGTGTAATCGCTTGAGCTGGTATATCGCAGTTCCAAAACGAAAAATGTGAAACCGTACCAACATACATATTACCTTGTAGTGTAGCCACTCCTTCTTCTTTCCAGTAGCCATTGACTTCATCAAAATACCACAATGGAATGGTAGCAGGTGCTATACTGATTAAACTCGCATCCACAGGAATCTTGATTTCAGACGTTGACCCTTCTGCTAAATTTAAATCTTCACCACCAGAGCCTCTTAATTCTACGGCAAGCATACCTAAGGTTTGTAACATACGTTCTGCACCATCTTCATTTTGTGCATAGAGCATTCCTGGCATCTGCATGGACATATCCTCGTCTGATGGGTCTAAGTGATGCATGATCACATCCACAGAGCCCGAATATGCAGAGCCATCTTCCTTCATAAAATTACCGTCAAAACTAACCGAACTGCCACCGTTAGCAGTTATAGTTTCTGATGTTCCACTATTTACGGTGCCAGTTACAGTAGCATCAAGTAACATAATAGTTACTTTGTTGGTTCCATTGCTGGGCACGACACTTCGTGATCCATGAATGTAGCCCGTTTTCTCAGCCTTTATATAGCCAAAACGTTCATTAACATTAGCATCGTTTAAAATGAATATACCATTACTGTCCGTGATGGCTGTTTGATTTCCAATGGTAATGGTAACGCCTTCGATTGGGTTTCTGTCAGTATCGATAACATTTCCAAGGAAATCCCTTGATATTTGGTTGCCAAAATATTCTGAGAATGTATCTGGAATATTTTCTTGTTGTTGGTTGCGTTCTGAGATACCATCATCTTTTTGACAAGAAGAAAGTAGTGACAGAAAAGTGAACAGCAGTGTTGAGATAATTTTTGTTGATTTCATAGCGATTGATTTAGTTTTCTTTTTTAATAGATGTAAAAATCAATAAATGGTTGCGTGAAAATTCTTATAAAAAAAGAAAAGCCCTCTTATTATAAGAAGGCTTTTACTAAAAATATATTTATGAGCTTTAGTTATCTCTCAGCACATGGATTATTCCTGTAACGGAACTTATATTGCCATTAACACTTACGAAATCACCACTAAAGTTAATATCAATATAGTCTCCAACGTCGCCAAAGCTAGTAATATTACTAATTACAGTATTATTTGGGTTAGCATCAAAAAATGGTAAATCTTGACTTTCTGACCCAAAGCCTATGGCGTCTCCAAATCCATTTGCCAAATATTCTCCAGTATAAGGAGGATTGTCATTGAGTCTAAATTGAAAATAGAAAAAATCTTCTTGGTCATTAGAATATGATGATATACCTAATCTAGGAAGCATATCACCACTCATGTAAAAGCTTGCATCAATATTTTCCGTCAAAAATACTGAATCACCATCATCAATAGTGTATTGTATAAACTCCGTAATTGTATTGCATGCGCTAATGGTGCCAATATTAGTCAATGGAGTTGTAAACGTGTAACTAATACTATCTGTAGACTGAAGGTTAACAAAATCACTTCCTTCTATACCAAAAGTGTCATTATCTGTACATCGTAATAAATTGACTTCAAAAGTTCCGTCGCTAACAACATCTGTAAAGGTTTGGTTACCATAAGAAACTTGTACATAGCCATCGGTAACAGCATCACCACTACAGGTATTAAAGTTACCTGTAATAGTTTCTTGTATTATGTCTGGATTACTAGGTAAAATAACTGAGATACTAGAGTCTGTACTAAATGGCCCAACTATTTCTGTAAGTAATGTAGCATCTCCACACAGTTCATAACTATAAACATTGAGTTCTAAGCTTTCATTGCTAGGTACATAACCGCAAACCTCACCATTTTCATTGGTATAGCCTCCTCTTGTACCAAATGTTCCACTTGTTATGGTTACATTTAGATTGTTTAGGGCGTTGCCATCTTCATCAGTAACAGTGACACAAAGTGTAATCGCTTGAGCTGGTATATCGCAGTTCCAAAACGAAAAATGTGAAACCGTACCAACATACATATTACCTTGTAGTGTAGCCACTCCTTCTTCTTTCCAGTAGCCATTGACTTCATCAAAATACCACAATGGAATGGTAGCAGGTGCTATACTGATTAAACTCGCATCCACAGGAATCTTGATTTCAGACGTTGACCCTTCTGCTAAATTTAAATCTTCACCACCAGAGCCTCTTAATTCTACGGCAAGCATACCTAAGGTTTGTAACATACGTTCTGCACCATCTTCATTTTGTGCATAGAGCATTCCTGGCATCTGCATGGACATATCCTCGTCTGATGGGTCTAAGTGATGCATGATCACATCCACAGAGCCCGAATATGCAGAGCCATCTTCCTTCATAAAATTACCGTCAAAACTAACCGAACTGCCACCGTTAGCAGTTATAGTTTCTGATGTTCCACTATTTACGGTGCCAGTTACAGTAGCATCAAGTAACATAATAGTTACTTTGTTGGTTCCATTGCTGGGCACGACACTTCGTGATCCATGAATGTAGCCCGTTTTCTCAGCCTTTATATAGCCAAAACGTTCATTAACATTAGCATCGTTTAAAATGAATATACCATTACTGTCCGTGATGGCTGTTTGATTTCCAATGGTAATGGTAACGCCTTCGATTGGGTTTCTGTCAGTATCGATAACATTTCCAAGGAAATCCCTTGATATTTGGTTGCCAAAATATTCTGAGAATGTATCTGGAATATTTTCTTGTTGTTCTCCACTTCCAGAACCACCATCGTCTTTTTCACAAGACGTTGCTAGGAATAACGAAAGTAGAAGCATTAAAATAAGATTTGGGAAATTTTTAATGTTTTTCATAATGTATTGATTTAATTGAGTTGCTAATCTTTCTTATAAAACAGATAGATTTAATAATTCCCTACCTTTTTATAAATTGACTAAACAAAAAACCCCACAATGTTTGTGAGGTTATAAAAGCTATAAGCTTATTATGCGTACTAAATACCGAATGCCGATTTTACTTTATCCACATAATCAAGTTTTTCCCATGTGAACAATTCAACATCAATAGAAATAGGTTCTCCATAAGGTTGATCGAAGGTTTTATTTACGACTTCATTTTGTCTTCCCATATGGCCATATGCGGCTGTTTCACTATACATTGGTTGACGCAACTTTAAACGATTTTCAATTGCGGCTGGTCGCATATCAAAAATAGCTTCAACTTTCTTTGCAATTTCTCCATCGGTTAAGTTAAAAGGACAAGTGCCATAGGTGTCCACAAATATTCCCATAGGTTCTACAACACCAATTGCATAAGAGACTTGTACTAATACCTCTTCACAAAGTCCTGCTGCAACTAAATTCTTAGCGATATGCCGTGTTGCATAAGCTGCACTTCTGTCTACTTTACTTGGGTCTTTACCAGAAAAAGCACCACCACCATGTGCACCTTTTCCGCCATAAGTATCCACAATAATTTTCCGACCAGTTAAACCTGTATCCCCATGAGGCCCACCAATAACAAATTTACCTGTTGGGTTAATGTGATACGTAATATCGTTATTAAACAGTGGTTTAATATGATCTGGTACTTTAGCAACGACTCTAGGGATTAATATCTCAACAATATCTTTTCTAATTTTTGCTAGCATGGCATCATCAGAGTCAAAATCATCGTGTTGGGTAGAAATGACAATAGCATCAATACGCTGAGGTGTGTTATCATCACTGTATTCTATTGTAACCTGGCTTTTAGAATCTGGTCTTAAATAGGTGATATCCAAATTTTCGCGACGAAGTGCTGCTAACTCTTTTAGGATTAAATGAGAAATATCTAAAGCCAGGGGCATATAGTTATTGGTTTCATTTGTCGCATAGCCAAACATCATTCCTTGATCGCCAGCACCTTGTTCTTCTTTAGAAGCTCTGTCCACACCACGATTAATATCTTCCGACTGTTCGTGTATTGCCGAGAACACACCGCAAGAATTACCGTCAAACATATATTCACTCTTGGTATAACCAATTTTGTTGATCGTATCTCTCGCTATTTTTTGTACATCTAAGTAGGTGTTGGATTTTACCTCGCCAGCAAGCACAACTTGACCAGTAGTGACCAATGTTTCACAGGCCACTTTAGATTCTGGGTCAAAGGCTAAAAAATTATCAATTAAAGCATCACTTATTTGATCTGCTACTTTATCTGGATGTCCTTCCGAAACACTTTCAGAAGTAAATAAATATGGCATAAATATCTTTTTGTTAAGGTTATTAAACTAAAAAGGAATTTCGGTGATTGCTTTGTCGCTACAAAAGTGGGTTACTTTCTGTTTTAGCATTTTTATCCCTAAAAGTTATTTAGGTATCTGTTTCTAAAATAAAAAAAACAGAGAGGTTGCAATCAGGCAAATTTTTCCTCTTAATTTTAAGACTGTTTAAAATTTAAATAGCCTTGGCAAAAGTAAAGATTAAAATTTAAGATAGAAAGTCTTTAACTGATAAGTAAATCTTAAAAATAGAATGATTGTGATAAGTATTTAATGTTGCTTTCTTGGCTTAAGAGTTTTATTTACAGTGAATTGTGTAGTTTTGGATTGTTAAAAAAATAAAAAAGTGGTCAAATTATTTTGAAATTAAATTTTTGTAATGCAATATTTGTACTCACAAAGTTCAAACACTTACTGAAATGTTATCAAGAAAGGTGGAGGGAATAGACCCGTTGAAGCCTTAGCAACCCTTAGATTCACTAAGAAGGTGCTAAATTCTACTTGAATGTGCAAGTCATTTTTTGTAAATTCGGATAGATAACTCGAGACTAATTACTCATCTGTGATTAGCAATTTCTTTATAACATTTTTCTATTAAGTACGCTTTTTTAAGGCGCATTTGGCTTTTGGTTTAATTTATTTTAACTCAAAAAACTAGAAAAATGAGTACGCAAAAATTCGCAACGAAGGCGTTGCATGCAGGGCACGATGTCCAAAACAATGGAGGAACAAGGGCAGTTCCTATTTATCAATCGACAGCGTATGTGTTTAATGATTCGGATCATGCTGCCAATCTATTTTCTTTGGCAGAAACAGGAAACATATACACTAGAATCAACAACCCCACCAATGATATTTTAGAACAGCGATTAGCAGCCTTAGAAGGCGGTATTGCTGCAGTTGTTACAGCTTCGGGAACATCGGCAATAGCTACGACATTGCTTACACTACTCAAAGCTGGAGATCATATTGTCGCTTCAAATAGTTTATATGGTGGTACGTATAATTTGTTGAACGTAACACTTCCAAGACATGGTGTTACAACAACATTTGTAGATCCTTCAAATCCAGAAAACTTAAATAAGGCAGCTCAGGAAAATACAAGAGCGTTTTTTATTGAATCACTTGGTAATCCAAAACTCGATGTCCTAGATATAGAAGCCATTTCAAAAGAGGCCAAAGCGTATAAAGTACCTTTGATAGTGGATAATACGGTGGCGACTCCTTATTTGTTAAACCCAATTGATTATGGTGCCAATATTGTTATTCATTCGCTAACAAAATATATCAATGGTAATGGAACAGCACTTGGCGGAGTCATCATTGATGCAGGTACTTTTGATTGGGCCAATGGGAAATTCCCAGAATTTACAGAACCATCAGCAGGTTATCATGGATTAATATATAGCGAAGCTTTAGAAGCTGCTGCTTTTATTGCTAAGGTAAGGATTGAGGGTTTAAGGGATTATGGAGGTGCGCTGAGCCCATTTAATGCATTTCAGATTATACAAGGTTTAGAAACATTGGAGTTACGTATAAAAAGGCATAGCGAAAATGCACTCGAACTTGCAAAATGGTTGCAAGAACAACCCGAAGTTACTTGGGTCAACTACCCTGGATTAGCAACAAGCAAATACAGAAATCTTGCTAAAAAATACTTGCCAGAAGGACAGAGCGGTATTGTAACTTTTGGTGTAGATGGTGGTTATGAACCTGCAAAAACCATTGCGGACAAGACACAACTGTTTTCACTTTTAGCCAATATAGGAGATACAAAATCATTGATTATTCATCCAGCAAGTACAACACATCAGCAATTGAGCGATGAAGCTCAAGAAAGTACAGGAGTAACAAAAGACTTAATTCGTTTGTCTGTTGGTTTGGAAAATATTGAAGATTTAAAAGCAGACTTAAAAGAAGCTTTTCAGTGGGTAAATAAACCGCATTTAGTTTAATACCTTAATCTATTAGTGTTGTGTTAATCAAACTGAGTGATAGGTCTCGCTCGGTTTGATTTATTATCAATCACCAAAATTAATAATGAAATCTTTTTTTATGAGTGTACTTCAATATATAGAGTTCGATCATTTTGAACTTTGCAGCGGGAGAAGAATAAACCTGAGATTATCATATCAGATTTTTGGGAAACCGATAGCTGATTATCCTATTGTTTTAGTCAATCATGCTTTAACAGGAAACTCACAAGTTACAGGAGAAAATGGTTGGTGGAATGATATCGTGGGAAAAGACAAGGTCATAGACACAAATAGATATTGTGTTTTAGCATTTAATTGCCCTGGAAACGGCTTTGGTGATATTGATGAATCTTTCACAAAATATTACAAAGAATTTACGGCTAGGGATATTGCGAGGCTTTTTTCAGAAGGTTTAAATCGCCTCAATATTTACCATCTACATGCTGTTATTGGCGCTTCAGTTGGTGGAGGAGTTACTTGGGAATTAGCTGCCTTGCGACCTAGTTTAGCGGATTATATTGTTCCTATTGCTACAGATTGGAAATCTACTGACTGGGTAATCGGTAATTGTTTTATTCAAGATGAAATATTAAATCATTCGTCTCAGCCTATAAGTGATGCGCGGCTACACGCTATGACATTTTATAGAACACCAGAGTCGGTTACTTCAAAATTCAATAGATCAAAAAAATCCAAAGCTATTTATAACATTGAGGCGTGGCTAAAGCATCATGGTGAAAAGCTGAATCTTCGTTTTAAACTTTCGGCCTATAAAATGATGAACCAAATTTTAAAGACCATAGACGTTACCCAAGGGAAAAATAGCTTTACAGATGTGGCAAAACGTATAGAAGCACACATCCACATTATAACTATTAACTCCGATTTATTATTTAAGTCGGATGAGAACTGGAGTACGTTTGTTGAGCTAAAATCAGTTAAGGAAAACGTTACCATTGGTGAGCTGAAATCTAATGATGGACACGATGCTTTTCTAATCGAATACCATCAATTAGCCAAGCTATTACAACCAGTTTTTAATTTAAAAATCGAAAAAAATGACAACTATAAATCTAGCTATATTCGGAATTGGTAATGTAGGTTCTACGTTAATCAATCAAATTCAAAAGCTTAAGCATAAGCTAAAAAATGAACAGCAATTAGATATACGGATTCCTGTAATTGCAAATTCAAAATTGGCCTTTTTTGCAAATGAGACTGATGGGAATTGGAAAGTCGACTTTGAGATTTTTTCTGAACCTTACAATATTATGGATATTATTAAGTATTTTAAATCCATTGATGCCAAAAATACCATTGCCATTGATCTCACTGCAAGTAAGGAGTTTGTAAATAATTACGAACTGCTTATTGAAAATGGGTTCCATATTATCTCAGCAAATAAAGTAGCGAATACGTTAAGTCATAAATTCTATGAAAATTTAAGAAAAGTCTTAAAAAGGAATGACAGGAGGTTTTTATACGAAACTAATGTCGGCGCTGGGCTGCCAATAATTGAAACTGTAAAAAACTTGCATCAATCTGGTGAAAATATCACTAAAATAAGAGGTGTGTTTTCGGGGTCTTTAAGTTATATTTTTAATCGATTTTCTGAAGAAGATTTACCCTTTAATGAGATACTCAATAATGCTTCTGAAGCAGGTTTAACAGAGCCAGATCCTAGGGATGATTTATCTGGAAAAGATGTGGCCAGAAAACTATTGATTTTAGCAAGAGAACTTGGAGTAAAGGCTGAGTTAAGCCAAGTGAAGATAGAATCTTTGGTGCCTAAAAAACTTAATGGGCAAACAAGTTTAAAACAGTTTAGAGCGCGTTCTTATGAGCTGAATTCTGTTTTTGAAAATAGTAAAAAGATACAAAAACCTAAATCAGTTCTGCGTTACGTGGGTGAATTAGATACAGTTAATAATTCATTGGAAGTAAAATTGATTTCAGAGCCTAAAGCTTCACCATTGGGTCAACTAAAAGGAGCAGATACGTTATTTGAATTTTATACTGAAGCTTACAAAGAACAGCCTTTGGTAATTCAGGGTGCTGGCGCAGGAAAAACTGTTACGGCAAGAGGGGTCTTGTCTGATGTTTTAAAATTATCGGCTCAATTGCATTAATCTAAATAGGTAAGTTGATTTATATAATGTTTTAATAACGGTTTCTTTAGCTATAGATAAACTTCTAATCCCAGATATTATAGAATTTTGAAAAAACCCTAAATCATGAAAAAGTATAAAATAGAACTTAGGTTTGCATTTAAATTATTGCTAATAACTGTAGTATCTTTATTGGCAACGTTATTATAAATTAAATATTCTCTTACTTTTGCCAGTAACCATTTATTTATGAAGTACTGGCTTACGAGTTTAATAATTCTATTCGGACTTTCCTTGTTTTCGCAAAACGAGGAAGCTTTAGATTCATATTTTGATCTCAATTATTTCTCAGGAAATATTGCACTTCATAATAATGATATACTGCATTTAATTACTGGCCATCCCGAAGGTGTTATTTTTAGTTGGAATAAAAAGACCTTTGGAAACGAAGATTGGCAACAGCGGTATAACTATCCTGATTATGGAGCGTCTTTCATCTTTCAGAATTTAAGAAATGAAGTTTTAGGCGAAAATTATGGACTTTACGCACATTATAATTTTTATTTCTTTAAACGAAATTTAATGTTACGCATTGGGCAAGGTTTAGCTTATAATACCAATCCTTACGATAAAGTAGATAATCATAAAAATATAGCTTTTGGATCGCATATATTGAGTTCTACTTATATGATGGTAAATTATAAGAAAGAGCGTCTCTTTAATCGTGTGGGTTTGCAAGCAGGTTTATCTTTAATACATTATTCTAACGCCAATGTTAAAGCTCCAAACACAAGTGTAAACACTGTAGCTTTTAATTTAGGACTTACTTATGATTTAGACGAAGAGAACTCAGAATATATAGACAACTTAAGTGACGAGAAATTTACAGAACGCATTAAGTATAATATTGCATTTAGGACAGGTATTAATCAAAGTGATGTTATTGGTAGTGGTCAGTTTCCGTTTTATATTGTGTCTGCTTATGCAGATAAACGCTTAAGCCATGTCAGTGCCATTCAACTTGGTGCAGATGTATTTTTTTCCAAGTTTTTGGAAGAATTGATTTATTACCAATCGGTTGCTTTTCCTGAAGAAAATGTGAGCGGTGATGAAGATTACAAACGTGTTGGTTTGTTTGTTGGGCATGAGTTGTTTATTAATAGAATGTCCATAGAAACACAACTGGGTTATTACGTTTACTACCCTTTTGATTTTGAAGGGAGAACATATATTAGAATAGGCTTAAAACGTTATTTTGGTAAGAAATTTTTTGGAGCCATGACTTTAAAGTCTCATGGTGCAAAAGCCGAAGCTGTTGAATTTGGGGTAGGAGTCAGGTTATAGATTTGTCATTCTTGTGTGTCGTACTGGGCTTATCGAAACATTGTCGAGGTGAGGACTGAATCAATTTTTAATTAAATGATGAGAAAATTTATTTATGTATTCATAGTATTAATTTTTGCTTGTAATAGCGAGGATGCTAATGATTGTTTTCAAACTGCAGGAAGTATTATCCAAGAGGAAGTTGTAATATCTAGTTTTGAAAGAATTCTGGTTAACAGAGACGTAGAATTAATTATTACTCAAGCAGCAGATTACAAAGTTGTTATTGAAACAGGGGAAAATTTAATTAATGATGTTAAAGCGGAAGTCATTGGAAATAGATTAGTGCTTACTGACGATAATAACTGCAATTATGTGAGAGATTTTGGTATTACAAAAATATATGTTGAGACTCCTGTCTTAACAGAGATAAGAAATTCGTCACAGTACGAAGTGTCATCAAACGGAACACTATCTTATCCCAATTTAAGTTTAATTTCAGAAGACGTTAATGAAAATGTAGCTTTTACTGTAGGAGATTATAGGCTAAGCATCAACAATCAGAATTTAAATATTATATCCAATAATATTTCGTCATTCTATATTAACGGAAATACTGACAATCTTTCGGTTAGTTTTTTCTCTGGCTCTGGTCGTTTTGAAGGTGAGGATTTAATTGCTCAAAACGTGGTGATAAGTCATCGTGGAAGTAACGATATGATTGTAAATCCGCAATTAAGCCTAACCGGATTGATACGAGGAACTGGAGATGTCATTTCTGTTAACGAACCACCTTTGGTTGATGTCGAGGAAATCTATATTGGAGAATTGATTTTTAACTAGTCTATAATCTAAAAGCCAAGTGATCTAAGGTCTATTTTCTCAACTCGTCAATTCCCTAAACAAACTTTCTAAACTTGCATTTTTCTGGTTCAACTGAAGAATTTTCAATTCATTATCATGTGCAAAGTCAAAAACATGAGATCGCATATCGTCTTTTGTAGAAAACGTAATTTCATAAACAAAACCTATAGGGTTTTTTACATCTGTTACTTTAGGGAGTTTATTTAAAAAAGCATCTTCTACTCGATAATCAAATTCCACGACTACGATTTGCTCTTGCCCATCTCTTAAATCTTTCAAATATTTATCGGCTACAACTTCACCTTTATTGATAATAATCACACGGTCGCACATCGCTTCAACTTCTTGCATAATATGGGTTGAGAGAAATACGGTTTTCTCTTTGCCAATGGTTCTAATCAAATTTCTAATTTCTACTAATTGATTGGGATCCAAACCAGTTGTAGGTTCATCTAAAATCAATACATCAGGATTGTGTAATAACGCATTTGCTAAACCCACACGTTGCCGGTAACCTTTAGATAGCTGTGCTATTTTTTTATGAGCTTCAGGAGAAAGGCCTGTGAGTTCAATAACTTTGTCAATTCTAGATTTAGATGTGCCGTAAACATTGGCATTAAAGTTTAAATACTCTTTTACGTATAAGTCGGTATAAAGCGGATTGTGCTCAGGTAAATAGCCTACGCTACGTTGCACATTCTTTTTATCTGAAACCACATCAAAACCATTGACGCTAGCAGCACCTTCAGAAGCATTAATGTAAGTCGTTAAAATCTTCATCATGGTTGACTTACCTGCGCCATTCGGACCAAGAAATCCAACGATTTCAGCATCATTGACTTTAAAGGATACATTGTTTAGTGCCTTTTGGTCTTTATAGCGTTTTGTAATGTTTTTAACTTCGATAGACATTTAGGTCAAGTTTTTGTAAAAATAATCAAATACTAAACGTATAAATATAAAAATTGGTTTAATCGGTTTTGTTTTTTCATTTTATTGGTTACTTTAGCCACATAATAAACATGAACACATCTAAAACATATTACAACTGGTTTTATTTCTTTTATAACAAAAGGAACGGGGCTTAGTATGTTTTATTTAAAATATAGTTTTTAAAAGTCTCGATTTAATCGGGACTTTTTCTTTGAATGAAATTCTAATTTGAAAAAACCAATAGCAATACAAGGTATAAAAGGCTCATTTCATCATGAGGTTGCTCAACAATACTTCGGCACAAAAACAGAAGTAGTGGAGTGCATGTCGTTTGATAGTGCGGTAGATCGTCTTATGGAAGGCGATACGGATAATATTGTTATGGCATTAGAAAATTCTATTGCGGGTTCTATTATTCCTAATTATGCACTTATTGACAACCATAACTTGTCTATAGTCGGTGAATACTATCTAGATATTCAGCATAATCTAATGGCTTTAAAAGGGCAAACTATAGCGTCAATATTAGAGGTACATTCTCACCCTATGGCTTTGTTACAATGCAAGGTATTTTTGAAGAACTATCCGCATATAAGATTAGTGGAAGCCAAGGATACCGCTGATGTTGCCAAACAAATAGTAGAACAAAATTTAAGTGGAATTGCAGCTATTGCCAGTAAAAATGCTGCTAAGATGTATAATTTGGAGGTTCTAGCAGAAAGTATTCAAACCATTAAGCATAATGAAACCCGCTTTGCCATTGTTAAGCGAGAAAATAGTAAGGTTGAACGAAAAGCCATCAATAAAGCTTCTCTAAAGTTTGAATTAGATCACAAACGTGGTAGCTTAGCTACGATACTCAATGTAATGAGTGATTGTAAACTCAACCTAACCAAAATTCAATCCTTGCCAAAAATTGATACACCTTGGAAGTATGCTTTTTTTGTAGACATCACTTTTGAAGACTACGAAGATTATAAAAAAGCAAACGCAATAATGCAATTAATGGCAGAAAATTTTAAAGTGTTGGGCGAATATAAAAACGCAAGATTATGATCGAAGTTGCCAACCGTTTAAAACACGTAGAAGAATACTACTTTTCTAAAAAATTGCGAGAAGTAGCATTTCTAAAATCACAAGGGAAACCAATTATCAACCTCGGTATTGGAAGTCCTGATTTATTGCCGCCATCTAACGCAGTCTTACAATTAAAAGAAGGCTTGGAAGATGATGGAGCAAATAAATACCAAAGCTATCAAGGATTGCCCGAGTTAAGAGAAGAAATCGCAAATTTTTACAAGAAACGCTATAAGGTTAATCTAAGTGGTAAAACAGAAATATTACCATTATTAGGTAGCAAAGAAGGTATTATGCATATCTCTATGGCATTTTTAAATAAAGGAGATAAAGTGTTGGTGCCAAATCCTGGTTACCCAACCTATACCTCGGTAACCAAGCTTTTAGGGGCTAAGCCGATTTTTTATGATTTAAAGGAAGATAACAATTGGTTACCAGATTTTATTGCTTTAGAGCGCATGAATTTAAGTAAGGTAAAGATAATGTGGATCAATTACCCACACATGCCCACAGGAGCAAATGCACCTAACAAGTTTTATGATGAGGTCATAGCCTTTGGTAAACGCCATAACATACTTATTGTAAATGATAACCCCTATAGTTTTGTGCTCAACGATAGACCTATTAGCATTATGAGATATAACAATGCCAAGCAAGTTTGTTTAGAGTTAAATTCATTGAGTAAAACATTTAACATGTCGGGTTGGAGAGTTGGTATGTTGGTGGGTAATTATGAGTATTTAAGTGCAGTACTAAAAGTAAAGAGCAATATGGATTCTGGTATGTTTTATGGTATTCAAAAAGGTGCTATTGAAGCATTAAAATGTTCGGATATGTGGTTTGTAAGTTTAAATAGTGTTTACGAACAAAGACGTGAGCTAATATGGGAATTAGTTAGTAAGTTAAATTGTACTCACGATAAGTATGCAACAGGGATGTTTGTTTGGGCAAAGTTACCGCCTAAAGTGAAATCTGAAGAGTTCACAGATTTAATACTAAAAAAATATTCCATTTTTATAGCACCAGGAACAGTTTTTGGAAGTAATGGAGAAGGCTATGTACGTTTTTCGTTATGCGCGCCAGAAGTAACAATAAAAGAGGCAATAGCTAGATTATAAATAGAAGTACATGAAGAACATATTTATCATAGGAGTTGGTTTAATTGGTGGCAGTTTCGCATTGGACATAAAGAAACAAAATCCTGATTGTACCATTTTTGGCATAGACAGAAATGGCAATTACTTAAACAAAGCTATTGAGCTGGGCATCATTGATAAAAAGGTAAGCTTTGAGGATTTAAATAAAGCTGATTTGGTCATTGTGGCAATTCCTGTTGATGCTACCTTAAAAGTTTTACCAAATGTTTTAGACTGCGTATCGGACGAGACCATTGTATTTGATGTGGGTTCAACCAAAGAGGATATTTGTTTAAAGGTTAAGAATCATCCCAAACGTAGAAATTTCCTTGCAGCACATCCTATTGCCGGTACGGAACATTCTGGGCCTTGTGCTGCAGTTCATGGCTTATACAAAGGCAAGACCAATATTATATGTGAGGTAGAAGAGACGGCTTTTAAGCTTCAGGAAAAAGCTCTAAAGTTATTTTCAGAATTAGGAATGCGCATACGGTACATGAACCCAAAGGCACACGATAAACATATTGCTTATGTATCACATTTATCGCACATAAGTTCGTTTATGCTAGGTAAAACCGTAATTGAAAAAGAAAAAAACGAGCGCGATATTTTTGATATGGCTGGTAGTGGTTTTGAAAGTACTGTGCGTTTAGCTAAAAGTTCGCCAGCAATGTGGACACCAATCTTCAAGCAAAACAAGACCAATGTTATTGAAACTTTAGATGAGTACATCAATAACCTAAAACACTTTAAAAAGCTTATGGAGGCCGAAGATTTTGAAGCGGTCTACAATGAAATGGAAACAACAAACCATATAAAAGATATATTAAACGGAATTAATTCAATCCAACCCCAAACAGATTAATAGCAAATGGAAAATAAAAAAGAATTACGAAATTGGTTAGATGCCTTTAACCTCAATCACCCTCTTGTCATTGCTGGCCCATGTAGTGCCGAAACAGAAGATCAGGTCTTAAAAATTGCACATCAATTGAAAGATAGTGATGCCACGGTTTTTAGAGCTGGTATTTGGAAACCAAGAACAAGGCCAGGTAATTTTGAAGGAGTAGGAGCTTTAGGTTTAAAATGGCTGCAAAGAGCCAAAGAAGAAACTGGTATGAGGATTACCACGGAGGTTGCCAATGCCAACCATGTAGAATTGGCTTTAAAGCATGATGTTGATATACTTTGGATAGGAGCAAGAACTACTGTAAGTCCTTTTATAGTTCAAGATATTGCAGATGCATTAAAAGGGACAGATAAACCCATTTTGATTAAAAATCCAGTGAATCCAGATTTGTCATTATGGCTAGGCGCGGTCGAACGCTTTTATACCAACAACATTAACAATCTTGGAGTGATTCATAGAGGTTTTTCGACCTACGAGAAAACGCGGTACAGAAACAATCCCGAATGGCAAATTGCTGTAGATCTACAGAATCGTTTTCCAGATTTACCGTTAATATTAGATCCTTCGCATATTGCAGGACGAAGGGATATCATTTTCGATTTAAGCCAGACTGCATTAGACTTAAATTATGATGGATTGATGATAGAGACACATCACGATCCAGACAACGCATGGAGTGATGCCGCACAGCAGATTACGCCAGAGACTTTAGTAAAGTATACTGAAGATTTAAGAATTAGGAAAGAAGTCGGCGAAGCTGCAGAATTTAAGAACAAGATAAATACCCTAAGGACAAAGATTGATGTTATAGATCACCGATTGATTGAAATTTTAGGGAAACGTATGCAAGTGGCAGATGATATAGGAATGTTGAAAAAGAAGCATAATGTTGCGGTGCTTCAGAATAAACGTTGGAATGAAATCTTGGGCAAAATGATTTTAGAGGGTGAGGAGAAGAACTTAAGTGAAGAGTTTATACTTAGGATGTTTAAGGCGATACACCAAGAATCGATTAACCATCAAGAAGAAATTATTAATCATTAAAAACAAAAAAGGCTCGTATTTATGAGCCTTTTTTTATTAATTTTTGACTTAAAAATGTCTCTTAAAAATATATCTTGTAACAAATATGCCTTGGCCATCTCCTTCACCGGCATCACTTTCTGATGAGCTAGATACAAATGTAAGTTCCCATCCATCTTTTCCCATTGCAATTAATTTAGAAGTTATTACGGCGTCGTTTGCCACAATATTTTGAAAACGAATACCACCAATATTGTAAAAATTTAAAAGTTTTGTTTCTTCAAAATCCTTAACGCGGATATTTTTTCTCTTGGACTTATTTCTGGTATTGTTATCTTCAGTTTGCTCAGACGTAAATTCTGAATAGTCTCTTTCTGCATTAGATGATATTAACCTAGAACGACCTAACCCACTTGGAACAATTGATTCTACACTAGTAATCACTTTGTATTCTACGTTAGGGGTTTGATTTTGGTCTACAAATGAGAATAAAATAAGCCCCATGATAATTAATCCGATAATTAATAAATTTTTTTTCATGATTGTCAATGTTTGTTTTAAGCCTATAAAGTAAATACTTTTCTAGTAAAAAGTTGTTACTTTGTTACTAGCAAATTTTATTAATGACAGGGACAGTATATAAATCTACCGGAAGCTGGTATACCGTTAAAACAATGAACGGTAAATTCTACGAATGCAGAATTAAAGGTAGATTTAGATTGGAAGGTATAAAGAGTACTAATCCCATAGCCGTTGGTGATATAGTTGAGTTTGAATTAGAAACAAAGAACAATGCCGAAACTGGCGTCATCAATAGAATTGAAGAACGCAAAAATTATATTGTTCGTAAGTCTGTAAACTTATCCAAACAAACACATATCATTGCATCTAATATAGATCAGGTCTTTCTCTTAATTACCATAGATAACCCACCCACGTTTTCGAGCTTTATCGATCGTTTTTTGGTGACTGCTGAGGCCTATTCGGTTAAAACAGTTTTGTTGTTCAATAAGGTAGATTCTTATGACGAAGATGCAGTGCTAGAAGTAAAATATTTAATGGGTATTTATAGAAAAATAGGTTATGAATGCATAGAAATATCTGCCACAAATGGTAAAAATATCGATAAGGTAAAAACCCTTATGGTGGATAAAGTGAGTATGTTTGCAGGTCATTCTGGTGTGGGTAAGTCTACTCTGGTCAATGCAATAGAACCTGCTTTAGATTTAAAGACCAAAGAGATTTCCCAACAGCATATGCAAGGCCAACATACAACAACTTTTGCAGAAATGTTCGATTTGAGTTTCGGCGCAAAGATTATAGATACACCTGGTATAAAAGGTTTTGGAGTAGTCGACATGGAAAGGGAGGAAGTTGGGGATTATTTTCCTGAGTTTTTTGCATTAAAACAAGATTGTAAATTCAATAATTGTCTACATCTTAAAGAACCAAAATGCGCCGTTAAAGAAGCACTCGAGGATGATGAGGTTTCCTACTCAAGGTATAGAAGCTATCTTCAAATACTCGAAGGTGAAGATGAACATTACCGAACCGACAATTGGGATGAAAAGTAAATTGTTGTACACAAAATTATTTTTTCAAAAAAGTAGAGTTTCATTTTTGCAGAAAATGACGGGAAGGCTTAGTTGATATTTGGCAACCAAAGGTTAAATCATTAACAAGGTTAAATGACTAAAAAGATTCTGATAAGAACTTAAAGAGATGAAAATAGTAATACAAAGGGTTTTAGAAGCCTCGGTAACTATAGGTCAAAAAAAGGTTGCTTCTATTCAAAAAGGACTTTTGGTATTATTGGGTGTTGTAGATGAGGATACCCAAGACGATATAGATTGGATGTGCAAAAAGATTGTAAATCTTCGGGTTTTTCCAGACGAAAATGGTATTATGAATGTATCTGTGCTAGATTCGGGGGGAGATATTATCGTGGTAAGTCAATTCACACTTCATGCCAGTACAAGAAAAGGAAATCGTCCAAGTTATATTAAAGCAGCAAAACCAGATATTGCGATTTCTTTATATGAAAAATTTGTAAAAAGACTTCAAGGGGAATTGGGAAAATCGATTCAAACAGGTGATTTTGGCTCCGATATGAAAGTGAGTTTAATAAATGACGGGCCAGTAACTATTATCATAGATTCAAAACACAGAGCATAATGGCATCTATTTTTGGTCATGGATTAGTGGCGTTTACGACATCGAAAATCATTGATTATAAGTCAAGTAAGCTACTTTTGTTTTTAGCCATTGGTTCAGCTATTTTACCAGATATCGATGTTTTAGCGTTTAAATTTGGTATTCCTTATGCTCACCCTTTAGGTCATAGAGGTTTTACGCATTCTATTTTGTTTGCCTTAATTTGGTGTATTTTGCTGTCGCTATTATTTGGTAAGACTAGAAAGTGGGTTTTTGCTATAGTTATGTTTTTATCAATACTTTCCCACGGTATTTTAGACGCAATGACTTCGGGTGGAAAGGGTGTGGGTTTTTTTATTCCTTTTGAAAACTCCAGATACTTTTTTCCTTTTAGAGCGATTAGGGTCTCGCCAATTGGTTTTGAGCAATTCTTTTCAGAATGGGGGATTAGGGTTATTGTTAGTGAATTAAAATACATAGGTTTGCCCTGTTTTATAGTTTTAATTATGGTTTTTATCATTAAAAAGAGATCAATGTCCAAGAAAAAAGTGTAATTATCTCTATGAACTGCATAAAATTTAGATGAGCAGGGAAATATGATAATTGTCATTTGTAAAACTGTATATACTTTATATATTGCTCAGCATAAATAAAATTTTACTCTTACATGCCCCACAAAAAACCTATTCTATCTATTTTCTTAATCCTTATTGCCTACTGTAGTTTTTCGCAAGAAGAATCTTTGTATGATTCCTCTACTATCCCACCAGAATTAATGACCAAGGCCAATGCTGTGGTGAGATTCAACGACGTACTTATTGAGATAGAATCTAATGATCGAATGAAGATCACTGAAAAGCGAATAGTGACTGTACTTAACGAACAAGGTAATTTAGCAACACAAGCATATTCTGGTTATGATAGATACAATAAGATCAAAAAAATTGGAGCTAGGATTTTTAACGCTGAAGGTGAAGAGATTAAAAAAATAAAGAGAAGAGATTTTATAGATCATAGTGCAGTAGATGGAGGGACTTTATATTCCGATTCTCGGGTCGTTGCTATGGCATATGACCCTGTTTCATATCCTTATACCGTAGAGTTTATATGCGAAACTGAAACATCAAATACTGCTGCAATACCAACATGGAGACCATTGACAAGTTACTATGTTAGTGTACAAAAAGATTCATATCGCTTGGTAGATAAAGCAAGCCTAGGTTTGAGATATAAGGAAAAGAATTTAGACGAATTAGAGTTAAAAAAGTCGAATACAGCAAGTTCTTTACAATATTTATTGCAAAATGCTAAACCTTTAGCGCCAGAGAGTTTAAGTCCTTCGCTTTATAAAATGATCCCTCAAGTGATGGTAGCAGTGGAAAGTTTTAGTTTTTATGGAGTGGAAGGTAAAGCTAAAAACTGGAAAGAATTTGGAGATTGGGTTTATAATGCACTCCTTTCGGGAAGAAATGAAATTACTGAAGAAACCAAACAAGAAGTTTTGGATATGACTTCTAACATTGAAGACCCTGTTGAAAAAGCAAAACAGATTTTCGAATACGTTCAAAATAATACAAGGTACATTAGCGTACAGG
Organism: Winogradskyella luteola; assembly: GCF_019203985.1. Lineage (GTDB taxonomy): Bacteria > Bacteroidota > Bacteroidia > Flavobacteriales > Flavobacteriaceae > Winogradskyella > Winogradskyella luteola. The sequence goes on along the minus strand of NZ_JAGSPD010000007.1, from coordinate 37,812 downwards.
TTGGTATTGGTGGTGTGCAACCAATCCCTGCATTAGAAGTTGACGAACTAAAATACGGCGATTGTAAGGGATTAACTAATTATACACAATCCTTATTAGAAGTTGCAGGAGTTGAATCTTATTATTCTATTGTTGAAGCAGGTACTGATCCGATTGATCTAGAAGATGATTTTGCTTCACTAGAGCAAGGTAACCACATTATATTGGCAATACCACACGAGGATGATATGTTATGGCTAGATTGCACTAGTCAGATACACCCTTTTAACTTCATAGGAGATTTTACGGATAATAGAAATGTTCTTATAGTTAAACCTGATTCTAGCGAAATAGTTAAAACCACAATTTATCCCGATAGTTTAAATTATCAGTTAACACAAGCAGATATAAAATTTGACAGTTATGGCGGTATTATAGCTCACGTTACAAGGAAAACTGAAGGTTTAAGATATGACAATCGTTTCTCAATAGAAAGACAATCTGATAAAGATGTAATAAATTTTTACAAGAAGAATTGGGGTTATATAAATGATCTGATGGTAGATAAGTACAAGTTCCATAATGATAAAACCCATATTGAATTTACAGAAACGCTGGATGTTTCAGCCCAAAACTACACAACACAAACTGGCGACAGAATTCTTTTTAAACCAAATGCTTTAAACCAAAACACTTACGTTCCCAATAGGTATAGAAACAGAAAATCACCAGTAGATATAACTCGAGGTTATCTCGATGAAGATGTGTTCATTTTTGTGATTCCAAAAAATTATGAAATTGAAGCAATGCCTGATAATGTGGAGATAAAAAATAAATTTGGGGAGTACAGTTTTACTGTTAGGCAAGAAGAAGGTAAGCTTATTTATAAACGAAAGTTATTGATAAAAAAAGGAGAATATCCTAAAACAGATTATGAGGATTACAGAAGTTTTAGAAAGAAAGTATCTAAAAACGATAATTCAAAAATAGTACTAAAAGCAATAAATTAATTATAATGAAAAAAATATATCTACTTTTAAGTTTGGTTTCTGTTCAATTTGTTTTTTCTCAATCCCCAAAGTTTGGTAAAGTTGATAAAGCTGAGCTTTTAGAAAAACACTATGATAAAGACTCATCGGCCAATGCTGTTATTTTGTATAAGAATCAAGAAACTTATTTTGTTTCTAGTTCCATAGGTGTAGAGCTTATCACTGAGATACATAAGCGCATAAAAATATATAATAAAGATGGTTTTGATAAGGCTACTGTAAGTTTAAATTTATATAAAAGTAGAAATACAAAAGAGAGAGTTAGCAGAATAAAGGCCTACACGTTTAATTTGATAGACGGTAAGATTGAAAAAACAGCACTAGATAAAGATCAAATTTTTAAAACCGAGTATAGCTATAATTATAATCAAGTAAAATTCACATTACCTAATGTAAAAGAAGGTTCTGTGATGGATATTAGATATAAAATTTCATCACCTTTTTATTTTAATATTGATGAGTTCAGATTTCAATACGATATACCAATAAAGCGATTAGAGGCAGAAATTAGAACACCTAAAGGATATAATTTTAATGCTAAACAAAAAGGTTATTTAAGTTTTTCGCCAAAACATACGTTGAAGCAGGACAATGCTATAGGTATGTCTGTAGACGTCCTAAATTACACCTTAAATGATGTGCCAGCTCTAAAGGAAGAAAGTTTTGTTGATAATATCGATAATTATAGAGCGGGAGTGGTTTTTGAGCTCGTTTCAATTGAAAGACACGGAAGTAGTGGTAGATATTTTGCAAAAACTTGGGGTGACGTGGCCAAGACTATAGGGAGTACAGAAGATTATAAAGAAGAATTAGATAAAACAAGATCTTTTGATGATACTTTGGACGCGATAATTGCGGATAAAGAAAATGATATTGAAAAAATGAATGCCATTTTTAAGCACGTAAAACAAAATATTAAGTGGAATGGATTAGATGGGAAGTATTTTCAAAAAGGCATACGCAACGCAATTAAGGAGAAAAAAGGTAATGCTGCGGACGTTAATCTTACTCTAGTGGCTATGTTAAGATATGCGGGTATTGATGCTAATCCTCTGATAATAAGCACTAAGGATAATTTGATTCCATTTTTTCCAACAGTCGATAGATTAAATTATGTTATAGCCTATGCTTACATAAACAGTAAAAGATACTTTTTGGATGCAACAGATGAATTTAGCGATGTTAATCTATTGCCGCTTAAAGACTACAATTGGCAAGGAATTTTAGTTGATAACAATAAACTTGTATGGAAGAAGGTAGGTATTTCTACACCAAAAACAGGTGAATCTCAATACATGGTTACTGCCAAATTAGATGAAGAAGGCATTATTGAGGGAAATATCAAATCTAGACATACCAATCACAGTGCTTATGAATTTAGACAGAACTTTAAAAACCGTGATTTAGATGCGTTCATTACTGAAAAAGAGGAAGTTTTAGAAAATATCGAAATATCAAATTACGAAGCCAAAAACACAGATGACTATAAGGGCTATGTTTCTGAATCGTATGATTTCTACAAAGAGTCTAGTGCCGATATTATCGACGGTAAAATATATATCCAACCGCTTCTATTCTTAAAGATTAATGAGAATCCATTTCGATCTGAAACGAGGGCATTTCCCATAGATTTTGGATACCCAATGAAAAATAGGTACATGGTTAATATTGCATTTCCCGAAGGCTATGTGTTAGAATCCAACCCTGGGCCCGTAGCCGTTAAAATTCCAAATGGGCTTGGAGAATTTAATTTTGTGTCAAAGGTGATTGGAAACAAAATCCAACTATCATCATCTCTTGAGCTTAATGAAGCTACTATGAGTGCAGATTCATATCTTTTTCTAAAAGAGTTCTTTAATCAAATGATTAACAAACAGAAAGAACAAATCGTATTAGCAAAAGCACAGCCTTAAAACAGTACTTATTCTAGAATAAAAGCTCCCTTTTCATTTGTGTAATGGAAAGGGATTTTTCTTTTTGCACATGTTGCTTTCCAACGCTTTACATAAGACTTGTAATTGCTAGCGTCTACTATAACCTGCGTAGGTTTTAAAGTGTCAATAACACGATTGAGATTTAATCTTGGTGAATTACGTATCAGTACATAATTGGTCTTAAATCTAATACCTTTATATACTGCCAAACTGTCAATAACCAAAATGGTCTTATCCTTAAATTGGTAAATATGTTGTAGGCTATCTTTTGAAATAGAATCAATCAATTCACCAACCTTATAATTGCTTATAACATTGTCGTTACGCTGCTTTATAGAATCCATGTTATGATGTACTATTAACTGATGGCCGCTTTTTTGTCCAATTATAGTAAAACGACTTTTGTTGAAAACGATAAACGCATCATCTTGAGCCGTAATTTTATTATAAATCATCGTGCTCTGAAAGGCAATTATTCCTACTAAACACAATGTTACCCATCTAAAAATCTTGGTTTTGTAGGTATTAACGAAAGTCACAATAATGAAATAACTCAATGCCATTTGTAACAAAGTAAATGGAATATCCCTAAAAAGAAAGCTTTCAAATTGTGCAATCCAAGCAATAAACTCATTTAGGCTATCAATAATATAGCTATAAGAAGTGGTAATATAGCTGTGTGACATATTCAATAATGCTAAAGCGATAACCAACAGTCCCAGGCCTAGAATCAAACCCAAAAATGGAATAACCACAATATTAGAGATAAAAAACAGACCGGGAAACTGATGAAAATAAAACAGACTTATAGGCAAAACACCAAATTGGGCAGCTAGTGTCACTGTAAAAATTTGCCACGGTTTATCCAAAATCCAATATTTAGGTCGCCATAAACTATAGATTATGGGTTGAACACTCACAATACCTAAAACCGCTAAATAACTCATTTGAAACCCCACTGAAAATAAAAAATGAGGTTTAACCAAAAGTATAAAAAATGCAGAAATCGCCAAGGTGTTGTAAATATTTGTAGGACGCTTAAGGTGCATGGCAATACTAATAATGCTAAACATAGTTACAGCACGAGTCACTGACGGAGATAAGCCAGCAATAATGGCAAAAACCCAAAGTAAAATAACAATAATTAGAGGTCTAATAAAATTGCCATATTTAAAGTAAAGTAGCGGTCTAAGTATAAAATTTAGAATCAAAAGTAAAATACCAACATGAAGTCCAGAAACTGCTAAAATGTGAATGGTACCAGAGTTTACATAATTGTTGTAAGTGCTTTTGTTTATAGTTTGGCGTTGGCCAAGTAATAAAGCATTTATGATGCTTAAAGCATCGTCCTTAAATCCGGCGGTAATAAGCTTCTCGTTGATTGATATTCTTAACTGGTCTGCAAGACCGTAAATAGTGGTTTTCTCATTTGAGACCAAGAAGAGTTCAGATTGTTCTACATACAGTTGATGGTAAACCTGTCTCAATTCTAAAAACTTACTATAATCGAATTGATGAGGGTTTAGTGGCTTTTGAATGGTTTCAAGTTCAACTGATGTAAATAAAACGGTATCAACTGGTAAAATTGTAGATGTTGAATCTCGTCTTACATTGATAAGCAATTTTCCTGAAGCCTTTTTATTTGCAATAGATTTTACTGAAACAATATATTTGTTGCTAAAGGCATCTGGTTTTAACCGTTCTTCAATTTTAAAATCTAATGCTACAGGTTCATGTTTTTTGTGAATATTGGTATAATGCTCTGATCTTAATTTTTCATTTTTAATATTGTAGGTGTTAATGCCAATACCAATCATGCAGAAAAATGTCAAGAGCGCAAAATAGGGCGAACGGTTTATTTTTTGGCGAAGAACTAACCAATAACCACCTAAGAAAGCTAATAGTATAATGATAATACATAACGAAACGTTAGTGTCAAGATCAAAATAATGCGCAGGGATAATCCCTAAGATTAAGCATGCAGTAAGCTTTATGATATTAAAATTTAGTAACTTCATTACAATAAGTCACTAAAGTAATATACACTATAGCTTTTTTATGGTGCGATTATTTTAACGGTCAATTGTCCTCTAGACTTTTCATAAAGGCAATGATGTCCTTTATCTCATCGGTATTTAAATTTAGGGAATCAGCTGGCAGGGTTTGGTATTCAAACTCAAGGCCCAGCCCCTCACCACTATTGACGAGTTCACCAACTTTATAATTTCTAATTACGTTACCGCTATGCTGCTTTATAGAGTCTAGATTATGGCATACCATTAACTGATGTGACTTTTGTAAGAAAAAAGTGTCTTATAGATAGTTTTGTAATTTATTTCAATAAGTCAATGATGTGTTTTACTTATCTAAAAATACAATTTACTCATTATCAGTTTAATATTACATTATCTAAGCCTAAGTTTGATTATGAACAAAAAAACCTACATTAAATGAAACATAGAAAACTTGAAACTTATCTTAAGTTCGGAATACTTATCCTTGGAATACCAATTCTTCTTTTTACATGTGAAAAGAAAGAAGAAGAGCAAACAACGGAAGGGAATTTCAAGACTGTAGAAATAAATGATGCGTTAGAATTTTTGAACTTAAATAATCAAGGCATAGTTAATAAAACAATTACAGAAGATAGTTACTTAGTTTCCGTATCTGATAATGCTGTACAAGAAGAAATCACCAACAGTGATGAGCTTTTAACAATTTTTCCTGCTACCACTATTTACGATCATCATTATAGTAGAATATTGTTTTTAGAGATTGATAACGAAATACAAAGTGTTATTTTTAGTATGGTTAGTGATGAAAACTCAACAGACGAAGTTTTTTCGGGTGATGTATTAATTACAGATTTATCGGGTGATTTCTTATATGGTTATAAAGTTCTTAACGGTATTTTAAACTCAGAATATATTAGTAGTAGCCAAATTGGAATTGGGGAATTAATGACGAGTGCTAAGACTAATCCAGATTGCCCGGACTGTCCTTTTTCAGCTTGCAGTTATTGTGGTGAATTAGATGAAATCGTTATCATTGTAGAAAGAGGTAGACCACCAGTAAATTATGTTGTTATATCGGATATATTTGATCAAGGCAATGGTAGTGGTGTTAATTCTTGGGATGCTGGAGCAAGTGGTGGATCTTCTGGCACTGTAGCTACACCATCCAGCGACCCATGTGATAAAATAAATAGTCTCGGCACCGATATTGAATTTAAAAATAAAATGAATGATCTGAAAAACAGCACAGGACTTAATTATGAGAAAGGTTATTATATAGGGTTAGAAGGTGATAATGTTTATACGCCTATTGACGGTAATGCAAGTGAACAATATATTGATATAAATCCACAATCACCTATTGCCGGGTTTTTGCATTCACATTTTGGAATGGGTGATTCAATATTTTCACCAGGAGATATAGTTGGACTATATGAGTTATATAATTATGATCTAATACAGAATACTGACACATTTATCTTTAGTGTTGTCACTCCACAAGATACAGCTTATACAATTGTAATTGATAATGCTGATGAGTTTAGCAACTTCGGAAACACAAATCTGAGTTCACAAGAAAGTTTCAATACATGGTTTAGTGCTTATACTTTAGAATATATGACCCTAATTAGTAGTGGGGAAAATCAAATAACAGCTCGCGAGATAGCATTGTTAAAAGCATTAGAGGATTCAGGATTAATTTTAACTAAAGGAAGCTCAAACTTTGACAGTTGGGAAAAACTAAACTTGAATAGGAACAATGGCATAGTTAATGGTGATTGTAATTAATATAAAACAAAAACAAAAACAAAAAAATGAAAAATTTAATATTTATAATAGCAATAGTTTTAAACATAATGAATATAAGCGCACAAGAAAAAGATGAAATAATAGTGCAAAAAGGTAAAGTGTGGCCTAAATCATCAAAAAAAGGAATTACCTATAAAGTTCCTGACAAAGTATCGGAAAAATTTGAAGGTGAGTGGATTTATAAAGATGCTAATACAACATTCAAGGTTCAAATTATGAGTGTTAAAGAGCTTTCAAAGATTACAGGTAATTATGTTAAAGTTTTAAAAGGTATTTATTGCCATTCTAATACAAGTAATGATTGTAAATATAGCAATGAAAGTAATAAGACTCTAGTTTATGAAAGTGAATGGGATGATCAATTTGAAGATAAAATTTGTTTTAGCTTTTTCGATACTGGCTATAAAAAATATGGAAAGGTTACATTTGAAATATTAAAAAATGGTAAAGCTTCATGGACTTTAGTTGAGACAGAGCGTGGAAAAGTAACTTTTGATAGAACAAAGCCAAAAAAAGGATTCTCAGTGCCAACAAGTTTAATCCTAAACAAACAAAAATAGTATAATAGCACCATACGAAACTCTAGCGTCGTTAACAAAATAATGCGCAGGGATAATCCCTAAGATTAAGCATGCAGTAAGCTTTATGATATTAAAATTTAGTAACTTCATTACAATAAGTCACTAAAGTAATATACACTACAGCTTTTTTATGGTGCGATTATTTTAACGGTCAATTGTCCTCTAGACTTTTCATAAAGGCAATAATGTCCTTTATCTCATCTGCATTTAAATTTAAGGAATCAGATGGTAGGGTTTGGTATTCAAACTCAAGTCCTAGCCCGGCACCACCACCGTTATTGTAAAAATCCATAAGTTCTTCTAAATCATCATAAATACCATTGTGCATATAAGGTGCTGTTTTAGAAATATTTCTTACGGTTGGGGTTTTAAAAAAATGCTTGCGTTCAGGGGTGTTAAATACATCATGCCGTCCCAAATCGGTATCGGTAACTGCAGGAAGATGCTTGGATTTTGGGACACCTAACAATTCAAACTCGGTTTCTGTAAAGTTAGGTGGTACAGTGCCGTTAAAAACGGGAGCAAAATGGCAAGTGGCACATTTCGCCTTACCCATAAATAGATTAAAACCATTTATTTCAGATTCGGTTATTGTGTTTTCCAAAGCATTGATGTTATTGTCGAATTTTGAATTGAACTTGTTTAGACTTCTAATATAAACGGCAATAGCATTTCTAATGTTGGCATCGTTAACACCTTTTTCGTAAAGCCTATTAAAGAAATTTGTGTATGTAGAATCTGATTTTACTACTAAAGACAAGTCTTCTAAATTACTGTGAAATTCATCCTTATTGTTTACCACATCCACAATTTGGCCCTCTAGATTTCCCGTACGACCATCATAAAACATGCTCTGTTGCAATGCGGCATATGTCAACGTAGGTGTATTGCGTTTTTGCTCCGGAAAGTTTTTAAGTCCGTCTGTAAATGCAAGTTCCTGTTTATGACAAGTGGCGCAGTTCATGGTTTGGTCTCTTGAAAGGCGCTTATCGTTAAAAAGTATTTTGCCAAGCTTTGATTTTTTATCTCGTATTGAATCTTTTTCTACATAATTGGCAAAAAAATCAATATTAAAAGTGTTATGGGAAAACAATGAGGTCATATCATTATTGAATGCCAACGCAAAAGGAAAGTTCACATTCCAATCGTATACTGTTTTATTCAACAACTTCAACTGTTTGTGTGTATGGTTTTTTATAAAACTATATCTGTTGAAAGTATTAAAATCACCACTCAGCATATCTTGTGATACACTAATCTCTTTTTTCCATTCGTTTAATAAATCTAGACTTTTAAAATTGTTGGAGTATAGGTTCAATATATTTTTTAATGTTGTGTAGTTCAATTTGGCTTCTTCAAGTGAATTTTCTAGAACAGGTGAATCAAAGCCTGTTATTCCTGTAAGAGCCATTCTTGTTATTTGATCTCTCAGTAACCAAATGACATGGTAATTCTTTAATTTAAGTTGTGTGTTTTGCTCTATAAGTTTTAGTCGGTTTTTAGTAATTTGGGTAACTTTTGCAACATCCTTTAAACTAAGGGCATCATCATGTAGTGCTTCTTCTATAACCTGAAAACCAAAGGGCTTTTTGATTTTTATATCGGTAGCATCTTCTTCTTCAACTTTAAGAATGTTGGGGGCATTGAGCGACATGTAATTGTTCTTGTCCACAAATGCAAGTATAGGTTCTAGGGATTTAAAGTTATGCCTGGCTTTTGTATAGTATTTTAGGGCAGTTTCATAATCTTCGCAATGTTCTAGGGCGTTTAAATTATTAATGCAGTTATTGAGTAGTTTTTTGTAATTGAGTTCTAATACGTCTAGGGGCTGCTTTGTTTTTGTAATTACTTCAGAATAATTGGGTGTATTGTCCTTACAACCAAAAACGATTGAAAAAAGGCATACAAAAACAATGTATGCCTTTTTTGAGTTTAAATATTTCATAATTATCGGTCTAATCCTTGGAGCACGTATAACATACTTCCTTCTTTTCTGCTATCAGGATCTGGGTTTGCATTAGGATCGGTAAACGCAGAGCCGTCGGCTGGTTCCCAACCATGATTCTGAGTAATCAAAATAAAGGATTCATCGACTCCTATCACGTCAGAGATGTCAATCATGCCTGTAAGCTCCCATATTCTGTCAATTGTTCCATAGCCTAGACCTGCTGCTGTTGTTTGGTCACATTCCAATACAACTTTTAGAGCACCTGTATTAAGGTTGTATTGGTATAGTCTTGCAAAATGGGTTTTGTCTGCGGTATCAAAATAGCCATTGGGATCTTCTTGTATGTAAGCGTAGTTTTCAGTAACTAAAATATTGTCAGGGCTATGAAATGCTTTGGCAACGCCATTGGTTAAATCTCCATCCAATACACATGTTATAGTTCCGGCACCAGATGGGTCATTTTCATTTAAAACGACTTTATAGATACGGCCATAAGTTGTTCCTTTACCAACTAAATCTGGTTTTTGTCTTCCTGTAACACAAAAATAGATTTCCCTGTTGTTATATGCAGAACCCCTTCTCCAATCAATATCTTCTAATCTAGAGAACCCCATTACGCCCTTAGTTTTTGCCTCAGCATCCAATAAGTCTATATTGGTTTCGTTCAAGGCAACAAAATTCATGGGATATGATACGCCCTCTTGCATATCCATTTCAAAGTTGATACCAGCCTGCGTTACTCGTAAACCGTAAAGTTGTCCGCCGTTTAAGTCTCCAAAATCTCCAACATACATCCCTAACTGGCCAGAAGGGATAGTGTTGTCAGAATGATCGTCTCCAATAAAGGCTACAGTTTTGTTTGGGTAGGCATCTTTTCCGATAACTACGGCATTTTCAGTAGACCATTGCCCAAACGCTGGCAACATTAATGCAGAGGAAGCAGAATTTGCTGATTTATAGGGGTCGGTAGCAAAAACGCCTTTAGAAGATCCTCCCCATTCTCCGCCAGAAAGATATAGTGGGCCAAACCCATGTTCTTCCATCGTAATGAGAGATCCAGAGCATTGTGCAGTAGAAGCAGTAGCTGCTGCATTTAGAATGTAATCGCCAGCTATAGGCTTAAAGGTTTCGTCTAAAGTAATCCTGGCAATAGAATAATCAGCTTCAATATTATTGATAAGCGTGTAAGTATTGTCATTGTTTTTTAACAATCCAGCACCATCAGCCATAGAACCATACACAAAATTTGGTGTGTTTTCTAATTGGTCTTCAGAACTCAAAAAGTTGTAAATGTTTACACTCGAGAATTCTGGCTCTAATTTTAGTAAAACTGGTGTGTCAGAGTGTGATTGTAAGTCAACCAAGTTTGGGGACTGGCGATTGTTGTCATCATCGTCGTTGCAGGATAATAAGCAACATAAGGTAAAAAGAATTGAAATGTGTTTAAGTGTTTTCATGGTAGTTTTATTATTTGTTGAAACAAAACTACTTTGACTACGTTAACAGATGCTGAATGGATTATTAAGAAAAGGTGTTCCTAATGTAAACTTTGTTATTTTATTATTAATAATTAGAATGAAATTAAATTAGGAAATCTAATGTATTTTGGATGCGTCAGTTGATAGAAATTTATTTTATAGCACGCGCCTCGCCTGTACAAAAGCAAAATACCAATACTTTTCGGCTAATGATGAAATTATAACACCTCTACTGGTTGAGGCATGGATAAACTCAACATTGCCAGGTCGAACATTTGTTACAATACCAACATGGTTAACTCTACGGCTATTTTTTTTAGTGGCAAAAAATACCAAATCACCAACATTGACTTCTTTTAAATCTATCCAATCACCATAACTCGATAAATCTCTTGTAGTTCTGGGTACAGAAACTTTATTGTCTTTAAATGATGTGTATACCAAACCAGAGCAATCCATACCGCGTTTTGTGGTGCCGCCATATTTATAGCGTGTACCATTGAATTTTTTGGCGTATTTAGCAATGGTTTCAGCTTCTTCAGACGGTTTTGCAGTCGTATTGACCTTAACCGTATGGGTTTGCCTTTTTTTGTTGGAATATGATTTTTTGGATTTGCAACTGCTTAATAAGAGAGCTAGTAATAGTATTGGTAGTAATCGCTTCATCTATAGCTTTTGAGATTTGGAATTTAGTTGTTTGAATTTCTAACAGCATTAAAGATTAACCTCGCCGTATTCTCACTCGCCCCTTTACCACCAAGTTTTTGTTCTAAGTCATAGTAGTCTAAAAATAGTTGTTCGCGCTTATCGAAGTTTAATATATCGGAAAGTTCTTTTTTGAGGCGTTTCTTGTTTAAATCACCTTGAATAAGTTCAGTAACTACCTCACGATCCATTATTAGATTAACCAACGAAATAAACTTTAAAGTAATAATGCGCTTCGCAATTTGATAGGAAATGGCATTGGCTTTATAACACACTACTTGCGGAACTTTATATAATGCGGTTTCTAAAGTTGCTGTGCCAGAGGTTACTAAGGCAGCATTCGAAATGCTTAATAAATCATAGGTTTTATTAGAAATAAAACTCACATTTTCTTGCTTGATGAAATCTTTATAAAATTCGTAATCTTGACTTGGAGCTCCAGCAATAACGAATTGATAATCTTCAAAATCATCAACCACATTTAGCATAATGCCGAGCATCTTGGTGATTTCTTGCTTTCTGCTTCCAGGCAATAAGGCTATTATGGGTTTGGCACTGAGTTGATGTATTTTTCTAAATTCATTTTCATTAGTCTGGGGACGGTCTGCAATGGCATCAATTAACGGGTGGCCAACAAAGTGTACATCGTAATTGTATGTTTTGTAAAATTTTTTTTCAAAAGGTAAAATGCAGTACATTTGGTCAACATCGCGTTTAATTTTTTCTATTCGACTCGCTCTAGATGCCCAAACTTGAGGGGATATATAATAATGCGTTTTAAATTTGCGTGATTTGGCCCATTTGGCAATTCTTAAATTAAAGCCAGAATTATCAATAAAAACAATAACATCTGGCTGAAATTTTTCAATATCACTTTTACAGAATTTTATATGCTTAGCGATCTTTCGGAGGTTAAAAATCACTTCTGCAAAACCCATAAACTGACGTTCTTTGTAATGCATAACCAATTCACCGCCAACAGCACGCATTAAGTCTCCTCCCCAAAATCTTATATCAGCCTTATCATCTTGTTTTAATAAGGCTTTCATAAGATTAGAACCATGCAAATCGCCCGAAGCTTCGCCAGCAATGATATAATACTTCATTTAGTTTATAAATTTTATAACCATCGTTGTAATAAAAATAAGTAATGTAGCAATTAATACACCTTTAGCTCTTTGATCTTGATTTTTCTTCAGAAACAAAAAGAAAGCACCTAGGTTTAATAAGGCGCCAATGCTCATCAATTTTGTAAGTGTGCCATTTTTTATAGCTTGCGAAACAACTTGTCCCCAGTCATCGGACTTTCCAAAAATTTGAATAGCAACAATCAGTCCGAAAGTTGCAGCAATTAATCCAACAAAAAAACCAATTGTTATTTCTTTTTTAGTCATTTTTTTCCGCAAAAGCGGTAATTTTAATTAATGAAACTTAATTTAATTTCCAAGTGTTTAGCTTTTGTATAGTGTGGTGTGCTGTTAAATCAAACTGAACAGGTACTACAGATACATAACCATTTGCTAAAGCCCATTCATCGGTGTCTTCGCCATTGTCCATATTTACAAATTTACCAGCCAACCAATAATAATCACGACCCATAGGGTTGGTGCGTTTATCAAACTCTTCTACCCAATTGGCACGCGCTTGTCTGCAAACTTTTATACCTTTAATGTCTTCTCCGTTTAAGTTGGGAAGGTTAACATTCAGAACAACTCCATCTGGTAAGCCGTGTTCTAAAACTTGCTTTGTAATGGTTTCTACAAAAGGTTTGCAATGTTCAAAATTGGCATTCCAATTATAGTCCAATAATGAAAACCCAATGGCAGGAATACCTTCGATACCAGCTTCTAGTGCAGCACTCATTGTACCAGAATAAATAACATTTATAGAAGAGTTAGAGCCATGGTTAATACCAGAGACACAAATATCTGGTTTTCGGTCTAAAATCTCCCTTACCGCCAGTTTTACACAATCTGCCGGTGTACCAGAACAACTATATTCTTGTTGTTTTCCATCAATTTCCACATTTTCGATATATAGTGTTGCGTTTACTGTAATTGCATGTCCCATTCCACTTTGAGGGCTGTCTGGTGCTACTACAACCACATCTCCAATAGTGTTCATTACAGAAATCAAGGCTCTAATTCCGGGTGCGGTAATACCATCATCATTGGTCACTAAAATCAAAGGACGTTTACTCATATGCTTCAGCTTACTTTTAATAGCGTAAAAATACTAAAAGCTTACGAATTGTATGGAATAGTACCTTTAACAAAAAATTAGTGCCTTGTTTTTTTATGGCACGGTTTTTTCTGCTATTTTAGTGAATTATTGAGACTTGTTTATGGTACGAACTATAAAATTTAAACAGATGAAAGGGAATTATAAATTTTTATTGTTAGCGTTATTAATCGCTTTTGCTTCATGTAGTTTTACGAGCAAAAAGTTTGATGATCCAGATAAAGACAAATTACTAATACAACTGATTACCTATGTCCTAGACCAAGGGCATTTTAACCCTCAAGATATAAATGATGAATTTTCGGCTAATGTGTTTGAAGATTACTTAAATCAATTAGATCCGTTTAAGCGTTATTTTTACGAATCGGACATCAAAGAATTTGAAGCTTACAAAGATCAGATTGATGATCAGATAAAAGCATATGATGTGTCCTTTTTTAGCATTACGCACGAGCGATTATTGAAGCGAATAGAAGAATCTAAAAAGATTTATTCTGAAATTTTGGATAAACCTTTCGATTTTTCAAAAGAGGAAACCTATTCTTCTGACTACGAAAATTTGAATTATGCATCCAATAAGCGTGAAATGAAAGAGCGTTGGAGACAACAGCTTAAGTTTTCTACTATTGCAAATTACGATGATGCCGTTTCGCAGCGCAATACAGATTTAGAAACTAATAATCTTCCGGAGAGTGCATTTTCTGCTGAAAACGAAAAGTTTAAAACCAATGAGAAGAAATCTCTAAAAGAAATAGAAAAAGAAGCAAGAGAAATGACAAAACGTTCGCTTGATGAGCTTTACGATTTCATTGATGATAGGCAGCGTAAGGATTGGTTTGCAGTATATATAAATGCAATTGTAGAGGAATTCGATCCGCATACATTCTATTTTGCACCAGAGGACAAAGACCGATTCGATGTCGCTATGTCTGGAAATTTTGAAGGTATTGGAGCAAGATTACAGAAAAAGATGGATGCGATCATTGTAAATGAAATTATTAGTGGTGGACCAGCATGGAGAGCAAACGAACTCGAAGTAGGTGATGAAATCATGAAGGTAAGACAAGAAGATGAAGAAGCACCAGTTAATGTTGTTGGGATGCGTTTAGATGATGCCATAAAATTGATCAAAGGGCCAAAAGAAACCATTGTTAATTTAACGCTCAAAAAGGTAGATGGTACCATTGAGGAGATTTCAATCACAAGAGATATAGTAGAGATTGAGGAGACTTATGCAAAATCATCAACCGTTATTAAAGAAGATAAAAAGTTTGGGGTTATTAATTTACCTAAGTTTTATATCAATTTCGAAGATTATAATAAGCGTAATGCAGCTTCAGATATTAAGAAGGAGATTCTTAGACTCAAAGAAGAAGGTATCGAAGGTTTAGTTTTAGATCTTAGAAATAATGGTGGTGGATCGCTGCAAACCGTTGTAGATATTGCAGGTCTATTTATTGAAGAAGGTCCAATCGTGCAAGTTAAAACTACAGGAGAACCTAAAGAAGTTCTTAAAGATAAAGATAAAGCCATTATTTGGGATGGGCCATTGGTAATCATGGTAAATGAATTATCAGCTTCTGCTTCAGAAATTTTAGCTGCTGCAATGCAAGATTATAAGCGTGCCATAGTAATTGGAAGTAAGCAAACCTACGGAAAAGGAACTGTGCAGAATGTATTGGATTTAAATAGAATGGTGCGTAACAATTCTAATGGAGATATGGGGGCTTTAAAGTTTACCACTCAGAAATTTTATAGAGTTAATGGTGGTTCTACCCAGTTGGAAGGAGTTAAAAGTGACGTGGTAGTTCCAGATCGTTATAGCTATATAAATATTGGAGAAAAAGATCAAGAGAATCCATTACCTTGGGATAAGATTGATGCTGTAGATTATGACCTATGGGGAAATTATTTTGATTACGATACAACTATTGAAAGAAGCAAAGCACGTATGGCCAACAACGAGCAGTTAAAGCTAATCGACGCTAATGCTAAATGGGTTAAGAAGATTAGAGATCGTGAAATATATTCGTTGAATTATGATGCGTATAAAAAAGAAATGGAACTCAATGAAGAAGAGGCAAAACGATTTGAAAAACTATCTGAATACAGCACCAATTTAACATTTAGTTCATTGCCATATGAGATAAAGTTGATGGAGCAAGATTCAGTCTTAAAAGAGAAGCGTGAGCGGTGGCACAAAAGTTTAGCAAAAGATGTATATATAGAAGAAGCCTTAAATGTACTAAACGATTTAAAGATGACTTATGCGATAAAAAATAACGTTGCAGGAGTTAAGAATTGATTAGAGTTTAATTTGCACATATCGGATTCTATGATGCGTTTAATTACAAAAGAAAAATAATCTTAAATATCAATAGTTTTTGAGATTGTCCCCTTTAAGGCGATGTGCTGAGCTTGCCGAAGCGGGACTATAGGGAGTGTATTTATAAAATGAAAAATCACAATAACTCACTTACAAGTTTGGCGCTCCAAAAGTTTAAAAAGAACTTTTGGGGCGTTTTTAGTTTGATGGTTATCGGATGTATTGGTTTCATTTCAATTTTCGCTTATATATTCGCACCAGACGCTTCTGAGAATGCCAACCAGATGCACCTGTCCATTCATTCCAAGTCTCCTGGATTTGAAGTGCAAATGTTAACCATTCCCTCAGGAATACAATCTGATCAAAACTTTTTTTCAAAATTATTTTTCGGAAAGAAAAATACGGATACCGAAATTCCGATAGCATCCTACAAAGTTGGTGCTAATGCTCTAACTTATATTGAATATGCTTCAGATGGATTGATAGGTTTAGAAAAACAAGTTGAATTAGGTCAATTCCCCAATTCAGATTATAGATCCTACATCGACAATCGAAGCTTTATTTTCGGTACAGATAAATATGGTAGAGATTATTTAAGCCGTATTCTAATTGGCTCACGAATATCTTTTTTTATCGGTTTTGTAGCAGTTTTTATTTCACTTATAGTTGGGCTTTTAATGGGAAGTCTAGCGGGTTATTACGGTGGAAGAGTAGATGCGCTAATTATGTGGGTTATTAATGTCACTTGGTCTATACCAACATTGTTATTGGTAATTGCTATAACGTTAGCATTGGGAAAAGGCTTTTGGCAAGTCTTTATTGCTGTGGGTTTAACAATGTGGGTAGAGGTAGCAAGAGTAGTTCGCGGACAAATTATTAGTGCTAAAGAAATGCAGTACGTTACTGCGGCTAGAGCTTTAGGTTATAATGACTACAGAATTATTACTAAACACATCCTGCCAAATATTTTTGGGCCACTGATTGTGATTTCAGCTGCTAATTTTGCAGCAGCTATTTTAATAGAAAGTGGTTTAAGCTTTTTAGGTATTGGTGCGCAACCACCAATGGCAAGTTGGGGTGCGATGATAAAAGACCATTACAATTATATTATCCTAGGAAAGCCGTACTTAGCCCTGATTCCGGGGCTATGTATTATGTTGCTTGTTATGGCTTTCATGTTAGTTGGGAATGCTTTGCGTGATGCCTTGGATGTGAAGACTTAGTGCATCCAATGAGATAAATCCCTTTGAGCTATTTTTTCAATCTTCAAAATGTCCTCTTTGCAATGCTCAATTACATAAGCTTTTGTAGCTTCTGAAATTAATGGTTTTTGGTCAATAAAATCTGAATTGGAATAGTTTCGTAAAATCTGAATTAATTTATTTAGTTTGGCACCAAAACTTTTTGGGTCATCATACTTGTGGTGTAAAGTACGTCTATTAAAACTTTTGTTGATATTAAGAGATTTACTGTTCAGGACAAATAGCGGTAAATGTAAAAAGTCAAAAACTTGGTTGGTTGTTTTTTTTGGGTCATTTATAAAGTCTTCGAAGAACAATAATAGTACATTGGATTTACCAAAGGTCTTAATGTAGGGTTCAATCTGCATTGCATATTTGCCGGTATCGATGTAGTGCTGGCCTGTCTTTAGGGCTATATTTACGTCGTTGATGGTTTCGTAACCTCTGTTATAGCTATGTATATAATAAGACAGTAGTCTATCTATTGGATGCCGCATTATATAAATGATTTTCATATCGGAATTGTACTCATATATATCACTGACGATGTTTTTGTTATAACGTGGGTATTTGGAGTAATTTGTTGAACCTTCACCATATAGTTTTGCCGACTTTTTAAATAAAGAATGATAATCGTCTAACTGTAATCTCCAATCCGCTCTATTAAAGAAATCGGGCTCTTTAGGGGTGCTGAAACAAATATCGGGATGTTGTGCTAGCCCTGCGCTTAAACTGGTTGTGGCAGATTTTGCCGCACCTATAAGTAAAAAGTTAACTTTCATAAGCTTAGAAAGAGTTATTGCAAGGCATTAATCTCTGTATTAGTATCTTCAATAAAACTTAGAACGGCCTCTTGTCCAATCTTTTTACTCGAAGATGTAATGAAGTAAGGTGGCAGTTCTTCCCAAGTTTTCAAAAGAACATTACAATAATTTTCAACTTGTCTGTCAATAGCCTGAGGTTTCAATTTATCTGCTTTGGTGAAAATAATTCCAAACGGAATGCCGCTTTCTCCCAAATACTGCATAAACTCTAAATCGATGGGTTGAGGCTTATGGCGTATATCTACCAAAACAAAAGCAGATACCAATTGCTTGCGTTGCTCAAAATAATTGGTAATAAACTTTTGAAACTTCTTTTTGGAAGTTTTTGACACTCTAGCATAGCCATAACCCGGTAAGTCTACCAGATACCAACTGTCATTGATTATAAAGTGGTTTATAAGCTGTGTTTTACCAGGTCGACCAGAAGTCTTGGCTAAACTTTTTCGGTCAGTAAGCATATTGATTAATGAAGATTTGCCAACATTACTTCTGCCAATGAAAGCATATTCTGGGATAGGATTCTTAGGACATTTAGCCACATCAGAATTACTCATTACAAATTCAGCAGATTTTATTCTCATCTTTAGTTCCCATGAAAACGGGAATCTCATTTAAATTAAACGTTTAGTGTTTTTCCATAAGAGTGCTTCCTTTCCTTGGGAAAAGATTAAGAATAGACTTATAGTTTTCGTTTTTCAAGCCACCCATTCAAAATTGTATTGAATTCCTCAGGATGTTCCATCATTGCCGCATGCCCGCACTTGTCAATCCAAAACAGATCAGAATTGGGTAACAATTCATGAAATTCTTCAGCAACTTCAGGTGGAGTCACATTGTCATTTTTTCCCCAAATAATACAGGTTGGAGTGTGCATTTTTGGTAGGTCTTTTGCCATGTTGTGTCTAATGGCACTTTTAGCAATGGCTAAGGTTTTTATCAGTTTATTCCTGTCGTTTACAGTTTTATAAACTTCATCAACAATGTCTTTGGTTGCAACAGCTGGGTCATAGAATACATCTTGCGCTTTCTTCTTTATAACTTCGTAATCGCTACGCTTTGTGTAGCCGCCGCCCATAGCACTTTCGTATAGTCCAGAGCTTCCAGTAATAACTAAACCTTTGACCTTTTCAGGATATAATTTTGTATGATACAAACCAACATGCCCACCAAGAGAGTTTCCTAATAAGATAACTTCGTCAAAACCTTTAAATTCAATAAAATCTTTAAGGTAATTAGCAAAATTTTTAACGTTGGTTTTTATAAGT
Source organism: Winogradskyella luteola (assembly GCF_019203985.1). Classification (GTDB taxonomy): domain Bacteria; phylum Bacteroidota; class Bacteroidia; order Flavobacteriales; family Flavobacteriaceae; genus Winogradskyella; species Winogradskyella luteola. Next base: position 18,417 of record NZ_JAGSPD010000007.1, on the reverse strand, counting down.
GACGTGGTGTAAATCGGTAATTCGGGAATTACCACTTTATAACCATTGGAGCTGAAAAAGTCAGTAACAGCATCGAAATTACTTAAACCTCCCATTAATCCGTGAAGCACAATAATTGGTGTGCCTTCTCCTACTTCAATATAACTATATTCCTTTTCTTTTTTTAAAAGGTGTGCCATCTATAAAGTTAGTGCTTTGTGTTAAAAACAAATATAACTAAATCCTTTGTAAAATAAATAGAATTAATGCTTTTGAATTTTTTTGACTCAAAATCACAGAGGTTTAGGTGTTAATAATTCCCACGCTCAAAATTTCTCTAATACACTGATGTTACTCAATTGTATGTCCTTCAAAAAAATAGAGACATAAAACTTATTAACAAAAGTGGGATTCTGTGGTAAAATGTGGTAAAATTTTCAATATATTTGAATCTTAATCGTTTAAGTGGGAAATAAAACATCTTGAATTCATTTATAGGAACATATGAGTGCAAAGCGGATACCAAAGGAAGATTAATGATTCCAGCGGTTTTAAAGAAGCAGTTGTCTGCTGCTTTGCAAGATGGCTTTGTGCTTAAGCGTGCTGTGTTTCAGCCATGTTTGGAGCTTTATCCTATGGCAGAATGGAACGCGTTGATGGCTAAAGTGAATAAACTAAATCGTTTCAAGAAAAAGAATAATGATTTTATAAGACGCTTTACAGCTGGGGTAAAAGTGGTAGAGGTTGATAATGCTGGTCGCTTATTAATTCCCAAAGATTTGATTGGATTTTCTGGTATTACAAAAGAGGTGGTTTTGGCTTCTGCAGTAAACATTATAGAAATCTGGGATAAGACTAAATACGAGAAGGCGATTGATGATGCAGCTTCAGATTTTGCCGATTTAGCTGAAGAAGTAATGGGACAAGAGGATGGTGACGATGGAATATCATAACGCAGTTTTGCTCAAAGAGACGGTTGATGGTCTAGATGTAAGGCCAGATGGAGTTTATGTCGATGTCACATTTGGTGGTGGGGGTCATAGTAGAGAGATTCTATCTCGTCTTGGAGCAAATGGAAAATTATATGCATTCGATCAGGATAAAGATGCTTTAGCAAATGCGATTGAGGATGATCGATTTGTTCTTATAAATGAGAACTTCAGATATATAAAAAGGTTCTTAAGATTTTATGGCGTGAAAGAGGTTGATGGTGTTTTGGCTGATTTTGGGGTGTCGTCGCACCAGTTTGATGTTGCTGAGCGAGGCTTTTCAACCCGTTTTGATGCAAAGCTGGACATGAGAATGAATCAGGATAGTAAGTTATCCGCTTTTGAAGTAATTAATGAATATGAGGAAGAGCAGCTTAGAGCAGTTTTGTTTCAGTACGGAGAGTTAAGGCAGGCGCCAGCTATGGCAAGAGTTATAGTCTCAGAACGAAAAAATATACCTATTGAAACTAGTGAACGCCTAAAGATAGTTTTAAAGCAATTTCTTAATCACAGAAAAGAAAATAAGGTGTTGGCTCAAATCTATCAAGCCATTAGAATAGAGGTGAATCAAGAGATTGAAGTGTTAAAAGAATTGCTAATGCAAATGCCAGAAATTCTAAAAGTTGGTGGAAGGTTGAGTTTTATCTCGTACCACTCTTTAGAGGATAGATTGGTAAAACGCTTTATAAGAAACGGTTTGTTTGAAGGTGAGCCAGAGCGTGATGTGTATGGGAATTTTGAAGTCCCGTTAAAAAAAGTGAATGGATTAATAGTGCCATCACAAGAAGAAATAAAAATGAATAACAGAGCACGAAGTGCAAAGTTGAGGATTGCTGAGAAGATATAAAGAAATATTGTTACACTGGGCGCAGTCGAAGTATTTCTGAAAGATAAATTAGAATAATAAAAGATTTCTGCCTACGCAGAAGGTAGTATGAAAAAAAACATCTATAGCATATTACGTGGAAAATTTCTAATCAGTGATGATTCGTTTAAAAATTGGCGCATCATCATTTTTATTTCATTCCTGGCCATTATTATGATAGCGAGTTCTCATAGTGCAGACAAAAAAGTACACGAGATTGCAAGACTCACTAACGAAGTAAAAGAATTAAGATCTGCTTTTGTAGATGGCCGTTCAAAACTAATGCGGTTAAAAATGGAGTCGTCCATTATAAATAAGGTAGCAAAAAAAGGAATTCAGATTTCTGAAATTCCGCCTACAAAAATTAGAGTTAAATCGAATCAGGAGTAAGCTTTGGCAACAACAGAAACCAACATATTAAACAGATTGTACTTTGTGGCAGGCTGCATGTTTGTCTTTGCATTGGCCGTAGTTTTTAAATTGTGTAGCATTCAGTTTATTCAAGGAGATGAATATAGGGCACTTGCTGAAAAACGTACAATACAAAGATTTCCTATAGAGCCCAATCGTGGCAATGTATATTCTGCAGATGGCAGTTTGTTGGCGACATCTATTCCAAAATATGATATAAGAATAGATGCTATACAGGCTAAAGATGCTGTGTTCAATGAGCATATTGGGGCATTGGCAGATTCACTTTCGGTTTACAAAGGCAAATCAGCTTCATACTACAAAAATATAATTCGTAAAGCGCGTAACAACAAAAACAGATATTTTCTCTTAGCTAAAAATATTAGTTATTCAGATTACATCAAGATGCGCAATTTTCCGCTCTTAAATCTTGGCGCGATAAAAGGAGGGTTAATCGTTGAGCAAACTACAAGACGTGAGCATCCAATGGGAGAAATTGCTGCGCGATCAATCGGGTACGAAAAAATAGATGAAAATAATTATGCCACAAGAGTTGGTATTGATGGGGCTTTTGGTGAGAAATATTTGAGAGGCAAAAAAGGGGAACGACTAAAACAAAAAATAGGTAATGGGCAATGGAAACCTATTGCGGATTATGATCAGGTTGAGCCTCAAGACGGCTATGACTTGTATACAACTATTGATGTTAATATTCAAGATATAGCGCATCATTCGCTATTGGGTCAGCTTGAAAAATATGAAGCGGAACATGGTTGCGTTGTGGTGATGGATGTAAAAACGGGAGAAATTAGGGCAATTTCAAACTTGGCGAAAACATCAAAAGGAACATACTACGAAAAGTTGAATTATGCAGTAGGGGAGAGCCATGAGCCAGGCTCTACTTTTAAGGTTATGGCTATGATGGCTGCTTTAGAGGATAAAGTGATTGATACTTCGACAGTGATTGATACCAAAAATGGTAGAAAAATGTTTTATGGTCGTCCTATTAATGATTCGGGTAAAGGATATGGAAAAATATCAGCAGCCAGAGCTCTAGAAGTATCTTCTAACATTGGTTTGGCGACAATTATTGATGACAATTATTCTAAAAAACCAAAAAAGTTTTTGGATAGGTTAAGCAAATGGAAGCTAGATCAACCGCTAGGTGTTTCAATCATAGGTGAGGGTAAGCCCGATATTCCTAGGCCAGGTGCAAGTAATTGGAGTAGAAATGCGTTGCCGTCAATGGCATATGGCTATAACCTTACGATGACACCACTACAAACTTTGGCATTTTATAATGCTATAGCTAATAATGGTGAGTTGATTAAGCCACGATTTATTCGTTCTGTAAAGTCCTTTGATAAGGATATAGAGGTTTTTGAAAAAGAAGTTTTGGTAGATAAAATTTGTTCGGATAAAACTCTATCTCAAATTCAAGATATTCTCAAAAATATTGTGATACGTGGTACAGGAAGACGTATGTATTCTGAAACCTTTTCTATGGCAGGAAAAACAGGTACTGCACGTACGGATTATGCCAACTATGAGGAATGGAGAAAGGACAAAAAATACATTTCTTCATTTGCTGGTTACTTTCCGGTAGACAATCCTAAATACTCTTGTATTGTCGTTATTCATAAACCAAGCACAAAGGTTGGTTACTATGGAGCAGATGTTTCAGGTCCGGTTTTCAAACGTATTGCCCAAAAAATCTATACAGACACGCCAATTATTGAAGAGGTTAGAACTTTAGAATTTAATACTAATGTAGTAGATCAAGATTTTGAGAATTACTACGAAAATGCACGTAAGTATAAACAGTTAATGCCTAGTGTAGTTGGTATGCCAGCTATGGATGCTATTGCCTTGCTTGAGAATCTTCAGGTTAAAGTCAAGGTAAAGTTGAATGGTAGTGGTACTGTAAAGAAACAATCTGTAGATAGGCATCAGAAGTTAAAACCTAACCAAACAATAATCTTAGAAGCATCATGATGATACTAAAAGACATATTGTATAAAGTTACCATAAATGCTGTGGTTGGTAGCACGAGTATTGCTGTTAACAAGATTGAATTCGACTCGCGACAAATAAAAACTAATGATGTTTTTGTAGCAATTTTAGGAACAGTAACTGATGGTCATAAATATATTGAAGATGTTATAAAAGCTGGTGCATCAGCTATCATTTGTGAGGCACTTCCAGAGACTCTTGAGGATGATGTTACTTATATAGAGGTTGCCAGCTCAAATCAAGCATTAGCTTATATGGCAGCTAATTATTACGAGCATCCGTCAGAAAATCTAAAACTTGTCGGAGTTACGGGAACAAATGGAAAGACAACCGTTACCAGTCTTTTATATCAACTATTTAAAAAAGCTGGCTATAAAGTTGGTCTGTTGTCTACTGTGAAGGTTATGGTGGATAACGCTACTTATAGAGCAACACATACTACACCAGATTCATTGACCATAAATAAGTATCTAAAGTTGATGAATGAAGAAGGTGTGGAGTTCTGTTTTATGGAAGCAAGTTCTCACGGTATTCATCAGAGTAGAACGGAAGGTCTAAAGTTTACAGGTGGGATTTTCACCAACCTTTCTCATGATCATTTAGACTACCACGACACATTTGCAGAATATAGAGATGTGAAAAAAGCCTTTTTTGATGGTTTGCCAAAAGATGCATTCGCCCTATCTAATATGGACGATAAAAACGGTTTGGTGATGCTTCAAAATACTGCAGCTAAAAAGTACACATATGCCTTAAAAAACTATGCAGATTACAGGGCGCAAATCTTAGAAAATGAGTTTAGCGGTTTGTTGTTAAAGGTTAATGATAGTGAATTGTGGACACGTTTAATAGGAAGTTTCAACGCATATAATATTTTGGCAATCTATGGAACGGCTGAATTAATGGGCTTGGAAAAAAACGAAATATTAAGGTTAATAAGTGAGCTTGAGAATGTCTCAGGTCGTTTTCAGTATTTCATTTCGGATGAAAAAATAACAGCTATTGTTGATTACGCGCACACACCAGATGCACTTAAAAATGTACTGGAAACAATCAATAGCATACGTACTAAAAATGAAGAGCTAATTACAGTAGTGGGTTGTGGTGGTGATAGAGATAAAAGCAAGCGACCTAAAATGGCGCATATCGCATCTGTTTTAAGTACTAAAGTGATTTTTACAAGTGATAATCCTAGAAGTGAAGTGCCAGAAGCCATTATTGAAGATATGGAAAAAGGGGTTGAGCCCCAAAACTTTAAAAAAACCTTATCCATTACAGATAGAAAGCAGGCGATTAAAACAGCTTGCCAAATGGCAGACGCTAAAGACATTATACTCATTGCAGGAAAAGGACACGAAACATATCAGGAGATTAAAGGGGAGCGCTTTGATTTTGATGACTATAAAATCGTACGAGAACTTTTAAAACAATTACAGAAATAGATGCTGTATTATTTATTTGAATATTTAGAACAACAATTCCAATTCCCAGGAGCATCACTCTTTGGTTTCTTAACCTTTAGAGCTGCTGTTGCTATTATTCTGTCATTGTTGATTTCTACCATTTTCGGGAAACGTATCATTCGTTTTTTGCAAAAGCAACAAGTAGGTGAAACCATAAGGGATTTAGGTTTAGAGGGGCAGGTAGAAAAGGCAGGTACGCCAACAATGGGTGGAATCATTATTATTCTGGCAACATTGATTCCTGTTTTGCTATTGGCAAAACTTGAAAACATCTATATCATTCTTCTCATCATTACAACACTTTGGATGGGTACCATAGGATTTATTGATGATTATATAAAAAAATTCAAAAATGACAAAGAAGGCTTAAAAGGTAAGTTTAAAGTGCTTGGCCAGGTAGGCTTGGGTCTTATAGTTGGGTTGACCTTATATTTTCATGAAGACGTAACCATAAAGGAAGAATTACCACTTCAAAAGCAAAGAGAGTTGCTTGCTGAAAACCCAAATTTACAAGAAGCCCAATTGTTTGATGTGGCAGAGAAATCTACCAAAACGACGATCCCGTTTGTAAAGAATAATGAATTTGACTATTCAGACCTAATCACTTGGATTAGTCCAAATTTGGAAAAGTACGCCTGGATTATTTTCATATTAGTCACCATAATAATTGTTACTGCTGTTTCCAATGGAGCAAATCTTACTGATGGCATTGATGGCTTGGCGGCAGGTACTTCTGCAATTGTCGTATTAACCCTAGGGATTTTCGCATGGGTTTCTGGTAATATCATTTTTTCAAAATATCTGAACATCATGTACATCCCTCAGGTAGAAGAAATCACAATTTATATTGCAGCATTTGTAGGTGCATTGGTTGGATTTTTATGGTACAATGCATACCCGGCACAAGTGTTTATGGGAGATACAGGAAGTTTAACCATTGGAGGAATTATAGCCGTAATAGCTATTGCGGTTAGAAAAGAATGGTTAATACCAATTCTATGTGGAATTTTCCTTGCAGAGAATTTATCGGTTATGATGCAGGTGAGCTATTTTAAATATACAAGGAAGAAGTATGGTGAAGGACGACGGATTTTTAAAATGTCGCCTTTACACCATCATTATCAAAAATCAGGATATCACGAAAGTAAGATTGTAACACGATTTTGGATTGTGGGAATCCTGTTGGCCATTATATCTATAGTAACCCTGAAAATTCGATAATTATTGTAATCCTGCGAGGTTTCAAAAACCTTGTAAGTATGTATTATGGATAAAATGAAGAAAGGAAGATTGGTAATATTAGGAGGAGGAGAAAGTGGCATAGGCACAGCATTACTCGGAAAATCAAAAGGATACGATGTATTTGTGTCGGACAAAGGAGAAATTAAAAAAAAGTATAAAAACGTTCTTTTAAATAATGAGATTGAATTTGAAGATAAGCAGCATACAGAATCAAAGATTCTAGATGCAGATGTGGTTATGAAAAGCCCGGGAATTCCCGATAAAGTGGATTTGGTGAAACAAATTCGTGAGGTAGGAATCAAAGTGGTTTCAGAAATTGAATTTGCTTCTAACTACACGGATGCAACATTAGTTGCCATAACCGGAAGCAATGGTAAAACAACAACTGCAACATTAACCCACCATCTACTCAAACAAGAATTAGATGTGGGGTTGGCTGGTAATATTGGGGACAGTTTTGCAAAACAAGTTCTTGAAGAAAACTATGATAATTATGTTTTGGAAGTCAGTAGTTTTCAGCTAGATGATATTCACGATTTTAACCCAAAGATTGCTATTCTAACGAATATTACGCCAGATCATTTAGATCGTTATGAGTATAAGTTTGAAAACTATATAGCTTCAAAATTCAGAATTACAGAAAATCAAACAAAAGATGATTATTTCATCTATGATGCAGACGACGAAGTGATTTCAGAATGGCTTCAGCATAATCAAATTCAATCCAAAAAGTTGCCTTTTTCATTGACCAAAACTATCGAAGAAGGTGCGTATTTAGACAATAATAAGATAATAATAACAATAGATAACAATCAAATCATTATGCCAACAGAAAACATAACATTAGAAGGTAAACATAACATTAAAAATGCAATGGCAGCCTCTACTGTGGCGCATTTACTCAAAATTAGAAAGCAAACTATTCGTGAGAGTTTCGAGAATTTTCAAGGGGTGGAGCACCGATTAGAACATGTGTTAAAAATCAATAAGGTTCAATACATCAATGACTCTAAAGCCACTAATGTTAATGCTACATATTTTGCTTTAGAAAGCATGGATGCACCTACAGTTTGGATAGTTGGCGGAGTAGATAAAGGAAATGATTATAAGGAGTTATTCCCTTTTGTGAATGAAAAAGTAAAAGCCATTATCTGTTTGGGAGTGGATAACGAAAAACTGTTTGAGGCTTTTGGTAATATGGTTGATGTTATTGTAGAAACACAGTATATGAGTGAGGCTGTTAAGATTGCTTATAAAGTAGCGGGTGCTGGTGATAATGTGCTGTTATCGCCCGCTTGTGCTAGTTTCGATTTGTTTGAAAATTATGAGGACAGAGGACGTCAATTTAAAAATGCGGTACGTAATTTATAAAAAAGTCCACTTAATTCTTCACAGGGAGAAGAAGCGATTGGGGCTAACAGTAGAGATTAATTATAACTAAAGTTTTCTTCCTTTTAGGAAGAATGTCCGAAAGGACAGATGGGATGGGAAATATATTTTCACAGATAAAAGGAGATAGAGCTATTTGGGCTATAGCCACACTGTTGGCTATTTTTTCCTTTTTACCTGTGTACAGTGCAGCCAGTAATTTAGCAGATTATGGGGAAGGTGGCAATACGCTTTCATTTTTCGTAAAACACTTTATGCATCTGTCCCTTGGGTTTGCAATTATGTTTGCGATGCACAAAATTCCCTACAAATACTTTAAGGGATTGTCAATGATACTGATTCCGGTAGTTTTGGTATTGCTGTTAATTACAATTTTACAAGGATCAACAAATACATCTGGAACCAACACCAGTAGGTGGATTAATATTCCCGTGGTGAATATGTCATTTCAAACTTCCACTTTTGCAGCCGTAGTGTTAATGGTTTATGTGGCACGTTATTTATCAAAAATAAGAGATAAATCAATTTCCTTTAAAGACACTGTTTTGCCACTTTGGGTTCCCGTATTCTTTGTTTTAATATTAATTCTTCCTGCCAATTTTTCAACTACAGCCATCATTTTTACCATGGTAATGATGCTGACGTTTATTGGTGGTTATCCTATTAGGTATCTTTTAATAATCATAGGAACTGGTATATTGTCTTTGGTGCTGTTTGTTTTGGTAGCAAAAGCTTTTCCTGAAGCCATGCCAAACCGAGTCGATACTTGGATGAGTAGAATCGAAAATTTCTCAAATGGCGAAGATACGGAAGCCGATTACCAAATAGAACGCTCTAAAACTGCGATTGCATCTGGTGGTGTTTTCGGGCTAGGTCCAGGTAAGAGTCCAACTAAATATATTTTGCCACAATCATCATCAGATTTCATATTTGCCATTATAATTGAAGAATACGGGTTAATAGGAGGGTTGTTCTTGCTCATTATGTATTCCTGGCTTTTGTTTAGAATTGTTATAGTATCTCAGAAGTCCGATACCATTTTTGGAAAATTGGTAGTCTTGGGAGTTGGTCTGCCAATCGTATTTCAGGCATTGATAAATATGGCGGTTGCTGTAGAATTATTTCCTGTAACTGGGCAAACTTTGCCATTGATAAGTAGTGGGGGAACGTCCATTTGGATGACCTGTTTAGCCATTGGCATTATATTGAGTGTTAGCGCAAAGCGAGAAGAAATAAAGCAAAAAGAAATTTTTGAAGGTGATAATCCTTTAGATATTTTAAGTGAAACGATTTAATGAGTAACTATAAATTTATATTATCAGGAGGTGGAACAGGAGGACATATTTATCCCGCGGTTGCCATTGCGGATGAGCTAAAATCGCGTTATCCCGATGCTGAGTTTTTATTCGTTGGTGCATCGGATCGTATGGAGATGGATAAAGTGCCTCAAGCTGGTTATAGGATTGAAGGTCTATGGATTTCTGGGATTCAAAGAAAATTGACGTTAAAAAATTTAATGTTTCCGTTTAAGTTATTGATAAGCCTTTTAAGATCCAGAAAAATCATAAAAACCTTTAAGCCAAATGTGGTTATTGGCACAGGTGGTTTTGCGAGTGGCCCACTGTTGCAAATGGCAGCTTCTAAAAATGTGCCTAGTCTCATTCAAGAGCAAAATTCCTATCCTGGAATTACCAATAAATTACTTGGCAAAAAGGTAAATGTGATTTGTGTAGCTTATGAAGGACTTGAGGAGTTTTTCCCAAAAGAGAAGTTAAGGCTTACCGGTAACCCTATTAGAAAGGATTTACTCGAAGCCAAAGGAAAACATATTGAAGGGAAAGATGCTTTTGCGCTTAGGCATGGAAAGCACACACTATTGGTATTGGGCGGAAGCTTAGGTGCAAGACGCATAAATGAATTAATTGAAGCAAATCTTGATTTTTTTGAAGAACTCGATGTACAGTTGATTTGGCAATGTGGAAAGTTGTATTACGATAGGTACAAGCAAAATGATGAATTGAAGCATGTTCAGGTTCATGCCTTTTTAAATAACATGGATATGGCTTATGCGGCGGCAGATATTATTATCTCAAGGGCTGGTGCAATTTCGGTTTCAGAGTTATGTATTGTTGGAAAACCTACAATTTTTATCCCATCACCTAACGTGGCGGAAGATCATCAAACCAAAAATGCAAAAGCGATTGCAGATAAAAACGCGGCCTTGCTAATACGAGAAAAAGATTTAGACGCTGAATTTCAGAATCAGTTTTCTGAATTGATTTCAAATGAAGAAAAAAGAAAAGAATTAAGTAAGAATATTGAAGCCTTGGCATTAGTGAATGCAACTAATGATATTGTTGATGAGGTTGAAAAATTATTGAAGAAAGCCCATCTTCCGTCTTCCCAGAGGGAAGAAACTGAAGATTGGTATGTAAAATTGAGGGACGAGGAAATTAAAAACTTTGGGGAAGTGCGACCGCCTTGGATTTATGCGCCTAAATCTCATCCTGTAAGTATGAGATGGAGAATGGGTGGAGGAGAAACTCATTTGTCAGTTTTATGGAAATGGATGGCGGAACAAAGTTTTACTCAGAATGATAAATTAAACTATGCATTACGATATGATCCACCACCAAGATGGATGGGTTGGGTATCAGATTTGATTTGGGATTTAGAAGATAGTTATAAAGAAGATTTTGATTTCACGCCATACTTTAAAAAACTAAAAGATTCTGGGTTTAAGAACGTGGATGATTTTAAGTCCGATTATAATGATAGACAATGGGAATAGTTAATGAGTAAAACTGATAAAATAGAGAATAATGAGAAAGTCCTTCCTATTGGGAAGGGTTTGGGATGGGCTGCTAACGTCTATTTTATCGGTATCGGCGGTATCGGTATGAGTGCATTAGCGCGTTATTTTGTAGCTAATGGAAAACATGTTGCAGGTTACGACAAGACAGCGACCGATATAACCAAAGCATTACAAGATTTAGGAGTTTATATTCATTTTAATGACAATATTGCTGAGGTTCACCCTAAATATTTGATTAAAGAAGATACTTTGGTGGTTTACACACCGGCGATTCCAGAGAATCATTCCGAGTTAAATTATTTTAAGTTAAATAATTTTCAGGTTTTAAAACGTTCGGCAGTTTTAGGAGAAATTACAAAACAAACCAAATGCCTCGCAGTTGCAGGTACTCACGGAAAAACAACCACAACAAGTATTCTGGGTCATATACTTAATGTATGTGATGTACCTGTTACAGCTTTTTTAGGTGGTATAAGCGAGAATTACAATTCAAACCTAATCTTAAACGGAACTGATGTTACTGTAGTTGAAGCTGATGAATTCGACCGTTCATTTTTAACACTGACACCAGATTTGGCTTGTATTACATCAATGGATGCTGACCATTTAGATATTTATGGTGATGCCTCAGAATTGGTAAAGACGTTTAAAGAATTTTCTGAATGCATTAAACCTAATGGAAAGCTTTTCATCAGAAATGGTTTGCCTTTAAAGGGTATTACTTATGGAGTGGAAGATAATTCAGATTATAGCGCTAAAAATGTAAGAATAGAGAATGGAAGTTATGTGTTTGATGTGCAGACACCTAACGGATTATATAAAGATTTTCAATTTAACCTACCTGGTAGACATAATTTGTCGAATGCAATAATAGCCCTGGCGATGGCTGTTGACTTTGGTTGCCCTTACAACCAGCTCGCCAAGGGTTTGGCATCTTACAAAGGTGTTAAGCGAAGATTCACATACCAGATAAAGACTGATGATTTTGTGTTTATTGATGATTATGCGCATCACCCTGAAGAGATTAATGCAGTATATCAAGCAGTTAGGGAAATGTATCCAGATAGGAGAGTTTTGGCAATTTTTCAACCACATCTTTATACAAGAACTCGTGATTTTATAGATGGATTTGCTCAAAGTCTTTCAAATTTTGATGAATTGCTGCTTTTGGATATTTACCCTGCAAGAGAATTGCCGATAGAAGGTGTGACCTCAAAATGGTTGTTAGAAAAGATTGAAAATCAAAATAAAAAACTGATTTCAAAGTCAGCATTGATAGATGAAATTAAAAAATCCAATGCACAGATTGTTTTAACCATTGGTGCGGGAGATATTGGTGAAGAAGTAAAACATATAAAAGAAGCATTTAGTGTTGAGAATTAATTATAACTACATAAAAATCATTGGCTTAATCCTTTTGGTAGGCTTCTTATTTGCGTTTTCTAAATATAGAAATGACAATAGAAAAGTTTCTAAACCGGATGTAGAATTTGTTGGAGAAAACAAATTATTTATCACAGAAGCCACTGTTAGTAAATTGTTAATACAAAATCAGCGACCGGTTACGGAACAGCCTAAAGAAATTATAGATTTGAACGAGTTAGAAACTGCCCTAAATTCTAACCCAATGATAAAGAGAGCAGAAGTGTTTATGTCAGTAAACGGTGAGCTTTCAGCAGAAGTCGAACAAAAACGACCTATTGCAAGAGTTAATACTAATGCATCGTATTACATAGATGACCAAGGGTTGTACATGCCTTTGTCATCTAATTATGCTGCTAGAGTACCGCTAGTTACAGGTAGTATTAAGAAAAATGATCTTGAAACAGTTTTTCGATTTGCTAAAGCTGTCGATGAAGATGAATTCTTAAAAAAGCATGTTATCGAAATTCGTCAGAATAGTGATAAAACGATCGATTTTAAAATTCGAAAAAGTGATTTTATAGTTCATCTAGGAACTTTAAAAAAACTAAAAAAGAAAATAAACAATTTTAAGGCTTTTTACCAAAAAGCATTGAAAGACAAAATATTAGATAATTATAAGCTTGTGAATCTCAAATTTGATAAACAAGTGATTTGCACCAAAATATAAACTATGGACAAGCATGACATATCAGTAGGTTTAGATATAGGAACCACAAAAATTGTGGCCATGATTGGTCGCAAAAATGAGTATGGTAAAGTTGAGATTCTCGGTGTTGGCAAATCCAAAAGTATGGGTGTGCATCGTGGTGTGGTAAATAATATTACGCAGACCATTCAATCGATTCAGCAAGCTGTGCAAGAAGCAGAAGCTGCGGCATCAGAAAAGATTGAAGAAGTAACCGTAGGTATTGCAGGTCAGCATATACGCAGTTTACAACACAGTGATTATATAACAAGAGCAAATTCTGAATTGGTAATCGATGAAACGGATATAGATCGCTTAATCAATCAGGTACATAAATTGGTAATGCTGCCCGGTGAGGAGATTATTCATGTGTTGCCACAAGAGTTTAAAGTTGATGGGCAAGCAGAGATTAAGGAGCCAATAGGTATGTATGGTGGACGATTGGAAGCTAATTTTCATGTTGTGGTCGGACAGGTGTCGTCAATTAGAAACATAGGTAGATGTGTTAAAAGTGCCGGATTGGAATTAGGGGGCATCACCTTAGAACCTCTCGCTTCTGCTAATGCCGTATTAAGTCAAGAAGAAAAAGAAGCAGGCGTGGCATTGATTGACATAGGTGGTGGGACAACAGATTTAGCCGTTTTTAAAGATGGAATCATCCGACATACTGCTGTTATTCCTTTTGGCGGTAATGTCATTACCGAAGATATAAAGGAGGGTTGCTCCATTATAGAGAAGCAAGCCGAACTTTTAAAAATGAAATTTGGTTCAGCATGGCCAGGTGAAAATAAAGATAACGAGATAGTCTCAATACCAGGACTTAGAGGAAGAGAACCAAAGGAAATTACATTAAAAAACTTGTCTAAAATAATTCATGCCAGAGTTGTAGAAATTATAGAGCAAGTTTATGTAGAGATAAAAAATTACGGTCACGAAGAGCAAAAGAAAAAACTAATTGCAGGTATTGTATTAACAGGTGGTGGAAGCCAATTAAAGCATTTAAAGCAATTGGTGGAATATATCACAGGAATGGATACCAGAATAGGCTACCCTAATGAGCATTTGGCAGGAGATAGTGACGACGACATTGCAAGTCCGTTATTCGCAACAGCAGTTGGTTTGGTTATGGATGGATTAAAACGTCAAGATCGTAAAAAGGCAGAAGAAGCAGAAGAAGTGCATGGTGAAGCTGAAGTAGAGCAAGGTTCTGAAACAGAACCACAAGCTGTAGTTGAAGAACCAGTTAAAGAGCGCCGTTCATTTTTAGACAAGTTAACAGAGCGTGTTAAAGAGTTTTTAGACAACGCAGAATGATAGAAAAATTAATTAATCAAAATATAGAATCACATAATCTCAAAAAGTATGAGTAATAGCAACGAATTTGGAAATATTTCATTTGATTTGCCCAAACATCAATCTAACGTTATCAAAGTCATTGGTGTAGGTGGTGGTGGTAGTAATGCCATTAATCACATGTTTCAACAAGGAATTAAAGGTGTTGATTTTGTGATTTGTAATACCGATGCACAAGCACTTCAAAACAGTGGAGTTCCAAACAAAATTCAACTTGGTGTCAACTTAACCGAAGGGTTAGGTGCAGGAGCCAACCCAGATGTAGGTGAGCAGGCAGCGGTAGAGAGTTTAGAAGATATTCGCAGAATGTTAGATACCAATACTAAGATGGTATTTATCACTGCTGGTATGGGAGGTGGTACAGGTACTGGTGCTGCGCCAATCATTGCAAAAATGGCGAAAGAATTAGATATTCTTACCGTTGGTATTGTAACGATGCCATTTCAGTTTGAAGGTAAAATGCGTAATGAGCAGGCACAACGTGGTATTGAAAACCTGCGTACACATGTAGATTCATTGGTCGTTATAAATAACAATAAACTTCGCGAAGTCTATGGTAACTTAGGTTTTAAAGCTGGGTTCTCAAAAGCTGATGAGGTATTGTCCACGGCTTCAAGAGGAATAGCAGAAGTCATTACACATCACTACACGCAAAATATCGATTTACGTGATGCTAAGACCGTATTGAGCAATAGCGGAACTGCCATTATGGGATCAGCTACTGCCTCTGGACAAACCAGAGCACAAGAAGCTATTATGAAAGCTTTAGATTCGCCATTACTTAACGATAATAAAATCACAGGAGCTAAAAACGTATTGTTGCTTATCGTTTCTGGTTCTCAGGAAATTACTATTGACGAGATTGGTGAAATCAACGACCATATTCAGAATGAAGCTGGGCATGGTGCTAATATTATTATGGGTGTTGGTGAAGACGAGTCTTTACAAGAGTCAATTGCTGTTACCATTATAGCTACAGGATTTGATTTAGATCAACAAAATGAAATTTCAAATACTGAGACCAAAAAAGTAATTCATGCTTTAGAAGAAGACCTCGTGGAAGAGCTTAGTACGCAAGAAAAAGAACCAGCGATTATTACTCCAGACATTGTTTTGGAGGAGAAGAAAGAAACGCCAATTGTAAAACATGTTTTGATTGATGAAGATGAGGTTGAGCCTAAAATAGATAATGGTATGGATATCATTCCCACTACAGATTTATTAAGGAATATGAATGTGGTTTATGATGAAGTATTAGATACTAAATCTGAAGTTGAAGTTGAACCAGAGGAGTTTATCATCACGCCAATTGAAAATAAAGCAGAAGAGCTTGAGGTTGAGTCTGAAGAAGAGCAGATAACCTTAACATTCGACTTACCACTCTCAAACAATGAATCTGAAAAAGTTGAAGAGCCAGAATCTGAAGAAGAAAAGATGTTTTTCAGTTTAGATGAAGATGTAAAAGATATCAATGTCAACGAGCCTGTGGAGATTATTTCGGTTACAGAAGTGAATGAAGAAGGGGAGAAGCGCTATGCATTGGACGATTTTGAAACTTTTGAATCTTCGATGAATATAAATACCAAAGAAGTTGAAGTAAAGGAAGAAATCGTTTTTGAGAAAAAAGTACTTCCTGTTGAAGATAATGAAGAAGCTATTGAGGACGAAATCGACCCTATGAACAGCCCAATTTCCGAACTCATTAAAGCACGTGCAGATGAGCGTAGAAAGCATATGAAAGATTTTAACTATAAGTTCAATACAGCAAAGATTGACGAAATAGAAAAAGAACCTGCTTATAAAAGACAAGGTGTTAATTTAGAAGATGCACAGCATTCTTCAGAAACCAACGCTTCTAGGATGTCTGTCGGTACAGATGATAACGATGATATTCAATTGAGAAGTAATAATTCATTTTTACACGATAACGTAGATTAATAGCAAGTTTAAGTTAAGTGTTTTGCACCATTGTCAGGCCCAAAAAGTTCCCTCAACTTTTTGGGTCTTTGTTTTTATTTGATATAAGGTTTTATCTAAAATTCACCATAACTTTTTAGTATATTCGCAAATCAATTAAATTATGAGAAAATGAGCTTACAAAATGATGTGATGGCAGCTATGAAAACAGCCATGAAGGAGAAAGATCAAACGGCTTTAGCAGCATTAAGAGCGGTAAAAGCAGAAATATTATTAGCAAAGACAGCTTCAGGTTCTGGGGAAGAGTTGACTGAAGAACAAGAAATTAAAATCTTGTCTAAAATGGTAAAGCAACGCAAAGATAGTGCAGCCATATTTTTAGAGCAGAACCGTAAGGATTTGGCATTGCCAGAGATTGATCAAGCTGAGGTAATTAGCCAGTTTTTACCAGAAGCATTAAGTGAAGAAGAGATTGAAAAAGTTGTGGTTATGACAATTGATGAGGTAGGGGCAGAAGGTATGAAAGATATGGGTAAAGTTATGGGGATCGTTTCCAAACAACTTGCTGGCCAAGCTGATGGTAAAACCATTTCTACTATAGTGAAAGCTAAGTTGTCTTAATATAACATGAGATCCCTGCGAAAGCAGGGATTTGGCCTCGTAGTTCAACTGGATAGAATATCAGATTTCGGCTCTGAGGGTTGGAGGTTCGAATCCTCTCGAGGTCACTAAAATAGGTTCAATTAAATTCATTACCCCGTGTTTCGTAGGAAACACGGGGTTTTTGTTTTCAGTTGGATTCGGTAAAACACATAAAATGTTTCACTATTGTTTCACCAAGTGAGACATGTTTCACCAAAATTTGGATTTTGGTCAAATATTTGGAAATAATTTGATTGTGTTTTGGGCTGTAGCTTGCAACTAGATTCTATTGAATTTAGTTGATGTCATTTTTTTGTTCCACAATTTTTTAAAAAAATCAGTAACCTTTAAAAATTTAAAAATTATGGCAACAACATTAAAGTTTTACATCAAAGCCCCTAAAAAGTTAGAACAAGGCAAGCGTTATCCTTTTTATCTGAGAGTCCTTCATAACCGCAAAAAAGCGGAAGGAAAAACAAGTTTAACTCCAATTATCGGATCTGAAATTGATAATTGGATTGAAACGAATCAGCGTTTTAATTCAAAAGACAAAAAATATCTTAGTTATAATCTTTTTCTCAATGAAGTCGAAAATGAATTTCATCATTATTTAAGAGATCATAAAACACAAATGGCAACTAAAACACCTCACGAAATTGTTAATCATTTATTAAACAGAGTTAAAATGGATGAGACAATAACAATTCTCCAAGCTGTAAACCATTTTTACGAGTATGATATTCTTCCTGATGTGGATAAAGCTCCTGGAACAAAAAACAATTACAAAAGATCAGTTACTCATTTTTCTAACTTTTTAAAACATACAAAGCTTGATAGATTGCATGTGACAGAGTTCAAAAGACAACACGCGTCCAAGTTTATTGCTTACTTAAAGAAACCAAACAAAAAATATAATAAGATCGCTTTAAATGGTCAATCGGTTCATAGTGTAATTAAGAATATAAAGCCATTTTTTACAAAACTATTTTTGGAGGAAGAGATTACCAGAAACCCATTTTTGGGAATCAAGACCACTTTTAAGCGAACAGAAAAACCTCGTTTAACCAATGATAATTTTAAAAGCATTATCGAACTTGGCTTGTCAAATAATGCAAAGCTGGATGTGTATCGTGATCTATTTGTTTTTCTATGCTATACAGGTTTGAGTTACTGTGATTCTACTGATTTAAGATATTCCGATATCAAGAATGGATATTTTAGTATTCAAC
>NZ_JAGSPD010000006.1 GCF_019203985.1 Winogradskyella luteola | reverse complement strand
GAATTTATTATGAGATTAAAAAAGTTTTGTTTAGTAGCATTTACTGCATTAGTAGCAAATTTTAGTTTTGCACAAGAAGGAGTACCAATTTATTCAGATTATTTGACTGATAATTATTATTTAATACATCCATCCATGGCAGGTGTTGCAAATTGTGCTAAAGTACGACTTACAGCCAGACAGCAATGGTTTGGTGTTGATGACGCACCAAGTCTACAAACGTTAAGTGTTAACGGTAGAATTGGAGATTCTCCGGTTGGAGTAGGGGGTATTTTATTTAATGATGCCAATGGTTACCATTCTACAGTGGGTGGATATGCTACCTTTGCCTATCATTTAATGTTCTCAAGAAATGAGATTGATTTGAATATGTTATCATTTGGTTTAAGTGCAGGTTTTCTGCAATATAAATTAGATGAAACCGATTTTCTAGCACCTGGCGAATTTGATCAGGCTATTGCAGGTATTGAGCAAAGTGCTACAAATTTTAATATTGATTTTGGATTTTCTTACCATTTTCTAGATTTTTATGCACATTTTACGGCTAAGAATATTTTGGCAAACGAAGGTATAAATTTTAATGACCAAGGTTTTGAGTTTGATAATCTACGTACCTATTTAGCTTCTATGGGTTATACTTTTAGCAAATTTGGAAGCGATTGGAGCTACGAACCTTCAATAATGTATATGTATAGAGATGCAACAGAGGAATCATCCATTGATATTAATGCTAAAGTATATCGTGAAATGGACTTTGGTAAAGTTTGGGGAGGCTTATCTTATAGAAGAAGCTTAGATGGTGCTGAATTTGTTGATGGCTCTGGTACAAGTAGCCAAAAACTACAGTATTTTACTCCCTTTGTGGGTGTAGATTATAACAATTTTGTATTTGCTTACACATATTCTTATCAAGCTAATACTGTTAATTTTAATACTGGAGGTTTTCATCAAATTACTTTGGGCTATAATTTTAATTGTAGAAGAGAGAAATATGAATGTAATTGTCCAGCAATAAACTAATAAACAAAAGGCTCGATTTTAAAATCGAGCCTTTTATTTTGTACTATTCCCATTTATAATTTTTCTGTAGGGCTTGTGTTTTTATGGCTTTTACCATAGCATTTTCAAGACCGTTAGATTTATCTGCTGATTTTTTTGAAATATAATCACGACGCTTTATATTTAATTCTGCAATAGCTTGTTGAAACTTTCCCCTCTCTTTTCGCTTCTTTTCGATATAGGATTTAATTTCATCTTTAGATTTTCCTTTTAGTTCTTTAGGAAGTTCTTCTTCTTTTAAATCATCGTAGGAAAAATTGTCTTCTTTTTCAGCATCTACTAAATCCCAAGAACTGTTTTTATACAACCTAGAACTTTTACTTACGGTTCTGCTCACAGCATTTGCCTTATTATACCCTCTAGCATTAGAATCTTGTTCGGCTTGAAGTTCCATTTTTGCTCTACCTGTTTTTCCATATGCGACATAAGTTTTATTGAGCTTTTCGTTTAATTCTAAAATTTTGTCATCATAAGGAGACGCAATATGTACGGTTGCTTTATTATGGTTTATTGCCATATAGTCTCCATGAGTTAAATCTGCACCATCTTTCCAATAGCTTGATATACCTTGGTTATAATCACCACAAAAAATAGTGTTTACAGTAACATCATTTTGATGTGCTAATTTTGAAGCCTCTTTATAATTTACTTGCCCTTGGGTGTAAGGCTCATTTCCTGCTATAAAAATAAGCTTTAGATCATCTTTATTATCTCCCCAATCTAATTGGTTCAATGCTGTTTTAAGGACTTTTCCGCAGTATTCGTTTCCTCCATTTGTTGTTAATGAGAATAAAGCTTTAGAGATTTCATCTAAATCGTCACTGAATGCGATGACTTGTCTTAAATAGCCTTCATCTGCATTGAGATTATCATTACCGTATTCGTAAAGAGCAATTTTAAGATTGGGGCTTTTTTCTTCACATTTTGCATAGGACAGTTCATTTACAATTTCCCAAAGCTGTGCTTTAGCTTGATCAATAAGACCGTCCATACTATTGCTTGTGTCTAATAAAAGTGCCACTTTAATTTCTGGGTTCTTTGTGTTTAATTTAGTTTCGAGTTTTGTTTCTACAATCGATGAATTCTGGTTTTTACTCTTCGAATTTGCATTACAAGCTGTAGCTGTTGCCAAGCATAATGCAATAATTGTGATTTTAAATACATTTTTTTTCATAACTAACTATTATTTATGCACTTAGACAGTGCTCAGTTTTACATTTTTAATTCTTTTACATCAATGGTACCGTTTGGTGAAATGACGTAGTATTTGTGTTTAATTTCTGTTTTTGTAATTGGTTTTTCTTTTACCTCTTCAGGTTTTGGGGTCAACACCAACTTTATATTCATTCCTATTTGTACAACAGGGTCTAATATTGATGGGTTAATAACCACATCATAGCGTTCATAGGTTAGTGGTTGGTAGTAATATGACGTTTGTTTTTTTGCCGTAGTGATAGCTTTACCTTTTTTTAAAACATCAAAAGACACGCTGTTATAGGCTTGGTAACTTTGATAGAAATCTTTAGGGAAATAACAGTACTTGTCATCTGCTATTGCGACGTCGTATTGCGATAAGTCAAAACCTAAAGAAGCGTAGTATGCTTTTTTATTTTCAATAAGGCTCAATAATTTATCTTGAAGGTTTTTGTAAACTGTCTGAATATTTTCAATAAAATAATCAACCTTAACCAAATTATAAACTTCGCTTTTTGCACAAGCTTCAAGAATACTCTCAAATTGATTTGTTTTGGTAAATTGAATGTGAATGTTTTGTTGCAACTCAAAACCCTTCGGAACTTCGGTATATGTTTTACTGAATAGCTTTTTGGTGACTTCAACTTCATAAACGGGTACAAATGATATTACATCAATCGCAAAATCTTTATGCGTAATACCTTTAGCATTCAATTGTATTTTAATACTATCTATACGTTGTTTCATTAAGGCATTAGTTTTTTCTGCAGTAGAACCTATTTGGGATACATTGAATATTGCGGTATATGTGGTAGCACTAACATTTTGAAGTGCTTTTACATCAATAGTTAGCACATTACTTGGATGCAAAGTTTTATTGATTTGTTGTTGTACCGTGGGATTGTAAATAGTTGCATTACCAGAAGTAAGAATGTTTTGTCTAGAAATTTCTGGAGTGATTTGATTATAGTTTCCTTTATGCTGTGCAATTAGTACACTACAAAAGAATAATAATAGCATGGAAGCTAAATTACTTTTTTTCATTCTGATTTATGTTTTTGATTAATGATGCCATAAAGTTCTGTCGAAAAAACTTTAATAAAAATCAAGAATGAGTAAAGTGTAGGTTTTGATGCGTAAAGTATACCTTGCTTTTAGTCAATGCTACTATTTGGCAGTCTAAAAGCTTTCAATTTTATCGATGCCATTTTTTGAAACCAAATAAAGTATGTAAGTTTAGTCCAACTAATAAATTTAGTGTTAGTGAAACCTTATAGAACACACATATTAATTGTATTTTTTTCCATTCTCGGCTTATACAGCTTTGGACAAAACAAAGGGATTGAAAATTTTAATGATGAGCGACTGTTTACCATAAGAGGATCTGTATACGATAAATCTACTCACGAACCTTTTAGAGATGTAGAAATATTTATTAATGGAGGAAAATACACAAGAACAGCTATTGACGGCACATTTAATATCCAAGCTAAAATAGGTGACGAACTGATTGTACGACACAGTGATTTTGAACCTATTTACTACATCATAAAAACAAATGAACGTATCACTATTGAAGTTATAGACGAACAAAAAGGGAGACGATCTAAGGTTGATATTAATACAAAGAACTTTAATAAAATGATAGACTCTGCAGATACGTATTTAAAAACCGATGCAGAGAAAAGTATAAAATTTATCGGTGATGCCTTAAATATAGATATTTCCTCGTACCAAAGTGCAGAAGCACATGAGCTACTGGGTGATATTTATATGTATTGGAAACAATACGACCTTGCTATTTCAGCCTATAAGATCAGTATTCAGAATGCTAAAAAACCTTCAGCTACATTAAAATTGGCAAAAGCGTATTTTAATAATGGTGACTATTCAAAAAGTCTTTCAACACATCAAAATCTTAATGAAAAAGATTTATCTAATTATGACAAAACAGTTTTGTACGAGGGTATAGGTGATGTTCATCTAAAAATAGATGATATACCAAAAGCCATCATGTCTTATGAAAAAGGACTAAAAATTGCTAAAGAGCATTTAATAGCACCTAAGGTAACAGATTTTAATTCTAAAATTGCCCAAGCCTATAATGAAAAAGGAGAAGTGAATAAGGCTAAAGGTTTTTTTAATAATTCTTTAGATTTAGCGAGCAGAGAAAACAAAAAACGAGCTGTTGAAGAGCAAGTAAAAGTAGCAGAATTTAATAGCGAGAATCAAGATTACGAAAGTGAAATTGTATTAAGAAAACAGGCTATTGAGAGTATTGAAGACATAGAAAAAGACTCAATCATACCTAACGAAAGTGCTTTGACATCGCAGAAACAAAACTATAAGTTAGGCAATGCCTATTTGTTAAATAACGATCTTGAAAATGCTATCCCATCGTTTAAAAAGAGTATAGAAGAATCTGAAAAGAAAGGGGATTTAGATGTAAAAAAAGATGCCACACGAAAGCTTTCTGAGGCACTGATAGATGCTGGTAATGCAAAGGAGGGCTTAAAATGGTTAAATGAATACAAAAAAACTGTTGATTTGGCTTATGCTAAAAAAGTACAAGAACTGTCTCAAGTTGCACGCTTTAGTAGAAATTTGGCAGAACAACAAAATAGAATAACCTCCTTAGAAAGTGATAGAGCACTATCTCGAAGCACTTACGAACTCACACAAGAACGTAATAAACGTCAACAACTTATCATTTATTCGCTTGTTGGTGGTCTGATTTTATTATTGATTACGGGTTACTTAATGTTTAAATACATAAAGCAACAACGCTTAGCAAATAATTTATTGGCATTAAAGTCCTTGAGAAGTCAGATGAATCCACATTTTATTTTTAATGCGCTAAACTCTGTAAATAGTTTTATAGCTACTAACGACGAACGTACTGCCAATAAGTATTTATCTGATTTCTCTCGCCTAATGCGTTTGGTTTTAGAGAATAGTGAAGAGGATTTTATTCCTTTAAAAAAAGAAATTGAATTACTAGACTTATATACTAAACTAGAGCATTTTAGGTTTCAGGATAAGTTTGATTATTCTATTGATGTTGATGACACTATAAATGTCGAAGAATTTCAGATACCACCAATGTTATTACAACCATATATAGAAAATGCTGTTTGGCATGGCTTGCGCTATAAAACTGAAAAAGGCCACCTAAATATTGCCATACAGCCGAAGTCTAAAGATGAAATAACTATTGCCATAACTGATGATGGTATTGGTAGAGAACGTTCTAAAGCCTTAAAAACAGCAAACCAAAAAAAGCAGAACTCTAAAGGCATGAATAATATTAAGAAACGGGTTGCTATTTTAAATGAGATGTATAAAGATAAAGTTGACGTGACTATCGAGGATTATCAGAATATGGAGGATACAGGTACCAGAGTTGTTGTAACATTAAAAAAAGATTAGAACTGTAATATTGAGCGCAGTCAAAGTGCTATTATAAATAGAAGTTTAACTAAAAAATTCCTGCCTTTTTGGGAAATAGATTATGAAATTAAACGCCATATTAGTTGAAGATGAAGAAAAAAGTAGAGAGATTTTAAGAAATTATCTCACTAAATACTGTCCAAATATTTCGATTGTTGGTGAAGCTGCCAATGTAGATGATGCACTTGTACAGATAAGGAATAACGATTTAGATGTGGTGTTTCTAGATGTAGAAATGCCTTATGGAAATGCTTTTGATTTATTAGACAAAGTAGGCGATATTAATTTTGAAACTATATTTGTAACTGCCTACAACCATTATGCCATTGAAGCTCTAAATGCTCACGCATCTTATTACTTAATGAAGCCCATTTCTATTGATGAATTGATAAAAGCTGTGGATTATGTCACAGAGATTAGAGCCAAGGAAGATGCCTTGCAGGATCAGGTTTTGGTGCCAAAAACAAATTCGGTGAATGGCAAAATTACCATACCGCAACAAGATGGTTTTGAGATTTTGGAAACCGCGGATATAATGTACTGTAAAGCAGACGATAATTATACCGAGATCCATCTAAACAATAATAAAAAGAAATTAGTTAGTAAGACATTAAAATACATAGAAGAAAGCTTAAAGGATGCTAATTTTGCTAGAGTGCATAAAAGCTATTTGGTTAATGTCAACGAAGTTGTTAAATATAAGAAAGGCAAGGGAGGTAGCGTGGTGTTGAGCAATGGTAAAGAGATTATGGTATCTGCTTCAAAAAAGTCTGATTTGTTGTCTTATTTTAAATAACAACAGGCTATCTAAAAGTTTTAATTTTTATTGACGCTTTAGGCAGCAATCTCTTAAAAAATTGATTAGTTTTAAAACTAAATCATCCGAGTAAAACGAGAATTTAAATTAACAACAAAAAGGTATCTCAATCAATAATGAGATTCTTTTTTTCAAAGGAATTTATATGCCAATAATACAATCTGTAAAAGGAATACATCCGCAAATACCAAATGACTGTTTCATTGCTGAAAATGCAACCATTGTAGGCGAGGTTACTATGGGAAAT
This sequence comes from Winogradskyella luteola, assembly GCF_019203985.1. Lineage (GTDB taxonomy): Bacteria > Bacteroidota > Bacteroidia > Flavobacteriales > Flavobacteriaceae > Winogradskyella > Winogradskyella luteola. The sequence continues at coordinate 266,184 of NZ_JAGSPD010000006.1, read as the reverse complement.
AACTGTAGCGTCTGGTTTAATGCCGTAATTAGGGGAGATGTACATTTTATAAAAATGGGGGATAAGGTTAATGTACAAGATGGAGCCGTTATTCATGCCACATACCAAAAATCACCAACTACTATAGGGAATAATGTCTCCATTGGTCACAATGCCATTGTACACGGTTGCACTGTTGAAGATAATGTGTTAATAGGTATGGGAAGTATAGTTATGGACGATTGTGTGATAGAAAGCAATAGTATTATTGCTGCTGGTGCAGTAGTGACCAAAAATACTGTTGTTGAGTCTGGGAGTATTTATGCAGGTGTACCAGCTAAAAAAGTAAAGGACGTTAGTAAAGCCCTAATCTCTGGTGAGATAGATAGAATTGCAAATAACTATGTGAAATATTCAGGTTGGTTTAAAGCGTAATGCTTAGTTTCTCAATTAATTCTTCAACATTCGTAATTTCATTTAAAACATCTGGATTTATAACTGTGGTAAGCTGATGCTGTTCTAGTTTTAAAACTATTGGATATAACACTTTAACATTTGGGAATGTGATTTCAAACACGTCTTTGTGATAAAATTCCATATCGAAATGACTTTCTTGTCTAAAGGCTTTCCAAATTTTATTTTCAGAAAAGGTATCGTAAGTCAATGCACATAAACTGCATGGATAAGTAGAAGGACTAAACAGTTTATGACCAACATCAAATAGAGCGTTTAATTTTCCTGAGTTGGCATTGTAGATAAAGAGTAATTTCATATTCTAATAGTTAGAAATATATAGTAATATTTACATAAAAGTATCGAAAAGATTTCCTGTTTTTCAGAATACAACTAAAAGTCCAAATAAGAGGTTGCAAATTGATGATCTATTATAGTATTAAGAACTTCAAGATTTCCATTAGAATACAGTTGTATTGAAGATGGTTTTGCGTCACTATTCAACAAATTATTATTTGCAAGTATGGCTTTGGTTTGCTTGGCTACAGCTAAACCAGAATCTATAATCTTTACATGCTCAGGCAGCATTTTAGAAAGTGTAGGGATAAGATAAGGATAATGTGTACAACCTAGCACCAAATAATCAATGTTATGCTTTAACATAGGTTTTAGATAGGTTTTTAAAAGGTCTAGCATTTCATCAGAATCTAACATTCCGGATTCAATAAGCGGCACAATACCTTCTCCCACTTGCTCAATGACTTTAATGCCGTTTGCATATAAATCAGTTGTTTTGTGAAACAAATGGCTACTTAAAGTGCCTTTAGTTGCTAATATGCCAATAGCCTTGGTCTGGGTATTTAAAGCGGCTGGTTTAATAGCGGGTTCTATACCGATAAAAGGTATACTATAATTAGCTCTTAAATAAGAGATGGCATTTGTGGTTGCTGTATTGCATGCAACAACAATTATCTTACAGTTTTTTTTGAGAAGTATTTCAGTATTCTTAATACTCAATTGAAGTATTTCATCTTCAGTCTTATTACCATAAGGAGCATTCTTACTATCAGCTAAATAGATAAAGTTTTCGTTAGGTAAAAGCGTGTGAATCTCTTTAAAGATTGATGTACCTCCAATACCAGAATCGAATATGCCAATAGGTGCATTGCTCATAGTTACAAAAATAAAAAGTCGCCTATAAAATAAGCGACTTTCTAAATGTTATTTCTTTACTAGGTTATATTCCCATTTCAGCTTTAACATCTGCCATAAGGTCTTTTCCTTTAGCAACTATTAAACCGCCAGCTTCTAAAACATAATCGAAGCCTTGTGCTGCGGCTACTTTCTCAATAGCAGCTTTTGCTTTTTCTGTTATAGGTTTTAATAAATCAAATCTTTTTTTCTCTAGGCCTTGTTGTGCTTGTTGCTGATATTGACTTAAGCTTTGCTTCATGCTTTCAACCTCTTGCATACGCTTTTGGTTTTCCTCTTGGGTTTGTGCTGCAGCTTCAGCATCGTATTGCTTTAATTTAGCTTCTAATTCTTTAACAGACTCTTGTATAGTCGCTTGGTATGTTTGACCTAGCTTAGCAATTTCACCATCTGCCTTTTTATATTCTGGCATTGCTTCGATTAGTTTTTGAGTATCAATATGTGCAATTTTACTTTGTGCAGCTGTAAAACTTGTAGCTCCGATAAAAAGTGCTGTTGCAAATAATAGTGATTTTAAATGTTTCATTTTTTCTAAATTGTATTTGTGTGTTATAATTATTAATCGTTTTCTCCTTCCTTCTTCTTAGCCTTTGCTATAGAATCTCTCTTTTTTAGTTGTTTTTCACGCTCTTCGCGTGCTTTTTTCCGTTGCTCAATTATTTTTTGTTTTTTGGCTTCTAAAGCTTGTCTTCTTCGTTCTCTATCTCTCGCTTTTATTTCAGCAGCTGTTAACGGTTTTTTAGCCTTAACTGAATCATTTTCTACAGCTGTATTTACTTTGGTACTGTCTGTTTTTGTACTATCGGCGACTTTAGTTTTTGGATCAGTCGGTGGCGTATTTTTAGCATCATCTTTTTCAGTTTCTGCCTCAACTTCTTTATCTTTTGATTTGTTATTACGTGCGTCTAAAACTCTTTGTCGTCGTGCTTCTGCTTCACGTTTTTTAGCGGCTCTAATAGAATCTTGAGTTGCTCTTCTTGCTGCTAATGCTTCTTCGCGTTCAGCACGTTTTTCAGCTAATTCTGCTTCTCTTGTTGCTTTTCGTTCGTCTAGAGCTTTTTGACGCTCATCTTTTTCTTCACTTACAACAGGTATAACATCTTCATCTTCTAAAGCTTTGCGCTCTTTTTTGCTTTTGGCTTGGTTTCTTTTAGATGTTCTTGTAATTGTTCTAAGAACCTGCTCACTAATATCATAGCGCTCAGCAGAGTATAACATTACTACATCTGCAGACTTGTCAAAAACAAAGTCGAACTTTTTGGTTTCTGCTATTTGTTGCACGGCCGAAAATATCTGATCTTGTATAGGCTCTATCAACTGACGCTTTTGGATAATTAAATCACCCTCTGGACCAAAACGCTTCTGTTGATAATCTAAAATCTCTGCCTCTTCAAAAGAAATATCTTCCATGCGCTCTTCGTACAATTCTTTAGTAAGAAGAACACTTTCGTTTTCTAGCTCTTTCTTTTTTTGCTCTATAACTCCAAGTTTTTTCTCAATTTCTGTTTTCCATTGTATAACTTTTTTATCGAGCTGTGTAGAAGCATCTTGATATTCCGGTACATTTTGTAAAATGTATTCAGTATCAATATAACCTATTCTTACACCACGTTGTGCATTTGCACTAAAGCTCATTAGACCAAATATTGCCAATAAAAAAAGAACTTTAAATTTCATCATTTTTGTTTTTTGTTTGAGACATTTTACTTGTCAATCAATGTTTTGTTATTTACAGTGTTAGTGACCTTCAAATTTAACGAAATATATCTTTAAAAATTTTAACACCATGATGAAATCCGTATTAAGCTATTAGAAAATATCGTGCCAAACTTAAAATTGTTGTCCAATTATAAAGTGCGTTTCCCACTTTCTAGGTGATGTTCCATCGGGTAAATCATCGAATGCATGACCGAAATCTATACCAAGTAAACCAAAGGCTGGCATAAAAATACGTAATCCAAAACCAGCAGATCTTCTTAAGTTAAAAGGATTAAAATCTTTAAAATCATTTAAGGATTGCCCTCCTTCTAAAAATGAAAGTGCATAGATTTTTGCTTGCGCACCTAAAGTAATTGGATAACGCAATTCTAAAGAGAATTTGTTATAGATTGAGCCACCATCTTGTGAAGATAAGGATTGGTTAGGGTAACCACGCAGCTGAATAACCTCTCTCCCGTCTAATGCAAAATTTCCTAAACCATCACCACCAACAAAGAAACGTTCAAAAGGTATAACACCTCTATCATTATTATATGCTCCCAAGAAACCAAACTCCATACTTGGCCTCAATACCAATTGTTGCTTGCCTAATTTTATTAGACTTGTATACCAATCGGCCTTAAATTTAATCTTATAAAATTCTAACCACTTAAAACGTTCTTGATCTATTTCACCAATCCTAGCAAAATCATCTGGATCTGCTGGGTCTAATTGATCGCGTTCTTCTTTTAATGCTTCGTAGTCTACACCATTAACGAGCGAGTATGGGAAAGAAAATTTAGCCGAAGCCGTAAAACTAGAACCACTGGTTGGGAATATCGGGTCTATGGACAGGTTATTTCTACTTAAACCTATGGTATATGACAAATTGTTGGATGTACCATCACCAAAGGTAAATAGACCTGTGTTGTAATTTTGTAAATCGTAATGTTGATAGCTTATGGCCTGAGATAGTAAGAAATAATCATCTGGCTTTCTCAGTCGTGTTGAGAGCCCGACAGTTAACCCTGTAATATTAAAACGTCTGCTTCTATCTGCTCTACGTGTTTGTGGATTGAATAGAAACTGCCTAGAATGCGAAAGTGATGTTGATAGTTGAAATGGCTTTTTACCACCTAACCAAGGTTCACTAAATGAAAAACTATAAGTTTGAAAAAACTGACTTGCTTGTAATCTCAGTGCTAAACTTTGACCATCTCCTCTAGGAACAGGTTTGTATGCATCTTTTTTGAAAATATCTTTTATGGCAAAGTTGTTAAAAGACAAGCCTAAGGTACCTATGAAACCACCACCACCATAACCACCTTGTAGCTGTATTTGGCTAGAACCTTGTTCTACCACCTCGTACTCTATGTCTAATGTCCCGTCTACAGGATTAGGGTTTTTTATATTTGGTGTTAATTGCTGAGCGTCAAAAAAGCCCAGTTGGCCAAGTTCCCTTAATGTTCTTATAATCTCGGACTTTCTATACAACTCCCCAGGACGTGTTCTTATTTCTCTGTATATAACATGGTCATTGGTAACATCATTCCCCTTTACTGTAACATTGTTAAAGTATGCAGGTTTACCTTCAGAGATACGAATTTCCATATCTATTACATTACCATCTGCACTAACCTCAACAGGATTGATTGTTGAGAACATATATCCGGTGTTTTGGTAGAGGTTGGTCAGATCAGCAGCATCAGGATTTTTGGTGTTAGCTATACGTTCTCTTAGTTCTACACCATTATAGGTGTCACCTTCTTTTATCCTTAATACAGCTGCCAATTGTCTGTCTGTATAGACTGTATTGCCAACAAAATCGATTTTTCCAAAGGTGTATTTTTCACCTTCTTCAACTTTTATGTTAAGACTTATGGTTTTGTTGTCATTATAAATAATGGAGTCTGATATTATCCTTGCATCCCTGTAGCCATTCTCCTTGTACTTATCTACAATACCGATTAAGTCCTCTTTATAATCTTCTTCTATATATTTTGAACGCTTAAAAATCCTGATAAAGTTTCTTTTCTTCGTGTTTTTCATTGCTTTACGAAGTTTTTTGTCCTTTATTTTTTCATTGCCCTCAAAGTTAATTTGTTTAATTTTTACTTTTTCACCTTTATCTATTTTAACGAGCATATTAACACGCTCCTTCTCAAGAGAGTCAATAACTTGGGTCGTTACAATGTTAACTTTGGTGTTTAAAAATCCTTTCTTTTTGTATTTGTCTGTAAGGTAATTTCGGGTTGTAGCAATTAGGTTTTCGGTAACTTTTGCTCCAGACTGAAGTTTATTTTCACTAATAATCTCATCTTTTTTACCTTTCTTAACACCTTCTATGGTTACAGTGTTAAGTTCTGGTAAATCGATAAGACGAATTTCTAAATCTGCAGTGTTACCATCAATATTTGTGATGAATATGTCTATGCTGCTAAACAAATTAGATTTCCAAAGAGTTCTTACGGCATTTGCAATTTTTTCACCGCCAACTTGTATTTCTTCATCCTTTCTTAGCTTAGAATATGCTATTATGGTTTGTTCACTGAAATTAGTGTTACCCGTAACAGAAATATTTTTGATAGTGTATTTTGCTCCACCTTCAACTTGGGCATTACCTACCAATGAAATTGAGAAAAATAGTAAGGTGCATATAAATTTAGTAAAGGTGCTCAATACTGATTTATTAGGTGAGTTGTTCGCTTGTTTTTCCAAATCTTCGTTCTCTATTTTGATAATTTATCAGCGCTTCGTATAGATTTTCCTTTTTAAAATCTGGCCATAAAATATCTGTAAAATATAATTCTGCATAGGCTATTTGCCATAGCAAAAAATTACTGATGCGTTGCTCTCCACTTGTGCGAATTAACAGGTCTACATCTGGTAAATTTTGCGTGTAAAGATGCTTATTTATAATGGATTCGTCAATACTTTCTGTAGAAATTATATTATTTTTAACTTTAAGCGATAGTTCCTTAATAACATTAACAATTTCTTCACGAGAACCGTAGCTTAATGCTAAAGTTAATGTCATATTCGTATTGTTTTTTGTCTTTTCTATAACATCCAAAAGTTCTTGATGTGCTTTTTTTGGTAAATCTTGTAAGCAACCAATAGCTGATAGTTTTATATTATTATCCTGAAGGGTTTTAATCTCCTTTTTTAAGGATTTTACCAAAAGCTTCATCAGGGTCTGTACTTCTAATTTAGGTCTGTTCCAGTTTTCTGTAGAAAAGGCATACAAAGTCAAATTCTTAATACCCAATTCTGCACTCGCTTCAACCGTTTGCCTTACAGCTTTGGTACCGTTTTCGTGCCCAATAACGCGAAGCAAACCCTGTTGTTTTGCCCAACGACCGTTTCCATCCATTATAATTGCCACATGGTTTGGAAGCTTCTTTTTGTTTATTTGTTCTTTAAGGCTCATGTTAAAAGTTGCAATAGCAAGGTCTTCTACCAAAGGTGTAAGTTAATGTAATTCCTGAGAACACATACCAATCATTACTATTTGTGTTACCAAAGCTTAAGGGTTCTCTAGATTCTGCATCAGGGACACTTCCATCTAATTCATCAGAAAATGTGTAACGAGCTCCTATTTCAGCTGCCAAAACAAAATGAGTGGAAATATTGCTTTTATAGCCTAAAACCATAGGTATACCATAGGCCCAACTACTTGTGTTTTCTGATGTGTACTCTCCGGCAGTAGTGAAAAAGTAATTGTCGTGATTGGTTAAGGTAATACCAGAATATAAATATGGCGTGCCTTTTATACCAGAGGTGTGCAAATCGAAATCCCAAAAAGTAAACTCCATGCCTGCAGATATTTCTAAAATACTGGTGTTAAAACTGTAGCCACGCTGTTTTCTCCTTGGGTCATCAGATTTACCATCTATACCTTCTAAATCAGAAAATATTACTGAAACTCTAAATGAATGCCTTGGACTCCTGTTCCACTTTGCAATAGCTCCAAAAGCAGCTTGATTAGGTGATATGTAATCCGTCGCTCCGACATCTCCTATAAAGTTGCTTCCACCAGCAAATATACCAACCTCATAGATTTGAGCGCTAGTATTTTGGGTAAAACACATACTTATTAAAATTAGGATTAAATACCTCATAAATTTTTCAAAGTTTGCAAATATAACAATTCTCATTAGCCTATAACAATTTGACACAAAATGTCTTACAGATAAACAGTTTTTGTAGATATTTATTGTACTAAAGGGGTATGTAATTTGTGTTTAATTACGTCTGTCTTCTCCCCAAAGAAGTTTTTTTCGGAGAGTATCTAAAAAGGTTTCGTCTAAACGTTCTACCATTTTAATTACGAAATCAGCTTTTTTTACAATAACTGTTGTTGTATTTGAGAGTGTTACAATACGAGAATCTAAGGACATTAAAAATTGATCTTCCCTACCATCCACCCTAAATGTAACTTCTGTACTATCTGGTATAATTAAAGGCCGAGCACTGAGGTTGTGAGGCGCAATTGGCGTTAATGCAAAGTTATTGGCGTCTGGTGCTATTACTGGGCCACCGCAGCTCAGGGAATAACCTGTAGATCCTGTTGGTGTAGAAAGTATTAAGCCATCTGCCCAATATGAAGTTAAATACTCATCATTAAGATGTGTTTCTACCGTAATCATTGATGTGGTATTCTTTCTGCTTAAAGCAATTTCATTGAGTGCAAAGTTGGTGTCTTTTACATCATCATTTTTTGGCGAAGTTTCTACACTGAGTAAAGTACGTTCAGAAATTTTATAATCTCCCTTAAATATCTCCGAAAGGGCAGTTTCAATTTCGTCAGTTTGTATGGTGGCTAAAAACCCTAATCTCCCAGTATTAATGCCTACTATAGGAATTCCTAAATTTCTCACATAAGTAATGGCTCTTAGAATTGTTCCATCACCACCAACGCTTATTAGCAAATCAAAACTATCGTCTAATTCATTAAACTTTCCAACGAGAGCGCTATTCTGTATTTCAGATTTTTGAGTTTTTAAAAACGTTTGCTCGATCAATATATCGGCTTCTCTTTCTGATAGAAAATCAAGAAGTTGCTCTACTGCTTTTTGAGAAGTGTCCTTAACGTAGTTCTGACCGTAGATGGCTACCTTCATAGTTACATGTTTAGGTATTTATCGAGATACTGAGAGCGCTCTTTTAAGCTTTCGATATAAGAATCTTCTTCATGGCCAGAAACAATGTTGTAGCTGTATCGTCTAAAGGTTTGGATAACCTCATTAAGACTAGCATCGCCAATTTTAAGAGTAATTCTGACTAAATCACTATCCATTCTAGAAATAAACGCACCTAACAACTTAGCATCGTTAGACTCAACAATCTGGCTTATCTCACTAAAAGAATAATCATTAATACCTTTTTCGACTATCAAAATACCACCAGGCTCTGAGAAGAAAGGAGTTTCATTGAACAAATGTATAATATCGTTAAGCTCGTAATAACCAAGATAGGTATTGTTTTGGTCTAAAACAGGCATAATGTTAGAGTCATTTTGAGCAAAAGCTTCAAGTACGTCTAACCAATTAGTTGTTGGTCTTACAAAAAAACCTTCGATAGTGTAATTGCAATCACTAATGGATTTTGCACCATCAAAACAATGCGCATCAGTTTCAGAAATACAACCCATATATACACCGTTGTTTTGAATTGGTATATGGGAATAGGTCAACTGATTAAATAGCATTTGTAAATCGCTTATTTTATCGGTAACACTTAATGGTTTTATATCATTGATAACAAAATCCTGTAACTGCATAATTTGAGTTTGAATATCTTGCAAATTAATTAAAAATAACCATAAAATAGGAGGTCATCTTTGTATTTTTGTAATTCAAATTTCAATTAAATGGCAAAGTTAAGTGTTAATATAAATAAGATTGCAACGCTAAGGAATAGTAGAGGTGGTGATGTACCTAATGTGGTGCAATTTGCAAAAGACGTTCAGCGTTTTGGTGCAGAAGGAGTTACTGTTCACCCAAGACCAGATGAACGCCATATTCGTTATAGAGATGCTTATGATTTAAAGCCTGAAGTTTATACCGAATACAACATAGAAGGCAATCCTATACCTAAGTTTGTCGATATGGTTTTAGAGATAAAACCAACACAGGTAACTTTGGTACCAGACGCTGAAGATGCCATTACATCAAATGCAGGTTGGGATACCATAAAGCATAAGGATTTTTTGATTGAAGTGATTAAAGAGTTTAAAAGTAATGGTATTAGGACATCTATTTTCGTTGACCCAGACTTGCACCAAATTGAAGGGGCTAAAGAAACAGGAACCGACCGCATAGAACTATATACCGAAGCCTACGCACATCAATACAGCTTAGGCAATAAAGAAGCTATAAAACCCTATATGGCATGTGCGGGTTTGGCAAATGCGTTACATTTGGGGATCAATGCAGGTCACGATTTGTCACTGGACAATATTAAATTTTTCAAAGAAAACATTACGGGTCTTTTAGAGGTGTCCATTGGACATGCCTTAATTGCCGAAAGTCTATATTTAGGTGTAGAAAATGTAATTACAATGTATTTAGATAAGTTGAAATGATTTTACATTCTAACATAATAGGTGAAGGAACCTCTTTTGTAATTCTGCATGGATTTTTGGGCATGGGTGATAACTGGAAAACTTTGGCCAAAAAATTTTCAGAATCTAATTTTGAAGTTCACCTGGTCGATCAACGCAATCATGGACGTAGTTTTCATTCCGATGAATTTAACTATGATTTAATGGCAGACGATTTAAAACAATATTGTGAGCAAAACGATTTAAGTGATATTGTGTTGTTGGGCCATTCTATGGGAGGAAAGACAGCCATGTTGTTTGCAGCTAAATATCCAGAGCTGGTGAGCAAACTTTTAGTCGCCGATATTTCGCCAAGATATTATCCTGTACATCATGATGCTATCTTAGAAGGTTTAAGCCATTTAGATTTTTCTGAAATTACAAGCCGAGGAGAAGCCGACAAAGCCTTAAGTAATTACGTGCATGAAATTGGCACACGAATGTTCTTACTGAAAAATCTATATTGGGTAGAAAAAGGACAGTTAGGATTGCGTATTAATTTACCAATACTAAAGGAAAATGTTTCAGAGGTTGGTGAGGCCTTACCAATTCATGCCACTTTTAAAAAGGACACCTTGTTTTTAAGAGGTGACCGTTCTGAATATATTGGTGAATCCGATGAAGCTATAATTCATAGACACTTTCCGAATTCAGAAATTATAACCATTGCTAATGCAGGGCACTGGTTACATGCTGAAAATCCTGAGGATTTTTACAAAGAGGTAATAAATTTTACATCTTAAGAAGAAAAACATGAATACAATCATCAAACTTTTATTAAACGCAGTTGCAGTTTTTGTGCTAGCAGAAATCTTAAACGGGGTCTATGTAGATAACTACGTTACCTCATTAATTGTTGCAGTTGTTCTGTCAATACTCAATGTTCTGGTAAAGCCAGTTTTAGTGATATTAACTTTACCGGTAACCATTCTTACATTAGGCTTGTTCTTATTTGTAATTAATGCATTAATTATTCTTTTGGTAGATAAGCTTATTGATGGTTTTAGTGTAGATGGTATATGGACTGCCATACTTTTTAGCATACTCTTATCTATACTTCAATCCTTACTACATTCATTCTTAAAAAAAGATAAAAAGTAACTAAAAACCAAAGCTTTAAAACTGTTGTTGGGTTGTAAAAAATATTGTATTTTTGCAGCCCAATTTTAGTTTCAATAATAATGAACATTACAAGAGAAAACATCGATGCATTAAATGCAGTTGTAAAAGTGGATATCGCTAAAGAAGATTACAGCGATAAAGTAGAGAAAATCTTATCAGATTACCGTAAGTCGGCTAACATTCCTGGATTTAGAAAAGGCCATGTGCCAATGGGAATGGTTAAGAAGCAATACGGTAAAGCGGTATTGGTAGATGAGGTGAATAAACTACTTCAGGATGCATTAGGAAAATACCTAGTAGAAGAAAAGTTAGATGTTTTAGGTAATCCATTACCAAAACCACAAGACGATTTAGATTGGGATTCTGATGCCTTTTCTTTTGAATTTGAATTAGGCTTAGCGCCAGAATTTGATGTGAAACTAAAAGGAAAGAAAGCTATTACACATTATAATATTGTTGCGGATGATAAAATGATTGACAGTCAAGTTGAGCATATCCAAAAACAATATGGTAAAATAGTATCTCAAACAGAGGTGACTAAAGATTCCGAAATCACAGGAAAATTTACAAACGAAGAAAAAGGTATTGACAATGTAGCAACAATCACTTTAGATAAACTAAAAGGGAAAGCAAATCCAAAGAAATTTATTGGAGCAAAGGTTGGTGATGTCATTACTTTAAAAACAAAAGGGCTTTTTAACGACGATCACGATGTAATGACCTTTTTAAAAGTATCTCACGATGACGCTCATAGCTTAGCCATCGATGTTGACTTTGAAATTTCTGAAATCAATGAGCGCGAATTAGCCGATTTAGACCAAGAATTGTTCGACAAACTTTTTGGACCTAAAGCCGTAACTTCGGTTTCTGAGTTGAAGGCGAAAATTAAAGAAGATTCTGAAAAGCAATTTGCACAACAAGGCGATCAAAAACTGTTGAATGATGTTACCGAATATTTGGTAGAGAGCACAAAATTCGATTTACCGGCAGAATTTCTTCAAAAATGGATGCAAACAGCGGGAGAAGAACCAATGACAGAAGATCAGGCAAAGGAAGAATATGAAAAGTCCGAAAAGAGCATGCGTTATCAGTTAATAGAAGGAAAACTGATTCAGGAACATAACTTACAAGTTCAGTTTGAAGAATTGAAAGCTTACGCAATGGAAATGATAAAAGGACAAATGGCACAATTTGGCCAAATGAATCCTTCTGAGAAAGAGTTAGAAGATATTGCTGCTCGTATCTTAGGAAATCAAGAAGAGGTAAAGCGTTTATCTGAGCAATTAATGAGTCAGAAATTATTAAACTTATACAAAGCTGAAGCAAATCTTAAGACCAAGGAAATCACTTATGATAATTTTGTAAAGGAATTCTACAGTTAGTTTGGTAACAGAATTTCTTGAGTGTATATAACTTTATAAGCTTAAAATTGTTTTCCTACATAAACAGGAATCTAAAAATTAGTATCTTTAAGACGTAGAATTAAAAAGGTACGCACTTTTTATGGCACTAATTTTCTGTAGAAAATTTTTGTCGTCCTTAAATTGTCACACTGAGCTTGTCGAAGTGTTATTTTTAGGATTTCATTACAAGAAATTTCATTAATTAAAAAAGAATAAAGTTTAAATGAATTACGGAAAAGAATTTGAAAAGTTTGCTATAAAAGATCAAGGTGTTAATAGTAATTATTACGATAAAATAATTTCTAGTATGTACCCAACAAACCTAACACCAAACATTATTGAAGAAAGACAACTCAATGCTATTGCAATGGATGTTTTTTCGCGTTTAATGATGGATCGTATCATTTTTTTAGGTACAGGTGTTAATGATCAAGTGGCAAATATTATACAAGCGCAATTGTTGTTCTTACAAAGCACGGATGCTTCAAAAGACATTCAAATATATATAAACTCACCAGGTGGTAGTGTTTATGCTGGTTTAGGTATTTATGACACCATGCAATTTGTAAAACCAAACGTGGCAACCATTTGTACAGGTATAGCGGCTTCTATGGCAGCAGTATTATTATGTGCAGGAGAAAAAGGCAAACGTTCTGCATTAAAGCATTCTCGTGTAATGATCCATCAACCAATGAGTGGTACACAAGGGCAAGTATCTGATATGGAGATTGCAGTACGTGAGACAATAAAAGTGAAAGAAGAATTATATAATATCATTTCTACACATTCAGGAAAGTCTTACGAACAGGTAGAGAAAGATTCTGATAGAGATTATTGGATGAAGTCAGGTGAGGCATTGGCCTACGGAATGATTGATGAAGTTTTAGAACGTAAGTAATTTTTTATCCTTACGACTAAAACCCCCCTAAACTAGAACTAAGATTATGGCAAAAGAAGAATTAGAATGCTCATTTTGTGGTAGGAAGAAGCCAGAAACTAACCTGTTGATCGCAGGTCTCGATGCGCATATCTGTGACCGTTGTATAGAACAGGCACATGGTATTGTTATTGAAGAGTCGAAACAGGCAGGTAATTCAGAGTTAAGCGCTGAATTAATGCTTAGAAAGCCAAAAGAAATTAAGGCATTCTTAGACGAATATATTATTGGACAAGAATATACTAAGCGCGTTATGTCCGTTGCTGTTTACAATCATTATAAACGTCTGTTGCAACCACTTTCCGATGATGATATTGAAATTCAAAAAAGTAACATCATCATGGTTGGGCAAACGGGTACAGGTAAAACCTTAATGGCTAAAACCGTAGCAAGAATGTTAAACGTACCTCTTGCTATTGTAGATGCAACAGTTTTAACTGAAGCTGGTTACGTTGGTGAAGATGTAGAAAGTATACTTACACGTTTATTGCAGGCTGCTGATTATAATTTAGAAAAAGCTCAGCGTGGCATTGTTTTTATAGATGAGATTGACAAAATTGCACGCAAAAGTGATAATCCTTCAATTACCAGAGATGTATCGGGCGAAGGTGTACAACAAGCATTATTAAAATTATTAGAGGGTACTGTTGTTAATGTGCCGCCAAAAGGAGGTCGCAAGCACCCAGATCAAAAATTTATTGAAGTGAATACGGAACATATCTTATTCATTGCAGGTGGTGCTTTTGATGGTATTGAGCGTGTTATTACGAAACGTTTAAACATGCAAGCTATAGGTTACAGTTCTATAAAGGATGACAATGTAGATGACGATAACATTCTTCAATATATTATTCCTAAAGATTTAAAGGACTTTGGACTAATACCAGAAATTATTGGTCGCTTGCCCGTATTAACACATATGGATCCTTTAGATGCCAACACACTAAGAGCCATATTAACAGAGCCAAAAAATGCTATCATTAAGCAATACAAGAAATTGTTTGCTATGGATGAGGTGGAGTTCAGTATCACCGATGGTGCTTTAAATTATATTGTAGAAAAGGCGATTGAATATAAACTGGGAGCTAGAGGTTTACGTTCGCTTTGTGAAGAGATACTGACCGAAGCAATGTTTGATTTACCAAGTTCTAGTGAAACAAAATTAAATGTTACCAAGGCTTACGCTGAGGATAGATTGACTAAATCGACTTTAAAAAAATTGAAAGCGGTATCTTAAAAAGCACTTTATATAAATAAAAAAAGCCACAATTTCAATATTTTGAGATTGTGGTTTTTTGTTGAGTTAGGATTGATTAATTTAATATTGCTTGCAATATTTTATATAAAATTCTTAGGGAATTATTAGTTGTTAATAGCTCATTTATTTACTGCTAATATAGACTCGGTATATTGAGAAATCCCCTTTTTATTTATTTTTTAGTTAAAGTCATTTCTAATCTCGTTGTATGAAATGGCAATGCACTTTTTTACGTTAAATGACAAAATCCTTATTTGGCAAGAAGCTTTAAAATGGCCTTTAATTCTTTGTCATCAGATTCAAAGCTTAAAGTATAATCTTCATAACCTTCCCTTAGTACTTTTATTTGATAATCCTTATACGCCTTTATCGTAAAGTTGTAAGTCGCATCTTTATTTGTGGTTTGGCGCTCAATTTCATTTCCGTCATTATCTAAAAGTATAACGGTAGAATTTGGTAATATCTTCTCTTCTTCAGAAATAACGATACCCTTTAATTCATTATAAAGCTCTCTAGATTGAAAGCGGTATAAGTTAAAAGCGTTTTTATCGTTTTCCTTATTGGAAGAAAACACACCTTTCTTGTCGTCAACAAATATAAATGCAATTTCGTCCTCTTCAGAGTTAATGGAATAACCTAAATTTCTTGGGCCTTTATATTCAAAATCAGTGATCGTAGATATAAAAATATCATAACCTCCTATGCTATTATGGCCTTTTGACGAAAAAAATAGTTCATTACCATTCTTAGCTGTATGAGGATATTTTTCATCATTAGACGTATTAATGATGTTGCCTAAATTTTCAGGCTCACCAATATTTCCATCCTTGAAAATTTCGGCCCTATAAATATCAAAGCCGCCATAACCACCTTTCATGTTTGACGAAAAATATAAGTATTTTCCATCTTCGGTTACATGAGGGCTTTCAATTGAGTAATTATCGTTACTTATAGACAGTTCTTTTTCGTTGATCCAGTTGCCATAAGAATCTTCCTCTAATTCTGCTTTGTACAATTTATAATTTAATGAATTAGAACGCTCACTACGAGTGTAGTAAATGGTATGCTCATCTGGCGAAAAAGAAACTTGTCCTTCATTGGCCTTAGTGTTAAGAATACGGCTAAAAAGTAAGGGTTGTGATAATTTACCATAAGCCCTAATATCAGTACAGAATAAGTCTGTGTACGGCTCATTGGTTAATGGATCTATGCCGTTACCAATAGCTCCAATTTTTTTTGAAGATACTATTACAAGTTTATTTCTAAAAGTTGTACAAGCTATTTCAGAGTACTTAGAATTGATTTTAGAAACATTTACCGAGTAAGCGTAACCACTTTTATTTAGATTATCGATTTTGTCTTTTTTTACAGGATCCGTTTTATGCAAAGTAGTAGATGCACAAAACATAAGTGCCATGAATAGCACATGCATTGTAGTTTTCATAATGTAGGGATTATGGATTAATTACGATAGTAAATTACTACCGACTGCATAATTACTAAACTTTTACCGTATTTCTTAGATAAAGTGCATATTTTTTCGATAATTTCCATAGAAAAACCGATATGTTCGATATAATAATGCTTAATTATAAGTTGTTAAGACGTAATAATTCGTCAATATAGTCTCTAGAATTTGATAAACGAGGCACTTTATGCTGTCCGCCGAGTTTATCATTTTCCTTTAGCCAGTCATAGAAAAGATTTGTTCTAGCACAGTGTATTTTGGGTTTGTTGAGCGTCATATTATTGTAACGCTTGGCTTCGTAATCAGAATTTAAAGCCTTTAAAGCATTGTCAAATAGCTCTTCAAAGTAAGACATATTTTTTGGAGGTCTCTTAAACTCTATAATCCATTCGTGAGCTCCTTTTTCCTTGCCTTCCATAAAAATTGGAGCTGCTGTATAATCTACAATTTCTGCAGCCGTACGTTTGCACACTTTTTTGAGGGCATCTTCAGCATTTTCAATAATTAATTCTTCTCCAAAAGCATTAATATGATGTTTGGTACGACCAGATACTTTAATTCTATGGGGATTTAAACCCACAAATCTAATTGTGTCGCCAATTTTGTACCTCCACAGTCCAGCATTGGTTGTAATAACAACAGCATAGTTTTTATTGAGCTCAACTTCACTCAAAGGAATAGCTATCTGTTTGTTTGTACCGTAGGTGTCCATTGGTATAAATTCATAGAAAATCCCATAATCTAGCATCAACAATAAATCCCCAGAGTAATTTTGATCTTGTATAGCGAAGAAACCTTCAGAGGCATTATAGATTTCGTAATATTTAAAATCCTTTTTTGGCAGTATAGCTCTATACTGCTCTATATAGGGGTTAAAGCTAACGCCACCATGAAAATAAACTTCGAGGTTAGGCCAAATATCAAAAATACTGTCTTTGCCTGTTTTATCTAAAACGTCATTTAATAGCACAAGCATCCAGGACGGTACACCTGCCAAGCTGGTTACATTTTCTTCGATAGTTTCTTCAACAATGGCTTGCATTTTGGTTTCCCATTCGCTCATTAACGATACCTTATTGCTTGGTGTACTACTAAATTCTGCCCAAAACGGCATGTTATCAATTAAAATAGCACTGAGATCTCCAAATACGGTTCCGTTTTCTTTATAAAGTTCTTTACTTCCACCTAAGCGCAAACTTTTTCCTGTAAATAATTGGGAATCTTCATTATTGTTGAGGTACATACACAGCAAATCTTTACTTGCTGCATAGTGACAGTCTTCCAACGAATCAGAGCTTACAGGTATAAATTTACTTTTGGCATTTGTGGTGCCACTAGATTTGGCAAACCATTTAATTGATCTTGGCCAATAAATATTTTGTTCTCCGTTTCTAGACCGTTCAATAAGCGGTTGGATATCTTCATAGTTTACAATTGGTACGCGCTCATTAAATTCTCTATAAGTTTTAATCGATGCAAAATCATATTGTTTTCCTATTTCGGTATCCTTGGCAAACTTCAATAGGCTGAAAAGTAATTCGTTTTGTACCTCATTAGGGTACTTTAAAAAGAGTTCAATTTGATGAAATCGTTTTTTTAAAAACCAAGAAGCAATAGAATTTACAATAGGAATTGGCATAGAATACTTTTCTTTTGGCTAATTTAGCAATGCTAAAAATACTAAATTTCTTCTATGGTTTATACAGGTGTCCTTACTAAAATGCAGACTGAATTTCTAGAGCCAATACAATATTATTTGGTATTTGAGAACGACTTTATTCATGTTAATCAATTGTTGAATAAGCCTGTTAAAATGAAACTTATTGGACATCAATGTTTAAGCTGTGGTTTAGATAGGCCAATTTACAGACAAGGTTTTTGCAAAACATGTTTTTTTGATAAACCTATAGCTGGTGATTGGATAATGCGGCCAGAATTGAGTACAGCACATTTAGGTAAAGAAGACAGAGATTTAGAGTATGAAAAAAAGGTGCAATTGCAACCCCATATAGTATATTTAGCAAACTCCAGCAATGTAAAAGTTGGCGTAACAAGGAAAAGTCAAGTGCCCACACGTTGGATAGATCAAGGAGCACATGAGGCTATAGAAATTGTAGAAGTACCCAATCGTTATTTGGCTGGTGTTACCGAGGTTGCATTGAAAGATCATGTTGCAGATAAAACCAATTGGCGAAAAATGCTGAAAAATGATATTGAAGATGTAAATCTTTTAGAATGGAGAAACAATTTGAAGGCACATATTCCTAATGAAGTTAAAGATTATTTTATTGAAAGTAATTCGGAGACCCACTTAAAGTTTCCTGTTGAACAATATCCTGAGAAACCGAATAGCTTAAACATAAAAAAACAGATGGAATACTCAGGTAAACTCGTTGGGATTAAAGGACAGTATCTCATTTTTGAAGACAATACCGTTTTTAACATTAGAGCCAATGAAGGTTTGGTAGTTGAGCTAAATGTCTAAATAAAATAGATTTTAAAAACATTTACCAAGCCAATAAAAAACAGTAAAGAGCCGGTCACTTTATTGATAATGGTATTAATATTTTCAAACTTCTGTTTTATAATCAAGCTAAACTTACTGTATAGGAAAAGTGTTGTCAATTTGCCTAAATAGACGCCAAAGAAAAAAAGAAATAAGACCAAAAGCGAGGATTCTATAGATAAGTTTAAAGAATAACTGTTAATTACTCCATAAATAACTAACCAGTATAAAAGTACTGGTGGGTTAAGTAAGCTTAGTAAAAATCCCGTGACATATTTTGAAGTCTTTAATCGGTTCTTTTCAGATTTCTTTTCAGATTTCTTTTTATTCGATTTTAGAAATAAGAAACTTCCAATGCCCAGTAATGAAAAGGCTATTAGAATTTGTATCCATTGATTGGAGTCAAAAAAAATTTTAACCGTCATATTACAATGTAATGCATAATATGATAGTAATACTTCCGCAAATCCAGCTGCTAAAGTAATCTTAAATGCTTGTTTTGCATTTTGCTTAAGAGTGGTATTTATTACAGCAATATTAGTTGCTCCTAAAGGTAAGGCTCCCACAATAGAAGCAAAAATGCCAACGATTAAATAAATAAGAATCATGAGGCATTAGTTGCATTGCCAAAAAAATCCTTACAGATGGAGTTAGTATTGCGTTAAAATTTATTTTGTTTAACTAGTATTGATTAAATTTAAATAAAAAAGCAACATGAAATCTTCCCCATTTCTTTATATGGCGATCACAACATTGCTATTAATTGCCATAACTATAATGTGTGCTTTAGATTTTCCGTTTAATTGGGTATTTTATCTAACGGTTATTGGGCAGATCTTGGTAGTGTTTATGGTTTACAGAGTATTAACTGATAATTATACTACAGACAAAACCTTTGAGCATTTTTACGAGGATCGTCCTATAAAGCCTTTTAAGGTTAATGCTGAAGACGAAAAACTCAGACTGGATTAGTCTTTAGTGCATATAAAAAAAGAGCAATATTTCTATTGCTCTATATATAATTTTATACGTAAAAATATTATTTATACGTTCTCAGCGTCTCTTAATCCTTGGATGTATTGAGCTTTCTGAATTTCTCTCCTTCTCTTAACAGATGGTTTAGTGAAATAACGAGACTCTCTTAGGTTTTGCATAATCTGTACATTACGGTGCTTACGCTTGTAACGTTTAAGAGCTCTCTCAATGTTTTCTCCTTCTTTGATTTCGATTTTAATCATTATCGATATATTTTTAAACTATAATTCTTGTAAACGGTCGGCAAATATATGCTAACTATTTGAAAATAAAAAATTATTAACCCAAATAAGTTTTAAGTATTTTGCTCTTACTTGCGTGTCTTAGTCGTCTAATTCCTTTTTCTCTAATTTGGCGTACACGTTCTCTTGTTAAATCATAAATACCACCAATTTCCTCTAGTGTCATAGGTGGTTGATCCCCGATACCAAAATTTAAACGGATAACATCACTTTCTTTTTGTGTTAATGTTTCCAAAGCACGCTCAATTTCAATGTTTAACGATGCTTTCATTAAATCTTTGTCTGGTCTTGGTGACTCGCTTGCACTAACAACATCGTACAGACTAAATGTCTCACCATCTTTTAATGGAGCATCCATTGATAAGTGACGGCCAGAATTTTTCATAGATTGCTTTACTTCGCGAACGCCAATGTCTAACTCACGAGCAATCTCTTCTGCATTTGGAGGTCTTTGATGTATTTGCTCTAAATGTGAAAACGTTTTATTGATTTTATTAATGGTACCAATTTTGTTTAAAGGTAAACGTACAATACGAGATTGCTCCGCTAAAGCTTGCAAGATGGCTTGTCTTATCCACCATACAGCGTATGAGATAAACTTAAAACCTCTTGTTTCGTCAAAACGTTTTGCGGCTTTTACCAAACCTGCGTTACCTTCATTAATTAAATCTGGTAATTTTAAACCTTGATTTTGGTATTGCTTTGCAACAGAAACTACAAATCTTAAGTTCGCTGTTGTTAGTTTATCTAAAGCTTCTTGATCACCTTTCTTTATGCGTTGTGCTAACTCAACTTCTTCATCAGCGGTAATCAACGGAATTTTACTTATGTCTTGTAGATATTTGTCTAAAGATTTGTCTTCTCTGTTGGTTACCTGCTTGGTGATTTTTAATTGCCTCATGTAGTCATTTTAAAATTAGTTAACATACATTATAATGGAATAATTAAGAATTCCAAAAAAAAGGGCAATTATTAACATAAATTGGGAAAAATATATGTCTTTAAAGTAAAACTTACTCGTTTTTGGTTGAATCTTGGACTTTTTTGTCTTTTTTCTTTTTCTTCCCGCCAAGAAGTCCTCCGATAACAGAATTTACTCCTTCTTTAATGGTATCCTTTGGATCTTGCTTTGTACTATCTGTTATGGTTTTAGTTGAATCAGTTTTTTTGTCATTTGAGTTGCCTCCCAAAACGCCACCAAGTATATCGTTGATTTTGTCTTTGCCTTGACCCAATAATTTTTGTTTCTGAATTTCAACAAGTTGTTTGGTTAAGTTAGAAACGCCACTTGTTAAGTCCGTTGAAATGTTTGGACTAGAAAAGCTTCCGTTTATATTGGCAGTTACAGGAATTGCAATATTATCGACCTCTGGGTCATTAATTTTTCCTATTAAGCGGTTGACTTCACCACCAAGGTATTTGGCAGGCACTTGAAACACAACATCGTACTGCATATTGTTTGCAAAAGTGTGCATGCCAGAGATCTCAATCGGAATATCCTTATACTTAACAGTAAAAGGCTTTAAGGAAACCTGCCCATTTTCAAAACTCAATTTGGTTTTTATATATTTTTGAAGTTCTTTAAAGTCAATAAAGTTTAATTTGTTGTCCAAGCCAGCGAGTAACGGACTTTTTGACACATCAATATTAGAGGTAAATACTTCCGCAAGTGCATTTCCAGAAATCGTGGACAGATCAGGGGAGAAATTTTCGTCCAAGAAACCACTTAAATCTATAGTTGAATTTAATTTTCCTTGTACAACCTTGGCAATAGGTGCTAATGCCTTTAACATGTCCAAATCTTTAAAAGATTGTGAAATGTCAAATTGTTGCATAGCTAATTTCATATCGAATTTTGGCTTCGCTCCTTTTGTAGAAACATTACCAGAAATACCTAACTGACCATTAAACAAATCGGTTGTCATATTCTGGAGATTTGCGTTTTGGTCTTTAATACGTAACTGCCCTTTTACGTTTTTAAGATTGAGGTTGTCGTAAATTACAGTATTGGCATTTGCTGTGATGGTACAGTCTAAAAAATCAGGGATTTTAAGCGATTCTTCATCAGATGTAGTTTTGTTAGATGTTTCAGAGGCTGTCTCATCTTCAACCATAAAATCAGAAATGGCAAAGGTGTTGGAATTCACATTAAAATTACCTTGAAGTTTTTTGTCGCTCAACAAAAATCCAAGTAAATTATTTATCGTTCCTGTGGCCGAAAAATCACTTTTTCCTGTTATAGCATCAAAGCTATTTAAACTAACTGTTCCTGGTTTAAACGTTAAATCTGCTTTGTTAATTTGAATTGGGTTTACAATATCTTCAGAAGAAAATATAAAATCGGAAACTGATATACTTCCGTTGTTCTTAATACGTTGATAGGCATTGGTTTCAATCGCATTCATATCAAAAGCAGTATTCAACGTTCCTCTTAGAATACCACTTAATTGATTTTCTAATTCAATAGGATAGGCCTTGGTGATGTTCGCCAAATTTAAAACACCATCTAAGTTGGCATTTACCAGCATATTGCCTGTTAAATTTTTAATATGTGCTTCGGATTTAAAAACATCTTCGTCAATTTTAAAATCGAGTTTATTAACATCGACATAAGTATCGTCAACGTTTCCTGTCGTGTTTTTAACCGAGGCATCGATCATTATATTTTTTACACTTTTTGGCAAATCAGGATATTTAAAGGATGCATTGTCAGAACGCATATTAATATCTAGAGTTGGGATTGTTTCTTCAGAAACTAAGCCTTTAATAATACCATTAACCGTAAAGTTCCCAGTGGTATTAACATCTTCAATATTCTTTGCATACTCCTTTGGTATCACAGCCAAAAAGTCCTTAAATGACGATTCGGGATTCCTAAAACTTATGTCTATCTGTTGGCCTTCTTCAACCATTTGCACAAAGCCTTGAAACTCTAATGGCAAAGCATTGATAAAACCTTTATTTTCTTTAAAGGTGTATTTTTCCTGCTCTAAATCAAGGTCGATTAAAGCATCTAGTTTTATAATATTATTGCTCAAATATTCCGTGCTATCAATAGACATGCTAATTTTAGCTTCGGTTTTGGTGTCTAGTTGAGATTGTTCGCCAGAGAATATCCCTTTTCCGTTATGGTTAATTTCTGTGGCGTACAAGTTGGTGTTAGAGCTTTCATCTATATATGTAAATGCACTATTGTTGAGTTCGTAATTTTCAATATCGAAACTAAAGCCAGTTGAGGTTGTGTCTTTGGCAACGCTCGCGTTTTCATTTTCTTTTACAATATCGTAATTTGTGGTTCCATTTTTATTCGTCTTAAGTGTCAATAGCATTTCGTCTGCAATAATTTCGTTAACGACCAATGGCTCTTCTGTACCTTTAAATAATTGAGCGATTGGCATTTCAAAAGACAGAGATTTGGCCGTTGCTAAAGTTTCGTCTTTAAATGGTGCTCTATTAGTAATTTTTAGATTTTCAACACTAACTTCAGCCTTCGGAAAACTGCTTATTAAGCTTAGACTAATATCGTCGAAACTTAAATCTGCATCTAAATTTTCATCGGCATAATTCTGAACGATGGCATCTATTTTAGACTCTAAAACAAATGGAATGGCAATGAGTATTGCAATAAAAATGAGTAAGATGATTCCAATGATTTTGAAAAGTTTCTTCATAATAAATATTTGTAGGTTTAGAATAGTGTCTATATATTATACGCAAAGTTGGGCAGAATAGTTGTGTTTTTAATAAACTTTAGCAAGATTTTAATGATTTAGTAACAATTATATTAAGTCAATTTCTTCGTTCACCTTGAGTTTAAAACGTTTTCTAAATAAATAAACGCCCAAGTATAGAAAAGGAGTGTCCAAGGCTGCTACAATAACCTTAAATAAAAATCCACTCACCAATAGACCTTTAAAGTTTGCCCAATCAATAATACCAAATGAGCACAATAAAAAAACAATAGTGAATGTGTCTACGAATTGAGAAAACCAAGTTGAAAAGTTATTGCGCAACCATAAATGCTTACCTTTGGTAAGACGTTTCCAAAAATGATAAATCTGAATATCGACAAACTGAGCAAATAAATAAGTAAGCATACTCGCAAAAACTGCAATGGCAGAATTGCCAAAAACCATATTGAACATCTCATTATCTACATAAGACCACGAAGTTGCGGGGACTTGAGAACCTGTGTAAATAATTAATAATGAAAAAAGAGAGGCGAAAATCCCAACTACAACAACATCATTGGCGCGCTTCTTACCATAAATTTCACTAATTAAATCTGTAATAAGAAAGGTAATAGGATATGGCAAAATCCCAACCGAAATCTCAAAAAGCTTACTTCCAAAAATTTCAATATCAACAGGATACCAATAAAAAAACTTCTGAAAGATTAAGTTTGAAACTACTAAAGACGTTATAAAAAGTGCCCCTAACAAAAGGTAAATACGTTGTGCTAAAAGCTTATCTTTCAGTGACATTAAAAATGGTTAATAAATTGTCGTTGTAAAGATAATCTATTAATTTTTCTTTTAGTTATTTTGTTAATTCCATGACACCAACCAAAACCGTTCACATAGCACTGGGAAGTAACAAAGGCAATAAATTGCAGTATTTGCAGTCTGCTGTCAATGCTATTTTTAAAAAGGTTGGTGCCATTAGGAAGATTTCTAAAGTGTACAAAACACCAGCCTTAGGTTTTGAGGGAGATGATTTTTTTAATGCATGCATTAAAGTCGAAACCGAGTTGAAACCAAAAAAGCTACTAAAAGAGCTTAAGCGTATCGAAAAGGATTTGGGAAGATTATCTAAAACCGCAAATGGTTACGAATCGCGAGAAATAGATTTAGATATTTTATTTTATGATGTTGAAATTTTAAATGACGATTCATTGGTGATTCCTCATCCAGAAATTCAAAACCGAAAGTTTGTTTTACAACCTTTATTAGATACTGTAAGAGACTTTAAGCATCCTGTTTTAGATAAAACTGTTGAGGAACTTTTTGAAGTTTGTGAAGATGATTCTGAAATAGAACCTGTAAATATATGGCTGAAAAATCCAAAGAAGCAATTTACTTTTAGCTCCTATAATTTTATTGCCATTGAAGGTAATATTGGTGCTGGAAAAACAAGTTTAGCCAATAAAATTGCACAAGATTTTAATGCCAAACTTATTTTAGAACGTTTTGCGGACAATCCTTTTTTGCCAAAATTTTACAAAGAGCCTGAGCGTTATGCATTTACTTTAGAAATGTCTTTTCTGGCCGATAGATATCAGCAAATTAGTGATGATTTATCGCAATTAGACTTGTTTAAGGATTTTATGGTAAGTGATTACGATGTGCATAAGTCACTTATATTTTCAAAGGTGACTTTACCAGAAGATGAGTTTAGGCTGTATCGTAAATTATTTTATCAGGTTTATAAGGATATTGCCAGACCAGATCTATATGTGTATCTCTACCAAAATACAGAACGCTTACAAGCCAATATTAAAAAACGCGGGCGAAAGTACGAAACCGAAATTCAAGATGAATATTTAGAAAAAATCAACTCTGGTTATCTCGGTTTTTTAAGAAATCAAACCGAATTAAACGTAAAGATTATTGATATTTCAGAGCGCGATTTTATAAAAAAGCGTAAAGATTATTTGTGGATTTTAGATCAAATCAATAATGAAATATAAAATTTTTGAAGCCAAAGATATCAATATTATTGGTGTTAAGGCACAAGCTAGTTTTGTA
Organism: Winogradskyella luteola; assembly: GCF_019203985.1. Taxonomy (GTDB): domain Bacteria; phylum Bacteroidota; class Bacteroidia; order Flavobacteriales; family Flavobacteriaceae; genus Winogradskyella; species Winogradskyella luteola. Next base: position 240,520 of record NZ_JAGSPD010000006.1, on the reverse strand, counting down.
ACTAACGGACAAGTTACATCGCAATTGGCAAAACAATTTATGCCAAGATTGAAAGAGATTACAAATCTAAAAGACAATTATAGCTTGTCGCTTCAAAACTATTACGGTTTTAATAGTATAAATTTAAGTCCAACCACATCATTTGAAAAATGGATTGGGGTTGAGGTAAATAGTTTAGATATAATTCCAGAAGGATTGGAAACTTTAACAATAACATCAGGTAAATATTTAGTTATCGATTTTAAAGGTTCTATTCCTCAATTTATGCAACTTTGGCAGCATATTCATCTAGATTGGTTACCAAAATCTGAATTTGAATTAGATGATCGACCACATTTTGAAAGATTGCCTTTTAGTTATAACCCAACACAAGAAGTCAATGAGGAAGAAATTTGGATTCCTATAAAGTGACAATTTTTTGTCATTCCTACAGAGCGTAGCGACGAGGAATTTCAAATCATAATTATGTGAGATTTCTCACTACGTTCGAAATGACATAGTGCTAAAATACTTCGTAGAGATTAGTCACAATTCTACCTTTATTATTATCCAAAACTACTTCATTTAAAATCTCGGTTGATTTCACTTTCAAGACGAAAGGCTCAGCCAATAAATCTACACCACTATTTTGTTTTAGGCGAATCCCTTGGCTTGCAATTTTGTCTTTATTAGGAACAAAATCTCCAATAGGAAGATGCTCTGTCAAAATGATATACTGATAACTTGAAAGCTTATTGACAATACATTTTATCTCAGTATTGGATAAATGCTGAAGCACTTGCCTTAGAATAATACAATCTGCTTTAGGTAACTTATCTTTAGAAATATCTAAGCAATGAAACTCTAGATTATCTGCTTTAAACAATGCTTGATTTCTTTTTATAAGGCTTTCAACAATATCGATAGCGATGTATTTTTTGCTGAACGCCACAAAATGTTTACCAATATTAAAGTCACCACAACCTAAATCGCATACGGTTAATTTATTATTTTCAGACTTCAAAAAATCTAAAACAGCTTTTAAATAAGGTTCTGTAATCGTTGGATTGTGTGAGCCTTCACCAGAATAAAAATCAAACCCTTTTCCGCCCCAAAGATGTTTTTCGTAAACTTGTTGCATGACTGCTTGGGTTGGCCATGGTGTTTTCACTTGCTTTTTCATTTTGTTTTTAACTTCGAAAACACATCCCAAATCACAACGCCACAGCTCACAGAAATATTCAAAGAGTGCTTAGTGCCATATTGTGGAATTTCAATAACCACATCACTATTAGATACTACCTCTTGTTGTACACCTTTAACTTCGTTGCCAAATACAAAGGCATATTTACTGTTGGGTTGAGGTTTAAAATCATTGAGCATTATGGCATTTTCCGCTTGTTCAATTGAGCAGATACTTACACCTTCAGCTTTTAGTTTTTTTACGACATTGAGCGTGTTTTCATGATACTCCCAATCTACAGTTTCCGTACTGCCCAATGCTGTCTTTCTAATGTCATTGTGTGGTGGTTGTGCTGTGATGCCACAGAGGTAGATTTTTTCGATTAAGAAAGCATCACTTGTTCTAAATACAGAACCAATATTGTTTAAACTTCTAATATTATCAAGTATTATTATAATAGGCGATTTTTCAGCGTGTTTAAATTCTGAAATATCTAAGCGGTCTAATTCTTCGTTTTTTAGTTTTCTGCTCATGCTTCTTTTGCTTCCAAAACATCCCTAAAGTTCTCTCAAGGGAACAGTTGTTGCCAAATTTATTTTAAGACCTCCTTTTGAGGGGGCTTTAGGTGTGTGTCTAATTTTATCAACAGTTGTAGATAACTTATAGCTTTCAGGCTTCAATAAACTTCAAATTATAAGTAAATTAGCAGACTTTCAATCTCCATAGTTATCTGGACAAAAATACATAAATCTCTTGGCTAAAAAGGCAAAAAAAGAAACACCATTAATGAAGCAATACAATGCGATAAAGGCGAAGTATCCTGATGCGTTATTGTTGTTTAGAGTTGGTGATTTCTACGAAACCTTTGGAAGTGACGCTGTTAAAGCATCTAAGATTTTAGATATTATTTTAACCAAACGTGGTGCTGGCAGCGAAAGTGAAACGGAACTCGCTGGGTTTCCCCACCATTCTTTAAACACCTATTTGCCTAAATTGGTTAGGGCAGGCGAGCGTGTTGCGATTTGCGACCAGTTAGAAGATCCAAAGCAAACCAAAAAGATTGTAAAACGCGGTGTTACAGAATTGGTAACACCAGGTGTGGCGTTAAATGATGACATATTACATTCCAAATCCAATAACTTTTTATGTGCTGTTCATTTTGATAAAAAATATATTGGTGTTGCATTCTTAGATATTTCTACAGGAGAGTTTTTAACCTCTCAGGGCGATGCTGAGTATGTGGATAAGTTGCTTCAGAATTTCAATCCAAGTGAAGTATTAATTTCAAAACAAAGTAGAAAAGAGTTTACCAAATCGTTTGGCAATGATTTTCATACATTCTATCTCGAAGATTGGGTGTTCCAAGCCGATTATGCGCATGAAACATTAACGAAGCATTTCAATACAAAAACACTGAAAGGCTTCGGGATCGAAGACTTATACGAAGGTATTATGGCATCTGGTGTAGTGTTACATTATTTAAGTGAGACACGCCATAATAAGCTAGAACATATTACTACAATTTCAAGAATTGCCACTGATGATTATGTGTGGATGGATAAGTTCACCATTAGAAATTTAGAGTTGTACCATTCAACCAATGCCAATGCAGTTACACTTATTAACGTAATTGATGAGACCATTTCGGCAATGGGAGGACGTACGTTAAAGCGCTGGTTGGCATTGCCTTTAAAGCATGCTGATAAGATAAAACAACGTCACGAGGTTGTTCAATTTTTATTGGATAATGAATCTGTTCTTCAAAATATTCAAGGTCAAATAAAACATATAGGTGATATTGAACGCCTAATTTCTAAGATTGCTACAGCTAAGGTGAGTCCGAGGGAAGTCATTCAGCTTAAAAACTCTTTGGAAGCCATTGTGCCTGTTAAGTCTGTGGCAGAAACTTGTGATAACGATGCTTTAAAAGTATTGGGCGAAAATCTTAATAATTGCGATTTGTTACGAGAGAAGATCAAGCAGACTCTAAATGAAGAAGCGCCAGTAAATGTTTTAAAAGGTAATACTATTGCTGAAGGTTTTTCTCAAGAATTGGACGAGTTAAGAGGGCTTTCAAAATCTGGAAAAGATTATCTGGATGGTATGTTGCAACGTGAGAGCGAACGCACAGGTATTCCATCATTGAAAATAGCGTCTAATAATGTGTTTGGCTACTATATTGAAGTTAGAAACACGCATAAAGACAAGGTTCCGGAAGAGTGGATTAGAAAGCAAACTTTAGTTAATGCTGAGCGTTATATTACCGAAGAATTAAAAGAATACGAAGCTAAAATCCTCGGTGCTGAAGAACGTATTTTGGCTATAGAGCAACAACTGTTTTCTGAGCTCGTACTTTGGATGCATCAGTTTATTGTTAAAGTACAACAAAATGCACAGCTTATTGGGCAATTAGATTGTCTTTGTGGTTTTGCCAGCTTAGCCAAAGCTAATAAATACAATTACCCACAGATTGATGATAGCTTTGGTTTAGAAATTAAAGACGGCCGTCATCCAGTAATTGAAAAACAATTACCTCTAGGGGAAACATACATTGCCAATGATGTTTATCTCGATAGAGAATCTCAACAAATTATTATGATTACTGGCCCTAATATGTCTGGTAAATCGGCTATTTTAAGGCAAACTGCTTTAATTGTATTGCTGGCTCAAATAGGAAGTTTTGTACCAGCTAAAGAAGCAAGAATAGGTTTGGTCGATAAGATTTTTACACGTGTAGGTGCGAGTGATAATATCTCAATGGGAGAATCTACCTTTATGGTTGAGATGAATGAAACAGCATCGATTCTCAATAATATTTCAGAACGGAGTTTAGTGCTTTTAGATGAAATAGGTCGTGGTACAAGTACCTATGATGGCATTTCCATAGCTTGGGCTATAAGTGAATATTTACATGAACATCCTGCGCGGCCAAAAACACTATTTGCGACACATTATCATGAGTTAAATGAAATGACAGAGACGTTTTCACGCATTAAAAATTTCAATGTTGCTGTTAAGGAATTAAAAGATAATGTTCTTTTTGTGCGAAAGTTGGTTGAAGGTGGCAGTGAACACAGTTTTGGTATTCATGTAGCAAAAATGGCGGGAATGCCTCAACAAGTTATAAGACGTGCAAATAAGATACTCTCAAAATTAGAGAAATCTCACTCTAGTGAAGAACTAACGGACAAAGTTAAGTCGCTTAAAGATGATATGCAGTTGAGTTTCTTTAATCTCGACGATCCACTACTGGAGGAAATAAAAGACGAAATTCTGCATACGGATATTGATACACTTACACCTGTCGAAGCCTTGATGAAGCTTAACGAAATAAAACGAATGCTACTTAAGAAAAAACAAGCCTAAAACTTTTTTAATTTATTTAGAAAAAAGGCTTTGCTTTTCTGATAAATATTTTAAATTTGCAACCGCTTTTATAGCGAATAGTTCTTTAAACAATGCGAAAGTAGCTCAGGGGTAGAGCATCACCTTGCCAAGGTGGAGGTCGTGGGTTCAAATCCCATCTTTCGCTCAATACTAAAATACCAATTTGATTACAATGTTGTAATCAGGATGCTGAAGTGGTGGAATTGGTAGACACGTTGGACTTAAAATCCAATGGCCATTATGGCCGTGCGGGTTCAAGTCCCGCCTTCAGTACTCAAACCTTCAATCTTTTCGATTGGAGGTTTTTTGTTTGGTAAAAAGAAGGGTGCCCCACTATTAAAAAAAAGACTTGTTAGTGATGAAGAATAATAGGTTTATTCATTATCGCTGTTTAGCATTTCTTCAGTGGCTACGGTTCTAAAACCTAAGTGCTCCAAAGAAGAATCTAAACTTGTTCCCATTCGCGCAGATATTCTATAACTTGCACAATAGGAAGCACTGCATAAAAATGAACCACCTTTGATAATTTTCTCTTGTGTATAAATGTTGCTGGGGTTATATGGTTTTTGCGCACCTTGAGGGTTCTCAGAAGTATTTTTCAAAGATTCCAGTTCATTATAGTAATTGGTGTTGTACCAGTCGTTGGTCCATTCCCAAACATTTCCGGCTATATCATATAATCCAAACCCATTAGGCTTATAGGATTTTACAGGTGCGTGCAACTCATATCCGTCCGTTTTTGTATTGTTTAAAGGGAATTCCCCTTCCCAACTATTTGCCATTTTAGACAAGTCGCGTTTATCATCTCCCCAAAAATATATTGTGTTTTCTATACCTCCTTGCGCAGCATATTCCCACTCAGCTTCTGTAGGCAAGCGTCTGTTTGCCCATTTACAGTAGGCGATGGCATCATCATAAGAAATGTGTATCACAGGATAATTTTCTTTGCCCTCAATGCTACTCCCTTTTCCCTTGGGGCGTCTCCAATTTGCTCCAATCGTCCATTCCCACCATTGAGAAAAGTCGTATAAATTTGAAACAGATGATTTTGTTTTCTTAAAACAAAGAGAGCCAGCTTTTAAAATCGAATCATGAGGTTTTGCCGTTCCTGCTGGAACTTGTTTTTTCAATTCCTCCCAGCTTACGTTGCGTTCTGCTGTTGTAATATAGCCAGTTGCCTCTATAAATTCTGAAAATTGTGCATTAGTTACCTCGGTAATATCCATAAAAAAACCATCGACAGAAACTTTGTGGCTGGGTTTTTCGTGTTGCATAGCTTCTTTATCATGTGGCACGGCACCTTGTGTAAATGTGCCTCCGGGAATCCAAACCATGCCTTTTGGAGCAGTTTTCAATGTTCCAACCACTAAAGGGTCTTTATTTTGCTTAACGTCACTTTTACAAGAAACGAATAGTACAAGAAAGATTAATGGGCAGAAAAAATATGGTTTAGATATCATGGCTTTACTTTGTCCAAGTGAGAAGTTAATTTCAATACGAGCCAAAAAGCTTTGATTTGAAATGAAACTAAAAACAAATTTTAATTATTTAATATTAGCCTTGCACCATTTGTTATATGCAGTTTCCAGTTCTTTGACAATTTCTGGGTGATCATTTACCAAATCGTTACGCTCCCCTGGGTCATCTTCAATATTAAATAGCTTTAGGGTTAAATCGTTCCGTATTGGCGCAATGTATTGAGCAGATGGCTCGCTTTTCCAGTGGTTTTCCTTGGTGTTGGTCAATTTCCATTTTCCCTTCCTTACAGCCCAAGTTTTTTGCCATTTCCAAACTAATAAACGCTCTTGTTTAGGTTCGAGTAAATCTACGCCATCAATATCTTCATCTGCAACATTTACTCCTGCAATTTTTGTCAAGGTCGGTAAAATATCAGTGGCAGATACATAACGGTTTTCCACTTTGTCTGCATCAATATGTCCTTGCCAACTTATGCTCATCGGTACTCTTATGCCTCCTTCCCAAAGGGAATATTTACCAGCTGTTAGGGGTGCATTGTTAGATCCGGTAAGTGGGGAGCCGCCATTATCTGAAATAAAAATAATCACAGTATTTTTATCCAAACCTTCTTCTTGCATGGCGGCTAGTATGCGACCAATATTATCGTCTAAGCAATTCAAATTTGCCAAGTAGTATTTTCGTAAGTCATCAGTATTGATGTCACCAATACGAGAATATTTGTCGTAGTATGCAGAATAAGATCCGGGTTTGTGATTTTTGAATGCTACCAAGCTATCTGGGTCATAATTAGGGATTTCTTTTACATTGTATTTGTCTAAATATTTTTTTGGTACTTCATGAATAAGATGGTGTACGGCGTTATAGGACAGGGTTAAGAAGAAAGGTTTGTCGTGTTTGCGTTTAAGGAATTCTATAGATTCGTCAGTAAATATCTCTGTAAGATAGCCTTCTTCGTAACTCTTCTCGCCCATGTTGTGCATCAAAGGGCCAAGCAAAGCACTTGTGCCATAAGGATCTGGGGTTCTTTCTTTTATGCTTTGGGAGTTTAGCCAATAATCGTGAGCATGTGCCGAAAAGCCTAAAAATTCATCGTAGCCATGATTTAATGGATATTCTCTAACATCATTCTTATGAAAATTACGTCCTAAATCATTTTTTCCTATACGTATTGTATGGTAGCCTACTTCTTTTAAATACTCGGGAAGTGTTTTTACGTCGTCTGGCAATCCTGGTCCCCAGCTAGCAGGTTTGTCCCAGCGAAACTGGTTTTTTCCGGTAAGAATTCCAGCTCTAGATGGACTGCAAACAGGAGCGGTAACATAAGCCTGAGTATATATGGTTCCAGATTTCCCCAATCGTGAAATATTTGGTGTGGAAACCGTTTCATCATGTGCTTCAAAAGGTGAAAAATCTGCATAACCTTGATCGTCAACGACTATTAAAAGAATATTGGGCTTTTCTGTTTGTAATGTGGTTTGGCTTTTCTTTTTATCAGAATCGCAAGATAATATTAGGATGGATGCTATTAAAAATAGAAACTGTTTCATAGTGTGAATTGTTTTAATTAGTCTACAATGGTGACCTTAATTTCTTTATCTTCCAATTTCTTTTTAATGGCATTGGAAATTCTCTTATCGGTTATAATTTCATCAACTTTAGATAAATCACATATCCTAGCAAAGCTCTTCTTTCCGAATTTTGAAAAATCAGCAAGCACAACTACTTTTTGTGCTGCTCTTAACATCTTTTTGTTCAGTTCTGCTTCTTCTAGATTTGTGGTTGATAGGCCGTATTCTAAATCGATACCGTCCACGCCCAAAAATAATTTACTGCAAGACACATTTTTTAAGATATACTCCGCATAATTGCCAATGACCGAGGCGGAACTGTGCCTAACATAACCACCAAGTTGAAGTATTTCAATATTCTTGTCATGGATTAAATGTAGCACAACATGAAGCGAAGAAGTGATAACCGTTAATTTATTTTTGGCTTTAATAAATTTCGATAGTGCTTGTACTGTAGTTCCGGACGCGATAAGTATAGAGTCGTTTTCTACGATACGGCTGGCTGCTAATTGTGCGATTCCGTTTTTTTCCTCTACTGAAATTTTCTCTTTATCAATAACAGTACGTTCGTTGATATATGGGTTTTCCAAAGAAGCTCCGCCATGAGTTCTATAGAGAAGCCCTTTTTGTTCAAGAAGTTTAAGGTCTTTGCGAATAGTTACTGCGGATACATCTAGAATGTCGCATAGTTCAGATACTTCTAGATGTTTTTCCTTATTGAGTTTTTCTAAAATAATTCGATGTCTTTCCATAAGTATGAAACAAATATAAAAAATGAAACTAAACGAAACAATTTTTGGTCAAAAATATAATTAACCATTATTTATAGTTTCGTTTTATTTCGTTTTATGAAAATAATTGTATATTTGAAATATATAGTAATTATCCAAAACTTCATGTTTGAGAGAGATATTTTAGTAGGTCAGCTAAAAAATAACCAAGATTGGGATGTCATCATTATTGGTGGTGGAGCCACGGGGCTAGGTGTGGCTTTAGATAGTGCGACACGAGGTTACAAAACACTGTTGCTCGAGCAAGTGGATTTTGCAAAAGGCACGTCTAGTAGAAGTACAAAATTGGTGCATGGAGGTGTAAGATATTTAGCACAAGGCAATATTGATTTGGTTCGTGAAGCGTTATATGAGAGAGGTTTACTGCTTAAAAATGCTTCACATTTAGTGAGCAACCAATCGTTTATTATTCCTAATTATAGATGGTGGGATAATTTTTTTTACACAGCTGGCTTAAAAGTATATGACTTTTTATCAGGTAAATTGAGTTTTGGTAGTTCAAAAAGAATTAAGAAAAAAGAAACAATTTCTAGATTATCAACTTTGAGTATCGATAAATTAAAAGGGGGAGTGCTTTATCACGATGGGCAGTTTGATGATGCACGTTTGGCGGTCAACATGGCACAGAGTTGTATTGAAAACGGCGCAACCGTTCTTAATCATTTTAAGGTGAAAAACCTTTTAAAAACCAAGGACAATATAGTAAACGGTGTGGTCGCTGTTGATACCGAAACCTCTATCGAATACAAGATCAGTGGAAAGACCATTATAAACGCAACAGGTGTGTTTACAGACGAGGTATTAAAAATGGATAATAGTTCGGCCAAGGATAGTATTCGACCAAGCCAAGGCGTACATTTGGTTTTAGATAAATCTTTTTTACCGGGTGATGACGCTATAATGATTCCGAAAACAGATGATGGGAGAGTGCTATTTTTGGTGCCTTGGCACAACAGAGTAGTGGTGGGTACAACAGACACTTTATTAAATAGTCATAGCTTAGAGCCAAAGGCTTTAGATAGGGAGGTAGACTTTATTATTTCGACAGCCAATAGATATTTGCACAAAAAAGTTGCAAAAGAAGATGTACTAAGTATTTTCGCTGGTCTGAGACCATTGGCTGCTCCAAAGGATAAATCTGAAACGACTAAGGAGATTTCTAGAAGTCATAAGATAATTGTGTCAGATTCAGAATTGATTACTATTACTGGTGGTAAATGGACAACTTACCGAAAAATGGCTCAGGATACAGTCAATAAAATGATTGAAATGAATAAGTTACCGTATGCTGAATGTAAAACACAAGATTTGTTGATTCATGGAGCAAATGGTAGTGTAGATAAATCTCATCACCTTTATATCTATGGTACAGACCGCAAAGGTATAGAACAGATTATAAAAGATAACCCAAGTTTAGGAGAACGTCTGCACGAAAGATTGGAATTTACAAAAGCTGAAGTCATTTGGGCAATAAGACACGAAATGGCAAGAACAATAGAAGATGTGTTAGCGAGACGTGTTAGGGTTCTATTCTTAGATGCCAAAGCAGCCATGGAAATTGCACCTATAGTTGGTGAATTGCTTCGAGCTGAACTAGATAAATCTAAGGATTGGAGAGCAGAGCAAATTTCAGAATTTATAAGCATTGCAGACCATTATGTATTAAAATAATATTAAAAAATATGGGAAAATATATTTTATCATTAGACCAGGGGACTACGAGCTCTAGGGCTATAGTGTTTGATAAAAAAGGCCATATAGTGTCCATGGCACAAAAGGAATTTACACAATATTTTCCCAAACCAGGTTGGGTGGAGCATGACCCTACGGAAATTTGGTCAACCCAAGCAGGTGTAGCCGCCGAAGCCATAGCTAAAAAGGGGTTAAATGTTGAAAATATTGCTGCTATAGGGATAACTAATCAACGTGAAACCATTGTGGTTTGGGATAAAACTACAGGGAAGCCAATTTACAATGCTATTGTTTGGCAAGATAAAAGAACAGCTACTTACTGTGATGAGTTAAAAAAAGATGGCAAAATAGAATTGTTTAAAACAAAAACAGGTCTTGTTATTGACTCTTATTTTTCTGGAACCAAAGTAAAATGGATTCTGGATAATGTTGAAGGAGCTAGAGCAAAAGCTGAAGCAGGCAATTTAATTTTAGGAACTATTGACACTTGGTTGGTTTGGAATTTCACAAAAGGCAAACAGCACATTACAGATGTGACCAATGCGTCAAGAACATTGATGTTTAATATCAATACAATGGAATGGGATGAAGAACTCCTAAAGTTGCTCACAATTCCTAAAAATATGTTGCCAAAAGTGAAGCAGTCTAGTGAGGTTTATGGTCATACCGAATCAACATTTTATGATACCAAAATTCCAATTTCAGGAATTGCAGGAGACCAGCAAGCTGCATTGTTTGGGCAAATGTGTACTAAGCCTGGTATGGTTAAAAATACGTATGGTACAGGTTGTTTTATGTTGATGAACATTGGAGATAAGCCAATTGTATCTAAAAATAACCTATTAACAACAGTGGCGTGGAAAATAGATGGAAAGACCACCTATGCGCTAGAAGGTAGTGTTTTTATAGCTGGTGCCGTGGTGCAATGGCTACGAGACAGTTTAAAAATTATTCGAAATTCTTCAGATGTTGAAGCTTTGGCATCATCTGTAGAGAGCTCAGATGGTGTTTATTTAGTACCAGCGTTTGCAGGTTTGGGAGCACCCCATTGGAATCAACATGCTAAAGGTACATTGTTCGGTTTAACCAGAGGAAGTACAGATGCGCACATTGCAAGAGCCGCTCTAGAATCTATTGCGTTTCAAACTATGGACATTTTAAAAGCCATGGAAGCCGATGCCGATATTTCTATAAAAGAGCTTCGGGTAGATGGCGGAGCTACAATAAATAATATGCTTATGCAATGTCAAGCAGATGTGCTAAATACCGTGACTGTACGACCAAAAGTTGTCGAAACTACAGCAATGGGAGCAGCTTTTTTAGCTGGTTTAGCTGTAGGGTATTGGGAAAACTCTAAAGAAATCCAAGATATTTGGCAAACTGATAAAACCTTTAAACCGGTAGAAGATAGAACCCAGACAGAAGTAAACATCAAGGGTTGGTACAAAGCAATAGGCGCTTTGGAGTATTGGACAAAAACAAACTAAAACAGAATTAACATGACACCATTTATAGCAGAAATCATTGGAACGGCACTATTAATTTTATTAGGTGGTGGAGTTGTCGCTAATGTTGTTCTCAAAAAGACTATTGGAAATAATAGTGGTTGGATTGTAATTACGACAGGCTGGGCACTTGCAGTTTATGTTGCTGTTGTAGTTGCTGGTCCTCACAGTGGTGCACACATTAATCCAGCAGTAACAGTTGCTTTGGCGGTTGCAGGTAAATTTCCTTGGGTAGACGTACCAATTTATATTTTAGCACAAATGTTAGGAGCAATGATAGGAGCATTAACGGTTTGGTTAATGTATAAAAGTCATTTTGAGGTTACGGAAGATGGAGATGCTAAAAAGGCGGTGTTCTGTACAGCGCCAGCAATTAGAAATACATTCACCAATTTTTTTAGTGAAATGGTAGGCACTTTTGTGTTGCTGTTTACAATCCTATATTTTACCGATGCTACCATAAACACTACCGAAACTGTTATAGGTTTGGGGTCTTTAGGAGCTTTACCGGTTGCATTTTTAGTTTGGTCAATAGGCCTATCTTTAGGAGGTACAACGGGTTATGCTATAAATCCGGCTCGTGATTTAGGGCCTAGGATTATGCATGCCTTACTGCCCATTAAAGATAAAGCTTCAAATGATTGGTCTTATGCATGGATTCCAATTGTCGGGCCTTTAATTGGTGGGGTTTTGGCGGCATTTTTAATGATGTTACTTTCTTAAAAATAGTGTTGTACATTATATAAATGTTAAATGCTAATACAAGTAGTATTGGCACTTTGTATACTCATGTTCAAGAATTATATTTACAAATAGCTGTAATACTATGCACTATCTGCTGAAATTTAAAATGAAAATTATCCTTCCTATTTTTATGTTATTCGTTGGCTTGATGTCTCATGGTCAAGAATTACCACCTATTGAAACTTTTACGACTTCCGATTATGGTGCTGAAAATCAAAATTGGATGATTTCACAAGATTCCAGGAATTTTATCTATGTGGCCAATAACTCAGGATTATTGGAATTCAATGGATATGAATGGAAAACTTATCCATCTCCAAACAATACTATTCTAAGGGCTGTAAAAATTATTGATGATGTAATATACACAGGTGCTTATGAAGAATTTGGGTATTGGGAGCATAATGAATTTGGGCAATTAAATTACAGATCCCTTATTCCTAAATTGGATGATGAAGTTTTGTATGATGACCAGATATGGAATATTATAGAATACGACAATCGGGTTGTTTTTCAGTCTGGACACAGATTGTTTTTTTATGATAATTCTACTGAGAGTTTTAGGTCAATAACTTCAGAAAATATTATATACAAGGTATTCAACATTAACAATAAGCTATATTATCATGTAGCTAATGAAGGCATCTATATTCTTGAACAAGGTAAGCCTAAATTATTGATAGATGATGACATAATTTTGGAGGATCGTGTAATAAACATGTTTAGCAATAAAGGATCTGTGGTGCTTCTTACACGTCATTCTGGTTTGTTTCAATTCAAAGAGAATAAGCTGCAACAATGGGATGTGCCCTCCAACCCAAGGCTAAGATCACTAAACATATTCAGTAGTATTCAGCTTAAAGACGGTAGCTTGGCTATTGGAACTATTTCTAATGGATTGATTAAAATTACAGAGAATGGTGAAATTGAGTACGAAATAAATCAAACCAAAGGGTTGGCGAATAATACCGTATTATCCTTATTTGAGGATAGAGATAAGAATGTTTGGCTCGGTTTAGATAATGGTATTAATTGCGTAAATGTTAATTCACCGATTAAAACATTCATTGATTATAATGGGGTTATAGGCACGGTTTACACCACTCTAATTTTCAATAATATATTGTATGTAGGGACAAATCAAGGTTTGTTCTATAGGCCATTAAAAGCTGATGAAGATTTTAAATTCATTAATGGTACGGCTGGTCAGGTCTGGAGCCTTTTTAGTGACAATGATAGAACCTTATTTTGTGGTCATCATTTAGGTACGTTTTTAATACAAGGAGGGGTAGCGAAAAAAATCAGTCCTATTTTAGGAGCGTGGAATTTTAGAACAGTTCCAAACCACAACAATCTTTTACTTCAGGGCAATTACGACGGCTTATACATTTTAGAAAAAAATAAGGATGTCTGGAGGGTGAGAAATAAAATAGAAGCCTTTAAAAATTCCTCACGCTTTTTTGAGATTAACGACTTAAATCAAATTTTAGTTAACCACGAATATAAAGGTGTTTATAAAATACAGCTAGATAGTACTTTGCGACATGTAACGGATGCCAAACGGCAATCTGAATTGGAGCTTGGAAAAAATTCCAGTCTAATCACTTACAAAGATAATATTTGGTACGCCTCAGGAGATGGTGTCTTTAAATACCTTAAAAGTAAAGAAGAGTTTGTTAAGGACAGCATATTAACCAAAATGGTTTTGTCGCACAAAGCCGTAAAGGTCGTAGTAGACCAAACCGATAAATTATGGCTGTTCTCTCAGGATAATATTAGTTTTATTGAAAACGATAATCTCACTAACCTGCCAGAATTGCATAATGTAGCCATTCCTTCAAACCTGAGAAAAGGCGTTCAAGGTTTTGAAAACATACAGCATATAAACAAAAGGCGTTATATTTTGGGAACTTCTAATGGGTATTTAACTATAAACTTATCTGAGGTTGAAAACAAATCGTCTGCTTACACTATTTATTTAAACGCAGTCAAGCTTAAAGATTTAAATAATGATACGAGGTTTTTGCATTTGGGTGAAATGGGGGATTTTAAGTATAAATATGGAACTATAATTTTTAGCAGTTCGGTACCAGAGTATAGCAGATTTACAGATGTTAATTACCAGTATAAGCTCAATGGTCAAACGGACCGTTGGAGCACATGGCAAAAATCTCCGACTATGCAGTTTGAAAACTTACCTTATGGAGATTATTCTATAGACATTAGAGCAAAAATTGAGAATCAACTTTCTGATAATGTCGTAAATTATCAATTTACCATTAATAGACCTTGGTACATATCTAATTTAGCAATTCTATTATATCTTCTTTTGCTTTTAGGTATTGGCTTTTTGATTCATAGAGCTTACAAGTTTTACTACGAAAGAATATTACGGCATGAGCAAATAAAAAATGAAAGACAGATCATACAAGTAAAGAATGATAAGCTAAGTCAAGATATTGATAGTAAGAACAGAGAGTTGGCAACATCTACCATGAGTATTGTAAAAAAGAATGAGTTATTGCGTAAAATAAAAAAAGAGCTAAAGACCAGTACAGATAAAAAAGGAGTAAAAAGTGCCATAGACTTAATAGATGCTAACCTAAAAAACAACAAAGATTGGAGATTTTTTAAACAGGCATTCAATAATGTGGATAAAGACTTTTTAGATAAAATTAAAACAGAACATCCTGATTTAACTCCTAATGATTTAAAGTTTTGTGCCTACCTAAGGCTTAATTTATCATCAAAAGAAATAGCGCCATTACTTAATATTTCAACAAAAAGTGTAGAGACAAAGCGTTACAGGCTAAGAAAAAGACTCAATTTGAGCCATGATGAAAGCTTAGTTAATTATATCTTAAAATTTTAGTCTCACTACGCCACTCTTTTTTACCTAGACTTTACCACGACAAGTATAATTTTATCACCATTTTCAGTGAGTTTACAGAAAATTAACATGCGAATGTATATGTTAGTCTTTTAAGGTTGTTTCGTTTATTTAAATCATGTATTTTTTATATCAATTTTGCAATGTCTGTTTTTTGTCGTGGTTATAATTGAGAATATGATAATGATTTGAGCTTAAATTTACGATAGCATAATGCGCTAAACTCAGTTTAATTGTTCAAGCCATTTTTTGCGACCTAACTTTAATCAAATCAATTATCCATGAAATTAAAATTTCAAAAATCAAGAATTAAGCAATGCCTATTTCTTTTTCTACTTTTTGGCTCGTTGTCATTGGCAGCACAAATAACGGTAAATGGAAAAGTGTTAACAGCATCAGATAAGATGCCGCTACCAGGAGCATCTGTATTAGAAAAAGGAACAGCAAATGGAACGTCAACAGATTTTGATGGTAATTTTACACTTTCGGTAGAAGATCCTAATGCAATATTGGTAATTTCTTACGTAGGTTATAAAACTCAAGAAATTACCGTAACTGATGGAACGATAACCGTAAGTTTAATAGAAGATGCAGAAGCTCTTAACGAAGTTGTTGTCATAGGTTATGGTACACAAAAGAAAAGTGATCTCGTTAATGCTGTGGCTTCAACCGATATGGAAAAAGCCATATTAACACCAACCTCAGATGTAAACGAAATGCTTAGAGGTAGAATTGCGGGTCTGCAAGTTGATGTAGGAGGTGGTACGCTAAGACCAGGAGGGACATCAGATATTATTTTTAGAGGACAAGGCTCTATTGAAGGTAACGTCAGTGCAATTTATGTTGTGGATGGTATCATTAGAGATGAAGGAATAGAAGATATTGATGCAGATGATATAGAATCTATAGAATTCCTAAAAGATGCATCTGCTCAGGCCATTTACGGGTCTAGAGGTGCTAATGGCGTAGTTTTAATTACTACGAAACGTGGTAAAATAGGAAAAGTAACTATCAGTTATCATGGGTTTTTAAGTACAAAAAAGATAGAGCGTAATTTTGATGTTTATAATGGACAAGAGTTTGCGCAATTAAGACGTGAAGCTGTGAGAACAAATAGAGATGACGATACATATCCCGATGATGTAGACATTTTTTCTGAGGTAGAATTAGAAAATATAGCTAATAATAATTTTGTAGACTGGGAAGATGAATTGGTAAGAAACGGTTTTGTAAATAGTCAAGCCATTAGTGTTAGTGGAGGTACTGAAAAAACTAAGGTTTTTGGAAGTTTAAATTACTTTAAGGAAGATGGGCTTATCCCAACCTCTAGTTATACAAGAAGAACATTGCGTCTTAACGTAGATCAAAAAATAAGTAACAAATTCTCAGTGAATTTCGATATCAATATTTTAAATGATGATGTTGCAAGAGCCGCAAATGTTAATGTGATTACAACTTCACCGTTAGGAAGCGCTTTTGATGAAAATGGAAATATTACGCGTTTCCCAAGTGGAGAAGAAGATACAGCAGTTAATCCATTGTGGAATTTAAGGGAACAAGATCATGATGAAAAAGGAAATGATTTTGTCGTTAATGTAACTCCAATTTGGAATATAACAAACGATCTTCAATACCAGTTAAAAGCCAATTTAACAAGACGAAATTCAGAAAGAGGTCAATACTTATCATCTCTAAGTTCTGCTGGTGACGATGTAATGGGAATCGCAAGAATTGATAATCAATTGCGCGAATCGTATTTAGTTGAGAATATTTTAAAATATAATAAGCAATTGGCAGACAATCATAGATTAGATGTCACTTTAGTGCAATCGGCACAAGAGAATAAATTTTCTCGCACATTTACAGAAGGGCAAGGGTTCTCTAACGAAGACTTAGGTTATAATGGAATTACAAGTGCTTTAAACAATGTGTTTGTAGAACGTGATGAAACTACCATTAGATATTTGGGTTACATGGCAAGGGTAAACTATACTTTAATGGATAGATATACATTTGAAGCTACCATGAGGGCAGATGGTGCATCTGTAAATGGCGAAGGTAATAAATGGAGTTACAACCCTGCAGCATCTTTTGGTTGGAAAATCCACAGAGAAAGCTTTTTAGAAGATGTAGGATATATTGAAGAATTAAAGCTTAGAGCAAGTTACGGATCGTTAGTTAATGATTTAGGACGTCCATATACATCACTTTTTACAGCAGATCCTCAACCTTATATTTTTGATAGTGAATCTGCTTCGGGTTTTTCACCTTCAACTATATTACCTAACCCAGATTTACAATTCGAAAGAATAACAACCTTAAACCTAGGTTTAGATTTTTCAGTGTTCAATAGAACTTTAGTAGGTAGTATTAACTGGTATGATGCAAGAACAACAGATTTGATATTAAGAAGAGGAGTACCTTCAATTACAGGATTTAACTCTACGTTTTTTAACGCTGGGGAATTACAGAATACAGGCTTGGAACTTGGTTTAACGGCAAACATCATTAATACTGAAGACTTTAGATGGTCAGTTTCTACAAATTGGTCTAATAACAGAAATGAGATTTTGGACCTTTACAATGATGGTGATGGTAATTCAATTACAGAAGATAACACTTTTAATTACTACGTGGGTCAGCCAGTCGGTGTTATTTACCAATATCAGTTTGATGGCATTTGGCAAGAAGGTGATGATTTTGCAAATGCACCACAAGCCAACCCAGATTCGGCATTTCCACAAGAAAATTTGGCACCAGGGGATATTAGAGTTAGAGATACAAATGGAGTAGATGAAGAAGGAAATCTTACAGGACGACCAGATGGAAGAATTACACAAGAAGACCGTATATTTATAGACCCAAATCCAGATTGGTTTGGTTCTTTATCTACGACTATTGCGTATAAAGGATTCGATCTCCTTTTGGATTTCTACGCTGTAGAAGGAGCTACTAAAATTAACCCATTCTTATCAGATTTTAACAATGGTGGAACATTGTCCGGAAAATTAAATGGAGTAAAGGTAGATTACTATACGCCAGAAAACCCTTCAAACTCCTTTCCAAGACCAAATTTTGATGCGACACCTCAGTATTTAAATGCTTTAGCTGTTAAAGATGCATCGTATATAAGGTTAAGAACGGTAAGTTTAGGCTATACACTTCCAGATAAAACATCATCCAAATTGAGTTTTGATCAAATTAGGTTTTATATTACAGCAACAAACGTATTTACAAATACAGATTATCTAGGCTATAGTCCTGAGGTTAACATTAGACCAACCTTTTCTAACGCAGATACTGGTTATCCAGATGCAAGCGCATTTACCTTTGGGGTAAGAGTTAAATTTTAAAAATTAAAAAAAAGAGCAATATTATGAAAACGACATTTTTTTATTCAAAATTAAAAGTGAGTCTGCTTTTTTCATTGATGTTAGTCTTTGTGCTAGCGTCTTGTAATGATTATTTAGACGAACAACCAAGTACATTAATTGATTCAGATTATATATTCACAACAGAAGAAGGTTTAAAGTCTGGAGTTGTGAGTTTATATAAGTTTGAAAGAGACCGTTATGATAACGCTACAGAAGATTACATGGGTGCAGTTCTTATGTCGTCTCGAAGCGATTTAGCGTTTAGTAGAACAGGCTATACAGGTTTAATGGGGCGTTATCAAAGGGGTATTTCCCCAGTAGATCAAGGTGCCAATTTTGTATCTACTTTATTTTGGAAGCATTTCTATAATATATCTAACAAAGCAACTGCCATTATTAATGCAGCAGAAGATATTGACGGTATAGATGAAGATGTGAGATTAAAAGTTATTGCTGAAGCCAAATATTTTAGAGCACATTCTTATTTCTACTTATATAGAATGTTTAATAACATTTATATAAATACAGAAACTGTGACTGTGGAAAATGCATTCGATGTCATCAATGACAAATCTTCAGAAGAAGATGTTTTTGCACTTATTAATAGTGATCTTAATTTTGCCATTGAGAATTTAGATTGGGTAGATACATTTGGTCGTGTTACCAAAGGTACAGCAAAGCATGTTAAGGCTAAGGTTGCGATGTGGCAAGGTAACTGGCAAGAAGCAAAAGATCAAGCATTAGACGTTATTGAAGATCCAGATAGCCCACACAGTTTAGTGCCTACTACAGCAGGTGTTTTTGCAGGCAATAAGGATAATTCTGAAGCTTTATTTGTCATTCAGTCAGAAGATGATTTGTTAGGAGGTGGAGATGTAACCATGATGAATGCTAATTACGTAACGCAATATTTTCAAATTCCAGGTATAGAGGAAGACATTGATCAAGGCGGAAGAGGGTTTTCTAGAGTTTTACCAAACTTATATTTATTGAACCTTTTAGAAGAAGATCCAAATGATGACAGAGATGATAATACGTATTTTAGAAGAAAGTTTTTTTATAATGAAGGTGACAATATAGGTCAAGAAATTGATATCTATAAACCTATCAGTGATGAATATCCGGAGGGTGTTCAGTACCAACGTTATTACCAAAGACTACACCCTTCTTGTATAAAATTTGCTGAAGATGATGACAATGAAGACTCTTATAGAAATAGAAGTAATATTATGGTTTACCGATTGGCTGAAACATATTTAATCGCAGCTGAAGCTATGATGATGTCATCTGGTGATCCATTACCATATATCAACGCCGTAAGATTAAGGGCTAACGCTGCGCCATTAACAAGTGTTGATCAACAAGCCATTTTAGACGAGCGCGCAAGAGAACTTGCTTTTGAGGGTCAACGTTGGTTTACGTTAAAGAGAATGGGTCAAGAAGTTATAGATTTTCAGATTACCAGTTATGCAGGGGATGGTGAATTTTTCCCAGCAAATTTAGGAGCTAAAGATCCTAGAACCAATTGGCAATCACATTATATTAATTGGCCAATAGCACAAAGAGATTTAGATTTGTTGGGTTCTGGTTACCCACAGAATGACGGTTATTAAAATTGATTGAGTTAGCAGTTTTTTTAAAGATATATAGGGCAAGTAAATCTTGCCCTTATATTTTTAGGATTACCAATCATAAACTTAAAATTGTATATATGCGCTGTTTTTTATTCTTATTCATCTGTGCCCTGTTTAGTTCTTGCAATACAGGTCAAAATTCGGAAACTATTGTTTTTGCTAATAATCCAGTTATTGCTCATCGTGGCGCATGGAAAGCGAAAGGATTTCCAGAAAACTCTATTGCAGCATTAAGATATGCCATAGAATTGAATTGCACAGGATCTGAATTTGATGTGCGCATGACAAAAGATAATATTTTAATTGTAACTCACGATGCAGACTATAAAGGTCTTATCATAGAAGAAAATACTTATGATGAATTAGCTAAGCATAAGTTATCTAATGGCGAAAAATTACCAACCTTAAGAGATTACATTGAGGCTGGTATGAAAGATAATGATTCTACAGGTATGGTCTGTGAAATCAAACCCTCTAGAATAAAAGAAAGAAGCAAGTTAATGGCAGAGAAAACCCTTGCTATAGTAAAGGAGTTAGGGGCAGAATCTTACATGTCCTACTACATTAGTTTTGGTTATGGAATTATTCAGAGGATCAAAGAGATAGACCCAAAAGCAAAAGTTCTTTATTTAAATGGCTCTAAAAACCCACAAAAATTAAAAACAGATAATATAGATGGTCTAGATTACTATCATTCGATTTTTAAAAAACATCCAAACTATATTGAAGATTCTAAGGAATTAGGACTTAAGCTCAATGCTTGGACAGTCAATAAAGCAGAGGATATAGATTGGTTGCTTGCCAATGGTTTTGACTACATTACTACCAATGAACCCGAATTGGTGTTCGAGAGGATGAAAAAGAGCCCAACCACGAAAGGATATAAATTGGTATGGAGTGATGAATTTAGTTACAGTGGGAAACCTGATTCTCTAAAGTGGAATTATGAAATTGGCTTCAAAAGAAACCAAGAAAAACAGTACTACACTAATCGTCTTGAGAATGCAAGAGTAGAAAAAGGATATCTTGTAATTGAGTCGCGCAAAGAAACGATTGAAAATACAGATTACCTTAACCAAACCCGACCTAATTGGATTAGCAAAAAACCCTACGCAGATTATACTTCAGCAAGTCTTACTACAAAAGATTTGGCAGATTGGACCTATGGGCGTATAGATATCAATGCAAAACTGCCCGAGGGGATTGGTCTATGGCCTGCATTCTGGATGCTTGGCCAAAATTGGGAAGAGATTGGCTGGCCAAAATGTGGCGAAATTGATATTATGGAACACGTTGGTTTCGATCCAGATTCTATTTTTGGCACTATACATAGCAAAGCATATAATCATATGAAAGGTACCCAAAAAGGCAAACGTGTTTATATTGAGAAACCTTATGATAAGTTTCATACCTACAGCTTAGTCTGGACGCCAGCTGATATGAGTTTTCTTTTAGATGGTAAGGTCTATAATCGTATTGAAAATGAAAATACAACTACAGACGAATGGCCTTTTAATCAAGATTTTCATCTCAAAATAAATGTAGCTGTTGGTGGCATGTTAGGAGGGAGAAAAGGTATAGACGATACAGCTTTCCCTAACAAAATGCTAGTGAATTACGTGAGAGTTTTTCAAAAACAAAACGAATCATGAAATTAAAGGGTCTATTTACAATGCTATTACTATTTACCGTTTTTACTTGTGAGAATAGTAAAACTCTAACTACTAAGGTTGGATCAAATACTGTAACGGTCAAGGTTATGACTTACAATATTCGATTAGATACTGAAAATGATAAAGAAAATGCCTGGTCTCACAGAAAAGCATTCTTAAGCTCACAAATACGTTTTTTAAGCCCTGATGTTTTAGGCGTTCAAGAGGCCTTGCCAAATCAAATAGAAGATCTTAACAAAGCTTTAATGGATTACAAGTCTTTTGGAGAAGGTAGAGATGGAGGTAGTAATGGAGAACATTCTGCTATCTATTATAATAGTAAAACATTAAAAGTTGATGTGTATGATACATTTTGGTTGTCAGAAACTCCAGATACAATGTCCAAAGGTTGGGACGCTGCCTTGCCTAGAATTTGTACCTATGGGTTGTTTTCTTCCTTAAGTAATGGGAAAAAATTTTGGGTCTTCAATACGCATTTTGACCATGTAGGGGCTAAAGCAAGAAAAGAAAGTGTAAAGCTCATTCTAAAAAAAATAGAAGATTTAAACAAAAATAATCATCCTGTAGTTTTAATGGGTGACCTTAATGTTGAGCCTGATAGCGACGTTATAAAAGCGACAAAAGAAGCACTCGTTGATGCCAAGGATATTGCAAAAATCAGTTTTGGCAATGATGGAACTTTTAATGGCTTTAGATATAATGAACCATCCAATAGACGTATTGATTATATCTTGCTTTCAAAATCTGCTATGCCTAAAGTAGAGAAATATGCAGTTTTTACGACTGCTGTAGATTTTAAATTTCCATCAGATCACTTTCCTGTTTTTGTAGAATTAATACTTAAATGATTCATTTATTATCATGAATTCATCGTCATTTTTCTTTTTCAAAATTGTAATTGCTATAAAACTCATTATAATCTTACTGATAAGTCATACGACTTTCTGCGCCCAAAATAGTGTGGTTGAAAATAAATCAAAATCTGGCACTAAAGAAAATATAACATTAATAGACAGTGTAATAGAGCGAAAAGTAGACTCCGTATTAGCCCTAATGCAACCTAATGAAAAGATAGGGCAATTAGTTCAATATAGTGGTAGCAGGGATATCACTGGCCCATCTTCATCTAAAAAGGATCAATACAAATTAGAGAAATTGAAAAAAGGAGAGGTCGGCTCAATGTTAAATATAACCTCGGTTGCATCCATTCGTGAGACTCAAAAAATTGTAATGGAGCATTCTAGATTAAAAATACCATTAATCTTTGCTTACGATGTTATACATGGTTATAAAACTATATTTCCCATTCCGTTGGGTGAAAGTGCAAGCTGGGATTTAGAAATGATAGAACGATCTGCGTCAATAGCCGCTAAAGAAGCTGCAGCATCAGGTTTAAACTGGACATTTGCACCAGTTCTAGATATTTCAAGAGATGCACGCTGGGGAAGAGTCATGGAAGGAGCTGGTGAGGATACTTACTTAACAACTCAAATTGGAGTAGCAAGAATAAATGGCTATCAAGGAAAAGACTTATCTGATGTTAGTACCGTTGCGGCTTGTGCAAAGCATTTTGCAGGTTATGGATTTGCAGAAGGAGGTAGAGAATATAATACAGCTAACATTGGTGAGTTTGAGCTGCACAATACCATATTGCCACCTTTTGAGGCTGCTGCAAAAACTGGCGTAGCAACCTTTATGAATGCTTTTAATGATATTGACGGGATTCCAGCAACTGGCCATAAAATGTTACAAAGGGATCTTTTAAAAGGTAAATGGAACTGGAAAGGGTTTGTAGTTTCAGATTGGGGAAGTATCCATGAAATGATGACCCATGGATATGCTGAAGATAAAATGCATGCAGCAGAACTTGCCATAAATGCCGGTAGCGATATGGATATGGAGTCTTATACCTACGAGGCCGCATTAAAACCCTTGATAGCTAAAAAAAAGGTGTCAATTAAAACTATTGATGATGCGGTAAGGCGTGTGTTGAGAATAAAGTTTCAATTGGGATTGTTTGATGACCCATACAAATACTGTAATAACCAAAGAGAGCAAGAAGCAATTTATACACCAGAACATTTATCCATAGCAAGAGAAGTTGCAAAAAGGTCTATCGTCTTACTTAAAAATGATAATGATTTATTGCCATTATCCAAAAACATTAAAAGTATTGCAGTAATTGGACCATTGGCAAACGATAAAAATTCCCCGTTGGGAAATTGGAGAGCCAAAGGCAAATACAACAGCGCAGTGTCGTTATTGGAGGGTGTAAAACAAGCTGTAGGTAAAAGCACAAAAATTTATTATGAAAAAGGAGTTGACCTAACTATTCCAACCGTTGAAGCTGGGGAAAATCAATTTTCACGTCCGTTGAAATTTAATAAAGATGATCGTTCGGGTATTCTTGAAGCTGTAGAAGTCGCAAAGAAAGCAGATTTTGTATTACTGGCTATAGGTGAAGATGCATACCAAACAGGCGAAGGTAGAAGCCAGACATCTATTGGTTTCTTTGGACTTCAATTAGAATTATTAAAAGCGATTAAAAAAGTTAATGATAATATCATTATTATTTTAATGAACGGTCGCCCAATGGATCTTAGTGAGCCCTCAGAGATTGTTCCTTCTATTCTCGAATGCTGGCATTTAGGTTCGGAATCTGGTAATGCCATAGCAGATGTGGTTTTTGGTGACTATAATCCCTCAGGAAAGTTGCCTATATCATTTCCACACAATGTTGGTCAAGAACCAATTTACTACAATCATAAAAATACGGGAAGACCGCCGGTAAAAAATAGAGTGACATCTTCAGGTTATAGAGATGCTCCCTCAACAGCACTTTATCCATTTGGATTTGGCTTAAGTTATACAGAATTTAAGTATAGTAATTTAAATTTGGATCAAGCGGAAATACCAATTGATGGAGAAATAAATCTATCTGTAAAGGTTACCAATATAGGTGGTAGAGAAGGACATGAAGTAGTGCAATTATATATAAGGGATTTAGTAGGGAGTCTCATTAGGCCAGTAAAGGAATTAAGAGGTTTCAAAAAAATAAATTTGAAAGCTGGAGAATCTAAAGTTGTTAACTTTAAAATAAATGCCAAAATGCTTCAATTTTATACGGCTAACAAAAAATGGGAAGTAGAACCAGGCATATTTAATGTTTGGGTTGGTGGAAGCTCACTTGCAGAGTTAAAAGAAACGTTTACAGTTTTTTGATAATAGCATTGACTAGCTGTGCAACTTTAACAGATATAAAGGTCAATTTCAAGCATATTAATAAGTAGTTTGTATTTAACCTGTTCATATTTCTCTATGTTTAGTTACTACACGACCTCTACAAATATGGGTTAATCCTTTTATTTACTTATATTAGTACCTTAACATTGTACAATAAACCGTGTTTTGTCAAAATACTAAGGCATAGGTAGAGGTTATTAACATCGTATTGATTGATGCGCTTAATCAGAAAGATCCTTCGTTTTTCATTATGTTTAATAGCACTGAATATTCAGTCGCAAGAGGTGCCTCCTATTCAGGTTTTCACTCCTCAAGATTATAATGCAGAAGACCAAAATTGGAGTGTATCACAAAGTGAAAACGATTTTATTTATGTGGCTAACAATAAAGGACTTTTAGAATATAATGGTGCTTATTGGCAATTGTACGAATCTCCTAATAATGATATTTTAAGATCAGTACACGTCGTTGAGGGTAGAATCTATTCTGGAGGTTATATGGATTTTGGATTTTGGACAAAAAATGAATACGGGGGTCTTTTTTATAAATCTTTAACTAAGAACAAAACCTTTAAAATTAAGGAAGATGAAGAATTTTGGGGTATTATAGATATAGAAGGATTCATCTTATTTCAATCTCTAGATAGAATATACATTTATAATGCATTAGATGAAAGTGTTAGGGTCATTGAGTCCGAGTCTAGAATCAACAAAATGTACAAAGTGAATGAAACCATCTATTTTCAAAAAAATGGAGTTGGCGTTTTTAAGATAGAAAATGGAAAAGAAGTCTTTGTTACCTCGTACTTAAGCACTGATAATATTGAGATTATAAATATATTCGATAATCAGAACACACTATTATTTTTAACCAAAGAGGATGGGTTTTATGAGTTTCAGAACAACAAGGTTAAAAAGTGCAATTATGCCGAAAATGATTTATCTAACGTAAGTTTATATAGTAGCACAAAACTTAGGGACGGAAGCTTTATGCTTGGTACGATATCTAATGGCATCATTCAATTAGATAATAAAGGCAATACTATTCTAAAAATCAATAAATCTTCTGGCTTAAGTAACAATACAGTACTATCGATTAAAGAAGATGCCGATGGCAATGTTTGGCTGGGCTTAGATAATGGGGTGAATGTCATAAATTTAAATTCACCTTATAAAGTTTATAAAGACAAACAAGGGACGTTGGGTACAATTTACGCCTCTGTAAAAACAAATGAAAATCTGTATTTAGGAACTAACCAAGGGTTGTTTTACAAAACGTTGGATTCACAGTCAAGTTTTAAGTTTGTTTCTGGTACAGAAGGTCAAGTATGGTTCTTAAAAATTTTGCAAGGCACATTGTTTTGTGGTCATGACAAGGGAACTTTTATAATCAATAAAGATAGAGCCCAAAAAATTTCAGAAGAAAAAGGGACTTGGAAAATAAAGGAAATTGAAGGTAAACCTAACCTTTTAATACAAGGCAATTATAGAGGTTTAAGCATTTTAGAAAAGATAACTAATAATGAATGGCAATATCGAAATAAAATAAATGGTTTTGATATTTCTTCGCGATATATTGAATTTTCAGGTGTAAATGAAGTGTTGGTAAGTCATGAGCATAAAGGGGTTTACAAAATAGAAATTGACAGTACTTATACTAACGTGTTGAATTATAAAAAAATAGCAGTAAAACAAGGTGTAAAATCAAGTATAGCAAAGTTTAACAATTCAATTTATTATAGCTATAAGGAGGGTGTTTATCGCTATAACGAAGATAAACAGTGGTTTGAAAAAGATAGTCTATTGAGTACATTTTTGAGTCAAGAAAAATACTTGTCGGGTAAACTCATTAACGATAAAAAAGGTGACAGACTTTGGGGATTCAATAATAACGAAATTATATATATCGAAACGGGTAAGTTGTCAAATAAGCCCGATGTAAACACCATATCCATTCCGAGCAAACTAAGAAGTAATAAGACCGGATTTGAGGACCTGCTCAATCTAGGTGATGGAAACTATTTATTTGGTACCACTGATGGTTATTTCATTATTAACTTGAATAAACTTCAGCAAAATTCTGATAAAATTTATTTAAACGAGGTGTCTTATGGTTCGTTTCACAGCGAATTGGTACCAATAGATTTGAATAAGGAGGATTTAGAATTATCAAACAAAAATAACAGCCTTAAGTTTAAGTATAGTGTTACCGATTATGATAAACTCTCATCTTCAAAATACCAATATAGATTATTGGGTATTTATGACGAATGGAGTGCCTGGTCAACAGATTCAGAAGTGTTTTTCGAAAACCTGCCTTATGGGAGTTATAGTTTTGAAGCAAGGGCAATAACTGGTGGTGTTGTTACTAACAATGTGCTATCTTATACTTTTTCTATTGATAAACCCTGGTACCTAAAGCCATTGGCTATTACATTATATGTTTTGTCATTCTTGTTCTTGGCACTAATTACACAGTATTTAAACATACGTTATTACAAAAAGCAAAAACATAAGCTTATTGAGAAAAAGGGACGAGAGTTAGAGTTAAAGCAGTTGGAAAATCAACGGCAATTAATGGAATTTAAGAACGAGAACTTGCAGCTGGATATTGAAAACAAAAACAGAGAGTTAGGAATTGCAACAATGAATTTAGTAAAGCGTAATGAGTTCCTTAATACTATTAAAGAAGAATTATCCAGGGGTAAATCGTTAGATGATTTTAAAAAGGTGATTAAGCTCATTAATTCAAATTTAAACGACACCAACGACTGGAAGCTATTTGAAGAGGCTTTTAATAATGTGGATAAGGACTTTATGAAAAAAGTTAAATCGCTCCATCCGTCAATTACTCCAAATGATTTAAGATTATGTGCTTATCTGCGCTTAAATTTATCTTCAAAAGAAATCGCGCCATTACTTAATATTTCACATAAAAGTGTAGAAGTTAAACGCTATCGTTTGCGTAAAAAGATGGGATTAGACCACGAACAAAGCCTCACAAACTACATTTTAGAGATTTAAGACCCATACAAAATTAATTTAGGACTATACATAACCTATACAAATTGCTTTTTCGGCAATATAATCGTGTAATTCTCAACTAAATATTAATAAGTTAGAGTCGCAAATTAAAAGGTAAATAACTAAATTATTATCAAATTTCACCTCATTTCATTGCATTGTATATTTTTTGTATAGGATAAAATTAAGAAATTGATAATTTTTAATTATATGTTTATATCCACCTACACGATATAACTAATTAACTAAACTTTTTTAAAAACAAGATTATGAAAAATTACTTTCTTAGGTTAATACTAATATGTCTTGCGCTTCCTGTCTTTGGACAAGCTGATAAAATATCGGTTCAAAAAAGTAGCGAAGGAATGAAATTGACTGTAAATGGAGAAGACTTTATAGTCAATGGAATCAATTGGGATTATGTTCCTATTGGTAATGGAATACTCGATAAAGGCATTTGGGATAAATCAGACGATGTAATCAAAGCTGCCCTAGATTCTGAAATGCTTCTTTTTAAAAATATGGGAGTCAATGCAATTCGTACGTATGGTTTGGAGCCAAAATGGATTTCTTACATCTATGAAAATTATGGTATTTATACTATGCTAAATACACAGTTTGGAGCATATGGACTAACAATTAATGGAGCATGGGTACCACAAACAGATTACACCAATCCTGCAACTCGAAAAGTATTAATGAAAGAAGTAAAAGACATGGCTAAAAAATACAAGGATACGCCAGGTCTATTAATATATATGATTGGTAATGAAAACAATTACCACCTTTCTTGGACAGGAGCTGAGACTGAGGCCATACCAATTGATGGTGTAGACCCAGGCATACGTTTAGCAGCTGAAGGACTCTACAAAGCCTTCAACGATGCCGCATTAGAAATCAAGGCTATAGATAATTCAGTGCCAGTAGCCATTTGTAATGGTGACTTACTGTATTTAGATATTGTTAAGGAATATTGTAAAGATATTGATATTTATGGCACCAATATGTACCGTGGTATATCGTTTGGCGATGCGTTTCAAAGAGTAAAAGATGAATTAAACAAACCTATTTTATTTGCTGAGTTTGGGTCAGATGCTTTTAATGCCATTGAAAATGAAGAAGACCAACTGATGCAAGCATATTATAATGTCGGTAACTGGAAAGATATTTATCAAAACGTTGCAGGTTTAGGGAAAGCAGGAAATTCTATCGGCGGATTCACATTTCAATCTAGTGATGGATGGTGGAAATGGAACCAGACCAAGGATTTTGATGTACATAATACTGTTGCAACTTGGCCAAATGGTGGTTACGAAAAGGATCTTCCCCCTGGTGGCAATAACATGAACGAAGAATGGTTTGGTATTTGTGCAAAAGGACCAACAAATGAACGAGGACTATATAAATTATATCCGCGTGCTGCATATTATGCACTTAAAGAGGTGCATCAGCTTAATCCTTATGATGAAGGTGTAGATGCAGATTTTGTTAAAAATTATTTTGACAACATCCAGTTAATGGATGCAGTACTTCGCGCAAGAGGGGATAAAGCTGCACTAGGCGGAAATGAATCACAAAAGATTAGATTGAGCCAACTAACTGCAAGGTTTACTACTTTTAATACAGGTGGTAGTTTAATTGACACACCAGAAAATGTAGATGCAACTAATCCAGAACAAAGACCAAATCAATTGGGCTTTGATCACATGCAATCTTTCTTTATTGGAGTAGAGGGCAATCCTGCATCAAATGTAAGAGCTTCAGCAAATTTCAATATTGTGGGCAATGTAGCCCAAAACCCCATTGATGAGATTTTCTATGAAACTATTACACGGCAACAGGTTGTTGACCCTACTGATAATACTACCATTGTAGATGATGGTGGAAGAGTTAACCTATATCAAGCAGAGTTTGAATGGAAAGCAAAAGAATTTGATTTAAGAGGGTTTTACCGTACAGGCCATTACCATTGGCAATACGAAGGAGATTTCTTTGGCCTCTACCCAGAAGCTAACTACGGCCCTAACTTAGATATATATGGAGGTGAAATATTAGGTTTGGAAATTGATGGTAAAGGATCCCTAGATGGTTTAAAAGCTGCTTTTGGCCCTCAATTATGGTGGGGAGCAAACCCAACGGCACTATTGAAGTACCATCGCAAGATTGGAAAATTTGATGTTACCGGTATTTATCACAGAGATTTAGAAACAGATGTAGAATTTGATGCCAATGGAAGACGTGTTTTAGACCCCAATCAGGTTCGAAGTGGTGTAATTCCACCATGGCCAATGGAAAGAGCGTCTATAGCTATTGAGAGAGAATTTGGAAAGTTTGGTGTTACAGTTGGTGGTATTTGGGGTGGTAGCCCCCTAAACGGTAGTTCCTTTCAAGATGTTGATGAAGGCCAAGTATTCGTAGATAAAATTTCTGGTAAAGATAATTGGGGCGGAAAGGTAAAAGTGACTTACGAAGGTGGTAAGTTTAATATGTATGCACAAGGTTCTGTAATGGGATTAGTTGCTAATGGTGGCGCAGATGCAACACAAACTTTTACAGGTTGGAGGCTTAAAGATTCAGGTAGTGGTAATATGACCAATTTCTTAACAGGATTTACATACTCTTTCGATAATTTTCAGGTCGCTCCAAATTTTATGTGGCAAAAACCTTTGGTTGATGCTATGCCAAATGATGTAAATGCACCTGGTAGACTTAGAAACTTTATTGACGATCCTTTTGCGGTCAGAGATGGTAATAGGGAAACTATGGGAAGTGAAATATTATTTACTTACGATCCTACACCTGGCACGTGGATGTATCAATGGGACAACGATAGAGCTGAAGATGCTAAATTTGCAATGAACTTAGGTTTTGTTTATCGTCATTTACCAACGGCAATGGATGCTCATATTGGTTTTCAGGCTGACCGTTCTCTTTTGATCTTCCCAAATTCAGCACCAGCAGAAGATTTATGGGAAATTCATACAAGAATGGTATCTAAGGTAAGTTCAGACTTAGGTCTAATAGGTAACTTTTATTATGGAAATGGACAAGCAAATGGTAGTAGTGATCGATTGATTAAACGCTTTGGTGGTGATATAAGAGCCATTTATAAAAAGATGAAGTTCGAAACGCACGTAAAAGTAAATGATTGGGGGCCTTTTGATTATCATAGAGACTTTAACTTAACGTTTCCGCTACAGTTAATGTTAGACGTATCCACTTCCTTAGGTAAACCAGACTGGTTTATTTTACCAAGCACAACAGTTGGTATAAGAGGAACATGGAGATCTTTAGATGAGTTTTCACCTAGGTATTCTCCACTTGCTACGCCAGCTAATGCGACTAATCCTAACCAACCACCAATTCTTAGTCCAGTAGGATTTCCTGATGGTACCGAATGGGAAATAAGAACTTATGTACATATCAATATTGGAAAATAAAAATAGTAAATGATGAAGACTATAAAATCAATAAAATTAAAAAGTATTTGTATTCTAGGCTTAGTTTTAATCCTGGCGTATGGATGCGAAAGAGATCTTACGGATGATGCTGTATTGGCAACATTCCCCACAGAAGGTGATATTTTTACGGATGCACCAGTTGGTTTAACCGATCAGTTTTTTAGATCTTTTGATCCAGCAGCTGGAGCTAACGTAAATGGCTTTGGGGTTGATGATGGTGTGGCTTATGAGGGTACAAGTTCTATACGTATAGATGTACCTGTGCCCAATGACCCAGAAGGAGGATTTATCGGAGGAGTATTTGAAGATCGCGGTGATGGAAGAGATCTAACAGGGTATGATGCTTTAACGTTTTGGGCTAAAGGTTCTACTACAGCTTTGATTGGCACGGTAGGCTTTGGTGATAATCTTGAAGAAAATGATTATGTAGTCACCTTAAATGATTTACAGCTCTCTACAGACTGGAGAAAATATATTATACCAATGCCAGATCCTTCAAAATTGACTCAAGAGAAAGGTATGTTTTTGTTTTCAGCAGGAACAAATAGCACTGGGGGCATGGGCTTTACCTTTTGGATAGATGAATTAAGGTTTGAAAATCTAGGAACAATAGGCCAAGAGCGACCACAAATATTCAATGGTGAAGATATTGTGCAAGAGGCCTTCATCGGTTCTAGTATTGCGATATCTGATATTGGGTACAAGGTTAACCTACCATCGGGTACAAATCAAACAGTAAATGCCTCGTCAAATTATTTTTCATTTATAACATCAGACCCCGCAGTGGCTATAATATCAGAGGAAGGTGTGGTAAATATCGTTGGTGAAGGAACAGCAACAATTACAGCTAGGATAGGAGATTTACCTGCAGAAGGCTCTTTAGAGGTGACAGCTAGTGGTCCTTTTCCTAACGCCCCAGTTCCAATGAGAGATGCTGCAAACGTAGTGTCACTTTTCAGCGATGCTTATTCTAATGTGTCGGTAAGACATTACAATGGCTTTTTTGGTGGGTCAACAACACAAGGTGGTGCAGGTTCAGATCCTAATAATGTAGATATCCAAGCCCAATTTTCTGATGGTACACCAGATAATATTATTAATTATACTTCATTAAATTTTGTGAGTATTGGAACCTATGAAACCGTTCCTTTAGTCAATATAAGTGCTATGACACATCTTCATGTAGATATAAATGTGAGAGAAACAGTAGATCCTTCAGATTTTATTAGACTTTCACTAGAAAGTGGAACAGGAATAGGCAGCACATCCTTTGGGTCATTCATTGTAAACTCGACTGCCTTAAACAACATAGACGCTAACGGTTGGGTCAGTCTTGATGTACCACTATCTAGTTTTAGCGGATTTTCAGATCCTGCAAATTTAGGACAACTGTTCTTTGTTTCAGATAACACAATAGCAGACATTTGGGTAGATAATGTCTACTTCTATAACGAATAATGATTTAACACACAGAGATTTATGAAAAATATAAAGTCAAATACATTGTTTAGAGTTAAGTGTTTAGTGGCACTAATGATTTTCACTACTATGTTTACAAATTGTGATCCAGATGAAACTCAAGAAGTGGCAAAACTAAATAATTTAGTAATGCAAGACGAGTTTGATGTAGATGGTGTTCCAAATCCATCAATGTGGACTTATGATATTGGTGATGGAACTGCAGAAGGTATTCCTGGATGGGGAAATAACGAGTTACAGTACTATACAGCCAGGCCAGAAAACGTAAATGTTGAAAACGGTGTGCTGGTGATTACGGCACGCGAAGAATCATTTGAAGGCGCAAGCTATACTTCAGCCAGATTAACCACCCAAAATTTATTTGAGCGACAATATGGGCGTTTCGAAGCGCGCATAAAATTACCTTGGGGAAAAGGGCTTTGGCCAGCGTTTTGGTTATTGGGTAATGACTGTGATCAAAACCCATGGCCACAATGTGGAGAAATAGACATCATGGAATATCTCGGGGATTCACCAACTATAGTATTTGGCAGTGCTCATGGGCCAGGTTATAATGCAGGTGATGCCATTACTAAAGAATATGAATTAGAGAATGATCGCTTCGATACAGGCTTTCACGTTTTTGGAATAGAGTGGAGTCCGAACCGTATTAACTATTACGTAGACGATGTATTATACCAAAGTATTACGCCATCAGTTGTGGAAGAAGAAGCTGTCGTCGATGGTGGTCCTGAAAATGCTGGGGAATGGGTGTTTAATCGTCCATTTTACATCATCATGAATATAGCTGTTGGTGGTAACCTGCCTGGTGCACCAAATGCCGAAACCGTATTTCCACAAAGAATGTTGGTGGACTATGTTAGAGTTTATAATTAATTTAAAAAGTAATAAACAATGAAATTATTAAAATATAAAATAACATTACTTTCCATTATCATTCTATCGTGTTCAATCATATCTTGTGAGGATAGTGACAGTGGTGTGTCTTTAATAGGCTTAGAATCGAGATTTTTGAGCGATGTTCAATTCAGCACAATAACATTTACAAATGCATCAAATGATGCCACAAGTTATTTGTGGGATTTTGGAAATGGCGATACCGATGTCATTGCAAACCCTACGGTAACCTTTGATAATGGTACATACACAGTAACCCTAACAGCATTTGATGACAACGGAAATTCAGATACATTTTCTGAAACATTTACAATAAATTGTGAAACATCAGAAAACATTGACCCTGCTAATGGGAATCTTAATTGGACGTTTTTTACAATATCGGACGATACTACATTTGATGCGTTTGGTAATACTGCAGGATTTATTGTTGAAAACCCAGTTGTAGATGCGGTTAATCCAAGCTGTAAAGTACAACGTTTCGAAAAAACAACTGGATGTTTCACTTTTGCTGGTTTGGGAGTAGCGCTAGACACACCTCTAGATTTTTCATTACCGGAAACAGGAAAAACATTCACTATAAAAGTTCTTGCAGAAACTCAGCTAACAGACGTGACATTACGTTTGGAGTTTATGCCATTTCCTAATACAGAGCCATCTCAAGATAGAGTGGCGAGTATTACACAGTTGGGAGAATGGCAAGAATTGACTTTTGATTTTACTGATGTTGCTACAGGTACATTTCAGAGTATGATTATCTATTTTGAAAGAAATGCACCTTGTGATGGTGACATATACTATTTTGATGACATAATTCAACAGTAAATACATATCAAGTTTTGTTTTAAGTCCTTAGTGACTTCTGAATTAGAAAAATAAATCACTATAATTTTCAAGATTTTGGTTGTAACTGTAATAAGTTTAATTGAAATTTTAAGTAGCTAGCTAATGCCTAACACACAAATATTAGATAATAAAGTGAAATTAGAACAGGTTTCGATTGACAATAAAGCTTATTTCAAAATTTCTAACAGTAATGAGATGCGTCCATTTTTTATGAGCATTGTCAGTGATTCTAATCATTGGATGTTTATATCGAGTAATGGAGGACTAACCGCTGGGCGAAAGAATTCTGAGTTTGCTTTATTTCCTTATTATTCAGATGATAAGATTACAGAGTCTTCAGAAATAACAGGTGCAAAATCTATTTTTCAGGTCATAAAAAATGGTGAGATATTTATTTGGGAACCTTTCTCAATACGTTTTCAAGATAATTATAACGTAAGAAGCAATCTTTATAAAAGTGTTTACGGTAACTCAATTATTTTTGAAGAAGAGAATCTAGACCTAGAACTTACATTTAGGTACGAATGGTGTTCTAGTAATGCTTATGGTTTTGTGAAAAAATCAACCCTAAGTAACAATTCAGATTTACCGGTTGGGATAAATGTTTTAGATGGTATTCAAAATGTAATACCATATGGTGTTAGCAGTGCATTGCAAAATGCGAGCAGCAATTTAGTTGATGCATACAAACGCACGGAATTAGTTGAACAAACAGGTATTGGGATTTTTGCATTAAGTGCCATTATTGTAGATAAGGCTGAGCCAAGTGAAGCTCTAAAAGCAAATATCGCTTGGTCTCTAGGCTTAGATAATCCCCAATACCTTTTGTCATCACTGCAGTTAGACGATTTTAGGAATTTTGAAAAAGTGAGCCAAGAAACAGATATAAAAGCAGAAAAGGGTGCTTACTTTATTAATTCTAAAATTCAATTGTCTTCTCAAGAGCATAAAAATTGGGTTATTATAGCCAATGTTAATCAAGATACTTCCGACATAGTTCAGATTTCTAAACAGATAAGTGAGGATAATCAATTATTAAGCAAACTTGAAAACAACATTGCATTAGGTACAAAACGACTTATTAAATTAAATGCAGCTTCAGATGGATTGCAATTAACTTCAGATAGCTTCAGAGATACGAGACATTTCTCGAATACACTTTTCAATATTATGAGAGGTGGTATTTTTGATGACGGTTATAGTATTGAGAAATGGGACTTTAAAAAATATTTGTTTAATGCCAATGCCAATGTTGCAAATCAAAATGAAGCTATTGTTGAAGCCTTACCAGAAAAATTTACCATAAGTGAGTTAAAGCAAATTGCAGAAGATAGCTCTGACAAAGATTTTTCACGTCTTTGTTTAGAATATATGCCTTTAAAATTTAGCCGCCGACACGGTGACCCAAGCCGTCCTTGGAATAAATTTTCCATTAATACAAGAAGTGAAATAGATGGCTCTAAAATATTAGATTACGAAGGCAATTGGCGCGATATTTTCCAAAACTGGGAAGCATTAGCATATTCTTATCCAGAGTTTATTGAGAGTATGATTCATAAGTTTCTAAACGCCACAACTTTTGATGGTTATAACCCTTACCGTGTAACAAAAGGTGGTTTTGATTGGGAAATTAGCGAACCAGATGATCCTTGGTCCTATATTGGGTATTGGGGAGATCATCAAATTATATATCTGCTCAAATTTTTAGAGTTTATAGAAGATTATCAGCCGGGTAAATTAAAAAGTTTACTCAATAAAGATTTATTTGTATATGCCAATGTACCGTACAGAATTAAATCTTATCAAGATGTATTAAAAAACCCAAAAGATACCATTGAGTTTGATGAAGCCTCGGATGAAGAAATTAGAGCAAAACGAGATAAAATAGGGGCTGATGGTGCATTGCTTCAATATGCAAATGGAGATGTAGTGAGGGCTAATTTTATGGAAAAAATACTGGCGACAACGCTAGCTAAACTTTCCAATTTTATACCAGAAGGTGGTATTTGGATGAATACACAGCGCCCTGAATGGAATGATGCCAACAATGCATTAGTGGGCAACGGTATCTCTATGGTAACCTTATACTATTTGCGACAGTTCTTAAAGTTCTTTGAAGGAGTGTTCAAAAATAATTCTACTTATACCATAGAAGTCGCATCAGAAATTGCAGATTTTTTCGATGCTGTTAAATCTACTTTTGTACAAAACGAAAATCTGTTAAACAATAACATCGATGATAAAAGCAGAAAACAGATTTTAGATGCTGTAGGTAATGCAGGTAGTATTTTTAGAGCAACCATTTATGAAAATTCATTTTCTGGTAATAAATCTAAACTTCGACTTGAGGATATAAAAACATTCACGCATTCGGCATTAAAGCACTTAGAGCATTCAATTGAAGCGAACAAGCGTGACGATGCTATGTATCATGCCTATAATTTAATGTCTATTGAAAATGAAAACTCAATTTCTGTTGCTTATTTAGATGAAATGTTAGAAGGACAAGTTGCCGTTTTAAGTTCAGGATATTTGAGTTCTAAAGAAAATTTAGCAGTGCTTGATGGACTTAAGCAAAGTAAGTTATTTAGAGAAGACCAATACAGTTACATATTGTATCCATATAAGAACCTAAAAGGATTTATGGATAGAAACACTATACCTGCAAATGCGGTTGAGAGTTCAGATTTATTAAAAACTTTAGTTGCGGACAATAATACACATGTAGTACAGAAAGATATAAATGGCGATTACCATTTTAATGGCAACTTTAAAAATGCCAATGACCTTAAGCTAGCATTGAAAAATTTATCAGGAACGGAATATGAAAGTCTGGCTAATAAAGAGGAATCTAAAATACTTCAAATTTTTGAAGATGTCTTTAATCATAAGGCATTTACAGGTCGCTCAGGTACATTTTATGGTTATGAAGGTTTGGGCTCTATTTACTGGCACATGGTATCCAAACTTTTGTTGGCAGTTATGGAATGTTGCCAAAAAGCAATAGAAGAAAACGAAAATGATGAAATCGTTGGTAGATTATTAGAGCACTACTACGAGATTAACGAAGGTATTGGTGTACATAAGTCGCCAGAACTATACGGAGCTTTCCCAACTGACCCCTATTCCCATACACCAGCGGGTAAAGGTGCGCAACAACCAGGTATGACTGGGCAGGTAAAAGAAGATATTCTAAGTCGTTTTGGTGAACTAGGTGTTTTTATGAAAGATGGGAGATTGGTGTTTAATCCATGTATGCTTCGTAAAGAGGAATTTTTAAATGAAACAAAAGCATTCGATTATATCGATCTTGATGGTAATACATCTCAACTAGAAATTAATAAGGGAGAATTAGTTTTTACCTATTGTCAGGTTCCTGTAATTTATAGCCTTTCAGATACTTTTAAGTCTGAAGTTAAACTAAAGCAGGGTTCAACACAGACTTTTAACAGTTTAAATCTTGATGAGGCAATAAGCCAAAAAGTGTTTAATCGTTCAGGTGAAGTAGAGCTTATCAAAATATATATTAAAGAAGATTATTTAAAATAGTATAACGTCATGAAAAAAGGAGTAATTGTAGTTTTTGTTTTATCTCTAGTATTCATGATGTCTTGTAATGAAAAGAAAAAAGACAAGTCGTCTTCAACCCAAATTAAGAAAAAAGTGACAGCAAAAGATATATTAGGTAACCCAAAGTATTTGGCCATTTCTTATGGTGGTTACCGCAAAAAATCAAGAGACAGTCAGCCTACATTATCAGAGCTAAAAGAGGATTTAAAAATCTTGTCAGCTATGGGTATTAAGATGTTAAGAACTTACAATGTTCAGCCTAAGTTACCACATGCTTCAAATGTACTAAAAGCAATTTCAGAACTTAAAAAAGAAGATCCAAATTTTGAAATGTACGTTATGTTAGGTGCATGGATTGATTGTTTAAATGCATGGACAAATAAAGAACCAAATCATAATATAGAAAGCCCAAATAATGCTGGTGAGATACAAAGAGCTGTTAAATTGGCAAATCAATACCCAGATATTGTAAAGATCATAGCCGTTGGCAATGAAGCTATGGTAAAATGGGCTACTGAATATTACGTTCAACCAGATGTTATTTTAAAATGGGTCAATCATCTTCAAAATTTAAAAAAGGGAGGTAAGCTACCAAAGGATTTATGGATTACCAGCTCAGATGACTTCGCATCTTGGGGAGGTGGGGAAGATCGATATCATGTCGAAGGTTTAAATATGTTGATAAAGGCTGTAGATTATATATCAATGCACACGTATCCGTATCACAACACACATTACAATCCAGAATTTTGGGGAGTGCCAGAAGCACATGCAGATATGCCAGATACAACAAAAATAGAAATGGCTATGGAGCGGGCTATAAAGTTTTCCCAGAAGCAGTATGATAGTGTTACCAATTACATGAAAAGTGTTGGAGTCAATAAACCCGTACATATAGGTGAGACCGGTTGGGCAACGGTCTCTAACGGTCAATATGGTGATGATGGATCTCGTGCAACGGATGAATATAAACAAGGTTTATACCATGAGCAAATACGAAAATGGACCAATAGGGCCAGAATTTCTTGCTTTTATTTTGAAGCATTTAATGAGCAATGGAAAGATGCGAATAATGCTAAAGGATCAGAAAATCATTTTGGGTTATTTACTATAGATGGTAAAGCTAAATACCCAATTTGGGACTTGGTGGATAAAGGAATTTTCGATGGACTAACCAGAAACGGCAATACGATTACAAAAACCTACAATGGTAATAAAGAAGCACTTTTAAAAGAAGTGTTGGTGCCACCATCAGAAGAAGAGATCATGGCAAAAAGATAGTGATATACTGCCTTACTACCGTTAACAATAAAAAAATGAAAACACTAAAACTGTGCATTTATTGTCTTTTAATAACGACTATGAGTTGTAATAAAGAAGAAAAAAAAGAACTGGTATTAGAAGTTTTTGAAACTTCTGCAAGTGGTAATAAGTTAACTAAACTTAACGAATTCAAAACAGTAGATTCTACTTTGGTAATTAAAATAAATCCGAATAAAAAATTTCAAACAATAACAGGCTTCGGTGGTGCTTTTACTGAGTCCTCAGCTTATCTTCTTAATAAACTAAGTAAGAAAAATAGAGATACTATCATGCGGGCCTACTTTACTGAAAATGGTGCCAATTACTCATTATGTAGAACACACATGAATTCTTGTGATTTTTCCTTATCTCAATATTCTTATGCACCAACTGAAGATAAAGCATTAAAGGATTTTTCGGTTAAGGAAGATATGGATGATCTAATTCCAATGATAAAAGAAGCCAATCGCATTTCAAAAGATGGTTTCAAATTGTTTGCTTCACCTTGGACGGCACCGCCGTGGATGAAGGACAATAAAGAATGGGTTGGTGGTAAACTATTGCCAGAACATTATCCGACCTGGGCATTGTTCTTCTCAAAATATATTGACGCTTATAAAGAACAAGGTATAGAACTTTGGGGTTTTACTGTTGAAAACGAACCGCATGGTAATGGCAATAACTGGGAGAGTATGCACTTTTCACCTGAGGAAATGACCGATTTTGTTCAAAATCATTTAGGGCCAAAGCTAGAAGCCGATGGTCATGGGGATAAAATTATTCTTGGATATGACCAAAACAGAGCTGGACTAAAAGAATGGGTAGATGTAATGTATGCTACTGAAGCATCATCAAAGTATTATGACGGAACTGCTATACATTGGTACGAAAGCACTTATGATTTCTTTCCTGAAGCCTTGCAATATGCACACCACAAAGCACCAGACAAATACCTAATAGAAACTGAAGGTTGTGTAGATTCTGAAGTGCCTAAGTGGAAAGATGATGCATGGTACTGGAAAAAAGAAGCCACAGATTGGGGCTGGGATTGGGCTTCTGAAGAAGATAAACATTTACATCCAAAATATGCGCCAGTTAACAGATACGCTAGAGATATTATAGGATGCTTAAACAATTGGGTAGACGGTTGGGTTGACTGGAATATGGTTTTAGACCGACAAGGTGGTCCAAATTGGTTTAAAAATTGGTGTGTAGCACCAGTGATTGTACATCCCGATGCTGATGAGGTGTACTTTACTCCATTATATTATACAATGGCACATTTTAGTAAATACATAAGACCGGGAGCAGAAGTACTTGGAGTAGAAAACACAGATGAAGATTTAATGGTTACTGCGTGCAAGAATCCAGATGGTTCTATTGTTGTTGTCATTTTTAATGAAGGAAAAGAAGTTAAGAATTATGCATTAAGCCTAAATGATGAAATAAAAAACATCGGTATAAAGGGACAAGCCATACAGACTATAGTGATACCAAAAGAAACTAACTAAATCAAATATAACTATGAGTTCTACTAGAGTTCCAATAGGTCAAAAAGCTGCTTTCGGAGCAGGCCATTTAATAAATAATTTAATTCCTGGCATATTAGGTGTTTTTGTTGTCATACTAAAATCTGCTGACGGTTTTGGAATGGATACAGTATTAGCAGGTCTTATAGTTGGTATACCTCGTTTATTTGATGCTATAACAGATCCGGTAATGGGGTACGTGTCAGATAATACAAGTTCAAGATTTGGAAGAAGGAGACCCTATATTTTTATTGGCGCAATATTATCAGGTGCCATATTTGCAATATTATGGCAAGTACATGATACAAATCCTGAAATGTATAATTTTTGGTACTTACTCATCTTTTCAATTTTGCTGATTTTTGGAAACACAATTTTTTCAACTCCGTTGATTGCTTTAGGATATGAGATGACCTCAGATTATAAAGAACGAACACGGTTGATGAGTTTTGCAAACATTATTGGACAAGTAGCTTGGATGTTAGTTCCATTTTTATATGTGTTAATACCTGATGGGGATCTTTTTGCTAGCCAACCAGAAGGAGTTAGAATTGTCGCTTTAATAGCTGGATTTGTAATTATCATCTTAGGAATACTTCCTGCTATCTTTTGCCGTGGGATTGATTCTAGTAAAATGGAAGGCAGAGAAGAAATTACACCTAAAGCACTTCTAAAGAGTATGGGCAAAATATTCACGGGTATAAAGCTTGTTCTTAAAAACA
The DNA here is from genome assembly GCF_019203985.1 of Winogradskyella luteola. Lineage (GTDB taxonomy): Bacteria > Bacteroidota > Bacteroidia > Flavobacteriales > Flavobacteriaceae > Winogradskyella > Winogradskyella luteola. The sequence goes on along the minus strand of NZ_JAGSPD010000006.1, from coordinate 198,549 downwards.
AACCTTTTGTTAAATTATGTTTAGCCACCTTCTTGGTATTTAATGGTTTTCAAATTGTTGCTGAATTTGGTGTCTTTATAATTAATTTTTACATGTTTGATGGCGATTGGGGTGCATCAAAATGGTGGGTAGCCCTTTTTCCAGCAGTTACAGCTGCCTATACAGCTTTTATTGCCATTCCCATAATCAATTGGATGGCTAATAAAATGGGAAAACGTAAAGCATTCATATATGCTACTTTAATTTCAATGTTTGGATATGCCTTAAAATGGTGGGGTTTTGATCCTGATAATTACTACATGATATTCTTGCCAATTCCTTTAATGGCCTTTGGAATGGGGTGTTTATTTACTTTAATGATGAGTATGACCGCTGATGTCTGTGATTTAGATGAATTAGAAAATGGTATGCCAAGAAAAGAAGGAACTTTTGGTGCTATCTATTGGTGGATGATTAAGGTTGGACAAGGTCTTGCTTTGGTGTTTTCTGGAATAATTTTAAAACTATTAGGTTATGACCCTACTGCTACAACACAAACTGCTGAAGCACTTACAGGTATGCGAATTACAGATATTGCTTTACCTGTACTGACTGCAGGACTTGCAATATGGGTAATGTGGAAATACAGTCTTACCGAAGAAAGGGCTAGAGAAATAAAAGACGAACTTGTAGAACGTCGAGGCGAATTATAAACTAAACTCATAAAATGTCATACAGAGAAGCATCATATTACAAAACTAAGGGCTATAGCCAAATAGCAACTCAAGGTTTAGACCTGTCAAAATATTCATCAGAAGACATGAAGCGTCTTTGGCGTAAAACTATCGAAGAAGGGTTTCATGGTATATGTTTTAGTATGTATGAAGATGGCCAAAAGCCCGGTGACGATATTAGTTTCGAACAGGTAGAGCGACGTGTAAAAATTTTAAGACCATATGTGGAGGCTATTCGTTCATTTTCATGTATTGAAGGTAATGAGCATGTGCCAGTAGCGGCAAAAAAACAAGGGTTAAAAACGCTTGTGGGAGCTTGGTTAAGTGACAACAAGGAAGACAACGAAAGGGAAATCGAAGGTTTAATAAGATTAGCCAAGGATGGTCATGTAGATGTGGCTGCCGTAGGGAACGAAGTCTTGTACCGTAATGATCTAACGTTAGAAGAATTGTTAGGGTATATAAAACGTGTTAAGGATGCTTTAAGAGGTTTAGACATACCTGTAGGTTATGTAGATGCTTATTACGAATTTTCACGTCATCCAGAACTGGTAGAACATTCCGATATAGTGTTGGCAAACTTATATCCGTATTGGGAAGGGTGTCCAATTGAATATGCTTTAGGGCATATGCAAGCCATGTATGGTCAGGTTGTAGATGCTGCCCAAGGTAAGCCAATCATTATCACAGAAACAGGTTGGCCAAGTGAAGGAGGGAGTCTTAAAGGTGCTGTTGCTGGCGATGTTGCTGCTATGAAATATTTTATAGACACTATAAGTTGGACTAAAGAAAATGATATTCCAATTTTCTATTTCTCTTCATTTGATGAATCTTGGAAAACAGGTGATGAAGGTGATGTTGGTGCCTATTGGGGGCTCTGGGATAAAACCGAAAAGCTCAAATATAATTAGAGGTTGTTATGTCTGTCAGAGAGGAAAAGTTTTTAGCATTAGCATCTATTGATTACGATGGAATGTCTATTGAAGATTTGCAAAAATTATTTAGAAAAACTTTAAAATCTGGTATGCATGGTTTGTGCTCTAGCCCTTATGAAGAAGGTCAAGAACCTGGTGACCAATTAACCGAGGATCAAATAAGGAGACGGTTAAAAATTATACAACCTTATACAAACTGGATTCGCTCTTTTTCTTGTACAGACGGCAATGAGCTTATTCCTAAAATCGCCAAGGAGATGGGTATGAAAACCTTGGTTGGTGCTTGGTTAGGTGATGATCCAGAAATAAATGAAAGAGAACTACAAGGTCTTATTAATTTAGTTAATGATGGCTTTGTTGATCTTGCTGCTGTTGGTAACGAAGTCATGTACAGAGGGGATTTAACTGAGGACGAGCTGTTACAGAAAATCTACTTTGTTAAAGATGCTATTAAGGCTTCCAATATTCCTGTTGGTTATGTAGATGCTTATTACGAATTCCAAGAACGACCAGCGATAACTGAGGCTTGCGATATTATTTTGGCAAACTGTTATCCTTTTTGGGAAGGATGTGATTTAGATTATTCCTTACTTTATATGAAAGATATGTACCATAAAGCTGAGCGTGCTGGTAAAGGTAAAAGAGTAGTCATTACCGAAACAGGCTGGCCAAGCCAAGGAACAAATTTACATGGGGCCTATCCATCAGAAGAGAATGCCATAAAATATTTCATAAATATACAAAAATGGTCTAAAGAAGAGGATATAGAAATTTTCTATTTTTCATCTTTTGACGAATCTTGGAAAGTCGGATCAGAAGGTGATGTAGGTGCCTATTGGGGTATTTGGGATAAAAATGAAAAATTGAAGTATTAAAAAGACCACAAGTTTTATGTATGGTTGATATTTAACAACACAACATAACCACTACAAACTATTTTATCCAAAATTTAAAATGTTGTCTAGCCTAATAATATCAAGGCTTTGGGCACACATTGTAAATCGTTAACTATAACGATGTCGTTGTATGTTTTTTGTTAAGGTGGAATTGAAAAATATTCAATATGTAATTAATACATTTATAAAACTGATAATTAATAGCATTATAAATTATCAATTACCTATAAATAACTAAAATAAATAACGATTATGAAAAAAATTACCTTTCTTTATTTTTTACTCACATCTTGCATGATGTTTGGGCAATCATTGCCAACGAATTTTGAAAATCCCTCAACAACTGCATCATTTGAATTTGGTGGTCTAGGTTTTAATAACATTGAAAACCCTGATATTAGTGCAGGTAATATGTCTGCACGAGTTCTTGAGGTTAATAAACCTGATACTGCTGATTGGGGTGGAGGTTTTGGTTTTGAAACTCCTGGAAATCCATTAATTGATTTAGCAAATGGTACTGTTTTTACTATGAAAGTTTGGGCTCCAATTGCAAATCAAAATATTAGGTTTCAAATTCAAATTGGTCTAAGTGGAGAACCAACTTATAATAGAGATGTTACCATAACTACGGCTGGTGTTTGGACTGAAGTGACTTTTGATTTCACGGGTCAACCAGGATTAACAGGAATGGAACAATATACCGTGTTAGTGATACAGCCAAATTATGAAGTTGCCTGCGAAGGTGGCGGATGTGGAACTGTGGGAGCAGGAAATGGTGGTATATGGTACATTGATGATATAGTACAAGTAGGAGCACCAGATCCAACGTGTATGGATGGTGTGCAAAATGGTGATGAAACAGGTGTTGACTGTGGTGGTCCAGATTGTCCAGCTTGTCCAGAATCATGTGATGATGGTATTTTAAATAATGGTGAAGAGCAAATCGATTGTGGTGGCCCTAACTGTGCACCATGTCCTGCGACTGATCCTACTGATGGCCCAACGGATTCGCCTTCTACCGGATTGGATTTTTATGTTTACAGTGATTTGAGTGGTAATGCAAATCAATCAGATTTTACAGATTTTATTTTTGACTCTTTTGGCGGAGGTGTTACTCGTACTCAAGAAAATTTAAATGGAAATACTGTTATTAAGTTAGAGAACTTAGATTTCTTTGGTAATGCTTTCGGCCCAGATGCAGGAGGTACACCTTTTACATTTGATGCGACTACAACATACGATTTTGTACATATAAACTATTATGCTACAACGTCAACAGCGTTTAATTTCTCTTTGGTTGATGATTCTTTAAGTGCAACTGTTTGTTGTGGTAGTGCGGAGGAGCCATTCTATAGGTTTGGTTCAGCAGCTGACGTAGGTGCTGGAAATGCAGATGCTGAGCTAATTACGGGTCAATGGGTAAGTGTATTCATTCCTTTTACACATTTTGTAAATTACCCTCCTTTAGTAAGTGGTACATGGGATGGTACAGATCTTAAGCAAACATTGTTTACCGGAAATGGTACTGTATATGTTGATAATATATTTTTCAGTACAACGAATGTTCTAAGTACAAATACTTTTGAAACAACTGAGTTTAAAGTATTCCCTAATCCAACAAATGGAAACTGGAATCTTTTAAGTTCTAATACAATAAATAATGTAGCTGTTTATGATATTTTAGGAAAACAAGTATTGACATTATCACCAAATTCTAGTGAAGTTGCTATAGATGCGTCATCATTAATAACTGGTGTTTATTTTGCTAGAATTGAAGGAGTAAGCGGTTCTAAGACCATTAAGTTGGTAAAAGAATAGAATATTATCATATATAGAATTGAGCGAAAAGAAGCGTGTTTAAAATGTAAACATGCTTCTTTTTTTGCTATACGCTTTCAGGATATATTTTATATGAAAAACTGAATGCTCAAAAGAGATGTGATGCTATGTGGCATGCACTATTTTTTTATTGAGACAACTTCAAAGAAATGCATCAATAAATAAAAAATGAACAAAGGGTTAGCGACTTAATTAATGAAACAAATGTGTTTTATTTTACTTTTACGAGACGTAAAGCTATAATCTTAATACTAAAATAGTATCAAATGACAACTCTAAAAGAATTATCTAAGCTTCTTAATATTTCTGTATCAACAGTTTCAAAAGCATTAAATGACAGTCACGAAATAAGTGATACTACTAAAAAACGTGTTAATGAACTGGCCGAAAAATTAAATTATAAGCCTAACCGAATAGCACAACAATTAAAAACCAATAAGACAAGAACTATTGGTGTTATCCTGCCAACGGTAACCAATCCTTTTTTTGCAGAAGTATTACATGGTATTGAAATGGCAGCTACCAACAATGATTATGATATAATCGTTTGTCTCTCTAACGAAACTTTGAACAAAGAAAAACGAAGTCTTGAGCTATTATCTAATGGTAGTGTTGATGGATTTATTATGGCTGTGGCAAGAGAAGGTCAGGTAAAACAGGAGATAAATCATATTCAAACAATTTTAGACAGTAAAATTCCTGTTTTAATGTTTGATAGGGTTGTAGATGAGATAAAGTGCGATAAAGTTATTGTTGATGACTTTCAATCTGTTTATGAAGTTACAGAACATTTAATTGAAAAAGAAGGTAGAAAACACATTCTTTTAGTGAGTAATATTGAAGAACTCAGTGTCGGAAAACTAAGAATTAAAGGATATACTAAAGCACTCGAAAAGTATAACTTAAAACCAAATATTTTAAAACTCGATAATGCTCTTGATGTTGAAAAAAGCATCCATACTTACTTGAGTAAAAACTCAGAAATTGATGCCATAATATCTATAGATCATATTACAGGGATTGTAGCTATCAACATGGCTAAAAAATTGGGTAGGGAGATTCCAAATAATATATCTATTGTAGGATTTGGTTACGAGCATACAGAACTATTGTCTAGCCCTAAAATCTCAATTATACATCAAAAAGCATACGACATTGGTGAAATGTCTGTAAAACTTTTATTGGAAAGGTTAAATACAGAAAATCATAAGGCACAGACTGTTATTGTGCCAAGTGAGTTGAAGCTTAGTGAGTCGTCAAAAAATTCATTATAAAAAAAGCCTGATTTTTCATCAGGCTTTTTTTATAACAAAAAGGTAAAATTAGTTCCCTTTCATTTTTTTAGCAGCTTCATCGATAGCATCATTCTTTGCTTCTTCAGCATTTTCCTTTGCATCTTTGATGTCCTCACGAGCATCACCAACAAATTCATCAGCTTTCTTCTTTGCAGCTTCTAAATTGGCCTTTGCGGCCTCAACAGCTTTTTCAGCTTTTACTTTAGCTTCACCAGTTGCTTCCTTAGCCGCTTTTTCTGCTTTTTTTAATTCTTCCTTAGCTTCATCCACAACCTTGTCGGCAGCTTCTTTAGCTGTGTCTAATGCATCCTTGGCTTCATCAACGGTTTGGTCAAATGCTTCATTTACAGTATCTGCCATGTCATTTGAAGTGCCTTTAGCATTTTCAACTGCATCTTTGGTTTTCTCCTCGGCTTCTTTACAAGAATTCAACGATAGCCCTAGAAATGCAACTAGAGTCAAACTTAAAATTATTTTTTTCATTAGTTAAAGCTTTAGTCTATTTTATTTGAGGATAATTAGTTATTGTCGTTGTCTATCTCATCAACAGCATCTTCTACTGCTTCACCAGCTTCTTTAGTCTCTTCAACAACGTTGTCAACAGCCTTACCAGCTTTTTCTAAGGCTCCTTCTGTTTCTTTTTCAGCTTTTTCAACTGTTACTTCAATTTTTTCTTCTTTTGTCTCTCTACAAGAATTTAATGATAGTCCCAAAAATGCAACTAGGGCTAAACTTAATACAGCTTTTTTCATTTTAATAGTTTTAGTGTTAATTGTTGTTAATGTACGAAAATACTAATTTTAATGAAACTTTAACAATATTTCATTGGTATTAGTATTATAATTAGGCTTATATACGTATGTAATCAAGGATTTGGATGACAGCACCTTTATTTTTTTCAATAAAGAGCTTGTTGATTTTACCTTGTTGCTCTCTTATTTCTTTGTTTGATACTAGAGTATTTATTGCAGTTTCAAATTCTGAAATATTTGTAACAGATGTCACCCCGTTTAGCTCTATAAGCTTTTTAGCCTCTGGAAACTTTTCATGGTTTTTACCAATCAATATGGGAATACCAAAAACCGCAGGCTCTAGTATATTGTGTAAACCTGTATTTCCTGCAGCTCCACCAACATACGCAATATCTGCATAACTATACACTTTACTCAAATAGCCAATAGTATCTAAAATAAATACTTTAGCTTCCGAAAGCGTTTTGTTGTTCATTTCTGAAAAACATAGTGTTTTTATTTTAAGCTGAGACTTTAAAGACTGAATGTAATTGGGCTTAATATTATGTGGTGCAATAACAAACTTTAGATCTTGGGCTGAGTTTTCATTAATATAATCTATGTAGAGTTTATCATCTTCTGGCCAAGTGCTTCCAAGAACAATACATGTTTTGTTGTTCTTAAAATCTTCTATAAAATTGACTGTATTATTAATGTTTAATTGATTCGAAACACGATCAAAACGTGTGTCACCAGAGACAGAGACATTATCATACCTTATGCTTTTAAGCAATTCTTTAGAGTTTTTATCCTGCGTAAAAATATGGTTGAAAGCAAATAAGGATGATCGCATAAAATCGCCATACCATTTAAAAAAGCTCTGATGTGTTCTAAAAACAGCTGAAATGAGTATAGTATTTAGGTCTCGCCTTTTTATTTCTGATAAGAAATTTGGCCAAATTTCATACTTCACAAAGATGATATAATCTGGATTTACGATATCCAAAAAACGTTTGGCATTTGTTTTAGTATCTAGGGGAAGATAAACTACGACATCAGCAACCTTTGTGTTTTTTCTAATCTCATAACCCGATGGTGAAAAGAAGGATAAAACAATTTTATAGTCAGTATACTTGGCTTTTAGAGCCTCAAAAACTGGGAGACCTTGCTCGTACTCTCCAAGCGAAGCACAATGAAACCAAAAGGTTTTATCGTTTGGTTTTATAGAATTTCTTAATTTTTGGAAAGTTTCTTTCCTTCCATCAACACCTAATTTTAATTTTGAATTAAAGAGCGATAAAAGCCCAATGACAAAATGGGCTATATAAATTCCTATGGAGTAGAGTCTTCTCAATAGTAAAGATTTGTGCTAAAATACATTACTTTCAATTAATTGCATTGGCATAGCGATTACAATTTTGTATTTTCGTTCAAGACTTAGATCTAAGTCGTATATATAAATTATAATCTTCCGAATGAAAAAAATTCAAATGGTTGACCTTCAGGGTCAATACGCAAAAATTAAAGCTGTTGTAGACCCTTCAATTCAAGAGGTAATGGATAGCGCAGCATTTATAAATGGTCCAAAAGTACATCAATTTCAAAAAAATCTTGAAGATTATCTCGGTGTAAAAAATGTTATCCCGTGTGCTAATGGAACGGACGCACTTCAAATTGCCATGATGGGTTTAGGTTTACAGCCAGGTGATGAAGTTATTACGGCAGATTTTACATTTGCAGCAACGGTAGAGGTCATAGCTTTATTGCAGTTAACGCCAGTTTTAGTTGATGTAGACCCGGTAAGTTTCAACATTGATGTTGATGCAATCGAAAAAGCCATTACACCAAAAACTAAAGCAATAGTGCCTGTTCACCTATTCGGATTGGCAGCAGATATGGATGCTATTATGGCATTAGCTAAAAAACATAACTTATATGTCATTGAGGATAATGCTCAAGGCATAGGAGCCGATTATACGCACAAAGATGGTTCTAAAACAAAAACAGGTGCAATAGGTCATGTAGCTTCAACATCCTTTTTCCCATCTAAAAATTTGGGATGTTATGGTGATGGTGGAGCTATTTTTACCAATGAAGACGATTTAGCGCACACTATAAGAGGTATTGTAAATCATGGTATGTATAAGCGTTATCATCATGATGTGGTTGGGGTAAACTCCAGATTAGATTCTATACAAGCGGCAGTTTTAGATGCTAAACTTCCACACTTAGATAGTTATAATGCGGCAAGACGAAATGCGGCAAGAAAATATTCTGAAGCTTTTAAAAACCATCCCAAAATTACGACTCCTAGTGGAAGAACTAGCTGTAAAGGTATCTGTGATACTTGTGATTGCCATGTGTTTCATCAATACACTCTAAAGCTAAAGGATGTAGATAGAGATGCTTTAGTAGCACATTTGCAAGCGCACAATATTCCTTGTGGGGTTTATTATCCTATTCCATTGCACCTCCAAAAAGCTTATGCTGACGAGCGTTACAATGAAGACGATTTTAAAGTTACCAATCAATTGGTAAAATCTGTAATTTCTCTACCAATGCATACAGAATTGGATGATGAGCAAATTGAATTCATCACAACTACAGTGCTTAATTTTATAAACAGCAATGCTTAATATGAAGATTTTAGTTACTGGTGGCTTAGGCTTTATCGGTTCGCATACCGTTGTAGAATTACAAAATGAAGGCTATGAGGTCGTCATTATAGATAACTTAAGTAACTCATCCGTTGAGGTCTTAGACGGTATAGCAGCCATTACAGGCAAAAAACCCTATTTTGAAAAGCTAGACCTTAAAATCAAGGGTGATGTTAAGTCATTTTTTAAAAAACATAACGACATTGTTGGAGTTATCCATTTTGCAGCAAGCAAAGCTGTAGGCGAAAGTGTAAATAATCCTTTAATGTATTATGAAAATAACATTAATACTTTGGTGTATGTGCTTCAGGAGATGAATCAGCTCAATCTGCAGAATTTTATATTTAGTTCCTCATGCACAGTTTATGGTCAGGCAGATGAATTGCCTATTACTGAAAATGCACCAGTAAAACCAGCTGAATCTCCTTATGGAAACACAAAACAGATTGGCGAGGAAATCATAAAGGATACCTGTAAAGTTAATGAGAAACTTAATTGTATAGCACTACGTTACTTTAATCCCATCGGTGCACATCCATCAGCCGAAATAGGTGAATTGCCAATCGGCGTACCACAAAATTTAGTGCCATTTATTACACAAACTGCTATTGGAATACGCGAGCAGCTTTCTGTTTTTGGAGGAGATTACCCAACACCAGATGGTACCTGCATTAGAGACTATATCCATGTTGTAGATTTAGCAAAAGCACATGTTGTTGCTTTACAGCGTTTAATATCCGAAAAGAACAATTCAAATTTTGAATTTTTCAACCTTGGAACCGGAAAAGGAAGCTCAGTTTTAGAAGCTATTAAGTCATTTGAAAGTGTTTCAAGTAAAAAGTTAAACTATAAAATAGTGGCAAGAAGAGCGGGAGATGTAATTTCAGCTTATGCAGATACTAATAAGGCTAATGATGTTTTAGGTTGGAAGACCCTATTAACACTTGATGATGGCATGAATTCTGCGTGGAAATGGGAACAAAAAATCAGGAATAAATAAACATAATATGAAACCATTTATCAGAATTCTAGTATTGTTAATTTCGTTTACAGTAACTGCTCAAAATACTTATTTGCATTGTGGAAAGTTAATTGATACTAAATCCGGAAAGATACTTACCGAGAAAACTGTTGTGGTTTCTGTAAATAAAATTATTTCGGTTGAAGATGGTTATAAAAATCCAAAAAATTCTAATGATAGTATAATCGATTTAAAGTCTAAAACCGTAATGCCTGGTTTAATAGATATGCACGTACATATTGAGTCAGAAACCAATCCGAAAAAGTACCTTCAGGCTTATACGCAGAATGATGCAGATGTAGCTTTAGGTTCAGTGAAATATGCTGAAATAACTTTAATGAATGGGTTTACAACCGTAAGAGATTTAGGTGGATCTGGTGTAAATGTATCACTCAGAAATGCAATTAATGCAGGTAAGGTTGATGGGCCAAGAATTTTTACAGCAGAAAAAGCTTTAGCTACTACAGGTGGTCATGCAGACCCAACTAATGGCGCAAAGAAAAGCCTAATGGGCAATCCAGGGCCAAAGGAAGGTGTTGTTAATGGTGTAGAAGATGCTAAAAAAGCAGTAAGACAGCGTTACAAAAATGGAGCAGACTTAATAAAAATTACAGCCACAGGAGGTGTATTGAGTGTTGCCAAAAGTGGACAGAACCCTCAGTTTACCATAGAAGAAATTAAAGCCATTTGCGATACGGCCAAGGATTATGGATTTCATGTTGCTGCGCACGCTCATGGAGACGAAGGAATGCAACGTGCAATTTTAGGTGGAGTAAAAACCATAGAGCACGGCACTCTAATGAGTGCAGAAACTGTGGAACTCATGAAGAAACACGACGTATATTTAGTGCCGACCATAACCGCTGGAAAGTTTGTGTCTGAAAAAGCAAAAATTAAAGGTTACTATCCAGAAATTGTTGTGCCAAAAGCCTTAGATATTGGCCCTAAAATTCAGGATATGTTTGGTAGAGCTTACAAAGCTGGTGTAGGTATAGCCTTTGGTACTGACGCTGCTGTTTTTTATCATGGAGACAATGGAAAAGAGTTTGGCTATATGGTCGAAGCTGGTATGCCAGCTATGGAAACCATACAGAGTGCGACAGTTACTAATGCCATGATTTTAAAAATGGAAGATCAATTAGGACAAATTAAATCAGGTTATTTGGCAGACATTGTGGCTGTTGATAATGATCCAACGAAGGATATATCTACTATGGAAAACGTCACTTTTGTGATGAAAAATGGTAAGATTTATAAAAATCAGTAATTTTTTGAATTGTAAATCTTTTAACGATTTTTTGTCTCCCTTGTGAATCTATTAAAGGTTTGAGATATTGATTTTCAATATGATAATCGTAAAAAAACTTAACCCTATTTTAACACTTATTTCTTGGCATTGGTTGTTCGTCTTTGTTGTTTTGTGCCTAATGATAATTGAATAAGCATGAAATTGATAAGCATAAAAAGAGAGACCAAGCAAGAAGGTCGATTTTCAAAACAAATGGGTGTATTGTCTACAAAAGTCACCTATATAAAAAAACAATTCTTAAATATTCCGATTAAAACACTCCATAAATATCGCGAAACGTATTATGGAGAGGTTAAAGATTGCGAAGACTGTCAACTGGCACGTTAAGCAGATTTTCCTTCTTTTTTATTAAGCACACCACTGAAAAGTAGCATTATCATACCTGTGGTTACAGAAAGATCAGCTACATTGAAGATGCCTGTTTTTATACTGTCCGTAATTTTAATAAAGAAAAAGTCGGTGACTTCGCCAAAAACAATGCGGTCAAAAACATTAGCAATACCACCGCCGATAATACAGCAAAATGCTATTACACTTAGGCGATCTAATTCTTTTGTTTTTACAATATAGTATATCACATATATGAGTACAGCAGTAGGTAAAATTAAAAGAAAAATAAGGCGAAGTGTAGGATTCATGTCACTTCCCATACCAAGGAAAGCGCCTTTGTTTTCAACCCAAATCAATTGAAAGTAATCTTCAATAACATCAATTTGACCTCTAGCTCCTTGTACCATATTATTTCTTACGATAACTTTAGAAATTTGGTCAATAGCAATATTGAAAACTATAAGTAGCGTAATAAAGACATTTCTATTCAAAGCAGGTAAGTTTAGGCGTTAGTTTCAAACATTGCTGAAGCAGTTTCTGCTTCTCTGTTTATTTTTTTAACTAAGCCTTGTAAAACTTTCCCAGGGCCAACTTCGGTAAAATGGGTTGCTCCGTCAGTAATCATTTGCTGTACTGATTGAGTCCAGCGCACAGGGGCAGTTAATTGGGAAATTAAATTAGCTTTTATTTCATTTTCGTCAGTAATAGCTGAAGCCGTTACATTTTGGTATATTGGGCAATTAGGCGTACTAAAAGTTGTGTTTTCTATGGCAGCTGCAAGTTCTTCTCTTGCGGGTTCCATCAATGGAGAATGAAACGCTCCACCAACAGGCAATACTAAAGCGCGTCTTGCACCTTCTTCTTTTAGCGTTTCGCAAGCTTTGTTTATCGCATCAATTTCTCCAGAAATCACTAATTGACCAGGGCAATTATAATTGGCAGCAACCACAATACCTTCTGTCATGGCACAAACTTTTTCCACAATATCATCATCTAAACCCAAAACAGCAGCCATAGTACTTGGTTGTAACTCACAAGCTTTTTGCATGGCTTGTGCGCGTTGAGATACTAATTTTAAACCATCCTCAAATGTTAAAGCACCGGCAGCAACTAAAGCAGAAAATTCTCCTAGTGAATGACCAGCAACCATATTGGGTTTAAAACTTTCACCTAAGGTCTTTGCTAAAATCACCGAATGTAAAAATATAGCAGGTTGTGTTACCTTAGTTTCTTTAAGATCTTCAGCAGACCCTTCAAACATCACGTCAGTAATGGAAAAGCCTAAAATATCATTCGCTTTTTCAAATAACTCTTGTGCTAACGGGGAGTTTTCATAGAGGTCTAAACCCATTCCTGAGAATTGTGCACCTTGACCCGGAAATATATATGCGTTCATTTTAATTTCAATTTAATGCTGCAAAAATAGGAATATTTATCGTCTTTCGTAAGTTATGAACGAATAGGCATAATCGTGATTTTCGTCAGCATCATGTGTAATTCTACTCACTTCTTTCCATTTACCGGAATCAATCTCAGGAAAGTGCGTGTCCGCACCATCAAAAGTTGAGTGTACTCTGGTGATTTCAAGTTTATCAGCTAAGTGCATAGATTGCTTATAGATTTGTCCGCCTCCAATAATGAATGGTTGTGCGTCTGTTCTTGCTGCATCAAGTGCATCTTCGAGATTATTGACTACAATAACTTCACTTGGTACTTTATAATCGGGTTGCCTTGTAATGACGATATGTGTACGATTGGGAAGTGGTTTTGGGAAGCTTTCAAAAGTTTTTCTTCCCATTATGATATGATGCCCAGAGGTTAATTTTTTAAAACGCTTTAAATCATTGCTCAAATGCCATATAAGATCATTGTCTTTACCAATAGCATTATCTTCCCCCGCTGCTACAATAATAGTTAGCTCACTGGAGTTTTTTTTTTCTTCAGTTTTTGCTTCTGTATGGGTTTCGTTATAAGCTTGCGATTGTGCTATTTTCCTTTCTTCTTTTAGAAAGCCTTCTTTTAACTTGTCTATACGTTGTTGTTGCTGATTTACTAATTTTTCGAGTTGCTGTTTCTCCCAAGCTTTACCCATAAATTTATTGGTAATGAATACACTTATAAAGTGATAAGCAAATAAAAACAACCAAGCTAAAATGGTATACACAAACCAATTAACACCTGCAATGGTAAAATCCTTTCCAATACCTAAAACCGTGTTGGCTAAAACTAAAAAGACTGCACCAATTAAAAACACAACGAAATGAACGTACAAACGCTTTTTTTGTCTAATGCGCTTTTGTGCGTATTCTATGAGTTCTAACTGGTCTTTATCTATAGTCGAAACTTGTTTTTTCTTTCCGAACATAATCATAATTTAATAAGATAAAGATACCCTTTTTTCACTAAAACTGAATTGTATTTTTTTAATATGAAAAACATGTGCTTTTCGAAAACGATATAGTTGATAATCAATGAAAAAAGCATCTAAAAGATGTTGTTAATCCATTAAAATTCCAACAAAAATATTGCAAAGTTTAACAGAAAATAACTCTAAAATTATCAAATTGATAATTCTTTCATTTTTAGGAAGTTAAATAATATGTTGTCATTTTTTCTTTTATACTTTTGTGCTGTAAAACTAATTTTATTTTTAACTAATTTATTATGGCAATTAAAAAACAGTATTTAAAAAGTAAGCCAGTTTGTAAGGTGACATTTTCTGTTCCTGCAGAGGAGGCAAAAAGTGTAGCTGTTGTTGGAAGCTTTAACGAGTGGAATACTGAGGCTACTGAACTAAAAAAATTAAAGAACGGAACTTTTAAAGGTACCGTTGACCTAGAAAGTGATAATTCTTATGAATTTAGATATGTTGTTGACGGAACTTACGTTAACGATGAACAAGCAGATGCTTACGCTTGGAACGATTTTGCGGCAGCAGAGAACGGTGTCTTAAATTTGTAATAGTTATACAAATTAAAAAAAGTAAGCGTCTCGGTTTGAGACGCTTTTTTTTAGTTGTTAACTCTAAATATAATGGGAAGTGCGTAAGGTACAATTACAGGTTTTTTACGCTGGTATCCTGGTTTTTTTAATTTTGGAATTTTCTTTATAACTCTTATAGCTTCTTCTTCTAATGCCTTATGAGGGCCTCTTGCAACTATATTAGTAACATTCCCTTTTTTATCAATCTTAAACATAACAAAGATGCGTTTTACACCAGGCGAAAGTCCTAACTTGCTTGCGAGATTTGGGTTAAAGTTTTCTGACACTAACTTTTTCACCTTTTCGTTCATGCATTTTTTTAACTCTATATTGTCTAATCTTTTGTTAGATCCCTTATATACAGGAACCTTTTCAATATAACTAAAAGGAACTTCTTCTGGTGTATAACCCAATATTGGTACTATAGAATCATTGGTTTTATCTAATAAAAAACCAAATAATTTTTGAACTCTAGATGATACCCCATTGTCGTAATCATCTAAGACTGGCTTTACATTGGGAATACTATCTAAGAAGTATTTCATTTTGTTATTTGAAAAGTCTTTTACCGTTGTTGAGACATATGAATACTCTTTGTCTATAGCACCTTTTTCATTATACATTATGCCAGTATGTACTACAATGGTATCTTTTTCTGCATTAAAAAATAAGGTGTCCTTAACCTTCCTCAGGTTTAGATTCTTTCCTATTAATTCTTGGAGTTTAATTTCATAGCATCGTTCTTTATCATCAATATCATCACAGCCTTCAAAAATTACAAATGGTCTGTTGTAAAATTCTGGATGTTCTTGTGCCCAAGTAAACTGAATGGCAATAAACAAGATGGTAAATAATCGAATGGATTTCATGGTTTTTATTTAAAAATAAATGGTCATTAAAAGACTAAAAGGAGTATTGACCGCCTTTCCGTTCTTAGTACCTGGTTTCTTGAATTTTGGAAGACGCTTGGTCACTCTAATAGCCTCTATAGCAATAGCCCTATGATTAGCTTTGGCATTAACTTGCTCTACTTTCCCTTTTTTATTAATGATAAAATCAAGTCGAAATTGTGTTGATTTTTCCTGAGGTAGTGCTACATCCGCTATTCCTAAATCAAAACTCATTTTAATGAAGTTCATTATTTTTCTCTTGGAGCACTTTTTTAACTCCTCATTGCTCGACTTTGTTTCACATCCTCTAAAAACCGGATAAGAGAAATTATCTGAATCCTCATTTTCGTTCTCAACTTCTAAAACTATTGGTAAAGAGTAAGGCACTTTTACAGGCTCTCCTCTTTGGTAGCCAGGGGTAAATTTTGGAATAAGTTTTAAAACCCGCAGCGCTTCATTTTCTAGATATTCATCAGGGGCTTTTGCTATACTATCGATTAGAGAACCGTCTTTGTCAATATAAAATTGGAGAGATATTCTAGCCTTACCAGATGGTACTTTTGAGTCGTTAGGAAGTGTGGTTTTAAAATGGGTTTTAAACAATTCTGCGATTTTTTGGGACATACAGTTTTTTTTGGCTGCATTATCCTTTTCTTTTTCGCAACCTTTATAAACAGGAATATGCTCAATGATTTTGAATGAAGTTGTATCTTTTTCCTTTAATATAAGATGATGCTTTTCTGAAAAAACAGTCTCTTTAGACATAGAATCTAACTGAGATTTAGTATAGGTTCTTTCTTGGCAAAATGACAAGTTGCTTATTAATAAGAAGCAAAGAATTAGTAGGATTTTCATAGTTTGTTACACAGCAACAACACCTTTAATATGTGGATGCGGATTATAGTCGACTAAAGTGAAATCTTCAAACTTAAAATCGAAAATATCCTTTATCTCTGGATTGAGAATCATTTTTGGTAAAGGCCTTATATCTCTCGACAATTGTAATTCAAGTTGTTCCAAATGGTTATTATAAATATGTGCATCACCAAAGGTGTGGATAAAATCGCCTGGTTGGTAACCACAAACCTGTGCCATCATCATAGTGAAAAGTGCATACGATGCAATATTAAAGGGTACACCCAAAAATATATCTGCACTGCGCTGGTAGAGTTGGCAAGATAGCTTGCCATCTGCAACATAAAATTGAAAAAAAGCGTGGCATGGAGGCAAAGCGGCTTTGCCGTTGGCTACATTTTCTGAAAATGATTTTGAGGTATCTGGTAATACAGAAGGATTCCAAGCAGACACTAACATTCTTCGGCTGTTAGGATTGTTTTTTAGTGTTTGGATAACTTCTTTAATCTGATCAATATCTTCGCTCGCCCAATTGCGCCACTGATGCCCATAAACTGGACCTAAGTCACCATTTTCATCAGCCCACTCGTTCCAAATTCGTACACCATTTTCTGTTAAGTATTTTGTATTTGTATCACCTTTTAAAAACCATAGCAATTCATAGATAATAGATTTAAGATGTAATTTTTTTGTGGTTACCATAGGGAAACCTTCACTTAAATCAAAACGCATCTGATAACCAAAAACACTTTTGGTACCAGTACCTGTTCTATCTCCTTTTTCGTTACCGTTTTCTAAAACGTACTTTACTAAATCGTGGTATTGTTTCATGGCATTTCCCGCAAAAGTGGGAATCTCTTTAAGTTAAACTAAAATCATATAGAGATGAGATACTGAATAAAATTCGGCATAACAGCAAACGAAAATATAAAAAAGCTACAAATCATTAAGACTTAAAGCTTTGTATAATATTAAAAGTTATTAACGAATTAAAAGCAAAGAATGGGATTTACCCTCTGGGGAATTATAGGGCTTTTATCCAATAATCATACCAGCAATAGTTGCTGAAATCAAAGAAGCAATAGTACCGCCAATAAGAGCCTTCATGCCAAATTTAGATAATTGCTTACGTTGCCCTGGTGCAAGAGAACCAATACCACCTATCTGTATACCAATAGAGGCAAAATTTGCAAATCCACAAAGCATATAAGTCGCCATTATGATTGACTTTTCATAAGTAAGATGAGTGGCATTTGATACGTTCTTTAAATCTGCTAATTGAATATAACCCACAAATTCACTGGCAGCTAATTTAATTCCTAATAGTTGCCCCATCATCATCATATCTTCTTTTGCTACACCAATTAGCCACATTAAAGGCGCAAAAATAGTTCCTAATATAGCTTCAAGAGAGAAATTTTGATAGGGAGTATTTGCGACCATCCAATCGTTAATACCAGTAATGCTTCCGAATTTTAATAGACCATAGTTAATCATGGCGATAAATGCTACAAATACTAATAACATAGCACCAACATTTACAGCTAATTTTAAACCTTCAGTAGTTCCGTTAGCTATGGCATCTAAAATATTGGAGCCAATTTTTTCTTGTGAAACAGTTACATCAGTATTGATGTTTTCTGTTTGCGGAAATAGTATTTTGGATATTACAATGGCTCCAGGTGCTGCCATTACCGAAGCGGCTAATAAATGCTTTGCATAAACTAAGCGTAATGCTGCATCATCACCTCCTAAAAAGCCTATATATGCTGCAAGTACAGCACCTGCAACCGTTGCCATCCCGCCAATCATTACTAGCAGAATTTCGGACTTATTCATTTTTTCTAAATACGCCTTAATCAATAAGGGAGCTTCAGTTTGCCCAAGAAAAATATTACCAGCAACACTTAAGCTTTCTGCACCAGATATCTTCAGTAATTTAGACAGTAGCCAGCCAAAAGCTTTAACTACTTTCTGAATAATTCCTAGGTAGAATAAAACAGATGTTAGCGCAGAAAAGAATAATATGGTTGGTAATACTTGAAACGCAAAAATGAATCCGAATGTATCCATATCTACGACTAGGCCTTCAAATAAAAATTGACTTCCGGCCTTGGTAAAATCTAGTACTTTAATAAATACTTTTCCAATTGATTCAAAAGCAATTTTAACAAATTCTATTTTCAAAACCCCAATCGCTATTATAAGTTGAAGGGATAAACCAATACCGACGGTTTTCCAATTAATCGCCTTACGATTACTGCTAAATAAAAAAGCAATAAAAATTAAAGTAACCATGCCTAAGACACCTCTCCATAAACTGTTTATAGAAAAGCCTTGGCTTGGAATAATGTCATTGTTATTTGCAGTTGTACCCACTATAACAGATGTCTCCAGTGTTTTAGGATCTTTGAATTTATATAAAATGTCCCTTTCAGAAAAAACTAATGTAGAATCTGTGAGCTCTTGAATTTTGTAACGTCTTATGGTGTCATTTGGTTGACTGTAATAAAAGATCAGGAGGTTATTCTGTAGCATATAGTCTCCTTCTGCATTAAGGTTGTTTTTCCCCTCAAGGGAATACTTAAACTCTCCACTAATAAATTTAATAGTGTCACTTTTTGATATATTGAAAAGTGACTCACCATCAGTGTTTTCAATAGCATCAAATTGCCATGTTTTCTCAAGCTCTTGTGCCGTAATTGATGAATATCCAATAAAAATAGCTATAAGGACCTTGAAAAAATGATTCATATAAGGATATGTTAGTTAACGTTTAGAAATTTCGTCTCGTATTTTGGCCGCTTTTTCATAATCTTCATTATTAACGGCTTCTTCTAAGAGGTTGTGAAGTTCTTCTAGAGATTTTTCGGTATAGCCTTCTTGCTCAATAGCTGCAGCTTCAATTTCTTCGGCAATGAGATCATCTACAAGTATGCTGTCTTGTTCTTCGTCTTCTTTTTTCGGATTGACTTTAAGGTAGATACCTGCTTTATCCAAGATGTTTTTATAAGTGAAGATAGGAGCTTGAAAACGCAAAGCCAAAGCAATGGCATCACTGGTTCTGGCATCGATAATTTCTTCAATTTTATCGCGTTCACAAATTAAACTTGAGTAAAATACTCCATCTACCAATTTATGGATGATAACTTGCTTGACGATAATATCAAACCGATCTGCAAAGTTTTTAAATAAATCGTGAGTTAAAGGACGAGGAGGACGAATTTCTTTTTCTAAAGCAATAGCAATAGATTGTGCTTCAAAAGCACCAATAACGATGGGTAGTTTTCTATCACCATCAACTTCATTGAGAATCAAAGCATATGCACCATTTTGAGTCTGGCTATATGAAATGCCTTTAATATTTAAACGAACTAAGCTCATAAATTATAAAACACAAAGAACTGTTTAAATTTGGACTTTACCAACTGCAAAAAGCAGATTTGGATATTTTTCTCAATACTTTCGATAAAATGTTAACTGAGATTGAGAATTCTAAATTTAAACAGCCCTTTTCTATTACAAGGTAATAAAATTATGCGTTTTGCGCTTTAAAAGCTTTCAATTTTTCTATCAATTGCGGCACTACTTCAAAAGCATCACCAACAACACCATAGTCAGCAGCTTTAAAGAAAGGAGCTTCTGCATCTGTATTGATGACCACTTTTACTTTTGAAGCGTTGATACCTGCCAAATGCTGAATGGCTCCAGAAATACCTATAGCGATATATAAATTGGAAGCTACAGGTTTTCCTGTCTGGCCAACGTGCTCGCTATGAGGTCTCCAACCTAAGTCAGATACAGGTTTAGAGCACGCAGTTGCTGCACCTAAAACTCCTGCAAGTTCTTCTATCATTCCCCAATTTTCGGGACCTTTTAAACCTCTTCCGCCAGATACAACAGTTTCCGCATCAGCGATACTCACTTTATCCGTTGCTTTATCAATTGATTCAACACTTACACCAGAATCTGGTAATGAAGGTGAAAAATCTTCGACGGCAGCATTACCTCCAGATTCAACCAATCCGAATGAATTATTTGATAATCCAACAATTTTTACGTCAGTTGTAATTTCTGTATTTGCAAATGCTTTATTGGTAAAAGCTGTACGTTTTACTGTAAAAGGAGACACACTTGAAGGTGCTTCAACAACATTTGAAACATAACCTGCGTCTAAATTGACTGATAAAAGCGGGGCTAAGTACTTGCTGTCTGCACTAGAGCTTAAAACCACGACTTTGGCATCTTCTTGTTTTGAAGCTTCAGCTATAGCAGCAGCGTATTTCTTTGCATTGAATTTATCTAACGTATCATTTTTTATAGAAAGCACCTTTGATGCCCCATAATTGCCTAAGCTTTCGGCATTATCTGCATTTACAGCAACTGCGGTAACCGAGGTTCCCATTTGGTCAGCAATAGCTTTTGCGTAAGACACAACTTCAAAGGCTGCTTTCTTAAATTTTCCGTTTTCTGATTCTGTATATACTAATATTGACATCGTTTTATTTTTTTTCATTCCTGCAAAGGCAGGAATCTAAATATGTTATTAATTTAAGTTTGTGGATTCCTGCCTTTGCAGGAATAACAATCTAAATGACTTTAGCTTCATTATGAAGTAAGTTTACCAATTCATCTATATTATCGGCATCAACTAATTTTACAGCACCTTTGGGAGCTGGTTTTTCAAAACTGACAGCTTTGGTCTCAGCATTTACATCTAAAGGTTCAACGACATTCAATGGCTTCTTTCTTGCCATCATAATACCTCTCATGTTAGGGATGCGAAGATCGCTTTCTTCGACCAATCCTTTTTGCCCGCCAATAACCAATGGTAAAGTTGTACTTACAGTTTCTTTTCCACCATCAATTTCTCTAACAGCTTTTGCATTTGTGCCATCTACTTCTAGACCAATACAGTTAGTTACAAAGTTAGCACCTGTCATGGCAGCTAACATACCCGGTACCATACCACCATTGTAGTCAATAGATTCTCTACCTGCAATGACCAAATCATAACCACCATCTTTTACCACGTTGGCCAACTGTTTAGCTACAGCAAAACCATCTGTGGCTTCGGTATTAACTCTAATAGCTGAGTCGGCACCAATGGCTAAGGCTTTTCTGAGCGTAGGCTCTGTTTCTGCTCCACCAACATTTACAACATCTACACTTGCTCCTTGCTTTTCCTTAAACCACATGGCACGTGTTAACCCAAATTCGTCATTAGGATTGATTACAAATTGCACACCATTGGTATCGAATTTGGTGTCACCATCAGTAAAGTTAATCTTTGATGTTGTATCAGGTACATGACTAATACACACTAAAATCTTCATAGTTTTATTTTAATTTTATTAAATAATTTTTTGTAAAAAACGACTATAACGTTTTCGTTAACAGTAGATTTTTATCTGAATTTTTCAGAAATTTCAAAGCTTTTTTCTTTAAAAAAGATTGCGGTAGCGAAGATAATTATTTTATTCCGAATATTTACTATGCACGCATAATAAATTTTTAAAATTTTGAATGAGTATCCTAATTTAGGATAAGCTTAAAGACTTTATATTTATCGTTGCCATTAGATATTTTTATGAAGTAAAGTCCAGCTTCAAAAATTGAAATATTTACACTATTGTTTTCAAATTTATTGGTAACAAAAACCGATTGACCTGAGGTGTTTATAATCTCAACTGAAAGGATTTGATTATCTGAATTGGAAATTAGCAGATAAGGATTATAGGGTATTTGATAAGGCTTCATCTTATTTAGATTTTCTTCGTCAATGGAAAGATCTGCTTTAGAAAATTCAACAATATGTTCACCAAAGAAAGCATGAGATCTAGAGAATTGTACTTTTTCTGAAGCAGAATCAACTGTAAATAAAATGTTACCGTAGGCAGGATCATAAGGCGAGCAAGCAATATCTAATAAATCAAATACAGTAGCTTCTATATTGTGGCAAGGTTCAGAAAAATTGCTTTCTGTTGCCGTATACGGATAGGATTCCCAAAGTTGTAACATGTTCTCTGGATCGACATATCCACTAGGGTTTCCTCCTTTTAATCCAATTGAGAATGAATTTCCACACGATGTTGCTTCATCACTCTCCATATACAATATATCATTTACGGTATTATAATTAAAACTAACTTTAAAATTAAAATTTTCGGGAACATCATACAATGGACAGTCCCAACAATCGTCAGCGTCAGAAGTAGTTCTGTATTTGGTAACGATAAAAGTGTTATTGTTTAGTAATGCGATAAGGTCAGCACTAATTGGTATCGTAAGAGGTATCTCGGTCTGAGAGAAATCTTCAACAAAGATAGTCATTGTGGTTTGGGGAACTTGTGTAATAATAGGTTCAATGATGTCTTTTGAATTCATGATGATGTCATAATATTTTTGTAGTTCTTCAGAACCAGTCGGAAAGGATTGATTGAAATCATAAATCTCATAATCTGCAAATATATCAGTTATGTATTGTTGTGGAAAATTCAAATTAACTGTACCATCATTATTTGAGGTCACAATGGGTACATCTATAGTGTTTTCTATTTTCAGCTTAAAGTTTTGTAAAGAACAAAGTATGGCTTCTTGTCCATTTGTTAAACAAAAGCATAACAAAAAAAAGAGGCATGAGATGCACTTTTTATAAATCATTGTATTAGATTGTTTGGCAACAATGAAAGTTAGTAATTTTTTCTATAATTTCGACACAAAATAAATATAGATTTCTTTTTAAGAATTCTTATTTTTGCTATTCGTTTAAAAACAAGATAATGAGGACAATTCAATTTAGAGAAGCTATCTGTGAGGCCATGAGCGAAGAAATGCGTAAAGATGAAAGCATTTATCTTATGGGTGAAGAAGTAGCAGAATATAATGGAGCATATAAGGCATCAAAGGGAATGTTAGATGAGTTTGGTGAAAAGCGTGTTATCGATACACCAATCGCCGAGCTTGGTTTTGCTGGTATTGCTATTGGTTCTACTATGACAGGTAATCGCCCTATTGTAGAATATATGACTTTTAACTTCTCGTTGGTTGGGATTGACCAAATTATAAACAACGCAGCTAAGATTAGACAAATGTCTGGAGGACAATTTAAGTGTCCAATTGTATTTAGAGGACCAACAGCTTCTGCAGGTCAATTAGCAGCAACACATTCACAAGCTTTTGAAAGTTGGTTTGCCAATACTCCAGGACTTAAAGTAATTGTGCCTTCAAACCCTTACGACGCAAAAGGCTTATTGAAATCGGCAATTAGAGACGATGATCCAGTAATTTTTATGGAAAGTGAGCAGATGTATGGTGATAAAGGTGAAGTGCCCGAAGGTGAGTATGTTTTACCAATTGGTGTTGCAGATATAAAGCGCAAAGGCACTGACGTTACAATTGTATCGTTTGGAAAAATTATAAAAGAAGCCTACAAAGCAGCAGATGAGCTAGAAAAAGAAGGCATTTCTTGTGAGATTATAGATTTACGAACCGTGCGCCCCATGGATAGAAACGCTATATTAGAATCTGTTAAGAAAACAAATCGATTAGTAGTTTTAGAAGAAGCATGGCCATTTGGAAATGTAGCAACGGAAATTACCTACTTAGTGCAATCTGAAGCTTTTGATTATTTAGATGCTCCGGTTGTAAAAATTAATACAGCAGATACACCAGCCCCATATTCGCCAGTTTTATTAGAAGAATGGCTGCCAAACAGCAATGATGTAATTAAAGCTGTAAAAAAAGTTATGTACAAATAAATCGCAATTTTTTGCGTTATACAAACTTCATCAAGTAAAGTGTAAGTTTTGCACGATAGTTGATGAAGTTTTTTTAATATGAATAAGAAACTACTTACGCTTATATTATTTTTTGGATGTTTAGCTGGCTACTCTCAAACGAAAGTTAGTGGTTACGTGTATGACGAAAATAATGAACCCATTCCCTTTGCTAACGTACTGTTTAAAGGATCTACAGAGGGTACGATTACCAATGAAGATGGTAAGTTTTATTTAGAGTCTGATGAAACTTGGAGTACATTGATGGTCTCTTTTTTAGGATATGAAGTTTTAGAGATTTCGCTAACTAAAAAAGTAAATTATAATTTAAAGTTTACGCTAAAGGAAGAGGCTTCTACGCTGGGAGAAGTCGTTATTGTTACTGGTAAGCAATCTAAAAAAGCTTCTGAGAACCCGGCAATTCGTATTCTTAAGAAAATATGGGAACGCAAACGGCAAAATGGATTAAAACAGTTTAAGCAATACCGATACGATCAGTACGAAAAGGTAGAATTTGATCTTAACACCATTGATAGTGCTTTAATAAAAAGTAAGCTCTTTAAAGGTATGGAGTTTGTTTTTGAGAAAGTGGATACGTCTTCTGTAACAGGGAAAACATACTTGCCAATATTCTTAAATGAGTCTGTAAAAAAGTTATATGGAGACAATGTCATTAATGAAAAGCGTGAGGATTTGGTCGGAAATAAAAATTCGGGTTTTAGTAACAATCAAGTAATTATCGATTTTATTGATGATTTATATTCAGATTATGATATCTATGATAATTATTTAAAGTTTTTCGACAAGAGTTTTGTGAGTCCTTTAAGTCGTACAGGAATTCAAACTTATAATTATGTATTATCCGATAGTGCTTACATTGATAACAAATGGTGTTACAATATTATATACTATCCAAGGCGAAAAAATGAACTGACCTTTAAAGGAGATTTTTGGGTGGCAGATACCACTTACGCCATTAAGGACATTAATATGCAGGCGTCTAAAAGCGCAAATATAAATTGGGTTAAGGAAATCTACATAGAACAAGAGTTTGAAGTTTTAAATGATTCAGTTTTTTTAATAAAGCGTGATTATTTTCTGTCTGATTTTGCGTTGAATAAAAAGGAAAAATCCAGGGGCGTTTATGGTAAGCGAACCACACTTTACGATAATTATAAATTCGATCAACCAAAGGATAAAAAGTTCTATGATAAGGTCGTATATAATTACGATGCAGATGTTTACAATAGGGAAGATGATTTTTGGAAAAAGAACAGGCTCGAAGCACTTAATAAAGACGAAAAAGGGATTTACAAAATGCTAGATACCCTAAAAACCGTAAAGAAATTTAAGCGTCTTTATAACTTAGGAAGCATTTTGGCATCGGGCTATGTAGAGTTTCCTAGTATTAATTTTGATTATGGACCTATCTTTTCAACTTTTGGCTTTAATGAAGTAGAAGGTTTACGATTACGAACTGGTGGAAGAACCTATTTTGGCCCCAATGATTTATGGAGGCTTGAAGGGTTTTTAGCCTACGGCTTTAGGGATGATAAATTTAAATACGGAATCTCAGGGAAGTGGTTGTTAGATAAACGGAGTCGATTTACAATTTTTGGAGGGCAGCGCCGCGATGTAGAACAAATAGGGGCAAGTCTAACTAGTTCAACGGATGTTTTAGGCAGAAGTTTAGCCTCATCAGCAGTTGTGGGAACGGGTGCTAATGATAGACTTACCAATATAAGCCTAACAAATTTCGGGATGTCCATTGAACCATTGCGGAATTTTGAAATCCGATTGGACGGAAGCTTTAGGCAACTCAGATCGGCCTCACCAACTTTTAGTTTAGATTTCAATGACCCAGAATCCCCTACGGGAATTTCTTCTGAAGTCGATCAGTTTGAAAGTCGATTGTCTTTAGCCTACTTTCCCAAACGGGAGATGACTGGTTTTGGGGTAGAACGAAAAAACAAGAATGATGATTTTGCTAGGCTGTTTGCACAAGTAAGCCGAGGTGACCGTAATTGGTTTGATAGTGATTTTAATTACACCAAAGTACAATTTTCATATATACAGCCATGGCAAGTTGGTGGTTTTGGAAGATTAACGACCTCTGTTGAGGTAGGAAAAACTTTTGGTGAAGTACCATTGGCATTGCTAAGTGTGGTGCCTGGTAATCAAACGTACTTCTCCATCTACAATACGTTTTCTCAACTCGATTTTTATGAGTTTGTAACTGATACGTACACCTCAATGCATATAGAGCATAATTTTAATGGTCGCTTATTTTCGCGTATCCCATTTTTAAAGAAGTACAATCTTAGGGCTATTGCAAGTATAAGAGGTGTTTGGGGTGAACTATCTGATGAAAACATAGCCTTGAGTACTACGGGCAACCCAGTAGAATTCCCT
The DNA here is from genome assembly GCF_019203985.1 of Winogradskyella luteola. GTDB lineage: Bacteria > Bacteroidota > Bacteroidia > Flavobacteriales > Flavobacteriaceae > Winogradskyella > Winogradskyella luteola. The sequence continues at coordinate 171,906 of NZ_JAGSPD010000006.1, read as the reverse complement.
TTAATAGCGCCAGATTCTAGAGTTTACTACGAATATAGTATAGGTGTTGCCAATATCTTTAAAATACTACGTATAGACTTTAATTTTAGGGGTAACTATCTCGATAACCCTGATGCCAGAAGATTTGGTATTACGGGTAGCTTTGGGTTTTATTTTTAAAAATTTCTAGTACACAACACATTTATTTTAGTAATTTACACTTAGATATTTAATCATGTCGGGTGATATTGGCCAATGCCTTTTAAATGTCCATTATGTAATTTCATAATATTAATTTAATGCAATTAGTTAAGCAATACTTAGTAATATTGTAGCGTCATTAATTTTTGCGTACCTTATAAACATGTAAATCTACCTAACAAGATGAACAAAAAAGACCAGCACCTAAAACGTGTCATAGTTGATTTTAAAAAACTGACACCAGAAATTTTAGCGTTATTAGTAGAGCGTTATCCAGATGGATATGATGATATTCATATTATTACCTTTAAAAATGCCAAGGATGAATTTATAGAAGCGGTTGAGGTTACTACCGAAGATACTAAATACTTGGTTAAAGTAAGCTCTAGGTTAGCAGTTACTATGGCGAATTATGATGAAGATGATTACGAAGATTTTGAGGATGATGATCCAGATGCCGTACAACCTCCTGAAGATTTTGAAGCCTAGATTTTAATTCGCTTTTTTAGCATAACTTCCCAAATAAAAGCAGAAAATACAATGAGGTATTCTAAGCCAATAATCCACAGATTTTCTGATTTATCTGAAGTTCCGATGGATATATAAGAAAGGTAACTTAATATTACAATGAAACTCCAGACCAAAGGAAATCGGTAATTGGTAAACACACAAAGTGCCAATAAGGTTGCAATATACCAAGGATGAACCGTTGTGCTTAAAAATAAATATAGTGTAAATGCCAATAGTATAGAAGTGGTTAGTTTGGGAATTGAATCATTGCGTTTAAAAAAGGAAAAACCTAAAATGATTAGCACCGAAACCATAGGCAAAATTTTAGCAATAATGGCAATTTCATTATAGCCCGTGATGCTGTAACCAATTGCCCTAGCTATATAATAAATACTGGCATTAAATTCAAAATTACCAAACCAGAGTCCAACAGTTTTAGAATAGTTATTTATAAATTCCATTGAAAAAAACGGAAGAAAAAGCAGCATTATAGTTATGCTCACAATTGTATAAAATGACATTAATTTTTTCATTTCTGTGAAGTCTGGAATCCATCTTTTTAACTCATTGTTTTGCTCACCAAACGAAGTCGAAGTGAACCACCAGAAAAACAAAGGCAAAAACATCAGTGGAATCAATTTTACCGAAATAGAACACGCTAAAACAACAGCAGCCCATTTCCATTTGCCAGAATGCAATAAATATAAGCACCACACCAAAAAGAAAACCATAACACCTTCAAAATGAAGATTGCCCGTCAATTCAATAATAATAAATGGATTCAAGACATACCAAAAGATCCTATTTGAAGGCAGTTTTAAACGCTCTAGAAGTTTCTTTCCAAAATATAAAGTGCCAATATCTGCTAATATGATTATGATGCGCAATACCATTGCCGAACCTAAAATACTCTTCCCCGCAAATAAACTAGCTATAAAAAAGCACAGTTGGTTTAAAGGCGGATAATTTGTAAAGTGCATGGCGCTAAGTCCACCCATGCCATTGTATAATTCTTGAGCTTGTACTACAGGAATTTTCCCATTGTGAATAAATGAATCTGGTGTATGTAGATAGGGATTAAACCCTTCAAAAATCATACGCCCATCCCAAATAAAGCGATAAAAATCTTGTGATAAATTAGGAATCGAAAATAGAAATAATAATCTAAAAAGTATGGCCGCTATTACTATCATTCTGAAATAGAAACCAGAGGTTTTTATAATCTGAAAAGCTAAAACAAATAATGCTGTATAAAGAAATAAAAGTTTTAGGGCTTCAGTTCTTTCTAATCCATAGGCGAACCATAGGTATAGAATACAACTGATTAAGATATAAACTAGGGTAGGTCTTTTGTATTTAAAACTGTTGGCTAATCCAAGCATAAACTCAAAGATAGAATTATTTAGAACTGAAGAATAGTCGGATATAAAAAAGATTCATAACTTTAATTCATATAATATTTAAAAATGAGCCATTCAATTTACTTCAATTTTACGATAAGAAGTGATAAGGAAAGTGTTTACAAAGCGGTTTCAGAACCAAAACACTTGGTAAATTGGTGGCCGTTAAAATGTTCTGGAACTCCACAAGTAGGGCAAGAGTATAATTTTAATTTTACTGATGACTATGATTGGTATGCTAAAGTTGAAAGTTGTAAACAAGACGATTATATCCATTACAAAATGGTAAAATCTGATGATGATTGGAACCCAACAACTTTTGGATTTAAACTAAAGGAAAAAGAAGATGGTACTTGTCTTGATTTTTTTCATAAGGATTGGCCTAAACGTAATGACCACTTTAAACATTCGTCATTTTGCTGGGCAATGTTATTGAAAGGTTTAAAAGACTATTTGGAAAAAGGTGCTGTTATTCCGTTTAAAGATCGAAACTAAACTTTGCTGCTCAAGGATTTAAAGAATACATAACCAAATCCTATAAATAACATTAAATGAAAAGGGAACAATCCAAAATCACCTCCTTGATCTCCAACTATAAAAGCACTGTATAGCCCAAAACCAAAGTAAAGCATCAAAATGCCTTCAATAATAACGTTAGGTGATGGTTTTTTTCTAAGATACTTGTTGTTTTTCCAGTTGTCCTTAAACTTTCTAATATTAAATTTTGGCGTGCGCACAAATTCGCTCTTTTTTCCTATGTGACCTTCTATTACTGCTATTGAGTTATGTAGTGAAAAACCCATGGCAATAGAAAAGAAAGTAAAGAACATACCTATATAACCAAAAAACCTCTTAAATCCACTACCGTAAATGTTTTTGTACATAAACCAGTAGCAAACAAAGAAAATAATGGTGCTCATTACAAAGAAGCTCATTACGTAAAAATAATCTCGTAAATGAGCATATTCATTTTTTATGTACAGCATAGGGATGCTTAAAATGGCCACTGTAAAAATGCTTAAGAACATGGTGCTATTTAACAAATGTAATAGTCCGTGTATTTTAGTTTTTGCAGAAATATTTTTAGATTTTATAACGCGCCAAAGCATCTTTCTAAAATTCTCAGCTCCACCTTTGTTCCAACGAAATTGTTGTGAGCGTGCAGCACTGATAACGATAGGTAATTCTGCGGGAGTCTCAACATCTTCCAAGTATTTAAATTCCCAATTTTTAAGTTGTGCCCTATAGCTTAAATCTAAATCTTCTGTTAGCGTATCTCCTTCCCAATTACCAGCATCTAGAATACATGTTTTACGCCAAACACCAGCTGTACCGTTAAAATTAATGAAGTGTCCTTTGCAGTTTCTTCCTACTTGCTCGAGAGTAAAATGTGCGTCCAATGCAAAAGCTTGGATCTTAGTGAGTATGGAGTAATTTCTATTAATATGTCCCCAACGTGTTTGTACAACGCCAACTTTTTTATTTTTAAAAAATGGAATGGTACGTTTAAGCCAATTGGGTTGAGGTAAGAAATCGGCATCAAAGATGGCAATAAATTCACCTTTTGCAATAGCCAAACCATCTTTTAGTGCACCGGCTTTAAAACCCTTGCGATCTGTTCTCGTAATGTGTTTTATGTCTAAGCCAGTTGCGGCCAGTTTATCGATATGCGCTTTCGTGGTGTCTATGGTTTCGTCCGTTGAATCATCCAATACCTGAATTTCAAGTTTTTCTCTTGGGTAATCGATTAAGGAAATATTATCAAGCAATCGCTCCATAACATACATTTCATTATATACAGGAAGCTGAATGGTTACATAAGGAATTTCATTTGAATTGGACAAATCGAAAGTATCACAGATTTCCCTTTTCTTTTTTGAAGATAAATAGTTGGAAAGCAGATTTAATTGCGCCAAAGCATACATAAAAATCAGAATGATTGCTATGGTATATATTACAATTATAAAATAGTGTAAATAAATCACTTAAAACTGTATTTAAAAATCCACGATAAGATTTTAACGCCTGCAAAGATAGCACCTTTTATGGTTCCTGAAACTTTTGAGACACCAATTCTATTTCTGTAATTAACGGGGATTTCCCTGTAACTCAGCTTTTGTTTTAGTGCTTTTAACTGCATTTCTACAGTCCAACCATAGGTTTTGTCTTCCATGTTTAGAGCTAAAAGTTTATCATATTTTATAGCCCTAAATGGCCCTAAATCTGTGAATGATGACCTGAAAAACAATTTCATTAAGGTGGTTGCAAGCCAGTTTCCAAATATCTGAGGCCCTGTCATAGAACCATCTTCACGTAGGGCTTTAGTTCGCGCTCCCACTACAAAATCTATATCATCTTCAATTATAGGTTGAACAAGTTTCGTCAGCTCATTTGGGTAATCACTATAATCCCCATCTAGAAATACGATAATGTCTGGTCGTACAGTATAGTCAAAGCTTGCCACGTATTCCATGCCTTTTAAACAGGCATAACCATAACCTTTTCTTTCTTCAACCAAAACTGTTGCACCAGCTTTTTTGGCATTGGATTCAGTATTATCGGTTGAATTGTTGCTCACTACAATAACCTCCTCAACAGTTTTAGGAATATCTTTTATAACTTTAGAAATGGATTCTTCCTCATTAAAGGCAGGAATGATGACTACGATTTTGGTCATTGACTTTTTAAATCAGATAGTTTATTTTCTTTTTTGAATGATTTTAAATCCGTCCATTCTTTAATTCTCTCGCCATTGGAATATTTAACCGCAGAAGTCAATTTTTCATTTTTATACATTAAGCAATAACCATTTTTTTGATTATAACTGAGTTGGCACTTATGATTGATTTTTTCATTCTCATCATAAAATAACCACCAGTTTTGCTTCTTGCCATCTACGAAATGTCCTTCGGATGTTTTTTTGCCATTGGCGCTGTAAAATTGCCAATAATTTATGGTATTCCCTAAATTGTATTCACCTTCTTTTTGTAATTGCCCATTTGTATGGTGAAATTTCCAATAGCCGTGCTCTTTTCCGTTTTTAAAATGCCCTTCTTTTGAAACTTTTCCATTGCTGTGAAAAGATCTCCAAAAATCAGTTTTTAAGCCATTAGAAAAGAACCCTTCTTCTTTTAATTCTCCGTTGTTGTAATAAAACTTCCAATGCTCTATGCGTTTGTCTTTTTTATAATGGCCTTCTTCAATGCAAGTATTATTTTTAAATCTTTTCCAAAACTCTGTTTTTAATCCGTTTTTAAAGTGGCCTTCTTTTACAAGTTGCCCTTTGGCATTGTAAAATTTCCAAAAGCCCTCTTTTTTATTATACCTATAATGGCCTTCTTTTGAAAGCTGCCCATTTTCATGGTAGAATTTCCAATAATCTGTCTTTTGATTATTTTCAATCCAGCCCTCTGAATTCATTTTGCCATCCTCAAATGTTTTTTTTTGATAAAGCTTCTGTCCAAAAGCTAATGAAGATATTAAAAAGAAGATAATAGTTAATCGCATTATTTCTGATTTACAAGTTCCATGAGATCTACATCGTTACCCAATAAGATCTCAGTCGGATTAATGCGTCCTTTCATACTATCATTTTCTAATTTTAACACACCTCTTGGGCAAACTGCCGAACAGATACCGCAACCGACACAGCTAGAACGTATAATGTTTTCGCCTTTCTGTGCATAAGCTCTTACGTCAATACCCATTTCGCAATATGTAGAACAATTACCGCATGAGATACATTGTCCGCCGTTGGTTGTGATTCTAAAACGTGATTTAAAACGTTGTACCAAGCCTAGGTAAGCAGCTAAGGGACAACCAAATCTACACCACACACGATTACCAAAAATTGGGTAGAATCCTGTGCCAATAACACCAGCAAACCAAGCGCCGATTAAAAAGCTGTAAGTGTCTTTTATCCATTGCGAATTTATTCCTAAAAATGACTGAGCACCTGTAAAATAGCAGTATAACGTTACAACGGTCATTATAATAGAAATCAACAGAACCGAATGTATTACCCAACGCTCTAACTTCCATGCTTTTAGGCTTTTGTCAGAATGTTGGCGATAAGGATCACCTAAGGTTTCGGCAAGTCCACCACAACCACAGACCCAGCTACAATACCAACGCTTTCCGAAAAAGTAAACCATTAAAGGCACAATTATAAGCGTTAAAACAGTGCCCCAAACCAATATAAACAGTCCTATTGCCCCGCTTTCAGTAAGGTTTTTAATATTCCATTCAAAGAAAAAATCATAATCTAAGGGAAAAGCATTTTTAAAATCATAACCTGGCATGTTTAGGCTAGTCATGATTTCTGGAATCAGAAATGCAAATACAATCTGAAAAAACAGCACTGAAGTGGTTCGTATAATTTGATACTTATTATGGCGGTATTTTATATACATGCGTACAGCCATAACCACCATGATTACACAATATAAAAACCCGTAAACAAACCATTGGCTAGCATCACCACCATTGAGCGAATTACTGATGGGATCGAGAATAAATGTCCAATTTACCACATAATCTGGCATAAAATAAAGCAGTAAATAAAACGCAACGAGATATACCAAGACTAACCAGGCGATCCAGCCACGATTCGTAGCCGACTTGTGATAGATACCATCATTTTTTATTCCTGGAGCTCCAAGCAAAATAAGATTAGGTAAAATGTATAACAATGCTCCAACAATACCTAGCCCAAAAGTGAGCCACCACATAAGCACAGCATTTTCCTTCACAAACCCAGAACCCGCCTTTTTTGCCAAGTTGTAACTAATGGTGTGGGGTTTGCCATGAATTTTATACTGGTATTGTTCTCCTTTTTTATCCCAATTCTTTTCAGCATCATATTTTTTGATTAACTCATCATAGTGATTGTTTGATGCCTCATAGGCATTTCTCACACGAGTGGAAAATTCAAAAATGTTGAGTTCTTCTTCTGTTACTAAAGCTTTTTCAAGTTCAGTCTTAATAATATCTCCTTTATAACCTTGTGTTTCTATATATTCAGCAACTTCTTGTTTGGTTAAATTGAAAGAACCAGTAAAGATAGATGCGGTGAAAATGACTAAACCTATAAGAAAAATAGCTAAGCCTATGTATTTAATTGTTTTCATAGTTGTATGTTATTTAGGCGAAGATTTTTTTCCAAGATTTTTTACTAAGGCTTATGTTACTTGCTGTAGTTTTATTGTAATGCTCAACGACTGATTTTTCGTGAAGTTTATAAAATTCGGGATCAAAGTTCGCCGCAGATAAGTGTTCAATCACTTTATCAACGTTCCATTTTTCTGTTAAAACTTTGTCGAAAAACTCATGTCGCATACGTATGCCAAAGGTGTTGATGCCCAAGAATTCTTTTGTGTCTTTATGAAATGCTATAGTAATACATTTAGTGTCATCTGTATGTTTCCAATGAAAATGTTGTTCGTATTCTGGTCTGCCTTTAGAACCAAACACCCAACCATAAGTTTGGTATTCTATATCTAAAAATTTAGCTGAATTAAACCAATGCCCTGGTTTGTATTCAATACGATTTCCACATAGCGTTTGCGCTAAGGTTTCGCCCATCATGCGACCTGTGTACCAAACTGCTTCTATTGGTCTTCTGTTACCGATAGCTTCGTGTTGCTCAGCACAATCACCAATAGCGTAAACGTCTTGTATATTGGTTTCTAGATAGCGGTTCACTTTTACACCGCGACCAGTTTCTATATCAGAATCTTTTATAAAATCTATATTTGGCGATACGCCAGCAGTAAGCCCAACGACATTGCACGGAATTTCCTCACCAGTCTCTTCAATAATTACCGATTTTACTTTTCCGTTATCGTCAGATTTAATTTCCTTTAAATTGGTTGAAAGCCGTAAATCAATGTGGTGATTTCTAATATGCCTATTTATCATGGCACTTTCTCCTTCGGGTAAAACACCATTCCAAAAACTAGATTCGCGGACTAGAAACGTTACAGGAATACTTCTACTATTTAGCATCTCAGCCAATTCAATACCTATTAATCCTCCGCCAACAATCACGGCACGTTTACAAACTTCTTTATTAGGTGCATGTTTTTCAAGATTTTCTAAGTCTTGTTTATGGTACATCCCCATAACACCATCTAAATCTTGTCCTGGCCAACCAAATTTATTCGGTTTACTTCCTGTGGCAATGACAAGTTTATCATATTTTAATGTATCGCCATCCGCAAAATGAAGTGTCTTCGATTTCGTTTCTACCGTTTCTACATAACCTTTTTTAAGATTAATTCTGTTTTTTTTCCAAAACCAATCCTCGTAAGGTTGTGTGTGCTCAAATTTCATATGTCCCATATATATATACATGAGGGCGGTACGAGAGAAGAAATAATCCGTTTCGGCAGAAACAATGGTGATTTTTTTGTCTGACAATTTTCTAACATGTCTGGCTAAAGTAACACCAGAAATACCATTGCCAATAATAACGATATGCTCCATAATTTATGCCCGAGAAGTCGGGTAACTTTTGATTGCTAGTTAAGTTGTCTGTCGAACTTAAAGGTAAGAACTTAATCCTGACTTTCAATTTAGATAGATTTTAAATTAAAAAGGATTTGTAAGGTTTTATAATTAATTAAGACGGTGAAAATCTTTTTTTCACAATGTAAGTTACCTAACATTTTATGCGACATAAGTGCCATTACTTTGTGGAATAAAATATAGAAATCATGAAAAAACACCCTTTATATGTTGCATTATTGTTTATGGGTATAATCAGTGCTCAAGATTTAGAAACCTTCTTTTTAAAGACAAATGTATTTTTAGAAACTCATGTTAAAAATGGAAAAGTGGGTTATGGAGCCATACATGAAGATCAATCAACTTTAGACGAAATTTTAAGGATTGCTAAAGATATTTCAATTGAAACTTCTGATGCCAAGAACTACCAGGCATTTTGGATTAACGCCTATAATATTGCTACTATAAAAGGTATTATAGATAACTACCCGACAAAATCACCATTAGATAATAAAGGATTTTTTGACAAGACCAAATATAGTTTAGGTGGAAAGCACATTACATTAAATGACATAGAAAATAAATTGCTTAGAGCAAAGTTTAAGGATGCACGCTTTCATTTTGTGTTAGTTTGTGGCGCTGTGGGTTGTCCACCACTAATTAACAAAGCTTACTTGCCAAACATATTGAATTCTCAGTTAGATACTCAAACTAAAAAGGCATTGAATGGTAATTTTTTAAAAGTAAATACAAAAAAGAAAAAAGTAGAAGTCTCTGAAATTATGAAATGGTATAAAGAAGATTTCACCATGGATGGAATGACCGAAATCGATTTTATAAATAAGTACAGAACAGAGCAAATTCCTGATAACTACAAGTTGGGTTATTTCACTTACAACTGGAGTTTAAATAAGCAATGATTTTGTCATTCCGATGGAAATAAAATTCTCATTAATAACCTACTAAAACTAAAAACAAACAGATTTTACACTGAGCGCAGACAAAGTGTGGGAACATAAAAACAGCAATAATGAAAAAGATAAGTATACTAGTATTTGTGTTAATAATCTCTTTTACAGGGTTTTCTCAAGAAGATGAAGACTCTCAAAAAAGTGTAATTCAAGAATACACACCATCGATTTTACTAAAAAAAGGACAATGGGATATAAAATGGTTTAATAACCTTTATACTGAAACTCGTGACCTGTTTGGTCCAAGTGGAGAGGAACAAGACATTCCCAGAAATACCTTTTTTACATCAACAGTTGATATTTTTACTGGTATTTCAGATAATAATCGAATTAATATGGGTCTACTGTTAGAATTTCGTTCTAACGCCATTGGAGGTAGAGATGCTTTAGATGTGTTTTCGTTTGATGGTGAGCGTGGTTCTGCGCGTTCGGGCTTTACATCATTTGCACCAGCCATCAAGTTTAATCCCCTAAAAAATGTGAGTAATTTTACCATTCAGACTGCATTTCACATTCCTCTAATTGATAATGAAACAGAGGATGGAGTTTTCTTAGACCAAGGCGGCTTTATTTTTCAAAACCGATTCTTTTACGACTACAGTTTTGCTGGTGGTGATTGGCAATTATTTACAGAGCTAAACACAGAATATAATTTTGGTGACCAGGATAGCTTTGCTTATAATAGCCTACGTTTAATACCAGGCGTGTTTTTGAGCTATTTTCCGAGCTCTAAATTTACTGTACTTGGTCTGGTACAACATATACAATTGGTTTCGTTTGGAGGAAATGATGATGGGTTTAATGATTTTAGCCAAGATGCAACTATTCTTGGTGGTGGTGCTAAATACCAATTAACTGACGAACTGAATATAGAGTTCTTATATTCAAATTTTATTAGAGGCAACGACACAGGTTTGGGGCAAACATTTAATATAGGTTTAAGAGCTTTGTTCTAGGATTTATATAAATTAGGATCTTAATAAAACTCTTATGAGAATTTTTAAGTGCCTATTTTTTTGTGTTTTACTCATTGCGTTATCCGCTTGTAATGGACAAGAGGAAAAGATTAATGGTATCAGTTTTGTCGCTGCAGCAATTGAAGCTGACCGATCTCATGTTAAGCCAGTCGTAAATGTTAATGCTAATTTTGCCGCAATAATGCCCTTTGGGTTTATAAAAAACCTAGAACATCCAGATATTGTTCATAATACAGATAGACAATGGTTTGGTGAAACCAGAGCAGGTGCCAGACAGTATATTGAAGAGCTGCGCAGGCAAAATATTAAAATAATGATAAAACCCCAGATTTGGGTTTGGAGAGGTGAGTTTACAGGTAATATAATGATGACTTCTGAAGACGATTGGAAAGCGCTCGAAGATTCATATACGAGCTTTATTCTTGAATATACAGAACTAGCAAAAGAGACGAAAGCAGAGATATTTTGTATAGGAACGGAACTAGAACTATTTGTAAAATACAGACCAGAGTATTGGACTAATTTAATTGCTAAAATTAGAACTATATATAAAGGTAAGCTCACCTATGCTGCTAATTGGGATGAGTTTAGACGCACACCATTCTGGGATCAGCTAGATTATATAGGTGTAGATGCCTATTTTCCTGTAAGTGATGAGAAAACACCAACTTTTGAAACCTGTTTGAAAGGTTGGAAAACTCATAAACCGATTATTGAAAAAATGGCTAAAGAACATAAGAAACCCATTCTATTTACTGAGTATGGTTATAGAAGTGTTGATTATGCTGGTAGAGAGCCATGGGTATCTGACCATAAAATGACCGATGTTAATTTAGAAGCTCAAGTCAATACAACAAAAGCACTCTATGAAACCTTTTGGAAAGAGGATTGGTTCGCAGGAGGTTTTATTTGGAAATGGTTTATAGAATACGATAAAGTTGGAGGTGAAGACGACTCAATGTTCACACCTCAGAATAAGCCTGTAGAGAAAATTATCCGAACCTATTATAAACCAGAATAATAAAATTTAAAAATTAGTAAGGTTATGTGAGGTTAGCGACAAAGTGTAGTAATAGCCATCACATGAAACACCTTTCAGTTTTATTATTTCTATTGGTATCTTTTGCTAATGCCCAAGAGTATAAAGTTGCTGATTTAAAAATTCAAGGAAACAAAAAACTAAAAACATCATTTGTAAAGAAAATTGCTTTTATAAAGTCAGGTGTCGTATTAGACTCCTCTCTTATTGAGGAAGATATTAGATTACTTAAGCGTTTGCCATCTATTGCTCATGCGTCTTATCAAGTGTTTCCTGCTATTGAACCTAATGAGTTTAATGTGTTTTATAATATAGAAGAGAATTTCACAATCATTCCATCTGCCAATGTATACACCACCAATGATGACGAGTTTGCCTATCGACTAGGATTATATGAGTTTAATTTATTTGGGCAAAACATTACTTTTGGGGGCTTTTACCAAAAAGATATTTACGATTCTTATGCGATAAATTTCAGAGCTCCCTTTTTATTTTCAAGGAAATTAGGATTGGCTGTCAATTTTCAAAATTTAACGACACAAGAACCTGTGTTCTTTGATAATACTACAGCAGACTATCGTTACAATAATGAGTCCTTTGAGGTATTAGGTTTGTATCAATTCAATTTTACAAATCGTTTAGAATTTGGGGTTAATTTCTTTACTGAAGATTATGAGTATAAGTCTGGTGCTACGAATCCAAATGTACCACAAGCGTTAGTGGTAGATAAAATGTTGTACAAACTGATTTATGAATACAATAATCTTAATTACGATTATCAGTATGTAGAAGGCTTCCGAAGCATCTTTAATTTTCAATATGTGCATTCTACAGATGATGATATGTTGCCAGATTTTTTAATTGGCTGGAATGACTTTCAATACTTTAAGCGATTTGGAAAACGAGGAAATTGGGCGAATCGATTACGACTTGGACTGGCAACAAACGATGAAACGCCTTTTGCACCGTTTGCCGTGGATAATAACTTAAACATTAGAGGTGTTGGTAATCTTATAGATCGTGGCACAGCGGCAATAGTTTTAAATACAGAGTATAGGTATACCTTATATGAAAAAGGCTGGTTTTCACTTCAGGGCAATGCTTTCGTAGATGCCGGAAGTTGGAGAAATCCAGGTGGTGACTTGGGTGATTTTGCGGATTCTCAAAACTTAAGAGTTTATCCAGGTTTGGGACTGCGATTTATTCACAAGAAAATATTCAATGCCATTTTTAGAATCGATTATGGTGTTGGTGTTACACCGGACTCAACACAAGGTTTGGTGTTTGGTATAGGGCAGTATTTTTAATGAGACCCAAAACAAACAAGAGCTATACCCATAGGTGATTTTACTGGTTGAATTAATGCCGAACTTGTTTCGGTATCTCAGTATCTTATCCTTAATTTTGTGAAAATTAAAATTTATGCGAACACTAGCGATAGGGGATATTCATGGAGGATTAAGAGCACTAATTCAAGTTTTGGAGAGAGCTCAGTTTACCACAAATGATACACTTGTTTTTTTAGGAGACTATGTAGATGGTTGGAGTGAATCTGCTCAGGTTATCACATACTTAATTGAGCTTTCTAAAACCAATGAATGTGTTTTTATAAAAGGGAATCATGACGTTTGGAGTGAGGAGTGGTTGGCTTCTAGCTTTATAAATGAAGTATGGTTTCAACATGGAGGAAAAGAAACCATAGAAAGCTATACTGGTTTCTCGGAAGAACAGAAAAGAGCACACCTTAATTTTTTCGAAGCTATGCCTTTATATCATATCGATAGTAAAAATAGACTATTTGTTCATGCTGGGTTCACGTCGATGCATGGAGTAGAGCGGGAGACTCATAAAGAGACTTTTTATTTTGACCGTACTTTGTGGGAAATGGCGCGTACTATGGACAAGCGTATACAAAAGAATTCAGAATTATACCCAAATCGACTTAAGCACTATTCTGAAATTTATATAGGTCATACTCCAACATTATATTATCATACATACGAACCGATGAATGCCATTAATGTTTGGAATATTGATACTGGCGCTGCTTTTACAGGAAAATTATCTGCGATAGACATAGAAACAAAAGAAATCTTTCAAAGTGATCTTTTGAAAGATTTATACCCAAATGAAAAAGGCAGGAATAAATAATCAATCAAGAAATATACTTCTTATAATAAGCCAACATCTCATCAGCTGAAGCCCCAAACCAACGCTTTACATAAATAACCCAAAAATGATATTGCAATTTCCAGACACCTACTTTTTTGTATAGCCTGGCTGAGGTTCTTATTTTTTTGTTTATGACTACAAATTGCTTACGTTTATACAATTCGTTAATTAAGATATTGTCTTCGTAAATGATATAGTCTTCATCATAGCCACCAATGTCATCAAATAACTCTCGTGTTATAAACTGACTTTGATCACCACCTCTGCATGCGCGCCAAGAAAACTGAGTTAGCCAACTTGCTAAACGTAGCCACCAATGATTGCTATCAAATTGCATTCTAAAGCAGCCCGCATTATTGCCTTTATTAACTTCTCCAATAATAAATTTATCATATCGATTTGGGGGAAATGAATCTGCATGAAGAAAATAGAAAATAGTGCCTTTTGCTTCTTTTGCACCAAGATTCATTTGTTTAGCTCTCCCTTTTTCTGAGTCTAAAAGGGTGATATTTAAATCTAAGTCCTCAATTACTTTTTTTGTTCTATCAGTGCTCCCTCCATCTACTACTATAATTTCAGAGATTGAATCTAAAGACGCATTATCAATTAAGTGAAACAGTAAATCTTTTATTGTTGCTGACTCATTTAAAACAGGAATTATTATTGAGATTCTATTCATAAATTTTGTGATGCTGAATTTATTTCAGCACCTAAGAATAATGAGATTTTTTAATCATTTAGATCCCAACTGTAATCTTTAAAACTTTTTTTAGCATTGTTAGAAATTGTAACCTCTGAATACTGATTTAAAAAGTCAATCAGACTTCCATTCTGTTTAAAGTCTTTAGCAAACCATTTAAAAATTTTTGAAAGCTTTATTCTGTCCTTTGAGAGTTCATTTTTAGACGTATCAGAGATAAATTCTTGCGTGGCGTTAGTAAGTTGTTCTTCTAAATTGCTTGCTGTAAATGCTTTATTCTGAAGCTTAGGACAAGATTCTGAAGCACAAACTATGGCAAAATGAATGCGTGGTTCATCCATATTTCTTAAAATGCTGTGCTCAATATCGTTAAGATTTTGCCATTTGTTTCCAAATTTCCAGAGGCGTTGGTCCCATGGGTCTTTGATGTCTTTTATACTTTCTAAAGGATAATTACGAATGATTAAATCTATGGTTAGGGCATTATAAGCATTAATCCAATAAGCAAGTTTTTCTTCTTTTGAAAACTCATTAAGTTCTGGGTAAAGCAAGGTTAGGACTTTAATATAGCCTACTAAATCGTTGTAAGAATTTTTAAATCCTTTATAATCCACCTTACCTTCGTCTGATACATGTTTTTGCAAAAGGTCATCGAACAAGTCGTGTAAATACCCTTCGGGCTTAGATGTGTTTTGATAAAAAGTGAGTTTTTTACTTACCGAATCGTTCTGTGTTTCAGCGTTTAGGTTTTCAAGGGCTTCTTTAGCATTTTCATAGCTTTCAACTTCAACTATAGTATTTCCATTGTTATTCACAACTTCAACCATTTCAGTAGTTTTATCAGTATCATTTTTGGATTCTGAAATTTCAATATTTTTTGGAGTTTCTGTTACAATTGCAACATCTTTTGTTGATTTTGGTTGCGTTTCAATAGTTTTTTTTGTTCCACAACATGAAGTTATAAACAATACTAATACTAAAATTGAAAGATATTTCATGTTTGATATTTCTATTCATTAGATTCCCGCTTTCGTGAGAATGCAGGATATAATTCCTGACTTACGAAATCCTTGGGAAATGTTTCATCACCATCAAAGCCTAATTCAATATCTCTGCCATCGTAAGGCACAAAATCAGTTTTAAATAGATAATCCCAAAGACTTAAGGTTAGTCCAAAGTTAACGCCATACCTTACATGTTCTGGTAAACCTTTGGCATGGTGCCAAATATGCATTTTAGGATTGTTGAAGATGTATTTTAAAACCCCATAGCCCCAACCTAAATTGGCATGGTTTAAATGCCCAATGGCAATACTAAAGAAATACACGATGGCTACATCTTGCGCATCAAATCCACCGATAAGTGCAATCGGGATATAGAGCAGTGATTTATACACAACAGGCTCCATCCAATGATAGCGAAGATGAGCAGCAAAGCCCATTTCTTTTACTGAGTGATGAACTTTATGGAAGTTCCATAAAAACGGAACACGATGTAAAAGCCGATGTGTATTCCACTGTACAAAATCTGAAACCAGAAAAAATATGAGTAAGCCCAACCACTTTGGCATGTTATCAATATCAAAAAGTTGAATGCTGGAAATAGATAAACCAACACCACTTAAAGCATCTTTAAATAGTTCTGATACTGTGTTGGATAGTGCAATTAAAACTATGAGATTTAACAAAAAGAAATTGAAAAACATATAAAAGGTGTCGAGCCAAAAATCTTTTCTAAATATAGCTTGTTGTTTTCGCCAAGGAAAAGCAATTTCTAAAACCCACACTATAAAGGAAATAGCGATAAGGCCATAAAAAAAATTGTCCCAATGATTGAGATCAATCAGTTCATATTTGAGATAATTCCAGTAATCGGAATAGGATTTTTTTATGATGTCTAGGTATTTCTGCATATTATAACTAGACCTTTCAGGTTTTCAAAACCTGAAAGGTCTCAATTACTATAAAGATAAAGTATTATCTTCTAAATTGTGAGTTTTTAATTTGTGAACGGCTATAAAATTTTCTTTATCATTAAAAAGATCAATGACTTTATTCGAATCTACCAATTGATTAATGTTATTGACTATTTCTGAATAAGATAAATACTTGTATTTCTCGAAATGGGTGTTTAAATTGTGCTTTAACGGATTGAGATGTATATAAACTATCAAGTTTAAAAAATAATTTTCCTTCTCAATTCTTATTCTTTTGAACGGTTTTTGAAAGAGACTTCCTGATCGATTATACCTTTTATTAATTGCTTTGGTGTATGCATTCATTAAATTTGAAAAGGCTTGGGAAGGGTTCTCAACTTTGTCATTTACTTTTAACACTAAATGAAAGTGATTAGGTATCAAACAATAAGCATAAATATTTGAAATTGGTTTGATGTACTTTCCCAATAGTTTTAGAAAATAATCATAGTTACCTAAGTCAAAGAAAATATCTTTTTTATTATTGCCTCTGTTGTAAAGATGATAATAATGACCAGATTCCAGTTTTTCCATAGTTTTAAATTCAGACCTTTTCAGGTTTTCAATGCCCGAAAGGTCTTGCGCAATCAACAACAACCTCCACCGTCATAATGGTAAGTAGATTCACTAATAAATATATCATTTCTATCTAAGTTAGCCAAAACACCTGCTGTTTTATCACAAATAGCCAAGGGCTGATTTTTTAATAAAACATGCCCAGCTTTATCATCAAAATAATCCTCATCTCCAAAGTAAATTGCTGCTTTTCCTGTAAAAACACAAGGGCCATCTTCTGGCATTGGGTCTTTAATAGCAGCAACTTCTATGGATTCTATATAAATTAATTCTTCTGTTGGATACGTTTTAGGATCTAGAATTCTATAAGGTTTACGTGCTCTAATTTCAATCGTTCCAAAACCTGCGTCAGTCAATGCTTTAACGTATTCTGCAATTGGTAAACTGCCGCTTAAGCAAAGTGCTCTAAGACGTTCGTCGTTTCGCAATACGTCATTCATAGGTTGTTCGCAAGTAGGATCGCTCATAACCAAACGGCCATGTGGTTTTAACACACGGTACATTTCGGCAATGGCTCTTTTTAAATCATCAGCTTTAAATATATTGAACAAACAGTTCTGAGCCGCTACATCTATACTGTTATCTTCAACAGGTAGATTCATGGCATCTCCGTTTTTAAGTTCTACAAACTCAGATTTGAACCAGTCGTTTTGCGCTTCAGCTTCTTTAAAATTTTTGCGAGAAGCTTCTAACATTTCATCAACAACATCAACCCCAATTACACCTCCTTTTTGTCTATTGAAATAAGCGAATTGAAGCAGCTCCATACCTCCACCAACGCCAACATAAAGCATTTTGGGATTATTGGTTAAATCGCGTGCATGAACCGTAGAACCACAGCCATAGTTCATCTCTTGCATAATTTTAGGAATCTTTAATCCGGGTAGTTCCCAAATAGGATTTGTGGTACAACATAAGCCAACATCTGGTATGAGTGCAGCTTCTTTATATATGTTATGTGTGGTTTCTAAGTAACTCATTCTTTTAAGTATTCAGTCGCAGTCACAGTTACAGTAATGGTAAGACCGAAAACTGTGACTGCAACTGTAAACTATTTATATGGTTTTTATCAATTCTTTAAACAATGTTATCATGTCTGGTTCTGCTTTGGTTGCCATAGCGATTATCTCGCCAATATCAACGGGTTTGAGATTATCTGGGTCGCATTCATCCGTTAAAACGGATACTGCAGCAGCTTTTAACCCCAAATGATTGGCTACTATAATTTCAGGAACTGTACTCATGCCAACAGCATCTGCACCTATGATTTTTAACATTCTATATTCCGCTCTGGTTTCTAGTTGAGGGCCAACGACAGAAGCATACACGCCTTTATGTAATGTTATATTATTAGCTGTAGCTATGCTTTCGAATTTTGAATTTATTGCATCATCATAAGGTGCGCTCATATCTGCAAATCGTTCTCCTAATTCTGAAACACCTTTAAAAGCTAAAGGAGAACTGCCTTGTAGATTGATATGGTCATCAATTAGCATTAATTCTCCTTTCTTAAAGTCTAAATTAATGGCACCTGCAGCATTAGAAACCAACAAGGTTTTTACACCTAGTTTTTCCATAATTCTAACAGGAAACGTGACATCTTGGAGTGTGTAACCTTCGTACACATGAAAACGGCCTTGCATTACAACGACCTTTATTCCCTCTAAATTTCCATAAATCAGTTTCCCTTTATGAAACTCAACAGTAGCAGTCGGAAAATTTGGGATGTGGTTATAACTTGCTTCGGCAATAATATCAATCTCGTTGATAAGTTGACCAAGCCCAGTTCCTAAAATGATACCAACTTCGGGATTGTCAAAACCTTTGCCCTGAAGATATTCTGTACTTTCAGTAATAAATTTAATCATTAAGTTGCTGTATTTTTTCTTGTAGTTTTTTGTTCGATTTATAAAAGTCTGAAGCAATTAAATCTTCATACGTGTCAATATCATTTAGCGTATTAAGAATGCCAACTTTAGTTTGTTGTTTTTCTAGTTCTTTAAGTGTTATTTCTAATAGATTGGATTGACTCCAAGGCTTGTTTACAAAAACAGATTCTTTAAGTTGAGATAAACCGATGAGGTAATAACCACCATCTTCTGCTGGGCCAAAAACAATGGTATTGTTTTTTAAAGCGTCAATACCTTTTTTGATATGAGATGAATTAATATCTGGCAGATCCGAACCGATCAACACGATGCGTTTATAACCTGCTTCAAAACCATCCTTAAATGCATTTAGCATACGTTCGCCTAAGTCAGCACCATTTTGAATGGTTTTAAACGTGTTAGGCCATTTGGTGTCGACAACCGCATTGGAAAAATAGATACGAGTGTCCACATCTACTTCTAATGTTGCTTTTTCGGTGATTTTCACCAATTCTGAATAGACCTCAAAAGCACCATAATCTCCAATGGTTTTGGCCAATCTTGTTTTTACAGTTCCTAATTTTATGTTCTTAACAAACACAATTACAAGTGCATCAGTCATATATTTTATTCCCTTTTAAAAGCCATTGGCTCCAATCTTTAGAAAATGCATGTACATTCTCTGTTTCTCCTTCAGAATTATAGACGGAGAAGTCATTATTTTTCCATTCAAAAATACCACCAAATAGGTTAAAAACATTTGTGTATCCACCTTTTTTGAGTTTCTCAGCGACATCTTCTGAACGAATGCCTAAAGAACAATACACCACGATTTTAGTTGACTTATCTGTAATTTGCGTTTTAACTGTTTTAATATCGAATTTATCGTGCCCAACGTGAATGGCATTTTTTAAATGGCTCGTTTTATATTCGTTAATTTCTCTGGCATCTAAAAGTATAGCTTCCGTTTTTGGCATTGCTAATTCTTGTACGGATATGTATGGAATGCTTTCAGAATTGTATTTTTTTAATAAGTCGGAAAGCGTTTCTTGGGCATAAGAAATGGAAGAAAAACAAGCACACAAAAATAGAATGAAATTTCTCATACGAGCTTGAAACGACGAATTGATTCTGTTTTTGATGGTGAACTGCATACTGTAACTGTTTACTTTTTTAGGCTACACTTCCTTGACAACTGCTTCCTGCGCCAGCAGTACAACCATAGCAATGTTGCGAAATTACAATGTTTCGACCCTCAAGAAGATCTTCGTTGTATTCTGAAATATGCTTCACCTTACTGTTTACGGGCAATTCTAACATTTGATTAAAATCACAGTCGTATAAATAACCATCCCAACTTATAGACAATGTATTAGTACACATAACGTTGGCAACAGCTGCTGGATTATAAGCCTCAACCAATTGATACATATAATCTTCATAGTTTTCCGAAGCAATTAAGTAATCTAAGAATCGACTAATTGGTAAATTAGTAATGGCAAATAGATTATGGAATTGTATGCCGAAATCTTCTATCAATGCTTTTTTAAAATCTTTCTCCATTGATGCTTGGTCACCAGGTAAAAATGCCCCTGAGGGATTGTAAACCAAATCTAGTCGCAAATTACTATCTGGTATGCCATAACCCACAGCATTTAGTTCTTGTAATGCTTTTATGGACTTGTCAAAAACACCATCACCGCGTTGTTTGTCCGTTTTTCCACGAGTCCAATGTGGCATAGAGCTCACCACATGCACATTATGCTTTTTGAAAAACTCCGGTAGGTCGTAATACTTTTTATTAGCACGAATTATAGTGAGGTTAGAGCGTACTATAAAATCTTTAATGCCAGCTTTTGCAGCTTCCTCAATAAACCATCTAAAATTGGGGTTCATTTCTGGTGCGCCACCAGTTAAATCTAACGTGTGTGCTCCCGTATTTTTAATAACTTTCAAACATTGTTGCATAGTTTCTTTAGTCATAATTTCCTTTCGGTCCGGACCAGCATCTACATGGCAATGCTCGCAGACTTGGTTGCACATGTAGCCCACATTGATTTGAAGTATTTCGAGTTTCTTCGCTTTTAAGGGAAATTGATCGGTTTCAGAAATCTTAGCTTTAAACGTAGGCAACTCTCCATCTTGAAAAATACCATTAGAAAGTATTTCGAGCTGTCTATTGCTATTTGCTAAATCGCTTTTGCGTTTATGTAGGGACTTTGTAGCCATATCTCGATTTAAGAATTACGATTTACCATTTACGAATTGCAACACTGCGAATTCATAAATTAGCAATCTTCAACAGAATTATCCGTCTAGTTTATTAACTTTATTCATCATTTGCACACCATGCACTAGCGTGGCTCCACTTTTTATGGCAGCGCCAACATGTATGGCTTCCATCATTTCTTCTTTGGTTACGCCTCTTTGTAGTGTGTCTTTAGTATAAGCATCTATACAATAAGGACATTGTTCTGTGTGTGCTACAGCTAAGGCGATTAATGCTTTTTCACGTGCAGTTAATGCCCCTTCTTCAAAGACTTTTCCGTAATAATCAAAAAACTTGTTTCCAAGTTCTTCACTCCATTCTGTTATATTTCCGAATTTTCTAAGGTCGACAGGGTCGTAGTATGATTTAGACATGTATTTTACGATAATTCTGTTTATAAAAATACCTACGCATAAGTAGGTCTTGAGTTTTAATTAAAAAATCAATATAGTACTTTTTGTCGAAGTTAATTCTTAAAGATTACAGAAAAATTGGAAAAATTGGAATTCAAAAGCTATTCTTGCTTTAAAAGGAAATAGAATCATTATTTCATCATACACTATTATTGCATTAGGATTCAAATTATTAAAATCATCATACTTATTTACGATTAAATCGTTATAAGTATGATGGTTTGGTTGATTTTATCCATGCAGCTACGATGATACCATTTAAAGCCTTATTCATAAAAAATATACTGCCAGATTTAGTAGCTTTTGAATGACCTCATTATTACGTAGCGTTTTCTAATTACAAAGATTAATTTCTGATGTTTTATGAATTTCCACAATTTCATTGGACAGCTCAACTAAAAAACCTCTGTTTGTGGTGTCAATTTCTTTAAAGGCCTTTATAGCCTTAAAATAGTTTGAGTAAATTAGGTCTTTATCAAATTTTACAAAGACAATATTGAAAGACGAAAACAGTTCTTGCAGCTTTTCAGTATTCTCCATTGTCACAATATCCGTATCTGTCATAAAGCCTTCGTTTGTCAATAAAGTACAGGTATAGGATTGTTCTTCTAGAGCCTCATCTATAGCCTCTTGATTGTCCGAATATATTTTGTGCAGATTGTCAAAATACCAGTTGGGCATTGGTGGTGGGGGTGGAGGAATAACATTTAGTTCACCAAGCTTTCTCAGGCTATCATTTAACCTATTGTTGTTTTCAATCTCCTTATCTGTAAGTACTTTTTCTAGCCTTTTGAATTTAAAAAAAGATTGATAGTTTATCCAAGACATACCTCTTAAAATATCCTTATCCTCAATGGTATTTGTTTTATAGTAAAGTTGTTTAAAATGGACACTTGCCAATTGAGTTTTAATAATATCTAAAGTACTGTAATTTGCATTTTTATCCATATATAAATGTATCTTAACACTTGGTTTTAACCAATCGGGTAGTTTATAGCTTAGATAACTTAATTTTTTAGCAATAGCATAAACATTTATAAGTTCTTTTTCTAAATATACCTTATCCTTTGCATCAATATATATACTAAAAAAAGGGGTGGTAGTTCTTATTTTTATCTCATCATTGCCTTTGGGGAGGTCAATGGATTCAGCTTGTGCCCTTAATAACTAAAGAATTTACAAGCACTAAAAAACATAAAAATTTAGTTCTGCATTTCATGGCTTAACATATCTTTTGGGTAATATTTATTATCTCTAAAACTACTATCATCCAAACCTTTTATTTTAACGATGGCAGCAGCTATAAAGCACCAATACCCCGCATAGGTGTTATGCGGGGTATTGTGCTGATTGTATAGTGGTGTGTTTTTAAAAGAGGCGTACCATTCGTTTTCTAAAAAGTACTTAAGTTCTTTTTCGGCCGTGTTTTTATCGGTTTCCTTAATAATAGTTTTTAAACGTCCATACATCTCATTGATTCCAAAAAACTCCTCATAACTCTCCTTTTCCATTGGTTTTCTATTTTCATCAAGAGAAGAAATTAAAAAATTGAATATAAAATCTTTTACTCCATCATTATCTATAAACTTTATTATTGGAATAGCATCCTTTAATTTGATATTAGATAATATAGAAATTGAAAGTAAGTCGATTAAAAAAATATAATTTGACTGTCCATATTGTTTCAAAAAAACCCCTCTGTTTTTCTGTGAGGGTATTATGCCTGAATGATTTTTATACCAACTCTCGTCCAATAGTTTGATTGCGTTCAGCATGTCTACTAGAAGTTCGTTGGTGAACATATTATCGCCTCTAGAATATTTAGCAATGACCATCCTTAAGTAATTATTGCTCATATCATATTTTACAATAGGTATTCTGTCTTCTTTTATGCTGTTTTTACTAAATTTTTCATATCGTTTTTCTTGACTTTTCTTTAATCGGTCTATAAAGTCATTAAAATAGTCTTTATCTTTTATTGTGTCTCTAACCATAATTTATTTTGCTTTAAGGTGTCCATACTCCGATGATGTTGCCTGAACTGTCTAATTGTTTGTATGTTACAGAACCATCTGGCAATATTCTTGCCACGACTCTTGTATAACCATCGTCAAGAATGTCATTGGCCAAATCTTGTCCAACTTCATTTACCAATCTATTATTGCCTTGTATCCAAGCATCGCTCATTTGTTTAGTACCATCAGATAAGGTACTTAATTGAGATGTATTGTATTTACTTTCAACAATAATGTATTCAGTAGAAATTTAGTATTATGTAGATTGATAAACCAATTCAATATTATTGAAAATATTGTTGACAATATCTTGCTTTTTTATTCCAAAGTAGAATACACCATCTCCAAAAACCTCAGTAAACTTTATATCTGATACGTCTAGTTGTAACAATAGAATGAATTCTTCTTCTTCTTTTCGAATTTTTAGTAATTCTTTTTCGGAAAAATTATAATTAAGCCTAAGAGAATTGATAGCCCAATGCAATGAAACTGTACCTTGTATAGCTTGAGGGTTTCCAAAAAGCTGGCTGCCTTCAGAATCTAAGGTTAAATTATTATATGTGTTTATGAAATCTTGTATCTCCTCTATTTCTTCATCTAATTCAAAATTATCTTTCTCTACTTTCTCCATTACATAACTTTGATAAGAAGGAAAGTTATAATGAGAGAAAAATTCGAGAAATAGCTCATCAAACACTAACTGATTACTGTCTTTATGTTTCGAAAAATCTTTGTGGTATGGTAGGCTAAACACTTTAAAGTCTTCTTTTTTTATGGGGTAACTTAAATTAGGGTTTATAAAGAAATAAAGAATTGTTCCTTTTTTAAGGTATTTATATTCATCAAGAGATTGAAATTCATCTACGAAAATTTGACAGAGAAAAGATAATGGCTTTTCTAAATATTCTTTAATATCAAATCTTCTTGGTAGTAATGGAGCACCACCAAACTTGGATATACTTTTATGTTCACTTTTCCTTATGCCTATATTCGATTTAATTAGGCTTAATAATAGATGATGGTCACTTTTATATTCCTCAACTATGTGCTTTTTTACTATTTCGTACATTTACTAAATGGCTTAATAAAATATCATTCAAAAATTTACCGTTTCTGTCCATATCCAAGTTTGATTTATAGTTCCGCCTAAGTGTATGCCTTCACCTCTATTTTTATTAGGTAAAATTCCGTCATGGTGTCCATCGTTGTTATTATCAATTTTTTAACTTAGTTAATCAGTACTTTTTATTGACACGGCAGAATAGTACGTTATTTTGTCCCTCAAAAAATCTGAATAGTATTTGATCTCCAAGGGGTAATACCGCTCTAAAAACTCCTTTCTCAATTGTATTGGGTGATAAAGACTATGAATGTCGTTTGTGACATACATTTCCTTATAAGTTTTTATCCCAGCGGTATCGCTCGTTGGGTCGTCTTCCACTACCAGTACTTTATAACAATCAAAGCCGTGAATTACTTTGGTACTGTCTTTATATATCATCTCTTTATAGGGAAGATCGCTTGTATGGAATTTATACTTTTTGGTCTTAACAATTTTATTGGTTTTTTTATTATACTTGGTATAATCTTGGGTCAATGTATTGATTATGACCTTGTACTTTGTAAATTCTCGTTCAAAATTGTAAGTGACCAATGTGTCAGTGTACTTATAAGTAAAGAAATTGGGCTTATAGTACGAGTTGCTTCGGGTGTAATCGTCTCTTGGGTCAATTAACTTTTTCATCAATGGCCCAACAGCTGGCCACGATGTGTCCTTGGAATGAATGGAGTCCACTGCTTTGCCATAGGCCTCCAACTCGTTGTCAAATCGTTCTTCGTCTTCTATTTCTGTAACGATCTTAAAGACTATTTCTCCATTGAATTTCTTTTTTTTGGAGTCTGGGGAATCCACCGCAGCCGGCTTACAGCCCATAAGTGCCGATATAGCCAAAAATAAGATAGGGGCAAGCTTTTTCATATCAGTTGTTTAACATATCTTTTGGGTAATATTTATTATCTCTAAAACTACTGTCATCCAAACTTTTTATTTTAACGATGGCAGCGGCCACAAAGCACCAATACCCCGCATAAATGTTGTGCCGATTGTTGTGAAGGTCGTACAAAGGTGTACCTTTAAAAGAGGCATACCATTCGTTTTCTAAAAAGTACTTAAGTTCTTTTTCGGCTATGTTTTTATCGGTTTCCTTAATAATGGTTTTTAAACGTCCTAAACGCTCGTTGATATGAAAGAACTTTTTGTAACTCTCTTTTGTTACATCAGGTATATTGTTGTCTAAATACTGCATTAAAAAGTTGAGTAAAGAGTCTTTTACATTATCCTTAATTATAATATCCATCAACTTTTTTAATTTTTCGTTGTCTTCGTTTATGAGAATTCCTAATGACAAAAATTCTGTAGTAGATAAATACATCGAAAGAGTGTATTGGTTAAGAATTATTGTTTCTTTCCCCTCGCTGTAAATAAACTTCCCTTGATTCTCTTCCCAGTTATCATAAATCAAATCTATGGTGCGATTGTAATCGTTAGCTATTGAATTTGAAAACATATTGTCACCTCTAGAATATTTTGCTATCAGCATATTTTTATATAAGCCAATAGTAAAGTTTATGACTGATTGGATGCGATCCTTTTTTATTAAATCATTTTTATATTTATTAATATTCTTATTTATAAGTTCATTTTTTTTCAAAATAAAATCATCAAAATAACTTTTGTCTTTAATTGTGTCTCTAACCATGTTTGGCTTGTTTGGGAGTTTATAGGTTTTAAAAACTTGTTAGAAAATGGCATTGAAGTTAGTTGATATACTATTTCTTAAATAAGAGACGGTTTCCAGAGTCAGGATCTCCGATAGATTTCCATAATATCAGCCCGAGATCTTTTTTGTCATAAAGTTGAAAAACTAGCGACCTATTCCTGTCTTGATTTATTTTGAATTCTAATTTTAGATCCCAGAATTCTTTATTGGATGACTCTCTAATAGTCCATTCCCCGTCAACATCTATGAAGTCCGTTTCAGTTAAATTTCCAAAAGTATCATGGTTAGGGAAATTCTCTAAGAGAAATTTACCTTCTTCCTTCAGTACTAGAAGTGTTTTTTCAGTAAATGATTTTTCTTGTTCTTTTATAAAGGAATAGCTAAAACTGTCTAATTCCCATTCTCCTATAAGTTTCTGTTTTTCGGGCTTCACTTCAACTCTTTTCATTGAGCTTTCGCCAATGGGATTGAAAAAATGACATGAAGCAAGGATTAGAAAAACAAATGTGTAATTGATTTTTTTCATTATTATTAATTTACCGTTTCTGTCCATGTCCATATTTGATTAATATTACCTCCAAGATTTATTGTATTTTGGTTGTTCCTTGTCGTATTATCGAAAACTCCATCATGTATGCCATCTCCGTCATTATCAATTCTTAACCTTGTCGCAGAATCCCAGCTGGAGGTGTTTGTAACTTCAAAAGTTAAAGTATAACTACCGTCATTATTTTGTGTTATGGTAACGTTAGTGATGTATGAACCCATAAAAGATGTTGCCATGTTTCCATTTTGCATGCCATCATAGAATTCACCTTGTCCATATGTCCATGGATTAGAAACAGACGGGTCATCTAAATCATTATTATTGATTTTGTTTAGTGCTAATTGTCTTGCTTGGTTTACCCCTTCCTGTTGTTTTAGACTTTCAGTTGTAGTATCATCACCATCAAAGTTAATCGTATCTTGGTCATAATCACCTAATTCAAACAACCAAATACCAAACAAATCGAACCAATCCATAGTTTGTGGATCAGTATCAAAGGCATCATCTGCAATTTCTTTAAATTCATCTACCACATCGTTAATATAAGAAATAGATGCGGGATAATCGTTTGCAATTTCAGATAACTTTTTATAAATTTTGTGGGTCAACTCTGCTGTTGAAGTTATGCCATTGGCGACTGCTTGTCGCAGCAGATCTTTCCAATTGTCTGTTATATAAAAATCTATCATTGCCAAAACAAAACTTCTAGCCTCAGCCGAACTTTCATTATCCTGTAGATAATCAAATAAAGACTGTACAGTATCTGCGTTATTGGGGTTGTTGATCCAATTAGATTGAGCAGTGGTCAGTTCGGGCTGTAAAAAATTGGTGAGTATGCTGGCAACACTAGAGCTTCCGTCAGGGTTTATTGGCGAGGTTACAAAACTGGGGTGTCTTGTTGAAGATCCACTGCTAACAATGCCTCCACCGCCAGTATTTAGGTTGCCAGTACCGCTCGGCGCTCCATCGCCAGCCCCCAAGTTACTGCTACTGCTACCGCCTCCACCGCCAGAACCATTTCCAAAACTGTAAACTTCTGTAATTATATTTGGGTGTGTGCAACCTTCATCGGCATGGGTTTCATGGCAAGTACAGTCCGTTTCATAGGTCACAAATAAAGTACCTCCAGATTTTTGTTCATATACATTAAGTTGAGAAGTGTCAAAAGCTTCTACCACAGTTTTTTGGGATAGATCTATATACTGCCCATTATCAATCTGTGCCCTTTCTTGTTCATTTAACTCATAGGTGACAAAAAATGCCTCGTACTCTTGGTTATCATGCGAGGACAGTACCATATTGTTAATGTTGTAATTAATTTGGTCGTTGCCAATGGAGAACGTATAAGAGTGGTAAGAACCGTCTTGTGCTTCTATGTAGGTGGCTTCGTTTAGATTGAGGTCAAACACAACACCGTTATATCTTCCTTGTGCATTTTTTTCTGTGTGCTGTAATGTCTCCGCTATGGCATCCAATTTTTGTGAAACAGAGATATTACCCTGTATATCCTCATTGTATACTCTAGATAGTTTGTACTTACTTTGGGTATTTTCTTCTGTTGTAATATGTTCTTTTTCACAACTGTTGAAGAATAGTGAAATTCCAAGGATTAGAATTCCGATGCTGTAGAATGGTCTTAATTTGCTAATCATTTTCATACGTTTAGGTTAATGTTCATATCGTTAATTTGGGGCAATAGCGCCTTTATCACATTTCTATAAATGAGATAGCAAAATTGTACGATTTTACATAAAAATGATTCTACATCGGTTAGGGATAACCTTGCTTCTAATTATAATGGCTTGTCTCTATTAGAGATAGCGAGTCAAATCTAAAAAAAATAGTTAAGAACAAAAAAATAAAAAGTAAGAAATTTCAATTAGTATTAAATTACTGAAATGCTATAGCCATTTTAAAGGTTTAACGATGGCTTTCATAGTTTTATGCTTGGTTAAAAAATAAATTTGAGAAAAACAGCCTTTATGAAACCACACAAAAACTCATAAAATCTATTCAGTATTAAGATTGAAAATTAAAATTGTTTATTTTTAGCTTCTGTAAATGCACCAAAACAACGATTATGAAAAATTTAGTATTGATTATTATTACCTTTTTTACATTAAATGCTGTAGCGCAAGAAAAAAGCAAGGTCGTAAAAAAGAACCAGACAGAAATGCTTGCTGAAAATGAGACCAATAGGCTAACAAAGCAATTAGATTTAAGCCCTGATCAGCAAAAGAAGGTCCATGTTGTTATGCTTAATCACTTTAGTGAAAAATTAGAAATGAAGAAGGAAATGAAGCAGAGTGTTTCGTCTAAAAAAGCGATTAATAAAAAGGAACTTGGAGAAGTAATGGTAAAACAAAAGCAAGTACACTCCGAAAAATTAAATAATCAGCTAAAGGAAATTCTTTCCGAGGAACAGTACAAAAACTACAGTGAAATGAACTTGAAGCAAAAAAAAGCTAAGCACAAGGCTTTAAAAAAGAAGTATTAATTTTTTTTTGTTACCACCAAAAACGCACATTTTTAAATAAAATTATTATTTTAGTGTCCTATAATAATTAATTAGATTACAATGAAAAAGATATTTACATTATGTTTATTTGCTATTGCAATGCTTATAGGTACGCAGACTGTATCTGCACAAAGCACTACAGTTAATGAGATAAAGGCTGATGCAGAAAAAAAGACAGAATCTCTAAGAAAACTTATAAGCTTAGAAAAGACCCAAATGGATGATGTTTATTCTGTGTTAGTTGAATATGGTAAAGCAACTACAATGCAAAATAACCCAGACAATAATTCTTTAGAAAAAGCAGAAAGCACGCTTATGTCTAAAATGAAACAGATTTTAACAGAAGAGCAATTCGATCGTTATATGGCTCTTGAAAAAAAGTCTTAAAAAATTTTAAAAAAAGCTTCACTATTCGTGAAGCTTTTTTTGTTATAAACTTTTAGCGACCTCTTCTACAGCAGCAATAGTTTCATTTAAATCTTGGTAGGTTAGTGCATCGGTTATAAACCATGTTTCAAAAGCACTTGGTGCAATATAAATACCTTTATTCAGCATACCGTGAAAGAATTTTTTAAAGGTATCATTATTGCCTTTTGCAGCACTCTCAAAATCCACAACAGGTTGTTCAGAAAAATGAACAGAAATCATAGAGCCAATTCTATTGACAGTGTGAGCGACGTTGTTTTTATTTAAAGCCTCGGTAATTCCATTGTGTAGGTACTTTGTCTTTTCTTCTAATCGATTCATTAAACCTTTATCTTTGGCAATGGCATTTAACATAGCAAGACCTGCAGCCATAGCTAATGGGTTTCCACTGAGTGTTCCCGCTTGGTATACGGGTCCGACCGGAGCCATGTGATTCATAATCTCATTTTTTGCCGCAAATGCACCAACTGGTAGTCCACCACCAACGACTTTGCCAAAACAGACAATGTCTGCATTTACACCTTTAAGCTCTTGTACTCCGCCTTTGGCCAATCTAAAGCCCGTCATTACTTCGTCAAAGATTAAGAGTATATCATTGTTACTGCAGATAATCCTTAGCTCTTCTAAGAATCCTTCTGCGGGAGGAATACATCCCATGTTACCAGCAACTGGTTCAATTATAATGGCAGCTATTTCGTTTTTGTTAGCATTGACAAGCGCTTTTACATTGTCAATATCGTTGTATCGAGCCAATAATGTGTCTTTTGCAGTGCCTTGGGTAACACCTGGGCTATTGGGCGTCCCAAAAGTAACAGCTCCACTACCTGCAGCGATTAAAAATGAATCGCTATGCCCATGATAGCAACCAGCAAATTTTATGATTTTATCTTTTTTTGTATAGCCTCTAGCTAGTCTAATGGCACTCATGCAAGCCTCAGTACCAGAATTGACGAATCTAATTTTGTCAATATTTGGAACCATTGAAACAGCTAATTTAGCAATTTCTGTTTCTATAGCGGTTGGCATACCAAAAGATGTACCTGCCTTTGTTTTTTCAATTACCGCTTCTACAACAGGTGGATAAGCATGACCTAAAAGCATTGGTCCCCAAGAATTGATATAGTCAATAAATCGGTTGCCATCTTCATCATATATATAAGCACCTTTTGCAGACTTCGCAAAAATAGGTGTCCCACCAACAGCTTTAAAAGCCCTTACAGGAGAGTTTACTCCGCCAGGGATAACGTTCTCTGCTTCTTTGAATAAAGCACTACTTCTTTGATATAACATAAATTAATTCGGAATCATAATTTCTTGACCTATGGACAAGTTATTAGAGCTTAGGTTGTTTAAATTTTTAATAGCATCTACAGTTGTATTGTAGCGTTTAGCTAATGAGTACAGTGTGTCGCCTCCCTCAATAGTGTATCTTATAACGCCACTGTTAACACGTACTCTTTTTACGTCTTTATTTCTTAATACGTCAGTATCATATTCATATAATTTATAACGCTCAATTAAACTAATGAGTTTCTGTGGATACTTTCTGTCGGTTG
This sequence comes from Winogradskyella luteola, assembly GCF_019203985.1. Classification (GTDB taxonomy): domain Bacteria; phylum Bacteroidota; class Bacteroidia; order Flavobacteriales; family Flavobacteriaceae; genus Winogradskyella; species Winogradskyella luteola. Next base: position 140,507 of record NZ_JAGSPD010000006.1, on the reverse strand, counting down.
CGTAACCAGCAGCTCTTAAACCTTTTGCCCAACCTTTGTAATCATCAGGTTTTAATTTAAAAAGGCCGGCATAGCGTTTTCGGCCTGTTAAAAAATCGGAATGATCCTCATAAGAGGATTCGGCTTTTTTGTATTTTCTGAAACATTCATGTTTGCGGTCATCATCATGATAGATTTTTGCTCCTTTCCATCCGTGGCATTTAATTCCAAAGTGATTATTGGCCTTAACTGCTAAGCGTCCTCGACCTGAAGCTGATTCTAATATACCTTGTGCTAAGGTAATACTGGCAGGAATCTTTGATTTTCGCATTTCAGCTTTTGCTATGTCTGCATATTGAGCAATATAACTTTCGGTAGATGTTGGCGGTTTGGTTACTGTTTTTTCAACTTTTTCAGAATTCTTTTCAGAATTGGTTTTTTCAGTGTCTTTAACAACGACTCTTTCGATTTTGTTTTTGTCGTTTTTTTTCTTGGTAACAATGCCTTTTTTTGGCCCGCAACTAAAGATAGATATAGCCAATACCAGTATAGGATACTTGAGTTTTAAATTCATTTTATTAAAGGCAACCCTTTTTGTTTTAATTTTAAATTCATCCCTTCAATACCTTGCAGACCTCCAGTGTGGATTGCTAATACTTTTGAGTTTTCTGTAAAAACCCCTTTTTTAACTAAATCTAAGATTCCGTACATCATTTTACCAGTATATATAGGGTCTAACGGAACGTTATGCTCAGTTTTGAAGGTGTTGATAAACGTAATCAATTCTTCATTTATTTTACCATAACCACCAAAATGGTAACCGGTAATTAATTCCCAATTGTCTTGTGTTGCAAATTTACAAATATCTTGTTGTAAAAAATCACCTTTCAAAGCAGGAAAACCAAATATTTTTTGATGCGGGTGTGATGCGTTTATCAACCCAGAAATCGTGCCACCTGTACCGACACTGCAGCAAATAAAATCAAATCTAGTGTCGCTGTTATTAAGAATTTCTTCGCAGCCTTTTACAGCCAAGGTATTAGTGCCACCTTCTGGAAGCAGGTAAAAATCACCATATAGGGCTTTGAGATGTTCAATAAATTGAGCATCTTGCTTGTTTCTATATGCCTTTCTACTTACAAAATACAATTGCATACCACATTGTTTTGCAAACTTTAATGTTGGATTAAAGGTTATCTGGGATTCTAGTTCTTCGCCTCTGATTACACCAATGGTTTTAAGACCATACATTTTGCCAGCATAAGCTGTTGCTGCAATATGGTTAGAATAGGCGCCTCCAAAAGTTAAAAGCGTAGATTTTTTTTGCGATTTTACAGCTTCTACATTGTATTTGAGTTTTCTGTATTTATTGCCCGAAATGTACGGATGGATTAAATCTTCGCGGCGGATAATTAATTCAATACCAGTATGTTTGATGATTTCATCGGTCATTTTTGAGTTTTGTCGGTCATTTTTACATTTTAGCGAATAATAAGAAATTTAGAGCATTCTTTTGGTGTAAATGTTAATTTTATTTACTATGACCCTAATTTTTTTAAGTTATGATAAAAAAAATACTCTTTCTCATAGCATGCGCACTCTCTACTTATGCTTTTTCTCAAGCAAATAACTGTAATAACAATGCCATAGGAGAACTGACTGTAGGTGATAGTTGCAATTTTCAATCTTGGGATAGTAATAACAATAGCGATTATTGGAATGCGGCAGATACTAATGGCAATTGTAACGAAGAAGACTTAGATGATGCTTGGGGCTGGTTCAATGCTACCAGTACAAGCACAACGGTTTCTTACCAACCCTATACAGAAGATGCGATTTTAACCCTTTTTGAAGGTAATTGTAATACAAATGCAACAGCTGTTGCCTGTTCCGACGATGGTTTTGATGGTGATGCGGAGGTCGTTACATACGCTACTACAATTGGTACAAGATATAGGGTGAGAATTCAAAGATATAACAGTAATAATAACATGAGTGGGGCCATTTGTGTCTATAACAGTAACGATGATTGTGGTAGTGCAACAGTATTAATCCCAGGTACACCATGCGTTTCTACATTGTCTAGTAATGTCGGTGCAACTTCATCCTTAACAGGTTGTACTGGTTTTGCTGATGCTGATGTTTGGTTTCAATTTACAGCATCAGATACAGAACAGACAATTACCGTAAGACCCGGTAATATTGACGATGCTGTCTTTGAAGTTTTTGATGGTAGTTGTGGAGCTCTAAATAGCTTAATCTGCGTAGATGATACATCTAATGATTTGGAAACGACGACTCTTACAGGATTAACTGTTGGGAGTGTATACTTCATAAGAGTCTATAACTTTTGGGGAAATATATTTGATGATGAAGGAAGTTTTTATATCTGTGTTACAGAACCTTGTGTGCAGGGTCCTGGTACTGGCACAAGTGATTTTGGCTGTGCGGCAGTAGACGTTATGGACAGTACAGGTAATGATACTGTGGAGATTACTTGTAATAATATTGGTAGTACTGTAGCTTTAGAAGCTAGCTATTTAGAATTAGGTGATACGAACTCTTATACTTCTGAAGTTATACCATACAATCCTCCTTATCAATTTGGCTGTCTAACCAACCCGGTAAGTATAAATGATGATGATGTATGGTCACCACAAATAGACTTTTCTTCAAATAATTTTGATTTTTGTTTTTATGGTCAGTCCTATAATTCTTGTGTTATGAATTCTAATGGAGTGATATCATTTGACACTAGTCTAGAAAACTTGTATACTGGTTGGGAAATCAATAATGCTTTACCTTCAACGGCTAATTCTACAGATTATTTAGGTGGCTCACCTATTGACTATTTCTTTGGGCCATCTATTTATGGTGTACATCATGATATAGACCCAAGAGCAGGTGGTGAGATTGGGTGGGAATTTGTGGATTTAACTACAAACGGAAGTACCTGTAGGGCTTTAGTGGCATCATGGCATGATGTACCTATGTTTGCAGATCCGACCATACTTTATTCTGGTATGATAGTGCTTTATGAAAATACTAATGTTATCGAAGTCTATATTGAAGAAAAAAATATGGATGTTTTTGATGCCTCATATAATGATATTTGGAATTTTGGAAATGCACAAATTGGTATTCAGAACGCAACAGGTACCCAAGCAGAAGTTGTAAGGGATATTGCTGATGGTGATTGGACAGCAACAAGTCAGGCATGGAGGTTTGCACCTTCTGGCACATCAATAACAAGTTTGATATGGTTAGAAGATGGGGTGCATAATACGGCTTACGATGATGATGCTACTATCTCAGTTAGTCCTACAGCTACTACCACTTACACCGCTGAAGTAACATATAATTTATGCAATGCTTCTGTGATTACTAGAACTGATGACTTCATTATTACGGTAAATCAAGCTAAGGTTTGGAATGGCTCTGTTGATAACAATTGGTTTGTAGATAATAATTGGACACCTTCAGGAGAGCCTACCATTAATGATTGCGTTATAATACCAGATAACACTTCAGTGCCAAATAACCCGCTTGCTAATCAATTGGTCGCTCCCATACCTTTGCCACCAACTACACCGGCAGAGGCTAGAAACTTAACGTTACAAGCTGGTGCTTATCTAGAAATTGAGACCAATACAGAATTAATCGTGAATGATTGGGTAAATGTAGAAAGTACAGCAATATTGAACCTTAAAAGTAGTTCAAGTTTAATACAAGTAGATGATTCTGCTTTAAATTCAGGATCCATCCACGTGCAGCGTTCTCCAAATTTTGATGAAAGCCCTGTAGGAAATACAGAATATATATATTGGTCTTCACCAGTAGAAAGTTTCTCAGTTAATAATATTTCTCCATCATCTAACCTAAGGTATGATTGGATACCTACGGTTACAGGTAATGGTGTAGGCAATCACGGAGAATGGTCTAGCTCTGCGGGAACAATGGCAGATGGAAAAGGCTACATAGTGAGGGGCTTAGGTGGAACACCAAATACGATACCTGCTACTACGTATCCCGTTGCAAATAATATGGTACTATTTAGTGGTGTACCGAATAACGGAGTTATTACAAAACAAATTTTTCATGGTAATTATGATGCTGGTGATTATATGGGTAATGGAAATACAGCAACAAGCGCAGATGATAATTGGAACCTAATAGGCAACCCGTATCCTTCGGCTATTTCAGCTAATGCCTTCACAAATTTTAACACAAATATTAACGGTACTATTTATTTATGGCCACATAGCTCGGCTCCATCAGCAATAATTGATGATCCATTTTATGAAGACTTTGTGTATAATTACGATACTAATGCTTACATAGAGCACAATAACACGGGTTCTAATCCGCCGGGGACCAATGATTTGTATATAGCCTCTGGTCAAGCATTTTTTGTGTTAATGAACCATGCGGCAACATCTGGCTCTAATGTGACCTTCAATAATAGTATGCGTGAGTTTAATGTATTGGCATACAGCAACAATGATTTTTACAGATCCAATTCTGAAGAACAGAATACTAATGTAAACAACAAGCATAGAATATGGTTAGATTTACTATCTCCAAATAACAATATCAATACTATTTTGGTAGGTTACGTTCAAAATGCTACAAATGATTTTGATAGACTATATGATGGCTATGATTTTAGTCAAGAAAGCTACAGTTTCTATTCGCTGTTAAATGAAAAAGCTTTGTCTATTCAAGGTCGAGAATTGCCATTTGAAGATACCGATACTGTACCATTGGGAATAGTGTCAGCCGAAGCAGGAAGTCATACCATAGCAATCAATACAGTTGACGGATTGTTTAATGGTCAAGAACAAGATATATATTTAGAAGATACAGAACTGGACATCATTCATAATCTCAGAGTTTTCCCTTACTCGTTTCACTTGGATGCCGGAACGCATAATGACCGATTTATATTGAGATACAATAATTCTACTTTAGGAATCGATGATTTGGAGGTGCTAAATGGAATTCAAATTTTCGAAGAAAACAATAAGATTGTAGTTAAATCTAATTTTGAAACTATTGAAGCTATTGAAGTATATGACATATTAGGAAGAACACTTTTCTCTAATAAACCGATTAATTCTAACCGATTTAGTATAAAAACCATTGAGCCTAGTGAAATAATATTGTTCTTGAAAATAAAATTAGTTGATGGCAAACAGAAAATCGCAAAGATTATTTTCTGATATAATTTATAAAATTAAAAAAAGGCCTTGATTTTAAATAATTAAGGTCTTTTTCATTTGTATAAGCCTCACGCTCAAAAGAAATATTTAGATAAGCTAATTTCCATTCTTTATATTGAATAAGTCGAACTAAAAATTCAAAACTATAGACGATAAAAAATGGTATAATGAGCAACTCAATTTGTTGTCTCATGTGTATTTTTTCATGATTCAAAAGTGCTTTATTGCTTTTCAAAGCTTTATGCTTTAAAAACACAAAAGGGAAAATCGTTAGCCCTATATAGCCTCTTGGCACCATATATTTTGAAATTAAAATCACGGTTTAACCAATTCAAAAATCAAACCAATTTACATTATCTTTGTGAAACATGAAGAAATATGTCCCAATAGAAGACGGAGATTATTACCTAACACCTGAGGGTTATCGCTGTTTTACAGAACAATATCACTTAAAAAGAGGCTATTGTTGTGAAAGCGGTTGTAGGCATTGCCCATATGGATTTAACTCTTCGACAATGCTCAGGACAAAGAAGGATAAACTAAAAAATAAGTAATGCAAGTAACTAAGTTATCATTTAAAGATCAGATATTAGAAGGTATTCCGGGTACATTGCCTCAACCAAAACCTTATGATTCATCTATAAACCATGCACCGAAACGTAAGGCGATTCTTTCTTCTGAAGAAAAAAAATTAGCACTTAGAAATGCATTGCGATATTTTAATAAAAAGTATCATGAGGTTTTATTACCAGAGTTTAAGGATGAGCTAGATACCTATGGACGTATCTATATGTATCGTTTTAGACCTGATTATAAGATGTGTGCAAGACCAATTGATGAGTATCCTGCAAGATCAAAACAAGCTGCAGCTATAATGCTAATGATTCAAAATAATTTGGATTATGCTGTGGCACAACATCCGCACGAGCTGATTACTTATGGTGGTAATGGTGGTGTATTCTCTAATTGGGCGCAGTACAGGTTAACAATGAAGTATTTGGCCGAAATGAATGATGAGCAAACTTTAGTGATGTACTCTGGTCATCCCATGGGTTTATTTCCTTCCCATAAAGAAGCACCTAGAGTTGTAATTACCAATGGTATGATGATTCCTAATTACTCCAAACCCGATGATTGGGAAAAATTTAATGCATTGGGTGTTACACAATACGGTCAAATGACAGCAGGAAGCTACATGTACATTGGTCCTCAGGGAATTGTGCACGGTACGACAATAACGGTTTTAAACGGCTTTAGAAAAATAGGAAAATCGCCAAAAGGCAATCTTTTTGTCACCTCTGGTTTGGGTGGCATGTCTGGTGCACAGCCAAAGGCTGGTAACATAGCAGGTTGTATTACGGTTTGTGCTGAGGTTAACCCAAAAATTACACAAGTTAGGTTAGACCAAGGTTGGATAGATGAAAAAATTACAAATTTAAATGAGCTTGTTGAGCGTGTTAAGAAAGCAAAAGCTGATGAAGAAACAGTTTCAATCGCATATTTAGGGAATATTGTAGATGTATGGGAGAAATTTGATGAAGCTAATGTTCATATTGATTTAGGAAGCGATCAAACCTCCCTCCATAATCCTTGGGCCGGTGGCTATTACCCTGTTGGATTATCCTTCGAGGCATCTAATGATATGATGGCTAATGAACCAGAAAAGTTTAAGGAAGAAGTTCAAAAGAGTTTACGAAAACATGCTGATGCCATCAATAGGCATACAGAAAAAGGCACCTATTTCTTTGATTATGGCAATGCTTTTTTATTAGAAGCTTCTCGTGCAGGGGCAAATATTATGTCTAATAATCCTGAATTGGGAAGAGAGTTTAAATACCCAAGTTATGTGCAAGATATTATGGGGCCTATGTGTTTTGATTATGGTTTTGGACCTTTTCGTTGGGTTTGTGCCTCGGGAAAGCCAGAAGATTTAGCAAAAACTGATGAAATTGCCTGTAATGTCCTTGAGAATATCAAGAAAAATTCACCTCAAGAAATACAACAACAAATGGCTGATAATATTCAATGGATTAAGGGGGCACAAGAAAACAAACTCGTTGTGGGTTCACAAGCCAGAATATTATATGCCGATGCGGAAGGCCGGATGAAAATTGCTGAAGCATTCAATAATGCTATTAAGAAAGGAGATATAGGTTGTGTAATTTTAGGAAGAGATCACCACGATGTTTCTGGTACGGATTCTCCATACAGAGAAACAAGTAATATTTATGACGGTTCACGATTTACAGCAGATATGGCTATTCATAATGTTATCGGAGATAGTTTTAGAGGTGCCACTTGGGTAAGTATTCATAATGGAGGTGGAGTAGGTTGGGGAGAAGTGATTAATGGCGGATTCGGCATGGTTCTTGATGGTACTAAAGAAGCATCATCACGATTAAAACAGATGTTATTTTGGGATGTTAATAATGGTATCTCTAGACGAAGTTGGGCAAGAAATGAAGGTGCGGTTTTTGCCATAAAACGTGCCATGGAAGTTGAGCCTAATTTAAGTGTTACATTACCAAACTACGTTGATGACGATTTGTTAGAAACAATTTAAAAAAAAGCATATGAAAAAGTTACTCAAATTTACACCGATTATAGTTTTTGCTATCCTTTTGTCATCATGCAGTTCTATACGAGTTGCGGCGGATTATGATAGAGAAACAAATTTTGACCAGTACAAAACTTTTGCATTCTTTAAACCTGGTATTGATGAGGCTGAAATAAGTGATATCGATAAACGAAGAATCTTAAGGGCGATAGAAGCAGAACTCATGGCCAAAGGTATGACCAAGTCCGAAAATCCAGATATGCTTGTTAGCATTTTTACAAAGTCTAACCAGCGCGTTGATGTTTATAACACCGCTTGGGGCTTTGGAGGCTGGGGCTGGGGAGGCTTCGGCGGCTGGGGCTGGGGCTGGGGTCCTGGACTAGGCTGGGGAGGAAACCAAGTTTCTACCCGAACCGAAGGTATGCTCTTTATAGACCTTATAGATACCAATAAGAAAGAATTGGTTTGGCAAGGTTCTGGAACAGGTTACTTAGTTACCAAAAACATAGACAAGAAAGAAGCCCGTATTAAAGAATTTGTTTCTAAAACTATGGAGCAATTTCCTCCAGCTAGATGATAGCAACTTTAATTACAAAACACTAAGCACCAATTTATGGTGCTTTTTTTGTCAATAATTTTGAATTAGGCCATAAATCTAAATACTCTATCTTTGCCGACTTTTAAGAATAGATATTATGATATTAGGCCATACCACAAGAAAAAACTTTACACAAAATCCAAAGAATGATATTCTTTCGGGTTTAACAGTTGCTTTAGCATTAGTTCCAGAAGCTGTAGCATTTGCTTTTGTTGCTGGTGTTGACCCTTTGGTTGGACTTTATGGAGCGTTCATGATGGGAATCGTCACTGCATTATTTGGCGGACGACCAGGAATGATCTCTGGAGCTACAGGAGCTATGGCAGTAGTGATGGTACACCTTATTCAAAAAGGTAATGAGGTTGGGTTAACGCTAGAAAACCCAGTTGATAACCTTGGTACGCAATGGCTCTTTATAACACTTCTATTTGTAGGTGTAATTCAAGCCTTGGCAGGGATATTTAAACTTGGAAAATTTGTAAGGCTCATTCCACATCCTGTAATGATGGGGTTTGTTAATGGTTTAGCTATTGTAATTTTCTTAGCACAGTTAAAGTTGTTTCCAAATGCAGTCCCGAAAGAAATCTCTTTTCTAGATAATACATCTGAATGGTTCTCTCATTTGTTTTCTAATGGGTCTTTCTGGAAAATGATGTTATTTATAAGCTTAACCATGGGTATTATGTATGGTTTGCCTAAGCTTACTAAAAAAGTACCAGCAGCTTTAATTGCCATTATAACTGTGGCATGTATCACTATTTTTGGTGGTATTGAGATGGGTACCGTCGGTTCATTTATAGCTGATGGTGGCGGAGAAGGACTACAAGGATCATTGCCTTCATTTCAAGATCAGGTATTTGGATTTTTCGGAACGCTCTCTGGGCATTGGGGCTTAATTTTATCCACAGCCTTTATTCTTGCTGCAGTGGGCTTAATTGAGTCTTTAATGACTCTCAACCTTATTGATGAAATGACAGAAACTCGAGGAAACGGAAATAGAGAATGTATTGCGCAAGGTGGTGCAAATATATTAAATGGCCTGTTTGGCGGAATGGGTGGTTGTGCCATGATAGGGCAATCCATTATTAATGTAGATTCTGGTGGTCGTGGACGTTTGTCTGGTGCGGTGGCTGCAATAGCATTGCTTTGCTTTGTATTGTTTGGGGCACCTCTTATTGAACAAATACCAATTGCGGCATTAGTTGGGGTAATGTTTATGGTGGTCGTTGGAACTTTTGCATGGTCGAGTTTTAGAATCATCAGAAAGATTCCTTTGTCTGATGCTATAGTTTTAATTGCGGTTTCGGCAATTACGGTTTGGAAAGATTTGGCAATTGCGGTTATTGCTGGTGTTATAATTTCTGCATTAGTATTTGCATGGAAAAATGCAACTATGATTAGAGCTCGTAAACGCATTCAACCAGACGGTACAAAAACCTATGAAATTTGGGGGCCTCTTTTCTTTGGATCCATTCAAAATTTTAATTCAAAGTTTGATGTTAAAAATGATCCTGACAAAGTAGAAATAGATTTTGTTGAATCTCGAGTGAGTGATCATTCGGCACTAGAAGCGATTTTCAATTTGGTGAATAAATATGAAGCTGAAGGAAAATCAATAAAACTAAAGCATCTTAGCGAGGATTGTAAAATATTGCTCAGAAAGGGAAGTCCTAAGTTTGAAGACGTTATTGTAGAAGACGTGGACGACCCAAGGTACCACTTAGCTGCTGACCCTGAGAAATTCACAAAGCCACTGTCTGAATACAAATTGGATTAAACGCTAATTACATTTGAACGTTTTTGTCCTCTGGGAATTGACTTGGAATATTTTCCAAATCTTCATCCAACATTTCCCTAAGGTTAATTTCAATACTTCTTGAGATAGTAGAAATAGGGACATCATTAGGGTTGCCTTCAAAAGGGTTCTCACCAACTCTTGCCATACGTTCCATAGTATGAAATGCCCAAGAAACCACTGCGCAGAACGGGACGGCAACCCAAATAAAATAGTTTCCGATCATGTAAAAACTACCAGTCATGGATTTACCGATTTCAGCAAACTCGGGTATTAAACCAAAAGGAAGAAGAATTGCGAACACACGTGTTAAATATAACGAGAGACTTGCGTACTGTCTTGGGTACGGAAAATTTTTAATACGTTCAGATTTACCTTGATGTGTAAAAAGTGTTTCCAATACATTCTCTAATTCTAAAAATGCGAATTCCCAAATTAAACCAACTTTTTTTAGTTTCCTTATATGGGCAGATTGTAGATAAAGAACTGCCGTTTGCTTATTGGATTTGCTCATTACATAGTGCCGTTCTTCATCAGATAAATAACATTTAAGATTATCATCTAATGTAGACACTTCTTCTGGTATATGAATCATCTTACGCCATTCGCGGTTGGTTTTTGAAGTATGCTGTGTTTCCCAAGATTTACGTTGTCGCATAGAATAGCGAAGTGCAGTCATCCAAGCAATATGTCTGTAGATGAGAATACGCTTTTCTTCCTTAAGTTCTTCTTTTGGGATTGGTGGAGATTTATGGTCATTATTAACCATATCCTGTACTTTCATTCCCCAAGTACGTGAGGTGTTTACTATAGCTCCCCAAATCATTCGCGCTTCCCAAATACGTCCATAAGCCGAGTTATTTTGAAAACCAACCATAAAAGCCACGGCAGTACCAATTAAGGCGACTGGCGTCCATGGTACGTTTAAAAAGGTAAATCCAAATACTTTGTAAAGTACCGTAATAATTCCGGCATAAAAAAGATAAATGATGGTTTCACCTCTGGTCCAGAGTATCATATCTCTGACCGTATAACGTTTTTTTGTTAGCATAGTTTAAATTTAAGTTTACATAACAATATCATTCTTCCATTCGTAAGGTTGAGGAATATTGGTATCATCAATAAGCTGTCTAATATCAATTTCAATACCTCGGCTCATATTGGTAATTGGCACATCATTAGGTCCGCCTTCAAATGGGTTTTCGGTATTTTCCCCAATAGCTTCCATGGTATGGAATACCCAAGCCAACAAGGTACTGAATGGAATGGAGAACCAAACAAAATGCTGAGCAATAAACTCTTGAATTTTGTGTAAGGCTGAAGTATGAGACTTATGGTTTGCCAGATCTGCAATAATGTGTTCGCCAATGGATTCAAAACCTTCCATAATTCCAAAAGGCAAAAGAATAATAAATATCCAAACAAACATGTAGTTTAATGTTGCGAATTGTCTTGGGTAGGGAAAATTTTTAATGCGTTCACTTTTACCCTGTAAAGTGTAAAATTCCTTAAGCATGTTTGCCATTTCCATATGACGGAAATCTTCAATCAGCCCTTGTTGCATTAACTCTTTTAAGCGTCTGGATTGTACACCTAAAAGCTGAGAAGCTCTATTTCCCTTGGCGAAAACTTCGTGATATTCTTCTGCAGAAATATAACCATCTATAGCATCTTCAATTGGTATAGTATCTTCATGAACCAAATAATAGTTTTCTCTAAATTCTCGGTTAGATTTAGTGGCCTTTAAGTGTTGCTCCCAAGGTTTATCTGCTCTTAATTGATAGCGCAGAGCCGTAAGCCAAGCAATGTGCCTATGTACCAGTTCTTTATGAATATTGTGAAGGTGATCATCAGAAACCTTTTCCTTGCTATGATCATTATTAATAAAGTCTTTGACCATAATTGTCCAAGTACGTGAAGCATTAACAATACCTCCCCAGATTTTTCGTGCTTCCCAGAGTCGGTCGTAAGATGCATTATTCTTAAAGCTAACAATGAATGCCACGGCTGTACCTAAAACACCAAGAGGTAACCACGGTACATGCAACCATTTTAGACCAAGAATATCGAATAAAACAACAGGAATCGTAGCTAAAATAAGAAACAAAAATATATGTCTACGTGTCCATTTAATAACACCTTTAACAGGAAATATGCGTTTTGTATACATGAAAAATTTTATATCATGTAAGATACAAAAGACTAGTAATTAAGCAAATCTTCTATTTTAGCTTTTACTTTTTCTGTTGAAGGAATCATGGCCTGCTCTAAAGTGGAGTTTAATGGAATTGCCGGCATATTTTCACTACCAATAGTCATAACTGGGGCATCAAGATATTTAAAGCACTCTTCTTGAATTTTTCCAGCTAAGGCTCTTGCAAAACTATTGTTTGAAGGCTCTTCGGTAACAACCAAACACTTTCCTGTTTTCTTAACAGATTTCATAATGGTATCTTCATCTAAAGGAAATAATGTTCTTAAATCAATTATTTCAATCTGATCTCGCATTCCGAGTTCGCCTGAAGCATTGTATGCCCAATGCACGCCCATTCCGTAAGTTACAATAGTTAGAGTTTCAACATGGTCTTGTTTCCAGATTTCTTGTAATACCCAAGCTTTTCCAAAAGGTAATACATAATCTTCGCTTGGTTCAACCGAAGTTGCCGTTTGTGTACCTGGCACTTTAGACCAATACAAGCCTTTATGTTCTAAAATCACAACAGGATTGGGATCGTGATAAGCAGCTTTCATCAAACCTTTTAAATCGGCTCCATTACTTGGGTAAGCAATTTTAATTCCTCTAATATTTGTAATGACACTCTCTACCGAAGATGAGTGATAAGGCCCGCCACTTCCATAAGCACCAATGGGCACACGAAGTATCATACTTACAGGCCATTTGCCATTGGATAAATAACAACTTCGACTCACTTCAGTAAACAACTGGTTTAATCCTGGCCAAATATAATCCGCAAATTGTACTTCGACGATGGGTTTTAGCCCAACGGCACTCATGCCAACGGTTGAGCCAACAATGAAGGCTTCTTGTATTGGTGTGTTAAACACGCGGTCATCACCAAACTTTTGTGCCAATGTTGCGGCTTCCCTAAACACACCACCTAATCGTCCTCCAACATCTTGTCCGTAAAGTAAACATTCTTTGTGTTCTCGCATTAGCTCTTCAACAGCAAATAAAGCACAATCTACCATTACTACTTTATCGGCACCTTCAGGTTCACGAGTTCCTCTTTCTTCTGTTATAGGTGTTGGTACAAAATCATGTGTAAATAAATCCTCAGTTTTTGGATCCTCGGCTTGTAAAGCCTTTTTAAAATCTGAAGCTACTTTTTGCTTAGCTTCATTTTCTATGTAGTTAACATCTAATTCTGAAAATCCGTTATTCAAAAGCTGCTGTCTTAAAACGGGATACGGGTCTCGAGAACGTGCTTCATCTAGATCATCACGGTACCATTCCATGCGAACACCAGAAGTATGATGATTTAACAAAGGTACTTTAGCATGTATTAAGAAAGGCCGACGTTCTTTTCTAATAGTATCAATAACTTTTTCAATGGTGTTATAACTGTTTATAAAATTTGCACCATCAATTGAAATGGCTTCTAAGCCGTGGAAGCCTGCTGCATATTCTGCTGCATTTTGTGCTCTGGTTTCGGCTTCATTTGCTGAAATATCCCAACCATTATCTTGTACTAAATACAAAATAGGCATTTGCTTAAGAGCTGCCATTTGAAAGGCTTCTGCAATTTCACCTTCCGTGACTGATGCATCACCTAACGAGCATACTGAAATTGGATTCTCAATTGAAGTATCATTTAATCCTTGTAATTCTTTGTATTGCATTCCCATGGCAACACCAGTTGCAGGAATGGCTTGCATACCAGTCGCTGAAGATTGATGTGGAATTTTAGGCTTATCATCATCCTTTAAACTTGGATGCGAATAATAGGTTCTTCCTCCTGAAAATGGATCATCTCTCTTTGCTAATAACTGTAGCATTAAATCATAAGGCTCTAAACCAAATGATAATAACATAGCGTCATCTCTATAGTATGGAAATGCATAATCTTGAGGTAGGAGTTGCATACCTAAAGCGACTTGAATGGCTTCATGACCTCGAGATGTGGCATGTACATATTTGGAAACTTGCTTAAAATTTTCTTCATATAATTCTGCCATGGCTTTTGCTGTGCAGAGTTTTGAAAATCCTTTTTTTAGTATGTCTTTGTTCATATCTTTCATTCCTGCTAAGGCGGGAAACTATTTTTAATTATTCGTTTTATAACAGATTTCACATCAAATGCGGAATGACAAAACGTTTACAAATGCGTTAGCGATTGAACGGTCTGTTTGAGCTCCTCGCAGAGAGCAAGTAGTGAAAGCGCGACCATCTGCACTGAGCTTTTCGAAGTGTTGTGGTAACGCCCAAATTACTCTAAACCAGTTCCTTTCTTGTTTTAAGCATCCAACCAAACTTATCTTCTAATTGACCTGTTTTAATGGCATTTAAAGTGTCATTGACTTCTAGTCCTACAGGGCTTTCATCAGATACATGGATGGTTTCTCCTTCTAAACCTATGTCTTGAATGTAGGCAATACCTACTGCTGTTCCTGTTCCGAAGGCTTCTTCTAAGGTACCATTGGTTGATGCTTCTTTTATTTCGTCGATCGTAATTTTTCGTTCTGTAACCGAATAATTCATTGCACTAAGCATATCTATAACACTAGCTCTAGTGATACCGTGCAGTACAGAACCGTCTAGTTCTGGTGTAATAAATTCTCCATTAATTTTGAAGAAAATATTCATTGTACCAACTTCTTGAATGTATTTATGTTCAGCTGCGTCTAACCATAAGACTTGGTCATAACCTTTAGATTTTGCTAATTCCGTCGGACGAATTGCCGCTGCATAATTCCCAGCGGCTTTAGCTTCGCCTGTTCCGCCCGAAGCTGCTCTAATAAACTGCTTCTCTGCCCAAAGCTTTATGCGCTTACTGAAAAATGGACCTGCTGGTGATGCCATAATAATGAACTTATAATGCGTAGCAGCGCGCATGCCAATAAAAGGCTCATCGGCATACATAAATGGCCTTAAGTAAAGTGCACTTCCTTGTTGTGGTGGAATCCAATTATGCTCTAAACTTACCAA
The DNA here is from genome assembly GCF_019203985.1 of Winogradskyella luteola. Classification (GTDB taxonomy): domain Bacteria; phylum Bacteroidota; class Bacteroidia; order Flavobacteriales; family Flavobacteriaceae; genus Winogradskyella; species Winogradskyella luteola. Next base: position 125,189 of record NZ_JAGSPD010000006.1, on the reverse strand, counting down.
TTCTTTTAGGCCTTCAACGAATAAATCTTCTGGAAAATTTGGCATTCCCATGCGGTCTGCACTTTTGTTTAACCGTGATGCATTTTGTTCTGGCCGAAACAACATAGGTTCACCTTCGGTATCTTTGTAGGCTTTCATGCCTTCAAAAATGGCTTGCCCATAATGCAATGCCATTGCTGCGGGATGTGTTGGAATCATTCCCATCGGTACAATCCTTGGATTTATCCATTTTCCATTTTCGTAATCACAAATAAACATGTGATCTGTAAATGTGGTTCCTAAAGGGATATTGTTAAAGTCTAGATGATCTACTCTAGATTTTTCTACTTTGGTAATTGAAATATTGTAATTCATTCTATTTTGTATTAATGAGACATGAAACAGGATAGACGAAACACGACTCAATCATTGTGATTTAAGGAATCTATAAAGTTTGAAATTTTACTCTGAATTTTCTGAATCTTATTCTGCAAGTCAAGAAACTTATTTTCTTCAATAAAATTTTGACGAAAACATATAATAAGTTGTGTTTCCCATTCAAAAGCAGACCCAAGACTATTTTCTAAAAACTGAATAAAATGCTTATTGGTTTTTTTACTGATTCCTTCAGATATATTTGACGCAATTGAAACTGAACATCGATTCATCTGACTTCTTAATCCATATTTCTCATAGTCAGGCAATTTATGGGCGATAGAATAATTATCATCAATCAAGTCCATTGCTTCAATCCAAATATGTAATTTCTTAAAATTATGTCTTTTCATACACGTCCTGTTTCTTGATTCTAAATATCTCTTTCAATATCAAACTGCTCAAAATAGTCGGCAACTCGACGTACAAAACTTCCACCAAGGAAACCATCAACCACGCGATGGTCAAAAGACAAGGACAAATACATCATACTTCTTATGGCTATTTCATCTCCATCTTCGGTTTCAATTACTTCTGGTCGCTTTTTAATAATCCCTAAGGCCAAGATGGCAACTTCTGGTTGATTGATTATTGGTGTACCCATAACGCTCCCAAAGGTTCCGACATTAGAAATGGTAAATGTGCTACCTTTTATATCATCGCCAGAGAGTTTGTTATCCCTTGCTTTGTTTGCCAGTTCGTTAACATTTTCAGCAAGCTGTTTTAAATTTTTTGTATCTGCTTTTTTAACTACAGGTACAATAAGGTTTCCACTTGGCAATGCTGTGGCCATACCAATGTTAATATCTTCTTTTACAATAATATTATTTCCGTCTACAGAGGCATTAATATTCGGAAAGTCTTTAATCGCTTTTGCAACAGTTTCAACAAATAATGGTGTAAATGTGAGTCGTTCTCCGTACGTTTCTTGGAATGCCGTTTTATTAGCATTACGCCAATTCACCATATTGGTTAAATCCGCTTCCACATAAGCCGTAACATGAGGTGAGGTATGTTTAGAATATACCATATGATCCGCAATCATTTTACGCATGCGATCCATTTCAATTATTTTTCCTTTGCCTTTATCGAAATTTAATTGCGGAATGTGATATGCTGTTGGATCTTTTTGAGCAACGGGTTGGGCGAATTTATAGGGTCTTCCATCCTCAATGTATTGAAATACATCACTTTTTCTTAAACGACCTTTATTTCCTGTTGCGGGAATTCGAGCAAGTTCTTCAAAACTAATGTGATGCTTTTTTGCAATTGAAATGATTAGTGGTGAAAAGAACGTATTACTGTTTGAAACTGAAAATAAATTCGATTGAGAGATTTCGACAGCACTTGTGCTGGGCGAAGTCGAAGTTCTCGATGTGATAGATGGTTTCTTTTTAGGCTTTCTTTGCTTTTGATGTGTCTCGACTACACTCGAAATGGAATCAGGTTTTTTGGACTTGGATTTTGAAGAAGAGCTGCCGTCAGCTTTAATTATGGCAATGGTTTCACCAATTTTGATGACATCGTTTGCCTTGTATAAAATTTCTTCAATAACACCAGAAATATTAGATGGTACTTCTGAATCCACTTTATCGGTTGCAACTTCTAATAGCATTTCATCCTCTTCAATTGTATCTCCTACATCTTTGAACCAAGTGATGATTGCGGCTTCAGTAATACTTTCCCCAAGTTTGGGCATTTTAAATTCGAAATTTCCCAATTCCTTTCTATTTGAATTATAAGAAACAAAAATAAGGAATAGGGTAGTTTGTTATTGTTAATTACTTCTAAATTAGATATAAAAAGAATATTTATCTGTATTGTATGGTTTTTTAAGTTTTTTATTCTTTTATATTTATGCTTTGGATACTCAAAACATATAATTTTCTTATGGCCTATTCACTTGACAAAATTGACCTACAATTACTAGAGATTCTTCAAAAGGATAGTAATCAGACCACTAAGCGCATTGCGGAACAATTAGGTATGACGACCTCTCCAGTTTTTGAACGTATTAAAAAACTTGAAAAAGAGGGTTATATCAAAAAGTATGTTGCTGTTTTAGACAATAAGAAAATAGGATTGAAGCTTACGGTTTTTATTGGTATTGCTTTACAGGGGCACACGAGGAGTTATCTTGAAAAATTTGTGAAAGAGATTAATAATTTTCCTGAGATTGTAGAATGTCATCGTGTTAGTGGAAATTTTGATTATTTACTGAAACTCGTTGTTGAAGATATAGAAGCTTATGAGACGTTCATTATTTCAAAATTAACGCTTCTTCCTTATTTAGGCAACGTGCAGAGTTTGATTACACTGTCTACAGGTAAAGAAACAAACGAGATAGATTTAAGTAGAATTTAACAAAAACGTTATTGTAAGGACGAAAGATATGGCAATCTGTTCATTTTGAAAACACCCCTAAAGTACCACTTCGGCAAGCTCAGCACATCGCCCCAAGGTAATAATTCTATTTTTTGAATGTTTCTCTCAAAGTTTTATAAACATCATCCTGAACTTTCATATTATCAGGTACTTCTCTTAGTGGATCAACCTCACGCAATGATTCATGGCAATCTTTTGGCAATTGTTGATAGAGTTCAGTCCCTTTCGTTTTCCACGCCATCATTTCATCACTGACTTGCTTGACTATTTTCGCAGGATTTCCAACTACTAAACTGCGCTTTGGAATTATAGTTTCCGCTTTTATAAAAGCCATCGCGCCGACTATAGATTCATCTCCTATTTCTGCATCATCCATGATGACTGTATTCATTCCAATAAGGCAATTTCTTCCTAAATTAGCTCCATGAATGATCGCTCCATGACCTACATGAGCACTTTCTTTAAGTGTAATTGATTTACCCGGAAACATATGTACCGTACAGTTCTCCTGAACGTTGACACCATCTTCTAAAATGATTTGCCCCCAATCTCCTCGAATTGCAGCTCCTGGACCTATATAACAGTTCTTGCCAATAATAACATTGCCAGTTACTGCAGCCAATGGGTGTACAAAACTACTTTCGTGAACAACTGGTGTATAGCCTTTGAATGAATATATCATTTTTATTGAGCATGTCATTTAGAGCGTGAGCGTAGAATCTCAGCAAGAGATTGCCACGTCCTGCGTCCTCGCAATGACAATTCTATTTATAGGTTTTTAATTTATTTTTTGTGAAATCAGAAAGGACCAATCGTCCACTTGTTTGCGCTCTTTCTGCTAGAAGGTCATCCCAGTCATCAGTGCCTTTCCAGAATACTTTTTTCATTTCTAGCATGGCTTCTGTATTGTACGTACATAAATGTTCAGCTGTTGCCTTTACAGCTTCATCCAATGCTTCAGTACTTTCATATACATGCGTATATAAGCCTTTTTGTTTGGCCCATTCCGCTGGATAAAATGAATTAGCATCAATTGCGATTTGCGACATCGCACTTAATCCCATTTTACGTTCAATAGCTGGACCGACCACAAATGGTCCGATACCAATATTAAGCTCGCTCAATTTAATTGCAGCGAATTTAGTTGCCATACAATAATCGGTTGAAGCCGCTAGTCCAACACCACCGCCAACAGTTTTGCCTTGTATGCGACCAATAATAAATTTAGGGCATTTGCGCATGGCATTAATCACATTGGCAAATCCCGAAAAGAAGACTTTTCCTGTTGCTGCATCATTGATGTTTATAAGTTCGTTAAAACTTGCACCTGCACAAAACGTTCGGTCTCCGCCACTTTTTAAAACGATAACTTTTATTGCATCATTTTGTCCAGCTTCAGTAATTGTATTCGCTAATTTTGCTAAAATATCTCCAGGTAGAGAATTGTGTGCAGGGTGAAAAAACTCAATGTATGCTACTTCGTTTTCTATGGTTTGTTTTACGTATGGTTGTGTCATGTTATTAGTATGTCAATGCGCACCCGTTGCGCATTCGTATTAAATATTGTTCCTATTATATTTGGTTAAATCCCAATCTTTACTCAAATCTTTCCAATTAGGATTTATGGATTCTATTTGATTTATCTTCCATTGTTTTTTCCATTTTTTAATGGTCTTTTCCCTTCGTATTGCTATTCTCATATCGGAATGCTCTTCAAAATATACTAATTTTTTAATATTATATCGTCCAACATGTGTTCCGTAAGTTGCTACTTTATGCTCACTTATTCGTCTTTTAATATTATTAGTGACACCAACGTAAAAAATATGGTTTCTTTCGTGGGTTAAAATATAGGTGTAATATTTTTCAGACATTGCATTTCAATTAGAGCGAATGCGCAACGGGTGCGCATTGACTTTACAAGAGACCGAATTGCTCGAAATGATGATTTAAATGCTTTCGCTCTAACAAATACCATTCATATTTATTTAATTCTCCAAATACCATATTATTCAATGTAGCGTCTGGATTCTCTTTAAAGAATTCTAAATAGGCTTCGCGTTGTGATTTAAATTTTTCAATAGCAGTTGCTAAATTTTCGTGTTTTAAGTCATCAAGTGTATCTTTTTCGAGTAATGGAAATTGGCTGTTTTTTGGAAACTTATCATAATTCCAAAGGCTGTTTTTTACCTTTTCCAAAATCTTTTCAGGTGTAGAGGTTTCAAAATCTTGAATTTCTCCTGCAGCAATTTCATAGGTGTATTCTAAATGTTCAACCATGTGTTGTGGTGTCATGATTCCCCATTTTGGTTTCATGTCTTCAGAAAGTTTTGATAAACAGTTATCAATCTTTTCATCTGTCATTTCTACGAAGGTTTCTTGCTTTTTCTGAACCATAGTAAGCACAGTCGCTAAAGCTACTAATTCATCCTCTGCATCAAATATTTCAGCAAACCATTTTACAATACCACTTGGATGCTCCGCTGAAGCGACATCTCTATCAATTTTTTGCTTACAAGTTAAGCGTACATAAATTGTATCATTGTGATACAACGGTCTTAAAAAACGACATTCTTCTAATCCATAATTCGCTGATACTGGTCCTTTATTTGGATACACAAATAATCCGGCGGCAGCTGAAATAATAAAATAGCCATGAGCGGTTCGTTTTTCAAAAATACTTCCATCTAAAGACGTAATATCCGTATGCGCATAGAAATGGTCCCAAGTTACATTGGCAAAACTTATGATATCTGAATCCGTAATGGTACGTTTATGAGTTTTCATGGACATACCAGTTTCAATATCTTCCCAATGGTATTTAAATGGATGTTGCTCTGCTTCTTTATATTTTGCGTTAGCTTGATAAATACCAGTAATTTCTGTAATTGTTGTTGGTGAACCTTGGATTGCTGTACGCTGTAAATAGTGCTTTATACCACGCATTCCTCCCATTTCTTCGCCACCACCAGCGCGTCCTGGACCACCATGAACTAAATATGGTAATGGTGAACCATGGCCTGTACTTTCTTTTGCGCTTTCTCTATTAAGTACTAAAATACGGCCATGATGAGATGCTGCATTCACCACATATTCTTTAGCGATTTTATCGTCATTAGTGGCAATGGAAGACACTAGAGAACCTTTGCCCATTTGAGCTAATTTTACCGCTTCCTCTAAATTTTTATAAGGCATAATGGTACTTACAGGCCCGAAAGCTTCACGCTCATGAATCACTGTATTTTGAAATGGATGATCTGCCCTTAATAAGATTGGACTTATAAATGCTCCTTTTTTAGCATCAGCACCAATAGTTTCAATTTTATCTAAATCTCCATAGACGATCTGTGCTTCTTTTGCTAAATCGTTTACCGAATCTTTAACGGCTTGTACTTGTTGACGACTTACTAATGAGCCCATTCTGACTTCTTTTAGCCTTGGGTCTCCAATAGTAATTTTATCTAAGGCTTTTCCCAATGCAATTTGAACATCTTCAACTAGATTTTCGGGTACGATGATTCGTCTAATCGCTGTACATTTTTGTCCAGCTTTGACTGTCATTTCTTTTCTGACTTCTTTGATGAACAAATCAAATTCTGGTGTTCCGGGAATGGCGTCTTCACCTAAAATGGAAGCATTTAATGAATCAGCTTCCATAGTAAATGGTACAGATTCTTGAATTAATCTTGGGTGGGCTTTTAATAAACGACCTGTTTGAGCAGAACCTGTAAACGTAACTACATCTTGAGATTCTACGGTGTCTAAAATAGTTTTTACAGTTCCGTTAATAATTTGAAGTGCGCCTTCTGGAAGAATACCAGAATCGATAATAGTTCTGGCAACAGCTTCTGCTAAATACGATGATGATGGTGCTGGTAATACCACAGCAGGCATGCCTGCCATCCAATTAACAGCGCATTTTTCTAACATGCCCCAAACGGGAAAATTAAACGCATTAATATGCACCGCTATACCTTTTTTAGGCACCATAATATGATGTGCCATGAAGCGTCCTCCACGAGATAAATCGATAGCATCACCTTCTACATGAAAAGGTTGATTTGGGAATAATTTACGTAAAGATGCATTAGCAAATAAGTTACCGAAACCACCTTCAATATCTATCCAACTATCTACTTTGGTAGCTCCTGTACGATAACTTAATTCATAAAACGCGTCTTTTCGTTTTGTAAGGTATAATGCTAATTTTTTAAGCATATTTCCTCGTTCCTGAAACGTCATCTTACGAAGTTGTTCGCCACCTTTAGTTCTTCCGTAGTTTAAAATTTCAGGAATATCTAAGCCTTCAATAGCTATACTCGTAAATGCTTCGCCTGTTATAGCATCACGAACTGGTGTGCCGTCTTCTTTTCCTGTTGTCCAGTTACCTTGAACGTAGTGTTGAATCTTATTCACAATCTATTCCTATTTTAATTGGTTTTTATACTTTATTCATTTTCATTAAAAAATAGTCGTCTTTTGCATTTATTTTAAATAAAATGTTTTCATCACTTTTTGTAATAAAAATTTCCAGTTCTTTTTCCTCATTGTTTTCTATTAAAACAGATACTTGATTGGCATCTCCTGAAAGTCGCCAGACTGAATTATTTACAACAGAGACAATCATTGAAAAGAAGCTATTCGCATGAGAAGTTTCTAGTTTAAATGTTTTGTCTTCATTAAATGTAAAACTTGCATTTCTAAAACTATCTGTCATTAAGCTAAAAGGTGGGTTTTCTGGAGACTTCTCCATATCAACAACTTCCCATTTACCTTTTATAGATTCATTATTAATAATCTGAGCATTTAATACGAGATTAAAAAGGATGAATACAATTAACATATTATTTTTCATACTACTTATTTTATGGCATCATTTTTAGATGATGGATTGACACTGTTAAATACATTTTCTACTTATGCCGTTATTCTTAAAATTCTTCCTGTGATTCTTCCCTCGATAGACTTAACATAACCGTCTACAATTTTGTGCATTGGTACTGGTGTATTTCCTGGAAAATAAGCTGCATACTTTTCAAATGAGTCTTCGACTAAATCCGAACAAACTACATTGATACGTTTACCGTCTTCCAACTCTAAAGCAACGGCTTTAGCAAAACTATTTATAGCACCATTGACCATTGCTGCACTTGTTGTCATATCAACAGGGTCATCTGCTAGTATTCCTGTAGATAATGTTATAGAACCATTTGAATTGAGATAATCCTTACCAATGCGAACCACATTGACTTGCCCCATCATTTTGCTTTTAATACCTATGTAAAAGTCTTCTTCGGTTAAATTATCTAGTTTATCCCATTTGGCATCGCCAGCAATAGCAACGATAGCATCTAGTTTACCAACAGAATCAAACATGTTTTTAATGGATGATACTTCCGAAAAATCAACGGTTACGTCTCCAGAATTTCTTCCTGCTATAATGACTTTGTGCTTTTCCGAAAGCTTTTCTGAAACTTTCTTTCCAATAGTTCCATTTCCGCCAATAATTAATACTTTCATTGTCTTTACTTCTTTATGCTTTTTCTATTACACAAGCATATCCTTGTCCAACACCTATGCACATCGTTACCAATGCGTATTTTTTATTTTGCTCATGCAATTCTAATGCTGCTGAATACGCAATTCTTGTACCTGTTACTCCCAGTGGATGGCCAATGGCTATTGAGCCACCATTTGGATTTACTCTTGGGTCATCATCTGCTAAACCCCAAGCTCTTGTACAGGCTAATGCCTGAGCTGCAAATGCTTCATTAAGTTCAATTATATCAATATCGTCCATAGTTAGACCTGCTTTTTCTAAGGCTTTATTAGACGCTTGAACAGGCCCAATTCCCATAATTCTTGGTTCTACACCAACGACAGCCGAACTTACGATTCTAGCTAACGGTTTTAGATTGTATTTTTTTACAGCATCTTCTGAAGCAATTATCGTAGCTGCTGCTCCATCATTTAGACCTGACGCATTTCCAGCTGTGACGCTTCCTCCTTCTTTTTTGAAAGCAGCTCTTAACTTACCTAATATTTCTATTGATGTGCTTGGTTTTATAAATTCATCTTTTGAAAATTGGATTGGGTCTTTTTTTCGTTGAGGAATTTCAACCGTTACGATCTCTTTTGATAGTCTCCCATTTTCTTGAGCCTTAGTCGCTTTCATTTGACTCCAATACGCAAACTTATCTTGGTCTTCTCTTGAAATATTATATTTTTCAACCAAATTCTCTGCAGTCATTCCCATACCATCTGTTCCATACAACTTGTGCATTTTAGGGTTGATAAAACGCCATCCAAAAGTGGAATCGTACATTTTAGAATCTCCTCCAAAGGCTGTAGATGGTTTCGCCATTACATATGGACCTCTGGTCATATTCTCAACACCGCCAGAAATAAACACATCACCATCTCCTGCTTTGATAGCACGATTAGCGTGAATGATTGCTGACAAGCCCGAACTACATAACCTATTGACCGTTTCTCCAGGAACTGTAAAAGGCAAACCTGCTAACAACGATGACATTCTTGCAACGTTACGGTTGTCTTCTCCGGCTTGGTTGGCACAACCCATTATCACATCATCATAAGCTTCTTTAGGGATGTTTGGATTTCGTTTTACAACTTCTGATATCACTAAAGCCCCTAAATCATCTGTCCGAACCGCAGATAATGTACCTTTATAATTTCCTATTGGTGTTCTTATTCCGTCGATTATATAGGCTTGAGGTGTGAGGTGTGAGGTGTGTTGTTTGCTCATGATTTTCTGCTTATTCTTTTTAAAATGGTATTTCGTAATGATGTAATCATCTTTGATAATTCGGTTATTATTTTTCTGTTTTCTTCGTCTTCGTCTATTGAATATAGTTTTGCATTTGCACTTTTGAGCTGCAAGAAACACACTCGTGTGCACTATGCCAAGCATTACCCAAATAATTATAAAATTGTTTATCTGTTCTGGATGAGCTTTCAGAGATATTTAAAGCAATAGAATCTGCAGCTCTTTTGAATTGAGAAGTTATTTCGAAACGCTCTTGTTTAGGAAACTTTTTTATTACGTCATTTACAACTTCGCCAAATTCCATAGCTTTTTGATATACGTTTAAATCTTCAAACTTAAAATGATACTTCGATTTCCTCATCTGTTATTAATTTTTTCCTCAAATATTACTCATACCACATACCTCACACTTTTATTCTTCCCAGTTTTTAGCTGTTCTGTAAACCACACCTTTAAAAAGTGCCACCAATTCATCACCTCGCTTAACCTCTACGATGTTAAAGCCGAGTTTGTTATTTACTTTTTCAATAACTGATTCAGCTACTAAATAATCACCTTCTTCTAAGGCTTCAATATGGTTAATACTTGTTTCAATGGAAACCGCATATTTACCATGCGTATTTGCTGTAAAACCAAATGCTGTGTCAGCTAATGAATAGCTAATACCTCCATGTGCATAGTTCATACTATTGAGCATGTCTTTTCTAACGGTCATGGCGACTTTACAACGTCCGATTTCACACTCAAGAATTTCTATTCCCATCCAAGTACTGAACGCATCTTGGCTTAACATTTTATATGGAATTTTGACTCTTTTCATATTCTATTTTGTCATTGCGAGGACGAAGGACGTGGCAATCTCATTATGAGATTCTTCGCTTCGCTCTGAATGACACTCTAATTAAAGAATGTTTTATGTTCTCTATTCATCTTGCGCAATAGCGGACTACATCGGTATCTATCTTCATGATACACTTCATACAATTTGTCCAATGCTGTAACACATTTATCAATACCTATTTCATCAGCCCAAGCCAATAACCCTTTTGGATAATTAACCCCTTTTGTCATAGCATTATCTATGTCTTCTGCTGAAGCAATATTTAAAAATAATGCATCTGCAGCTTCATTAATCAGCATCACTAAAACACGATTAAAAATTTGCTGTGCCAGTTCAGGGTTATGAGATTTCTCACTATCGTTCGAAATGACAAGTCGACTATTTTCGTCATAATCGTAATAGCCTTTTCCTGTTTTTCTACCTAAATAGCCTGCTTCAGCAAAACGCTTTTGTGTGAAGGCAGGTTTATATCTTGGGTCAAAATAGAATGCTGTAAACACAGTTTCTGTTACTGTATAATTAACATCGTTACCAATAAAATCCATCAATTCAAATGGCCCCATTCTAAAACCTCCAATAGTTTTTAAACTCCAATCTATGGTTGCAAAATCAGCTATGCCTTCTTCATAAATTCGTAAGGCCTCACCATAAAATGGTCTCGCCACTCTATTGACAATAAAACCAGGTGTATCTTTTGCTACTGCAACTACTTTTTTCCAATCGGAAATGATTTTAACAGAAGTCTCTAAAACGTCGTTTGATGTTTGAATCGCAGGAATGATTTCAACCAACTTCATTAAAGGCGCTGGATTGAAGAAATGAATCCCAATGCAGCGCTCTGGCTTTTCTAAAGATGCAGCAATAGAAGCTATGGATAAACTTGAAGTATTCGAAGCAATGATACAATCGTCTCCCACATAACTTTCTAATTCTGAAAAGACTTTCTTCTTAATGTCTAAGTTTTCGACAATAGCTTCAATGGTTAAGTTTGAATCTGATAAATCCTTTAGCTTATTGACATAACTGATATTTGACTGAATCCTCACCTTTTCGTCTGCATCAATTCGACCTTTTTCAATGAGCCGATTTAGTATTTTTTCTAAAGCAGATTTTGCTTTATCTAAAGCTGCTTGATTTGTATCGTATAATTTTACCTGACAACCAGCAGTTGCAGCAACTTGTGCAATGCCACTTCCCATGGTTCCAGAACCTATAATTCCTACGTTCATAGTTTTATATTAAAATGGTAGATTTTTGACATCCACATTACCGCCAGACAAAATAATTCCGACGTTTTTATTTTTGAATTCTTCCTTATTCTTCAATACAGCTGCAAAAGGTACTGCGCATGATGGTTCGATAATAATTTTCATACGTTCCCAAATCAGCTGCATGGCATTTATAATTTCATCTTCTTCAACACGAATAATTTTCTCTACAAGCTCTTTTATAATCGGAAAATTACGGTCACCTAAATGGGTTCGTAAACCATCTGCAACGGTATGAAAACTATTATTTGTTTCTATTTTGCCAGACATTAACGAACGATAAGCATCATCAGCCTCCATCGGCTCTCCACCAATCACTTTACAGTTATTAGAAAAATAATTTGCGGCTAGAGCAGTTCCTGCAATTAATCCACCACCACCTACTGGTGTTAAAATTACATCTAATTTTGGGTATTCCTCTAACAATTCCATTGCAGCAGTACTATTACCATAAATCACCTCATCTTGATTTGATGGATGTAAAAAGGATGCTCCTTTTTCTTCTTTAATTTTATTAGCTGTTGCTCCTCTCGCCTGAAGTGTTGATTCACATTCTATGATCTCACCTTCATAAGTTTTTACAGCATCTTTTTTAACTTGAGGCGCATTCTCTGGCATTACGATATAAGCTTTTACTCCTAGTTTTTGAGCTGCTAATGATACTGCTTGTGCAAAATTACCTGAAGAATGTGTAACAACCCCACGTTGTCTTTCTTCTTCGGATAAAGATAATATAGCATTGGCCGCACCACGCATTTTAAAGGCTCCCATTTTTTGAAAGTTCTCACATTTAAACACCACATCAGCACCAACCATATCATTAATTAAGCTAGAACTTAAGACAGGTGTTTTATGAATAAAAGGTTTTATTCTTTTATGAACTTCTATGAGAAGTTTTTTGGAAATTTTCTCTAAATCTTCTTCACTACAATTGTCTCCTTGAGGAGACTTCAGGGGTTTTTGTAAAGATTTCACTTTATCTTCCAAAGACATAGAAACACTAAAAATGTTATGCTTTACATCAGAGTCAGAAAATCTGATAAATTGGACGCCATGTTCTTCTAACCTATTTTGTCTGTTTACATCTTCAAAATATTTGAAATCATGAGAATCCCCATCAATTTCTATTGCAAGTTGAATTTCATGACAATAGAAATCAACTATATAGTCTAACATTGGTATTTGTCTGTGGAATTGAACTCCTAAAGCTCTATTTTTGATATTTTTCCATAATAAAACCTCAGCTAAGGTGCTGTTTTTTCGTAATTGCCTTGCGTATTCTTTAAGTTTTGGATTGTATGGTATTATTTTGTTTTTCACTTTACACCCCTTGATAATCGTTGTTTTTTACACCCCTAAAGTCCCCTCAAGGGGATAATTCTAAGATTGAAATTTTTCTCAATCTAATTTGAAGCGCTAGCTCCCTTTAAAATTAGGTTTTCTTTTTTCTATAAATGCCGCAACACCTTCTGCATAATCATTACTACTGGCTGCTTCTATTTGTAATTTAGATTCTAATGCCAATTGGTCTTCTAATGTATTGGTCATTGATTTATTGAATAATTCCTTGATAAGGCCTAAAGCTTTTGTAGGCATATTTGCTAATTTAATAGCTAATTGATTTATGGTCTCTTCAAAATCATCCAACGGAACAGACTTATAAATCATACCCATTTTTTCCGCCTCTTCAGCCGAAATTTTATCTCCTAACATTGCCAATGCCTGCGCCTTCTGAAAACCAATAAGTCGCGGTAAAAAAAAAGTTCCTGCACTATCAGGAACCAAACCTATTAAACTAAAGGCTTGAATAAAACTTACCTTTTCGTGAGCAACAACTATATCGCATGCTAATGCAATATTAGCACCAGCACCAGCAGCAACACCATTTACTGCTCCAATAATTGGTTTCTTAATTGCACGTAATCTTGTAATGATTGGATTATAATGCTCTTCTAATATTTTTTTAAATCCAGGATTTAACTCTGGATCTGTCACTTCTTTTAAATCCTGACCAGCACAAAATGCTTTTCCATTGCCTGTGAGAATGATGGCTCTTATAGCTTCATTAGATTCACAATCATCTAGAGTATTTTGAAGATTCAACGCCATCTCTCGATTGAAACTGTTGAATACATCTGGTCTATTTAAAGTAATTCGTGCTACTTTGTTTTCTATTTTCAAAAGAATTGAATTATTGCTCATTCACTTATTTGTTTGTGTCATTGCGAGGACGAAGGACGTGGCAATCTAACTAAGAGATTCTTTACTTCGTTCTGAATGACATTTACTTTAAACATTTAAAATAATCAAAAGGTTCTTGACAATCCTGACATTGAAATTGCGCTTTGCATGCTGTAGAACCAAATTGACTTACCAATCTTGTATTTTGAGATCCACAATTGGTACATTTAACTATTCGCTTACCATTAAGTAACACATCTTTATCAGCTTCTGCATCTAATGGTGCTGCAATTCCGTAATTTTCTAGTGCTTTTCTCCCTCTTGGTGTAATCCAATCTGTCGTCCAAGCTGGATGCAAAATCAAATCAATTTCAGATTCATAACCAGCTTCTTTTAATGCTTTTTTAATATCATCTCCAATAACGTCCATTGCAGGGCAACCACTGTAGGTTGGAGTTATTTCAACTTTTACTACATCATTTACAAATATTGCAGAACGAACAACACCCATATCCATTATAGATAATACGGGGATTTCAGGGTCTGAGACTTTTTCTAAAATCTCGACCAATTTTGAATCTATGTTTTGTTCTGTTGCTGTCATATTTCTACTGAAACTGAATTTGAACTTGAATTCGAAGTGTTTTGATATTCGTTTTTACTTTTGGTTAAGATTCAAGTTCAAGTTCAAGTTCAAGTTCAAGTTCAAGTTCGATTTCTTTTTCTACCATTGCATATTTGGATAGGCACGTTGCATATATTGTAATTCTGCTAATATGTATCCTAAATGTTCTGTGTGGATTCCTTGTTTCCCTCCTTTTTGGAAGTATTTAACGTCTGGAACTTCTAACGTCGCTTCTTCCAACACTTCTGAAACATACTTGTAATAATCGTTTTTGAGTTGAGTAACATCAACACCAATACCTTCGGTTACCATAGCTTTATCTGCCTCAGTTTGATGAAACAACTCATCAGTATATACCCAAAGGTCATTAATGGCTTGCTGCATTTTCGACTTACTTTCTTCAGTGCCATCTCCCAAACGTCTTACCCAATCAGATGAGAAACGTTCGTGATAACTCACCTCCTTAATACATTTATTGGCTATGGCTGCTAAAGTTAAATCTGTACTTTTTTGTAATTCTCCTAAGAATGCTAAATGATAAGCGTCAAATAAAAACTGACGACTAATGGTATATGCAAAGTCTGTATTTGGTTGCTCAACTAAAAGTACATTTTTATAATCTCGCTCTTTTCTTAGCATTGCAATATCATCTTCAGATCTTCCATCTCCTGCAACTTTGCCTGCGTATTGAAAATAACTTCGTACTTGCCCGAATAAATCCAATGAAATATTAGTGCAAGCAATGTCTGTTTCTAAACTCGGTCCATGACCTGTTAATTCACCTAATCTTTGTCCGAGTATTAGAGAATTATCTGCAATACCGAGAATGTAATTATATAAGTTTTCTTTCATTATATTCAATATTGAAATTGAAGTCGAACTTGAATTCGAAAAACTTCAATTAGTATTTTTAATTCTTGTTACAATAATTCTAATTAATTGGTCATTTTTATCTTTTAAATCATTTCGATTTCAGTTTCTCCCGATAACTATGGGATTCAAATTCGATTTCGCTTTTACATATGTTTTACTTCGTCCGGTACATCATAAAATGTAGGATGACGGTACACTTTATCTTGAGCTGGCTCAAATAATTCGCCATTGTTTTCTGGGTTTGAAGCCGTGATATGTTTAGATTCCACAACCCAAATGCTTACACCTTCATTACGTCTTGTGTAAACATCTCTAGCATTTTCTAACGCCATATCAGAATCTGCTGCATGAAGACTGCCAAAGTGTCTATGTTCTAATCCGTTTTTACTTCTTACGAAGATTTCCCATAAGGGCCAATTTTTCATTTGAATTTGAGTTTGAAATCGAATTTGAATTCGAAATAGTTTAATTAATATTTTTAATTCTTGTTACAATGATTCTAATTAATTGGTCATTTCCATCTTTTAGATCCTTTAAATTATCTTCTGAGAATAACTTTGCTTTTGTTTGAATATTTAAATTTCTTAATGACTCTCTTAATTCTTTTAAGCAAATTCTCAACTTATTGATTTTATCTTTATCTGTTCCTGCGCCTAAAACTTCCCCATAATTTAAAGCTGAAGAACAAGAAGACCTTATTAATTGTTTTGTTAAATAATCGCCTGCATAAGACATTGGCTTTTTATCGTATAATAAGATGATTTGTGCAGCAAAATCTTCAAGTCGTTCTGATAAATCAAATTTTTTATCGCTCATTTTTCGATTTCAAGTTCAGATTCAGATTTAATTTTTTAAACTGCCTGTTTCTCTTTTCTGGCTTGCTTCTTTTCTGCATGAGCCATTGCAGCATCCCGAACCCATTCTCCACGCTCCCAAGCACCGACTCTGGCTTTCATACGTTCTTTATTCATCGGTCCATGACCTTTTACAACTTGCCAAAACTCGTCCCAATCGATTTTACCAAAATCATAACTCTTACGTTCTTCATTCCATTTTAAATCAGGGTCTGGAATTGTTAACCCTAAAACATCTGCTTGGGGCACAGTTTGATCTATAAACTGCTGGCGTAACTCGTCATTTGTTTTACGTTTCAATTTCCATTTCATGGATTGTTCTGTGTGTACAGATTTATCGTCAGTAGGGCCCAACATCATTAAGCTTGGCCACCACCAACGGTTAAGTGCATCTTGAGCCATCTCTTTTTGCTCTTGTGTTCCGTTTGCCAATTTCAGCATAATTTCAAAACCTTGTCTTTGATGGAAACTTTCTTCTTTACAAACGCGAATCATTGCTCTGGCATAAGGTCCGTAAGATGTATTACATAATGGTACTTGATTTATAATTGCTGCTCCATCTACCAGCCAACCAATTGCTCCCATATCTGCCCATGTCAATGCTGGATAATTAAAGATACTTGAATATTTGGCTTTCCCAGTATGTAATTGCTCATACAGTTCATCTCTTGATATACCAAGAGTTTCGCAAGCGCTGTACAAATACAGTCCATGGCCCGCTTCATCTTGAACTTTAGCTAGTAAAGCTACTTTACGTCTTAATGATGGTGCTCTTGTAATCCAATTGCCTTCGGGTAACATACCTACAATTTCAGAGTGCGCATGCTGAGATATTTGCCTAATGTGTGTCTTGCGATACTTCTCTGGCATCCAATCTTTTGGTTCAATTTTTTCGTCACGCTCTATGCGTTCATTGAATTGTCTTTCTAGACTTCGACTATGCTCAGTCCGAGAATTCTTAATTTGTTCTTCACTCATAGTTTTTAGCTTTTGGCTATTAGCTATTCGCTTTTAGCTGGTAAAACTTCTTTTTCAATATATTTTGAATTCTTACTCTCGCAAGAATAACATATCATTGTTTCTCATTGCACAAATGAGATTTCTGCTTTTGCAGGAATTTATTAGACATCAAAATCTACTACTACTTTTTCTGTTTTTGGTACAGCTTGGCAACTCAACACCAAATTTTGCGACACTTCTTTTTCGTCTAAGGCATAATTAATTTTCATTTCAACTTCTCCTTCTTTCACTTCACATTTACAGGTGCTACATACGCCTCCTTTACAGGCAAATGGTAAATCTGCGCCTGCGCCAAGTGCTGCGTCTAAAATATTATCATATGCCTTTGTCATAGTGAATAAAAACTCTTTTCCACCATCTACAATGGTTACTTCTATGCCTTCAACATTTTGTTGGGCTAATCGCTCTGCACGTTTTATATCTTCTTCTGAAAGTCCAGTAACAAACAGCTCAAAATGCACTAATTCTTTGGGCAAACCTGCGTTAACCAAATACTCACTCACATAATTTACCATTTTCTCAGGACCACATAAAAACACTTCGCTAGTATCTGGTATATCTATAAACGTTTTGCAGAGTACCTGCATTTTTTCATCATCAAAACGTCCATTAAATAATTCAATATCTCGGCGTTCCTTGGTTAGGAAATAGTAAATTTCTAACCTCCCGAAATATTTATTTCTGAGTTGCTCTAGCTCTTCCTTAAAGATAATGGATTTTGCTGTTTTATTCACATAAAATAGCTTGCAAGTTGAATTTGGTTCGGAAGCCAAATGCGTTTTTATCATAGAAAGTATAGGCGTGATGCCACTTCCTGCAGCAAAAAACAAATAGTTTTTGGCTTTCTCTCGATTTA
Organism: Winogradskyella luteola; assembly: GCF_019203985.1. Lineage (GTDB taxonomy): Bacteria > Bacteroidota > Bacteroidia > Flavobacteriales > Flavobacteriaceae > Winogradskyella > Winogradskyella luteola. Next base: position 107,082 of record NZ_JAGSPD010000006.1, on the reverse strand, counting down.
TATCTACACCAAATGTACCGCTAGGTGCCATGACTTCAAGATGATCTCCAGCTTTTAATTCTTCATTAATAAAAGTTGAAAACTTACCTCCAGGGATTTGTTTTACTGCGACTTGCCATTTAATTTCATTTGGACTTGAGCATAAAGAATATGAACGACGGACATCTTCACCATTTATATCCGTTTTTAAAGTTAAATGTTGCCCTTGCCTAAATTTGAAAGTTTCTTGTAATTCTAAAGGAATATCAAAAGTTACTACTGACGTATCTTCCGTTTCCTTATAAATATCTGCAACTTTTAAGTTATGAAATTCTGCCATATTGCCAAAGTGTAAACCTATAACTAACAATTGTTAGTTTATTTAGCAAAGTTATAAAATTAAATCTAAACTATTTGTTAATTCCGGTTATCAGGATTTGACTCAATGTACTTGACAGTTCTTTTAGGTTGAGTTCTTCTTTTTTTGGTATCCAAATGTACAATGATCGTAAAGTGGTGAGAATGGAAAACATCATCACATCTGGCTTTACATTTATAATCTCGCCAGAAGCTATTCCTTCTTTGAGAATACTTCTAAAGTCATCTTCGTAGTCTATTCGTAACTTTTGGTAGTATTTTAGTTTTTCGTCTAAATGCATCCAATCATTGTTCAAAGATGCCATACCATATACATTTTGGCTCGATAGCTTAACGTGTAGTTCAATGATTTGCTTAAGCTTATCGATACAATTCTTGTTAGAAGATTGAATAAGTTTCATGCCCTCTGTAAATGCTTCGGCTAAAGAAATGATGATATCATTAAGAATGTCTTGTTTTGAATTTATATGGTTGTAGAGGCTAGCCGCTTTTATCCCCATTTCGGCAGCAAGGTCTCGCATAGTAACAGCGCTAAAGCCTTTTTCCTTAAATAGTTTTGCTGCGACTCTGATGATTTCTTCTCTGCGTGTTTCTTTTTTCAAATACCTATAAACTTATATTATTCGTAAATTTAAACAAAAAAGTAGCCATGGGATTTTTAGATTTTATTTTTGGTGCCAAAAAGCGTCAAGTAGAAACCTATTTAAAAAATGAAGCTGTAATATTAGATGTAAGAACACAGCGCGAGTGGGATGCGGGACATATTGAAAACTCTGTTCATATTCCTTTAGATGAATTAAGAAACAGGGTAGAAGAAGTTAAGCAATTAAACAAGCCAATTATTGCATGTTGTGAAAGTGGAGTACGTTCTGCAAAGGCCGCTAAGTTTTTAAATCTAAACAATGTAGATGCCATTAACGGTGGCGGTTGGGTGAGTGTAAAGAATAAACTATAGTTTTAAATTTTGAAGACTTTCAATGGATTCGATTGGTGTTTGATTGTATTCTAATGTCCAACCCAAAGAATTTGTTAGAATAAAGAACTTTCCTAGCTCGCTTATCAATCTATTTTGTGCGTTGGATTTTAAATCTGAATTTTCGATTTTTTTCATTAGAGAGGCGTTGACTGTTTTTTTGATCTCATTATAATCCTTAGCTTCAAACTGATTTAAAAAATCGGCTTGAATATCATAATACTCAAAATCTGGACTAATTTTTATTTCTTCCTCTGGAATGTTTAATATTTGTAAGGTTTTAGTAGTTTCATATACTTTATATTCTATTTGACTTAAATCGTATCCTATGGTTACATCGGCATTAACTATCACTATAGCCCGCTTTTCTGCTTCTAACAAATCTCCAAAAACGGCTTTAGAATTTTTATAGGTAAATACTTCGCTAAAATGCCCCTCTGTAACCACCAATTTACCAACATTTTTAATCTGTTCTTGTATTAAAGCTGTGCTCTCTTGAAGTTCGATTTTATTTTCCTTTTTATCACCACAGTATTTAAACGTAAATAAGACAATTAGAGTAATGATGACACCAAATAGTATTTTTCGCATAGGCTAATTTATAAAAATACGGCATAATACTCAGCAGAGACTAATGTTTAAATCCTATTTTTTTGTATTACAACGAGGTAGAAAGCATATCAGCTAAAAAAAATGCAAAGCATCTTAAATTTCTTATTAAAGGGGAGTTGTTGAATAATTTAGCATCTTAGAATATTTGTACACTGGTATTTAATTAATTCATTTTTAATGTTTAAAAGCTTTTCCATATTGGTTTTTATATTTACGATGTTGGCATCCTATGGTCAAAAATCAACATTGTTACAGAACATTAATTTTAGGGCTAAAGAATTAAAACATGGTCTTAATGAAAGTGGTGATAGTCTAATCTTATCAAGTGATAAGATAATTTATAGTATAGAAATTTTTAATCAGAATTTTGAAAAAAGGATAGAAGTTGGCAGCAAGGATGTTAAAATTGCTTTAAATGAAACTCCTTTGGGCAGACTTGTTGTACAGGCTAATTTGATAGATAAGCGCATCATAATGACACTTCTTAGGCATGAGGATATTGAAGAACATTCTAAAAAAACCTCCCTAACTATACCTAAAAAAGCAGTTACATCTGCTATCAACACACTTTATCTAACTGAAAATAAAATAGTTTACCATAACTATAAACCAAAAGCTAATATAAGTTTCGATACCATATCTAAAATAATATTGCCAAAATCGTTAAAAGAATTAATACCAATTGAAGAAAGTGAAGCTATTGGTGAAATTGAAAACAGTAAGTCAATTCTAGTGGAAGAAGTAAAGCAACAAGCCCACACTAGACAAAGAACAAGTTTGACGAACATGTTGAACTGGAGATCAAAAAAGACTGCTAAAAATCAAAAATCTTACTGGGTATTAGAAGAAACCAATAATGGCAATAGCTCTCATAAAACTATGCGATTGGTTAAGGAAGATGCGGTATTGAAAATGATTGAAAAGAATAAGTTAGAATCTAAAACCAGTTTTGGAAAACTAAACAAACTGACGGCATGGGAAGTGTATGATACTGTAAATTTTATAAAAGAACAGGTTGAAAATCCAGATTATATTAATTCATCTTCTTCAGATCTTTTTAGTGTTGTACCCTATTATACTACAGCTAATAATCGATTAGCGGTTAATTAAAAACACACATAACATAGTTTTGTAAATTCCAAGAAGCAGACACAAATATTAATATACTTGTATTAGCTGTGTAATGTCGAGGCTTATTTCAATATTGTTTTTAGTATGTATAGAAAATCTTTAGAAAAGTGATTTTTAAAGTTTAATGTTTTAGCGAAAAGCGTTAAATTAACACCATGACGACTTACAAGCCACGAAAAATAAGATTTGAAGAATTACATAAAGTTAATGGTTGGCAAATAAAAATTTATACCATTGCCAAGCATGGAGACTTTGATAATACTATATTCTACAACAATGCAAAAGGACAGCTGATAAAATGGCTGGCATTAACCAATGGATTTAACTCAAAACACAATAACATTGGCTTTTTAATTTTGCATGCAGGTACAGAAGGCATCTTTTCATTAATCAATTGGTGGGTTGGCGACAACATGTTAAATACACATATTTTTAAAACCGATTATAATAACCTTACTGTTTTTGAAAAAGTTTCTGGAAATGGCTTGGCCCCTTGTGTTTGGGAATTGGAAGTTATTAACCATGAGCGTTTAGCTTGGACTAATTATGTTTTGAAGCAAGAGCCTCAACCTGATTATAACACCTATCTAAATACGACTTTTAGCAAAGCGCTATGACTTTTTTAGCTCTAATTTCTCTGCAAAATAATCGCAAAAGTCCTTCATCGTAGCTGTCATCTTTTCGTCTTGAGTGGCTCTCATAAACGTATCGCTCATAGTCACTAAAGTTTGATGGAAAAAAAGTTTCATCTCGTCAACAGGCATATCCTTGGTCCACAAATCTATCTTTAAGGTTTCTTGAGCTTTACTATCCCAAACAGACAACATAATGGCTTTAGCTTCCTCATTATTCACGCCGCCATCTTGTGCAGACCAATTCAGTTTTTCTGGCACGCGGTTTTCGTCAAGTTCTACATTAAGTTCTATTTTAGATGTCATGGTTTTTGCCATTATTTTTTAGGTTTAAATTTAGATTTAATAAAAATTTCTTCGGGCTCTTTTTGTAAAATACTCATTACATCTTCACCTGTAGTATCAGCATAAGCTCTCACAATTTGCCAGCCCATGTATTGTCCTAGCCGTCCTGGTGATTCGTTGTCTAATTCCAAATAAAATTTAGAAAAAGGAGCGTCGGCAATGAACCTGCTAGGTAATTTACTGTCTGTGCTGTATAACATTTCTTTTTCAATAAAATGACTCCAAATAGGACTCTCGTTAGCTTCACCCCATTTTATCTGCTGTTGTGTATAGCCTATTTTCTCTGCATCAGATACGAACGGAATCATAACGTCCTTAAAGTAAAGTAGCTTTCCGAAGTAAATCATTTCATCTAATAAGGTTTTTCTATTAGTTTGAAACGTATACTTTTTTGCATACCCTTCGGCAACCTCTGGCACAATTTGATTTTTTGCCATGTTAGCGGCTATGTACCTCGGTATGTTTTGATAAAACTCATGGTCTTTACCCAAAAAATTATCTAAAGCAATGAGTACTAAAGAATCCGTAACAATGGTTTTGTTCCTGTAATCTACATCGTTGGTCAGTGTGATGACTCTCGGTATACTAAACGTTTTATCGTAGTGTTTTATATGCTGAAACAAGCCTGTTAAATCTTGTTTTATGTTTTCAAAATCAGAATATGAGTTTTCCACCTCATTCAATAACATATCTTGTAAGGTGTCATTAATCCGGTATATCCATACCGAATCTGGTACGTGCTTAGAAAACAAAAAGGGATAGGCTTCCTTGAGTTTTGGTAAATCTCTAGGCTTAACATTAGAAAATGCCTTATCAAAACGTTCTACAGTAAAGTTTGCTTCAATTTTAGCGATTTCGTTTTCTAGCTTAGAATCCTCATTGCAAGACAGTAAAACGAGCCCCAATAGTAATATTATGTAAATTCTCATGGACATTTTACGAAACATTTTTAAACCTAACACGTTTCTGTTATTTTTGTTGTGCAAAGGTACGCTTCTTTGTTGTAAATTTTAAGCATTATGCAAACAGAAAAGATTGTCAACCATATAGTAAACTGGCTGAAAGATTATGCAATGAAAGCTAGAGTTAATGGCTTTGTTATTGGTATTTCTGGTGGAATTGATTCCGCAGTAACCTCTACACTTTGTGCCAAAACTGGTTTAGACCTTTTGTGTATAGAAATGCCTATTCACCAAGCGGCTAGCCATGTTACAAGAGCACAAGAACACATCTCACAGTTAAAAAAGCGTTTTTCCAATGTTAGCGATGCACGTGTGGATCTAACACCTGTTTTTGAAGAGTTTAAAACCGAAGTAAGCTTAGATGGCAAACAAACTACTGTAGACATGGCTTTAGCAAATACTAGAGCACGCTTGCGTATGACAACCTTATATTATCATGCAGGTTTGTTGGGGCTTTTGGTGGCCGGAACAGGAAATAAAGTTGAAGACTTTGGTGTCGGTTTTTATACGAAGTATGGGGATGGTGGTGTAGATTTAAGTCCAATTGCAGATTTGCTAAAATCTGAGGTGTATAAGATTGGTGATTACCTTAATGTCCCTGAATCTATTATGAAAGCAGCTCCAAGTGACGGGCTTTTTGGGGATGCTCGTAGCGATGAAGATCAGATAGGCGCATCTTATCCAGAATTAGAATGGGCTATGAAGATGAAAGATGAAGGAAAAACTACCGATGATTTTACAGGTAGAAAACATGAAGTTTTTGAAATTTTTATGAGTTATAATTCTAGAAATCAGCATAAAATGGTTCCTATACCGATTTGTGAGATTCCTAAGGAATTAAGATGAAAACTGCAGTTTATCGAATAAATTGTTTGCACTGTTTAAATTTTAGTTACTTTTACACAACAAATCTCCAAGATACTTTTAAACCTAGTTTAGCTATTGTACCAATTAACTAACCCTAACCAAATTCAATTATCATGATACATATTTTGATTGTTGACAACCATCCTATCGTAAGAACTGGATTAGAATTGTTCTTAAAGAGTAAACCAGACCTTAAAGTCGTTGGTAAGTTAAGTAGTGGTATTGAGATTTTTGAATTTATAAGACGTCATAAAGTTGATGTTATCATTTCAGAAGTCGATTTGCCTGAACTTAATGGTATTACTGCACTTAGAGCGATTAAAAAAGAGAATCCTCATGTTAACGTATTGATGTTTAGTCACCAGCCAGAAGAAATTTATGCTATAAGTACACTTAAAGCAGGCGCTTCAGGCTATTTAAACAAAACTGCAAGTGTTGATGCTGTTGAAGCTGCCATAAGAAAAATCCATAATGGTGAAGTTTCGTTAAGCGAAAAAATGGATAAGCATTTGCGCTACGAAGATACTCGAAAGAGTAGAAGTCGTATGTTTAAAAAACTGTCGACCAGAGAAGTTGAAGTTTTAAAACTGCTTTCTATTGGTAGAAAAAACAAAGAGATTGCAGAAGAATTGAGCATCAATGAAAAGACTGTGAGTACTTACAAAGCAAGGCTTTATAAGAAATTGAATGTTACCAACATTGTAGATTTAATTCATCAGGCAAAGCACCACAACCTTACTTAGTCATGTAACCTCCAATTACCTTTCCGAGTTTTCGAGATAGTAACATTTTAAGTTCAACATAGTCTTTAACATCTTCTATGATTGATCGGGAGTCTGCTCCTTCTTTTAATGTTTCGTTCTTGTATTCGGCTACTTTTTGGTCTATTAAATAACAACGTAAACTTAAAATGGTTTGACTCACCAATTGGGGAACTAAATGTTCTTTTTCCTTTGGGATGATTTGATTGCGTTCCCAATCATGGAGATTGTATTTTTCATCTTCCATCAATATGCTAGTGACTTCGCTGGCCGATTCTTGATCCAATTGATTGATGAAGTCTTTGGTCGAAAAGTTTTCATCTTGATTCAATCTATCAATAATTGAATAGTACAACTCTTTAAACTTCTCGTTAGAAAACATCATTTCATCTTCTTGAAGGTCGAGATAAATTTTCTCAAATACACGTGCTTCATGTATAGCTGGTTCTAAAAGTAATTCGCCAGAAACTTCATCTTCTTTTAAAACCAAATCTTCAAACTGCTCAGTTCGGTCTCCATAAAGCATCAGTATTTCAATAATTTTTCGTTCTAACTCGTACTGTACATCTACCTTTTGCTTTTGTTGTGGTTCATTTTTTACAACTTCAAAAGCTTTTTGTTCTTGTTTGTATTTTTTATTGGCATTCTGAAATTCCTTTTTAGAAATTTGTGCCAATGTGCTAAACAATACATTTTCGCTAATGTCCATTATAGAGGCACATTCTTGTACATAGATTTCGCGTTTAATAGCATCAGGTATTTTTGCAATGCTATTCACAATTTCTCGAATCGTTTCTGCCTTTTTTATAGGATCATTTTTAGCTTCTTTTACCAATAACGATGCTTTAAACTGAATAAAGTCTTTAGCATTCTCATTGAGGTATGTTGTAAGCTCTTCTAGGGTATTGGATTTTGCAAAACTATCTGGGTCCTCACCATCAGGAAAGGTACATACCTTAACATTCATGCCTTGCTCAAGAATTAAATCTATGCCACGAATAGAAGCTCTAATACCAGCGGCATCACCATCAAAAAGCACGGTTATATTATTGGTTAATCTGTTTATTAATCTAATTTGTTCTGATGTTAAAGCTGTTCCTGAAGATGATACCACATTTTTAACTCCAGTTTGATAAAATTGAATAACATCTGTATAGCCTTCCACCAAATAACAATTATCTTCTTTGGCAATGGTTTGCTTGGCAAAATATAAACCGTAAAGCACTTTACTTTTATGGTAAATCTCGCTCTCTGGGGAATTGAGATACTTTGCAGCTTTTTTATCGTTGGTTAAAATTCTACCTCCAAAACCAAGAATCCTTCCACTCATGCTATGAATGGGAAACATCACTCGGCCTTTAAACCTATCGAAACGTTTGCTTTCTTTAACAATAGTTAAGCCTGTTTGTTCTAAAAAGTCTAATTTGTAGCCTTTGCTCAAAGCATCATCTGTAAAGGCTTGCCATTCATCTAGCGAATAGCCTAATTGAAACTTTTCTATTGTGTCTTCCGTAAATCCACGCTCTTTAAAATAACTTAAACCAATGGCTTTTCCTTGATCGGTTTTGTGCAATATTTTTTGAAAGTATTCATTGGCATATTCACTTACCAAATATAGACTTTCTCTTGCGTCTGCCTGAGCTTTTTCTTCATCGGTTCGTTCGGTTTCCTCAACCTCAATATTATATTTTTTAGCTAAATACTTTATAGCCTCAGGGTAGGTAAAATGCTCATGTTCCATTAAAAACGTTACCGCATTACCGCCTTTGCCACTTGAGAAATCCTTCCAGATTTGTTTTACGGGAGAGACCATAAAACTTGGTGTGCGCTCTTCACTAAAAGGACTTAAACCTTTAAAGTTGCTCCCTGATTTTTTAAGCTGAACAAAATCACCAATGACCTCCTCAACGCGAGCGGTTTCAAATACTTGTGCTATGGTGTTTTGTGATATCATACAACTTATTGTAAAAACAGGAATCTAATAAATATTTTGGTAGATTTTATAAAGTTTTCTGCTTCTATGAGATTGAACGGTAAATTTAAGATAAACTATTTGTTTTGCGAATTAATGTCTGAAAGTAAGTTTTTGAATTTCTTCAATCTTCAGCTTCAGAAATTAATTGCTCCATGGTTAGTATTCTGTTTTATCCGTTTTTTTTGTCCATTCTTCAAATGGTTTTAAAGCAATATCACGAGCCAATTGCTCAAAAGGGATGCTTCTTTCTTCATATGGTAGGGGAATTTCTTTATAGATAAACTCGTCATCAAAACCAATATTGGCAGCATCTACTTGGTCACTTCCGTAATACACTTTGTCTGGTCGTGCCCAATAAATAGCACCTAAACACATTGGGCAAGGTTCGCAAGAGGTATAGATTTCGCAACCATCTAATTGAAACGAATCTAAGTTTTTACAAGCATCTCTTATGGCTGTAACTTCTGCATGCGCTGTTGGGTCGTTAGTTGATGTTACTCTGTTGTTGCCGCGACCTACAATTTTACCATCCTTAACAACGATGCATCCAAATGGACCACCTTCATTGTTTTGCATTCCTTTTAAAGCAGCATTTACTGCTTCTTTCATGAAACGTTTTTTGTCTTTCATCTTTATCTATGGTTCTCTAAATGTAACTAAACGGTCAATTATAGCATAATCGATTATAATTTAAAATATATTTCTGTTTGCTTTACAAGATACTTTTGCTAAAAAAATAGTCTATCTTAAACTATGCTCAAAGCAACAGTAGAGATACAAAGAAACCTATTTTATTTGAAATTTCGTTTTAAAAAAATATTGGCATTAGTAAATAATAAACGATCTATAATTTCTAAAGCTGAAATTTGATTTTGAGCTTGTAAGTTTAAACTGTTTCCTTTTAAGTAATTTTCAGCTTTTTCGACTAAAAAGGGTTTAATGTCTGCTATGTTTTCAGCTGTCCATAAACCTTTTATGGGATTTACTATACCGTCAAAATCTGAGCCTATAGCAACTGTTTCCCAACAGAACAAGCCGTTTTTATCGAGCAATTCTGCAACGTGTTGAATTTGGTTCCAGATCAATTGAGATTTATTACTGTAGCGTCTTTTTTTACTTGGCCAGTAAATTCGAGAATTTCTAATGGCGCGTTTACTTCCAATACGGCGTTCGTCCAATTGTAATCCAAAAATACCTTTTGATTTCGCAATTCGAAGTATTTCTGAATCATAAAAATTGATGTCTGCGCCATTGAACTGTTTGCTAAGTTTAGAATCAGATGTATCTTGTTCTTCAATACTTAGTTTCCCATTTATTGCTCCATGACTTACAATGATTGGAATATTTTCATCAGCATATATGGTTTCCAACAATTGGTAATAGGTTTTTCGAGACGCTCTGCTCATGTGTTTTACATCAATTAGAATACGTTTGCCTTGCGAATTGTCTAATAGTTTATCGATGACTTTAAAACCTAAATCTGAAATATCAGAATTGAGACCGCGGTTTTGTTGCTTTTTAATCAAACCAATACTTATGCTTCTGGCATGTCCACAAATTTCGTTATAAAAGTGATGTGCCAAGGTAATGAAAAGTGGTTTGTGCTCCCAGTTTTTAACTGTATCGATGTTTTCTAAAACTGTAGTTTCATCTGCTGTATTTTTTTTGCGATGCAAGCCGGTTTCAAAAGCATGACCTCCTTCGATTGTGTTAACTAAACTTATAATTTTTCTAGATGGAGTAGAGCTATTTCTGTTATTTTCAATATCAGTGTAACTATTGACCAAACGATAAGTAAACGTAACGCCACCTATAATCTGAGCCATATTATTTAATTGTAAGTAGTAATCGTATTCATCAACCAAATCTTTAAAATAGCTATTGTGATTTCTAAGATTATCTATACGCTTTTGACTAACTCCAGCAGCTAAATTCACCAATGCATCTGAAATAAATTTAAAACCCAAAATCTTGTCTTTGAGGAAGTGTTTTTCAAAAGGGTATAATGAAACAACGACAATATTGCAGTTGGCCTTGGCTAAGGTTGTTAAATCGGTTTGAGTAAATTTTGTTAATGTTAGCAATCGATTAACCTGACGCTCTAAAAAATTTGGAGGACTATAATGCCATATCGAATTTTTTCTTCCGCTATTGAGGCGATTTTGTTTCGGGGGTTTGTATTTAAAGCTCTTCCCGTAGGGTTTCAGGGAAGGATGGCAGTGTAGGTCTATATACGAATCACTCATTTTAGTTGATTATACACATGAAAGATACTTGCTTTTTTAGGATTTATTGAAATGTTTTTATAAGAGATGGTCTTAATTTCTTTCAAAAATGACCTCTCCATCAAAAACCGTCATGTCTACTTTGGTCAGACCAATTTGTGATATGGGGATTTCAAAAATATTGCGATCAATGACTATAAAATCAGCAAGTTTACCAACTTCTAACGAGCCCACTCTATTTTCTTGTCGCATTACATAAGCACTGTTTAATGTGTAAGCCTTTATGGCGTTCTCTAAAGAAATATTTTCTGGTGCCCTGCTTACGGCATTTTGTATACCAATAAATGGATTTAGGGAACTCACATCCCAATCGCTACTTAATGTTAATCTTGCATTGGCTTCTGTTAAACTTTTTATTGGCACTACGTTTTGGGTATTTTCACTACCGATGAGTTCGTCGTTTTCGCTCCAAAACTCTGGATTTGTAAAATCGCCGGCGACTTGGCAATCGGCAGTAATATTGAGCTGTGCAAAACGAGTTAAATCACTTTCGTTAACAAACTCCACATGAGTGATACGGTGTCTACCATTTGGCGTACCAGATTGCTCAATGGCGCTGAGGCTCTCTCTTATGCCGCGATTTCCAATAGCATGGATGTGAAAATCGAACCCCATGGGCTCTAATTGTGCAATATAGTTGGCTATTCTATTTTCGGCAAAGTAATTGAGCCCATTATTGGTCGATGCGCCAAAATAATCTACCAGATAATCATTCTCCATCGCTGAAGTGGTATTATGGACAATGCCATCGTTGTATAACTTTACCTGATTAATTTTTAATAAGCTATTGGCTTCGTTTCTATAAAGCGATTGTAATGTTGCAATTTGTGAAGCATCGTCTTCACCTGGGTAAGCCCAAAGTCCTAAGTTGGCTCTGACAGTTAGGTGGCCTTCATCTTCTAAACGCTGCCATACTTGGTGATGATTGCGTTTCCAATAAGTTCTGGCATCACAAACCGATGTGATACCATATTTTCTTAATTCAACCAAGCCGTAGTTTTTGAGGCCTTGATAGTCGTTTTCAAGTGTTTGCTCTGTCGGTGCGAGTATAACGTCCAATATTTCATTTCCTGCATTATCAATTAAGATGCCGTTAAGGTTTCCATCAGTCTCCTTCATATAAATGCCGCCTACAGGGTTTGGAGTATCTTCGTCAATAACGGCTAGCTCTAAAGCTTTGGAATTTACCCAGATTGAATGTGAGGTTTGTTCCATTATAACGATTGGCCGTGTTGTGGAGATCTCGTCTAGAATTTCGATAGGTGGGCGATCGGCATCCAAAATTGTGTTTAGTGAATGACCCCAACCTAATAGCCATTCTGCATCAGGATTTTCGCTTAAGGCATTGGTAATATCATTGGTATAGTTTTCAGCATCTGTCTCCATTTCATTTAAGGTGAACAAGAAATTTTCACTGGAGGCTTCGAGAGGGTGAACATGTACGTCATGAAAGCCAGGAAGCACAACCGCGTTTTCAAGATCAATGTATTCGGCATGTTCGTTAGCTTCTGCTTCAGCGTCTATATTAGAGCCAATAAATGTTATTGTATTGCCTTGAACGATCATAGCTTCAGCCCAAGGTTGTGACGTGTTTACCGTGTAAATTTTACCGTTATGATAAACTTTTTGATTGTCCTCTTGAGTTGTAGTGTTGCCGTTATCATCGGTTTTGCAAGATGCATTGGTCAGTAAAAGGCTAAATAGTAGGGCTAAACATTTCATTGGTTTCATAATTAATTTCATCGGGCTTAGAAATATAATGAATTGTTTTTATTGAAAACCAAAAAAACCAATTTGTTTGAATTAGGTTTTTTATGGTGGTGCCAAGGGGACAAAAATCGAACTATTTTAACCACTTTTGATAATAATTGTCCGGCTTTTTGTTGCAAGTCCATTTTCCAGGGAAGCTATTTTTATTACCATATTGTTTTAACTCTTGATGCCATCTCTATAAAGAGTGTAGGGAGATATCTAAATCTTTACAGGTTTGTTTTAGACTACCTTTTGTATAACTAAGCTCCACAGCTCTTAAATTCTGTGGTGTGAAAATTTTGTGCTTTTGACATTATTTCTTTTTTAAGTTTATAAATATATAAACTCGCTTCTTACTTTCCCTGTCGAATATAGCATGTCCATGCTTATTTTATTCGCTAATATTGGACTTGAGATGCAGATCCATTTGAGGAAATGCAATCACTATATTATTGTTAGTGAAATTCTTGTTGATTAATCTTCGAATGTCACTTTTCATTTTTCCAATTCTAAAAATGTTTGCACTAAAAAATAAAAGTTGGAAATCTAACGATGAGCTTCCAAAATTTAACAAACGAGCTTCGATCAATTTCTTATTGTGAATTTGGGGATGCTCAAAGGCACTTTTTTCTAAATTTTTAATGACAAAATCAACATCACTTCCATAAGCTACACCAACATTAATTTTAAAACGGGTTTTATGTGATTGATGACTCCAATTAATTACTTTACTGGTAGTAATCAAAGAATTTGGAATGATAATAGAAATATCATCCCTATTCATTGCTTTAGAAGTTCTTAAACCTATACTTTCAATTATAACTACATCATTATCAATTTCTAAAACATCTCCCACTTCTATAGAGCGTTCCGAAAGTAATATAATACCAGATATTACATCGTTAAATGTTTGCTGCAATCCTAAACCAATACCCACTAATAATGCGGCCGAACCTGCTATTAATAAAGTGACCTTAATACCAATGGATTCTAAGACTAATGCAATCGCAATAATCCATACAACATATTTAATGATTTTTAATAAGGCATAGGTGCTTCCAGTATCTATCTTGCTAGATTTATTTTTACGGAAAAATGCTTTTTTAAGTACCCAAAGTATGAATTTAGCCACAACAATAATTACTAAAATGCTAACTAATTGAGAAATTTTTAGTGTATAAGTCCGAAAAGTAAAGATTTCAGATTCTAAAATTTGATTTAATGTTTCCATTCTAATTCATTATTAACCAATCTATTTATCAGATTTAGTGCTTTGTTATAAGGTAGTTTAAATAATATATCTTTATTACGATTTCTAACTATTTCTACAGAATTAATACGAGACACCTGTAATAGTACTATAGACAACACCGAGTATAATTAATTGCTTGGTCACTGTCGACTTACGAACATTACTGCGGAATATTCTATCTGTGATTTATTTGCTAAATTAGGTGCTTATCCTAGATATTTTATAAGTATATCCGTCCTGCCTGAACGTTTAAGCCCCCGTATTGCTGATTCCCTTATTTGACGTATCCGTTCCGTAGACAGGCCAAATAATTGACTTATTTCGCTAAGTGTCATAGGGGCGTCAATGCCTATTCCGTAATGGAGTCTTATGACCTCGGCTTCTCTTTCTGAAAGTGTACTAAGAACCGTGTGCAAATCTATTCGCAGGGAATCTGACATCAAAGAAGTTTCAGGGGAAGGAAAGGTGTCAGATTTTATAAGTTCATGTCTATTGTAATTGCTATCCTCAAAGATAGGCTGATCCATAGAAATATGACTACTTGAACTTTCTATGCAGAGTTCGACTTCAGAAGCCGAAACACCTATTAGGCCGGCAATTTCATGATATGAAGGAGGGCGATTGTTTTCCTGTTCAAAATAGGCATTGACCTTTTTCACCTTGTTTAGGATATTTATTTTATTCAGGGGTAACCTAACCATCCTTGAATCTTGGGCTATGGACTGAGCAATAGATTGTCTTATCCACCAGACCGCATACGAGATGAATTTGAAACCTCTGGTTTCATCGAACCTTAATGCAGCCTTTAGCAGACCTATATTACCCTCGCATATTAGATCTGAAAGTGTAAGTCCCTGTTGCTGATATTGTTTGGCTACAGATATCACAAATCTTAGGTTTGCTTTTGTGAGCTTGTCTATTGCAAATTGATTTCCCTCCCTAATCTTGATCGCCAACTCCACTTCCTCCTCAGAGGATATCATATCTATCTTACTGATATCGTTTAGATACCTGTCCAAGGATTTATCGTCCCTATTGGTAATCCGTTTACTGATTTGAAGCTGTCTCATGATAATTTAATGTTTAGGTAATTATCCTTAAATAAATCAATTTTTGATTTTCCTTTATTTTTATGTTGTTCTACCTCAAACTTATCAATAGATTTTCACTTTTGTTTTAGGCCTTTTATCTCACGATTTCATTTTTTCTACCAATTTTATAGTTGTTATGGAATATGATTGATTTGAATTAAAAAAGAGCACTTCAATCTAGATAGTATTTAACCTTTGTTATATTATTACATCAACATTCACTGTACTAAACCTTTTTTTAACTCGTTCGGTAACAAATCTTACTTTGTCATTTTCATTGATATTATCAATTAAGCCTGATAAGTGCACAAGAACTTCCTCTTTCGTGCATCTACTGTGATAAATCCAAATCCTTTGGGTTTGGATTTGTTGAATAATTTTACATTACTTTCCATGATATGAAAAATTAAATTTTTACTTAATGAGTGCATTAATCAAGATAAACCTATGAAACAAATAATTCTGTACTGACCTGTACATTAACTTGTTAGTGATAAAATAGGAAGGAGACTAAAACAGGAAAAGAATAAAATATCTTTACTAAAAGCGATGTAACTAACAAGCGTAAAGTAATGTCTTTATGTTGGGACTAACTAATTTTTACTTAGTTATTTATTTATTGATAATCTTTAAAAAAAGTAATTATTACCCCTAAGGTTTTTGTTTCTGCCTCATCTAATAAATTTAAATGTAAGACAATTATTAAATAACGTTTTGGCTAGCCAAAGCATAAAATGATTTAAACACAGACTTTCCATTAAAGATCAATTGATCTTTTCTAATCATATATAGCATTTCTATACCCTATTTATAGTTCTCTTGACTGATTCAATATAGAATAGTGAGCTCATATCCTTTATTGGTTTGCGGCTCATTAGTACGGTAGCCCTAAGTCCACCATTCAATCGCTGGAAATGATCCACTTTTTATTTCTCAATTGCAGTAACGTTGTTTACTATTGAATTGTTTGCCATTTTTCACAGCAAAATTCTTAATTTTTTTACATTTCATATTTTTCTATCAACTAATTTGTACCGTTACCCATTACTTTTCATAGTCATTCATTTTTAAATTATTAGTTTTTAATTGATCGTCTATATACGGCATCAGTTCTCTATCAAAATAGACAAGTTCTTTTGCAGTAGGGTCTGCCTGAATATTACAATAATATATATTCCTAGCATATACTCTAACAATGAGCGGCACTGAAGGTCTAACTTTGGCGAACACAAAATCCCCAGCACTAAATCTATTTTCCATGATATTTTTTGTTATTATTTCTTTAAGAGTAAAGTGAATTATTTAATCAATTTTTATTGTAGTACAAATCATCTTGAATGGTTGGTTGGCTTCAATTGAACTGCTAATAGCCCTAGGAATAAGAATTGAATCCCCAGTTTGCATAAAGGTGGAATTGTTGTTAATAACCACTTCAGCTTTTCCTTCAATAATATAAATGAATCGAGAAAAAGTGGATTTTTTATATAACTGGACTTTGCCAAAATCAAAAGCAAAGGCCTGTATGACGCATGTGTTTTCAACAACTATGTTTTTTACTCCAATAGTATTGGAACTATAATTTAGTAAATCCGGTAAATTAAATGTAGTCGATTCTTCAAACTCACTATTTTTCATCCTTCAAAAGCTCTAATGTTTCCCTTTTTCTATTCTGAATACTTTTTTGCATTTCGCTTTAAAATTTTAGCGGCTTTTTTTTCTTTAGCTGTTTTGGCAGGAGGAGTTTTACCATTTTTTTTCTTGCCCTCTTTTTCTTTTGACATTGTTTTAAGTATTTAATTAACTGTGATTCAAGTTAATGTAAATGTCATTTATGGTGTTGTAAAAAAAACTAAATGAGTTACATATATCACAGATTTTCTAAATTATGCTTTCTTTTTTCGCCTATTTTTTTATAAAACGAAGGGGATTGTCCTGTTACTTTTTTGAATTGATTGGATAAATGGGCTACACTACTATAATTAAGTCTATAAGCTATTTCTGTAAGATTTAACTCGTCATATAGTATGAGTTCTTTGGCTTTTTCAATTTTATGCTTGATAATAAAATGCTGTATTGTTATGCCTTTGGTCTCGGAAAAGATGTTAGACAAATAGGTGTAATCATAATTCAACTTTTTGCTAATAAAATCTGAATAATTAGCTTTTGGAACTTCATCAGAATAGTGTATCATCTCAATTATGACATTTTTTATCTTATCTATAAGAATACTCTTTTTATCGTCTAATAATTCCAGACCCGATAGAGCTAAATTTGATTTCAGTCTTTGTTTTAGTTCATCAGTAATGTTCTCTTTTATTTCAATCATACCAAGCTCAATGCTTGTATAATGTAAGCCTAGTTTTTCTAGCTCATATTTTACCCTGAGTTTACATCTTAAGCTTACCATGTATTTTATATATAATTTCATTACGTTTCAACTTGTTTAACTATAATTTTAAAATTAAGCTTAATTTTTTGAAGATTGACTATCGGTTAAACTAATAATACACACAGAGCCATCTACTATATTTACCAATGCAATAACATTATATGCATATTGCTAATGTGATCGGACGTAGGCCAATATTGCTTTGAAATAATGAATGATTCGAGAAATACTTCTAATGCCACAACCTTCTTTTAATACGCTTTTAATTAAATCATTTGTATTACTCTCATAAGCTATATACAAATAGTTATTTTGAAAATAGCGCTTACAATCTTTACAATAATAACGTTGAAGATTATTTCTCTTTCCTTTTTTAATGATTTTGATTTGATGACAATATTTACATTTCATATTTGTAAAAATAATCAAGCACCATTTTACTACACGAAAGGATAGAGAATCCTTATTTGACGAACTGTAACTAACTTTCATCATTTCAAAGAACTAGAACAAGCTCTCAAAAGAGAGCTTATTACTTTTATAATATATTGATAATCAGCATGTAATTCACACTTTTTTTCTAAAGCATCAATTTACTACCGTAGATAGCACCCTGTAAAAACAAAAAACTCGTAATATCATCATTATGAATCTATTACGAGTTTTAAAGGTGGTGCCTCCAGGAATCGAACCAGGGACACAAGGATTTTCAGTCCTTTGCTCTACCAACTGAGCTAAGGCACCATGCTTAAATAAGCACACCTGCTCGACATAATAATTATTTTGTCATTCAGGCGGGTGCAAATATATATTCATTTTTATTATTCACAAAAAGAAACTTGTAAAATTTGATTTTATAAATTTGCCTTTTATTAAATGCTTATGAATCTTATAGTTGATGTTGGAAATACCTTTGTAAAATTTGCGGTTTTTAGGAATGATAAACTTATCCATAAAATAAGCTTTAAACTTTCAGAATTTAAAAAGCAATATAAATTACTTACAGGCAATTTTCCAAAGTTAAAGAATGCTGTCATTTCTTCCGTTGGCCGCTTATCAAAAAAAGATATTGAAATTATTGATAAGGACATGAAGGTGCTTCAACTGAACTACAAGATAAGACTACCTTTTAAAAATCTATATGAAACACCAAAAACATTGGGTGTGGATCGCATTGCATTAGTAAGCGCTTCTGTAAATCAGTTTCCTAACAATAATGTATTGATTATAGATGCTGGTAGTTGTATTACCTACGACTTTGTAACGGATAAAAATGAGTATCTTGGCGGTGCAATTTCTCCAGGAATAGAATTGCGCTATCAAGCACTCCATAATTTTACGGCTAATCTTCCGTTATTGGTAAAAGACCAACCTAAAACAATTATAGGCAACTCTACAGAATCATCCATTCATTCTGGTGTTATAATAGGTGTAATTAAAGAAATTGATGGTGTTATAGACCAATATATAGCAAAACATCAAGATTTAACAGTTATTTTAACAGGAGGCGATGCCAAATTTTTGTCAAACCAATTAAAAAATAGCATATTTGCGAATTCAAATTTTTTGTTAGAAGGTTTGAATTTTATACTAGATTTTAATTCAAAATAATGATAAAACGACTCATTGTAATTTGTATTACAATTATAGGTTCCACAGCTTTTGCGCAACAAGGAACTGCGTCTCCATATTCATTTTATGGTATTGGTAGCCTTAAATACAAAGGTACTGTGGAAAACCGTAGTATGGGAGGTATAGGTGTGTACATTGATAGCGTACATGTTAACCTTAGAAATCCTGCTGCATATGTAGGTAAAAATATTGATGCTGGTCCTTTTGATGGAGAAAGCAGGCCTGTAAAATTTACCGTAGCAGGTACCATGTCTGATGTTACGTTGAAGGGCGATTTTGGTGAAACCGAAACCAATACTTCTACATTCGATTATTTGGCATTGTCGGTTCCAGTTGGAAGATTTGGATTTGGGTTCGGTCTATTGCCTTATACATCTGTGGGCTACAAGTTAGATGACACTAACGACGATGATAATTTGGCCAATAGATTTAGTGGTGAAGGAGGTGTAAATAAAGTATTTGCAGGTTTTGGATATCAAATTTCTAACAAATTAAGTGCAGGGGTAGATATACAATACAACTTCGGAAACATACAAAACACAGCAATTGCTCTAGAATACAATTCTGAAGGAGAACTAGTGCAATACCAAACCAGAGAGTTTAACAGATCAGATTTGAGTGGTGTTAACTTTAATTTTGGGTTGGCATACAAAACAATGGTATCTGATAAATTAGAATTATCGGCAACTTTAGCTTATGCTCCAGAAACTAAACTAAATTCTGAAAACGAGCGCACGTTTTCTACAGTGTCTTTAGACCAGAATACATTCGATGTTATAAGAATATTTCAAACCGAAGAAGCCAATTTAGAGTCGCAAAATTTAGACAGAACCGAGTTAACGCTCCCATCGCGATTAGCTATTGGTGCTGGTATCGGTAAACCAAGATCTTGGTTTGTTGGTGCAGAATTTACAACTCAAAACACTAGCGAGTTTTCTAATCCAGTGTTCAACAATACTAATGCGTCTTACGAAAATGCTTCTCAAATAGCTATTGGAGGCTTCTATATCCCTAACTATAACGCCTTCTCTGGTTATCTAAAGCGCGTGGTCTATAGAGCAGGATTTAACTACGGAAATACAGGTTTGGTAATAAATGATGAGTCAATTAACGAGTTTGGCATATCTTTTGGTCTAGGTTTACCAGTTGGAGACCGAAATCTATTTTCTAATGCCAATTTTGGCTTTGAAATTGGAAAGCGAGGCACAACTAACCAAAATTTAGTTGAAGAGAATTTTATAAATTTTAACTTAAGTTTATCTTTGAACGCTAGATGGTTTAGACAAAGGAAGTATAACTAACATAAATAATAAGATGAAGACGAGAATTACGATACTATTATTAGCATTATTTGCAGGTTTTAACATCGGTTTTGCTCAGCAAGACGAAGAATGTATGAACAATCTGTCGATTTTTGATAGTTACGTTAAAAGCAAGAAATATGATGATGCTTATGAGCCATGGAAAATTGTAAGAAACAAGTGTCCAAAATTTAACAGAGCCATCTATGTTCATGGCGAGAAAATCTTGAAGCATAAAATTAAAAATTCCACTGGTGCAGATCAAATAGCACACGTTAACGATTTAATGTTGCTACATGACCAAAGTAGAGAGTATTTTGCTTCTAAATACGAACTTGGTGAAGTATTGGAAGATAAAGCTAACTTAGCGTATAAGTACAAAAAAGAGTTAGGTAAAACAAATGAGCAGCTTTATGGTATGTTTGAAGAAGCTTATCAAAAGGATGCTAAAAACTTTACCAATCCTCAAGCTTTGTATACCTATTTTTCTTTGGCAGTAGATATTTATGATGCTGGCGCAAAGACATCACAAGATGCTCAGAAGATGTTTGATAAGTATGATGATGTTATTGAGTTAATTGAAAGTATAGAAAAGTCCCATACTGAAGAACTCAACAAGTTAATTGAGAAAGAAGAGTCTGATACTGCTTTAACCAAGAAAGAATTACAGTACAAGGATTATTACCAAAAAAGCCTTGAGGCTCTAGAGAAAGTAACCACAAGTATGGATCGTAAGCTTGGTGATAGAGCTACATGCGAGGTTCTAGTACCATTGTACAAAAAAGACTTTGAGCAAAATAAAAATAACAGTGTATGGTTACAACGTGCCATGAACCGTATGTATGCCAAAGGTTGTAAAGACGATCCATTATTCTTACAGTTGGTAGAGCAGAAGAACAGTATAGAGCCAAGTGCTGATACAGCCTTGTATCTCTATCTATTAACTGGTGAGCAAAAGTATTTTGATCAATTTGTACAGTTAGAGAAAGATCCTTTGAAAAAAGCAAAGCAGTATAAGAAGTTAGCTAATGAATATAAAAGCAAAGGGAATTACAGTAAAGCAAGACAATATTATATGGAAGCTTTAAAACTAAACCCATCTGATGGTTCACCTCACCTAGCAATTGCAGCAATGTATGCTAAAAGTGCAAATAACTGCGGTGATACAAACTTTAACAAAAGAGCTGTATTTTGGTTGGCTGCAATCGAAGCAGAAAAAGCAGGTAGAGTAGATGGTCGTCTAAAGTCGGCAGCAGCAAAATCTGCAGCGAGTTATAGAGCTAGTGCGCCAAGTAAGGCAGATATCTTTAACTGTGGTTGCTCTGGTACAACAATTAAAATTGGTTGTTGGATTGGTCGCTCAGTTACGGTACCAAAAATTTAATGCAAGAACAATATTCACATATTATAAAAAACTTAGTCACAGCAATTGTTGTGACTTTGTTTTTTGCATGTGAAAATGATTTTAGAGACGTACAAAAAGTAGGTGTTCTTCAAAACCAACCTGTTGGTGAAGCTAAAGATATAGATTTAAAATACACTGAGTTTAAATTAGACACAGTACGTTTGTTGGCAAACCTTATCAGTTTAAAAATGTTAGATTACTCTAACAGAGAGTTTCCGTTTAGGGAGTTTCCAAATGGTATATTTTTAAAGATTTATGATGATGATAATAAGCTAACTACCATAACATCTAATTACGCCATCTTCTATACAGAAACAAATATTATTGATTTAAGGGGTAATGTCACCATTACAACCCACGAGCAAGAAACTTTAGTTACAGAACAATTGTATTACAATGAAAAACTGGAATGGCTTTTTACCAATAAATCTTGGGTGTTTAATCGTACTGTTGGCCCATTGCATGGTTTGGGGTTTGATTCTGACAAGGATTTTAAAAACTTTCAGATGTTAGAAATGGGTGGTGACTTTGAACTTGATAATTAACTATCTTTACACTTTTAATACAATTGATAAGCTAACCAATGAAAATCCTAAAATTCTTTCAGTACGCATACATATTTTTTGCAGCATTATTTCTATGGGATGCTATTTCTAATTGGTCTGTAAATAGAAGTAGGTCTTATATGTCATTGTTATTTACAGCTCTAGCCATATTTATGTTTTTCTTCAGGAAACGATTTGGTAAGAAGTTTGAGGACCGTAACAAAAAGTAAATTATGACTGTAGATATAGTTGTTATTATAACTACACTTATACTTTCAGCATTTTTTTCTGGTATGGAGATTGCCTATGTTTCTTCCAATAAAATCCATATAGAGCTCGAAAAAAAGCAAGATGATTTTTTAGGTAGAATCTTAGCCAAGTTAACCGCTAAACCTTCAAAATATATTGCTGCCATGCTTATAGGCAACAACATAGCCCTGGTTATTTATGGTCTTAAAATGGGTGATGTTTTAGTACATTGGTTTCAATCTCTATTGCCCTCAGACAGTACAACTTTAAGTTATTTGTTGGTCGATTTGCAATTATTGACTCAAACCGTAATTTCTACTTTGGTTATATTAATCACGGCAGAATTTCTTCCTAAAGTGTTTTTTCAGATTTACGCAAACACTTTACTCAAGGTATTAGCACTACCAACATACATATTCTATATACTGTTTTCTTGGATTTCTGATTTAGTACTTTGGATTTCTGATGCAGTTCTTAAATACATTTTTAAAGCCAAAGGTGAGGATGTGGCTTTGGCAATGACCAAGGTAGAGCTTGGCAACTACATTAGTGAACAGATGGAATCTGTAGAAAATCATGACGATGTAGATAGTGAAATTCAGATTTTTCAAAATGCACTCGAGTTTTCAGAAGTAAAAGCCAGAGAAGTTATGGTACCACGTACTGAAATTTCTGCTGTAGATATTTCAGAATCTATTGATAATCTTAGACAGTTATTTATTGAAACCGGACGGACAAAGATTATCGTTTATAAAGATAATATTGATGATATTCTAGGTTATGTGCACGCTTTTGAGCTCTTTAAGAAGCCCAAAACGATTGAGTCTATCATTATTCCTGTAAGTTTTGTGCCAGAAACCATTCTCATAAAGGATGTGCTCAATATTTTAACAAAAAAGCGACAGAGCATAGCTATTGTTATAGATGAGTATGGTGGAACGTCTGGTATAATGACGGTTGAAGACATTATAGAAGAACTATTCGGTGAGATTGAAGATGAGCACGATACACTAGAAATGATAGAAGAACAACTCAACGAAAACACCTATAAATTTTCAGCAAGGCTAGAAGTCGATTATCTCAATGAAACCTACAAATTAAACCTTCCCGAGAGTGAAAATTATGAAACATTAGGGGGTTTAATTGTTAATGCAACGGAAGAAATTCCTCAAGAAAATGATAATGTACAGATCGATAATTTTAAGTTTACTATCGAAGAAGTCTCATCCACAAAAATAAACATAGTACTTCTAAAAATTCTAGAAATCGATTAATACGTCCTAACCGCTTATAAAAAGCAAACATCTCCTTTTATAATTTACTAGAAAATACTATTTTCGCAGACTTATTTATACGAAAAAAATAAACTATGGCAGTTTTAAATAAAATTAGACAACGTTCACTGGTATTAATTATAGTTATTGCAATGGCATTGTTTGCCTTTGTAATTGGTGACTTGTTTAGAAATTCTGATGCACTTACTGGTGCGGTTCAAGATGTTATCGCAACCGTAAATGGTAAAGATATCAATAGAACTGAGTTTCAACAAAAGGTAAAAAACTATCAAGACAGAGCTGGAGGAAGAGTATCTAACACCCAAGCAATGAATACGATTTACAACCAAGAGCTTCGTAAAATTATTTTGCAAAACGAATTTGACGAATTAGGCTTATCTGTTGAGAAAGATGAAATGCGCGATTTACTCAAAAATAGTTTTTCCTCATATCCAGATTTTCAAGATGAAAACGGAAACTTTGATGTTAACCGATTAAATGCTTTTATCGCTAACTTAAAAGATCTTAAGGGAGAAGCAGCGCCATTGGGTAATCTTATGGTTAATTACGAAAGTTGGGCGAATAATGAGCAGTCTATTGCGGCTAATGCAGTTCAGCAATCATATTACAACATGATTAAAGCTGGTATAAGCACAACAATAGCAGAGGCAGAAGATGAGTATTTGGCAGATGCAAAAACTGTAGATATTCGTTTTGTACAAGTACCTTATACAACGATTGCTGATAGTTTAGTAGAAGTCTCTAAGTCTGACGTTAAGGCATACATGAAAGATCATAAAGAAAAGTTTAAGGCAGACGCTAATAGAGAGGTAGTTTATGTAGAGTTTAAAGAAGAAGCTTCTAAAGCCGATGAAGATGCTATTAAGAATGCATTATTAAAGTTAAAAAGTGATCAAACAGAATATAATGATAGTAGTGGAAACTATGATACTATCCCAGGATTTGATTCTGTTGTTAATATGGAAGAATTTGTTAACTCTACTTCTGATGTAAAGTACAATGATTCCTTTTTAAGAGCTGCAGAATTATCAACCGTGGCAAAAGATAGTTTAATGGCATTGCAGGTAGGTGAATATTACGGGCCTTATAAAGATGGTGAATATTTTAAGCTATCTAAAGTTATTGCTACCAAGCAAATGGCAGATTCGGTAAATGTAAGACACATATTAATTCCTTATGTTGGTGGACAAAGAGCTGATGCATCTATTACAAAAACACCAGAAGAAGCAAAGAAAACTGCAGATAGCATCTTAGCAAAGATAAAAAGTGGCACCAAGTTTATGGATTTATTAGACTTATCTTCTGACAAGGTAAGTAATGAAAATGACGGTGAAATTGAATTTGCATACAATGCTAGTATGGCACCAGAGTTTAAGGCATTTGCTTTTGATAATAAAGAAGGAGATATCGACGTTGTAGGTACATCTTTTGGTTACCATATCATTGAGATATTAGAGCAGAAGAGTTTTAATGATGCGGTTAAAGTTGCAACTATAGCAAGAAAGATAGAGCCATCGGATCAAACACTTCAAGATGTTTTTAATAAGGTATCTAAGTTTGAAATTGCAGCCAAGGATGGCGATTTTAATGAATTGGCTAAAGAGCGTGAATTAACCGTTAAACCAATTACGTTTAAGGAATTGGACGAAAATATACCAGGTATAGGAAGCCAAAGACAAGTTGTGCGTTGGGCTTTCGAAGACGATACAGATATTGGAGATTACAAAAGATTCCCAATTTCAGGTTTCGGATTTATAGTGGCTAAACTTGTAGAAAAGAATGAAGAAGGTTTAATGAATGTTGAAGATGCTTCTGTAATCGCTGCCCCAGAAATTAGAAAAGAGAAAAAGGCCAAGTTGATTCGTAATAAAATGACAGGAACGACTATTGATGAAATTTCTAAAAATCAAGGGCAAAGCATAAAAACAGCAGCAGCAGTAACAATGAAAAATACAACACTTGCTGGAGCCGGTGTTGAACCTAAAGTGGTTGGTGCAGCGTTTGGATTAGAGCAAGGTAAAGTATCTCAACCAATAGATGGCGAAAAAGGAGTTTATGTTGTAGAAGTTACCAAAATAACTGAAGCTACTAAACTAGATAACTACACGTCTATAATGAACAGGCTTAATACTACACGTAGAAATACAGTTCAAAATAAAGTATATCAAGCTTTAGAAGAAGCAGCCGATATTGAAGATAATAGAGCTAAGACGGTTTACTAATTGTTGTAGTACAAGATTAAAGAGAAGGCTTTACATAAATTGTAAAGCCTTTTTGTTTCATCTCAAAACCATTTCATCATAAGGGATAATAGTATCGAATCCTTTAGACTTAAAATAATGTTTAGGATTTGATTCTGAAGTCACTAAAATAAAATCTCCTCCCCAAGCACCAAGACTTTTTATACTACCATTGTAGTCTTTGAAAAGTCGAAATTTTATGGTGTCTTGCTTAATAAGTCTAGCAATAATAGTCTCATGCTTGTTGATAAGCGTTTCAAATTCTGAAAGTGATTCACATAGTACTATAGCCTCAGTAATTGCATTCACTTCTTCGATTATGGTTCTGTCAATTTTTGCGTTCTTTCTATAAGAAGCAATACCATCTCTACTGTTTTGCTTCTGGTTGAGGTACACAAAATATAAATTGTCTTTAAAACGAGGATTAAAAAATGCGGGTTCAACGAGCCTTTGTTTTTTATCAATAATACGATAAGTTATAGGCCTTTGAGTTTGGGCACATGCAATATCATAACCACTACCACCAAATGTTTTGTGTAGAAGCTGATAAGCATTAACTTCTGCCCAATCAGCAATGTTATTAATCAATGTAGAAGATGTTCCTAAGCCCCATTTTCTGTTGAAATCTTGATGAGTTGTAACATTATAACCTTGATTGTCACTTAAAAATTCAGAATTTAATTCTTGCGCAACTTTAAGTATTTCCAATAGACGAACAGATACCTGATTGTCATTCTGAACTCTTATACTGGGCTTAGTCGAAGTATGTTTTTGAATCTCATTGTCTTTTAAGGCAAACTCATGCTCAAACCAAACGTTACCTTTCTCGTCAAAACTTTTCCAAATAATAGTCTTAGTATCATTAGGTTCAACAGTTAAGCTTTGACCATATTTTGTTGGTATGGCTAATGCTTTTGCGCCATCCAAAACCACATACTCACCCGTTAGTATGAGCTTGCCATTACTTCTGTATGTTTTAGAGTTTTTATTCTCTATTTGGTTTTCGATGGCTGAGCGTAGTCGGTTTTCGTTGGCTGAGCGTAGTCGAAGCCACAATTTGTAATGACTATCATTCTTGCATTCTGATAGGCTTTTTAATGATTCAAAATTATTATTGATTAGAGCTTCTTTTTTAGCTCTGCTCCAACCTTGAATTTGTTTTTCTCTACGAAATGCATCATCAATTCTTTGAAATTCTTCAAAATATACCAATTCAACGGGCAATCTTTTTTTGGTGTGGTTAGATCCTTTTCCATCATTATGCTGTGCAATACGTTTTTCAATATCGATTGTACTTCCTGTGTAATATGTGCCATCGCTGCACTCAAGTATGTAAACGTAACCTTTGGACATATTTAATTCATGGGGCTTCGACTACGCTCAGCCACCAGTATGGGTTAATTTATTCTAATATTATTTATAGCCTCAGCCACAGCACTATGCGTCACAACATTGGTTTTAAAGTATTCAATAAGGTGTGTTTTTTCTTCGGGTGTGGCTTCAAACTGATTTAAAATATTCATCAGGTGCATTTTCATATGCCCTTCTTGTATACCAGTGGTTGTCAATGATTTTAAAGCTGCAAAATTTTGAGCCAAACCAGCAACAGCAACAATTTGCATTAGGTCTTTTGCAGAAGGTTTTTCTAGCATTTCAAGAGAAAACTTTACTAATGGATGCAGGCTTGTTAAGCCACCAACAGTTCCCAGTGCTAGAGGAATTTCAATCCAAAATTTAAAAATTCCATCATTTATAGAACAATGTGTTAAGCTCGAATATCTACCGTTTCGGGAAGCAAAAGCGTGCACGCCAGCTTCAACAGCCCTAAAATCATTTCCTGTGGCCAAAACAACAGCGTCAATACCATTCATTATCCCTTTGTTATGGGTTACTGCTCTGTAAGGCTCAATTTCAGCGATATTAACGGCTTGCTTAAATTTATCTGCAAACAATTTAGGGTTAGCAATGTCTTTACTTTTTAGTTCTGAAATAGGACAAGAAACTTCAGCCCTGACCAAACAATTAGGTACATAGTTAGAGAGAATACTCATCACTATATCTAAATCACCTTTAAGCTTGGTTGCCTCATTTTTAAATGTTTTTGCAAATTGCTCTAGGCAAGAATTGATAAAATTTGCGCCCATCGCATCAAGCGTTTCAAACGTGGCATGTAACTGATAGTAATTGTCTAAATCTTTAGATTTGTCTTTCAGTTCAATATCTAAAATACCGCCTCCTCTGCGTTTCATATTCTTGGTAATATCGGAAGTAGAAGCGATTAACTTAGGTTTTACAGTCTCGAAAAACGTTTTGAGACTTTCAAAATCACTATTATAAGTAAAATGGACTTGACCTATTTTTTCTGTTGAGATCACTTCAGCTTTAAAACCACCTCTATCCATCCAGAATTTTGCAGCCTTACTTGCTGCTGCAACAACTGAACTTTCCTCAATTGCCATTGGAATAGTGTAAAGCTTATTGTTTATAAGAAAATTAGGTGCTATTCCTAAAGGCAGATAATAATTGGTTATGGTATTTTCAATAAATTCATCATGAAGTTTCTGAAGCTTTTCGTCAGAATTCCAATACTGCTTTACCAATGTTCTTGCGGCTTCTTTGTCAGAAAAATAAGTATCTAGGAGCCACTCGATCTTTTCGGGTTTTGTAAGCTTTGAAAAGCCAGAAATTGCGTTTGGCATAGGGTAATGATTTTGAAAAAGCAAAGATACTTAGAATGGCATAAAATGTGTGCATTATATAGCATTATTGCCGATTTACTGTTAATAATGCCTATTTTTTGCATAATTTTTAGTAAACTTGGCATGCCTATAATGAAACATCTATCATTAATTATTAATCACAAAGCGAAATGATAATTTGGATGTTCCATGTGACTGTTGAAAAACAATACATATTAACACATGAAATAGAAATTTAATGAGAATAAGACACTTCGCTGCAATAGTAGGATTTTTAACAACTGCTTTAATTTATGGTCAAGACAAACAGATTTCACTCGAAGATATCTGGAGCGGTGAATTTAGGACAGAAGGCATGCAAGCCTTGCATTCAATGAAGAATGGAAAGCAATATTCAGTCTTGAATTTTGATAGGAATACCAGAACTTCTACAATAGATATTTACGATTATAAGACTTTAGAAAAAGTGAAAACTTTGGTGTCTTCTGAAGAGATTTCAGAAATCCAAGGTTTTTTTGATTACAGTTTCAGCGATGATGAGACCAAGGTAATTTTAACGACTAACGAAGTACCTGTTTTTAGACGCTCGAGATTAGGTGAGTATTATGTCTACGATCTTAAAACTAAAGTTTTAACCAAAGTATCTGATGATTTGGTACAAGAGCCAACATTATCACCAGATGGATCGAAAATTGCTTATGGTTTTGAAAATAACCTTTATGTAAAGTATTTAGAATCAGGTAAAGTAAAGCAACTTACGGATGATGGTGAAAAGAACAGAATTATAAACGGCATTACGGATTGGGTTTATGAAGAAGAGTTCAGCTTTGTTAGAGCTTTTGACTGGAATGCGGATAGCAACTTAATTGCTTACATTCGTTTTGATGAATCTGAAGTACCAGAGTTTTCAATGGATGTTTATGGTTCTGGCTTATACCAGACGCAGCAAGTTTTTAAGTATCCTAAAGCAGGTGAGGCCAACTCTAAAGTGTCTTTGCATCTATATGATTTAGATACCAACAAGACGCAAACTTTAGAAGTTGATAAAGCGTATACGGATTATTACATCCCAAGAATAAAATGGACTAAAGATCCAAAAATACTAAGTGCGCAATACATGAATCGTCACCAAAATGAACTAGATCTTTGGATGATTGATACTTACGCAATGAGCTATGACTTGGTCTTAGAGGAAAAAGACAAGGCCTATGTCGATGTCACATTCGACCTTACATTTTTAAGGGATAACAGTTTTATCTGGACAAGCGAAAAGGACGGTTACAATCATATTTATCATTATTCAAAAGATGGAAAGTTGCTAAACCAAGTCACTAAGGGCAATTGGGAAGTGACCAATTACTATGGGTTCAACGAAAAAGAGAATACTATTTATTTTCAATCAACCGAAAACGGTTCAATTAATAGGGATGTGTATTCCATTAAATTAAACGCAAAAGACAAAGAACGTCTAACTAAAACTGACGGCACTAATAGCGCATCTTTTAGTGCGGATTTCACCTATTTTATCAATACACATTCTAGTGCTACAATTCCACCAGAATATACATTGCATAATTCTAAATCAGGAAAACTTGTAAAAGGGATTAAAGACAATGATAAATTGGCTCAAAAAGTAGGAGATTATGTTACATCCAAAAAAGAATTCAGTACTATAAATGTGAATGGTAATGATTTGAATATGTGGATGATTAAACCAGCAGATTTTGATGAATCGAGAGAATACCCACTCTTTATGTACCAGTATTCTGGTCCAGGTTCGCAGCAAGTGGCTAACCGTTGGAATGGTGCTAACGATTATTGGTATCAGATGTTGGCACAGCAAGGATATATTGTAGTTTGTGTCGATGGTAGGGGAACAGGTTTTAAAGGCGCAAACTTTAAAAAAGTAACTCAGAACGAACTCGGTAAATACGAAGTTGAAGATCAAATTGCTGCAGCTAAAAAATTAGGAGCTTTACCATATATTGATGAAGGACGTATAGGAATTTGGGGTTGGAGCTACGGAGGCTTTATGAGTAGTAATGCTCTGTTTAAAGGTAATGATGTCTTTAAAATGGCAATTGCCGTAGCACCGGTGACAAGCTGGAGATTCTACGACACCATTTATACAGAACGCTATATGACGACTCCACAGGAAAACCCAAGCGGTTATGATGAAAACTCTCCAATAAATCATGTAGATAAATTAGAAGGTGATTTTCTTTTAATTCATGGTTCTGGTGATGATAATGTACATTTACAGAATACCATGCGTATGGTCGAAGCGTTGGTGCAAGCCGATAAGCAATTTGAGTGGATGATTTATCCAGATAAAAATCATGGCATTTATGGAGGAAATACAAGATTACATTTATATAAAAAGATGACGAATTTTATCAATAGAACTTTAGGTGATAAGCTTAAAAAAGAAGATAAAAAAGAACAAGAAACATCTAAGATAAAAGGCTAAATAAGAATTATTACTAACTAAAATATATTATATGTCAACAGCAATTAAACAACCGCATCAAAGAGAACTATTTGGCCACCCAGTAGGTTTATTCATATTGTTTTTTACAGAAATGTGGGAACGCTTTTCTTATTATGGAATGCGAGCAATTCTAGTTTTATATTTAGTAGCTCAAGCAACAGGTGATAACGCAGGTCTTGGATGGACAAACGGTGAAGCCTTGGCGCTATATGGTTGGTACACTATGTTGGTATATGTAGCTTCAATACCTGGGGGTTGGATAGCGGATAAATTTCTAGGACAGAAGAAATCGGTATTATATGGTGGAATTCTACTAGTGGCTGGACACAGTATTTTAGCTATAGAACAGATGTGGGCATTCTACACAGGTTTAGGACTTATCATAGCTGGTGTAGGAATGCTCAAGCCTAATATATCTACAATGGTAGGCGGATTGTATAAGCAAGGCGATATTAGAAGGGATAAAGGCTTCACTATATTTTATATAGGCATTAACATAGGAGCATTTTTATCGAGTTTAATTGTTGGTTACGTTGGTGAAGTTCACGGATGGCATTATGGTTTTGGGCTTGCAGGAATTGGTATGGCTTTAGGATTATTGCAGTATTTAGTTGGTCAAAAGTATTTGAAAACTGTTGGTAATTTTACTGGTGATTCCGAAAACGAAGAGGAAAAAGCAGCTATGAAACGTCCCTTAACTAAAGTTGAAAAAGATCGTGTAGTGGTCTTATTTATTTCCTTTTTACTTGTTATTGTTTTTTGGGGGGCTTTTGAACAAGCTGGAGGCTTAATGAATATTTATGCTATGGACAATACAAATAGGATGCTAATGGGATGGGAAGTTCCAGCTTCTTGGTTCCAATCATTGAATGCTATGTTTATTATTTTCTTAGGAACTTCAGTAGCTGCCTATTGGGCAAGTCGAAAACTTAAGGGTAAAAATGCAACATCATTATTTAAAATGATAATAGGTTTAATAATAATGGGTACAGGATTTTTCTTTATGTCTGCTGCGTCTGCTCAATTTGAAAGTACAGGTTCTTCCGCTATGTACTGGTTAGTTTTAGCCTATTTGTTTCATACCATAGGAGAGCTTTGCATTTCACCAGTTGCTTTATCCTACATTACAAAGCTTGCACCATTAAAATATGCTTCTCTAATGATGGGTGTATATTTTGCTATGACAGGTTTCGGTAATAAGCTAGCAGGTCTTTTAGGTGAAGCTTCAGAAAAATTAGGAGAGTTCACAATTTTTACAGGAATAGCTATGTTTTGTGTTGCTTTTGGACTTATAGTTATGGTTTTCAGAAAGAAATTAGAGACATTAACCCACGGAGCCGAAGATAACGAACATGAGATATTAGAAGCCGAAAAATATGAATTGGCAGATCCGGATATTAATAATTAAAGTAAAAAAGTTAGAGCCCTTATACTCAATTGTATATAAGGGCTTTTTCCATTTAACTAACTAAACTATCTAATTTATGAATGATTCATCCGAAAATTTTTTCGAAACAAAAGTAATGGGACATCCTGCGGGATTGTTCGTACTCTTCTTTACCGAAATGTGGGAACGCTTTTCCTATTACGGAATGCGAGCTATTTTGGTTATATTTTTAACAGGATTAGTTGCTGGTGAAAATCCAGGTTGGGGATGGGACAAGCCTGCGGCACTTTCGTTGTTAGGTACTTATGCCATGCTTGTTTATCTAACGCCTATTATTGGCGGTTGGTTAGCGGATAACAAAATTGGTTATCGAATGGCTGTAGTAATTGGCGCATTACTAATGACTCTAGGGCATGCTTCAATGGCTGTGGAAACTCCAACATTTTTATATATAGGAATTGCACTTTTGATTCTTGGAAATGGGTTTTTTAAGCCCAATATGACATCGATTATTTCGAAGATGTATGAGGGCCATGATGAGAAAAAGGATGGTGCTTACAATATTTTTTATATGGGAGTAAATGCTGGAGCATTTTTAGGTATTATGTTATGTGGTTGGTTGGGAGAAAATGTTGGTTGGAGCTATGGCTTTGGGTTGGCTGGAATTTTTATGCTTTTAGGTATGCTGCAGTTTTACTATGCACAACCTTTATTTGGTGATGTTGGTGCTAAGCCCAAAAATGAAAATAGAGGAATAATTGACACACTTTCAGAAGATTTAGATACTCAAAAAGAAAAAGCAAGTGATAAATTAAATCATTTTGTAACAATTGATTACTTATTAATAGGCATTTTTATTATTTCAGCACTGATATTTATAATCAATGATCCTTTAAGTAAGATAGGTAACATAAATACACTCAATTTTAGTATAGCAGGAATGACGGATTCTCTGTTTTTTGCACTATTGGCTGCAATTATGTTTATTGTAATTCTTGTAGTAAGAATTCCTCGCTATGAAAGAATAGTTAGAGATAGGATGATAGCTTTTACAATCTTCTGTATTTTTACCATATTCTTTTGGGCAGCTTTTGAACAGGCTGCTGGCTCGTTGCCAATTTATACGCGAGATTTCACAGATAGAGTATTGGAGGGTAATGCCGCTTCTATTTTTAAGATTATAGATGCTATAGTTACAATTGTACCGATAGGGATAATTACATATGTACTATTAAGTTTATTTAGAAAAACATTCAATAGAATTAGTTTATCTAATATTATTCTTGCCATAAGTTTTATTATAATTTGGGCATTGGTAATATATAAGCTTTACGTTAATTTCAGTGCTGAGGCTAAAGAAGTAGAAATAACGTGGTTTGCCATATTAAATTCCCTGTTCATAATTGTGTTTGCGCCATTATTTACAAAATGGTGGGACAGTAAATATAACCCTCCTGCATCAGTTAAATATGGCTTAGGGCTAATCATCATGGCTATTGGTTTCGGATTATTAGCTTTTGCAACTAGAAATGTTCCACTAGGTGCTGAGACTGCAAAATTGAGTATGATCTGGTTAGTTTTTGCTTATTTATTCCACACATTGGGTGAGTTGTGTTTATCCCCAATGGGATTGTCCTATTTAAGTAAGTTGGTACCAGCAAGAATGGTGGCATTTATGTTTGGTGTTTATTATCTGGCCATAGCAATTGGAAATAAGATGGCACATTATGTCGGTGGGGATATTGAAAAAATTACTAGAGAAGACGGTCTCTCTTATTTCTTTTTAATTTTCACAATAGTTCCTGTGGCTTTAGGTTTAGTATCCTTTGCGCTACATCCGCTATTAAAACGATTAATGCACGGAGTACGCTAATCAAAACAGTTAAAAATACTTAAAGTGCTCCTTATAAGGAGCATTTTTTGTAAGTTCGGTATAACATTTGCAACAAATTAGACATGAAGAAAATACATTATATTATAGCATTTATTGCTTTTGGAACATTATTGTCATTTCAAGAAGCAAAAAAAACATCAGGAAAAGAAATCAACTGGATCACTATAGAAGAAGCGGTAGAGCTTCAAAAAAAAGAGCCTAAAAAGATTATTATGGATGTTTACACCAATTGGTGTGGGCCATGTAAGCTGCTAGATAAAAACACGTTCCATAACGCAGACGTTGTGGATTATATTAATGAGCATTATTATGCGGTAAAATTTAATGGAGAAGGAAATGATGTAGTTACGTTTAACGAAAAAACATTTAAAAACCCTAAGTACGATCCGGCAAAAGCTAATAGACGTAATAGTGCGCATGAATTTACTGGGTATCTTAAAGTTAGAGCTTATCCTACAATAGTGTATTTTGATGAAGAGGCTAATATTATTGCACCTATTAGTGGTTATCGTAAGCCACAGCAATTAGAATTATACTTAAAGTTGTTTCAAAGTGACAAATACAAAGAAATGGACACACAAGAAAAGTTTAACGAATACTACAAATCTTTTAAACCAACGTTTAAAGAATAAATAGTTGGATTTTGAAGTATCGTTACTTCTAATTTCTAGAAAAGCAAAGTTACCACAATGAATATAAAAAACGCGCAAAAAGAAGTTGATAATTGGATTAATGAGCATGGCGTAAGATACTTTAACGAGCTAACTAATATGGCACAGCTTACAGAAGAAGTCGGCGAAGTAGCTCGTATTATTGCTAGACGTTATGGTGAGCAAAGTGAAAAGGATAGTGACAAGGATAAAGATCTCGGTGAGGAACTGGCTGATGTTATGTTTGTAGTTTTATGTTTAGCAAATCAGACAGGAATTGATTTGCAGGAAGCATTTGACAGAAAAATGAATTTAAAGGCTAAACGAGACCACAACAGGCATCATAATAACGATAAATTAAAGTAGATTTGTTCCCGCTAAAGCGGGAATCTTTTTTATATGGATATTACAATTCTGAAATCGACAATCGATAATGACCAAAAATCAATTGCTGTAACGGGTTCAAAAAGTGAATCTAATCGCCTGCTCTTGCTCAAAGCTTTATATCCAGGTATTTCCATAGAGAACCTATCCAATTCTGATGATTCAGTATTAATGCAAAACGCTTTGGAATCAAAAGATGAAGTTATTGATATTCATCATGCTGGTACCGCTATGCGTTTTTTAACGGCTTATTTTTCCATTCAAGAAAACCGAGA
Organism: Winogradskyella luteola; assembly: GCF_019203985.1. GTDB lineage: Bacteria > Bacteroidota > Bacteroidia > Flavobacteriales > Flavobacteriaceae > Winogradskyella > Winogradskyella luteola. Next base: position 71,251 of record NZ_JAGSPD010000006.1, on the reverse strand, counting down.
AGTTATCCTAACAGGATCTTCAAGAATGAAAGAACGACCAATACAGATTTTGGTTGATGCATTAAGACAACTGGGAGCTGATATTAACTATTTGGATAAAGAAGGTTTTCCACCACTAAGAATTAGCGGTAAGAAACTAACCAATTCAAAAGTGATCTTAAAAGCTAACGTGAGCAGTCAATACATTTCGGCTTTGCTGCTTATAGCCTCAAAATTGGATTATGGTTTAGAATTAATTTTAGATGGTAAAATAACTTCTGTACCTTACATTAAAATGACTTTGAGTCTTTTGAATGAAATTGGAATTGAAACTGAATTTAAGGATAATCAGATAACGGTTCAGGCTCAAACCTCAAACCTCAAGCCTCAAACCTTGACAGTAGAGTCAGACTGGTCTTCGGTTTCTTATTTTTATAGTGTTGTAGCACTTAGTGAGGTTGGAACAAAACTCAGCTTATCATCCTATAAAAAAGATTCCCTTCAAGGGGATTCAATCTTATCAGAAGTATATAAAACATTCGGAGTAGAAACTAATTTTGAAGCCAGTACCATAACACTTCATAAATCAACAAACGCTAATCAAAAATTGTCAATACATCTTGATTTAAGCAATGCTCCAGATATAGCACAAACTATTGCTGTAACTGCGTTTGGTTTGGGTATTGCGTGTGATTTAACAGGGCTTCACACACTTAAAATAAAAGAAACAGATAGGTTGGTAGCCCTTAAAACTGAATTGGAAAAATTTGGTGCTGATATAAGTATTACTGATACCTCATTGCACCTAAAATCTTCCAAAGTTATTAAAAGTAATATTTCAGTTGCGACTTACAATGACCATAGAATGGCTATGGCATTTGCACCTTTAGCTCTTACAACTTCAATTCACATCCAAAATGCAGATGTGGTGAGTAAATCCTATCCCCAATTTTGGGAAGACTTTAAAGCTATTGGCTTCAATTTAAAATAAAACAGTCATTTACTTGACAAGGCCTATGTTGAGATTGTATATTTGCATCTTCAAAAAATAAACAACCACTACATATGAAATTATCAAACTTTAGTTTTGATCTTCCAGAAGAATTATTGGCAGAACACCCTGCAGAGCACAGGGACGAAGCAAGATTAATGGTTCTCAATAGAGAAAAGCAAACCATAGAGCATAAGCTCTTTAAGGATGTCATTGATTACTTTGATGAAGGTGATGTAATGATTTTGAACAACACTAAGGTTTTTCCTGCGAGATTATTTGGTAATAAGGAAAAAACAGGTGCTCGTATAGAAGTGTTTTTATTACGTGAGTTAAACCAAGACCAACGTCTATGGGATGTTTTGGTAGATCCTGCTCGTAAAATAAGAATAGGTAATAAACTCTATTTTGGTGAAGACGAGACCTTAGTTGCAGAGGTTATTGACAATACAACATCAAGAGGTCGTACGCTACGATTTTTATATGATGGTTCTTATACAGATTTTAGAAGAAAGTTAACCGAACTTGGTGAAACACCACTTCCCAAATACATTAAAAGAGATGTTGAACCCGAAGATGAAGAGCGCTACCAAACAATTTTTGCTAAGAACGAAGGGGCAGTAGCAGCACCAACTGCAGGTTTACATTTTTCTAAGCACCTTTTAAAGCGTTTAGAAATTAAAGGTGTAGAAATGGCAGAAGTTACGCTTCATGTTGGTTTGGGTACGTTTAATCCAGTTGAAGTTGAGGATTTATCAAAGCACAAAATGGATAGCGAAGAAATTGTGATAACCTCTAGAGCAGCAGATATTATAAATAAGGGTATTGATAATAAAAGGCGTGTCTGTGCTGTTGGTACTACATCAATGCGAACTATTGAAAGTTCTGTATCTTCTAATGGGAGATTAAATGAATTTGAAGGTTGGACCAATAAATTTATATTTCCTCCTTACGACTTCAGTATTGCCAATTGCATGATAACAAATTTCCATACACCAAAATCAACTTTATTGATGATGGTTTCAGCATTTGCAGGTCATGATTTTATGAAAAAAGCTTACGAAGAAGCCGTAAAAGAAAAGTATAAATTCTATTCTTATGGTGATGCCATGCTCATTATCTAATTATAAAGATTGAAAAATTACTACTAGAGCCTCTAGGTCACTGAGCGAAGACGAAGTGTTAGAGGCTTTTTTTATGAATAGGTTTTCCGCCTCATTTAAGTAACTTTGCAATCACAATGGAAATAAAAAAGAAAGACATACGAGCACTAACCAAAGAACAACTGAGAGAATTCTTTGTAAAGCAAGGAGATAAAGCTTTTAGAGGTAATCAGGTATACGAATGGTTATGGCAAAAATCAGCACATAGTTTTGAGGATATGACCAATATATCTTTAGAAACAAGACAGATGTTGAAAGACAACTTTGTTATCAACCATATAAAGGTAGATCAAATGCAGCGGAGTTCTGATGGTACAATAAAGAATGCTGTACGGTTACATGATGACTTAATTGTAGAGTCTGTTTTAATTCCTACAGCTACACGTACTACTGCTTGTGTATCGTCTCAAGTGGGCTGTAGTTTAGATTGTAAATTTTGTGCCACTGCACGATTAAAACGTATGCGTAATCTTAACCCAGATGAAATTTACGATCAAGTCGTGGCTATTGATAATGAAAGCAGATTGTATCATGGAAGACCTTTGAGTAATATTGTTTTTATGGGAATGGGAGAGCCACTTATGAACTACAACAACGTACTCAAAGCCATTGGCAAAATAACTTCACCAGAAGGTTTGGGCATGTCACCAAAACGTATTGTGGTGTCTACGTCTGGAGTACCAAAAATGATTAAAAAAATGGCGGACGACGAGGTGAAATTTAAGTTAGCCGTGTCTTTGCATTCTGCTATTGATGAGGTAAGGACTTCCATTATGCCTTTTAATGCGACGTTTCCATTAAATGATTTGCGAGAAGCTTTGCAATATTGGTATGCTAAAACCAAAAATAGAATCACGTACGAATATGTAGTTTGGGATGGCATTAATGATAAGAAAAAAGATGTGGATGCTTTAGTGGAATTTTGCAAGTTTGCACCAAGCAAAGTGAATCTTATCGAATACAACCCAATTGATGATGGTGAATTTCAACAGGCCAATTCACAAGCTTTGGATATGTACGTCAATGTTTTAGAAGCTAACAATATCACGGTAACTGTAAGACGGAGTAGAGGCAAGGATATAGATGCGGCTTGCGGTCAGTTGGCAAATAAAAGTTAGAATAAAAAAGCGGCATTAAGCCGCTTTTTATAAGTAAAATATGATGTAAAGATTAGTTCTTCACAAACTTAATTGTTTTTGAGTTTCCGTTAATGCTTACTTTCGCTAAATATACACCATCATTTAATGATGAAACATCAATAGATTCAGAAGTATTACTCAGTGGTTTTGAAACTACACTTTGACCTAAAAGAGAATAAACTTCAACATTAGTCATCTCTGAATTAGAAGATTCTAGATTAAGTGTTTTTGAAACCTTGTCATAGTTATGTGTGAATACATTTTGTTCAAACTCATTTATACTAAGAGTAACATCAATTCCAATATTATCAATATTAAGTACAAATTCATCAGAAACTGCATGGTGTCTAAAAGCAAAATAAACTGTTTGACCAACAAAGCTGCTAATATCGAGAGTTCTACTCTCAAAGTTTCCGAAACCATCCATATCGGGATCATTAGAGGAAAGTGTTTCAGTAAACGTTGTGCTACTTGATTCCAAATCTATTATTGAATTGTTGGTAGCAACATAAACACTATAATTTTCAGCAGCAAAATCTGGGTCTATTCCTCTAGTGTCCCAAGAAAGTTCAATAAGATCTCCAGTACTGTAAGAGGTTAAATCAATTTGAGGTGAGATTAACCAATTGTCTGGTGTTAATGCAATGTCATTCCATGAAGCTGAACCAAGCATAGGGTTACCATCTGGTACCATATTACCATCTTGGTCATAGTCAGCTGTAAACCAACCCTGTCCATCCCCATCACTATCTATAGTTTCCCAGCAAGCAATAAATGTATTTGGATTAGTAAAATCATCAAAAAATGGTAAGGAGCCATCAGGGCAGCTAACAGCTTCTTCTGTAATCTCAAAATCAAACTGTGAATCAGACCACCTATCATCCCAATGCAGATAGTAAGTTGTACCAGAAGTAACAGCGAAGGTAATGTTCGTGAGGTAATTTGTGTCACTCACATCATCTCCCACCGCATAACATGTCAAAGCTCCACAGGTTCCAGTAAATATACTTAAGCGCGTATCATCACTATTCGTTATACCATCATTTTGAGGTAAATCGGAGTTTACAGTAGCTACGCCGTCCAAAGTGGCGGTAAATGCATACCATTCACCAAATGTAGCAGCTGTATCCCAATTGCAACCATTGTCCACAGTTCCGTTTATTGTACCAACTGAAATAGTGGTACTTACAGTTGCAGCTAAAGCTGTAGCGCAAGTATCTTGGGCATAATTAAATTGAAAAGCTATAAAAGCTAATAGTAAAGTAATTTTTTTCATGGATTATTATTTTTAATTAATACTATTAAAAATATAGAAAATATTTAATATTTATGTTAAATATCGGATGTATGTCAATTTAAAGTAGTTGATGAGAGAATTTAAGTAGAGGTTTAATCTAGAATTCTTTTTTAAATTAAAATCTTAAACTTTCATCAACTAAAAGTAAATATATTTTGCTTCATAATTTCATGACTTTGCACTAAGATAGCTTAGTTTGCAAATAGTTTTGATATAGAACTTATTGAATTCAAGTCAATTAAAAAGAGAGTTTGCAATTGTCTCACTTAACGAGATCACATATATAAGTATTGCATTGCATAATAATGTAATAATTAACAGATTGAAATGCAGATATTGCTCATGAGTAAAGGCTACAAAGGATTAAATAAAAAAGCGGCTGAAAAGCCGCTTTTCTATAAGTATTGTTGGTAAAGATAATTAGTTCTTTACAAACTTAATTGTTTTAGAATTTCCATCAATGCTTACTTTAGCTAAATATACACCATCATTTAATGATGACACATTAATAGATTCAGAAGTATTGCTTAAAGGTTTAGAAATTACATTTTGACCAAGTAGAGAAAATACATCCACTTTTGTCATAGCTCCACTAAAAGATTCTAAATTAAGTGTTTTTAATTCTTTATTATAATTATGTGTAAAAGCACTAGCATCAAAGCTATCAACACTCAATTGGCTTGTAATGTTCAGATCATCTATAATTACAGAATTTCCTACTTCTACTGTAGCAAGAAAACTAGATTTATCTCTAACACCAAAATAATAAGATCCATCACTGGAAGGAGTGAAAGAGGCCATTCTTTGTACATAAGTCAAATTATCTAAATCATCAAAAGTTGCTAGAACTGTGTTAGCTGTACCATCGTTAGTCGTTGCTACTACAATCTCTATATCTTTATTTGGTCTTACAGGTGTTGTAGATGATGCTGCTGCAAAATTCCTTTGTTGAAAAGTAAAGGTATATTCATTGGCTGTGGTTAAATCAAATGGTCCAATAAATACAGTTGCGTCTGCATCTGCATCAGAAAATGTACTAGAGGAAAACATATAACTTATACCATTACTAGCAAAATCATTTGTAGTGTCACCATCAGTGGTATTGTCTTGTCCAAAATTCCAACTACCGGTGTTATTATCAAAAGATAATCCTAAATTGAGTAAAAGTGCTTGGTTAGCATCAGGCTCTAAATCTTCAGTATGTGGCAATGTACTGAGGTCGTCTGGTGCCGTGCCTACAACAATCTCTACATAGCTGGAATCACCATCAAAACCACAATCTTGTCTAACAAAAACGTTATAAGATACTCCTGGAGTTAAATTACTAATTTGGTAAGTATCACCATTTGTAATAAGTGCTGTACTACCACCACTACCTTGCGTATAAGGAAATTCACCCCATTCTACATTAAAGTTTCCAACAGTATTTGTTGATATATCTACTGTTGTAGAAGAAAAATCATCGAATGTAACTACTGGTGCAGGGCAATCTGGCAATGCCTCAAGATTCACATCATCTAAACCCCATCCGTCACCATCATTATTCTCCATAACAAAAGCAATGTAAATAGTACTACCTACATAAGCATCTAAATCTACGGTAAATGGCTGAAAACCAGCACCGTTGGTATCTAACTCATCTACAGTTAACAAAATATCTGTAAAGCCAGCAATATTGGTCTGATTGGCATCAGTTGAAATTCTAACAGTTACTTCAGAGCCAAAATCAGGTGCATTAAAATCAGTCATAAAAAATGATAACTGGTTAGTCGTGGAAGTTATAGTAACTTGCGGAGTAACTAGCCAATCTTCTGCGGTAACTCCACCTGCGAGTACTTCAGACCATCTAACAGATGCGTAGTCGTCGTCGTCGTTAATTGTCCAATTCCATGTTGTGCCTTCACCATTTGCCCCTATAAATTCAACCCATCCTGCAGGTAGATTCGGACCACCATCAAAACTTTCGGGGAATTGAGCATAGCTTATTGCGCTTATTGAAAGGGCTAATAGTAGTAAAGTAATTTTTTTCATAAAGATTGTTTTTTAGATTAATAGCCCTAAAGTTACAAATAATTGTCTTTATAGAATGTTAAAAGTCTATAATTCATTTTTTAAGAATAAAACCTTACTATAATTCGTAATTTTGCAGAGTTCAAAATTATAAATGAAAATAACCGAACAAATAAAACAACCTATTGCTTATGAGATGGAACTTTTTGAACAGAAGTTTCAGCTCTCTATGGCAAGCAAGGTTGCACTCCTAAACAGGATAACACATTATATCGTTAACCGCAAGGGTAAACAAATGCGGCCTATGTTTGTGTTTTTGGTAGCTAAGATGCTCAATAATGGAGAAGTTAGTGAGCGTACCTACCGTGGTGCTTCGGTGATAGAGCTCATCCATACAGCCACGCTGGTCCATGATGATGTAGTTGACGATAGTAACCGAAGACGCGGTTTCTTTTCTATTAATGCACTCTGGAAAAATAAAATTGCCGTACTTATTGGTGATTACTTATTATCCAAAGGCTTATTACTTTCTATAGACAACAATGATTTTGATTTATTAAAAATCATCTCCGTTGCCGTACGTGAAATGAGTGAAGGCGAATTACTTCAAATTGAAAAAGCCAGACAACTCGATATTACTGAGACTGTGTATTATGAAATTATTCGTCAAAAAACAGCAACCTTAATTGCGGCATGTTGTAGTCTAGGTGCAGCTTCCGTGAAACCAAATTTACCAGAAGTAGAAACTATGAGAAAGTTTGGTGAACTTATCGGTATGGCATTTCAAATAAAAGACGATTTGTTCGATTATGGGGAAGAAGCTATAGGAAAACCAACAGGAATTGACATCAAAGAGCAAAAAATGACCTTGCCTTTAATTCATGTTTTAAATAATTGCTCTAAAAAAGAAAAATCTTGGTTAATCAACTCCATTAAAAATCATAACAAGGACAAGAAACGTGTTAAGGAAGTGATTGCCTTTGTGAAATCTAATAATGGCTTAGATTATGCTATTTCAAAAATGAAGCTTTTTCAAAAAGAAGCCCTCAATTTATTGAACGATTATCCTGAATCACCATATAAATCTTCGCTTAAGCTTATGGTGAATTATGTTATTGATAGAAAAAAATAAATTTTATTTATTTGATAATCAGTAAATTGAATGTTTATTGTGGTATTTTTCACTTTTCAGACAACCATTAATACAACAATTGCGTCTTTATAAGTAGAAGTGCAATCGTAATTAACAAAATGAAAGTTATCCAACTTCATAAAAACGAAACAAAACTTATACAAAGAGCAGCGAAGCATAATCGCGAAGCACAGCATGTGCTATATGAGTTACATGCGCCAAAAATGTTAAGTGTTTGTAGATACTATATAAAAGATGTATACCAGGCAGAAGAAGTAATGTTGAACGGCTTTTTTAAGGTGTTTAAGTACTTAAAGACATTTAAAAATGAAGGCAGTTTTGAAGGTTGGATAAGACGAATTATGGTAAGGGAAGCCATCTCATACCTAAGAAAGAAAAAGCATATTGAGTTTGCTGCAGAAGATGAATACCTAGAGCACGATTACGCCAATAATATTAAGACTAATATTGAAGTTGCAGAAATTCAGCAATTGATAGATAGTTTACCAGAAGGTTACAAAATGGTATTTGTAATGTATGCTATAGAAGGCTACAAACATTATGAAATAGCTGAATTGTTAAATATTTCTGAAGGCACTTCGAAATCACAATTGTTTAAAGCACGACAAATGCTTCAGAAAAAAATAAAAGAACTAAATAACAGTAGTTATGGCACCAATTAAATTTGAAGAACAGTTAAAGGATAAGCTCGAAAAACGCAGCTTATCACCATCAGCAGATAGTTGGGCAAAACTGTCTAAGCATCTAGATACCGAAGAAAAGAAAGCCAAAAACCCTTGGTTTTGGTGGATGGGGATTGCTGCAGGCTTAATCCTTATGCTGGCCATTGCAGTACAAACACTGGGTTCTAAAGCTGTTAATAATACAATACCAGAGCTGGTAGAAGAAGATACAATCGAAAATGAAATCGAAGGCTTACAATCTAATATAAATGAGATAAAAACTACCGAATTAGTTATAGAAGATGAACAAATTGAAGAAAAAATCAGTACTAGTCAGGTTAAAGAAAAACCAAAAATTATTGATTATAAATCGGTAATTCTCAAAAAGCAAAAGACTAAAACACAACTTGTAAATACAGATAAATCTGAAAGCATAAAAATAGAAGAACCTAACAAAGTTAGCAATGGGCAAAAGCCTATAATTAGTCAACCAGAAATTAAAGAAGGCGCAGTTGTGCAAGCCATCAATGAATTTAAATCTGAAAATAAAACAGTTACGGACAGAGAAGTAGACTCATTATTGAAACTTGCGAGCAAGGAACTTTTCAAAGATAAATTACAAAAACAAACTAGCAAAACTGTTGATGCCAATTCCCTATTGCAAGATGTGGAAGAGGAAATGGGTCAATCGTTTAGGAGCAAAGTGTTTGAAGCGCTTAAAGACAGTTACGAGACAATTAAAACTGCAGTTGCAGAGCGTAACAATTAACAAATTATAATTAAGACAGGAATTCTGTTAAAGAGAACTGTAATAAGAATCAAATGGCATTAGGTTACGGCAAGTAGCCAAAATAAACATCAATAATCAAAAAACGAACAGTTATGAACACAATTACAAGATTAGTAGTCTACACCATTATTGCAATGACATTTGCTACTGTACAGGGGCAGGATAGAAAGCTAGATTCTATTAGAAAAGTAGAGGTAGACGAAAAAATCAATGACTTAGAAAACGAAAAAACTAAAATCGAAGCTCAAGAAAAAGAGATTTTGAAACTTAAGATTTCTAAAATCAATAAACGGTTAGATAAGAAGGAAATTACTGCAGAGGAGGCAGAAAACCTCAAAAAAGAAGCTGCTAAAATAGCTGCACTAAACATTGAAACCAGAACTGAGATAATTAATGGAAAAATAGCACTTTTAAATAGAAATGGTTATGACGCATATCAACACAAAAGAGATGATGATGGATTTATCCTAAGGATTGGTGGTGATGAAAATACAAGTGAAAGCTTTATATACATTGGTGAAAAATCACAAGATAAGCCTAGAAAATATGATAGGAGAACCACAGAAGATGTTGTTTTTGCCATAGGGTTTAATAATGCTTTAATTGATGGACAGAGTATAGACGACTCACCGTATAAAATAGGAGGTTCTGGATTTTTGGAATTGGGTTATGCTTGGAAAACGAGAATCTTTGACAACACTAACTTCTGGAGATTAAAGTATGGATTTTCATTTCAATGGAATAAGTTAGACATTAAAGACGATCAATATTTTGTGAATAATGACGACGAAATTTCGCTACAAGAGTTTCCATCTAATTTAGATAAAGCAAAATTTAGAACCACCAATTTAGTGTTTCCAGTACATTTAGAATTCGGGCCGTCTAAAAAGATTGAAAAAGAAGATTACTTTAGATACTCAACCCGTAAAAAATTAAAAATAGGTTTAGGTGGTTATGCAGGTCTTAACATTGGAAGTATGCAAAAGCTAAAGTACAAAGAAGACGGTAACCGTATTAAAGATAAACAACGTGGAGGTTTTGAAGTTAGCAGTTTCGTCTATGGTCTAAGTGGTTATGTAGCACTTGGCGAAGTGGCTTTGTATGTTAAGTATGATCTTAACCCATTATTTAAAAACCAAGCGATTGACCAAAACAATATTTCTGTCGGAGTCCGTTTTGATATGGACTAGATTTGCTAATTTTTTGAGTGCTAATTAGGTCAAACAAAAAAGTCTCATTTGTAAAAATGAGACTTTTCAATATATAATGTCTTAAAACTTTTACAATGCAAATATAGCTTGTATGTGAGTTTGGTAATGATTATTATCAAGTCCGCTATCAGAGTGGTCTAAAGCAAATTTACCTATAACTTGCGCTCGAATTCCAAATGTTTGTCTTCTATTTAACCAAAATAAAACACCACCACCCAGGTTAAGTGAAACATTGGTATTGTCAATATGGAAAAATCCAACACCTGCATTACCGTAAAAATCTATCCAGTCAGCACTAGGGAACAAATGTTTACCAAAATAATATTTGGCATGGGTGTCAAATGACATGTAAGTGTAGTCTTCAGGTAATTCTACACCATCAATTTCATCTCCCTCGCTAAATGAATTTAAAGTAAAGGCTTGCTCAATAGATAAACCCGAAGTCCAACCCACTTCAACAGCAAGAGATACAGGGATATTGATTGCCCAATCACCTATTCCGTTAATTGGCGATTGAGTACCTTGACTATTAATGGCATTTAAACCGACGCTTCCAAACCATTGCTTATCGTTTGATTGGCTAAATGAGCATATAGAAAAGGCTAAAAGTGTTGTTAATAAAAGTAATTTTCTCATGAAAAATATAAATTTAGAAAGTCAAAGTTAAACTTTATGGTTTATAAAACAAATAATCATACATAGATATTGTTGCAAATATCATTAAAAAAAAATTAAGAATTGTTCAAAATGGATATAAAATAGTTGTAAACACGCCTTCTGTCTGCAAATAAAGCCTTTCTGTAGGCCTTGTTAGTTAAGAGATATGGAATTCGTTTTAATAAAATGGTAAAAAAATGGGTTAGTTTTAGAAGTCTATTCCAAAATTTATAAAAAACCCTGTGTCTTAGTTTATAGTGGTAAAAAGCCGTAGTAAAATTTGTTTTTAAACCACTCATCTTCTGTATGTCCTCGAAAAATAAACCGGCTAACCTAAAATATTTTTTAAAAACTCTATTCTTGTATGTTGTTATATCCATTTTTTGCCTTCTTTGTAAAGAAATAGTATCATAAATAGACCTAAAACTAATGCCATTGTATAAATTACCATAATCATTGATTTGATAGTTAAGAATATTATGATTAAAGAGATGTTCTTGTGAAGGAATTGATACATTGTTTTTTTTACGTTTGTAAGCTAAAAGATTTGCATTAGAAAGTTCTTTCTCTTTATATGTTACAAATAGTTTTCTATGTAATTCCACAGCAGAGATATTTTTTTTTGTTTTTAATCTAGGTAAATGTTTATGCTCAAAAAAGGTATCGCCAAAAGTTTGTTCTATGGGCGTATAACCATTGTTTTGCAAAAGGTTAAAGGCAAAATCTAGTTGCTTTAAGTCTACAAGAATGTCTATATCACCAATCATTCGTTCGGCAATATCATTATAATAATCAGCGGCCAGAAGTGCTGTACCTTTTAAGAATAGATGGTTAACATTATGCTGATTAAGCAATTGAGATAATATATGTACTTGCTTGAGTATAGATGTATTTCTGTTTCTATTAATTGATGTGATCTCTTCTAAATAAGTATTTAACTCGTCTGGTAAAACGAGTAGAAGGCCCTTGGCTTTAAGTCTGCAATAAAGAGCGGGTAAAATCAGGTGTTTACTGCCCTCAACAACAATAGCATCCCAATTGAATTTTGGATTACTGAGAGTTTTTTCTAACTCAGAATCTGTAGTTTCAAAACTTAGGATATCTGCAATATGTTGGTATGTAGTGGCTAGATTATCCATAAAGTTTAAAATAAAACTCTAATATAAGTATTATTGGTTTTTTTTTAGCTTTTGAAAAAGAGAAGATAATTCAGTTTTAACGCTTTCTGTTTCACTGTAGGTTAGTTGATATATGTCAACAGTTTCTAGCCAATCTAAAAACTGCTTGGCATGTAAAGTGTTGGGTGATAGCCAAGAATCTGGGATAAGTGTTTCTAAAAGTGTTTTTACTGAGGTGTTTTCTAAATTCAACTTTGCACCATTATTATAATTCACCATAACTATGGCTTTACATGGGTAGCTGTTTTTCTTTGTATTGGGAAAAGGCACGTATTTTATAGCTCCTTTGGATGTATTAAAAACCGTTATTGGTAATTCGTCAAAATTTTTCACTACTGATTGTAATAAGCCAAATGCACCTTTTTTTATAGATATGGCTGAAGGATTATGATAAATATGGCAATCTTCTGAAAGTATTGGGGAAACATCATCTGCCAATAATTCATAGCCATTAGCCGCTAATATAGCGCATAACGTACTTTTTCCTTTTCCAGATTGACCCACAAATAAAATTGAGTTATGGCCATCGGTTATCGTAGAACCATGAAATGTTCCTATCCAGTCAGACTCTTGCTTATTATGTATTACAGAAAGTAACTCCATAACAAACTTACCTTGTAATAGATGATAATCGCGCTTAGGTACTGATCTGATTAATTGCTTATCTCTGAACAAACATAATTGATCATTATCTAGGTAAATATCAAAAGTAATTTGTGCTTCTTCTTTTTGCTTAACTTCAAGATGAGCTATTGAAGGATGTATGGTTTTTTTTACCAATTCAGAATCGTAGTTGATTTGAATTAGTTTGCCATTCGTATCATATTGTTTAAATGTTTTACAATGCGAAGGTTTAAATTTTAGATTAGCTTTTTCAATAGATGCCTTAGCTGTATTGCAACCCTTCAAATACGATTGAAGTTGTTTTGCAATCAATTTAGGGTCAGATACATCGTCATGCAACGCTATCTTACTAGCAAATTCATCTAATGAATTGGATTGAAAATAATTATCTAAAAGGATCTTGAATTCTAATTCTACAATACTGTAGTTGTTAGATTTAGAGTACCACAAGACCCAATAAGAACCAAACAGCCTTTGATAAGTCGGTGCTAATTGGTAATTCAAAATATAATAGGAAAATTAATCTGGAGCGAAAGGATTTCCACCTGCATCTGGCGGGGAAGACGATTGCGCTTTAAGTGGATTTAAAATCACAAAAGTTCCAACAGCTGTTAATGCAGCATATTTGCCCATTTTTTTAATGGCATCTTTACGTGTAATTTTATCTGTATGGTTGTCTTTTTTCATGGGACTAGCCTATAGTTTGATTCAAAAATAGTAAAATAATTTATTTAACAATGAAAAATGTTAAAAGGTTTGCTTTAAAAATATAATCTACATCTATTTTAAAAAGAGAGATTTTTTATAAACATGCGTAATATAATTAAAAAAATCTCTCTTTTCATAATACTTGTATAAGTATTTTAAATAGATAGTTTTATTTTAAAATAACCTTTTCGGTTTTTGTTTGTTTTCCGTTAGATAGTTTTATGACATAAATACCAGTGCTTAAAGAACTTGCGTCAACAGCTTGCAGTGTTGAATCAGAGCTTAAAGTCTTAGAGGTAACCAATCGTCCTTGAATATCATAAACATTAGCTACGGTGTTTTCCAATAACTGTCCTGCGATGTTAATTGTACGATCTACCTGATTTGCATATATGCTTATAGTATCAAAATCATCCTCTGAAGTAGACAGGGAATTATCTGTAAACCTTAAGTAGAAACGACCCGTACCACTTAGGTTTGTAGCCGGATTTAAGACGTAATCACTAGAATTTAATAAAGTAGATGTGCTGGCTACATCATCATCTAAATATACATTTACTGTACTTGGTAATGTATTTTCTACAATGCTAAATGTTAATTGTTCACCTTGGTTAGCATTAACACCTAAAGGTATAGTAACATTAGCATAGTCTGTTTTTCCAATAGCTTGTGTCGCAAAAGGAATCCCCATATTTTCTTGAACCAAATGAGAAAACAAAGCAAATGGTGGTGCAGTAGCTCCTAAGAGGCTAGCATCATAACCTGGATCTAGACCCAAACCAGAGAACTCTGTAAAGTAAACTTTAGTAATGTAGCTGTCAGTAGAGTTGTTCAAACGGATATTTACATTATTGATAGATGTAGAATTTCTTCCTATAATGAAATCATCATCAGTGGATGTAACACGCATATCTGGTGAGTTGGTCGTAAATTGAATATTACCACCAGTAGGATTAGAAGCGACGAAAAACCCTTGTCCAGGTGCAATATCTAGCGTATTGTTTTCTATTGCACTTATAATGGTATAATCGTCAGCTGAAGTTCCATCTGTACTATCGTTATAACCATAGATCACTTGAGCACTTGGGTCTAATAAACCAGCATTTTCAGATAAAAATGCCTGTGCATCTAGGTAAGAAGGGAACGGATTACCAATTAAATTTAAAATACTTGCCGTTCCTTGGTCTATAGCAACTTCTACTAAACTTGTGTTTACAGTACCTTCAAAAGTCACTAGATTAGAACCTGCGGCCGTATCAATACCAGAGCGATAACCAACACCAGCTGTTAATGGAGTTGTGTCAGTCTCATTCCAAACTTCAAAAGGACTGCCGCTATTATCATTATTGTCAAAACCTCCAAATAATACTTCTGGTCCACTTGGGTTAGCTAAGATGTTGGTGTTATTAGAAATAAACACATCAAAGGCTTGTCCAGAGACAGGTGCGCTAATTAAATCGTTACCATTTACAAGGTCATTAGTATTTACATATCTTTCATAGCTTACTGACCCAGAAAGAGAACCATCTACAATTAGGCTAGAATAGCTGGTGGATGTAGATTCTAAAGTCATGTCGTTAACAGTAAGGGTTGCACCAGAGTTAACCTGTAAACCTGCACCAGGGTAAACATTAACATTATTTAAACTAGCATTAGTAGTAAGTATTGCATTACCATCTAGAATAATAGCATCTGAAGCTCCTGTCGTTGCATCTGGATCATTTGGGGCCCATGACCCATCTGAATAAACCAAACCAGAATAAATTCCTAAAATCTTAAATTCATCAAATGCAATTTCTTCATCTCCAGAATTTAAAGATACTGTTATTCTTAAATCAAGTAATAATCCGGTTTCTCCAATAGATTTTGAAAAATCAATAAAATTTGTGGTCAAAGGTGTCCCATCACCATCACCGTTAAAATCTGTATCTTCTAAAAAAGAGGTGTTTGATGATGCACCATTATTCTCAAATGCTAATAAATCTATCCATCCGCCAGAATCAATTTGATATTCAACTAATACGAAATCTGCATCGTCAATACCACCACCATTAGAGGCAAAAGAGCCCTGGAAGCTTAGATTTGAGAAATTACTAACATCAATACTGTTCCAAGTTAATTGACTTGGGTTAGCGCTATCTGACCATCCACCATCATCAATATCTTGACATGCAAAGAAAGTGCCATTAGCCCCTGAGTAGGGTTCATTAATATTGGTGCCGTCAGTAATTTGAAAATAATCCTGAATCCCATCATTGCCTTCTCCTCCTAATGTAACGCTATATTGATTGTTGTTATCGAAAGGTTCACACCAAAAGCTAACAGAAGGGTCAGGGTCATTTTCTTCAATAATTAAATCAAACGACGAATTCGAACCTGAAGCTGCATTATCTCCACCAGTCACATTCTGAATGCTAAATGTTAAGGTTTCGTTTCCTTCAAACAATGTGTCGTCGGTAACTGTAATTGTTAGAGTCTCATCTGTTGATGAGCCAGCGGGAAATGTAACAGATTGTGTTGTATATGCATTAATATCTGAATTATCACCAAAAGTTAAAACAACATCAAAGGATGTAGCATTTATTGCATCTTCATTAGTTATAGTGAATATTAAGTCGAATGTGCCTATGCCTTCAGAAACTGAAGCTGAAGATGATATAAACTCGACTGAAGTTTCCGACGTTGGTAAAAAACCTTCGATAGTTACATTGTCAATTCCAGCATAATCACTACCTCCATCTTGGCTTGCAGTGATAATTATATAAGCAGAATCAGCTGTGTCAGGTATATTCTCTGAAATATTAGTCCAAGCTTGGGTGTCTTTATCTAAAGAAACTACACCTTGTCCAACTTCAGAACCAGCAGGACCATAAAAAATTTCATATTCTAATCTATCACTTGATTCAAAACCTATAGTATAAAAATCAAAGCTAATAATTATATCTTCATAAGCACTGATATCAATTGGATCAAAAGTAAGTGTGTGGTCAAAATTTCCTCCACCATTACCATTATTTAAATCTCTGATAGCCCAAAAATCTCCTGTAGTTCCTGATGGGTTATTATTTGTACCCCTTATCGCCCAATAATCACTGGAAACATTATAAGTTGCAGGAAAGACTGTACTATTCCAATTTGGAGTTCCACCATCATAATCCTGAACTGCAATAGTAGTCTGCCCAAAACCAAATCCACTAATTAAAATTGCTATTAAAACCGTGTAAATTTTTTTCATATTAAAGCTTATTTTTCCCTATTAAATATATAAACGATACTGCAAATTTAAAAAAACTTGTTTCTTACAGCCTGAAAACATATTAACAAAGCGTTAATTCCTTTTTTATTTAATATTACTATAATGCAAAAGCGCATCCAAACTTGGATGCGCTTTGAGCTTCTATATAATATGGTAGTGTTATCTAATAATCACCTTTTGTGTTTTTTCTTGTGTACCATTGCTCAATGTCACTACATAAACTCCATCAGAGAAATCGGTAGCATCTATTTCATTCAATAAGCGGTTACTGTTTAACAACGAGCTATGTACTAAACGCCCATGTAAATCAAAGATTTTTGCAGTAGTCTCTCCGTTAAGAACACCATGTATAAATAATGCCCTAGGTGAAGGTTTGGTGTAAATCTTAATATCATCAAAGCCAATTTCGTCGATAGATAACGATTGCTCTGCAAATCTTAAGAAGAAACGCCCAGTGCCAAAAATATCTGAACTAGGTGTGATAATATAGTCAGATGCATTTAATAATGTGGTAGTATTATTTAACGTATCATCTAAATACACATCGATAGTATTTGGTAAAGTGGTTTCCGAAACCGTAAATGTCAGTTGCTCACCAGAATTGGCATTAACACCTAATGGAATTACAACATCTACTAAGTCTAAAGAGTTTAATGCTTGCAACGCTATAGGTGAACCTGAGTTATCTTGCACTAAGTTTGAATAAAGTGCAAAACTTGGAATGAAACCTCCCCAAAGTTGGGCGTCGTAGCCATGGTCTAAACCTAGCGAGGCATTATCATTAAAATAGAATTGTGTGGTATAGTCTTTTGTTGATGTGCTTGCGTTCAGTTTAAAGAAGACCAATTCATTAGTGCCACGACCGGCAATAAAGTCATCACCAGAACCAGCAACTCGCATGGATGGATCAAAGGTAATATCATGGTCCGCAACAAAAGTATCGTTAGCCGCAACAAAGAATCCTTGTCCCGGAGCCATATCTTTTGACCCTGCATTTGCAAGCGTTATAACATCCCATCCGTTGGATGCACTACCATCATAACCATAGATACCCGATAAATCTTCTAAAATATCCATGTTTGTTTCTGTATTTGGGCCAGCTCCATCAATGTCAAAATTAAGGAAAGCATCCATATCTAGGTAAGCTGGATATGGATTACCAATAAGGTTCCAGTCTGGGTAAACAGCACCAGTATCTAAAATATTAATGGCAACTTGTGATGTGACTACTGTACCTGTAAATGTCAATGTTGTACCTGTATCAGGTGCAGTTACATCTGTACCAGCTCTATAGCCTGTTCCACTATTTAAAGTCGCAGTAGTATTACTATCATAATTTACCCAATCGTCTGTGGTTTTATCAAAAGGACCAAATAAATATGTTGGGTTAACAGGATCTCCATCGGTTAGTAGATCATTGTTATTGTTGCCTTCATTCAAGAAATCACTCCAGCTTTGGCCGTTGAGTGGTGGTGCAATAAGGTCGTTACCACCTTCATTGGCATTAACAAAACGCTCGTATTTTATGGTACCGACTACAGTTCCGTCGTGCATTAAGCTGGAATACATATCTGAAACTGATTCTAAAGTAACCTCACCACTAACAGTAAGAGTTACACCAGAATTCACAGTTATTGCCGCATTAGGATTAACAGTAACATTATTACAATTGGTGTTAGATGCTATAACTGCATTGCCAGAAGTAACAACTATATCATCAATTGCTGTTGATGCTCCGTTTGGATCGCTCGGCGACCAAGATCCATTATAAGTATAAGTGGCAGGTATAGGTATAGCCTCAACCACAAGATCATCAATTCCTAAATCATAAGAAGAGAAACCTGCTGTAGTAGTACCTTGAAAAATAATGTATACAGAATCACTTGTATTGAAACTGCTAGGTATATCGATGGTATACTCATACCAGCCTTCAGATGGTACGGTAGGTGCAGTAGTCGTTCGGGAAAACAATTCAAAAATTTGTGTTGCTCCAGTTAGTGAATTAGTTGTGTTGACATGGATTCTGTATCTGTCATTTACATGGGCACTTGGATCTCTGTGCAAATACACACGTATTCTTCCATCAGCACCTAAAGCTGTAAAATCAAAGACTGGTAAAATTAGTAAAGCATCAGAACTTAAGTAGTTTTTCTCCATAAAGCCAGGTGCACTATTCGGCGCTAAAATATCTCCTGAACCACCAGAAGGATCTCTAGCCCAATTTGTGGAACCAGAAATAATATCAAAAGAATAACAAGGGTTATCAGCTGAGAAATCATCAGTAAAAGGATAAGTAGTTATGGCAATTGAGCATGGATCAACATCTGTAGTTGCACTAGTTGAAGGTACTGTAGCATCTGTTTTATAATCAATATCACTATCAAAATTAGTGTAAGGATAAATTTCAAACTCATATAATGTACTAGCTGTTAGACCCGTAAAGGTATAGGTTTGTATGCCAGATGCCACTTTAACTTCAGCTTCGTCATCTGACCAGTCTGTATCATCCGTATCATCAGTGCCATCAATAGGTGCGTAAAACGTCGCTGCACCTGTTTTACCAACGATTAAGAAACCGTCTGCAGGTTGCGCACCATCATTATCATCCCAAGTTAAGGTGATTTCAGTATCGGAATCAGCAACCGCTGCAAAAGTGAGTACATGGTTTGTAGGTTCTGGTTTTGCATTTACGGTTAAAACACCAGAAATATTGCTCGATCCGTCCCAAAAATTTCCACCGTCTCCTGGTCCGGCTGTATTTCCGCCATAAACAAAAGGACCACCATCGACACTAAATCGGCTTACATAGTAGTAAGTGCCAGGAGCAAGCGAAGCACCAATTGCCAAAGAATATTCGTCATTGTTACCTACCTCACCAAAGTAAGGTGCTGCTGTCCATGTCCAGTCAACAGTTTCAAAATCAGCAACTGTAGTTGCATCAACTGAGCTGATACCAATTTCTGCAGTGATGTTTGTTCCGGCACCTGCGCCAGATGTATTCCCTGTCTCAAAAATTTGAGCAAAAACATTTACAGTATTACCTGCAGTTATTGTTGCCGTGCCTGGGGACTGTAAATTTACATAATCAGGGAGGTTAGGGGTACTTGCGTTGATAAATATAGTGCCTGTTTGAGCATTAGATGGTGCTGTAACACCAAAATTATTACTGAAAGCCACGTTAAATCTAGCTGCAGCTAAATAATATGTTCCAGCAGGTAATCCGCTTTGTGTGATTAAACTTTGAGGAGTTATTCCACCAGTATCATCATCATTATTTGCGACAAGATTACCAAAGGCATTAAATAAGCCTAATTCGGTATCAAAAGTTGTATTATCAGTATCAACAGTAATTTCACTACAGCCTCCATCGTAAATTAACTCTACCCAAGTCACTCCTTCAACACTTGTATCGTAGGCACCAGAATAAGTGTCCGAATCTGCACAACCACTAATATTTAAAGTGGCTACTGTAGCAGGTGGAGTAGGTAATACTTCTAATTGACCAGAAACAAAAGAAGTTCCGTCCCAGAAATTACCACCAGATCCTCCCGGTGTAATACCACCATAAGCAAAGACACCACCATCATACCTAAATCTACTGACATAATAGTATTGACCGCCAGATAATGCAGAGCCAATTTCTGCTTGATATTCATCATTATTACCACTGTCGGCATTATAAGTAGCAGGAACCCATGTCCAAGATCCAGTTGTAAAATCTGCAACCGTTGTGGCATCTGTAGTGCTGTATCCTATCCAAGCTTCAATATCTGCTCCTTGACCAGCAGCTTCAGTAATACCAGTTTGGAAAATTTGTGCGAAAGCTGTAAATGTTCCCCCTTCATTTATATTACCGCTATTTGGAAATTGTAGATTACAAAAGTCTACTGTAGAACTTGATGGTATTTGTGCAACTCTAAATTTACCGACATGGAAATCATAATCCTCAGGGTCATCTGTAGCTTCATTAGCCCAAATAGCGAACTGAACATTTCCTGAATAAGATGTTAAGTCCTCTACGTATTCTGTACCATTAAGAGCAGGCTCATTTCCTACATTCCAGGTAGTTAAATTAGTCCAAGTACTACCACCATTTGTGCTAATTAATAGTTGTACTTCATCATCAGATCCCATCGTAGCATCTGTACTTCCATCTGCGTAATCAGTTACTGCAACATTTATTTCAAGTTGAAATGGCCCTCCTGATGACAAATCAAAAGAAGGAGAAAGGAGCCATTCAGAATTAAAATCAGAATACAAATTCATAGCATTACTAGGGCCAAAAGCATAAGAAGTGCCTTGTCTCCAACTAGAGAAACCTACACTACTAGGTCCTGTTCCTGGATCACCACTACCTGCTTCATCCCAACATGAATCTGGAACATTAGTAGACATATCTGCATTATATTCTGGTACAATTGCACTACAAGGTGTTGTAAAGTTTACAGGGCCAACCCATGCGCCGTAATCACCTCCACCACAGTTGGCTCTAACAAAGACCTCATATGCTGTTTGTTCACTTAATGATGTAAAAGTATATGGTGGCGCAGAGTCTGCAGTTGCATTAACAGGAGTTCCTGAATCTCCAGATCCTGGGTCAGCAGTTGCTGTTTCCTGAACTATAATCTCCCAATCGGTTTCACCAGAAGCACTAGCTGTCCAATTGACATCAACAGATGCATCTGTAAAACCATCAATAGTGATATCTGAAACTTCTAAACATGAAGGACTTTCTTCTAAACACCATTCTAAAGTAGAACCAAAAGTGCCTTCATCATATATTATTAAATAATAAGTGATACCTATAGTAAGACCAGATATTCTTCCTGAAGTATTATTTAAACAACCTAGCGATGTAAATGATCCACATGTGCCGTCCAGGATTTCTAATCCTGGCTGTCCTGTTCCAGAGGTAAAATCTACGCTAGTTGTTGTTGCGGTCCAAGTGTACCAAGCTACTGCATCAGAACCAAACTCGCATGTTGGGTCTTCACCAGCATCTGTATAATCAGTAATATCAAGCGATTGTGTATTTCCAGGGCACGAGCCTAAAGCCCCTATTGCTCCAAAAGTTGTTGTATAATCTAAGGCACTAGCGCAATCGTCATTAGCTACAGGTGTTTGGAAATCAACTGGTCCTACCCAGCTACTAAACCCATTAGCACCACAATCTGCTCTAACCCATATCTCGTAAGGCGTATTAGCAGATAAAGTATTATCTGTATAGTTAAGGTTATTGGTTGTTGCTGTGCCAGAACCACCTGGCTCACCAGTTCCATCGGCTTGTACTACAATCTCCCAATCAGTTTCAGTACTACCAGCAGTCCAACTTATTGTAGCAGAATCAGCAGTAAAGCTATCAACATTTAAACTAGAAGGTGGTAAACAAGAAGGTGGACTAGGAACAATAATTTGAAAAGATGCTTCTAATTCTTCAGGTGTTCCTTCACAAGAAGAAGTTAAGTCAGTGTCAGCACCATCACTTGGGGAAACACCTCCGTTATCACCAATTACAGATCCATAAGCAGTAACACTTATTAAGGTGCCATCCCAGCTGTCATCATATTGATCGTAACAATTTACATAGTATGTGCCAGGTGCAATGGATATATCTTGATTGATTAAGCCAGAGCCATTACATTGTGTACCATCACCTTGACCCCAAACCTGAGTTCCACTACCATCAATTCCTGTGGTAATGCTCACCCATTTTTCTCCAGGAAAACTACCACCAGTGGTTGTAATATTGATAGTACTTTGCCCAAAACTTAAACCACATATTAAAAATGCAGCTAAATAAATGTAAAATTTTTTCATAATTATATATATAATATTTAGTTAATCATAGCTACAGTATAGTAACTAAAATCAGTAGTAAGTAGGCTTTTTTTTGGAATTGAGGGGCTTAAAATAGAATAACTAGATAGAAATTAACATTATCTTAATAAGCAAATATAAAAATTCTATTGATTTAACAATGGATTTGTCGGTAAATTGCACAAATTGTTTCTATTTAATGAATTCAAGTGTTAAATTATTGAGAATAAAAAAAGCACATCTTTTGAGACGTGCTTTTGGATTTTGTTATTTTTTTAAAGTTTTACCTAAGAATTACCTTTTGAACTTTTCTAGCATTTTCCGTTTTTATATCAACAATAAAAATACCCGAAGAAAGATTTGAAACATCTATATTTTGAGAGCTTGTATTTTTTGCTAAATCAGCGGTCTTCACCAAGCGACCTTGTAAATCATATAACCTAAGTTTAGTAGGATTTAAGAAAGTGCCCTTTATAGTAATTATTCTTTGCTTTTGATTAGCAAAGATTTGTAAATTTTCTAAATTAGTTTCATTTACACTTAGTGATTGATTTACAAAACGTAGATAGAATCTACCCTTACTGCCATTTAAATCTGTATTTGGTGTAATCGTGTAGCTTTCATTATTTAACAAAGTAATAGTTTCAGATACTGTATCTTCTAAATAGATATTGATCCCATCTGGAATTGTAGATTCTAAAATTGAAAATTCTAAGGTCTCACTGGCATTTGAATTTACACCCAAAGGAATAGTGATATTTTGTAAATCATAGCTGTGTAAAGCTTGAATGGCCATTGCTATATCATTATCATTTTCAACCAAATAGGAATGTAAAGAAAAATCCTCTGGAACACTATTCCAAACAGAAGCATCATAACCTAAGTCTAAATCAGTACTTGCGTTATCATTGAAATAGAAGGCCGTACGATAATTTTCTGAATTCGTATTTATGCTCAACTTTAAATATACAAGTGGGTTTGAATTTCTACCCACAATAAAGTCATCGCTATTTCCGGTAGACCGCATACTTGCAGTAAAATTAATACTGCCTGAGTTTTCAGCATCAATAAAGAACCCTTGCCCAGGTGTAATAACGGTGCTTGGTGTTGTTGTTGCCAAATTGAAGATTGTCCAACCATCATCTGCTGCACCATCATAGCCGTATATGCCAACTGCATTTTCATCTAAAAGTGAAGCATTGTTGGCATTGTTCAAAAAGCCCTGTACATTAAGGTAACTTGGATAAGGATTCCCAATTAAATTCCAGTTACTTGTACCACCAGAAACAATAGGAATGCTTACAGTTCCAGTTTCTACTGTTCCTATAAACCTATAAGTGCTATTATCAGTAGAACCTGTACGAAAACCTTCGCCAGCATCTAAAACTTCAGTATCATCTGAGGGCTGATAATTGACATAGTTGCCAGAAGTAGGGTTGAAGGGCCCAAATAAAAATGCAGGATTGCCTCCTATGGTTCCTGAAAGTATATTTGGATTTGCAATCCTAAAATCTCCAAAACTTTGACCAATTAAAGGAGCGCTAATCAGATCGTTATTTGTTGTGCTTGCGCCAGGCTCTGGAGCATTATTGACATGACGTAAATAAATAACATTACCTGTGATAGTGCCATCTAGAATTAAACTGGCATAACTGGTTGATGTTGATTGTAAAACAACTTCGTCTAAGGCTGTTAATACTACGCCAGAATTTACTGTTAAGCCAGCACCTGGGTTCACCGTTAGTGTATTGCAACTGATATTTGAAGTTATGGTTGCGTCCCCATTTGCAATAATTATATCGTCTGCTGTGGTAGAAACTCCATTTGGGTTAGAAGGTGACCAACCGTTATCGTAAGTGTAAATTGTACCTGGCAATACATTTATTGTATAATCTTCAATTTCACCATCTGTTGAACCATCACAAGGGCCATTGGTTGGGATGTTATTAAAATAGTACTGAGAAAGAATACGAAGTCTTGTACTGCCTAGTTCAGCATTATCAGGAACAGTTATTGTTAAAGGGCTATTACTTGTAGCTCCATCTGGATTATCAATGGTTTCTCCTAGATCGTAGGTTTCTCCACTATCGTTAAAGTCTCCATCTTGGTTCCAGTCTATCCATGCATAGCTATATACTGCAAAATTACCATCAGTATTTAAGTTCACAGTTAAATCTTCTGAATCACCTCTGGCAATACTTGTAGACTGTGAAGTGAAGTCATCATAACCAGATCCTTGTGCCGTGATATTATTTATGGATCCAAAATCTACTAGAGTTATTGAAGTGCCAAAAGTTGTATCTCCATCAACCGTGCAATAGTTAAGTGTAATGCTTATGGGTACACCTGTACTCCAAGTTGTCCCTTTTCTTGTAAATACTTCAAAATGGTAAGTATTGCCAAATATTACGTTAGATACAGATACTGAACTATCCGTATTATTGAGTATTGCAAATTCATCAGTTGTAGTTTCGGTACCGCTTCCAAAAACTGAACTTGATACGTATGTGCTACCGTCTCCAGTGGGGACAGTCGTTACGGTACTGCCTTCCTTACCAATTATAAGTACATCGTCATAGCAATCACCCAATGCCCATTGTAAGTCTATGGTACCATCAATGTAATTAGCAGTAAGATTGGTAATGTCCGTTGGCGTTGGACATGCTGAAATGTCCACCACGGATACATCGTCTAAAAACCAATTGTCTCCATCGTTTTGTTCCATAACAAAAGCAATGTAAACAATTCCCGTATATGCAGAAAGATCAATAGTTTTTTCATTAAATGGGTTTCCTAATTGCGTTTCATTATAGGTTTGAACGGTTGTGAAACTTGAAATGTCTGTAGCTGAGGTTTGCGAAATTCTTACCGTGTATTCAGTATTGTAATCTATCGTAAATTGGTCTTGTGCAAAAAAGCGTAATTGTGCCTGCGCCGTTGCTAAATCTATGGCTGGAGTGACTAGCCAATCTTGGGCATTTCCTCCAGAAACGACTTCAAATTCCACAAACGCAGATCTTGTACCGGAGTTGGTTGCTGATGTGGTTGAGGTCCAATCATTGTTTGTTCCTAACCCATTAGTTCCTCGATAAGTTGTCCAGCAATCTGGAGGGAAACTACCTTCAAATCCTTCGTTAAATGGTAGAGAAAAGGCTGTTGTGCAATCTGGAAATCCTGTAACTTCAATATTATCGATACGTTGGCGTTCACCTCCTCCATTATTAAGCATGGTTACTCTTAACTCTAAAGTTGATCCATTTAACCCATTTTCACTCGCCTCGGTAGGACTATAGTCGTTAGAAAATGTGCCGTTTGTGGATGCTGTTGTCCAAGCTCCCGTATCAATTCTGTATTCTATGGTAACCGTATCGTCAGATTCCAAGTTGTTTGTCGTAGTTCCGTTGGACTCAGAAACATCAATGGTAAAGCTAACATTGGTAAAACCGGTAATGTCAATAGGAGGTGACAACCAAATAGCTTCACCGTCTAAATCACGACCTTCTAAAAGATCATTGACGCCTACTGTTCTTACAAAGAAGAAATCATTTGTATCGGTAAGGTTTACATTATTAACATCAATTGACCAATTGACTCCGCTTAAATCTATTGTTGGGTTGTTTCCTCCTGGTCCTCTGGCGCCTTTACCAGCTTGACCCGTAAAATCTTCAAAATATAAAGTGCTTTGACCAAAACCAAATAAAGAGATGATGATAAAAGCAAGGTTTAATAAGTTCTTTTTCATTGTTATAAGTCATTTTTTTTTGAATAATAATTCAATCGTAAAATTATTTTTAGTGACAAACGCATATGGATTAATTCGATGGGTTAGGCTTCTGTTTAGTGAACACAATAGAAGTCTAGACCAACAAAAAAATCATTCGCTTTGCCGGCATAACAATGAAAACTGAATTCGTAATATGAGAATTTATTACATGGCTAGATTTTATGCGCCATGCAAAATTTAAGAATTTTCAATGTTATTAATTTAAGGGTTAATTTTTGTATAAGACACATACATTGAATAAATAGTCACAAGAATTAATGTTTGTCTTAAGTAATAACTTGGTGTTTTATGTTTCTGGTTTCATAAGTTTTCTTTTAAGTAATTAATGAATTTATAGCAAGAATATCTCATGTCTCCGTCTATTGAAAGTGAATCGACGAGACTTTTAGAGTTTGAAAAATAAGGGGTCAAAAGGGTTACAGTATGCATTGTGATACTGCCAAAAAAAGAATTATAATTTATAGACTTACGTCTGTTTCTCATAAACTATTTTGAGGGAATTTATAGTTTAACTAACACAAATATAATGGTTTGTGTTTAAAAATCCTAGTTTGGTTTGATTATTTAAGAAGAACTTTTCTTACGAAATAAAAAAATATTAAATAATGTTGATTTAATTCTTTTAAATGAATAGCATAGTCTTGGATTTATTTTAGATTTGCAATCGATACAAAAGCATTAACTGTCTGAACTTTTTGTACTTAAATTTAAGAATATTTTAATGGATAACATTATAGTTAATAAATCTCAACTTAAGGGGCAAGTAAGACTTAGTGGTGCTAAGAATAGTGCACTAAAATTGTTAACCGCATCGGTACTTACAGAGGAGCCTGTAGAAATATATAATGCACCAAATGGATTGCTAGATATGCAAGTGCATGTCAAAATGCTTAATACAATGGGAAAAACGTGTGTTGAAGGTGATAGATATTTAAAAATCACTGAAAATGCAATTAACCCGGAATTACTTTGGGATGAACGTTCCATAAGAAACTCATTGTTAATATTAGGTGCATTAACGACACGATTTGGTGAAGGTAAAGTACCGCTGCCTGGTGGCTGCAAACTGGGTGATCGTAAATACGATTTACATGTAATGCTATTAGAGCAAATGGGAGTAAAAGTATGGGAAGAAGACGGTTATCTCTGTACTAAAGCAAAAGGTAAATTGGTTGGCGGAAATATACATTTACCAATGCGATCTACAGGTGCAACGGAAAATGCTATACTTTGTGCTACCTTGGCTGTTGGTAAAACCACGGTTTGGAATCCTCATATACGGCCTGAAATTATTAATCTTATTGCGATGTTAAACAAAATGGGAGCAAAAATTAAGGTTTTTGGGCAAAAGTGTATTGTTATAGAGGGAGTGGGAAAACTAAATGGTGTTAAGCATAGTGTTATACCAGATAATATGGAAGCTTTAACCTGGGCAATAGGAGCTGTGGTTACAAATGGTGATATTGAAATTTTAGATTTCCCATTTGACCATCTTGAGGTGCCCTTGGTACATCTCAGAGAAAGCGGTATGAAATTTTATAGAGGAGAAAATTCTTTAGTTGTAAGAGGTGGCGAGGCTTATCCTATTGATATAAGTACAGGCCCATACCCTGGGATTAACTCAGACATGCAACCATTGTTTGCCGTTTTCGGAGCTGTATCTAAAGGCGAATCGCGTATAATTGATTTAAGATTTCCTGGACGTTATGGTTATGCTGAAGAATTGGCAAAAATGGGTATGGCATACGAAATTGATGGTAGTCTATTAAAAATACATGGCGGTAACCCACTACATGGAGCCAAAGTAAAAGCTTTAGACTTAAGAGCAGGAATTGCATTGTTATTAGCAGGCTTGACCGCAGAAGGAGAAACTGAAATTGACAATGCTTGGCAAATAGGTAGGGGTTATGAAAATCTTCATGGTAAATTAGCCGGACTTGGAGTATCTATATAATTATATGATTTTATTTTGAATTCTTTCTTTAAAGATGTTTTTAGTGTAGGTGCTTCGAAATTCTTAATAATAGTTTTTGGATTAACGACCTCTATAATAATTGCTAGAGTTTTAGGTCCCGATAAAAATGGTACAATTGCTGCTTTATTGGTGTATCCGTCATTATTTATGTCGATTGGCTCGTTAGGAATTAGGCAATCTACTACTTATTTTTTGGGGAAAGGAATTTTTAGTGAGGATGAGATAAAAAAAGCTATAACACAGATTTGGTTATTTACAGCAGTATTTAGTATTGTGGTATGTTTTCTACTCATGAGATACTTCAGCAAATCTGGTGAAAATTTGTGGTTAGTAATGTTAGCTTTAATGCCAATTCCTTTTAAGCTTTTTAATATATACAATTCAGGAATTTTTTTAGGTAAAAACGAAATAGGTAGCTTTAATAAAATCAATTGGATACCAACTGCTATAATATTATTGGTTACGGCTATTCTTGTAATTTGGCTGTCATTTGGAATTTCAGGTTATTTAATAGCTATGATAGCTGGACCGACTTTTATAAGCTTAATATTGTTGTTTAAAAATAAATTTATAAAGTCTTTTGTATTAAAATTCAATTGGTTAATAATTAAACGAATGCTGTCTTTGGGTTCTATTTATGCTCTTGCTTTAATGATTATAAATCTAAACTATAGAATTGATGTTATCTTATTAGACAAACTAAGTAGTGCCTACGAAACAGGTATTTATTCTAAAGGTGTCAGTGTCACAGAGTATTTATGGCAAATCCCAATGTTACTTAGTACAATAGTATTTGCAAGAAGTGCAATCTCGAAAAATGAAAAAGCTTTTTCTTTAAAAGTGGTTCAATTACTAAGGCTTTCTATTTTGATTATTGCAGTTGGAGCGTTGTTCTTGTTTTTACTATCAGAGCAAATTATAGTACTAATGTATGGGGAAGCTTTTATTAATAGTGTATTAGTTTTAAATGTATTATTACCAGGTGTAGTTTTACTTACCATATTTAAGGTTATAAATATGGACCTTTCTGGTAAAGGTAAACCATGGGTGTCATTAAAGGCTATGATACCAGCTTTATTAATCAATATTGTTTTAAACTTTATATTGATACCGAAGCAAGGAGCTTCTGGTGCTGCATTGGCATCTACAATAAGTTATAGTCTAGCAACCTTACTTTTTATTCACTTTTATAGTATTGAGGTGAATATCCCAGTAAAAGCTATTCTAGGTTATAAAAAGTCAGATTTTAATCCATTAGTTCAGATTTTTAATAAAAGAAAGCATTAGGTGATGAAAGCTTATAGAGATTTTAGTTTAACAAATTACAATGCCTATAAGGTAAATGCCATCTGTAAAACTGCTTTTTTCCCAGAAAGTGAAGCAGATGTTGTTAAGCTGTATGATACTAAGAAAGACTTTGTGCTTTTGGGTAGTGGACATAATGTTATACTATCTAAAGAATACTATGATAAAGATTTTATCATTTTTAATGGTAATTTTAATGCCCTTAAATTAGATAGTAGTTCAAATACGATTGAGGCACAAGCCGGAGCTACCATTTATGAAGTTAGTATGCTTGCGCAGCAAAACAGCCTTTCTGGTGCAGAGTTTTTTTATGATATACCAAGTTCTGTGGGTGGTGCAGTAGTTATGAATGCTGGTACTAAAGAAGGGGAGACAAAAACTATTTTGAGTAAAGTTCGTTATTTGGATTTATCAGAAATGAAAATTAAAGAGGCGAATAGTGAAAATTTAGAATTATCATATCGTACTAGTTTATTTCAAAAACGAAATGATAAAATAATCCTAAGTGCTTGGTTTCAGCTAGAGTTCGGAGATGCTTCTATTATAAAGGATGTTATGGAGGCTTCTAAAACAAGACGATGGGCTAAGCAACCAAGAGAATATCCCAATTGTGGTAGCGTATATAAGAGACCACCAGGACATTTCGTTGGGCCAATGCTAGATCAGTTGGGACTTAAAGGTTATAGGGTTGGTGGTGCAGAAGTTTCTAGAAAGCATAGTGGTTTTATTGTAAATATAGATAATGCAACTGGTGAGGATATCCTCGAAATTATTAGACATACCAAAGCGAAGGTTAAAGAATATTTTAACGTTGATTTGGTAGTAGAACAACGAATAATATAAATTTAAAAACTAATAGTACTTTACAGATACTTTACAGAGTAATCAAAATTAAATGGGTATAACAAGATCACAAAAAGGACTTGCTTTTGTACTTTTCTTCATATTGTTGTCGTTTTTTGACTTTTTGTATCCTTCAAAAGGCGATAATGTAGATAGAATTGTACCGCAAATCGGTAGAGCTGCTTTTTTTGGTGTAATGCTGGGTTATATTATTAACTTAAGATTGAAAGGGGTTAAAATGCCTCGACCCATTACAGGAAATGCCTTAAATTTTTTCATAATTGTATTTGGTGGTATTAGTTTATTTCACCTCGATTTAGTTTTTAAAAATATTTTTCCCTTAGTGAAAATATTCTATTGGATTACAGGCTATTTTTTCTTTTATTATGCAATTCTCACAGGTTTAATTACTAAAAAACATCTTATTATTTTAGTTGTTTCGTTGGTGGTGATTTATTTTTTTGTAATCTTAAGGGATTTCTCTAACAGAGATTTGTATAAAGGCTCAAAAACCTTTTTTGTGTCCAATAATTCTTATCACTTGTTAAAATTATTTCCACTGGTTTTACTAGTAAAAAATAGGTTTACCTACGTTTTAATACTTCTCACAGCTATTGGTATAGTTTTAGCCTTTAAACGAGGGGCTTTATTAGCATTCAGCATAGCTTTTCTGATATACTATTTTTATATACTATTTAAGGTAAAAGAAAAAAAACTCCTTAAGTTGATTCTTGGTATTTGTATTGTTGGTATAGCGGCATATTACTTTATGTCAAATATGGACGTCTTTTTGACTCGTCTAAATGACTTTGAAAGTGTTGAAACTGCTGGTTCTGGTAGAGCAAGAATGTTCACCCTTTTAATAGATGAGATGTTTAATAATGACAGCCCATTGATTTTATTATTTGGTAATGGTTTCTATGCTACGGTAGATTTTTTTCAAAAAACCATTGGCCATAGTATTGTAGCGCATAGCGATTTTATGGAGTTTTTTTTTAACTATGGTATTATAGGACTTATTGCGATTATTTTCTTTTTTTATCGTGTATTAAAGCTTTTCCTGTTTTTTAAAGGAACATATAATGGTTTAGTGCTGCTTATATGGTTAGTAGTGGTAGGTCTTGGTTGTTCGTACTCTGTTAATCTGTTTGCTGCAGAAATGATATACGCGGTAATCACTCTAGTTATATTAGAAACCAATAGGGTACAAATATTAAGTAGAATGGGAAATTACGGCCACAAATAAATATTCTAAAATGAAAATAGTTTATTTAATAACTACAAAAGGGCATGGCAAGGGAGGTCATTTTCATAGTTTAAATACTATTGCAAATGCTATGGGTAATAGTAATGATGTCCATGTGATTAATGTGGGTGTACAACAATCAGTTTCCTTAGATGCAAGTAACTATAAAATATCATTTGTGAAATATAATGGATATAATTTTCTTAAAGTGTATTCTCAGCTTAAAAAGCTAGTTAAAGATATTTGCCCTAAGGCTGTTCATGCTTTTGATGTTGAGTCTTTTGCTTTTGGAAGATTGCTTTCTAGGTCTCTCAAACAGCCAAACTACCTTAATAAATGTGGTGGTCCTAATCCAAAACGCTATTATCCCAAAGCAAATAATCTAGTACTTTTTAGTTATGAGAACAGAAGTTTTTTTGAATTACAGAAGGGATATAAAAATGTTAGAATTAACCTGATTCCTAATAGGGTACTACCTGTTGAAGTAGATAATGAAAGGGTTGAGGCTTTTAATAAAAAGTACTCGATGAAAGAAGAAACCACTATTTTGAGAATTGCAAGAATAGGGTATCATTATCATAATTCGATTCTTCAAGGTGTAAATTTAGTAAGGTGGTTAATTGAGCAAGGTTGTGAGGTGAAATTAATTATTCTTGGTACGATACAAAACGAAGAAGTTTATGAGAATATACTTGCTTATATTGATCAGCAAAATATGACCGAACATGTGATTGTGGAAATAGAAGACATGTTTACAAAAAAGGCAAGTCAGTTGATTAATGTCGGGGATTTTATTATAGGTACGGGTCGTAATTTTATGGAAGCAGCAAGTTTAGATAAAACAATGTTAGTGCCTTATAAAGATGAAGATTATCCATTACTTGTTGATGCTGATAATTTTAATCAAGTATTTGAAACTAATTTTTCACCCAGAACAAGAGTAAATAATTATAACAGTACAATAAATTTAGAAAACATACTTAATGTTATTAAATCTAAAAGCCGAGTTCATTCAAAGCTCTGGTTCAATAATTATTTTAATGTTAATGAAGCTATAGCTAAGTATACAGATTTGTATAGCTCATCTGGTAAACGTAAAATGTTTATAATTGATACTGTTTTTAATATATTATATTCAATAAGAGCACTAGTGCTTAAGTAGTAGGTAAAAAATATAGTATGAAAATAATTATTGGAGGCGATGTTTGCCCTATTAATACAAATGAAAATCACTTTAATGGCAACTCTGAAGTGTTTTGTGACTTACAAAATGAGTTTAATGAATCAGACTTAAATATCATTAATCTAGAAGTGCCATTAACTGATTCTTCTAAAAAAATTTTAAAATCTGGCCCAAATATTAAGGGTGCTGTATCTGCCGCAAAGTCAATTAATACATCTAAAGTTCATTTAGTAAGTTTGGCAAATAATCATATTGGTGATTTCTCGGAAGAAGGTGTAATAGATACTTTAGAGGTCTGTGAAAGTAATAATATTAAAACTGTAGGAGCAGGTGTAAACCTAAAAACTGCAAAACAACCTTTCATTTCAGAAACGAGCAAAAAAGTAGCCGTAATATCTATGTCAGATACAGAGTTTGGTATAGCTAATGATAATGAAGCTGGTGCCAATCCTCTAGATCTCTGCGAGCTTACTTTGCAGCTCTTAGAGATAAAAAATAAAGTAGATTACACTATTGTTATATTACATGAAGGCAAAGAGCATTATAAATATCCATCACCTGATTTACAAAAAATCTGTAGATATATATGCGATGTTGGAGCTGATTTGGTGATTTGTCAACATTCTCATATTTGTGGTGCTTGGGAGCGCTATAAAAAATCAAATATTTTCTATGGTCAGGGTAATTTAATGTTTGACTATGCGAATAGGAATTCTGATAATTGGAAGCTGGGTTTTTTAATTAAAGTTAAACTGCTTGACAATGGTGATATTAATATTAATCAAATACCATTTAAACAAACTTTCCCAGGGATTAGAAGGTTGGATAAAGAAGAAGAAAAATTGTTTAGACAGCAATCTATTGAAATGCAAAAGAA
Source organism: Winogradskyella luteola (assembly GCF_019203985.1). GTDB lineage: Bacteria > Bacteroidota > Bacteroidia > Flavobacteriales > Flavobacteriaceae > Winogradskyella > Winogradskyella luteola. The sequence continues at coordinate 37,403 of NZ_JAGSPD010000006.1, read as the reverse complement.
TGTACTAGACGCAAATTTCATCAGTACTTCATGGGATAATTTTATAAAAAAATACAGGTCATTATATTACAGTGTGTTTAGAGGGCATAATAAAATAATAAGAAAGATTAATTCTTATATACCTATTTCAAATTTGTTTTATAGCCCAATGAAAAAGGCCATTCTATTAAATGCAATAAGAAGTAGGGTACACAGAGAAGTGGTGATTAGTATATTAGAAAAAGATGTAAATGGATAATAAGAACAAAACCATAGTTTTTTTAGTAGATTATAACAGTAGGTTTTCTTATAAATGGAGTGCGAGCCCTTATAAAAGCGGTGTAGATAAAGAGCTTCTAAAGGAAGAGTTCAAAAAGTTTAATCGCAAAATAATGTTTTTATCTTACATGGATATTGATTTTAGAGATAGTGCATTTTACAATGATAAAATTTTTCTTTACACCAGTCAGGAAGATCAAAATCTGTTTTACAAAAGTTTTGTTGAGGATATAATTTTAGGCTTAGAGATGATTGGAGCAGAGGTTATCCCAGGTTATAAATACTTAAGAGCACATCATAACAAGTTGTTTATGGAGATTATGAGAGATGCGATGCCATTGAAAGGATTAAAAAATATTAAATCTGATTATTTCGGTACCTACGAAGAATTTAAAACATATGCTGATTCATATTCTTACCCTGTAGTTCTTAAGAGTGCTTTTGGCGCAACGAGTAAAGGTGTTACGCTAATAAGAAATAAAAAGGAGGCGTTAAAGAAAACTAAGTCATATTCAGTAAGTAAAAATTTTTGGTACGATCTAAAAGATGTTTTAAGATCAATAAAACATAAAGGTTACAGAAAAGAGTCTAAATATAGAAGGAAATTTATAGTGCAAAATCTAGTGCCAGGCATGGATAGAGACTATAAAATATTAGTTTTTGGAAAAAAATATTATGTCTTAGAACGGAAAGTTAAGAAAAATGATTTTAGAGCGAGCGGGAGTGGTCTTATTAATTATACCAAAGATTTACCTGAAGGGATGCTAAATTTTGCAATGAAATTTTTTGAATATCAAAAATTACCATTTTTTGCTATGGATGTTGCCTTTAACGGTAGCGAGTTTTTTTTAATTGAATTTCAAGCACTTCAATTTGGTACACATACCCTAGATACCTCTCCATATTATTTTACATTAAAAGGTAATGAGTGGCTTTGTGTTGAGGAAAAGACGGTATTAGAAATCGAAATGGCTCTAGCCATTGAAAACTTTATAGTAGATCAACAATAAGTTCTTAAAGTATAGTTATGAAAAAAGTACTCATTGTTGTTCCAGATCTAAGCTTGCCTGGTGGCGTAGCAAATTACTATAAGACTTTAAAACTAGATAAGCATAAGGAGGTTTCCTATTTTAATATTAATGGGGGCATTTTTAAAAACACTGTTTTAAGACTTATAGAAAGAAACATTTCTTTTTTATTTCAACTATTTAAGTTTAAAATTGTCCATGTCAATCCTTCTTTCCTTAAAAAATCGTTTTTAAGAGAGAGTGGTCTAATTGCTATTTCATTATTATGTGGGAAAAAAGTGATTGTTTTTATTAGAGGTTGGAATAATGATTTCGAAAAGGAAGTACAGTCTAACCGCATCTACAATCAAATATTCAAGTTAATCTGGTGTAAGAGCGATTTATTTATCGTTCTGGGTAGTACATTTAAGCAAAAGGTTCAAAAACTTGGATATGCCAAGAAAGTTATAATTGAAACAACATTATCAGAATATCAAAAAACAGAACCAAAATCGATTGATGATAGTGAAGAAATTCACCTCTTATTTATCTCTAGATTGGTTAAAGAGAAGGGCGTTTATATAGCAATTGATGCCTTAAAATTAATTCAAACACATCATAATTTATCGCATGTAAATTTATATATTGCCGGCGATGGAGAAATACGAGATGATTTGGTAAAGTATGTTAAAGAAAAAAATGTATCTAACTGTCATATATTAGGTTCTGTCTATGGAAAGGATAAAGAGACACTGTTTAATAAATCACATATATTATTATTCCCAACCTATTATGGTGAGGGGTTGCCAAATGCAATACTTGAGGCAATGGGTAGTGGATTGCCCATAGTATCTCGAATTAATGCAGGTATACCAGATCAAGTAGAGCATAAGATTAATGGTTATTTAACTAATAGTTTAGAACCTGAATGGTATGCTGAAGCAATAGTAAGCCTATTAAACCCTAATACTTATCATACAATTTCGGAAAACAACATTATAAAGGCGAAAAACTACTCAAAGGACGCTGTAAGTTCTAGACTAATGGATATTTACAAACAATTATTATGTCTAAAGTGAATTCTAAATTTGATACTAGTTTTAAAAAGCTGAAGAGTTATTGTGAAGAAGAAAACTTCAGAGGTTGGGACCCTTATGACGGTTTAAATTCAAAACTTTTTCAAGCTACTCCATTGAAGCATTGGCGATTTGCAAGACTCGCCTGGATACAATTATTTAAAAGAAACCCAATAAATTTGAGGAGCCTTTTAAGAGTGCCAAAGGAATATAATTCCAAAGGGATAAGTTTGTTTTTATATGGTTATTGCAATCTGTATGAAATTGCAAAATCCGGAAATAATAAATATGGTAGTGAGAAAGAAGTATTAGATAAGATAAATTTCTTGTCAGATTTGTTGATTAAACTTAGATCAAAAGGTTATAAAAATGCCTGTTGGGGCTATAATTTTGATTGGCAAAACAGAGTGTTTTATCAACCACGATTTACCCCTACAGTTGTTGCGACATCCTTTTGTGGTGAAGCCCTGTTTAAATCATATGAAATAACAAAAAACAATGCGTACTTAGACTGTGCGCTTTCTTCTTGTGAGTTTGTTGTAAATGACTTAAACAGAACCCAATTGGATGGAAATCATTTTATTTTTTCCTATTCTCCTTTAGATAATTCACAAGTGTATAATGCTTCTTTACTAGGTGCAAAATTATTGGCTATAGGTTATACACATATTGAAAACAAGGAGTGGCTTAAACTAGCAAATCAATCTACAGCGACGATAATAAAAAAACAGAACGAGGATGGGTCGTGGATTTATGGGGAAGATAAAGTGCAAAGTTGGATAGATAGCTTTCATACCGGGTTTAATCTTGAATGTATATGGAAGGTATCGAAACATACAGGTAATAGAAGATTTCTAGAAGCATTTAATAAGGGGTTAGATTATTATGTTAATAATTTCTTTCTCGATCAGAAAATACCTAAATACTACCATAACAAAGTATACCCAATAGATACACATTCGCCAGCTCAGTTAATTGTGACCTTATCTCATACAGAATTGCTAACACAATATAAGAGTTTAAAAGATGACGTTTTAAATTGGACAATAGATAATATGCAATCATCTGAGGGTAAGTTTTACTACCAATTAAAAAAAGGAATATCAAGTAAAATTCCTTACATGCGTTGGGCACAGGCTTGGATGTTTAAAGCATTCACTGAAAATTTAAAAGAATCACATAATGAAAATTTGGATTGACCTCACCAACTCACCTCACATAAATTTTTTTAAACCTTTAATAGCTAAATGGAAGCTAGATGGTCATGATATTTTTATAACCGCAAGGGACCTTTCTAATACTTTACCTCTAATTCGCCAGAATAATTGGGATTATGTTGAAGTTGGTGGTCATGCAGGAAAAAATAGATTAAAAAAAATAATGTATTTTCCAAAAAGAGTATGGTTGCTTCGTAAAATATTGAAGAGAAATAAACCTGATATAGGCATTTCTCATAGCTCATTTTATTCACCGATCGTCTGTAAATTATTAAAATTTCCATCGATCTATTTAAATGATAACGAACATGCCAAGGGTAATTATTTAGCATTTAGATTTGCTAGCCTAAATATTTTGCCTGAATTTTTGCTCGGAACAGCTGAGAAGAAAAAATGGTCACAGAAGTATAATATTGAATTTTACCCAGGTATTAAAGAAGGCATTTATCTTTCTCAACTCGATTTTAAAAATGTCAAGAACAAACCTCCAGGTATAAAAAAAATTTTTATCAGACTTGAACCTTGGAATGCTGAATACTATAGAGGTAAAAGTGAATTTATGAACCCTATTATTTCTGAATTAACAAATAACTATGAGGTTAATATTCTTCCAAGGAGTAATGAGCAGACAATATATTTTAAAAAGCAGAAATTAAATAATCTAGTAATACACGAGAGTCCTTTGAGTCTTGAGGAAATTGCAAATAAAACAAGTTTGTTTATTGGTGCAGGAGGTTCAATGACACGTGAGCTTGCTTTTTTATGCATACCAACCTTTTCTGTCTATCAAGGGGAGTTATTAGAAGTAGATAAATATCTTATAGAAATAGGCATGCTTAGACATAGTTATAAACCTAATGTAAATATGATTGAGACTTTTCTAGAAAATTATAATAAATCAGAGGTTAATGATTTAAAAAAAAGAGGGTTAGATGCTTTTGATTTAATTGATAGACGACTCAATGAGCTTGTTAGCAAAACCAAGACTCATTAAACGATCATCTTATTTTAATAAATACAATGCTATTATTAATTTCGTCAAAAAAATAACTTAAAAATAGATATGAAAATTTTAATATATGGACTTGGAAGGATGGGACTTACACATTATGTTATTTTAAATAATTTAGTTCCGAATGCAGAGTTTACTTTCGTTGAACCGAATAAAATTTTGAACTTTCTTAGTAAAAGAAATATAAATGGAAGGTTTCTTACTAACGACCGTAAATTATCTGACCCTTTTGATATTACCCTTATAACTACTCCACCGTTTGTACATGAAAGTTTGGTAGATAAATGTTTAGAAAGAGGAGACAAGATAGTGTTTGTTGAAAAACCATTTGGAGGACATTCAAATTATAGCTATTCAAACCAAGCAAACAATGTGTTTATTGGCTATGTTTTGCGCTTTAACCCTATAATTCATTGGGTGAAAAATAATATCAATCCAACAGATATTTTAGAATGTCAATCTCAATATTTAAGTAATACTATTGAGAATAAACCAAAAGGTTGGAGGAATGGCGTTTTTTCAGGTGTGTTAAATGAAATGGGATCACATATTCTTGATTTAAATAATTATTTGTTTGAGATAGAGGATTATGATGTCAATTATAAGGAGATGAAATCTCATATTTCAGACGTTGATGATGAGGTTAAATTTAACCTTACTTCAAAAGATCGAAAGTTCAATTTTTATTTTAATTGGGTGGATAAAACAATTAGAAAACCTATGTTTAATTTTGAATTAGCACTTAAAAACGGTAGTTCGGTTTATTTTGATCAACAAAAAATTGAGATTAGAAAAGATGGTGAGATAGAAAAGATTTCTGTTGTGGCATTAGAGCAGAAAATACCATTTTATTTAAGAGGAGTGGATTTTACAAAACAGATGGAAGATTTGATAAATAATCAAAATACACTCTGTACAATACAAGATGCCCTTGTAATAAATAACTTAATGAAACAAATTTTAGAGTGATGAAGCTTATATTAGGAGATAATCAGTTCTTTGGTATTAATCATAACGATTTGCAAAAAGGTTTGCAGTCAAAAACAAAGTTCGGTGATGAGGTCAAAATTGAGGAATTTATAAAAAAATCTATTGATTTAGGATTGGATGGGTTTATGATTAATTCCAATGATTTGGGTTATAAATTAATTAGTAACTACAGCCCAATGAACAAAGAAGAAATACATTACAGTATTCCTTACCCACACAAGTACGCATCAATGGTCAATGAAAATGGTATGTTAAGCTTATTAAAATTTTTTATTTCAAAAACTTCAATACTGCTTTTGTTAAGAACCTTACCAAAATTTGTAATAACTCAAAATGTTAAACATTTAATGCCATTAACTGTAAACTTAGAGATTCCAAAATCCCTTACTAAAGGAAGTACGGTTTATCTCCAAAATATTGTTACAGACTTAATCTTAGGGCTAAAAAGATTCGATTTGCTAGAAACGTTTTCTAAAGAGATACGAAGAAAAGGTTATAAGCCAGGATTAATTACTCTTAACCCTTTGATTTTAGACTCATACATTAAAAAATCTAAAGTTTTAAATAAAGAAGATGTAACCATATGTTTTAATATAAATCAATCCGGGTTTAATGTATTCCCAAATAAAGAAAGTGTCAATGAGTTTGCCGTCAGCACTCATAAATATAAGTTGATGGGTATGAGCATATTTTCTAGTGGAGGCGGAGATATTGAAAAGTCCACTAAATTTATAAAGAGCTTAAAACTAAATTATGCCGTATTTGGATCGTCAAAACTTGTTAACATTCAATCAAATATTAATTCGCTTTCAAATTAATAAATTGATCTATGGTGTCAGTTAAATTATTTATGTTTTATATGCAGTTTAAATAAGAATAATCTATTTGTTGTAGGATTATTAGATTACATTTGCTCACTATTAAATAAGGATCCATATCAAATTATGTATAAGTTAACCATCGTTGCTGGAGCGCGACCAAATTTCATGAAGATTGCTCCCATAATCCATGCTATACAAGATGCTAAAGCTAATGGTAAATCCATAGATTTTAGATTGGTACATACAGGTCAGCACTATGATAAAAATATGTCTGGCAGTTTTTTTGAACAGCTTCAAATTCCAGAACCTCATGTTAATTTAGAATGCAGTGGCGGTACACAAGCTGAACAAACGGCTGCTATAATGATAAATTTTGAAAAAGACTTAATGACCAACCCTACGGATTTGGTTTTAGTGGTGGGTGACGTAACATCTACGATGGCATGCGCACTGGTAGCACAAAAACTGCATACAAAGGTTGCTCATGTCGAAGCTGGCATCAGGTCTAATGACTGGACTATGCCAGAAGAGATAAATCGTTTGGTAACGGACAGTATTACCAATTACTTTTTTACAACTTCTGAATTAGCAAATAAAAATTTAAAAGAGAGTGGCGTAAGTGAAAATCAAATTTTCTATGTAGGAAATACAATGATTGATACATTATTGAAGCAAAGGCCAAACTTTATATCACCAGCCATTTGGAAGACTTTAGATCTAAAGCCAAAGGCTTATATTGTAATGACATTACATCGTCCAGCTAATGTAGATGAAGAAAGTCAGCTCAAAGCTATGATTGATGAGATTATTAATCATACCCAAGATTTACCTTTAGTATTTCCTGTACATCCTAGAACAGCAAAAATACTTGAGCGTTTAGAGATTTCCCACCCAAGATTACACACGGTAGCACCTTTAAGCTATTTAGAGTTTAACTATTTAGTTGAAAATGCAAAAGCTGTGATTACGGATTCTGGCGGCATTACCGAAGAGGCATCTGTGATGAATGTCCCATGTATGACATTACGGGACAATACTGAGCGGCCAGAGACTATATTATTAGGCACTAACGAGTTAGTTGGCACAGATCCTAAAAAGTTAAAAGAATATCTAAATAAGTTGTTTTCAGGTAGGTGGAAATCAGGAAAAGATATACCTTTATGGGACGGAAAAACCGCCGATAGAATAGTTGAAACCCTATTGCATATAAATTGTTGACTTAAGTATTAAGTAATAGAAACCATTAAGTATCGCTATATTAGTGATTCTTGCAATTTAAATTTATATAATAAGCATTCCCTTAAGATGTTTTAAATAGTCAACCATTATGATTAAAACATTACTTGAAAGTTTTACTCCAGAAGACAATGTGATTATTTGGTTAATATCCGCATTTGTTTTAGCCTATATCATAGCTTCACTGACTTTTCCAACAATAATCTATGTGTCTAATAAAAAGGGGTTAATGGATGAGCCCGATAGTAGAAGTGTACATTCTGATAAGACACCTACACTAGGTGGCATCGGAATATTCTTTAGTATAACTGTTGTAATGACCATTGTTGGTGCATTTTTAAATACAAAAGTTTTATTGTTGGTTATGGGGGGGTTAACAATACTATTTTTCCTTGGGCTAAAAGATGATTTAACTGTGCTGTCTGCCAGAAAGAAGTTTATAGGTCAGTTATTTGCAGCACTATTATTAATTGTATTTACCGACTCTCGAATTATTGGATTTTCCACAATTTTAGATGTTGATGTTTTACCCTATTGGATATCAATTGGATTTACATTATTCGTTTATATTTTAATCATAAATGCCTATAATCTTATAGATGGTATAGACGGTTTAGCTGGTACTTTTGCGTTTAGTGTTAGTGTGGTATTTGTCTATTTGTTCGTGAGTGCAAAAGATTTGAGTTTAGCAACAATTGCCATAGCGTTATGCGGAGCATCGATAGCATTTCTTAGGTTAAATTTTTCTAGAAATAATAAAATTTTTATGGGAGATACAGGTTCTATGATAGTAGGATTTTTGTTAGCATTCTTTACTATTAGTTTTATCAATATGGCGCAGACCAATGTTGATTCAAACTATTATAGAGCATCCCCAGCCTTAGCCTTTGCATTATTGTTTTACCCTCTTATAGATACATTACGTGTTTTTTTTATTAGAATAGTAGTACATAAGACTAGTCCTTTCAAAGCAGATAAAAATCATATACACCATAGGTTCATTAGAAGTGGTTTTAGCCATTTAATGACGACAATACTGATTTGTAACATCAATATTATTATAATCTGTATCGCTTTCAATTTATTGCACCTTAATCTTAATACACAAATCATTTGTCTATTATTATACGGTACAATACTGTATTTACTTCCATTTGCTATAAAAAAGTTACTCAGCTAAATTAGGATTTATAATATTATATGGTGTGTGAATATAAATAGTATAATGCTTTTGCTAGTCCTCTAAATGCAGTTATATTTGCGATATATACAACAATTGGTTAAATGAGAATAAAAATAATTGCTCTTTTATTTATTATAGTATTTGTTAGCTCCTGCTCTACAAAAAAACAAGTACTCTACATGCAAGATGCCATAACGGAAGGTAGCGGTAAAGTAAATTATGAGTCTGCTAATATACAGCCAAATGATATTTTGAAAATTACCGTTGAGAGTTTAGTACCAGAAGCAGCTATTCCTTATAATAAGAATAGCTCTCAAGGAATGCTGCCTCAAAATATACAGCTGCTTCAGTTAGATGGGTACTTAGTATCCTTAAATAATACCATTAAGTTTCCTGTTTTAGGTGAAATTTCTACTGCAAATAAAACCACACATCAATTAGAAGAGACCATAAAAGATGAATTAATTTCTGGGGGACATTTGTTAAGCCCAACTATTAATGTGCGTCTTATTAATGCTAAGGTTACTATCCTTGGCGAAGTCAATCAACCAGGAGTTTACACTTTCACAGAACAGAACATTACACTTCTTCAAGCACTTGGTTACGCAGGTGATTTAACTATTAACGGAAAGCGTGATGATATCTTGATTACAAGAGAAGTTGATGGCATACGTAAGGTGACTCATATAGATTTAACGTCTTCTTCGTTCATGAATAGTGATTTTTACTTCATTAAACCCAATGATGTTATAGTAGTCAACCCTAACAACCCTAGAGTTAAAAGCGCAGGTTTTGTTGGCAATATAGGTACTGTTTTAACAATTGCATCATTGGCGCTTAGTGTAACCATTTTATTGACAAGATAATTTATGGAAAACCAATTTAATTATACCAATGCTTTTAATGAAGAGGATAATCTAGATTTAAAGCAAGAAATTGGACGCTATTTGCGCTATTGGCCATGGTTTGCTTTAACCTTGGTAATTATGCTTGTAAGTGCTTATTTGTATTTAAAGTACACACCACGTATTTTTGAAACCTATTCAAAAGTGAAGATATTAGATGAATCTGAAGGTTTAGAATTACCCACTTCTGCATTTATTTTTAAGCGAACCAACATAAACCTAGAGAATGAGATTGAGATATTATCTTCTTATCTGATTATGAATCGTGTTGTAAGAGAATTGAATCTTAATACGAGTTTTTATGAAGAAGGTACTATACAAGCTTCACAATTAGAAATACTTCCTTTTGGTTTTGAACAAAATATAAAACAAGATAGTATTTTGAAAAATATGTCTTATAGGCTAAATATTTTAAGCGACGGACTTTTAATTACTGATATAGAAACTGAAATGGAGTTCTCATTCTCTGGTTTTTCAACTAACAATAAAGAACATAACTTACCTTTTAATGTAGACCTTAATTATGACGAGTCTAAAAATTATCTGTTAGGTAAGGCATACGTAATTAATTTTAACCCAATAAAGCAAACGTCTTTAGATTTAAAGTCCAAAATTCAGGTTGAAGCCATAGGAGATCAGAGTGATTTACTAAAATTAATAATTAAAGGAGAAAGTAAAGAGCTATCTGAAAAAATTTTAAATACCTTAATGGACGTCTTTAACAGAGACGGTATTAATGATAGGCAACTTGTCTCTAAAAGAACATTGGATTTTATAGATGAGCGATTTGTTTATCTGGCTAAAGAATTGGATTCCATTGAGATAGATCAAGAAGTTTTTAAAGAGAGAAATAATATAGTAGATATAGCCACAGATGCAGAACTTGGGTTACAACAACGTGTTAAATCCGATGAAGAAGTATTTAGAATAGAAAATCAATTGTCTTTATCAAAGTTATTGGATACTTCACTTAACAGTACGTCAGAATCAGATTTGTTACCTGCCAATATCGGTATTGAAAATGCTAGTATTAATGCATTGATATCAGAATATAACCAAACTGTAATCAATAGGGATAAGCTTGCAAATGGTGGTGGATCCAATAATCCGTTGGTTAAATTGGCAGAAAGCCAAGTACTTGATTTAAAGTCTAATATTAATAGATCTTTAAAAGCATATTCTAAACAGCTAGAGACCACATTAAGGCAACTTAAAGGTAGAAATCAAAGATTGTCAGGTAAAGTATCTAAAATACCAGAGCAAGAACGGTTATTTAAAGCTATTCAACGACAACAAAAAATTAAAGAGAGTTTGTACCTCCTACTACTGCAAAAGCGAGAAGAAGCTGCTATTAACTTAGCTATAACGGAACCTTCGATTAAAGTTGTTGAGAACGCACTTTCTGGGGTGTATCCTATTTCTCCCAAACCAAGAATAGTCTACGCAGGTGCTTTATTAGGTGGGTTGCTTATTCCGTTTGGTGTTTTGTACTTTATGTTTATGTTCGATACTAAGCTTCATAGTAAGGAAGATATTATTAAAGTGACCTCTAAAATTCCTGTTATAGGAGAGATACCAGATTTAAAAAGGAAGAAGGATATTATTTTTACCGATCCTAATGACCGTAGTGCTTTAGCTGAAGCTTTTAGGATTTTAAGCTCTAATGTAAATTATATATTACCAATCAAGGATGGAGAAAATGGTAAGGTGATTTATTGTACATCTACTATTAAAGGTGAAGGGAAAACTTATGTAAGTCTCAATTTGTCTCTTGCACTTTCGAGCATAAATAAAAAGGTATTGCTTATAGGTGCGGATTTAAGAAATCCACAAATACATACATATATTAGTGAAGATAAACAAAAGCCAGGTTTATCCAATTATCTTCACGATGTAAATTATGATTGGAAAGATGCCTTAATTGATGGCTTTGAAAAACACCCAAATCATCAAATTATCTTATCGGGAAGTATACCGCCAAATCCAGCACATTTACTCACCAACGGTCGTTTTAAAAAATTAATTGAAGAAGCAAAGGAAATCTATGATTATGTAGTTGTAGATACAGCTCCTACTATTTTGGTTACGGACACTATGCTTATTTCTCAATTAGCAGATGCCACAATTTATCTGACTAGGGCAAATTACACTGAGAAGAATCTATTGAAGTTTTCTAAAGAACTACAGGATGTGGGTAAGCTAAAAAATATGGCTTATGTTATTAATAGTGTTGGAGCGAGTAAATCTTATGGCTATGGTTACAATTATGGTTATAATTACGGTTATGGATCTAAAAACTAGATTGTAATTTCGGTCACTATGACTTTTATCATAATATTTAAGGGTATTATCATGTAATTTTATAGTGAACTTATAATCAGTATATCATGAGACAGAGAATACCAGTAAGCACTATAATGTCTAAAAACCTTATAGCACTCAATAGAACTGACGATTTAGAAAGAGCGGAGTTATTATTTAAACGTCATAAGATAAGACATATTCCTGTAGTTTCAGGTGAAGTAATAGTTGGTATGTTAAGTTATTCAGATTTATTGCGCATTAGCTTTGCAGATGCTGTTGATGAATCTGAGGCCAACGTAGATACTTTAGTATATAATATGTTTACAATAGATCAAGTCATGGTTAAAAATGTAACCACTGTTGATTCTCAGACTTCAATTAAAGAGGTAGCGAAAATTTTAGCATCAAAAGAATTTCATGCCTTACCTGTTGTAGATAATGGGATTTTAGTGGGTATTGTTACAACAACCGACTTAATTAACTACTTAATTGATCAATATTAAAAAGTGCCGCAAGGCACTTTTTTTATGAGTTAGCTAAGGCTTTTAAGTTTTTAATTGTCTCGGTTGGATTATCGCTTTTAAAGACATGGCTACCAGCTACGAAAGTATCTGCGCCAGCTTCAGCCAATTTTTTAATGTTTTTATCGGTTACACCTCCATCGATTTCGATACGCGTATCTAGTCCTTGGTTATTAATCATTTGACGTAGTTTTTTTACACGTTTATAAGTCACTTCTTCAAATTTCTGTCCACCAAAACCAGGATTTATAGACATTAGTAGTATCATGTAGCATTCAGGTAAAATATCTTCTAAAACATTAAGTGGTGTAGTAATATTTAGAACTATACCGGCTTTGCATCCTGTATCTTTAATTTGTCTCAATGTTCTGTGTAAATGTACTGTAGATTCATAATGCACTGTAATTATATCTGCACCAACTTTGGCAAATTCTTCAATATAGCGTTCTGGTTTTTCAATCATTAAATGTACATCCAATGGTTTCGTTGCATGTTTTTTAATGGCAGCAATTACTGGCATACCATAAGAAATATTTGGTACAAAATGACCGTCCATAACATCGATATGAAACCAATCGGCATCGCTATTATTTACCATTTCTGTATCGCGTTGAAGGTTGCCAAAATCGGCAGCTAGCATTGAAGGGGCAATTAATTTTTCGGCCATTTTTTGTACATTGTTTTGGTTTGCGCAAAGGTAGATAAAAAATGAGGTTTCTTAAGTTTGGAGTTAATAAGATGTTATAAAAAAGTGAACCCACGGTAATCAGCCGTGGGTTCTTTCATCAATCAAAAAACGAACAGTTATGTTTTGTAACTGTTGTTACCTTTATTAGGTAGTCGCTAAATATACGAAAAACTAACCTAAATATGTCTTATTATGTCATTTCGGCTTCGCTCAATGTCCAAATTAATAGTTATTATTAAAGCTTTATTTGGTAACTGAGCACAGTCGAAGTTAACCTAAATATGTTTTTAATATTTTACTTCTAGACGTATGTTTTAATCTTCTAATCGCCTTTTCTTTAATTTGTCTCACACGCTCACGTGTTAAATCGAACGTTTCACCAATTTCTTCTAAAGTCATTGGATGTTGGTTTCCTAAACCAAAATACAAACGAATAACATCGGCTTCGCGTGGTGTTAATGTCTCCAAAGCACGTTCGATTTCCGTACGTAAAGATTCGTGTAACAAATCTTTATCTGGATTTGGTGATTCTCCACTTCGCAATACATCATAAAGGTTAGAATCTTCACCTTCAACCAAAGGGGCATCCATACTTACGTGACGACCAGAATTCTTCATAGATTCCTTAACATCGTTAATCGTCATATCCAATTCTTTAGCGATTTCTTCCGCAGAAGGTGGTCGCTCATGACTTTGCTCTAAAAAAGCAAAGGTTTTATTGATTTTATTTATAGAACCAATCTTGTTTAACGGTAAACGTACAATACGAGATTGCTCCGCTAACGCCTGTAAAATGGACTGTCTAATCCACCAAACAGCATAAGATATAAATTTAAAACCACGGGTTTCGTCAAAACGTTGTGCAGCTTTAATTAAGCCTAAATTACCCTCATTGATTAAATCTGGTAACGTTAATCCTTGGTTTTGGTACTGTTTAGCAACAGAAACGACAAAACGTAAATTGGCTTTGGTTAGTTTTTCTAAAGCAATTTGGTCACCAGCTTTAATACGTTGCGCCAACTCTACCTCTTCATCAGCTGTGATCAAATCCACCTTACCAATTTCTTGCAGATATTTGTCTAATGAAGCAGTTTCCCTGTTGGTTACTTGCTTAGTAATTTTAAGTTGTCTCATTTACTTCTATGATTTGTGCAATGTTTCTACAACACTAGGTTGTTTTTATTATACGTACAAAAGCAATAAAATGTTACACAACTTTTAATTTTTTTTTAAATCTTTAAGAGTTTTACTTTATCTAGATTAATGTCGTCAATGGTTTCATTGGTAAACTTATAATGACCTCTTTTAGTGATTAACCTAAAGCGATATGATTTAATTTGACTCAAAGTGTTTAAAAACAGCCATTTGGATTTTAATAATCTTGGTTTTTGGGATTTTAAACTTAAATCGAAAATGTGCTTTCGTCCTTCTTTTTCGGCAACAATATCCGGTGTTACTTCAATTTTACTACCTTTTTTGAGATATGATTTCGGTGTTTCATAGCCTTCAATATCTGCTTTGATATTGTTGTACCCCAAATTTTCGAGATAATTGATTGAATGATTTAACTCTTCTGCGTATTTGTCTTTGTCTTGTGTTATCATAGCCTATAATATAAGAAATATTAATGAGAACTCCAAGATTAAACGTTTTAAGCTCTAAAGCTCTTCTAAATAATAATTACTTATACGAATCAAATCTTCTTTGTCTAGTGGCTTTTCTATATAATCATAAACTAATTTTGTCTCAGTGGCTTTTACACGATCTTTGGACCAGTTAGATGTGGTTAAGAGTACAATTATGATATCTTTTCGCATGAGCTTTGGAAGTTTAGCGTATTCCTCTAAAAACTCAAAACCATCCATTTTTGGCATATTTATGTCTAAAAATATAATATCAGGTTTAATGTTTTGAGCTTTCTCATCGTTTAGATAGTTCAAGGCTTCTAAACCGTCTGAGGTAATTCTTATATGATTTGTAATCTCAGCTTTTTCGATTATTTTTTTATGGTAGATGTTAGTAGAAAGACTATCATCTACTAATAAAATACAATTACATTTTTTCATTTTATGTTCAATTTTGGAATAGTGAAAATGAAAGTAGATCCCTCTCCAATGCTTGATTTTACTGTTATATTTCCCTTATGGTTATCTACAATACGTTTGCAATTTGCCAAACCAATACCTGTGCCTTCATATTCTTCCTTATTATGCAGTCTCTTAAACACTTCAAATACTTTTTTATGGTATTTTTTGTCTATACCGATACCATTATCGGTGATATAAAAATCAAAAGCCGATGGTTTCTCTTTATATGAAATATGAATTTCTGGCTGGGCATCAGTTCTATATTTTATACTGTTGGAAATTAAATTTTGAAATAGTTGTTTTATTTGCATACTATCGCAAACTACAGTTGGCAATCTTTCTATATTAATTTGTGCATTATTTCTAGTAACATCGTCTTGTATATCTAGAAGTATTGTGTCTAAGAGCTCATTGAGATTAATCGGTTGGAAATTCAGTGATTTATCATCTAGTTGAGAGTAAATGAGTAAATCATTTGTCAATGTTATCATTCTACTGGATGCTTTCTCAATAAAAGATAAGTATTGTAATGCTGTATCATCAAATTTGCTTTCGTACTCTTCTTTAAATAGTTTTGTAAAACTTGTTACTGTTCTTAGGGGTTCTTTTAAATCGTGTGATGCTAAATAAGCAAAGCGTTCCAATTCTATATTAAGCTCTTTCATTTTTTCATTAGCTTCCTTCTGGCCATTGATATTGGTTAGGGTGCCAACCAATGTTTTAATTGAGGTTATTGGGTCTGTATTGACTTGTGCATTAACTCTAAACCAAATATAGCCGTTCGTTTTAGTTTTAATTTGTATTTCAATTTCAAAAGGTTCATTATCGTCAGCAAAATGAGCTTCTAATTTAGCAGAGAACCGTTTTCTTTGATTTGGATGAATAAGCGATTTAAATGAGCTGAATTTAACTTTAATGTCTTTTTTGTTATACCCTAACAACTTATAAAATTCATTAGACCACCAAGCCTTTTCTTTTGTTATATCTTTCCACTCCCATAATGCAGACTTAGATCCTGAAATTGCTAGTCGGTACCTTTCTTCACTTTCTTTTAATTTTTGTGTTATTCTTTTGATTTTAGTTATGTAAAGAGCAATGCCTAAGATGGTTTTTACCGAGCCATCTTCATTACGTTCGTTAACTTTATCACTAGAAATCACCCATTCAATATCTTTTGTGTTCTTATGTAAAATTCTGTATTCTACTTGTAATTCTTCATCATCTTTTAAATTTTTGATTTTTTTGTGGTGCTCTTGGATCAAAGGAAGATCATCGGGATGAATGATGGTTTCCATAACTTTATCGCCAAGTTGCTGTAGGTCATCAACCGAATACCCAGAGCTTTCAAAAATATTTGCACTGGCATAAATGTTTTTTTGACTCACCATATCATAGATGTATATTACAGCAGGGTTGTTGCTGGTAAGATGCTCTAAAAATAAATATAGTTTCTCCTTCTCTTTATTGGCTTTTTTGAGTTTATCTATTTCAATGAAGTTTATAACGACACCTTGTATGCTATCTTCTATATTTCTATAAGGGAAAATTTGAGTTAAAAACCATTTGCCTTCGCTGTTTTTTACTTCTTCGAAATGGGGTTGAAGTGTATTTATAACTTTTCTAGAATGTTCTATTAAGTCTGTACCACCAATTGTTCCAAGAAAGTGTGCGATGGATCTTCCGACGTCTGTTTCTTGTAAATGAAAATTTTCTCTTATTGAAGGGGTAAACTTTCTAATATTGAATTTCTTGTCTAAAAATATGGTTCCAACGTTAATATTGGTCATTAAGTTCTCAATATCAGAGTTGAGCTCTGCCAATTCAGAATTTTTGGATTGCAACTCAGCATTAACGGTATGCAATTCTTCATTAAGAGACTGTAACTCTTCATTAGTACTCTGTAGTTCTTCGTTAGAGGCCAATAATTCCTCATTTGTGGCTTGCATTTCTTCGTTAGATGTTTCAAGCTCTTCTATTGTAGACTGAAGATTTTCTCGGGTTTCATTAAGTGCTTCTTTTAACTCAATTACCTGATCTGTGTTGGATATTATTTTTGGCAACTCCTTATGTTTTTCTTCCTCAGTGATTTTTCTGTCAAACTCTTCAATTATAGTTATAAGGTAAGAACGGCTGTTTACAGATACGATATTAAAACCGCAAACTAGCAAGCGTAATTGTAATAATTTATCATCCTTTATAAGCTTAACGCTTTTTTCTATAGTTTCGGCAGAGCCAGAAATTAATTTCCTTATCGATGTGCTTATGGGTATGTTGAGTTCATCGGGAAGCATTTTAAGAAGGTTGTTAGAGTAGCCTTCATCTGGATAACTAATATACTTTTTTAGTTTCCCTGTGGCATGTATAATTTCATGATTTTCATCAATACAAATACTTACAGCATGCATTTCGTCCATCAATAATTTATTAATGGATTTTGCAATTTTATCATCCAAGGAACTTCCTTGTGGCCGAATTTGAAACCTGCTTTTTTTACTTTTCTCGACGTTCCACATATCCTTATTTCTTATGTTTAGGATACGTTCTGGTTGTATATTTTTATATATTTTCCATTTAGAACTCACTTCTTCAAAATTTTTGCTGAGCATGCCCAGATTTTCGGAACTTCCCAGAAATAAGTAAGCATGAGGGTTTAAGGCATAATGTATGCTAGAGAGCACTTGAAGTTGTAAGTTGTTTTCCATGTAGATTAACATGTTCCTACACGAAATAAGATCCATTTTGTTAAATGGGGGATTGTTTAAAATATCATGTTTTGAAAAAATGATATTGCGTCTTATTTTTGGTAATATGCGATAGCTGTTATCTTGTTTTATAAAATATTTTGAAAGAAATTGTGAAGGTACTTCAGATTCTATACTAAGGTCATAAATTCCTTTTGTGGCTTTATCAATACCTCTGTCATCTAAATCTGTTGCAAAAATCTTGTAGTTGATATCCAATTGCATTTTAGAGAGGTAATCTTCAATTATAATAGCAATAGAATAGGCCTCCTCTCCTGAAGAGCAGGCAACAGTCCAAATTTTTATAGTTTGCTCATTGGTTTTTTTACTTACTATATCTGGTATGATTTCTTTTTCTAGCGTTTCAAAGGCTTCAGAATCTCTAAAGAATTTTGTAACACCTATAAGATACTCTTGTGTTAGTAGAAATTTTTCTTCAGGATTTTCGTGTAAATAATCGATATAATTCTCAACAGTTTTACATTTGGTTATATTAATGCGTTTAGCTGTTCTACGGAACAATGTTGGCTTTTTATATGAAAAGAAATCATAGCCTATATAGCTTTTTATGATTTTTAAAATTCTTCCTAGAGATTCTTCGTTACTCACATATCCTTCTGGTGATATTGGGTAAGCATATTGTGGTTGAGAAACAAATTCTACCAATTCATGGCCCATTTCCTTGGGTGGTATTATATAGTCTGCCAAGCCTTGAGAAATGGCACTTCTTGGCATACCATCAAAACCAGAAGAATCAGGACTTTGAACAAAAACGGTACCTCCAACTTCCTTTATGGACTTAGCACCTTTTGTACCGTCAGAACCAGTGCCGGATAATATAATGGCAATGGCGCGCTCTTTCTGTTCTTTTGCTAATGAATTAAAGAAAATATCTATCGAAAAATTAATTTGATTTTTGGGTTTTCTTTTGGTTAGTTCTAGTTTACCCTTATTGATCAAAATATTTTTTCCACCAGGAATGAGATAGACATGATTTGGTTCTACCTTATCACCTTCTTTGGCCTCTTTTACTATCATTTCTGTATGTCTAGATAGCAATTCTGGCATTAAACTTTTGTAATCGGGAGACAGGTGCTGGATTATCACAAAGGCAAAACCTGTGTTTGATGAGCAATTATCGAAAAATTCTTCTAGGGCTTTTAGTCCACCAGCGGAACTACCAATTCCAATAATATAAAACGGGTTGTCATCAATACTTCGTTTGGAAATATTGCTCTTAAAGTCGTTTTTTTGCATGCTTAGCAATTGTACTGTTAATAGCCATTTTTTGTAGTCAACAAGAATGGATTAAAGCATTACTAATTAAGGGTTAGAATCCATAGAATAGTCTATGTATATTTTAAATATACAATAAGTACGTTAATTTAGGTAATTTTTTTCTTAATAAAGCACATAATAGTTATTCAAAATCCAAAACTTGAGAAGCTTCCGTAAGCTGATATAGTGCATCAATCTTTGCATAGATCTTGTTAAAAAAGCTAAGTTTCTCTTTTTCGCCAGCAGTATTCAAAAGCTTAGAGCTTTGCAGTTGTTTTTTTAGAAAAGCTTCGGCTTCCTGGCATGTAATCTTATCTGAGGTTTTATAGTAGGATAGTATTGTAAAAGGAACAAAAAGTGATTTTTGAAGCGGTGTACTTACCAAAACATTATTGTTCATCAATAATAATTCATTGTAATAAAAAAGATATTGTTCGTTACTTGGATTTACCTTTTCAGAAATACTAAACACTAACTGCTTTAGATCTTTGCATAATTGCAGAGCTGTTGAATTATCTATATGACCAGCTTCGTTATAAAAATGAATTTGTTTCAAAGTACTATTTACAGTGGTTACATCCCAAATTTCAGTAGTATTTAAGTTTTGGTATAAACTTCCTAAAGCCTTTGCAGATTGCAATGTTGCTATCTTTAAAGAAAAGGATTCAAAACCTTTTGTTGCCATTGTTGAATCTAACAGTTTTAACCATACAAATATTTTAAAACGACTTAGCAAATTACTTTCCAAGGTATAAAAAAGAGGGATGTCCTTAGCTGAGTATAAAATTCGACTTTTGCTTTGATTGAGAAGTGGCTGTAGTGATTGAAAGGAGTTATCAAAATAAGCTTTTAGTTGATCTTCATTATCAATGGGCTTGGTTTTCTCAACAGCAATAATATCATCTTTAGTGTTTTCAAACAATCGGTCTAAGGATAAATCATAGTATTTAGCCAAAATCACACTTTCTTTTAATGAAAATTTACTCTTCCCAGAGGTGCGTCTGTGTGCAGCATCGTAGCTAATGTCTAATGCACTTGCTACGGCTTCGTTGAGTGATGTGCCTTGAGGCAATTCGGTTTTTAGTTTTTCTAATAGTTGCTCTTGAAACATATTGTAATGTAATCATATTTGTGATTATCACAAAAAATAAAATCAAGATTCGTGATTTTGAAAATATTAGATGTGATTATTGCAATAAGTTTGAATTGAATTTAAAACCGATTCATTATGAAAAATTTAATTACAACCTGTTTGTTTCTTTTGTTTTGCTTAAATCTTGTGGCACAAAATGATTCGATTCCTCAAGAACGAGGATATAATTACCATGATTCATTTAATGATTATTGGAGAACAGTAACGTTCAAAATTGGTGGAGGTGTGTTTATGCCTCTAGGGGAGTTAAAAAAATATTTCAACACATCACCTTTGGTTGAATTGAGCTTAGATTTTCCAGTAACTGACAACAAATCAATAGAACTTGCTTTGCAATTTGTCATTCCAAAACAAAGAATACCTTTTCAATATGTTAGAGATAATGAAGATATAGAAGCTGAGGCCTCTCTTTTGATAAATCCCTTAGTAAGGTTTAAGAAGGTTTTAGGCAACCCAAATTCTTCAAAATTTATTTTGGGTTTAGGAATTGGAGCTTCGGTTATCAGTTCTAACCAAAAGGTTAATTCATCGAATAATGAAGACACCTATGAAATCACATCATTTTTAGTTGCACCAAGTTTAGATTACGTTAAATCTTTTAAAAATAATGAGCAATTAACTTTGAGCTTTGGAATTCATTATTCGCCTTATAAAATTAGAGGAGCAATACAAGAAGATATAGGTTCAATAGCTTTAACTCCAAGAATATTGTATAGCTTTTAAAAACATAAAACCCATCGAATCTCGATGGGTTTTTAATATAAAAAAGAAATTAATACTTTTTCTCTTCTCGTGGTTTTCTGTCATCTCGGCGATTATCTCGGTTACGATTGTCTCTACCTCTGTTATCTCTTCCGCGATTGTTATCTCTTTTTGGGCGTTCCACATAACCTTCTGGTTTTGGTAGAATTGCTTTACGAGATACTTTTTCTTTACGTGTTCTTGAGTCTATACCGAAATATTTTACATCAAAAACATCTCCCATGTTTACAACATCCGATACATTTTCGGTACGCTCCCAAGCGAGTTCAGATACGTGTAAAAGCACTTCGTTTCCTGGTGCTTCTGTATATTCTACAACCGCTCCAAAATCTAACATCTTAATTACTTTTACTTCATAAACGCTACCTACTTCAGGCTTAAACATTAAAGAATCAATTTTTGCTTCCACAGCTTCAATGCCTTTACTGCCAACACCAAGAATTTCAACAATACCTTCTTCAGTTACTGGATCTTCGTTAATTACTATGGTGGTTTCTGTTTCTTTCTGTAATTCTTGAATTACCTTTCCGCCAGGACCAATTAAAGCACCAATAAATTCGTTAGGAATGCGTCTTGTTACCATAGTCGGTGCATGCTCCTTAACATCTGCATTTGGTTGTGCGATGGTATCTGTTAATTTTCCTAAGATATGCAAACGACCATCACGTGCTTGTTTTAGTGCATTGACCAAAATCTCATATGATAAACCTTTTACCTTAATATCCATCTGACAAGCAGTAATACCATCTGCAGTACCAGTTACTTTAAAATCCATATCACCTAAGTGATCTTCATCTCCTAAAATATCAGATAGTACAGCGTATTTACCAGAATCTGCATCAGAAATTAATCCCATAGCAATACCAGATACAGGTTTTGTCATTTGTACACCAGCATCCATAAGTGCCATAGTACCAGAACAAACCGTTGCCATAGAAGACGAACCGTTAGATTCCAATACTTCTGAAACAACCCTTACTGTGTATGGACAATCCTCAGGAATCATGCCTTTTAAAGCACGTTGTGCTAAGTTACCGTGACCTACTTCACGACGTGAGGTTCCACGGATTGGTCTTGCTTCACCAGTTGAAAATGGTGGAAAATTATAATGTAAATAGAAACGCTCTTCACCTTCATAAGATGGCATATCTATTTGGTTAGAATCTCTTGATGTACCTAAGGTTACTGTTGCCAATGCTTGAGTTTCCCCACGTGTAAATATTGCAGAACCATGTGTTGATGGTAAATAATCTACCTCACACCAAATTGGTCTTACTTCATCAGTTTTACGACCGTCTAAACGCAAACCTTCATCTAAAGTTAAATTACGAATCGCTTCTTTTTGAGCTTTTGCTACATACTTATGAATGAGCTTTCCTAAATCATCTTGCTCCTCTTCAGAGAATGAATTGAAGACTTCTTCCTTAATTTCAGAAAAAGCAGCACCTCTTTCGTGCTTTGCAGAACCTGCTTTAGCAATAGCATATGTTTTGTCATATACCATATCATGAATTTTCTTAGCTAAGTCTTCATCTTCACGTTCTGGTTCGTATTCACGTACTTCCTTTTTACCAACTGCTTCAGCTAAACGAATCTGAGCAGCACATTGTACTTTAATAGCTTCGTGTGCAGCTTTAATAGCTTCGGTCATTTCTTCTTCAGAAATTTCATCCATTTCACCTTCAACCATCATTACAGAATCGGCAGAAGCTCCAATCATCATATCGATGTCAGACTCTGCTAATTGTGCTCTGGTCGGGTTAATTACAAATTCTCCGTTTACTCTAGCGACTCTGACTTCAGAAATCGCACATTCAAATGGGAAATCTGATAGTTGAATTGCTGCCGAAGCGGCTAAACCTGCCATGGCATCTGGCATTACGTCATCATCATGCGACATTAATTGAATCATCACCTGAGTTTCAGAGTGGTAATCTTTTGGAAATAATGGACGTAATACACGGTCTACCAAACGCATAGTTAATACTTCTCCGTCACTAGGCCTTGCTTCTCTTTTAAAGAAGCCACCTGGATAACGACCTGCTGCAGCAAATTTTTCCCTATAGTCTACTGTTAAAGGTAAAAAGTCTACATCTGCTGAATGATAGTTGGAAACTACTGTACATAATAACATACATTTTCCTGATTGTACAACAACAGAACCATGGGCCTGTTTTGCTAATTTTCCGGTTTCGATAGAAATTTCTCTACCGTCACCGAGGTCAATGACCTCTTTGTAAGTCTTTGGAATCATAAATTTTTTAATTCTTGTCTTTGATTTCTATTGGGCTCCGACTGCACTCAGCGTAACACAATGGCCGTCAAAAACATAATGTTAAACAATGGTCGTTGTGTTATTGTGTAGTGTGTTGTTATGACCAATGAAAAACTGCTAGTCCTGAATTCATTTCAGGATTTCATGCTTAATTATTAATTCGAATTTTGGACGCTTTCGATTGCGTTATATAAAAAACAAAAGACCACGCCAAAAGCGTGGTCTTTGTATTGAGATTATTTTCTTAATCCTAATTCTTTTACTATGGCACGATATCTTAAGATATCTTTCTTAGTTAAATAGTCTAGTAAAGCACGACGCTTACCTACTAATTTTACTAATGAACGCTCTGTGTTATAGTCTTTGCGATTCTTTTTTAAATGCTCTGTTAAGTGGTCAATTCTTGCAGTAAATAATGCAATTTGTCCTTCTGCAGAACCTGTGTCCTTTTCGTTCTTTCCGTGTTTTTTGAAAAGTTTCTCTTTTGCTTTTTGATCTAAATACATGCTAATATTATTGTAAATGATTTTTATGTACCATGAAAGATTTTCTTTCAAGCGGCAAATATAGTACTTTTTTGTGATTTGTGGTTTTTTTTGTAACTTTTAATCTGTAATTCAATGTTTTAGTTTAGTATACCCTTGGCTAGTTAAGAGCTTTCACCTAATTAATCCTTAAAATTCAAAAAAGGATGAGAGCCACAAACCCTAGTTACAATTTTTCTAATGCACACGATGTACTAGATCGTGTATTTAATAATACCTACAATGGTATTGCCGTTGTTAACCTAGAAGGCAATTGGCTAAAAGTAAACGAAAGTGTTTGTGATTTATTTGGTTATACCAGATGGGAGCTTTTCAATATGGATATAAACAATATTATCTATGTCGAAGATCTTGGTGTACACGAGAAGAAGTATGAAAAGCTTATCCAAGGTAAAATAGATAAGTACCGTATTAAACAGCGCTATTTTCATAAAGATGGGACTATGCTCTGGATTTTAATTTACGTTTCCTTGGTATATTTTAAGCATGGTAAACCGTATATGATATGGCAATTTAATGATGTAACTAACCGGCAAAAAAATCTAGATAAATTAAAGGCTATGCTTAGTGTTGTTAAGGAACAAAATGAGCGATTGGCTTCCTTTGCTGATATTGTAACTCATAATTTGAGATCACATTCTGGTAATTTATCTACTATAACTGAGTTTTTAGAAAGTGATTTTTCGAGTCAAAAAGAAAATGAAAATCTAAAGCTTCTAAAGAAAGCCGTTGATAATTTACAAGAAACAGTGTCGCACCTAACCCAAGTAGCAAAAATAAGAGAGATTGAGCCTTCTAAAATGGATGTACTCAATCTTTATGATTATGTGGAAAAGGCCATGTATAACATTATAGCTATGGCACAAAATGCTAACGCTGTAATTTACAATGAAATTGATGAAACACATCATGTAAAAGCTATCTCAGCATATCTCGATAGTATAGTACTTAACTTTCTTACCAATGCCATTAAGTACAGATCTGATAAAAGAACACCAATTATAGAGCTTACGTCTTATATTGAAGATGATTATATCGTTTTTGTAGTTGGAGACAACGGTTTAGGCATTGATCTAAAAAAGTATAGAGATAAGCTCTTTAAGATGTATAAGACATTTCACTACAACGAAGATGCCATAGGTATTGGTCTTTTCATCACTAAAAACCATATTGAATCTTTAGGTGGAAAAGTAGAAGTGAAGAGCGAAGTAGGTGTTGGTACAGAATTTTCAATTTACCTTAAAAGAGCTTAATTTCTTGGTAACGAATTAAACCTTTTTATTCTTAATTGGTCTTAACACTATATTAACAATAAAAAAGTAATCATGAAAAATTTTAATGCATTTAAAAAAGCAGCTTTAAGCTTTGCAGTTTTAGGCTTAGTCTTTACATCTTGTAGTGATGATAATGAAACTACGGAATCAGAAGTACAGGACACAATAGAAGTTCAGCGTTCTGCTGAAATTGACCAAATAGATACTGTTTTAGGAGATCTCATTATTAATGCTTATGAAGAGCAGGAACAGACTGCAGGCAAGCCTACATCTACAATTGACGAGCGCGATACAATAGCATACGCTAAGGATATTCCAGATTGTGTCACTATTACTGTTGTGGCTCAACAAGGCTATAGACAGGTAACTTTAGATTTTGGTACTGAAGGCTGCGTAATTAATGAACACTTAATTCAAGGGCAAATAGTATTTGATTACACGAGAGATCCAGAAGCGCAGCAAATAATGATTAACTATAATTTGGTTGATTTTTATTTTGATGCCAAAAACGTTATTGCCAGTCGCTCAATTTTAAGAGAATTATCTAATGAAAATGGTAACCCTCAATTTACGCACGATTTAAGTGTTACCGTGATTTGGCCAAATGGAGTGCAAGCTTCTAGGGAAGGTACAAGAGTTAGGGAATGGGTTGAAGGTTTTGGAAGTGGTGTATTTAGTGATAATGTATTTGAAATTACAGGAAATTGGACAGCAACATTTGTTAATGGTAATACACATACTTATGAAGTAATAGTACCGCTACGTAGAGAGGTAACATGCGCTTATTTTGTAAGTGGAAGCTTTGATGTACAGCGTACTAATTTTGGCGGTATCTTTGATTTTGGCAATGGTGATTGCGATAACCAAGCGACCTTTACATTTAATAATGGCACAGAAATACCTATAACTCTTAATTAGTATTTGAGGTTTAGTTTTAGTGGATTGAATAGAAAAGCGAGATTTTCGGTTACTGAGTGTAGTTGAAGTAAGCTCGCTTTTTTTATGCTCTTAAAGGTTGATTCTTTATTAAATCTATATACAAGTTAACTTTTTGCTTTAAATCTTTACGATGCGTAATAAAATCTAAAAACCCATGCTCTAATAAAAATTCAGAGGTTTGGAAACCTTCAGGCAATTCTTGTCCTGTTGTATCTCTAACAACTCTTGGGCCTGCAAAACCTATTAAAGCTCCTGGCTCCGCAATATTAATGTCTCCAAGCATGGCAAACGAAGCTGTTGTTCCACCAGTAGTTGGATCTGTACATAATGATATATAAGGAATTTTAGCATCGGCTAATTGCGCCAATTTCGCTGAGGTTTTTGCCAATTGCATTAAAGATAACGCTGCTTCCATCATACGTGCTCCACCAGATTTACTAATAATCATAAACGGAGTTTTCTTTTTTAGGGCATAATCTGCTGCTCTAGCAATTTTTTCACCTACAACACTACCCATTGAGCCCCCAATAAAACCAAAATCCATACATGCTATTACTAAATCTTGTCCATTGGATTTGCCAACAGCCGTACGAACAGCATCTTTTAATTTTGTTTTGGCCTGTGCGGCCTTTAAGCGGTCTGGGTACTTCTTAGTATCTACAAATTTAAGCGGATCCTTAGAAGTAAGGTTAGCATCGAGTTCCTTATACTCATTGTCATCGAAAAGAATCTCAAAATATTCATTACTACCTATCCTTACATGGTAACCATCTTCAGGGCTTACATAAAAATTTTGTTCTAATTCTTTGGTATCAATAATTTTACCGGTAGGGGATTTGTACCAAAGCCCTTTGGGAGTATCTTTTTTTTCTTCCGTTGATGTTTGAATTCCTTTATCTTTTCTTTTAAACCAAGCCATATTGATTTACGATTTTAGACCCACAGACTATGCTTAGGGGAGGTTTTGCGACTTTAGATATTGAAAAATCTTTAATCGTTGTTTTAGTTAGTTATTAAATGCAAATGTAAAACATATAAAATTACTACTTATTAATTAAATTCAAAAAAGGAAAAAACTAACAGGTGGTTAATCTCTATGTACTTAAAAAACCCATTAAAACAATACCGAGTTTTAATGGGTTTCTATAATATTAGATATATGTTATAGTGTATCTACGTTATTTAGATCTTCAAAAGCTTTTTTAAGACGTTCTACAAAAGCTTGCTCACCTTTACGTAGCCAAACTCTTGGGTCGTAGTATTTTTTATTTGGTACATCGTCACCATCAGGGTTACCAATCTGAGTTTGTAAATAATCTTTTTTATCCTGCACATAATCTCTCACTCCGCTTAAAAAAGCCCATTGCATATCAGTATCGATATTCATTTTAATAACACCGTAACCTATAGCTTCTCTAATTTCCTCAACGGTAGAACCAGATCCTCCGTGAAAAACAAAATCGATATGATTATGTGGAAGGTTATGCTTCTCAGATAAATATTCCTGAGAATTTTTTAAAATTTTCGGTGTTAATTTTACATTTCCGGGTCTGTAAACCCCATGTACGTTACCAAAGGCTGCAGCAATGGTGAATTGGTCACTTACTTTCATTAATTCTTCATAAGCGTAAGCTACTTCTTCAGGTTGCGTGTACAATTTTGAAGCATCAACATCACTATTATCAACACCATCTTCCTCTCCACCCGTAATACCCAATTCAATTTCTAAAGTCATGCCCATTTTGCTCATACGCTCCAGATATTGCTTGCAGATTTCAATATTTTCTTCAATAGGCTCTTCAGATAAATCAATCATATGGGAACTATAAAGTGATTTTCCAGTTTCCTTAAAATGTTGCTCACTAGCATCTAACAAACCATCAATCCAAGGCAATAATTTTTTGGCACAATGATCTGTATGTAAAATTACTGGTACTCCGTAGGCTTCTGCCATAAGATGTACATGTTTTGCTCCAGCAACAGAACCTGCAATAGCTCCTTTTTGGTCTTCGTTTCCTAAACCTTTTCCAGCATTAAATTGTGCGCCTCCATTTGAAAATTGAATAATTACAGGAGCATTTAAAGCTTTAGCCGTCTCTAAAACTGCATTTATTGAATTTGAACCTATAACGTTTACCGCAGGTAGGGCAAATCCTTTTTCTTTAGCAAGTTTAAAAATATCTTGAACTTCTCTGCCTGTAGCAACGCCAGGTTTTATATTATGACTCATAATTTTTATGATTGAAATTAGACCTCAAAAATACGTAAATTTTAAATATTTCTTCGTTGAATATTGGTATTTAATGCCGAAAACGATGTAGTTTTTTAAACGTAATTAGGCTTAAAAAGGATAGTTAATACCAATATTATAAACTGCATTTCTAAAGTTATAATCCTTAAACCATCGTTCACCTTCATTTTGAGATGGGTCATAAGTTTTAAAGCCTATATCAAAACGCAGGACAAAGAAATTAAAGTCGTAACGTAGACCAAAGCCAGAGCCAACAGCAATATCCTTGAGAGAATCTACATTTGTAAATGTTGCTGCATCTTCTTCTACATTGTCTAAGACATTCCAAATATTACCAGCATCAACAAAAAGTGCGCCTCTTAAATCGCCAAAAAGTCCAAAACGTTGTTCTGCGCTTAAGTGAATCTTAAAGTTAGCTTCATTAAATTCATTTGTAGTATTAGAACTACCAGGGCCTAAGTTATAAGCGGTCCAAGCTCTGTTGTCATTTGGTCCTCCGGCAAAGAAACTTTCGGCAAAAGGAATGCTGTTAGAGTTTCCGTAAGGTATGGCAATACCTGCATAACTTCTAAAGGCAAAAACGTTATTTCTTCCTAAATCGAAATACTTTACATAGTCAATTTCGGTTTTAAAATATTGAGAAAATGCCACACCAAAAACCTCGTAATTGCCATTTTCATTCTCAGTAGATCCCAATGCTTCAGAGAGTGTTGAAAGAAAGTTACCTGCCAATTCTACGCGCCATTTAAATATTGAGAAATCATTATCAAATATATTAGTACGCTTATCTTTTTTATAATCAAAACTGGTTGAAAAAATGAGGTTGTTTTCGGTGAGTCGTTGCTTAC
Organism: Winogradskyella luteola; assembly: GCF_019203985.1. Lineage (GTDB taxonomy): Bacteria > Bacteroidota > Bacteroidia > Flavobacteriales > Flavobacteriaceae > Winogradskyella > Winogradskyella luteola. The sequence goes on along the minus strand of NZ_JAGSPD010000006.1, from coordinate 8,032 downwards.
GTTCATCAATATTATTGACGGCAATAAAATCATCATCGCCAGATGTTAAACTCGTGTTACCAGATAAAACATCATTTATAAAGGTATCAGCAGGTCCAAATGAGTTTGATGGGTTTTCTAAACTCTCGTCAGAATCAATATAACCTATATCTCTAGCTATATTATCTAACCTTCTGAATGAATTGGAATAAACCCCAAAATAATTACTGGTATTAAGGTTTTTTACAAACTGTACATTAAAAAATTCTAAAGTATTTGTAACTGCTTTTGACGGAAACCAATTATAGCTTAAGAGTCCAGAAAGTGTTTGTTTGTCCAATCCAATATTTTGTTGACTTGTGGTAGAAATATTTATGGCCGTACTCGGAGACATATACTTTGGTATAATACTATCGGTTTTAAAAGGGGTGAACAAACGGGGAATGGTTAATCTTATATTACCACCAAATTCGTTAATATCGAAAAAAGTATCTTCTGTATCAGCACCATCCTCAGATGCGCCAATCGCAGCGATCCCACTTAGTTCTAAAGTTTCTGCTCCTCTAAATACGTTTCTTATTTTTAGACCTGTACCGAATGAAAATCCTACTTTTTGAATATTACTCTGACTCACATCCAAATCAAAACTCAATTGGTATTTTTTTCTTGGCTCTAAGAAAATATTGGCTGTGAGTGTGGTATCTGCCTCATTTTCCTGATAGATAATTCGAGGATACCTAAACATTTGAAGATCATTTAAGTAGCGCGATGTTCTACTCCGTGCCAAATCACTGTACTTATCACCTTTATTAATAAAAACGGCATCTGTGAGTGCTTTAGGCCTAAACTTCAATTTTTCCTTACTGTAGAGGTTATAATCTTTGAAGATAGTGGTATCTGAAATGGCTTTAAATTGATTTTCAAAATTGTTGTCCGTAAAGATATTGATCTCTTTTATTTTGTAGGTTTTAAATGGAACTGTTGTTGTGGAATCCTCACCTCTTATAGAACGATTTGCGATAATCAATTCAGTATTGACCTTTGAGTTTGTGCCAATGGTATCTGTTATAAAACTGATGTATTCTTGCCCGAAATAGTAAAAACCATTATTGCGCAAATAATTGGTTATACGTTCGCGCTCATTTTCATAATTGGCAACATCATACTGTTCGCCCTTTTTTAGTAAAGACTTTTTGCTAAATCTACTGTAGAGCGAATCGATTGCTGGACTACTAATGAATGGTTTTATAGAATCTAGGATAAAAGGCTGGTTTTTTGTTACCTTATAGGTAACCTTGGCACGTTTATTACTATCGCGCTCAATGGTATATTCGACTTCATTTTTTAACCAACCTCTAGAGTTATAATAGTTTCTGAGATAATTTACTGTTTTTTTTGTTTTACTCTCATCTAGTATTCGTGGTGCTTCGCCCGTACGCTTTAGCCAACTATTAAAGTTGCGTTTAGACTGTATGTATCTGTCAAACTGTTTTTTGGAAAGCAGACCAATTTTACGTTTCACTTTAGTACTATCGCTTAGTATGTTGGCGTTTATGATAGAATCTATGTTTGGCCGTGCTAAATTGTAAACATGTAACCTCAAAGGGAAACCAAAAAAACCGTCCATGCCAAGATTGGTCTTCTGAATAATTATGTTGTTTATGCGTTCTTCTTTGTTGACTTTGCCATCTTCTAAAATAGTGTTCTTAGTAATTAAATGCTCATCGGCTTTAACACGTTTTACCACATTGCAAGAAAAAAGGAGCAAAACAATACTGAAAAAAAGTAATAGCTTACACACTGGCTTGTAGTTTTGTACAAATAATACCATACGTTGTTGCAGCTTCAAATGTCGTCTTGTTTTTTTAATATTAGTGGTGATAAACAAAAATTAGTCCAAAAAAGGTTTACTTTGTAATAAGTCTAACAAATGTAAAGACATTTTAATGGTTACAAAGCATCAAATAAAGTTAATTAAAAGTTTAGCACAAAAAAAATATAGACAGCAATTTGGACTATTTACTGTTGAAGGCATTAAAGGAATTGAAGAGTTCTTGAATTCAGACTTTCAACTTGAAAATCTATTTACAACAAAGGCTATTTTTGATGCTCCAAATAACTTAACCGTCGACATATCTGAAGCTGAGCTTAAAAAAATATCATCTCTTAAAAATCCAAACACAGCTTTGGCGGTTTTTAAGATTCCCGAAATGGTAAAAACTAATCATAAAGGTTTAAAAATTGCTTTAGATGCTGTAAGAGATCCAGGTAATTTAGGTACTATAATCCGCTTATGTGATTGGTATGGTGTACAACATTTAGTCTGTAGTGCCAATACAGTAGATTGCTATAATTCTAAAGTTGTACAAGCTACAATGGGGTCGTTAACACGTGTAAAAGTTACATATACAGATTTAGAAGATTACATAAAATCTAGTTCTGGCCAAGTCTTTGGGACATTTATGGAAGGTGAAAACATCTATAAGTCTAAGCTTCCAGATGAAGGCATTATCGTTTTAGGGAATGAGGCCAACGGGATTTCCGAACCCGTAAAAAAACACGTAGATCGATCAATAACAATACCGCAATTCGGAAAATATAGAGAAACGGAAAGTCTTAATGTTGCCAATGCGGCTGCTATTGTATTGAGCGAATTTAAAAGACGGACTATTGAAACGTAAAGTTAATAAAGATGCCTCTGGTCTGCATTTTAGCAACATTGCCTGTCCAAGGACTATTGGGATCCGCATCTCTTACGATTTCATCATTCATGGCAAAGACTCCTCTAATGGATGGTGTGAATTTAAAATAGAGTAAATAGAGATCTATACCAAACCCAATTTCGTAGAAATAGGTATTTCTTTTCATTCTAAATTCACCTGCACTATTATCGTCGGGATTATCTTCGTTGCTAGAAAGGTTTAGTGCTGTTGAAACACCACCAATTATAAAAGGTTTAAAATTATTGATACGTTTGGTCGAAATCTTTAAAAGCAAAGGTACATGGATGTATGTAGATTTTACCTCTCTTAATAAATCGGAGTCGTTAAATTCTGTACCAGCAAAATAACTCTCATCGTACCTGAGATTTCTTGTGGTAAAGAAAACACCTGGTTCTAGACGTAGATTCATGTATTCATTGATGCGCATATCTCCTACGAGACCTAAATGAAATCCAAAGGTTTTATCTACCAAAATATCCTTAAGATCTTCATTATAATTAAATTTGAAATCATATTGATTAAAACCTAAAAAATAGCCCCAAGTCAAAAACTTTTGATCTATATTATCAATATTATTGGCTACTCTTTCTTTAGTGAATAACTGCGCTGAGACGTTGTGAAACGTTAATAAAAGTACTATGACGATTACTATTTTCTTCATATTATGCTTTAGATGCTGTATAAATAGTTGCCACTCCCATAGTTTGTGGATGGTCTGTGACATTAATAAACCCAATTTTTCTCAAAATATTGTTTAGGGCTTCGCCATAAGGAAAGACTGAGGCAGATTCACTTAAATATTTATAGGCCACTCTATCTTTTGAGAACAGTTTTCCGATGGTTGGCAAAACAAACTTACAATGCAGTCTATATCCAAATTTATAGATGGGATTTGTTGGTACAGAAGTTTCAAGAATAACAAAAATACCATTAGGTTTTAAGACTCTTAAAATTTCGGCTAATCCTTTATCTAGACTTTCAAAATTTCTTACACCAAAGGCAACCGTAATAGCATCAAAAGTATTGTCATTAAAAGGTAAATCTTCAGAATCGCCTATTACCATTGAGATAATATCATCAAGATCTTTAGATTTTATTTTTTTACGACCAACTTCCAACATCCCATCACTTATATCCAATCCTATGATTTCTTCAGCATTGGTTTTGGTTAAGCTAATGGCTAAATCACCAGTTCCGGTGGCGATATCTAAAATGTTTTCGGGATGGGTTTTGGCAACAATATCCACCACTTTATCTCTCCATTTAACGTCAATGCCAAAAGAAATAACACGATTTAAACCATCGTATTCATTAGAAATGGTATCGAACATTTTGGTTACCTGAACCTTTTTAGAGGCTTCACTCTTCTTGTATGGTTTTACCTTTTCGGCCATTAAAAATTTTTTGCAAAAGTACGTGAATTTTTTCATTTGAAAATTTGAAGGTAAAATGAAAAAATTACATGGACTGACAATATGGTTAATGAAGTAAAGCTGAATTTCCTACTTTTCAATCCGAGTATTTAGCTTTTAAAGAATAAATATATGGATAAGTTATAAGTGCTGCTAAAGTTAATAAGCACTTAAAGTGTTTTTAAAGTTGAGAATTATGGATTGTGTTTTTAAATACTCATAACTTTGAGTACTTATAACTATATTTGCATGTTTATTTCAACAATTCACGATGAAAATAATTATCGCAGGTGCAGGAGAGGTAGGATTTCATTTAGCAAAATTATTATCCTACGAGTCGCAAGAGATAACCCTAATAGATACGAAGAAAGATAGTCTGTCTTATGCTGGCGAGCATTTAGATATAAAGACTATAAAGGGAGACGCTACGTCTATAGCTATTCTTAGAGAGGCACGTATTGATACGGCTGCGCTATTTATAGCCGTTACATCTTCTGAAACTACAAACATTACAGCGAGTGTTTTGGCAAAACAACTTGGTGCTCAGCGTACAATTGCGCGTATTTCCAATACAGAATTTATTGACGAAAAGGAAACTATAGGATTTTCGCAATTTGGAATTGATGAATTGATTTCGCCAGAATCTTTAGCAGCATCAGAAATTGAGTTATTGCTAAACCAATACGGATTTAACGATACGTATGAGTTTGAAGAAGGTGCACTGACCATGCTGGGATTACGTTTGTCCAGAACAGCTACTTTTGTGGGCAAAACCGTTAAGGAAGCGGCTGAGTTGTATTCAGAATTGCATTTTATACCCATCGCCATTCAGCGTTATGCTACGCAATACACCATTATACCAAGAGGTGATACGCAATTTAAGGAAGGTGATAAAGTTGTGTTTATGACATCAAAAGGAGGTGATGCAGAATTATTTGAACTCTCTGGTAAAGTAAAGGCAGAGATAAAAAATGTGATGATCCTTGGCGGTAGCAAAATTGGTTTTAAAACGGCTCGAGATTTATGTCAAAGTAAGTTTAAGGTAAAGCTGGTTGAGAGTAGAAAGGCAATAGCCGAAGACCTAGCTGATCGTTTACCAAATGCTTTGGTAATTTGTGGTGATGGTAGAAATGTTGAAATTTTACAGGAAGAACACATCTCAGAAATGGATGCGTTTATTTCGGTAACTGGCAATTCTGAAACCAATATCATGTCTTGTCTTTTGGCTAAATCCAAGGGTGTAAAAAAGACCATTGCTTTGGTAGAAAATATGGATTATTACCAACTGTCGCAATCCATTGGTATTGATACGCTTATTAATAAAAAGTTATTGGCCGCCAATAATATCTTTAGATATATTAGAAAAGGAGAAGTGGTAGCCATGACCAAATTAACAAATATGAATGCTGAACTTTTAGAGTTTGTAGTAAAACCTAATTCTAAGATTACCAATAAACTTATTAAGGATTTAAATTTTCCGAGATCAGCCATTTTTGGAGGTGTTATAAGAGAAGGAAAAGGTATGATTCCACTTGGAAGTTTTAAAATTGAGTCAGGTGATCGTGTTGTGGTTTGTTGTTTACCACGTTCAATCTCAGAAGTTGAAGCATTTTTCTCTTAGGCTATGTCTGCAATGAAGCTTAATTATAAAATCATTTTCCATTTTTTTGGATTACTATTATTATTTAATGGTGGTTTTATGATGGTTGCCACATTGATAAGTTTAATCTATAAAGATGGTGTCACTCTAGAACTATTTTTAGCAGGTTTAGCAACATTGATTCTGGGAGGAATTGCCATGTATGGTACCAAAAATCACAGAAAGGAAATGAACAAACGTGAAGGTTACATTGTTGTGGCCTTTGGTTGGATTGTTATGTCTCTTACAGGAACATTACCATATTTGGCAACTGAAGCAATCCCTTCATTTACAAATGCATTTTTTGAAACTATATCTGGTTATACCACAACTGGAGCCAGTATTTTAAATGATATTGAAATCTTACCTGAAGGTGTACTATTTTGGCGAAGTACAACCCACTGGATTGGTGGTATGGGAATCATTGTCCTCGCCATTGCTATCTTACCTTTACTTGGAGTAGGAGGGATGCAGTTGTTTGCAGCTGAAGCACCTGGTCCTGGGGGTGATAAATTACACCCAAGAATTACGGATACGGCAAAGCGTTTATGGCTGATATATTTTGGGTACACTATTGCGGAAACGATATTGCTTCAAGTTGCGGGAATGTCTTTTTTTGATGCTATAAACCATGCATTGAGCACCTTGTCTACCGGAGGGTTTTCTACCAAAAATGCTAGTGTGGCACATTGGAATGATAATCCCGCCATACAGTACGTTATTATCTTTTTTATGTTTTTAGCGGGTACCAATTTTGTACTTAGTTATTACCTTTTTAAGGGCAATGTGATAAAAATTGTAAAAGACGACGAGTTTAAACTTTACTTTAGATTTATTGCGGCGTTTACTACAGTGGCCGCACTCTTAATCTATTTCAAAGCCGATGTATCCCAATCTTCTATTGCGCACCCAATGGTTTTAGGTGAAGGGGAAAGTGCTATACGTCATGGGCTATTTCAGGTTTTGGCTATAGTGACTACTACGGGTTTTGTAACGGCAGATTATACCTTATGGACTCCGTTTTTAACGGTCTTTTTCTTTGGATTGATGTTTTTGGGAGGTTCTGCTGGGAGTACATCTGGAGGTGTAAAAGTGGTGCGACATTTAATATTGATAAAAAACGGTTTTTTGGAATTTAAACGCGCTTTGCATCCCAATGCTATACTGCCAGTTCGTTACAATACTAAATCGATTTCAAAGGATATTGTATTCAATATATTGGGGTTCTTTATTCTTTATATGTTATCTTTTATTATTGGTGCATTGGTGTTTTCTATGTTCAATATAGATTTTGAATCTGCTATAGGACTTTCAGCATCAAGTTTAGGGAACGTTGGGCCAGCATTAGGTGATTTTGGACCTGTAAACAATTATGCAGCATTACCAACTTTAGGTAAATGGTGGTCGTCTTTTTTAATGCTTATAGGCCGATTAGAATTATTCACGGTACTCATATTATTGACACCTTTCTTCTGGAGAAACAGATAATTTTTTAATTTTTTTAAAATTTAGCTAGCCTATAATTTTACTAATACTTTTTGAGATTTATAGATGCAATCTCTTGCTGTTGTTGTAACACAGCTTGTAACATTTTTAATTGTTGTACGTCATATTATCGTAACCAATTAAAAATATCAATTATGGAATTAGTATTAAACCAAGAATTAGAAACTGTGCCAGAACCCGTTGTGGTATCGCATTACACAACCAATGGATTATTAAACTCTAATTACAAATCTGTTGTAAAGGAAAATTTTAGTAAGTCAACCACAAAATCTATATTCGGAATTAGACAACGTCTAAAATCTTCGCAGTTGAATATGGTTAACCATACTTCGGTAATTCTAAAATTATCTGTATTTGCCATAGCCTTAATAGTGCTATTCTAAAACTATACTATTTTTTTCTGAACTCTTAACGGGCATTTTAACAGATGCCTTTTATATAAATCTTGTAGCACATAAGTTTTATGCTGCTACTGTAGCTTGTATTTCATTTTTAAATTAAAACCCAGAAATTATGACAGCGAATTCGATGATAACAAGTATTAGAAATAACCTCAACTTACTTTCTAAGCGTAATAGACTAAAAAACAAATTAGGTGGGTTTAATTCTGAAAAAAAAGTGGAATATAATTTCCCCAAAGCTACCAAAAAACAGTTGAACGATATAGCTAAGCAATTAAAGGAAGAACACAGAATTAGAATGCTTAAAGTTGTTATTGTAACCTTTATTCTGTTTTTGGGATTAGTAGTCGGTTTTCTGTATTCAACAGATGG
>NZ_JAGSPD010000051.1 GCF_019203985.1 Winogradskyella luteola | reverse complement strand
GGACTACGATGTCCATGGCAACATCCTCCAGGTGTCCAGAACGGACGGTATGGACATCTGCTATGTCTATGGCTACGGCGCCACGCTGCCCGTCGCCAAGATAGAGAACGCCACCTATGCACAGGTCACGGGATATGTAGCGAACATACAGAACAAGTCCGACCTCGATGACGACCACTGCCGGGATTCCGGCAGCTGTAACGAGAAGGACCTCAGGACGGCACTCAATGCCCTAAGGGCAGCGTTTCCCTATGCCATGGTCACCACCTATACCTACGACCCGTTGGTAGGGGTGACCAGCATGACCGACCCAAAGGGCCGGACCGTGTACTACGAGTACGACAGCTTTAACAGGCTCAAACAGGTCAGGGACGAGGACGGCAACATCATGGGCGAAAACCGATACAACTATCACCTTCAATCAAACAACTAAAAACAGAACGATGAACAGATACATACCGTTACAGAGATTTTTCCTTTCCCTACTTTTCCTGTTGGCCTGCACCACGGG
>NZ_JAGSPD010000050.1 GCF_019203985.1 Winogradskyella luteola | reverse complement strand
GGGTTACTTTATATCCGAAAGTAGTGTTTATCGCATCTTAAAAAGAAGGGGGTTGATCACTTCCCCAGCATATATCGTAATGCAGGCGAGTAGTGAGTTCAAAGACAAGACCACACGCCCTAACCAGATGTGGCAAACGGACTTTACCTACTTCAGGATCATCGGCTGGGGATGGTATTACCTGTCTACTGTTCTGGACGACTACAGTCGCTATATCGTCCATTGGGAACTGTGTTCCAATATGAAGGTGGATGACGTAACAAGAACGATAGACTGTGCTCTTGATAAAGCAGGTTTGACCAAGAAAAATGCACCAAAGCTATTGAGTGACAATGGCTCTTGCTACATCAGTTCTGAACTATCGCACTATATACAGAACAAAGGAATGAGCCATGTAAGGGGACGGCCAAACCATCCCCAAACGCAAGGGAAGATAGAACGGTATCACAGATCCATGAAAAATGTTGTAAAACTTGAAAATTACTTTTTCCCTGAAGATCTCATTCAGAGATTGGAAGAGTTCGTTGAGTATTA
>NZ_JAGSPD010000005.1 GCF_019203985.1 Winogradskyella luteola | reverse complement strand
TTTTATAAAATTACAAATTAATTATTCTGTCATCGGCTTCTTGACTCCAATAAAATACCCGACAATAAATAGGATATAGTAAAATATAATATTAAATAAACCGAACTCCTGTACATTAAAATTATGACTATTTATAATAATAAGTAGTAAGACAAAAAAGACAACTACTTCTAATTTATTTTTTAAAATCGTAATGTTTAATGATTTTTTCTTAGAATAAAATCTAACAAAGATTAGCTTTAGAATCAACCCTAAAATAGATGCTAATATAAACACAAGACTATTATTAAAATCAAACACAGCTTTTAACAAAGAAAAGTAAACACAGTAAACCAAATTTATATAAATATTGTTATAAAACATAATCTTTAATTTTATTCGTCTAAATAAGTTCTCGATACATTTTCAGGACTAACAGCATTTGATAAATCAGTTAATTCAGTAGCTGTAAAAACACTTGCCGATACAACTACAGCTACTTTAGCTCCTTGTACGTAAGCACCTGCTCCACCTGTAGCTACTGCTACTGTACCGTTTATAGCGAGATTAATATTATCCGCTTTATTCTGAACAGGCGAAAGTCCTTCTGAATCATTACTTTTCAATTCCGCAACATCGTTAGTTGCTTCTTTTAGTTCTTCTGATACGAATTTGGAAGACATAGTACTTTTTTCATTTGTAAATGTGGCTTTAGCTCCATCATCTGTCATTGTGACAACTGTAGTTTTCACTTCTACAGAAGCAGTATCACTTATATTGGCTTTTGCATCAACTGTTAATGACGATGATACAACAGTAGTTGTATAAACGCTTTGACCTAAGTCATTTTTGCTACTTGTATTATATGTATGTGTGTCAGTTACAGTATCTGTACCTGTTTTAATTTTGTTTCCTGCTGCATTCGTATCATATTTAAAAGTATTAACAATTGTTCTGCTATTCTTTTTTGGTGGGTCCTCGCCATTACCAGTAGGAGCCATCCCATCATAGTCTTGCCAGTAAACAGGGTTGTTAAATCCAAAATATAAGGGCTATGCCTACGCATTTGTTCAGCTAATGGATCTAAATTCATCCATCTACCAAGTGCAGGGTCATAATTTCTTGCCGACACATCGTACCAATCTAATCCAAGTTCGTCTTGCAACTCCTTTCCACCAAAACCAAATTTCTGAGCAACGCTATTACTATTAGAACTCACAACATTATTATATCCTTTATGAGTCATACCAAAAGGATAATAATTTTTCTCGGATATTATCTCGATAGAAGCATCGTTGTTACTGTCGGAATACGTGAGCCTCACATTATTTAGGTGGTATTAATATTATTATTTGGACACGAGTTACAAACTCACGCCAGCTGGGGATTTTCGTTAAAAAGTATTTTGATTATTTGTCGTATTTAGCTATTAAAGACTCAAACTTTTCACTTATTTCATTCGAGACCTTTGTGATTTTACCTTCGAGCCAAGATTCTTTTCCAATGATTTTTGACCTAAAATAAAAGTCGTTCTTTTCAATTTTCACAATCTCAACTAAAGCTTTTTCTGTCATATTAGGCTTTGGCAAAATACCTTCCTTGATTACTTTGTATCTATAAAGATAATAACTGCAATCATCAGCTTTTTCAATCTTATTAAGATATTCTATACCATACTCATCACTAGCTTCATATTGCCACATCCCACTTCTTTCAATAACTATTTCAGAGGCACCTACGTCCATAGTAAAGCTTCCGACATAAAAATCTCCACACTCATTTTGAGAATGTACTTGCGTTAAAAAGCACAGTTGAACTAATATTATAATATTTTTCATAAAGCTCTAAAAATAATTACGATTCCACCCAAAATTAAAATTAAAATTCCGATGTATTGGCTAGGTTGAGTAGATAACTGCACATAAGACTCTTCTTTCTCATATTTTTTTGTTTTCTCTATTTGATAATTCAACCAAAGTATGCCTAGTATAATTAAACAAATTCCAATAATAATATTTACCCAATCCATATTTAATCTCGTGTTCCTTCTATAACAGTTGTACCATCTTGTTGTAAACTATCAATAATATGGTCTGTAAGTTCACCAAAAGTTATTTCTTTTGCTTTAATTATGGACTCAGTTACAGTATTATAACTACCTGTCTTTTTTAAATAATCTAACGCTTCATCTGATAATTTACCAAATATAACTTGTGTTCCATTTTCAATAACTATTTGCCCATAAGATTTTTCCCCCCTCAACTAAATCAACACTAACATTTATTCCTGTACCTACTCCGCTTATTACTTCTCCCACTGCTATTATTTCTGGTTGACCAGTAACAATACCAAAATAAGTTATAGTATCACCTGTTGACTCTAATGCATTTGCACCATCTCTCAATATTTCTTTACCAGAATCAATTGTTTCAGAAGCTATACCTTTTGCTGATTCTGACATGGTCTGTGCATCTCGTACTTGATCCACACTTATATTACCTACTGTTACGTTGCTTTTTTCTTTACCAGTTCTATGTGCTTCAATTCTGTTACCAATTGCTCGATGTAAATTATTTTGGTGTCCAGAAACTTTAGATTTCCATTCTGAAGCTTTAGTAGCAATATATATTGCTATATCATGTCCTAATAATTCTGCACCCTCTAATTCAATACCCATTCCTAATTTATTTTCTTGGAATGCGTAAATAGAATTATAAGTATAATCCTCTGCTAATGGGTCAATCGTAACGAAGCGACAAATTGCTGGGTCATAATGCCTATATCTAAATTCAAGCATATTATATCCAAGTTCTTTGGATATTTCTTGTCCTTGATAAGTATCATGATTATTCTCTGTACCATTTATAACATTATTGTACCCTTTGTGCTTTAAGCCAAAAGGGTAATAATTTTGCTCTCTACGGATTTCGGAAGCATCTACAGAACCATCATTATTATCGTCTGCATATGTAATTCTTACATTATTCCAGATATCTTTATATTGATATACATGTCTGAAGTCATTTACATTCGGTTCCACATAACCCTCTGGTGTAGAGAACATCTTAAGCTGGCTGCCGTTTCCAGTATCCTCATAAATGAAGCTACCTGCATATTGCGTGGTCGACACACTGAGGATACTCTTGGAGTACAGCTCCGTCACCCGCTTCTCAAGTTTTGTCCCTACAGCGTCATAAACATACTCTATGGTTCCGTTATGTGCACTATCCATAAAGAAAGGCCCGTTGATCTCCACCAGTGTCGGAAGGTTGAGATGGTTGTACGCTATCTTGGTGATGCCCTTGTTGAGGTCCATGGTCATGTTGCCGTTTATGTCGTAAATATAGTCATTGTCTTGGTTATCACCATCCTTAAATCCATCTTCGGTGGCCGAGTCGTGCACAGCCAAGAGTTTGTTGCTCAATGGCTGGTAGCTGTAACTTAGATTATCTATGACATCCATGGTGTTGTCCTCCCCAATAAGCCCATGTCTCCTAAGACTTGTTATATTTCCGTTTTTGTCGTACCGTACCAGTGACAAACTGTAGTCTTCTACCGTGGCCGAGGGGTTTATGTAGTTTGCAACCTTGATGCGGTTAAGCGCATCGTAGGTATATCTGTAACCGCGTTGCTGGTTGTCGTTGGCAGTAACCCAAAACACCTCTGAAATATTCCCATTGTACAAAGCTTTGTTGGGGTCTGTCGGGGTGTTGTAATTGATCTCAAACCCAAATAGGTCGTTCCCGAATGCAGTACCATTGTTAATGGCCTTTAACCAACCTCTGATATTGTAATCGTAATCTACGGTTTGCAAGGGACTGGTCGGGGTGTTTCCAACGGCTTTGTGCTTCAATTGCCCCAGTTCATCATAATGGTTGTTGACAATGAGCTCTTCCGTGCTGTCGTTGATACTTTGGGTCTGTGCCAACAGCCTGCCCGCATGGTCGTAGTCAAAACGGTCCACGACCTCTATTGGGGCATTGCTTCCCTTTAGGTGTCTGCTGTTGGTCTCCAAGACCTTGCCCACAAAGTCATAATCCGTTTCCACAATATCCGTGGTGTTGAGATACTCATTTCTACTGACCACATAGATGGGCATGGCCTTATCATCGTAATAGGTCACCGAGGTGATCCAGTCATCGGTATCCAGAACACGGACCTTGCTTGCGGTTGCCAAAGACTTTACATTGGTGTCAATGGCCCTATCGTAAACCATGTCCCCATCGTTCTTGTGCAATTGCCCCGTTAGGCCTAAATTGGCATAGGTATCGTAATAGTTAACCGTTAGCAACTCTAGGTTGTCCATGGGCAGCGACTGATTGGTGTACCCTAAATATATATTGTCCATAATGCCTGCCGTAACATCCCTAACTTCGTGATGTGCGGTCTGTGCATTGAGGTCGTCCTGTAGCTCCAATCTACCTGCATTGTCCGTACCTGCTGTTGGTGTATATCTGTGTTTTCCCGTATAGACCACACGCCCAAAGGCATCGTACTTGGTAAAGAGCCATTGGTTGTTTAAGCGCATGTTAGCATCCTGGGTCAGTACGGGCCTATCGAGTTTATCGTAAACGATGTGTTCCCAGCCCTTGCCAGGAATTTTCTTTTCAATTAAGCGGTTTCTCTTATCGTAATGGTAGATGTAACAGAGCCCTTCTATAACTTTGGGGTTGATGCCACAGCTATTGACGTTCAGTAAACTTTTAGGGTAATGCCCACCATAGGTTAAGTTGGTAAAACTGGCCGTACCCGATATTGTTAAACTGTTTTCTTTTATACCAAAGGTATAGGTATTGCCATTTATGGTAACGGTGCCCAAATTTCTGTCCGCTATGCGCCGCTTGGTTTTTAGAGGGACCAGAATGCCTTTTTTAAAGCTCAGGGGTTCGCTGCCAAACATGCTTATGGCCAAGTTAATGTTATCATCTTGGTCTATATTTAAGGTTATTCCACCCTGGCCAACATTGGTCTTTACCAAGGAATCATCAACCAGCTCTGCCCATGGAATATCCTGGGTATAGCTCAGCGCATTATTACTGTTAAAACTGGTGTTGATCTGATTGACCTCACCTTTACCGGCTATAAAAATACTGTTGTTCCTAATATAAAATGCATAGCTGTACCCATCACCGGAGATACGCCCCAGCTCTGTATCCTTATACTCACCATAGTCTTTTAGAGAGAGTAACTCCCCTTGTTTAAGCACCAAGGCTTTGGTGGCATTAAAACTGATGTTCATGCTCACAATATCGTTTGTGGTACTGGTGGTGACCGTAAAACCTCCTGCTGCCCCATACTCGTTGTCCAAATCGGCCGTTAGGATGGCCTCATCTTCATAATCGGTAAGGCGACGGTTGTAGTCCTCGGCAAAACCTTTGTCCACTTGGGCCATGGCAATCCATGAGAAATAAGTTTGCGCGGACAGTTCACTGTTCTTGTTCATAAATACAATATCGTCTGCCGCTTCCGGTGGAATGACATAGGTGAGGTTGCCGTAATCATCATAGACATAATAGGTGTCGTGCGCGGCTTTTTTATAGGTGCGTTTTAAGATAACCTGTCCTTGCTTGTTCTTGAACTCTTCGGTAGTATGGTTTTTCCCATTGGTCCAGTTCTCGTCCTTGGTAACGGTCTTAAACAAGGTGTTGGGCTCGTAAAAGCCTTCGCACACCAGCGTTGCTTGCTCGGTGTTGCCGTTAGGATGAGCTACGGAAAAATACCTTATATTATCATAAGCATAAAAGTTATGGTCCAAGGGATTTACAGGGTTTAGGCTGTTGGTCTGATAAGCGAACTTAATGGTGTGGCCGTTGTCCACTGCCCAATCTTCTCCTGGTGCGGCTTGCTCCAACACTCGGTTTAGCGGTGAGGCCTCGAGGACCTTTTCCGAGTACGGGTTTGGCAGGGACGCGTCCAGGTCGTCGGGGTATCTGCCCAAGTACTGCTGCTCAAGATCAATCATTAGGCCATCTGGGAGTTCATAGTCCAGCGAGCTGTTCGCCCTGGCATACGGCAGGTAGTCCCTGACCTGTCTGCCGAATTCATCGTACACGATCGGGGTGATGATGTCCTGTTTTTGTCCTCCCGCTTGCTTGGCGATGCTCTGCACCGGTCTGCCCAGGCCATCGAAGTAGGTGACCGCTTCTATCTTGTCTTCATCGGCCAGGTCTATTGCCGTTCCGGCCTTGTGCTCGCCGTCGGTGGTCCTTACCTGGTAGGTGGTACTGGTCACGTAGTTCTCGGTGTCGGTCTGTGCCCCTGCGATATTGGCAGCAAGGCACAGGGCTATAATATATATAAAATGTTTCATGGCGCTCTTAGTTTTGGGTTCTATAATGGTATGCGTTCTGGCTCAGGATGTTGCCGTCCTCGTCCTTAACGTATTTTAAACGGTTGAACTCATCGTACTCATAATGGACGGTCTGCCCCCTGGGGTCGGTAATACTGGTCACACCGACCAGAGGGTCGTAGGCATAGGTCGTCACCATGGCATCCGATAGCTCGGGATGCGAGCGCAGGGAATCAAGTGCCGCCCTGAGTGCCGTTTCCGAGGACTGGCCCACATCGGCAAGCGATGCGTTCTTTGCTGCGGCAATGGCCGTGAACAGATCTGAGGACATGCCCTGGTAGCTCGCGTTCTCGATCTTGGCTACGGGTTGGGTATTGTTATAGCCCCAAATATAGATGATGTGCGTGCCGCCGGCCTTGCTCACCTCCATGGGCTTGCCCTTACCGTTGTACCTGTGGAAGCGGATGCGCTCCTCGGACGGGTTGGTCGGTGACTCCTCTCCCTTTAAGGTCTCTATTTTCTGTGGCAGTACCTGTCCGCCACCAAAGTTGTGGTACACGGTACGGCTGGCACTCTGGGCGAGGACACCGTTGGTATCGCCCACGGTCTGTTCCGTTCTTACCGGTTCAAAACGGTTCTGGTCGACAAGCATCTGTTCCGCCAGTGTGGGGCTCTGTAGGTCCTGGGCATAGGTGACGTGGCTTTCCCGGACATTGCCGTCGCTGCCGGTGGTAATGGTGCCCGATGCCAAAAGGGGGTTGTTGTCGTAGGTATGGGTCTGGGTCACCGTGACGTCCCCGCCATCGAGATAGTCCGTGGTGGTCTGTGATTTTAATCGGTGATGTTCGGTGGTGTAACCGTATAGAGAAACATAGATATTGTTGTCAAAGGTTATGGTATTGTCATTGACTACAGTAGTCAGATCGGGCATCCTAAAGACCTGCACGGCAAAATCCCACGGGTCTTTATTAAACGTATTGGCGTTTTCATATTCAAAATATTCAGCTTTTACCATACGGTTTTCCTTATCAAAATACTCAGTTTTAATAAGATTACCATTACGCCAATTTGAAAGAATAATTTTTTTGTGCACATCAGGGAAGGGGGAATCAAAATATGTACCACTGTATGGAAAATATTGGCCAAAGTCAAACTCCGAAAACGTATAGCGTATGCCACCATTAGTATCGGACTGTCCGTGATGGGATTCGGTGACATTAAGGTAGCCCTGCAGGGCGCCGTTGATGGGTACCAATGGGGCATTGGAAAATATTTGATACCCTTCTGCATAAGATTGTCCATCTGAACTATTGTTAGCAGACCTATAATTAGCAATATAGTTTATCGGTAAACGATAGGCTTTTCCGCTGGTTAAACTTGGTGTAGCTGAATTTTCGTGGTATGTATAATCATATTTTTTCCATAATTGAGGTGTTGAAGATATAGTATCATCAAACGTTTTCAATTCTTTTATTCTTAAGCCTGAATACATATATTCGCCTGGGGTAGGATCTTCAGTATATTTTATTAAAGCAGAGAAACCACCTATGTTGGGAGATTCTGTTTGCAAGACCTCACAACCTTGAAAATTACCATTATATGTTGCCGCTATTTTATAGGTATTTCCAGGTGTAAGAAATTTAATTGCCTTTGGCTCCAATAAAATTTGCGGCGAATTTGGTGCATCAGTTACATCAATTAGATACAACATATAAGAACAATTAGTATCATTTAAAACCTGTCTATCATCTTCATAAGAGCAACCCTGTATGCTAATATCAAATTCTACAATACCATTACTATGCTCTGGAATGTCAATAATCATAGAATAATCAAAGTTATTTGACGGATTAAGATCTTCAAACATGCATCCATTACCGTGAAACATTTTTGAATACTCTAAAAGATAATCTTTATATTGGTGAGTAGAGCCTTGGGAGAAAAAGCTTATTGAATTATTTTCCCAAATAAACTCTTCATATCCACCGGTTGGATAAGTTATTTTTGTAAGCACCTCTGCTTGGGTGTAGGCTGGTTGTACTGAGCGGTCTGCCTTACCCCAGTATGCTGTTGGTATAGAAGTATAGTAATTCGCCTTAGGAATAAGATCTATATTATCCTTTCCATTAAAATATCCAAAATAGTCTATGGATCGCGAAAAACGGTGCGGTAGTTTTTGTGGGTTATACTCAAGAACATATTCCTCATTATCCTCACCTAATGCATTTTGGATAGATACCTTATCCAATCTTAAACGCTTATAGAACTCATTACTTTGTCTGAAAAAAGGATATTCATTGTCTGGAATAGCGTCTGACTGGGATGTTTCCAATTTCATTTCTTTCATAATTTTTCCTTGACTATTTAACAAAGTTATACGCTCTAAAGAATAGCTGTTTTCTAAATCTAAACGCTCCAACGTACTTCTGTTAAATTCTAAACTACCTGTTGGGAATGTTATGGTTTTCACCTTGGGTTGAGTAAACTTTTTTTCAGAATAATTTATCCTATACTCCATAGTGTTAGAACTATTGCTCCATGGCATAAATTCTTCATTAGATTTAATTATAGTTTTTACATCATGCTCTAAGTCGTATTCAAATTTGATAAGAGCACTGCTAGTTGGAAATTCTATCTTTCTGAGCATCCAACTCTGATAATAGGGGTTTATATCTGTCACATAATTGTCATTTTCTCCAGAATATGCACCAGAAGTGGTTAAAGACATAGTTTTAACACCTCTAATTTGTTCTAAGTATTCTATAGAACCACCAAAATGATACATAACACCATCAGGTGTAGTTATTTTAAACCCTGTGATCTTCGTGTCCCCTAATTTTTCAATCTTAACGTTTGTATATGGTCGTTGAACAAAATCATCCAAGTCTTGGTCAAAATAAAATGAACCTGAATACCCAGGAATAGAATAATTAAAATCATCAGGCTCGTAATCTCTCTGAGCTGCCATATGACCCAATAATTGATGGCTCTGTTCATTAGGGTCACAACATGCCCAACTCGAGTCCGGATTGGCTCTAAAATGTGCCATATCGTAAGAATTATACATATAACCCAAAAGTTCCTTATCATCAGGTAACCAATTTATGGTTCTTGAGACCAGACCACCAGCTTGTAAATTCCAACCCAAACCAACCCATGATGCTATATCCGCTACTTTTATGCCACCACCACTGTACGCTAACGAAATAGGCACGAAAACCCCATCATGTTTTATTGTATAAAACGGAATTTGGATATTTGGCAAGCCAGTATAAGGCGAAATCTGTGTTTGCGAGTACTTGATCAGCTCAGCAGCCTCGGGCGAAGGGGGTATGACATTGGGCAGCTCCTGACCAGGCAATGCCGCCATAAACAAAAGTGCTGCGATCGATAGGATAACGTGTCTTTTCATGCTTCAATAAGATTTGGTGCGTCCGTTACCATGCCCAACGGGTGCCCAATACGAGAACACCTGCGGGAGCAGTACACGAACATTTTATTAATGTTCCATTTTACAATAAGAACTCGTAAAACAGTGTTTGGAATATAAAAACCCTGTCTCAGTTAGGGGGAAAGTTCAGCCGTCAAACTAAACTAGAAAAAATGGAATTTTCAAATTTTAGACCTATTTTTTTACAAGATCATACCTTACAGCTAAGTTATTTGATTTACGTCGATATTTTAAAACAATGCCCTTCTGACGTTTTGTTTTTAGCAAACAGAAAAAGTGAAGATGACGTCATTATATCACTTCAAATAATTTACCCGGCAATGGTCTTACTACTCCTTTCAATTCCATGTTGAGAAGTAATCCTGCCAATCTATATATTGGAATATTGCATTCTAAGGCAATGACATCCAACAATACTTTGTCATTTTCTTTTAGGTAATTATAAATTGTTTTTTCATCCGGTTCCAATTCTACGAAAAGTTGTTTTTGAACCACAGGTTTTTTGTCATTCTCTAATTGCCAATTCAATAAATAAGGAATGTCCATTGGATGCGATAATAAATGTGCTTTTTGAAACTTTATGAGATTATTACAACCCTCACTTTGGCTATCTGTGGTTCTGCCCGGTACAGCAAAAACTTCCCTGTTATAGGAGTTAGCTATATCTGCAGTAACTAAACTCCCTCCCTTTTCTGCAGACTCTATAACAATAGTGGCTTCACTAAGCCCTGCTATAATACGGTTTCGCTTTAAAAAGCTATTTCTGTCAAAGTCATCCGTACTCCAAAAATCGGTATAGAACCCTCCATGCTTTTCAACATCTGCAACGTACTTCTTGTGGACTTTGGGATAGATTTGGTTTAAGCCATGTGCCAAGCACCCAATAGTTTGTAAGTTATGTTTCACTGCTGTCTTTTGGGCCGTAATGTCTGTGCCATAAGCAAAACCAGAAACAATCACGGGATTATATAGAGATAAGGTTTCCACTAATTTTTCACAAAATGCAATGCCGTGGGTTGTGATTTTTCGAGCACCAACAATACTAATTATGGGTTGTTGCTTTAAATTGATGTTTCCGGATTGAAATAGAACAATTGGGCCATCGATACAATGCTTCAATTTTTCAGGATAAGAATCTTCAGTAAAATAGTGTGTCGCAATATTGTTGTCTTTAATAAACTTTAACTCATTCTCAGCCTCTTCAAGATGAATCTTATCAAAAAGACCTTCGATAGTAATAGTACCAATACCATCGATTTTTAAAAGGTTTGATGTTTTCTCCTTTAAAACTGCTTCTGCAGAACCACAATGATTAATTAATTTTTTAGCTGTTGTTGCACCAATTTTGGGTACATGCTGTAGGGCTAAGGCAAAAATCAGTTGTTGTTCGGTCATAGTTAAAATAGAAATCTTGGGGAATACAAGAAACTAAATTTTCTGATGTTAATAACTAAATGACGCTAAATTTTTATCACTTTCAAAAATTTTTAACTTTGTTCTTCTATGCAATTAGAGACTTATATTAGTGATTTACTTTATCGTTACGAATGTGTAACTATACCTGACTTTGGTGCGTTTTTAACGACTCGTGTTTCTGCTAAGGTTCACGATTCTACACATACATTTTATCCTCCAAAAAAAGTATTGTCTTTTAATGAGCAATTGCAAAACAATGATGGTTTACTGGGCAATTACATCGCTGAGATTGAAAAAATACCTTATGAAACTGCGGTTAGTAAAATTGCTAAACAAGTTAAGTCCATTAAATCGTATTTAATTGAAGGGGAAACCATTCATTTTGAGAATATTGGTGAGCTTATTTTAAATGCAGATGGTAAAATAATATTCGACCCTTCCAATCATATCAATTACTTAACCGACTCCTTTGGTCTATCGCACTTTACATCATCTGATATTAAGCGTGAAACTTATAAAGAAGAAGTACAAGCTATTGAAGATATTGCTCCTGTTGCTTTTACCCCAGAAAAACGCTCGAATAACAATTGGCTGAAATATGCAGCTGCAGCAGTTGTTGTTTTGGGTTTAGGTGGTTTTGGTGCTGCTAAGTATTACGACAATACCATTGAAAATCACAATCAGCTTGCCCAAGAAGAAGCCAATGCGCAAATGGATGCCAAAGTGCAAGAAGCTACTTTTGTTATTAGTAACCCTTTACCTGCTGCAACACTATCTTTAGAAAAGCAAACTGGTCATTATCATATCGTTGCTGGTGCTTTTAGGATTGAAGCCAATTCTGATAAAAAAGTAAATCAGCTAAGAGACAAAGGTTATAAAGCTCGTAAAATCGGCAAGAACCGTTATGGCCTGCATGAAGTGGTATATCAAAGTTTTGAAACCAGAGCTGAAGCAAAACGTGCACTCTACAAAATCCGTCGTGAGCACAATCGTGATGCTTGGTTGTTGATTAAAAAGTTGGATTAACTTTTTTGAAACGATTCCTCTAATCCTTTTTAGATTATTTATATCCTAAATCGTACATCTACAATTTAAAATCGGTTTATCTTTGCAGAAATTTTAAAAGCTTTATGCAATCTAGAACCGCATTTCAGTCTAAAACAGTAGTTACAGATTTAGTTTTACCCAGTGAAACCAATCCTATCAATAACCTTTTTGGAGGTGAATTATTAGCACGTATGGATCGTGCTGCGAGTATTGCTGCAAGACGCCATTCGCGTCGTATTGTTGTAACCGCTTCCGTAAACCACGTGGCGTTTAACAGATCTGTACCATTGGGAAGTGTGGTTACTATTGAAGCTAAGGTCTCTCGCGCTTTTACCTCTTCTATGGAAGTGTATATGGATGTTTGGATTGAAGATAGAGAGTCTGGCGAATGCATTAAGGCCAATGAAGCCATTTATACTTTTGTTGCTGTAGATGAAACCGGGCGACCTGTAAAAATTCCTGAATTGGTTCCGGAAACTGAATTAGAAAAAGAACGTTTTGACGCCGCTTTGCGCAGAAAACAATTGAGTTTGGTCTTGGCTGGTAAAATGCAACCTTCGGATGCTACGGAATTGAAAGCACTTTTTGAATCTTAGACATTTTTTATAAGATAGATCTGTCATTCTGAAGGAACACAGTGACTGAAGAATCCCTTTTAACTGTGAGATTCTTCGCCGCGCTCTGAATGACAGAGTATGCCAATATTGATGATTGCAAAAGCGAGCCTGTCATTCTGAAGGAACACAGTGACTGAATAATCCCTTTTCGGCTGTGAGATTCTTCGCTTTGCTCTGAATGACAAGTCCATTAAACTTTTTCAATTTTTTTTAGTCTTACCATTAAATAAAATTTATTTAATGATGAAATATTTAGTTTACACCCTGATCTTAGTGTTTGCATTGAGCTTTAACTCATGCGCGAGACGTGTTGTTGTTACTCAACCAACTTCTGTCACTGTGGTAAAGAAACTACCGAGACAGTATAAAATTGTCCGAGTAAAAGGAAAACGTTACTATTTCTTTAATGGAAAACATTATCAGAAAACTCGAAGAGGATTTGTGGTGGTAAGAGTATAATTAATATTTAGACAACCAATATTGCGGATTTAGCTTCTGGTTATTTTTGTAAATTCTAAATCCCAAGAGGGTTTCCCCATTTGTTTTATTGGTGAATACTTGTCCTATAACTTGGCCTGTTTTTATTTTATCCCCTTTTTTAACATAAATCTTCGAAAGGTTAGTGTAAATAGAGAGGTAATTACCATGCCTTATCATTATAGCTGGGTTACCCCTTTTAATTATCAATATTTGAGAAACTTCTCCATTAAAAACTGCTTTAACCTCTGCATTGGTCGTTGTTGCAATTTTAATTCCTGGATTGTTGACCTCAACAGAACTGTCCGTTAGTGAACGTCCTTTACCGTATTTTGCTTTTATTACTCCTCGAGATACTGGCCAACCCAATTTTCCTTTATTGGCTTCAAAGTTAGAGGCTAGTTTTTGGGCTTCGGGTGTCAATACAAATTTACCAGTAGATGTTTTATTTCCTGCTTTTTTATTAGATGCAGCAATAGCTTCTCTAATTAGACGGTTTATTTCCTTATCTAATCGGTCCGCTTCTTGCTTTTTCTTTTTAATCTGTGCGGTGTACTTACTCATGTCAGACTTTATAGATGCCATCAGAACTTCGCGTTGTTTCAATTCTTTTTCTAGTTGACGCTTAGCAGCTCTGTTTTCTTCAATGAGTTTTTGCTTATCTTCTTTTTGTTTTGATAATTGAATGTTGAGTTCTTGTAACGCTTTAGTTTTGGCTTTTATCGACTCACCTTGCTGTTTTTGGTAATTGGCATATTGCTTAATATACTGAAGTCTCTTATAAGCTTGTTTAAAATTATCTGAAGACAATAAAAACATTATCCTACTCTGCTCTGATTTGCTCTTATATGATTTTACAACCATAGCTGCGTAATCGTCTTTAAGTTCTTGCAATTGCTCCCTAAGACTTGTAATTTCTTTTTGATTGGAGTTGATTTCTCGAGTCAATAAGTTGGCTTGCTCATTGGTGATTCTGATAAGGTTTTTCCTAACACTAACTTTATAGTTAAGGTCTTCAATTAACGTGATTTCAGATTTCTCCTCTTTCTTTTTGGTGAAAAGCAAAGCGTTGATTTGCTTCATTTCCCTCAAAATCTGCTGACGTTTAGCTTCAAGCTTTTTTTGCTTGTCACTTTGCGCAAATATGGTTAATGACGAGAGCAAAAACCCTAAAACTAATATGGTATGTAAGTGTTTATTCATTATTAAAAACACCCCTAAAGTCTAACTTCGGCAAGCTCAGTACATCGCCTCAAGGGGACAATTCATTACATTATTTTATTACTATTTCTTTATATCCCGAAGGAATCTTAAACGGAAAACGTACTTCTTGGTTAAGTGACAAAGATTTAAATTCCATAGTAATGGCAACTTCGTCAGCATTTTCAACGGCAATGATTCTAATATCTTTTGGCAAAATCTGTTTATCAACTTCTTGATACGATGTATAATCTACCTGTAAAAAACGCTTCTTTAACTGTTGAAACAATTGTAGGCTATCCATTTTAAAATGTGATGGATTAATCAAGTAAAACAGTTCTAAAAGTGCATCTTGGTCTTTGGGCTGTAGAGCGTAAGAATTTTCATTAACCGAAACCAAATGCGGAGCATCTTTGAGGTCATATATAGCTTGACCCAAAAGTATATTCTGAACTTTATCGAAGTCCAACTCTACGCCAACAAAATTACTTAAAAGCTCATAGTTGCCATCAAAATATTCGTTGTCCAATTTATTATAAAATCGTACTTTTTCTGGTGTAATCTTCATTCTTGCCATTCCCAATGATGCACTCAACCAAATCACTTTATCTTTCTCAATCCGCAGATTAAAGGTATGCCCTTGTTCTTTTTCTCCTTGAACAATATCTATTCTAACTTTCCCATTAAGTGTCTTAAAATCTGCATCTTTTTTTTGATGTTGCTTTATCACTTGCTTTGCCGAAAGTTTATTGCTGGCTTCACCAGACGCAATTACGTTTTTAGATGATTTGCAGCTATTAATAAAAACTGCAAGTAACATAAAAGTAAAAAGCCTAGTTATAACTCTGATTGTATATTTAGTTTGTTGTTTCATGTATTTGTCAATTACCTGTAATTGAGATTCTTCGCATACGCTCTGAATAACAATACCCCATCTACTGTTGCGCTTTTAGGGATTGTGCCTTTTTAGCAAACGTTTCAGATTTACTAATATTATTTTGAGCCTTGTAGGCAATACTTAATTCTGAATAAAAATCAGCTTCCATATTTGGGTTGTCGATTAAGAAATCTAATCCCATTTCAAGATTATCGATTGCTTTCTTGGCATTACCCAATTTATTATTTGCAACTCCATTGACTAAATATAAGATAGGTTGTGCAGGGTATAACTCTAATGCCGCTTCGCTATCTTTTACCACTGCTGTATAGTCTTTAAGATCTAACTGAAGCAACAATACATCTTTTATAAGTTTAAAATCATTGGGGTTTTGCCTTAAAGCTTCTCTATAGTTTGATAACGCTTTTACCTTATCACCTGCTTTTAAATAATAGCTACCCAAATCGCTGTGCGTTTGCGCATCTTTATTATTATCGACCAAAGCTGTAATGTCTACCAAATCACCCTCAAATTCTGGGTTTTTAGATACAAAAGCCACAAAGTCCTTTAATACTTTTGCTTTGGCATCTGCATTTATCTCTGGGCTTGTTAGCGCAATTTTCACTGAACTAATTGCCTCTTCAACTTTTCCATCTTGAAGATAAAATTTGTACAAAGCCAAGTGAACAAACTTAGATTCTGGCTTTATCTTCAAAAGATTTTGTGCTGCTTTATAGGCTTTCTTTTTATCACCTGTTTGACTGTATCTATAAATGAGTTTTAAATGATTTTCCTCATTATTAGGGTTATTGGCGATACGTTGCTCTAGATTTTCTATACGATCATCTGCATTACCTGTAATGCTGTAAATATCGTTTCTCATTGCATCCCTGGCTTCGCTTACACCAAACTCTTCATCAAGTTCATCTAAAAGTTCCAGAGCTTGTTTGTAACGCTTTTCCCTAACGTACAACGCTGCCAAATCCTCTTTATAATCTGGATGATATTTAACCAGTTGTTTTATGGTTTTAATGGCATTGTTGATGTCATCTTGTTGGTAATACACATCGTACAACTCGTCTAAAAACCACTCATTATCGGGTTGCATATTAATGGCCTTCTTAAGGTTATCTTCAGCAGCACCAAAGTTTTTAAGCTTATTATAGTTTTTACCCAATTCGAAATAGATGACCGGTTTTTTGCTGTCGAGATTTAAACATTTATGAAGCGCTTCTACAGCACGGTCATAGTTTTCGATACCTTTTTGTTTTAAAGCTTCAAAGAAATATTCTTGAAATTCATCTTCGACATTTCCTAAATCATCATCTGGCGTTTTATTGAAATCGACTTGGGCCATAGCAAGCATAGGCATTACTAAAAGTGCCATAAAAATTCTTGTTATTTTCCTATTTAATTTCATTTGTGATTCTTCGCTATTATTCTAATGACGTTGTAGTTTCAAAAGTTGTTCCAAACCATTGATGATGAAATTTTTCTACCTATACAGTTATACTATTCTAAAACCGAATAGTCTCCTATACTAATTTTAGTAAAGTCGCCATTGTATTTCACATAATTGCCAATCATTGCGTCGTCTAAATTAGCATTTTTGATAGTGGTTTGGTTTTGAATTAAGCTATTTTTAACGCTTGAGTCTTCAATAACGCAACCTTTTCCAATAGAAACGTTTGGCCCTACTGTTGTATTGCGTAAAACAGTTCCTTCGCCAATACAACATGGCTCAATGATATTTGAATTTTCTAATACTACAGAATCGTGTACCAATTGCTCTTCATTGTCTGCAGACAAAAAGCCTAACATCTTAGCGTTAGTGTCTAAGGTTACATTTTTATTGCCACAGTCCATCCATTCGTCAACCGCTCCTGTTTTGAATATTCTACCGTCTGCCATCATGCGCTTAATACCATCGTTGATTTGATACTCACCTCCATTCATTACGTTTTCGTCCAATACCTCTTGAAGTTTCTCCTTTAAAACCGCAACGTCCTTAAAATAGTAAATACCTATAACGGCTTGATCGCTTACAAACGATTCTGGTTTTTCAACTAACTCAACGATGTTTTCGTTTTCATCTAATTTAACTACTCCATAAGCTTCAGGGTTATCAACACGTTTTGTCCAAATGACGCTATCTGCTGATGGGTCTAAATCGAATTCAGCTCTTATCAATGTATCAGCATAAGCAATCACAGCGGGACCAGAAAGTGATGGTTTTGCACTCATAATAGCATGACCTGTACCTAAAGGTTGGTCTTGCCTGTAAATAGAAGCTTTGGCCCCTAAATCTTGCGCTAATGCGGTTAAACTTTCTACAACATCATCGCCAAACCAAGCCGGATCGCCCAATACAAAAGCGATTTCTTCTATGGGCTGTTTTAAAACTTTAGCAATATCTTTTACCAAACGATGTACTATGGGTTGACCTGCAACGGGAATTAATGGTTTTGGTACGGTTAAACTATGCGGTCTAAGGCGAGAGCCTCTACCTGCCATTGGTACTATTATTTTCATCAAAAATCTTATTTTTCATTTCCACGCAAATGGAAATCTATTAACTTTATTTATAATAATGCCTACAAGGTTTTTGAAACCTTGCAGGATATTCAATTGGTTCCTGTACTTCCAAATCCACCTTTACCTCTATCAGTTGAAGACAACTCTTCCGTCTCTTCCCACTCAGCGCGCTCATGCTTTGCTATAACTAACTGAGCAATGCGTTCGCCATTTTGAATTATAAAATCTTCATTGGAAAGGTTGACTAGAATTACACCTATTTCACCTCTGTAATCTGCATCTACTGTTCCTGGTGCATTTAATACCGTAATCCCTTTTTTAGCAGCTAAGCCACTTCTTGGTCTCACTTGAGCTTCGTAGCCAATTGGTAGTTCTATAAATAAGCCCGTGCCAACAATTGTACGCTCTAAGGGCTTGAGTGTTCTTGCTTCAGTTAGATTGGCACGTAAGTCCATTCCAGCTGACGCTATGGTTTCGTAATGTGGTAAATTATGCCTGGATTTGTTTATGATCTTAATTTTCATCTTTCTAATAAAGTCCCTTATTGACTGTGCGTGTTTACCAACAAAGGCAGGGTTAAGGTTACATTTGTATTATCGTTTAATTATTTGTTTTAGTTGGTTCTTTTCCAATAGTATAACTAATCCCAAAAATACAATTAACATTGCAATTCCTATAACATATTCTCCTCGATATCTGTAGAAAAATAATGCTGATAAACTTATTGAAATCACTAAGTATAATCCTATTTTCTTAAGATTATATGGAATCGGATAATATTTTCTCCCAAAGTAATACGATAGCAACATCATGGTACCATAAGCCACTAAAGTTGCTACTGCTGACGCTTTGTAACTGTAAGTCTCAATAAATGTAAAGTTGATAATTAGCGTTACCAAAGCACCAACAACTGAAATATAAGCACCAAATTTGGTTCGGTCTGTTATCTTATACCAAACCGAAAGATTGTGATATATCCCCAAAAAGAAATTGGCTAACAGAATAATTGGCACTATCCACATGGCTTCCCAGTAGGCTTCACTTCTAATTATGAATGGCTTTAAAACATCGGCAAAAATAACAACGGCCAAAAGTATGATTGACCCGATAGCCACGAAGAATTCTAAGATATTCGCATAGTTTTTCTGTGGGTGCTTTGTCTTGGCGTGACTGAAAAAATAAGGCTCTATACCTAAACGGTAAGCCGTAGCAAAAAGCGTCATAAATAAAGCTAGTTTGTAACATGCAGAATACATACCAATATCGTTTTCTGCAACATCTGCTGGCAATAATTCCTTGAGTAAAATTCTGTCAAAGGTTTCGTTGATTGAGAACGCAATTCCCGCTATTAAAATAGGGATAGCGTAGCGCATCATTTGTTTCCAAAGATCCTTATCGAACTTATACTTTATCCTTGTGTAGAACGAAAGCATTAATACTAGCGTAAATGCACTTGCCGCTAAATTTGCAATGAAAATATAGCTGATTTCAAAGTTTGGTTTATAAATGCTTTCTAATACACCTCTGTTTTCAGCTAAGTCTCTTAGAGCTAATAAAAAGAAGAGGTTTAGACCAATATTGATGACAACATTCAAAATCTTAACGATTGCATAACGCATCGGTTTTTCGTTGGCTCTTAACCAAGCAAAAGGAACAATTACTAAGGCATCTAACAGTAGTATCCAAATGACCAAACTGATATATTTTACATCAATATCTATAAAGCTAGCAATTTGATTTTGAAACATTAAAGCTAAAATGAAGAAGCCAAAAGAAGAAAGAATCAAGGAGATAGTGGACGTACTTATCACTTTAGCTTTATCATCTTCTTTGTTGAAAAAGCGAAAAAATGTAGTCTCCATACCATAGGCCAAAATCACATTAAACAAAACAAAGTATGAAAATATAACGGATACTTTTCCGTATTCAGCAGGGTTGGCAAGAACCAACTCACTTGTGTATAAAGGTACTAGCAAAAAGCTTAGCATTTTTGGTAACACTGTCGCTAAGCCGTATATAAATGTTTGCTTGAAAAGAGATTTAAATCCACTCAATCTAAAAAATTCATAGTGTCGCCCAAAAGTATTAAATATAAATGGGTCTTGGGCAGTTCTAACAAAAAAAGCCTTGTTAAGGTCAACAAGGCTTTTTTTGTTATTTACAACATATTAGTTATCATCATCTTCCTCATCTAAAGAGGCCATTACCTCGGAATTGCTTTCGGTATATATTGATGGTGGCCCATTCTCGTAGTACGTGCCAGCAACTTCGTATAATGCTGTGATTTTATGATATTTGGTTTGTCCGTTTTCGACATAACTGATTACACATTCGTCATTTGAAAGGTCAAATGGATAATCTGCTGGTTTTTCTACTTTATGAAATGTATAGTGACGTGAAGGGTTTTTTAGAACAGCAATATATTTATCCCCGCTCTTAGTAAGCTTACCTTTAAGATTTCTGAAATATAAATTGTCTAAAACAACATTATTACTGATTTCTGAAATTGGAATAAATACATTTATACCTGTACCACCAACTTTAATACCAGCATACCACTCTTGGAAGTTTACAGTTTTAATTTTAAAAGGTGTTTGTTCTTCAAAGGTAGTCGCTGCAACTTTAGGAGTTGCACATTGAAACGTAAATGAAATAGCAATAGCAAAAATGATGGTGTAAGTTGCCTTTTTAAGATTCTTCATTATTAAGTAGGTTAAAATTTGGATGAACAAGATATAAAAATATTCTATTTAATCGATGATATATGTTTTTAATCGATAATCGGTAGAGTGCTGTAAGATATTTGGCAATAAAAAACCTAACTCGAGAGAGTTAGGTTTGTATTTATATGAGATACTGATTCGGTATACAGTATAACAATAGATTCTAGTTATTTAATGCTTCAGCTCCACCAACAATCTCTAAAATTTCGTTAGTAATTGCTGCTTGTCGTGCTTTGTTGTAGGTTAATTTTAGTTGATCTCTCAATTCTGTAGCGTTATCCGTTGCTTTATGCATTGCTGTCATACGTGCTCCATGCTCGGAAGCAAAAGAATCTCTAATGCCTTTAAACAATTGTGTTTTTAATGACTTAGGTATTAATGTCTCAACTATTTCTTGTTTAGATGGCTCAAAAATGTAATCTAAGTTTGTGTTAGCATCATTCTCTACAGGAACAATTGGTAAAAATTGCTCTGTCATAATAATCTGAGTTGCTGCATTCTTAAAGCTGTTATACACTAACTCTACTTTATCATATTCACCTTCGACAAACTTCTCCATTATCATTTCAGCAATCTGAGCGACGTTTTCAAACGTTAAAGCATCGAATACCTCACTTTTGTTAGCAATGACCATATCTCGTTTTGCAAAAGCATCATTGGCCTTTTTACCAATGGCAAATACAGACACATTTTTGCCAGCATACTCATCACTAATTAATGCGTTAACTTGCTTAATAATGTTAGAGTTGAAAGCACCACATAAACCTCTATTTGAGGTTATTGCGACTACTAAAACATTGTTAACTTCTCTCTGAACTGAATACTTACTACCTGAATCAGCATCTAAAGTAGCACTTAAACTCTGTAGTAGTTCGGTTAACTTATTAGAGTAAGGACGCATGGCAGTAATAGCATCTTGTGCCTTCTTTAACTTAGCAGCAGATACCATTTTCATGGCACTTGTAATCTGCATCGTAGAAGATACTGTTGTTATTCTGTTACGTATTTCTTTTAAGTTTGCCATTTTTCAAATTATGAGTTATGAGTGCTGAGCTATGAGTTTTTGATAATTGCTACCAAGATTCTTATTAACTCCTCACACTTATTCTTCATTTCATTTGGTACTTCTCTGTCAGTAGCTTCAAGAATTTCTAGCCAATACATGGTTTCATCAGCTTCTTTTAATGCAATACCAAACTTATTTTTAAAATCTTTAGTGCTAACTCCTCTTTGTGCCTCACGCGTATTGGCTCCAATACTTGTTCCTCTTCTTAATAATTGAGAAGCTAACTCAAAATCCTTTTGTGATTTTAACTTATCACAATATTTAACTATTTCACAGGCAAACTCGAAACTCTTAATTCTAATAGGACTTTCGCTTAAACCCATTTTTATCTAATTTGAATTTAAAGTTATGAGTGAGTAAAACTCTTAACTCATGACTTTAAACTCTGAACTTCTTAAGCTCTATACTTTCCTGTAAGATCTTTGGCTACATTTGTTAATGTATCAATTACCTCATCAGTTAATTTACCTGATTTCAATATATCTAAAGTATCTCTGTGCTTTGCATTTAAAAATTCAATAAAATCTCTTTCAAATTCTTTTACTTTATCAACAGGGACATCTCTTAATAGGTTTTTAGAACCTGCATAGATAATTGCAATTTGATCTTCTACAGCAAATGGATCGTTTTGCGCTTGCTTTAAGATTTCAACATTACGCTTACCTTTTTCAATGACGTTTAATGTAGAGGCATCTAAATCTGAACCAAACTTAGCAAATGCTTCTAATTCACGGAATTGAGCTTGATCTAATTTTAATGTACCAGATACTTTCTTCATAGATTTAATCTGAGCGTTACCACCAACACGAGATACAGAAATACCTACATTAATTGCTGGACGCACACCAGAGTTAAATAAATCACCATCTAAGAAAATCTGACCATCGGTAATCGAGATTACGTTAGTTGGGATATATGCAGATACGTCACCTGCTTGCGTTTCAATGATTGGTAATGCTGTTAAAGAACCACCACCTTTTACCATTGGCTTTAAGCTTTCTGGTAAATCGTTCATCTCTTTAGCAATGGCATCATCGTTAATTACCTTAGCTGAACGCTCTAATAATCTTGAGTGAAGATAGAAAACATCACCAGGATACGCCTCACGTCCTGGTGGACGACGTAATAATAACGATACCTCACGGTAAGCAACCGCTTGCTTAGATAAATCATCGTAAATGATTAATGCTGGACGACCAGTATCTCTAAAATACTCACCAATTGAAGCTCCTGTCATTGGTGCATATACTTGCATTGCTGCAGGATCTGATGCGTTGGCCGCAACAATTGTTGTATAAGCTAAAGCTCCTCTTTCTTCTAATGTTTTTGCAATATTTGCAACTGTTGACGCTTTTTGCCCTACAGCAACATATATACAATATACAGGCTCACCTGCATCGTAAAATTCTTTTTGATTTAAGATAGTATCAATACAAACCGTTGTTTTACCGGTTTGACGATCACCAATTACCAACTCACGCTGACCTCTACCAACTGGAATCATAGCATCAATTGCCTTAATACCTGTTTGTAAGGGTTCTGTTACTGGTTCTCTATAGATGACACCTGGTGCTTTACGTTCTAATGGCATTTCATAAGTTTCACCTGTTATTGGGCCTTTACCATCAATAGGATTTCCTAAAGTATCCACAACACGTCCAACAATACCTTCACCTACGTTTATAGACGCAATACGAGACGTACGTTTTACCGTAGAACCTTCTTTTACACCTACCGAAGCACCTAAAAGTACAATACCTACGTTATCTTCTTCTAGGTTAAGTACGATACCTTCTAAACCACCATCGAATTCTACCAATTCACCATATTGTGCATTAGCTAATCCGTAAGCGCGAACGATACCATCACCTACAGTTAATACTGTTCCTACTTCGTCAAGTGAAGCTCCTGCTTCAAAACCTGAAAGTTGTTGTTTTAAGATTGCTGATATTTCAGCTGGTTTTACTTCTGCCATCTTTATTTATATTAGATAGATATTATCTTAATTTAATGTAAATTCTCTTTTTAATTTGTAATTATAACACCTGGTCTTTCCCCAGATACATTCCTATGATATTTTCTTGCAAACTTTTGAGCCTTCTCTTTGTTCACAGTACCATCTTCATTTAAAACTTTTGATTTATACAAAGCTTTAACCAATTTCTTTTTTGATAATTGAACCTCACATTCTAGTTCAAAATCCATAAATCTAAGTTCAGTGTAACTCTCAGTAATCGTAGATTGGTATGGCGTTTTAGATTTAGGATTTCTGGGAATAGGGTTGGGTTTTTCAAAACTATGGTACTGTAAAACAATTAGATCTTCATCTTCAAAATTCATTATTGTACATGATTCTGAAAAAGTACCACAACCATCAAACTTTAAATACTCGACCTTATCTACATAAGCTATATCTTTCTTTATTTTTACTTTTTGAGCTTGAAGATTTACTGTAAACAGAATTCCAAACATTATGGTTAAAACCTTTATTGTCTTCATATTAGTTTAATGTAAATTCTCTTTTTAATTTGTCGAGTTTATTTGCAATGCTAGCGTTATACTGAATGTCACCAACTCGTAAGATGAAACCTCCTAAAATGCTTTCATCTATAATATTTTCTACTTCTGCTTCCTTACCTGTAAGCTCTTTCACCTTAGCTAATACTTTGGTTTTTAAATCTGCTGTTAAAGGCACGGCCGTTGTAACTGTTGCCACTTGGCTTCCTCTCAACTGATCATATAACTGTGCATAACTAGCAGCTACATCATTTAAAAGTGCTAGTCGCTTGTTAGAAATTAAAATATCTATAAGATTTACTGTAGCAACATTAGCATTTTTAAATACTGATGTTAATACTGCTTTTTTATCTGAAGATCTTATCACAGGACTTTGAAGCATCTGATTTAAATCTTCACTCTGAGCAATTGTATTAGTGATGGTTTTCATATCACTATTTACAGCTTCTGCAGATTTCTGATCTGTCGCCAAGCTTAAAACTGCTTTTGCATAACGTATTGCCGCTCTTGATCCTGACATTTATCTTAGTTTAAAGTTGCTTCACCCAACATATCTTCAACCAACTTAAGTTGCTTGTCCTTGTTAGATAATTCATCACGCACTACTTTTTCTGCAATATCAACTGACAATCCAGCAACGTGACTTTTCAATTCTGCCATTGCTACTTTCTTTTCACTTTCAATTGCCGCTTGAGCTTTCTCAATAATCTTACTCGCTTTTTCTTGTGCTTCTGTTTCAGCTTTTGCAATAGTCTGCTCTCTTATTTCGCGAGCATCTTTTAACATGGCTTCACGTTCTGCACGAGCTTCTTGTAAAATACGCTCATTATCCGCTTGAAGATTCTCCATCTCTTTACGAGCCTTTTCTGCAGAAGCTAAAGCATCTTTAATACCTTCTTCTCTATCGCTAACAGCACCCAAAATAGGTTTCCAAGCAAATTTTCTTAAGATAAAAAGTAATACTAAAAATGTAATTAACGTCCAAAAGACAAGTCCAAATTCCGGTGTAATTAAATCCATTCTATTTTATTTTAAATAACTTAAATTTTATTCTTCACTACTAAAGCTTTGAAGAATGATAAAAATACAGAAGCAACCAACCGTTACTTCTGTATCTTAATGTCTTACCCTTGTAAGAAAGCAACAACAACACCAAATAGTGCTACCGCTTCTACGAAGGCTGCTAAGATTAATGCAGAAGATTGAATCTTTCCGTGCATCTCTGGTTGACGTGCCATAGCTTCCATAGCAGACCCACCAATCTTACCAATACCAACACCAGCTCCAATAGCTGCTAAACCAGCTCCAATAGCTGCAATTCCAGTAATAGTCATAATATAAAATTTAAATTAATTAATGATGTTCTTCTTCAGTTGCCATCCCAAAATAAAGGGCTGACAATATTGTAAATATATAAGCTTGTATTGCCGTTACAATAACCTCAATAACCGTAATAAACAATGAGAATGCTACAGATACTGGTGCAATAGCAACAGTTTTGAATACAAATATTAATGACATTAATGCTAATATAATGACGTGACCTGCTGTAATGTTAGCAAACAAACGAATCATAAGAGAGATAGGTTTAACAAACATACCTATAATCTCAATTGGCATTAAAAATATTTTCATTGGCACAGGTACGCCTGGCATCCAAAAGATGTGCTTCCAGTAATTTTTGTTACCACTAAATGTTGTAATGATGAATGTAATAGCTGCTAATGTAAAAGTAAATGCAATGTTACCACTTAAGTTAGCACCGTTAAGAATTGGAATTAATCCGAATATATTATTAATCCATATAAAGAAAAATATAGTTAATAAGTAAGGCATGTATCTTTTGTACTTGTGCTCACCAATCATTGGCTTAGCAATCTCATCCCTAACAAACACGACTAAAGGCTCAACAAAACTTGCAACACCTGATGGTACATTGTCATCAGATTTCTTATAACGACGTGCTGCAGTTAAAAAGATTAAAAATAATACTGCTATAGAGACCCACATCATAAATACGTTTCTTGTAATAGACAAATCAAATTTAGGTCTATGTGCATTGGTCGGGTGACCTTCAGCATCAAACGCAACTTCATTAGCACCTTTATCTAAAACGTATACTTTTTCATGAACATTAACAAAGCGCTGACCATTTCTTTCAACAATCTCATGACCATGATAATCGTGGTGAAATGCAGAAGATGAAAACGTTGTTAAGCCCTTATCTGTATATACGATTACGGGTAATGGTATAGTTATATGAAGTTCATTTTCTTCACCTTGATTTAAGGTTGCAATATGCATTCCGTAGGCATCCTTAACGTGATGTAAAATCATCTCCTTAGGATCGAATTTTTCGTCGTCTCCTCCGTCTTTAGTTTCAGAGGCAAAACCAATATTAAAAACAGTTAAAAATAATGCTGATAATATTATGTTTTTAAAGGTGCTTATTCTCATTCTAATGGGCTTAAAAATACCTTGCTTTAAATTCGGTGCAAATGTACAAACATTAAATGAATTGACAAGCAATAATTTCCCTATAATTTTTAAGGGGTTTTAATCACATAAATGTGTTGATTTTAAAGGCGTTTTTTTAATGCTGTTTTAAGACTTTTGAAGAAATCGGGTTAGTGCAAAAACCTCAAAGAATAAGTACATAAAATAAGGGATAAAAAAATTGAACACATCTGGCTGCTTGTTTTCAAAATCTGAAAGCAATAAAGGCAGTAAAAACAAGATCGCTAGTACCATTTTTGAAAATGTTAGCACCATAAACAGATTGAATATGTTCTTTTTTCCTGAAGAAAATCTGTAATTAATTATCGTATAGAACATTGCGGTAACAAATACATGAAACGCATAGATCTGCCAAACTGGAAAGAAAAAAATAATTTCCTTCGCAAAATGATATAACAAATAACTGTGAACGGCAAACAATACAACGGATACACCCATCAGTTGTAACAAAAATGAAATTTGTCTCTTTCTAAATTCCTCCATTGTAATTATTAACTATCTTTTGAAGCTGCAATAATACGTCTAATTACAAAAACAATAGAAGCAATTACAAAACCTAATGTAAAAAAAAGCGTATAGAGGTTGTTTTCGTTTGGAAAACGTTCATCTAATTTTAGACCTATAAATGTACCTACACATATGATGACCACCATTTGTACAACAATGCCCGAAAAACGTGCATAGGTATTAAGCTTGTCTTTCTGGTCTTTGTCCGGTTTTGACTTGTTGTTCTGGTTGTTTTGGTTTGGCTGGTTCATTTGGTAATGCTTTTACTGTACCTTTCATACTACAAGTGGCATTGAACGTTGCTCCGGGTTCTACGGCTAGTTTACTTGTGTGTACTTCGCCCTCAATAAGTGCAGTGGATTTTAATGATAATGTACCTGAAAGAATCAGTTTCCCTGAAAACTTGCCCTCAAAATCAGCATTTTCTCCTTGTAATGTCCCTTTTATTAATCCTGATTTACCTACTACAACCTTACCAGAGGTTTTTACATTGCCTTCAACTGTTCCGTCGATTCTAAATGGCCCTTGACTGGCAATATCACCAACAATTTTTGTGCCTTGTGCTATAATATTCTGTTGCGTACTTGTTTCCATTGTTGTTTTTTGTTTAGGTTTTTTACTGTCTGAGGAAAACATGATATGATTTGGTTTTAATTACTCTAATTTTAAATAGGCATTTAAGTTTTTATGGCGCTGAATAATAGTGTAGTTTGGTGAGGAAATTGCAAAATATTCTTTTGTTATTTTTGGCTTTACAGGCTTTCCGCGTTTATCTTTTTCATCAGATTCTAATAACTGTGCAAAACCGCTTGCTCCCTGAATACTCTTTAAGCCATGTACAACCACAAAAGTTGTATTCTCATCGTATACGTCCTTTGAGGTGGTTAAATCAAAGTATTTAATCTTTTTCTCAATTTCTTCGTCTAGTGTTTTAATAAAAGTGTCTATGTCTTCACCAGAACCTTTTTGGAATTGATAAATGACATTAAAGTTTTTTGGTTTGTCGTCTGGTACAAATTCTTTCTTTGCCAGAGCTGGTATAGCATTTTGCAATAGATCTTGCGCTTTTCGTCCTTCTTCTGTGTTTGGGTATGTCAATGCAATGTAGTCAATCCCTTTTTTGTACTCTTCAAACCCATAAAGTCTTCCTTTAGCCGAAGTCTTAAGAATTTCGAATTTAGGCAAAAAATCATCACCTTCTAGGCGTTTAATCTGTGTTTCGGCTTCAGCAATAACAGCTTGGTATTCTTGATTATCGAATTTTTTATACAATTTGGTGTATATAACCTCTGGACTATTTTCATCTTTAGTTAACTCAGACTCCGGATTCAGTAAGATTTCTGCGTAACGTGACTCAGGGTAATTGGCTATAATATCAGCTTTCATAGCTTCAGCCTTTGTGTTCAATCCCAATTCTATATAGATCTTGTACAAATTATACTTAGAAGGTAATATTAAACGATCTTCTGGGTTGCTCTCTAATAAATCTTCGAATCTAGATTTAGACAATTCCAACTCCTTAAATTTTTCCTTATAAATAATGCCCAACTGGTAGTAAGCAAAATTTCGTTCTTTCGCTATACTATCGATTTCTGTTTGTTTTGTTGGCAATGATGCCAGGTACGTTTCTGGATCATAACGCTTATCGTCTGTTGTATTAGTTGTTACAACATCTTTTCTAACCGCATTGTTTATACCTGCTCTTTGATTAGACAGTCTCCAGTTATCTTGCAATTTTCGATCTCCCCAAATTCTCAAGAATTCGTTTTTACCATAGGCCACCGTAGTTGGATTGTAAAAGTAAAAACTACTCTTATTATTACCAACTGGACTTATGCTTTTACTTTTGGATGCAAACTCCCCCGGAGAGCCTTTTTGGCTAATTCCTGATCTTGGATTTTTAGCATCTATACCGTTATTGGATATAGTGGTTTGAGATGATCGTTTTTCTAATTCTTCTGCTTTGCGCTTTTCTTCCTCTAAAGCCTGTTGTTTTAGTTGCTCTGTATATACTGAGTATATTGCCAATTGTTCCTCCTTGGGAAGGCTTATCATCTTTAAAATACTATCATTGGTCACTGCAACACCTTTATAATAAATAACATCATCCAAATTTTCGCGTTTCTTCTTAATTATTCTAAAGGGTTTAGAGTTTTCGACCATAGCTGTCATGGTACTATCATAATATGCGCCGGCCGTTTTATATATGTTTCGGTCAAAGTACATATTACCCAGTGTCTCATAACTAAGTGCTCTTAGGTGTTTGTCTGAAGTGGTTTTTCTCAGCGATTTGTTATAGTATGCTTCAGCTAAACTATCGGAAGCTTTATTGCGATGGTATTCTGCAATACGGTAATAAATCTTATCTAAAAAGGGTCTGTTTTCACGATTTTCTTCAAGTTCCGTAAGATATTCTTGAAATTCTATATCGTCCCCATCTAACGCATCGTGATTATAAGATTTTTCTAAGTGTGCATTAATGTAAAAAGCTCTCGGAATTTGTCGGTGCATATCTATAATGGCATCAAATTCTATATTGGCACTATCCTTTTTCTTAAACTCATTGTAGAGTTGGCCCCTAATAAAATGGTAGCGTGCTTTTTCTCTCTTGATTTTGGTGTTTTCGGCAGCCACAGCCAATTGCGCCAAAGCACTATCCTTAGATTTAGTGTTGATATAGGCTTGTGCCAAAGCTGCTGAGGCATCTGCCAAATCTTGTCCTTCTATATTACCTTCTTCTTCCTCCAATAAACGCTTTAACTTTTTAATGGCAACCTCATCATTATTTAAGCGCATATTGGTCTTTTCGCGCCAAATTTTTACTTGATTGATTTTGTCGCTTGTCGGATATTTATTCAGAATATTATTAAATGCTGCAAGTGCTGGCACAAAGCGCTGATCGTAATAGCGTGCTTTGCCCAAAAGTAAATAAGCTTCATCAATTTGAGGGTTTTTTTCCCTGCCATTAATATTCATACCGTGTTTTTGTACGGCTTTTATGGCTTTTTCTTCAGCACGTTCAAAATCAGCATTTTTAGATTGACCTGGTAGAAAAATATCTTCACTGATTTCCATACGCTCTACAGGAAGTAGTTCCCAAAAATTTTCGGTAAACGCATCGTTTACGCCATCTATACCTCTTTGTAATGCAATATCACCATTATATAGAATATTGTATTTGGTTCCTAAGGCATGAAAATTTCTGCTAACAAAAGTGTCTTTTTTGCGCGAACAGCTTTGGGTAACAAACGCCACAATAAAGAGATATAATATAGTTCTGTAATAGGTCTTCAACGTTGGTTCTATTTGATTAATAGATAACTAAACTATTAGATATTTAGTGTGTAACGTGGTAAAAATAAACATCTTTTTGAATTTTTGATGTTATTTATACCTTTTTCGAGGTATAACAACGTTCGGCTAAACAAAAAAGCTTGTGATTACATTTATAATCACAAGCTTAAAAATCACATTAATTATGTCTTATTCCTCCTCAACAGAAGCAACCATATTACTCGCAAAGTGGGTTTCTAATTCCTTTAAGGTTGCAGGATTCGTTTCTAAATCCTTAACAATATCTCCTTTTTCTAAAACAACGATACGCTCACACACATCTGTAACATGCATTAAATCGTGACTGGATACCAGTACCGTAACACCTTGTTTTTCGGCCAAATCTTTTAAAATTTGCTTCAAACGGATTTGTGTCGTTGGATCTAGGTTAGCGAACGGCTCATCTAAGATTATAACTTCGGGATTACCAATGAGTGCCGCTACAATACCAGCCTTTTTCTGGTTTCCTTTGCTTAAATCACGTAAGTATTTTTTCTTACCTATGATTTCTCCATTGAAAAAATCTTCGAACTTAGCAGTTAGCGCATCAACATCGGCTTTGTTCTGTCCTCGTAGATCACCAATGAAATAGAAGTATTCTTCTGGCGTTAAATATCCAATTAAGAAACTTTCGTCGATAAATGATGATGTAAATGGTTTCCAGTCTTCACTTTGGTCCACGGTAACATCATTGCTAGTGATACTTCCTGTTGTAGGTTTTATTAAATCTAGCAACAGACTAAAATACGTGGTTTTACCTGCTCCATTGTTTCCAACGAGCCCAAAACTCTGCCCTTTAGGAATGGTTAATTCTTCGATATTGAGAACCGTAGTTCCGTTATATGATTTTGAAAGGTCTTTTGTGTATATCATGATGTTGGTATGTTATTAGTTGTCTTGACTAAAAGCGTCAATCATTTTATATTTTGAATTTAAATAACGTTTGGTAATGATTGTCATCAGTTTTTTGTGCAGCACAATTCCCACAATGCCAAGAATGGCAAGAATGGTACAGGCGACTTCAAATCCTAATGCCCAATACGAAATACCAAAAATCCCCAAGGGCAAAAGCATAAGCGGAAAACCTATTATCCATTGTACAGCACCAGTTCCTTGATAATTAAACGCTGCTTTTTTATCTAAATCTATTTTCTTTCTGTTGAAAGAGCCACCAAAAAGGATGACATGA
The DNA here is from genome assembly GCF_019203985.1 of Winogradskyella luteola. Lineage (GTDB taxonomy): Bacteria > Bacteroidota > Bacteroidia > Flavobacteriales > Flavobacteriaceae > Winogradskyella > Winogradskyella luteola. The sequence goes on along the minus strand of NZ_JAGSPD010000005.1, from coordinate 254,324 downwards.
GAGTTTACGCCTATGTTATATATAGCTGCAGCAAAGTGTGCCAATAAAATCTTCCAGCCAAAATACACATACGGAATACTAAGCACGAAAAGGATGACCACACTCATAATCATTAACATGAATTTAGAACTTAAATATTGTTCGTATTTAATATTCTGACTCATTAGCATTTTATAATAACTACTATCCCAAGCCGGAATAAACTGACCAAAGTTGATAAGGAAAATTCCTGTGACAAAAATGCCTATGAAGGCATAAAACCAAGGCTGGTTTTGATAGGTTTCCTGAGGGTAAAATATTAATCCGTAAAACAGAAATAATATAACTAATGGTAACATGGACTTAGTGCGTTTATTTCTCCAAATTAACTTTAGATCTAATTGCATAAAAGGCGCAATATCACCAAAACGCTTAGTCCAAGATAAATCAGCCGCTTTTACTTCTTGTACTTTGGTTTTTAAAGAACTATCTAAGAATAATTTATCTTTTAAAAGTTTGTAATTGAGCCAATAGCTAACTAATAAAATCAGCAAAGGGATTACTATTAATACAGGATTATTTGCAATACTAATAAGTCCATCACCAATTAATGTTCTAAAGGACACTATCTCAAAATAATCTAAGCCGAACAAAACACCTGAAACTAACAATAATGGCAAAATAGATAATTCGGTTTCTGCAGAAAACGCTTCAATGATAAAGTTGAGGAAGTTTATAATGAGCACAATAATAACCATCGTCAACATCCATGGTAAAACCATAGAAGTAGCGTAACCATCTCTAATCAGCATAATACTGAATGGTATAATAGCAAATAGTGGTAAAAAGTTAAAGAAAGATAATGCTGATTTCCCTAATACAAAGTTAACAACAGTAGAGCGCTTTATTGGCAGTGTTAGCAGGGGCTTGACACTCATTACTGGTAGTTTCTGTAAAAAGAAACGTCCCAACAAATCACCTATAATCCAAAAAAAGAGAAAACTATTGGCTACTATAAATGGATCTTCATCTGGGTAAAGCTTTTTAAGTGCAGGAAGCAAAATAAATCCCCCACTTAAAAATAAGGCTACGAAATACAATGCAAAAAACACTAAAAGGATATTGAGTGCTATATTCTTTTGCCAATAAGACGAACGGAAGTATTGTTTCCATTCTAAATTTAGAAAATGCTTTATCATAGCTTTAGGTTAGTTTGTGTTGAGTTAGTGTGGCTTTATTCTAATTTGTTACATCTGCTATACAAAATTATACTCTGGGTTATGCTGTGCCATTTCATTTCTAAGCTTTGGTGTTACTACATATACGGCTATGTAAATTAGCATTCCAATTAGTACAGCACAAATAGAAAATATAACGGACAAACTTACAGGCCACACTTGTTTATTTTGATAAAAGACCTGAAAATAAATGGCAAAATTCATGACATGTACCAAACCACCTAGTTGAGAAATCGTATTATCAAACAGCCACTTTTTCCCGGTCTGTTTTTTTAGTCGCCTAGAACGTTTAAATTCTTTAATCCAAAAGTACCAAGGAAATCCAAACAAAACGGTTAGTGTTGGTATAACCACCCAGTTGGTATGGTATTGCATAGAAAAAGATAAAGCCGTATAGTATGCCCAAATTAAAAACAGTGTTAAAATAATCTTTGGTAGTTTGAAAAAGCCTTTAAAGTTCTTCCATATTAAACGCCAATATGTTTTGTTCAGCGCTTTCGTTCTTTCTTCAACAACATCGCCAAAACCCATAACACCAAATTTTTTGAATTCTGTTTTGAGGGCATCCTCAAAAGAAGTATTTGGGTTCTCTTGCCATTGTGTTTCAATACCGTTAGCTAAATGATCAACAAGTTCTGTTTGTACATCGTACCATTCCACATAATGCTTTTGGGTAAAGTTGTATAACTTTTCTATTTGAGAATCCGTTAATTTCATGCGTTTACAAGCCTATATTCTTCTCTATTTTCTATAAATATTTGTTTATATGTGTTAAGGGCATGCCGTACAAAAGGAAATAAGCAAACAAAAAATACGGTCAAGTAAACGTATGGCTTTTGGGGTACACTATCATAATATGAATTAAAAACACCCATTAAAAGATAAGACAATGCCATATACAAACTACTTATATTGACTGCCATCTGCATTTTAAGAGATTTTCTGTTAGATCTATCAAAAACACCAAAAAATATCTTAAAAATCTCTGGTAAAAAGCAGGCTATGAGTGCGATTATTAATGCGGTTTTCGGATTAAATCTATGTACTACAAAAACTATTCCTATAATTATTGAAAACTCTAATAAGAATCGCAACGACATTAAAAACTTAGGGTACGTTTTCCAAAAACGCTTTCTATGTTGCTTAGCCATATTTTTTTGCGCTTTTAAAGTGAGTTTTTTTAAACCCTTATTATCAATATATAAAGCTTTTTCAAAATCTAAATGGTAAGTATACCCGTTGTGAATTCGGTTCCCAAATCCATGATGAATCTCTAGCAAAGCCTCGTTGAAAGAAACTCCTTCATTGTTAATCTTATCCTCTACAGCAGAGACCGTATGATCCAACAATTCTAGTCGCACATCCCAATATTTTACCCCATTTTTTATAAGGTAATTATCAATGAATTTTATTTCTGCTTTAGTGAGTTTCATTTTAACGTCGAATGTTGCTAAACTGCTAGTTTATCCTGTAGGTTTCTGTATTTTTTAGTGGTTTCTAGATAAATCTTAATTCCCGAATAGATGAATAACACATTAAAAATCGTGGTAAAAAATATAATACTTTGCCTTACGTTTTCTGTAACCTCAAAGACTCCATCTGGTCTAGGTAATTGGTACAACAGATTGGACATTAGCATAGAAAAGATGATATAAAAATATCCGTATAATAAATATCCTGATTTTTTAAATTTTATAGACATGTAAGCATAGTGAATTGTAAAATAGAGAATTGGCAACCCAAATAACATAAGGCTAATAATACTAAATACTTTACTCGAAAAATTCTGAAATAATAAGTAGTATGCAAACACAAAAAAGCCTACAACTATTAAAGTTTTAATATTGGTAAAAAGACCCACAAAATTTGAAACGTATTTTTTACGGACTGTTTTATTGATTGACCTTAGTCGTCTCTGTTCAAAAGATTTTAAATCGTTTTTCCAGCCCAACCTGTCCAAAACGTGCATGAAAAGTGTATGAAAATCATAACTTCCATTTTTGCTTTCCATTTCGCAAGCGATATGATCCGTCATTTCTAACCTTATATCCCAGTAGCCAATACCCTTGTCTTTAAGGTATCTGTCTATGGTTTGAATATCATTTTCTGAAAGTTTCATGATTAAGCTAAATCTTTAAATTTAATTTTATAATGTTTAACTTGATTGATAGTTACGAAAATCATCGCTAAAAGTATCGATAATGCTAGGCTTACCAAGCCAATTATGATATAATCAAACTTTTTTACAAACTCTAAATGAGAAATATTCCAACAGAAGTGAAATAACTGAAATGACATCGCAAATAAAAATCCCAATCTCTCAATGGAGGAAAAACGAGCCAATTTAAAATATTTTAACGCTATAAAATAAGAGATGCCAAAAAGTGTAAAGCTTAATATTGGCAATAAACCAAACCATGTTTTTACACCACTAATCTCTGACGCGACGTTTAAATATTTAAAAAGAGCTATCAATCCGAAGAATACCAAAATACATGGCCATTTTACCAGTTCTTTTAAAATAAGCTTTATTAACTTACTATCTGCTGATTTAATAAACTGCTTATTATTATCAAGTAACCTAGATTTATGCTCTACCATATAATCCTTAAATATAAAGTAGAAATCACGTGTATCACCTGCTTCTATCTTTTCCTCAATGCCTGACGCTACATGATCCACCATTTCCGATCTAATATCTAAATGAGTCACATCCGAATTCTCCAAATAATTATCTATAAACTGTATCTGCTCCTTATTCAACCTTACCATAAATTAAGCAAATTTAGGCTTTACTAAAGCCTGCATAGTTTTAATATATTCAGCAAGTTCATTGAGTTTATTGACAGTTTCTTTAGTGCCTGTTTCAGTAAGTTTGTAATATTTACGCAATCGGTTATCAACTTTTGCCACCTCAACATCCAAAAGGCCTTCTGCTTCTAATTTATGAAGCGCAGGATATAACGCTCCTTCTGTGATATTAAGTTCGCCTTTAGTCAACGCTTTTACTTTTTGGGTAATCTCATAGCCATACATTTTATCATTCTCGTTAAGCAACTTTAGAATGATCGTATTTAAACTTCCTTTATATAATTTTGAATTACTCATTGATTTTGACTTAGCAATGCAAATTTATACATAATTTTCTTATGCATAATAATCTTAGGTATATTTTAACAGACTTAAATTTCATCATTTTTATGAAAACTTTGGCTTCGACTTCACTTCGCCATCATAAAATTCTGCTGTTATTCGTTATCTTTGCGCAAAATTAAAACTACAATGTCTCAATTTCATAATCTTAGCATAAAATCCATAGAAAACGTAACCGACAAATCTGTTGCAATTACTTTTAACATTCCCGAAAATCTTAAAGATGATTTCAATTTTGAAGCTGGTCAGTACATCACCTTAAAAAGTACCATTAATGGCGAAGAGGTTAGAAGAGATTATTCTATTTGCTCTTCTAAAAATAGTGGTGAAGTTACCATAGCTGTAAAAGCTGTTGAAGGTGGTACATTTTCCGTTTATGCAAACAAGCAATTAAAAGCCGGAGACACCATTGAAGTTGCTGAACCTAATGGCCGTTTTATACTTGAAACTAATGAAGTAAAGACCAGAACCATTGCTGCTTTTGCTGCTGGCAGTGGAATAACACCCGTTTTGAGTATTGCCAAAACACTGCTCGAAGAGGAGCCTTTTAGCAACTTTATCTTAATTTATGGTAATAAGTCCGTAGATGATACCATGTTTTTTAATGACTTAATGGAGCTAAAGAATACATATGGTAACCGTATCCATGTGCATTTTATATACAGTCAAGCAAATGAAGAAGGTGCCTTATTCGGCCGAATTGAAAAAAGTACAGTTAACCTCATCGTAAAAAACAAATACAAGGATGTAACTATTGAAAAATTTTATCTCTGTGGTCCTGAGCAAATGATTTATACCGTTAAAGATGTTCTCATTGAAAACAACGTAAAAGAAAAAAATATCTTATTCGAATTGTTTACCGCTCCTGTAGAAGCAAAAAATGATTCAGATGTTGATGTCCCCAATGGAAGCTCAAAAATCAAAGTGCTTGTTGATGAGGAAGAATTTGAATTCACTATGTCTCAAGAAGACTCTCTCCTAGAAGCAGCTTTAAAACAAGATATTGATGCTCCATACTCTTGCCAAGGCGGAATTTGCAGTAGCTGTATTGCTAGATTAACTGAAGGTGAGGCCAAAATGAGACAAAACAATATACTTACAGATAATGAAGTTGCGGAAGGTTTGGTGCTGACTTGCCAAGCACACCCTACTACAGCATCAGTTGTTGTGGATTATGATGATGTGTAAAAATGTTCACTTCGTTTTTGAAAGCCCACAGATCTCTTTAATTTTTGTTACAACCGCATCAACGGAAATGCTACCTGCGGCATTTTCATAACCTTCAGGAAACTTATTTCCGTAAACCGAAGTTGGTATTAGTGGATATTGCTTTCTGTCCGCTACAAGAGCATAGTCCTTAGGTTGATTGAAAGGTGCAAAGCCAGCATAAGGATGTGTAGCTCCCCATATTGTAATCACTTTTATGCCGAACATAGCCGCTAAATGTCCATTACCAGAATCCATAGACAGCATAACATCTAGATTAGAAATTAAAGCTAATTCTTCGTCTAAATTCAATTTTCCAGCCACGGAACGGACGTTTTTATATTTAGCTTCAAACTGGTCTAAAGTTTTTATTTCCTCTTTTCCTCCACCAAACAAGATGATGTTGTAATCTTTAGATAATTCAGTTATAACATCTTCCATTTGATGTAATGGATACATTTTACTTTTATGAGCTGCAAAAGGCGCAACACCTATAGTTTTATGCTCTTTATTAGAAATAAAAGCGTTTAGTTTTGAAGTTAAATCAACTTTCTTGGGGAATGATGGATTAGACAGATCAATAGGATAACCCAGATTATTAAACACGTCAGCATAACGCTGATGCGTAGTTTTTAATTGTTGAAATCGTTTACCAGAAACTAAAGCCTTTTTTTCTGCTCTACCTTTATCGATCTGTATAACGTTCTTTCCTGTAAAAAAGAATTTTAAGATTTTACTTCGTAAAACGTTGTGCAAATCTGCTACAGCATCAAACCGTTTGGCTTTTAGCTCATTTGAAAGCTTATAAAGCCCATAAACACCTTTGTGTTTTCCTTTTAAATCCGCAGAATAAACCTCAACGTTCTCTAAATCTTTAAAAAAGGGGTTAAAAAAAAACTTGGTGACTACTGTGATTTTTAACTCAGGATATTGTTCAGTCAGCGCTCTTAACACAGGTACCGTCATAGCTACGTCTCCCATCGCTGAGAATCTTATGACGAGTATGTGTTTTGGGTTTGGCATTCGTTTCAGTAAATGAGATCCTGAAACAAGTTCAGGGAGACAAATTACTTTTGTCCTCTTAGAACCGGGTTAAGCTCATCGTCATTGTACATTTTCATTTGCTTATAGACTTTCATGTACTTGTCTCCATTGGCAATATCGTTCAATAAGTCATCAATAGCTGTGCTTAAATCGTTGCGTTGCTCTAACAAAATATTCAACTTCTTTTGGCAAGCAGCTTTGTGAGCATCAGATGCATCGTCTCTAATCGTTTCGAGATGCATGTGGTAGATTTTTAAAGCTAAAATTGATAGTCTATCTATAGCCCAAGCTGGACTTTCAGAATTAATTTTTGCATTGGGTTTTACCTCAACATCTTTGTATTTATCTAAAAAATAGCTATCGATATATTCAACCGTATCTGTTCGGTCTTGGTTAGATGCATCAATCATACGCTTTAATTTTAATGCCGCAATAGGTTCTATATTTGGATCTCTAATAATATCCTCATAAGCCCATTGAACGGTATCAATCCAGCATTTTCTATACAGTAAATGTGCTATTAAATCTTCACTTTTATCATATTTGTTTGTGAAAGATTGATCAACCGTATTCAAAACTTTGTATGTTTTTATAACCTCTTGGAATATAGCGTTTGCCTTATCTGAAAACATATTAATTCGATTTTAGAATATGCAAATATACTTTGAATTATTAACTTAGCCATTCAACAAACAGTCCTAATATGCATATTCATAACCTCTCCGAAACACCATCTATACTAAATACATTTATTGCTGAAATAAGGGATAAAACAATTCAAAAAGACAGCATGCGTTTTCGCCGTAATATTGAACGTATTGGTGAAATTCTAGGTCTAGAACTGAGCAAGTCGCTTCATTTTGAACCCCATGATATCGAGACTCCACTAGGGGTTTCCAAAACGGAATTACATAAAAACGATATTGTACTCTGTTCAATTTTAAGAGCCGGTGTGCCACTTCACAGTGGTTTGCTCAATTATTTTGATGCTGCAGAAAACGCATTTATTTCAGCTTACAGACAACATAAGCACAATCCTGAGAGTTTTGAAATTGTTGTTGAATATTTAGCTTGCCCTAGTTTAGAAAATAAAACTCTGATTTTAGCAGATCCGATGTTAGCCACGGGGCAATCTATGGTTGCAACGTTTGAAGCCCTAAAGCCCTTTGGTACTCCAAAAGAAATACATTTGGTCAGTGTTATTGGTGCACAAAAAGGCGTGGATTATGTTGCAAAAGCGTTTAATGCCGACACTAACCTTTGGATTGCAGCTGTAGACAATACTCTAAATGACAAAGGTTATATTATTCCTGGATTGGGTGATGCCGGCGATTTGGCATTTGGTAACAAACTACAACAGTAGGCTTAGTATTGGTGTAATAATTAAGAGCGTTACAAAAACCTCCTTAAACCATCTTTCAGAAATCACTTCGATATAATTTGCCATAATTATTGAAAACGGAGCAAATAAAAATATAAACTCGCTTCCGTTTTTTACAGGGGCAATTATACCTACCAAAACAGCAATGATTGAAGCCCAAGCAATAAGAAAATAAGAAGGTCTCAGTCTTTTGTTTTTATCTGGCAAAGTCTTAAAGAAGTAAATCAGTATCCAAATGAAAGAGGTGAACAAAATAGTAAATTTCAGAATAAGTGCCCTACTATTGTATGGTGTATAATCTAAGCTTGCAAAGCGCTCAAAATCTGATGGTCTAACAAAAACATTATGAAGAATAACATTATGTACCAATAGCAAAACAATCAGGGTTGCTACTCCCACAATTGGTATGATGGCGTTTTTAATATCATTTTGCGAATGATAAATTAGAGCCACAATGACCAAAGCAAAAAACAGTATCGACCAAAAATAAAATAGTGTTGCCAGCATAATCCAAAAACCTGCATCGAACAGTTTTTTCTTAATATGCAGATGAGATTGTAGACTTATTAAACGGCGTAAAGCAAATAGAACAAATAAATTTGCAAATAGAAAATCTGAATACTTCAATGCTTCAGGAAACATCCCAAACAGCAAACCAAAAGTCATTATGGCATAGCTGTTCTTTTTGGTAAGGTTATTTTTTGAGATAATAAAATCTAGAAGAAAGACTAAAAAAACCGCAATAACTAGCTTAAGAATGGCTTTTAAAGTCTCGTCTAGCTCATTAAAAAGCACACTAAAGTTTGAGATTACAAAAAGTAAAATAATAAAAACCACCACAATAATGAAGTTTATAGGTTTGGATTTACTAAAAATGCTTGTAATCATTAACTGTTTTTGTATTTTTGCAACTAGATTAGCTTTTGTGAAAATTAAAGCAATTTAATTTTGATAAGCTATATTATTAAAATTGATAAAATTCAAATCTCGCTTAGCGAGTAAAGTTATGAAAGATTTCTTTTACGCCATACAAGATTTATTTGTAGATGTTTTATTTGCACCATTTGATGCTTTAAGAGCTTTAGAATTAGAAAGCTGGTTTGGAGCCAACTTTATATCATGGATCTTTATGCTTATAGGCTTGGTTGCTTTTGTATATTGGATGATGCAATTAGCAAAATACAACGCTAATAATGAAGAAGATAAGAGTGTTACTTCACATTCTTACCTATAAATCAAAACCAATATCCTTACGATAGTACATCTTATCAAAATGTAGATTTTCTATACTTTGGTAAGATTTTTTTATGGCTTCTTGATGCGTATTACCATAAGAGGTTATTGCCATTACTCGCCCACCAGAAGTTATAACCTTTCCGTCTTGTTTTTTTGCGCCAGCATGAAATACGATAGAATCCTCTATGTTTTCAATACCTGAGATTTCTTTTCCTTTTTCATAAGCTTCAGGATAACCGCCAGATACTAACATTATGGTTGTTGCCGCACGTTCATCAATCTCAATATTAATTTGGGACAATGTTTGATTTCCCATAGCTTGAAAAATTTCAACCAAATCCGTTTTTAACCTTGGTAAAACAACTTCAGTTTCTGGGTCTCCCATTCTTACATTGTACTCAATGACTTTTGGGTCGTCTCCAACTTTTATCAAACCAATAAAAATAAAACCTATATACGGTAAATTGTCCTTTTTTAAACCTTCAACCGTAGGCTTTACAATTCGATTTTCAATTTTATCAAGGAAATCTTTTGTTGCAAAAGGAACTGGTGAAACCGCTCCCATTCCTCCAGTGTTTAAGCCTGTATCTCCTTCTCCAATTCTTTTGTAATCCTTTGCCGTTGGTAAGACTTTGTAATCTTTGCCATCTGTTAAAACAAAGCAGCTTAATTCTATACCATCCAAAAATTCTTCAATGACCACTTTGGTGCTGGCTGCTCCAAATTTAGCATCTACCAACATGTGCTTTAATTCTGTTTTAGCGTCGTTTAAATCATTTAAGATCAAAACTCCTTTTCCTGCGGCCAGTCCGTCCGCTTTTAAAACATAAGGCGGATTTAGCGTTTCTAAAAACTTATAGCCTTCCTCAACATTATCTTTTGTGAAACTCTCATAAGCAGCTGTGGGAATGTTATGCCGCATCATAAATTTTTTAGCAAATTCTTTGCTTCCTTCTAATTCTGCCGCTGCCATTTGAGGACCAATTACTTTTACGTGTTTTATAGCTTCATCTTGTAAAAAGAAATCGTGAATACCTTGCACTAAAGGGTCTTCTGGGCCAACAACAACTAGAGCAATATGATTTTGAATAACTGCTTTTTTTATCGCTTCAAAATCAGTTACAGAAATATTTAGGTTAGTTGCTATAGCTTCAGTCCCTGAGTTTCCAGGTGCAACAAATAGTTGTTTACAAAGGTTGCTTTGTGCAATTTTCCATGCAAATGTGTGTTCTCTTCCGCCAGAGCCAAGTACTAAAATATTCATGCTTAAATTTTCTTTAGGCAAAAATAATTGGTTTTAAGTCGAAAAAACAATTATTTTACAGAAACCTTAAACAGGGGAAAATACCTTGAGATTATTTGATTTTTCTTTAAAAATAAATGGCTTTGATATCGACGAAGCTAAATCGATTTTATCAAAAATTCAGGCTCTAGAGAATGCTGAGTTTAATAGTTATGTAGATACCAAGAAAAAGGAAATCATTGCCTTTCATTTACAGCATAATTCATTTTACGAATCTTTTGGAAAAACCGCTAATTTTAATGATTGGAGTTCTGTACCAATAATGACCAAACGCCATTTACAGCAACCATTAGATCAAAGGTTAAGTGATGCTTATAGTTCTAAAAACGTTTATGTAAATAAAACCTCTGGCAGCTCGGGAGATCCTTTTATTTTTGCAAAGGATAAAAAATGTCATGCGCTGACTTGGGCTGTAATTATGAACCGTTTCTCTTGGTTTAATATTGATTTTAATGTTTCAAAACAGGCGCGTTTTTATGGCATTCCCTTAGATAAAAAAGGTCATTTCAAAGAACGATTAAAGGATTGGTTTAGCAATCGCTATCGGTTCTCAGTTTTTGATTTGAGCGATACAGCTTTTGAAAATGCTTTAGAAAAGTTTAAAACATCGCGTTTTGAATATATTAATGGCTATACAAGTTCAATTGTACAATTTGCTAAGTATCTAAAAAGGAACAACATAGTCTTGAAAAATATATGTTCGAGTCTTGGGGTTTGCATTGTAACATCCGAAATGTTATTTGATGATGATAAATCTATGTTGGAAACACAATTTGGCGTACCTGTAATTAACGAGTATGGAGCTTCAGAATTAGATTTGATTGCTTTTCAAAACAAAAACAATGAATGGCAGTTAAATAGTGAGACACTTTATATCGAGATTTTAGATAAAAACGATAATGTATTGCCATATGGCGAAGAAGGGAGAGTTGTAATAACCTCATTGTACAATAAGGCTCATCCGTTTATTAGATATGATATTGGTGATATTGGAATTCTATCTGAGAAAAGTACTGTAAGGAAGCCTATTTTAAAAAAGCTGATCGGCAGAACTAATGATGTGGCCATTTTACCTAGTGGAAAGAAAGCAGCTGGTCTTACATTTTATTATATTACCAAAAGCGTGATTGAAGACAATGGTAATGTCTCCGAGTTTATAATAGAGCAAACAGCATTAGACCATTTTATAATAAAATATGTAAGTCGAGAAACACTTTCGTCCAATAAAAAAGAACGCATTGTAAAAGCGATGAAACGCTATTTAGAACCCGGTATTACTATTAGTTTTGATCGTGTTAACAGGTTGAATCGTTTAAAATCTGGAAAGTTAAAGCAATTCACCTCTCACATCAATTAGTGTAATGAAAGAGTTAATGATTATTACGAGTTATTTTCCTCCCGAGATTGGCGCGGCGTCTAATCGTATATATCATTTAGCAAATGGGTTGAAGCAAGATTATAAAGTGCGTGTGGTCACTCCACTTCCAAATTATCCTACTGGTAAAATTTTTTCAGAATATAGAGGTAAAATCAAATCTAAATCTATTGAAAACGAAATAGAGATTAATAGGATTTGGTTGTATGCCAGTAAATCTAAAAATAAGTTTTTACGCTTATTTGCTATGCTATCTTACAGCGTGAGTTTAATGTGGTTTTTTATTTGGAATAAAATTCCAAACAAAGTTATTGTACAGTCACCACCATTACTTGTTGCTTTTACCTGTGTGCTTTTTTTAAGGTCAAAGAAACGAAAATTGGTTTTAAATGTAAGCGACTTATGGCCAAGTGCAGGTTTTGAGCTAGGTGCTTTAAAAAAGAATTTTAGCTATAAGGTTTTGAAAAAGTTAGAGCATTTTAATTACAAAAATGCAGATTTAATATTAGGGCAAAGTAATGAGATATTGACTCACATTAAAAAAATCACCGTTCAACCCGAACTGTTTCTTTATCGCAACTATCCTGATATTATGGTTGCTGATTTGACTGAAAATGATTCTAAGGGAGAAAAGCTTAAAATAGTTTATGCTGGTCTTTTGGGAGTGGCTCAAGGCGTTTTAAAATTATGTCAAAACTTGACTTATGAAGGGATTGAGCTGCATATGTATGGTTCTGGTGCAGAAGAACACGAAATAGAATCTTTTATTAATACTAATAATGAGCTACCCATCTGCTTCTATGGGAGAGTAGACAGGGAAAAACTGCATGATGAATTGCAAAAGTATGATGTTGCCATAATTCCATTATTAAATAGGATCTATGGGTCTGTTCCTTCAAAAATATTCGAATATGCAAAATTAGGATTACCAATGTTATATTTTGGCGGTGGAGAGGGAGAAACAATTATACAAAATCATAATTTCGGATGGGTAGCAGAAGCCGGAAACTATGGCCACTTAAATTCAATTATTAAATCTATTAATAAAACAGAGCTGAATATTGAGTTTAAGAGAGAAATACAAACAAAGGCCTACGAGAATTTTGACTATCTAGCTCAGATGAATAGACTTAGGGAAAGGCTTTAATATGCCTTGTCTTCACCTCTTACAGCATTTACAAATGTTTGAGCTATGATTTTTATATCTAAGAGTAATGACCAGTTTTCTATATAGAAAATATCGTATTTAACACGCCCAATAATATCCTTATCAGACTCAACTTCGCCTCTAAATCCGCTTACTTGTGCCAAACCTGTAATTCCTGGCTTCACAAAATGTCTTACCATAAATTTGTCTATTTTCTTGGCATACATATTTGTATGGCTCACCATATGTGGTCTAGGCCCCACAACAGACATATCGCCGAACAATACATTGAAGAATTGAGGTAATTCGTCTATACTGGTTTTTCTTATAAATCTACCCACCTTAGTAACGCGCTGATCACCTCTCGTGGCTTGATACAAATTGGCATCTTCATTAGGTGTCATTGAGCGAAACTTATAACAATCAAACTCCCTATAGTTAAAGCCATTTCTAGATTGTTTAAAAAATACTGGGCCTTTAGATTCTAGCTTAATGAATATGGCAATTAGTGGTGTGAGCCAAGATAGAATAAATACTATAATTATACTGGAGAACAAAATATCAAATCCACGTTTTATAATTGTGTTAGCAGAATCTTCTAGGGGAATGGTTCTTAAGGTAAGTATTGGTATGTAATCGTAGTACTCATAACGAAGTCTCTTGGAATATATCTCCTTACTGTCTGGTATAAACTTTAGGATTTTTAAATTGTTATCTGCAAAATCAACAATGTCTGCTATTTGAGAGTTTGTAAGTTCTGAAATTGAACAGTAGATTTCATCTATTTTTTCATCTAAAATAAAGTCAAAACATTCGCTTAAGGACAGGTTTTTATTCTTAAAATTATACGTTTTTTGGTGCAAGTAGCCATACTCAGGGTTTTTATTAAAGAAGTTTTCTAGTGCAAGCGTTTTTTTGTTTAATCCAAAAATCACAGTTGATCTATAATTACCACCAAAAGAAACCCTATATTTCTGCAAGAGGTAATAAATAGCAAATTTGAAAATTATAATTAACGAAAAACAAAATAATGTGTATTTGACTATGGGCCTTGGATATATTTTTAAATCGTGATATAAGCCCGAAAAAGCAAATACGAATAATAGGAATAAAATCAACTGTTTTACCACTAACGATAATATATTTACAGGTCTTGTATACCTGTAAACCTCATAAAATTTAGAATAAATAGAAAGAAGAACCCAGCCCACTGAAATAAACGCTGAAAAAATAAATGGTTCTTTACCCCCTAACAAATAAAGAATAGCTATAGCATTAATTATACTTAAATCTATTAAGTATGAAATAGGCCTTAAGTATCCTGAATATCTTCCGTATTTAAATAAACTCAAATTATTAATTTATGTTTGAATCTAAAATTAATCTTTATGTTATACCTAACAAAATTGATAAAAATATAAAAAGATACCGAATTAGATAATCTGCCCTTTTTTACAATAGTAAAATCTAAGCCTCTAAAAAAACTAAAGTTTTAATCTGTTTAGTAATCTTTTTTGCAAGCTTTTTCTTGATTCCAAATTAGCTCTGTTTTGTCCATCTTCACTTGAGTTGAAAATATAAGTACTTGTTTCTTTATTATACTCTACAAGTTCATTTTGTTTAAAATAAAGATAAAGCATATCTCGTTCAATAAACATTTGCCTGTCTTTATTTTCAAGTAAAAGACTTAAAACTGTGAAGTCTATATTTTCTAAACTTTCTGTAACATAAACTCTAAAACTTAAAGGCTCATCATCTAAACAAAACTCAACGAATTGAACCTCTTCTGAGGCCATGACCTTTGATGTTACATTTAAAGGTTTTGAATTTTCAGCTGAATATTGAATAGTGATAGCTCCCCTTTGTTGTGTTTTTAATTCAAATCTTATTCTAAACCTATGCAAATCATCTATACAGTTATTGTTAATACATGAAATTTGTATTAATGCTACGAAAAATATTAAAATAAAATGAGGATGAATTTTCATCTGATTAAGGTAGGCCTTTTTTTAATTATAATCCTTTAAGGTACTAAAATTAAACTTTAGTATTTTAGCCACCAAATCATATGTTAAACAAATGAGAATAGGCATAGACGCTAAATGGTATTTTAACAGCCATCCTAGTGGTAAGGTTGTAGTAGAAAATATAGTTAATCATATTGTAAAGCTTGACACTGCAATTGATTTCTTTATTTTTCTAAACAAACGTGATAAACATTATAAATTTCCCATTACACAACCAAATATTCATTTAGTGTATGTTCCCAATATTTTAAATGCAATAACAAATTTATTTGTAATGCCATTTTATACTTCAAATTATAAAATAGATGTATGCTTGTATCAAAATTATGCACCTCTTTTTGGGGCTAATAAGATTGTAAATTATGTTCATGATGCTTTATTCATGGATTTCCCACAATTCTTTTCACTTAAGGAGAGAATTTACTTTTACCCAATGAAATATGTCTCTAAAAAAGCTGACCATGTTATAACTATATCCAATTCCGAAAAAGAAAGAATGCTAAAACACAAGTTTTGTGAAGAGAAAAACATCAGTGTTGTTTACCATGGTTTGGGTTTGGTAAATAATAAGTCGTCCATAAACAGTGCCAATATCCATGAGAAATATAATTTACCCAATAAGTATATTCTTTATTTAGGAAGATTAAATGTGAGAAAAAATATTCAGGCCCTTTTAAAAGCTATGCCGCAAATATCCGATGAAATTTCTCTAGTAATTGTTGGCAAATCAGAACATAAAACTATCGATTTAGATTTCCTAATAGAGCAATTAAATATTAAAGACAGAGTAATTAAAGTCGGGTTTATAGAATTTGAAGATATTGAGTTTTTTTACAAGAATGCTAATGTATTTTGCTTTCCCTCTTTTGCAGAGGGCTTTGGACTGCCCCCTTTAGAATCAATGTATTACGGAACACCCGTCGTTGTTTCAAATACGACTTCCTTACCTGAAATATGTGGAGATTCCGTACTTTATGTAGATCCTAACAACCCCGCCGAAATAGCTAATCAAATTAACATCATATTAGGCAACGAAGAGGTTAAAAACAACTTAATTAAAAAAGGAAAGCAAAGGGCTTCTGAATTTAGTTGGGAAAAGGCCTCCACTGAAATTTTAAACATCTTGAAAACAATTTAATAATTAATGGAGTTATCTATAATAATAGTTAATTACAATGGTGAGAAATTTTTAATTGACTGTATTCGGTCAATTAAAAAAAAGTGCTTGAGGCTTAATTATGAAATTATAATATGGGATAATACTTCTACAGACAACTCTGTTAACTTATTAAATACTCACTTTACTGATGATGTAAAGCTCTTTTTATCTAAGGAAAATTTAGGGTTTGCTGGGGGAAATAATGCTGCTGCGAAACATGCCAAAGGAAAATATATATTATTACTCAATAATGATACTAAACTATTAATTGATCCTTCATGCGCTATTGAATTACTATCCAATGAAAAAATTGGTATTGTAAGTTTTAAAATGCTAGGTACTAATAGAGAATATCGCTATTCTACTGGTAAGTTTCCCAACCCTTTGAGATTACTGAAATTGTCTCTCCTCTTTGAGAAAAGAGATGGTTTTAAAAATGGTGTATTTAAGAATAAAGAACCTTTAAGAGTAGATTGGGTCGAAGGCTCGTTTTTGCTAACAAAAAAAGAAATATGGGAAAATTTAGGTGGGCTAGACGAAGATTTTTTTATGTATGCAGAAGACATAGATTATTGCAAAAGAGTCAGTGATTTACATTATGAAACGTATTATATTCCTGTAGACGGTTATATTCATCATGGAGGTTATGGAAGCGATAGGCAACATATGCTTTTTAATAGTCTTAATTTGTATTTAGACAAACATACTAACGGGTTATATAAATATTTATATAAATTAGCATTAAATATTAATCTTCTTGTAAAGCATGTTAAAAGGGTTATTAAAAAAATTACTTGAGAAAAACGGTAAAGATTACACACCCGACAAAAATCTATCTGACAAATTTATCTTAAGTGTTTTAGCCACACGATTATTAATGCTTCTAAGGGGTTTTTATGTGTTAAAGCGTAAAATCTTTTTGGGCAAGCGAGTTAAGATTAAAAACAAGAGAAACTTCTCATTTGGTACTAATTGTACCATAGAAAAATACGTTACCATTGATTGTTATGCTAAAGAGAAGCTTGTTTTTGGCGATAGTGTTAAAATTGGCGCTCATTCTACTATTGGAGTTACTAGCCATATGTCTAAATATGGGATCGGATTAAAGATTGGAAATAATAGTGGTATAGGCGAGTATTCTTTTTTTGGTTGTTCTGGTGGAGTTGTTATTGGTAACGATGTAATTATGGGGCCTTATGTGAGTTTCCATTCCGAAAATCATAACTTTTCGGACAGTACAAAACTGATAAGAGAGCAAGGTGTTGTATCTGAAGGAATTAAATTAGGGAATAATATATGGGTTGGTGCTAAATCTACTTTTTTAGATGGTTGTGAAATAGGGGATAATTGCGTTGTTGCGGCTGGTGCCGTGGTAAAAGGTAAATTTCCCTCAGATGTTGTTATAGGTGGTGTGCCAGCTAAAGTCTTAAAAAAAAAATAGCTTTAATATTCATTTATAATTTATAACCGTAGCTTAAAATTTTTTTCTCAATAGTATTGTTTAGCCATTGCTTTTCTTCTTTATCTAAAACATGTCTCCAATTTCCTATTTTTCCCTTGTTAAAAGTAGAACTCTTAACCGAATATATTTTACCACATATGTTATCTATCTGTTTATCGTTTAGCTCTATTGATATGTAGTTACAGATTTTTTTTACAGTATCTATTTGTTTTTGTTTGTTCCCGCCCCCATTTGGACCAATTAAATGTTCAAACTTTATACACAAAACCTCATCTAATTGAGTCCAAGGCAAAAATTTATCTAAAACTTCTGGAAAAGGCTCTAATATATCTTTCTTTCCATTTATCATTGCTTTTAATTTCTCAAACCTTGTGTCATATTCTGCCAAAAATTTATGAGCCTTTTGAGTAGTGTCCATTCTCTCAATATAGTTTAGGTGAGAGATTAGTACATCTCTAGGATCCCGTACTAAATGAATAATTTTTGTTTTATTAGCAACAATAGTTTGTAAGGCACCTTTGTGATATTGCATGTGGCTCAGCAAAAATTGTCCTTTTTTTATTGAAGATAAAACCCCAAGCTTTGAGTTAACAGAGTTTTGAATCTCTAATCTTAATGTTTTTTTTCCACAATGTCTCATTAATGGCAATTGTAGAAATAGGCTTTCTAAAAGGTGTGTCCCCGATTTTGGTAAAGAATTCAATATTACTTTGGGGCCGATTTTCCTACCTTTTTTTTGGGATTTTTTCATGCCATGAAAGAAAATATCTAGCCTTTTGGATAAGTAATATTTATATTTATCAAATTTGTTTTTTGCTTTCATGATTATCATCTATTATAAAAAGTAAAATATAAAGGGTACCGAAAAAAAGCATACCCCTTTGTCTCCAAAGAACAGATTCTGATAAAAATAGAGCCATACTAATAAAAACAAATGGTAAGAAATATTTTGCGCTCAATGCCCTTTTTAGAGCTAATGCGAGAGAAACTGATAATAAAAATAACCCTATTAGACCTAACTCTGCAAAAACCTGTAAATATTGGTTATGAAAGTTATAGGTGTGGAATCTAGTTGGTGTCTTTAATCCCCTGTGTGTGTTTGCAATTTGTCTTTTTGATGCATCTAACCCCATACCTAAAACATAATCTTTGGGTGTGTTCATTATTTCTTTAAACACTCTTATTTGTAGTAATCTTGCTTCAAAGCCTGTATAAACTCTTCCTTTTTCAAAATTTCTTTTTTTTAAAATTTCTTTATAGGATGAGTTAAACTCTGAAATAAATCTATTTTTAATTGGGTTAGCAAATACCAAAACCAATATTATTGCTAACAAAATTAATCCGAATGCCATCAGTTTGTAAAGTGTATTTTTGAATTTAAAAATTATTATTAAAGCTGATAATATTATTGTTATAAACAATATCATCTTAGAAGAAAGCATAATCAAAAATACGCCTAAAACTAGTAGTTTTATTATTTTAACGAGTAAAGTCTTGGTGCTATTCTGCAAGGTATGTAAAAAACAGAATGAGACTATATAAGATACATATATTGCGTTTAATTCTAAAGGTGATACTAACTCGTGATAATATAGAAATCCTTCAAACCCATACTTATAGTATTTTATAATAGCTAATATTGTCAATAGTATTGACAATCCAGAAACAAAAACTGAAAAACGATCAAATATGCTTTTAATTATATCGTTTGATAATTTGGGTAAAAACATTCCTGCTATTGCTAATAAAAACAATGGAGTTTGTCTTCCTATTGCATGCATTGTTTGAGGTTTATCAACTGACCAAGCAATAGTAATAAAAGAAAAAAGAGTAAATATAAAAAATGGCAATAAGGATTTGTCTATATAAAATTGTTTTGTTTTTACAACCCAAGTAACCACAAATGCAAACCAAAAGCCAAATGCCAAACTACTATAAAAATAATCTAGTAGAATAGAACTTAATAAAACTAATGTTAGATAGCCAAATAATGATTTCCAGATGTAATTTACTCTATTCATCGAGACATTTTTTGAAAAAACTTAAATAGCTTTTATTAATAAATTCCCAGCTGAATTTTGTCATTATTTTTTTAATATTGTTCTTAATTATACTTAGGTTCTCCATTTTATTGTGATCTTGTATAATCTCAGCTACTTCATCAGCTGATTTAAAATAAAAAGCGTCGTCTTCAAGAATAGCATAATTAAAATCGTTGCGATGGGATGCAATAAGTGAGCTAGATGCCATTGCCTCTAGTAGTGATGGATTGGTACCACCAACTGAATGTCCATGGAAATATAATCTAGAATTATACCGTATGTTATTCAAAACTTCCAAATCATATATTGCGCCAAAAAAACGAATACCTTCATATTTATCAAACTTGTTTTTTATGTAACTTCCAAAAGATGTACTTTCTGTATTGCCGACTACACAGAAAGGGTAATTAGAATTGCTACTAACATAACCATCTAATATCATTTCAATATTATTTTCGGGCTCCATTCTTGCGATAAGTAAAAAATATTCATTTGGAGATAATTCTTGGAAAGCAAACTCAATGTCTATATTGGGTACAAAAACATTTGCACCATAAGCAATATATTCGGAGTCTCTTTTGTACTTCTCTTTAATGTAGGATTGAATTTCCAATGAATCTGATATTAAATAATCGCTAGTTTTAACCGCTAGCTTTTCTGCATACAAAAGAAATTTTTGTACATTTTTAGAATACTTGCTTCTTTTCCATTCTAAACCATCCATGTTTGTAATAATAATAGGCCTGGCGGGCAAAATCCATCCCCAAACGGAACTGCTTGTATAGCCTAATTGCAAAATAATATCAAAATCTCTTTTACGAGAATCCCTAATACAATTTAAATCATATATAAACTGACCGATAGTTCCAATTTTAGATTCAGGGTCGTATGAGTGAATAATTTTAACTCCTTTATATTCCTTTTTTTTATACGGGTGGACATGAGAGTTATAAACATAGACATCGTGCCCTTTTTTTTTAGAATGTAAAGCAAAAAATTCTGCAAATTGCTCAAATCCTCCATGATAATTAGGTATACCCCTTGTCCCTATAATTCCTATTTTCATTTTGATATTTTCTTCTTATCTTTTAGAACCTTTGAGGAAATCATGCTTAGCATCATCCCTAAAATGATTGGCATTATTGGTCTAAAATTGTATATTCCATTAATTACAAGTGTTGCAAAAAGTAAATATAGGCCTATTCCAGAAACACTTACGTAGTATATGTTTTGTTTAGCATTAATAGGTCTCTTATATATATAAGCATAGATATGAAAAATCCAGAATATTAGAACAAGTAAACCTATGATTCCTGTTTTAAAAAAGATATACCCATAGCCATTATGTATGTGTGGGATATATTGCATTCTTTCTCTTCCTAAAGGGGCTTTGAAACCTAAATCTACTAGTGAACCCGCTCCCATTCCAATGATATAAGGTAAATAACCATCAGTTTCTTCCATTGTTTTAAATGCTTTTTTTACTTCATAGGCTCTCCACTTATCCCATAACTGAGTATGATCATTTATATCAATATCTGCATTGAAAATTTCTTGTGGTGCAATTTTGAGTTTGTACAAGAAAGATTCCACTCCTTTGGAATCCCGTTTTATATCCATAAACTGTAAAGAAACCATAAACCCTATCAAAAAAAATAATACACCCGCAAGGTATAGAATCTGAGTTCGGGTTACCTGGGTTATTCTGTAGAATGAAATCATAAACAATAAAATAGCGATCAATGTAGTTCTTGATAAATAAAGCAAAATAGATATTGTAACTACTACAAAAAAAATATTATTGAATAATCTCGAAAATAATCTGAAACGGTTTTTTTTATAAAAAACTATAAAAAGTGTATAGATAAATGCTTCTACTGGACTCCCCTTTCCTCCTATTTTTCTTATCTCAGCAGTGTTCCAGTCATTTTCTAAATTTAAAAAAATTTTAGTGATGTGTATAACAGAGACAATAAAACAATAAAGTATTAACCACTTAATTATATTATCTCTGTCTTTGAAATTTTTGACATAATAGTAGCCAAAAATTATTCCAAAAATCGGTGTTGTCAAATGAACACAATCCCTTATTAGATTAAATATGGTCGGTAAGCGAAAGGCTGAACCAAAAATTGCTAATATAAATATGAAAACCAATGGAGCTAATGCATTGATTATACCATTGTAAAATTTTAACTCTTTTAGAAAGAAGAAAAAAGACACTATAAGAAGGAATACAAAATTTTGTTCTATTGTAAATTGACCAATTACAGACAAAACTATAATTAAAAAAAATCCTAAAAGATTGTCTCTCGACGGTAATTTAATTTTCAGTGTTTCCAATTTTTTAAGCTTATATTCAGTTTTCTTTCTAGTTCTAAAATTTGTTTTTTATAATAAGTATTATATATTTCTGCCCTTAATGAGCTAGAAAGGTTTTCTTTCTCTATTGTCTTAAGGTTTATCTTTTCTATGTATTCGGCTATTCGTCGCTTTGTTTCTTTTGATTGAATTAAATTTCCAACTAATTCTTTAAAAATATTTTTTTTATATAGTATCTTTTGCAGATAACCAGACCTTGGGTGTGATGCTGGATTACTTATTGTTTCGGTATTAAAATCGAAATCTTTTAGACCAATAAAATCTATAATATCCAAGATACAATCTTTAGTATTATTGGTAAAATCATCAAAAAGAAGAACCTTAATGTTTTCACTACCAAAATATTTTTCATAATTCAAAATCTGATCCAAATAATATCCTCGAGAACGATAACTATAATGCATATTATCTTCCTTATTGTTGATCCTTCCTTCTTCTTTGTACATAGCATTTTCAAAAGAAAGGTTCTCTAATCCTCTTCTCTTTGTCATCAAATAATGTGAGTATGCTCTATCAACAGGGTTCCTGAGTATAAATAGGATTTTAATCTTTCCATATGTGTTGAATATTCGTTCTGCAGATTGAGTAAAATAAGAATATTCAGGATCTATTTCTCCGAAATATTTATATGGTTTTGAATGATTAAAATACTGTAAATAATGTGATTCGCCTTTTCTATACAAATCCTCATTGCTAAAAAAATGTGTCTCTTTTTTTTCTGGCAGGCATAGGTCTGGGTGTTGACTCAGAATATTATGTAAAGTTGTTGTACCTGCTTTTTGTACACCAACACAGAAAAAATTGACCTTACTCATTTCTAAACTTTAAAACTTTAGCTGGCACACCTCCCATAATTGCATTTTCAGGAACATTTTTAGTAACTACAGCATTTGCTGCTATGATTGATCCTCTACCCACGGTTACTCCCTTGGTAATAACAACTCCAAAACCAATCCATACATTATCTTCGATAAAAACGGGTTCAGTCAATATTCCTTGTTGAATCATAGGGATGGTAAAATCATCAAATCTATGGTCTGTATCTCTGATAGAAACATTTTGAGCTATCATTACATTACTGCCAATACATACTTTTGAATTTACCCCTATAGTAGAAAAAGAGCCTACAAAACTATTCTCCCCAATCTCTAAATTGCCGGTTCCTTGAATAATAACATCATGTTGAATACCAGCTCCTTTTCTTAGAAATACTTTCAGTTTAGATCGTTTATAAGTAAATACCTTTATTGAAAACCTTTTTTCTATATAACTCTTATTCTCAGCTTTTATAATTCCCAAAAACTTAAGTCTATAATAAAAAGTATATACTTTCTTCGAAATTTTTTGTCTGTATTTTTGAAACATATATATCATAGTCTAAAAAAAGCATAAAAATTAAATTTTTGTTTTACTAGAACTAAACACATTATGTTAATAATTAAATTAGATATTAAGCTCGCCAATGCAGCGCCCTCTATTCCGTATTTTAGTATTAAGAAGTAATTTAAAATAATATTTGTGAAAGCACAAATAAATGTGAAATTTCGAAATTGCTTCTGATATATTGTCATATTTAAAATCTGGCCCACACTTCCAGACATGGCATTAAAAAGCATCCCTAAGGAAACTATCACCAATACTAATTGACCAGATATAAACTCTTCCCCAAATAAACCAAGTATTGGCTTTCTAAATATAATCATGAAAACAACAATGGGTAAGCTTAAAAATGAGATAAGTTTGGTTGCTTTTTGTACTTCCTTTTTTATGCCTTCAATGTTCTTGCCTTCAAAAAGTTTAGAAATTTTAGGTGACAACACTGTGTTAACAGCGGCAACAACAATTAACACTAAACTTCCCAACTTAAATGCTGCATTATACACACCTACATCACTCTCACTCACCATTGCTCCCAACATTAAAACATCTGTCCAGCTAGATATTAGCAAAAACGAGGAGCTAATCATCATTGGCGTTGAGAGCTTGAGTATCTTCTTGTAACTTATAGTATTCTTAAGCTTAATTGGAATTCTTAACAAAGAGACACTATAGGTTAATCCGAAAATTCCATACGATAAAATATATCCGATGATTATAAAATATGGAGGCAACTTATAATGATATGTTATACAAACAAGTATTAAAATAAGCATATTAGGATATAGAAAGTAAAAATTCCCATACTTATTGAATTTACCTTCAACAGCTAAAAAGCCAATAAAGGCCTTATGAGATAAGAATAAAATTGATAGCAAACCTATGCAATTAAAGTAGCTTGCTAAATCTTCTTTTTTGAATATTTGTACGGCTAAGACATCTTTAAATGAAATCATTAAAAATCCGCATAGAAATGACGAAATGACGACAATGACAAACGCTTTTCTTAAAAAATCAGATTGTATATAGTTGCCTCTATAATGCTCCTTCATTGAGCCTAGCTTCACCAATACATTGTCTATACCCAAGCAAAAAAAAACACCTAAGAAGCTAATTATTACTTGGCTTATGGCAATAAGCCCATAAACTTTTGAGCCAAAAAGGTTGGTTATAATAAACACCCAGATAAAACTCAATACCATACCAAATATTCTTCTTAAAAATACGCTTCCAGAGTTTAGAATCAACTTTTCTAATCCATAAACCCTAAGAAGTTTTTGAATCTTGTTCATGTTTTTAAGTTTCATTAAAAATGATTAAGTGGGATAAATAGCTAAGGTAGCTCTAAATTCATTCTATCTTGAAGCGATTTTCTTGATACAAAAAACGGATTATACATACCCTCTTTTTCTAAAGCAACAGCAGTAAAATTAACTTTATTGTATTCTATAAATTCATTAGGGTTGAAATGATTAAAAAAAACTTGTTTAGTGATAGTAATCTTATTGCCATTGTAACTCAATTCTAAACTATTAACTATAATTTTCTGAATTTTGTCTTTATTTCCAAATTTTAAAATTAGTTTATTGGGCAAAACATCTTCGTTTAATTGAAAGAAAAATGTCTGATAGTTATCACTGCCTTTAACAGGTATTGAAACTGAATTTCTCTTAGATATCTGTCTTTGGTTTTCATTTAAATAAAATAACGTGAAATCATCATCTTCTTCAACTACAGCTTCCAGTTTTAGAGTAAAATAATCTGTCTTGGTTTTATTTTCCTTGTGTATTTCTACAATTTTAGGCTCTTTTACTTTATTGTCAGTAGGGCTTTTTTCATTGCCATTACAGTTCGTGGCTACTATTAATATAAGAAAATATTTAATAAATTTTTTCATTCCCAAAGTTTTTTAAACAACCATCCCAGCAGCAACAGTTTCATTTGTTGCTTCATCTATTAAAATTATACTGCCTGTAGTTCTGTTCTCCCTGTAAGAATCAACCATTAGTGGTTTAGTTGTTCTAATTTTAACTTTAGAAATGTCATTCATTTTTATATCCTTATCCTCACTCTTTCTTTCTAAAGTATTGATATCAAACTTATACACGATCTCCTTTATCATTGCCTTTTGCTCATTGGATGTGTGTCTAATGCTGTATTTAGCTCTTGGTTTAGCTGGATTATTATGCAACCAACAAAGCATTACCTCTATATCTTGAGAAGGTTCAGGCTTGTTATTAGATTTCACGATCATATCGCCTCTGCTAATATCTATATCATCTTCTAAGGTAACAGAAATAGACATTGGCGCATACGCTTCTTCAAGTGATTTGTCTAAAGTATCTATCGTTTTGATTTTTGAGGTAAAACCAGATGGTAATACTGTAACCTCATCTCCTAGTCTAAAGATACCACTCGCCATTCTACCTGCATAACCTCTGTAATCTCTGTGGCTTTCACTTTGTGGTCTCAACACAGTTTGTACCGGAAATCGTGCATCAACCTTATTGATGTCACTACTTATGTGCATGGTTTCTAAGGTGTGTAATAACGGTGCACCCTGATACCAATCCATATTTGTGGATCTATTGACAACGTTATCCCCATTTAAAGCACTAATCGGTATAAAGCGTATATCATTAACTAATAACTTTGAAGCAAACTCTTCAAATTGATTGATAACATTATTATAGACTTCTTCGGAATAATCAACCAAGTCCATCTTATTAATACATACGATAACATGGGGTATTTGTAGTAATGAAGCAATAAAGGAATGTCTTTTAGTTTGCTCAATAACACCATGTCTGGCATCAACTAAAATAATAGCAGCATTAGCTGTAGATGCTCCCGTAACCATATTTCTGGTATACTGTATATGACCTGGCGTATCTGCAATTATAAACTTACGTTTTGGTGTTGTAAAGTACCTGTAAGCTACATCAATAGTTATTCCTTGTTCTCTTTCGTCCCTAAGACCATCAGTAAATAGTGCTAAATCCACACCATCATGACCTTTCTTTTTACTGGTGTTTTCTATAGCCTGAAGTTGGTCTTCGAATATAGATTTCGAATCGTAAAGCAAGCGTCCTATTAAAGTACTTTTTCCGTCGTCTACACTTCCTGCTGTAGTAAAACGTAATAATTGGTTATTATCTAACATCCTCTGTTTCTTTTAAAAATATCCCTGACGTTTTCTATCTTCCATTGCGGACTCTGACCGTTTATCATCACTTCTGTTTCCACGTTCCGTCTGTCTCATCCCAGATACTTCATCTGCAATTTTTTCTAAAGTATCTGCATCGGATTCTATACCTCCTGTAATTGTGATATCACCCAAAGTTCTAAAGCGAATCTTTTTTGTTACAATTTCTTCGTGCTCTTCTAGCACTAAAAACTCTGAATTGGGTATCCAACTGTCTTGTCTCCATACGACTTCACGCTCATGAGCAAAATATAATGAAGGTATTGCTATATGCTCTCTTTTTATATAGTTCCATACGTCCATTTCGGTCCAGTTACTTATGGGAAAAGCTCTAAAGTGTTCTCCTTCAAAATGTTTACCGTTAAAAATATTCCAAAGCTCTGGTCTCTGATTTTTTGGATCCCATTGTCCAAAATCATCTCTGTGAGAAAAGAAACGTTCTTTGGCCCTTGCCTTTTCTTCGTCTCGTCTTCCTCCACCAATAGCACAATCAATTTTGTTAGATTCAATGGCATCTAAAAGTGTTGTGATCTGCAATGCATTTCTTGTAGCATTTTTACCTTTTTCCTCTGCAACCCTGCCTTCATCTATAGATTCTTGTACAGAACCTACAATGAGTTCTACTCCTAAATCTTTTATTATATTATCTCTAAACTGAATGGTCTCGGGAAAATTATGACCTGTATCAACATGCATTAATGGAAAAGGAATCTTTGCTGGGTAAAATGCTTTTTTTGCCAAGTGTGTTACCAAAATAGAATCTTTTCCTCCCGAAAACAATATTACAGGGTTATCAAATTGTGCCCAAACTTCTCGTAAGACATAAATAGCCTCGCTCTCTAATTCGTCTAAATAATTTAAGTAATATCTACTCATTTTTGAGTTCTAATTTTGGTGTTATATAATCCACAATTCTTTTTACAGCATCTTCAATGGATTCGTTTTCGGTTTTAATCTCAATATTTGGGTTATCTGGTGCTTCATAAGGGGCCGAAATACCCGTCATGTTTTTTATCTCTCCTGCTCTGGCTTTTTTGTATAAGCCCTTTACATCTCTACGTTCGCACTCTTCAATACTTGTGTTGATATAAATCTCGACAAAGTTAACATCTTTGACGATAGTTCTAATATTCTCTCTATCTTTTTTATACGGTGACACAAATGCTGCTAAAACAACTAAACCGGCATCTACCATTAGGTTAGCAACTTCAGCAATACGTCTTATGTTTTCTGTTCTGTCCTCTGGCGAAAATGAAAGGTCATTATTTATTCCCTTTCTAATATTATCACCATCTAGAGAATAGGTTTTTATGCCTTTTTGAAATAGATTCCGCTCAACAAGGTTGGCAATTGTTGATTTGCCAGAACCTGAAAGGCCAGTGAACCAGATTAAAAATGAATTGTGCTTGTTAGAGGCAACTCTATCTGTCTTTGAAACATGATAATTATGAGGAATAATATGTTTGGACATTTTATCTTTTTTTACCGAAAAAAAATTGTCTAATTCTACCTAAGGGTAATTTTAGCCAAAGTCTTTCGTGTAGATAGTACAATACGAATTTCGTAAATAATTCTGTAATAGCAATATATAATGCTATTTCGTTAAACGCTTCTAAAATTGCGCCAGATATTATGAATGTCATTGTCGTTGCAATAATGCGCCATGATATTGTTTTTTGAAGTGTTTGCTTTTTTGTGACTTCCTTGTTTATGAGTATTTTTTGCCAAATTCTTTCGTGAACATAATAGATTAAAAACTTGACCAAAAACTCTATTGAACCAATTTTAACAGCATTTTCTAAACTGCATTGACCACTTAAACAAGTGATTAGCAACACCACCAAAATTGTATCTGAAGTAGCAACAATACGCCACGATATTCCTTTTATAAGGCTTCTAAGGTGGGATTCTGTTTTGTACTTAGCCATAGTTCTTAGCGTTTAGAAACTATAAACCATGGATTGAGCAAGTTTTCTTTGTTGTATAAAAGCACTTCTTTTGTGTCTTCTGCGATAACATCTATACCAATGGCATTGCAAATGGCCTGTCCTGCAGCAGTATCCCATTCCATAGTAGGTGCAAATCTAGGGTAGATATCGGCATTACCTTCTGCAACTAAACAAAATTTTAAAGAACTTCCTTTTGAAACAATGCTTACCTCCTTTCCTGATTTTTTTAGACTTTCAACAAAATCTAAAGTCTCTTGACTCATATGAGATCGGCTACCCACAACCTCAACAGCATTTGATTTGGTCTTGGGTTGAAGAGGTTTAGAGGCGTTCATTACATCTTCGATTGTTGTATTATGTGACGATAACTCAGCAGAAAACGCTTGCTTTTTTGTAACATCAGCAAAATATAAGTGCTTTGTAGCTGGCACATAGATTACCCCGAGTTGCGGCATTCCGTTTTCAACTAAAGCAATGTTAACGGTAAACTCACCATTGCGTTTAATAAACTCTTTTGTCCCATCCACAGGATCGACTATCCAGCAAATATTCCAGTTTTTTCGTATTGAATAATCTATCTGCTTGTTTTCTTCACTAATTATAGGTATTGGTGTTTCCTTTAAAAACGAGTTGATAATTTCATTAGCTTCTCTGTCTGCCTCAGTCAATGGAGACTTGTCATCTTTGAACTCCACATTAAAAGCTATATCATAAACATGCATTATAGCCTCACCTGCTTTTAAAGACGCTTTTATTGCTGTTTTTAAGTTATTTTTGATTGTACCTGTCATATATGCAAATCATATTGTTTATTAGTGTCATTATTGTTTTAAGTTAGAAATCGCTTCTCTTAAACTAGATCGCCAATGTGGGATATGTATATTTAAGTTTTCTTTAATCTTGGATTTATCTAAAACACTAAATAATGGCCTTTTAGCTGGGGTTGGGTAGTCTATGGTTTTTATGGGGAGCAATTTAATATCAGAATTTATCTCATCAAAAATAGAATATGCAAAATCATACCAGCTAGCAATACCCTCATTACTATAATGATATGTACCATAATTATCATGTTTAGTATCAATAATTTTAAAGATTACTTCAGCTAAATCTTTCGTATAAGTTGGTGTCCCTATCTGATCATCCACAACATTTAAATTTTGCCTATCGGAGGCCAATTTAATCATGGTTTTCATGAAATTCTTATTATGCTCGGAATATAACCATGAAGTTCTTAAAATAAAATACTGATTCATGCTTTTTTCTATAGCCAATTCACCTTTTAGTTTTGAAAAACCATAAACATTTTGAGGGTTGGTTTCATCTTTCTCTGTATATGCAATAGGGCCACTACCTCCAAAAACAAAATCTGTAGAGATATGAATTAATATCACCTTATCAATGTGACATTCTTTTGCTAAATTTTTTACTCCAAGTTCATTTACCTTGTATGCAGAATCGCTATCCTTTTCGGCATTATCAACAGCTGTATAAGCAGCACAATTAATACAATAATCAAATGTTTGATTATTAAAAATTGTTTTTACAGTGTCTTTTTTTGTTATATCTAATTCTGTAGAAGATTTGAAATGCAATTTTATATTGGGGTATTTCGCTTCTATATCTTTTATACTTTTTGCTAATTGCCCCATACCTCCAGTCACCAATACATTCATCATAGTACAATAGTATTAAACTTAGGTAGCTCCAAGTCTTTTTCAGAAATGATTAATTCCTTTTCAGAAATTTCCCAATCTATGTTTAATGCAGGGTCATTATAAATTATGCCGCCCTCTGAATTTTTGTTATAATAATTATCGCATTTATATGAAAAAATAGCCGTATCTGATAATACCAAAAAACCATGTGCAAAACCTCTTGGAACAAATAATTGTCTTTTGTTCTCTTCAGATAAGATAACGGAAACATATGCGCCATACGTTTCTGAACTTGCCCTTAAATCTACTGCTACATCAAGCACTTCCCCTTTAACTACTCTAACTAATTTAGCTTGGGCATGTTCACCTTTTTGAAAATGTAAGCCTCTTAAAACATTTTTAGAAGAGTATGATTCGTTATCTTGTACAAAATCTACACTATAACCTATATTTAAATCAAAGAGTTGCTTGTTATAACTTTCAAAGAAATAACCTCTTTTGTCTATAAATGTTTTAGGTTCAATTATTATGCAATCTTTTATTTTTGTATGCTTAATTATCATTTTTTTGTTTCAATAAACCTAATAAATTTTTGCCGTAACCACTTTTTAGTAAAGGCTTTGCTAAGTTTTTAAATTCTTCTTCGTTGATATAATTCATCTCAAATGCTGCTGCCTCTATAGATCCTATTTTTAGCCCTTGCCTATTCTCAATAACCTCAACGAATTGAGAAGCTTGCATTAATGAATCAAAAGTTCCTGTGTCTAACCAAGCTGTTCCCCTATCTAAAATGCTAACGCTTAACTTGCCTAGTTTTAAAAATTCTTTATTAACATCCGTAATCTCTAACTCCCCTCTTTTACTAGGTTTAATGTTTTTGGCTATCTCTACCACTGAGTTGTCATAAAAATATACTCCTGGTACGGCGTAATTAGATTTTGGTGTTTTTGGCTTTTCTTCTATGGATATCGCATTTCCATTAATATCAAATTCTACAACTCCATAACGTTCAGGGTCATGAACTCTATACGCATAAATGATTCCTCCATTGGGGTTATTATTACTTTGTAGTAATCTTGCCAAACCAGATCCATAAAAAATATTATCCCCTAATATTAGGGCTACTTTATCTGAGCCTATAAATTTCTCCCCTATTAAAAATGCTTCAGCCAATCCTTTAGGGGCATGCTGTACTGCATAACTAAAATTACATCCATACTTTTCGCCATTACCTAAAAGATCTTTAAACAAGGGTAGGTCTTTAGGTGTTGAAATTATTAGAACCTCTCTTATACCTGCATACATTAATGTAGATAGAGGGTAATATATCATGGGCTTATCATAAATAGGCATTAACTGCTTGCTTATGGTTAATGTTAAGGGGTGTAGTCTGGTGCCCGATCCACCAGCTAAAATTATTCCTTTCATGGTTAGCTATATTGCTTTTTGTAGTATGATTGGTATTGGCCTGTTGTTACATTTTTAAGCCATTGTTCATTGCTCAAATACCAATCTATTGTTTCTTTTAGACCTTCTTCAAAGGTTACAGAAGGAGACCACCCAAGTTCTTGCTTTATTTTATTTGCGTCAATTGCATATCTTAGGTCATGACCTGGTCTATCTTTTACAAACGTTATGAGTTTTTCTGAACTGCCTGGTGCTTTACCCAATCTATCATCCATTTGCTTACACAACAACCTAACAAGGTCTATATTTTTCCATTCATTAAATCCCCCAATATTATAAGTCTCAGCAACCTTTCCATTATGAAAAACCATATCTATAGCAATAGCATGGTCTTTAACGTAAAGCCAGTCTCTTGTATAATTGCCATCACCATATACGGGTAAAGGCTTGTTGTTTAAAATATTATTGATAAATAATGGAATCAATTTTTCTGGGAATTGGTTTTGTCCATAGTTATTGGAACAATTAGTTATCACATATGGTAACCTATAAGTCTCCCCATATGCTCTAACAAAATGATCAGAACTTGCTTTTGATGCAGAATAGGGCGAATTAGGGTCATAAGGTGTTGTTTCTGTAAATAACCCCGATACCCCTAAGCTTCCATACACTTCATCTGTGCTTATATGATAAAACAGTTTATCTTTAAAATTATTTTTCCACAAATTCCTAAAAGCATTTAGCAACACTACCGTACCAATGACATTTGTTTTTACAAACGCAAACGGGTCTTCAATAGAACGATCCACATGTGATTCTGCTGCTAAGTGTATAACATGCGTAAACTCATAGTCTTCAAAAATTTTGCCTATAAAAGCCTCATCCGTTATGTTACCTTTAATGAACGTATAGTTGGGTCTAAGTTCAACATCTTTTAGGTTTTCTAAGTTCCCAGCATATGTAAGTGTATCTATATTATATATATGATAATCTTCATATTTATTGGAGAACAAGCGAACCAAATGAGAACCAATAAAACCTGCACCTCCAGTAATTAATACTCTCTTATTTATGTTCATAGTCTCTAATAAATTTAAAAACTTTCAAGAAAATAAATGCAAGGACTAAAAGTGCTAATGCTAAAATTGGAAAAATTATCGAGGACTTATTTTGTATATTTGACTCTTTGGTACCTACCTCCTCAAAACCAGATAAAATATCATAATAATCACTTTCAACTATCAGTTTTTCATCTAAAACTCTTAACTTACCCCTAATTTTAAGTTCTTCTTGAAATAAATCATATTCTCGAGTCTGTGTTTTTTCTTGAATTAAAGGAAACAATGTGCCAGACCCTAAATTTAACTTGCCGTTTTCAGATTCAGTTTTAAGAACATTCAAGTATAAATTTTGCAAGCTATCTATATTCATTAACTCTTTCTGGTAGGATAGTTTTTCTGAGTATAAAGCAGAGTCTCTTAATCTTTTTAATTTCTTTGAATAATCGTTTTCAAAAGTGTTTATGAACCCTTTCTCTAAGCTTTTAAAGATATCTTTTTTATGAGATTTAGCAATTATTGAAAAAACCTTGCCCGCTAATATATCTCTATTAAGCACGTAATCATCATATGTGATATCAATAGCAAGAGTGCTATCTATTGAACTAATATATTCATCGTATTGAATAATCAAATCGTTTTGGGTTTCTGGCCCAATTTCTATTTCAAAGCCTATAAGCTCCTTGGCATCAGTTGTGTCAATTTGAAATTTATTTGCTAACTCAGAATGGTTATTAGAGGAAATAAGAGCGTTAAAATAGTCAATGTCATTTGCTAATTGATATTTTGATTCAAAATAAGGTTTTACTAACATATCAGACATGTAAACTGAAGGTTTATAACTATCTATTATTACTCCAGTAACAGCTGCAATCATAATTGTAATTGACACAATCTTAAAATTATTCACTAATGGCTTTAAGGAATAAACAAAAGCCGAAAATATAGTTTTAAAAATGTTGGCAATGAATCTAAAAAACATTTCAAATGCTTTACCAATATATTTGAATAATTGCACCAAATCGATTTCGTCATTAGGTTGCGAATTAGGTAATTTATCACTCATATTTTATGAATTAAATATTTGTTCCAGTATCTTTTTTGTTATAACGTATGTCGGTTTAACACCTGAAGCTCCTAAACCCCCAGATGCTAATGTGCTACCCGTTTCTAAAGGGTTGTCACTAGCATAGTATGCATATCTTACTTTTACATCTTCGTTAATGCTACCTCTCACTTTTGATGCCGCTTGGATTGCCTTTTGATAATGCGCCCCTTCCATTTCCAAACCAATGACATTCCATGTGGAGTTCTTAAAGAATTTTAAAATCTCTTTATTTTGAAGTGATGTACCCAAAACAGTAACCATTGTGCCTTCAAAAACATCAACTCCGCAATCTAGCAAATCGTTTTTACTTAGTTCGTTTTTAAATGGATAATTATCTGCAGTACCTTCAAAAATATGTGCTGAAGGAATCATAACGTCTCCTTTACCTCCTTCTAGAATACCTGCTTTTCCCATTATTGAAATGGATCTCACGTCTAAATGCACTTTCTTGCCATCCGCTTTTATTGGCTTTAAAAACTCATCTAAGGTCTCATAAGCCTGTTCACCAAAAGCATAATCCATAACAAAAATAACTGCTTTATCGTCCTTGCTAGACTGATTATATTCGAAATCTGTTTTAGTAAAATCTATACTGTCTGTATCAAAAACCTGAACGTCTATGTTGGTGCCAGAGGCATCTTTAATATACAGCATTCCGTTTTGCAACGCTGATTTTTCTACTTTATTGCGTAATGCTCCATTTTTTGAATTACTCAATGTTTCAAAAACCTCGAAAATATCTTTTTTAGCCTCAGCTCCCTTTAATGTGCCTTTTGCAAAAATAGAATTCATCACGCTGTGCATATTAGCACTGATAATATGAATTGGACGCTCCAATAGTCCATTCTTATGCAAAACAGCTTTTATGTTGTCTGCCCATATTTCACCATGAATATGATGACCTAAACGCTCTCTTAGAACTGGACTGAATGTTATTGTCCTTTTGTTTCCGTTTACGACTTCTTCAATGGCTAACTTACCTAGCCAATACACAATATGAAGTAGTCGCTCAGGTTGATTATCAGTAGCAAATTTTGGATAAGCTTCAGTTAATTCGTTAAAGGTCCTTCCTAAAATATTTGCAGTATGGGTTATTGCTATTTCTCGTTCTTTCTGAGTCAGTTTTTTTGTTGAGCTTACAGCGTTTTCCAACTTCTGCCAGTCTCTAACTGTTGCGCCTTCCTCATTAATAATAATACGTTTGCTTATTTTATGAGACTCTACAAATAGAAAGGTAAGGTGGGTTAGAATATCATAAATTTCAGATCGTCCCCTAGTAATCTCAATGTTCATTTGCTCATCATCAATACGATAGCAATTACGTCGTCGTTTTGGTGGAATTATAGGTTTAAAATGTGAATTGGCATATCCCTCGTCACTTGTTAAGTTTATAAATGTACACTCTTCTATGCCTTGAGGCAAGCGGTCAATAACATAAAGTAAGCCTTCGAGCTCCGCTTTTTCTTCGGCTATTGAGCCATAAATTTCTGGTCTTAATAAGAGCAATGCCTCACGTAAAGTCTCTCCCGAAACTCCCATTGGTTTATAGAATCCACGATTAAACAAGTGACGCATAGTTATATACATGCGTTCTATAGCATTAGAACTTTCTTGTGCTCTAGTTCTTTTATGTCTTCTCTTGGTTGTGCTCATATGCTATTTTAACCTGCAAATATAGCTTTATTTAGTTAATTGTAGTTCGTGTATTTTATCGGCAATTTTTCTATCATTAGATAGTCTGGGTATCTTATTTTGTCCTCCTAATTTTCCGATGGATTTCATGTAATTATGAAATCCATCCTTCTTAACTCTAGTAATCCTCAAGGGTTTTAAGACTTTTCCCTCTATTAAATCTAAATAATAACTGTTTTGCGATTGAAGCGATTGCTCTAATTTTTGAATAAATTCTAGCTCATTTTCTGGCTCTTTTTCAAATTCAATAAACCACTCGTGATATGGTAACCCTTTTTCGGGATTAATTTGTGGTGCTACTGTAAACTCGTTAACAGCAATAGACGTATTTTCTGTTGCTTCTTTTAGTGCTTGTTCTACTTCTTTGCCAATAACATGTTCCCCAAATGCCGAAATAAAATGCTTAATCCGACCACTCACAATGACGCGATAAGGACTCAATGATGTAAATTGTATTGTGTCGCCAATGTTATAAGCCCAAAGTCCTGCTGTGGTTGAAATAATCATTACATAATTTACGCCTACCTTTACATCTTTAATCGTGATGCGTTTGGGATGCGCTTCAAAAAAATGGTCCGCTTCAACAAACTCGTAAAAAATACCAGAGTTTAACTGCAGCAGCATCCCTTTTTCATCTTGTTTATCTTGAAAGGCAAAGAAACCTTCGCTTGCCGGATACAATTCTATACTATCTACTTTTCTACCAATGAGATTTTCAAATTTTGCACGATAGGGTTCATAATTAACACCCCCAAAGATGAACAGGTTGAAATTGTTGAAAATATCACCAACTTTTTTATCTGCTTTTTCAATAAGTTTCTCAAAATACATCTGTACCCAAGACGGAATCCCAGAAATGATGGTCATATCTTCATTGATAGTCTCTTCTACGATAGCGTCTACCTTGGTTTCCCAATCTTCAATACAATTGGTGTCGAGACTTGGCATTCTGTTTTTTTGAAGATATTTAGGTACATAATGTGCTACGATCCCCGATAATCGACCAAGTTTAATTCCGTTTTTTTCTTCCAGTATCGGACTTCCCTGTAGAAAAATCATTTTACCATCAACAAATTTTGAATGTCCTGTTTCATAGATGTACATTAAAATAGCATTTCTCGCCGCTTCTACATGTGTTGGCATACTTTCCTTGGTTATGGGAATATACTTTGCGCCAGACGTTGTACCAGATGTTTTCGCAAAATAAATGGGCTTTCCCCTCCAAAGAATGTTTTCTTCTCCTGCCACAACTCGCTCTACGTAAGGTTTCAACTCTTCATAATCCCTTATCGGAACTTGGGATTTAAAATCTTCATAGGTCTTAATCTCATTAAAGTTATGGTCTTTCCCAAAAACGGTATGTTTTGCTTCAGAAATTAAATTTTGAAATACTTTTTCTTGGGTTTCAATAGGTTTTGAAGCCCATTTCTTAATGCGCTTTGCAACGTATTTGGCAAATGGTTTAGATAGTGCTGCTTTAACTGATGGCATTACTGAAAATCAATAAAGTTAGTTGGATTTACAGGATAGCCCTTACTCCAAAGCTCAAAATGAAGATGTGGCCCTGTACTTAACTCGCCTGTACTGCCAGACATTGCAATAACTTCACCCGCTTTTACTAAATCTCCTTGGTATTTTGTAATGGCGGAATTGTGTTTGTAAACAGATATCAGTTCTTGATTGTGCTCTATAATAATTACATAACCTGTCTCTACAGTCCACTCAGCAAAAATAACAGTACCATTGGCGGTAGCCTTAACTGGTGTGTTTGCTGCGACGACAACATCAACCGCGAAGTGTTTTTCTTCAATATTGTAGGCTTCTGAAATGGTTCCGTTAACTGGTGGAAATAACACAAAACTATTTTGATTCGTTGACGCTTCAAACAAATTATATTTATCTTCTTTTTCTACTTTTTCTCTTAGCAAGGAGTCTTCTTTATTTGTGGTAACCTGAAGAATATCAATATCGCTTTGGGCAGCTTTGATTAACGAGTCTCTATCAAAATCTACCGTAGCAACGTCGCCCGTTAAAACCTTTCTTATTGAGGCATAATAGCGTTTATTTAGTTCTAATTCTTGAACAAGGGAATCGGTTTTGTAATTTAATATCGAAGCTTCTTTTTTAAGTTTTGAAGAAGAATACCCTGGGATATATTCTCGTAAAGGTGTAAAAGCTATCAATAGAATGGTGAAAAACACCAACAAAATTGCGGATAAAGATGTTAATACAAAGACATTAAGGCGAGTGAGTTTAATAGCAAAGCGCTCTTCAAAAGTATCTTCGTTAAGGATAACCAAACGATACTTATGCAGAAGTTTTTTCGCAAATTTCTTTTCTTTTTTTTTCTTTTTCGCCATCAAAACAAAATTAATTAAAATAGTGAAATAGCACTACTGTAAAGTGCTAAAGTTAGATTTGTAACGTTATAATTAAACTATAATTACTAACTTTGTAGTCTAAATTTTTAATTATGACTTTAAGCATTGTTCCATTAGCAATTGGCGCACCTCAAATAATTCTAATTGTAATTGCCATTTTATTACTTTTTGGAGGTAAAAAAATCCCTGAATTAATGAGAGGATTAGGAAGCGGCATCAAAGAATTTAAAGACGCAAGTAAAGACGATTCCACAGATAATAAAGAAAAAGAAAAATAATATTTCTTTAGTTAAGATAAAAAAGCCAACATTAAATGTTGGCTTTTTCTATTTAATAGTTATCGATTTTATTATAGATTCCAGTTCAAAAACAAAATCTCTTTTGTCTAATGATGGCGCATAGATATAACCATCTGCTATAACATAGCGGTTGTTAACTTTATCCTCTATGGCATAGGTAATAAATGGCCCAGCCATGGTGTAACCCACCATTTCCCAAAGTCCTCTCACTTCGTAAGCTGGTTTGTTATCTATAATGGTATTGAATAAACCTGGGGCGTAAGCATCCTCAACGGCCATATATATGCCATCTTCACCAGGAATCTTTGTTTTTGTAATCTTGTTACGCATGTTCACAATATCGACAATAGTGCTATCTTCTTTTGAAATGGTTTCCATTGGCACTTCGTAAAGCATTAACTCAATAGTTTTGGTACTGCTCAAGTTTTTTCTCACCCAGAAAAATTTATCCTCTGCTTTAGAGATTCTGTATACCGAAGGAACGTTGACCGAAACACCCATACGCTTTTCTATTTCGCTAACATCTAATAATGATTTGTTTATGCGTTTTTGTTTTTCCTTAACTTCTTCTTTATTAAAGGCATCAATAATTTTTACCTTATTTTCAGTTAGTTGGTTTATAATGTCTTGGTTTGTTTTTCCACTTACTATGACTACGGTCTGCGGTTTTGCAAAAGCTTGGTTGGCAATTTTCACTGTAGATTCTTCTGCGCCTTTTTCAATTTTAAGTATAATTCTACTTCGTGTTGTAAAACCATCAAAAACTTGTGGGGGAATTTGTTTTAAATTGAACATAGGTTCATCTACAGGCAAACCTGTTAAAGGTGCGGCAAAAATAGTTCTGATGGATTCACCCACACTGTTTTCCCACAAAATGTTGTCAACTACAACAGAAATATGATTGAGTTTTCCGTTAGATTCGGGTAAATACGTTTGATTATCTTCTTTTTTACTATCCCCACATGCCAGCAATAGCATGCATAAGATTGTGGTGTATAAAGCTCTCATGAGTATAAGTTTTGTTGGTATTATTTATTGAGACACAATAAGTGTCATTCCTATTTTGAGTTTATTACCACTAATATCGTTCCAATCTTTGATATTTTGAACAGAAACTCCAGAAAATTTTTGAGCAATACTCCATAGCGAGTCCCCAGACTTTACTTTATAGGTCTGTTTGCCTTTAGAATTAACCGTTTTTTTTACTGTTTTAGTCTGTGATGTAGCACTAGGGGTTCTTGGGTAAATGGTAAGACGTTGACCAATTTTAAGGTTATTGCTTCTTAGTCCGTTCCAGCGTTTTATCTGGCTAACACGCACTCCGTACCGTCTTGCAATCTTCCCCAGATAATCACCGCTTCTAACACGATACCTAACTTTAGTAT
Source organism: Winogradskyella luteola (assembly GCF_019203985.1). Taxonomy (GTDB): domain Bacteria; phylum Bacteroidota; class Bacteroidia; order Flavobacteriales; family Flavobacteriaceae; genus Winogradskyella; species Winogradskyella luteola. The sequence continues at coordinate 214,671 of NZ_JAGSPD010000005.1, read as the reverse complement.
CTGCATTAAAAAGTTGCGGTAGTGGTTTTTCGCGCTTATCAAATTCAGCTTTTGCAAAGGCATAAATTTTATCTTCATTTGTAGTAAATATACCTACAGCTTCTCTAGGCAATCGTAAGACATAGGTTTTTCCATCTACTTTTGGTATAATATCTAATTTGTATGAAGGGTTTAAAAACTGAAGCTCCTCAATATTTACGCCAGTAGTTTCTGCTACCTGATCTAAGGTAATCATTTGCTTTACATGGATAGTATCGGTTTGTATATGCTGAAAAGGTGGTCGTTCTGGTTTAAAGCCGTGTTCTTCAGCGAATTCAAAAATATACATAGTGGCCAAAAAAGCGGGTACATATCCTGCAGTTTCTCTTGGTAAATTTTGCCTAATATTCCAATAGTTTTGATAACCTCCCGAGCGTCTTATGGCTTTATTTACATTTCCTGGACCAGAATTATAAGCTGCTAATGCCAAATCCCAGTCACCAAATATTTTATATAATCGTGACAGATATTGTGCGGCAGCTGTAGTTGATTTTATGGGGTCGCTTCGTTCATCCACATAACTACTTACATCTAATTTGTATTCTTTCCCAGTAGTAAACATAAATTGCCATAATCCTGTGGCACCTACTCTAGATCGTGCTCTAGGTTTTAATGCAGACTCTACAATCGATAAATACTTCATCTCAAGCGGAATATTGTAATTGTCAAATTCGGCCTCAAACATTGGGAAATAGAAATGACTCAATCCCATAAGTTTTTCCATAGATTTTCTTCTATACTTTAAATACCGTTTTATAACACTTTCTAATGACGGATTATATTCTACATTAAAAGGGGTCTTGGCATTTAGACGTTTTAACCTAGCTTTAAGTGTATCGGTAGTTAACTCTGGATAATCGACAGGCTCATAAGTTAATTCAGTAACTGATTTGTAAATCGTGTCAAAAAGGGAGTTACTGTACAGTTCACCTAACCATTTTTGATCTAATTCTGCAGCTTCTGGCAAATCTTCTAAGTTTTTGATACCTAAAGAATCTAATTCAGCAGGAATTGTTTTACTATCAACCACAGATTTGCCATCAATAGGCGAGCCATTAACTTTTTTTGTTTCAGGGACAGGTTTTACAATAGTATCTGTTTTAGTTTGAGAATACCCAAAGCACACAGTTATATAAACTAATGCAGATAATACTGTCTTAATTCTCATAAATATTAATTTGATATTTATTTAAACGCTCAAGGGTCTAAAATAGTGCTTTTTAGAGATTTAGTCTAAAATTGCGGCAATTCCCGGTAAAGTCTTTCCTTCCAAGCTTTCTAGCATTGCACCTCCACCTGTACTGACGTAACTCACTTTGTTTTCAAAACCAAACTGCTTAACGGCCGCAACCGAGTCACCTCCACCAACAAGAGAAAATGCTCCATTTTTAGTTGAGTTTGCAATTGAATCTCCTAAAGCAACGGTTCCTTTTGCGAAGCTTTCCATTTCAAAAACACCAAGCGGTCCATTCCAAAGTATGGTTTTACATTGATTAACAACAGCATCAAAATTTTCTAAAGACTTTGGTCCTGCATCGAGACCTTGCCATCCATCGGGGATTTGGTTTACATCCACAACTTGTGTATTGGCATCGTTACTAAAAGCATCAGCTGCAACAACATCTACTGGCAGGTGAATTTTCACATTTTTAGCTTCGGCCTGTTTTATAATATCTAGAGCTAATTCCATTTTATCATCTTCACAGATGGAATCTCCTATTTTTCCACCTTGTGCTTTAATAAAGGTGAAGGTCATCCCACCACCAATAATAAGATGGTCAACTTTGTCTAATATATTTTCGATCACAGTGATTTTTGAAGACACTTTCGCACCACCAAGCACTGCTAAAACAGGTTTTTCTCCATCTTCCAATACTTTCTTTATGCTCTCAATTTCTTTAGCCAATAAATGCCCAAAACATTTTGCTTCAGGAAAAAATTGTGCAACTATAGTTGTAGATGCATGTGCTCTGTGCGCAGTTCCGAAAGCATCATTAACATAGATATCACCTAGCTTTGAGAGTTGCTGAGCAAAATTTTTATCGCCTTTCTTTTCTTCTTCATGAAAGCGTAGATTCTCTAATAACAATATTTCGCCCGGCTGTAAAGCATTTGCTTTTTCTTCAGCTTCTTCTCCTACACAATTACTGGCAAACTTTACCTCAACACCTAAAACATCTTCAATTTTTGGTACAATATGTTTCAAAGAAAATTCTTCCTGAATGCCTTTTGGTCTTCCCAAATGTGACATCAATACACAGCTTCCGCCATCTTCGAGAATTTTAATAATCGTTGGTTTTGCAGACACTATTCTTGTCGCATCTGTTACTTCAAAATTAGCGTTTAGCGGTACATTGAAATCTACTCGGATTAAGGCTTTTTTATTATTGAAATTGAAATCGTTTAGTGTTTTCATCTATTTAAATTTTTGAAAAACAAATATAAGCCCATAATGGGCATTTGGCAAACAGAAACCCATTGCCATTTTAAAATTATAACAAATATCAATCTCTAGGTGTAAAGTTTTGTAACGGTAAAATATTGCATAGTTTTGCGATATGTTATTTTCTGACGTTTTAGGGCAAACGCATATTAAAAATCATCTTACAACTAGCGTTGATGCAGGCAGAATTGCACACGCACAGTTGTTTGTTGGCCCAGAAGGTTCTGGTACATTGCCAATGGCTCTGGCTTATGCACAATATATACTTTGTGGCAACTCCAACGGCGAAAATACTGGTGGTAACGACTCGTGTAATTTAAAGTTTAAAAACTTTTCGCATCCCGATTTACACTTTGCTTTTCCGGTTACAACAAGTGATAAAGTAAAAAGTAAGCCCGTTTCTAATTTTTATTTAGAAGAATGGCGACAACTTCTTAACCAACAACCCTATGGTAATCTGTTTGATTGGTACAAATTACTTGGCGTTGACAATAAACAAGGGCAAATTGGTGTAGACGAGGCTCATGAGATTGTAAAATCACTGACGCTCAAGGCTTACGAGGGCGGTTATAAAGTGATGATTATATGGATGGCCGAAAAGATGAATACCGCTGCAGCTAATAAACTTCTTAAGCTTATTGAGGAACCGCCAGAAAAGACGATATTTCTTCTTATTGCAGAAGATGAAGAACAGCTTATAAATACCATTAGATCGCGTTGCCAAGTGCTTCATTTTCCCCCTTTAGCCGAAAAGTCTATTGCTGATGCCCTAGTAGCAAAATACCATGTTGAAACTGCTGTTGCCAAAAAAATTGCGCATCAAGCTAATGGAAACTTCAATAAAGCTTGTGACCTCATCTATCAAGATAGTGAAGATATTCAATTTGAAAAATGGTTTATCCTTTGGGTAAGATCTGCATTTAAAGCCAAAGGGAATAAAAGTGCCATACACGATTTAATTTCGTGGTCAGAAGAAATTGCAAAAACGGGGCGTGAAACCCAAAAGAAATTTTTAGCCTTTTGTTTGAATTATTTTAGGCAAGCACTGTTACTTAATTACAAAGCTGATGCCTTGGTTTACATTGAACCCACAGTAGAAAGTTTTAAACTCGAAAAATTTGCTCCCTTTGTTCACGATTTTAATATTTTAGAGATTTCAGACGAACTACAAAACGCTATTTATCATATTGAGCGCAACGGAAATTCAAAGATTATTCTTACGGATTTGTCCATTAAATTAACAAGGTTATTGCATAAAAAAAGCCAAGCATAAGCTCGGCTATCGTTAATGTTGTGCAAGTGTTTTATTCTTCAGAGCTTGACTCAGCTTTTGCTTCATCTTTATTTTCATCTGAATTTGCATCTTCCTTTTTAGTGTCATCGTTTTTTCCGTAACTCTCATTAATAGCTTTTGTAACAGCTTCAGTAATATCTTTTGTTTCCTCTCCATACATTACACTACCCGCTTGATTTTTTCCAAGAATAAATGTATACCCATTACTTTTCCCGTAATCTTCTACAAAGTCATTAACTTTTAATATTACAGAATCCATCTCAGTATTAAATGCTTGCTGGATAATTTGCTGCTCGTACTGAATCTGCTGTTGTAAAACTTGTTGTTTTTGTCCGAGCTCCTGGTACTTTTCTTGTTGTGCTTTTTTAGACATTTTTGATGATGCCATCTGAAACGCCTGAGCTTCGATTTGAAACGCTTTACCTATACTATCCGTTCTCTTTTTAAAGGCTTCGTCTTTTACCTTATATTCTTCTTCAAGATCAATTTTCATTTGGTAGTCATTAATTACTTTTCCATTATCAATAAATGCGACTTTTTCTTGATCTTGACAAGATGAAAATGATACTACGACGATTAAGGCTAAAATTATTTTTTTCATGATTATATGTTCAAATTTAATTTTTGCAAATGTATAAAAGTTAGCTTGTGATTTAACTAATTTTTTAACTATAGAAAAAATCTATGTTTAGTTGCTTACGTTATTTTAAAAATTTATCGAAAATAAATCAAAATAAAGCGTTTTAAGCCCTTTTCTTTTTCAATCCTTGTAATATTGCATTTGAAGCAATATTGATTAAACCTGTGTATTTGAATTAAGAATTTTGATGTTTTAATACATATATGTGAGAAGAATACTCTTTGGTGCGTTTTGCTTTTAAGTTTGAACGCCAACCTATCCAAAATGCTTTAATCGGATTCATAAATCCTGATCTATATTTTTCAGAAAGTAAACAGACATAATAAGAATCAAAAGTCATCGGTAAAGTTTTCATTAACACCATATTTTCTTTTTTGAAAAGCTCTTTAATAGAAGTTTTAGAAAAGTGCCAGAGGTGTCTTGGCACATCATAAGCCGCCCAAAAGTTTTTGTAATACTCTGCATCATAACTTTTAAAATTTGGAACCGCAATGACCAAAGTGCCATTTGGTTTTAAAAGATGCTTAAACACATTTGTATGCATTTCTAAATTTGGTAAATGCTCTAATACGTGCCAAAGTGTAATAACATCAAAACTGTTTGCTTTAAGATTGGCTAAATGTTCTATTTCAAAAACAGAATTGTTGGTTTTTGAGTTTGCAATTTGCCTTGCATTTTTGTTGGGCTCTATTCCTGATATTTGCCAATTATCTTTTTGTGCGGTTTCTAAAAAATCGCCTGTTCCACATCCAATATCTAAAAGCGTTCTTTTATTGGCTGTTGAACTTTTTAGAACAAATGAATTGATCAGTTTCATTTTTCGCTTTAAAGAAATGACACGAACTACGTGATAGACTTTTTCTAAAAGATTTCGTTTGGTATCCGTATGTGAAATGTAGTCTTCACTTTTATAATATTCTGAAAGTTTTTCAGACTTTGGTTGCGGATAGGTTTCCAGCATATCCAATTCGTCATTGTACAATAACTGAAACTCTTCACCTGAAACAGAATGGTCTTTTACGTGGAGGTATGTTGGTTTGTTATTCATTTAATTAGACTACGGGCTAAATTAAGAATGATGGCTTTTTTTATTTTCAGATTAAAATGTTCCACGTGGAACATTTTAATCTACCTTCCTAAATACACCAACAAAACCGAAACATCATTGGGCGAAACCCCACTAATTCTTGATGCTTGGGATATAGTGACGGGTTGAATTTCAGTAAGCTTTTGTCTTGCCTCCATACTCATGGACTTAAGCTTGGAGTAATCAAAGTTTGATGGAATCTTTACGTTTTCGAGACGGTTCAATTTGTCTGCATTGTTCTTTTCTTTCTCTATATAGCCTGCGTATTTTACCTGTATTTCTGTTTGCTCAATAATCTCAGCATCCAAATTATTCGCTGTAATATATTCGTCCACAGAATGCACTTTACGCATGTCTTCTATGGTGATATTTGGCCGGGCATATAACTTAAACATCTTATCCTGCTGTTTCACTTTTGCCGAATTCTTAGATTCTAAAACAGGGTTTATCTCATCTGGCTTTACACTTGTGTCTTTAAAAAACTGAACAAAAGCATCAGATTTTGATTGTTTTTCTTCCATTCTTTTTAATCGTTTTTCAGAAGCCAGTCCCAATTCATAGCCTTTGGGTGTCAACCTGAAATCTGCATTATCCTGTCTCAACAATGTTCTATATTCCGCTCGCGATGTAAACATGCGGTATGGCTCTTCTGTGCCTTTAGTGATAAGATCATCTATTAAAACGCCTATGTAAGCTTCGTCACGCTTTAGAGTAAAAGCGTCTTTTTCCTGAACTTTAAGGCTCGCATTTATACCTGCCATTAGGCCTTGGGAAGCCGCTTCTTCATATCCAGTAGTCCCATTAATTTGTCCGGCAAAAAACAAACCATCTACTAATTTCGTTTCAAGAGTATGCTTTAGTTGTGTTGGTGGAAAATAATCGTATTCAATAGCATAGCCTGGTCTGAAAAATTTTACGTTTTCAAAACCTTTTACAGATTTAAGCGCATTGAATTGAACATCTTCTGGTAAAGATGTTGAGAAGCCATTTACATAAACCTCAACGGTATTCCAACCTTCTGGCTCCACAAATAATTGATGCCTATCTTTATCAGCAAAGCGATTGATTTTATCCTCAATTGAAGGACAATATCTAGGGCCCACACTTTTTATTCTGCCATTAAACATTGGAGAACGGTCAAAACCCTCACGAAGCAAATCGTGTACTTCTGGACTTGTATAAGTCATATGACAAGAACGTTGCTCTTTAAGCGGTTTGGTAACATCTATATAAGAAAACTTTTCTGGGTTTTCATCTCCTGGCTGTTCGATCATTACAGAATAATCTAAAGATCTTCCATCAACTCTTGGTGGCGTTCCCGTTTTCATTCTACCAGAATCAAAACCCATTTCTATAAGCTCTTCTGTAATTCCTGTTGCAGCTCTTTCGCCTGCTCTTCCTCCTCCAAAGTTTTTATCTCCGATATGAATTAAACCATTTAAGAAGGTTCCATTAGTTAAAACAACAGTTTTGGCTTTTACCTCTATCCCTAAAGATGTTTTTACCCCAACAATTTTATCCTTTTCTATAAGTAACCCAGAAACCATTTCTTGGTAGAAATCAAGATTTGGTGTATTCTCCAAAAGCAATCTCCAATCTTCGGCAAAACGCATTCTGTCGGATTGCACTCTGGGACTCCACATTGCGGGGCCTTTTGATTTGTTAAGCATTTTGAATTGAATTGCCGACGTGTCGGAAACAATACCGCTATAACCTCCAAGTGCATCAATCTCTCTTACAATTTGCCCTTTGGCAATACCACCCATAGCAGGATTACAAGACATCTGTGCTATGTTCTGAAGATTCATTGTTATTAGCAACGTTTTGCTTCCCATATTGGCAGCAGCAGCAGCAGCTTCACTACCAGCATGACCAGCACCAACTACAATAACATCGTAAACCTCGTTAAACATAATTCTATTCTTATTGTTCCACGTGGAACATCATTAAATATCTAAAATTTTCAGCGTGCAAAGATACACTGAAATAGTGATTTTCACTAGCGCTTGTTTAGGTAGTAATCTTCCTTGCTTCGCATTAACTTGGCTTCCTTATCTGATTTGTCTTTATAGCCACAATAATGCAAAACACCATGAATGAGGACACGAGCCAATTCGTCTTCAAATTTCACATCATATTCAGAAGCATTTTCTTTAACACGGTCAACAGAAATATAAATATCCCCGTGTAGTTCCTTTCCTACTGAGTAATCGAAACTAATAATATCTGTAAGTGTGTCGTGATTTAAGAACTGAACATTAATCTTGTGCAAATAATTGTCTGAGCAAAAGATGTAATTAATCTCACCCAGCTTACACTTTTCTTCACTTATGGCGTTTGTAATCCATAAAGTTGCCTTTTCAGGATTATTAATTTTAAAATTGGTTTCGTAGTTAAAACTAATCATTTAGAGCCTTGTCTATAATTACAAATGTTTTAGATTTTTTATCGTATGCTATGTATCTAAAATTATTATCTGTAAAGACTGTTGAGGAGTGTTTATATTTTTTGTTTTCGTCTAAGTCATTAATATAACTTTTCTTGTCTATATCTTTATGTATTGTTTCTAAATCTTCTGGGTTGGTTATATTTCCGTTTACGTCTAATCCGATTTCAAAATGACTCTCTTCATCCTTAACGAAAAACACGTCTTCGACAACGTTGGGCCCAAATCCTGATGCTCGCATGTGCATTTGCATTTGTTGCTGCTGTTGCCACATAATCTGTTGCATCATCCATTGGTGATGCCACCACCAGTTATAACGATAATTATAACTGTTTTTGTTAACATAGTCAAACCTTACCTTGGCTCCACCTTTTGCTGCTTTATTGATTGTAACAGTTGGTGCGTTAGCATTTTTTGAAGCATTTTTTATAAACTTTTCAGCACTGTTTTTATCAGAAACCGCATTCTTAAATGCTTCGTTTAAGAGGTCTATTGTTGTTTTGGTCACTGTACTCATATCAAATATATCTAGTTTGGCTTCATCTTTTTTTAACTTTAGTTGATATAGTTTGTCGTTTGAAAAGTAAGAGGTGCTTTTTTTAATCTTACCGTTCAATGAAGTGTTTTTAAGCGTTTCAACATTTGCCATTGATTTACTATTATTTACTACTGGAATTTGAACAACACTTGTTGCCCCTTCTTTAGAATCTTCTTGGGTTAATGTTAGCACTCCACCATCAAAATAGGCTCTAAAATCTTTTATAGAACCGTTTTTTACAAACTCACTTGCATTAATTGCATCTACATTGCTATTAGAAAGTGATTTAAAAAACTCTTGAGCTCCATCGCTTGGCTTAACCTCAACAGTCTCTATAGATTCTGTACCTATGGCATTAACCAATATAATGGATTCCTTTTCGGCATAAAGTAAAATGTTTTTATCTTTTTCTCTGATTACTGCCTTAAAATCGTCTGCTGAAAAACTATCAGATTTTTTACTCTCCCCTGTGGCCAAGTCAATATCGACAACTCGTATCTTTTCTGACTTTCCTTCTTTTGATTTTGTGATTAAAGATAAAGTGCCTTCATTATTATGAAATGATAACACATTAGGCTCTTTGGCAAATGACACAGGCTTTAATTGTATTGTTTCTCCATTTTTATAGTGGTAAGGAATAATGTCGTAAGCCTTAGATGATGTGTTTTTTGCGATAATTAAGTGGAAGCTATCGTCTCCTAAAGTATTGCCCGAAAATGTGCTTTCAACTTTATACTTTTTGTCTAATCTAATGTCTTTAGACGTTTTTGCTGTTGGGTTGGTTATAAACAGAAATAGAACACTGGCCAGTGTATACATTGTTTTCATAAATATTGTAGGTTTTAGTTATTTTTAAAGTACTCTTGAATCTTCTTCTTAAAATGATTTTGCAAAGGTAGGGCTTGCCGGTTTAATATTTCGGTGGTATTAAAGTATTGTTTAGCTGTAGGGATTTGATTGGGGTTTGCCTTGTCAAATTCCTTTGTATTGGTTTCAGATTCTCGTTTGGTGTCTTGACCTTGCATAAAAGTCGCATTTTCAAGTTTTAACAACTGATGTTGTAAATCCATCATCTTTTGAAGTGTTTGATTGGTGAAACCGTAGTTTAACAAATCGAGTTCAACCTCTTCCATCTGCTTTATCAATTGTCCCGCGGATTCTATCTTTCCCTCCTTAGCCAAACGGTCTTCTAAGGCTTGTCTTAATTGCTGTTGCTGCTGATAGATTTTAAATAATTCGGCATTTTGTTCTTCACTTCCTCCTTCACCATAACCGTCATTCTTTTCGCCTTCACCGTCCGTTCCATCTCCCCCATTTTTACCATCTTTTCCGTTCTTTCCCCCTTTTCCATCTTTACTATTACCATCTTGATTACCTTCTCCATTCTGATTGCCATTTTCACCATTTTGTCCTCCTTCTCCACCTTCGCCTTGTTGTTCGCCAGACTTACCATTTTCTCCACTCTGTCCGCTTTCGCCTTCTTGCCCTTTCTGACCTTGTTCGCCTGGTTGTTTTCCTTCACTCTCTTTTCCATCTTTACCGTCTTCACCTGGTTTTTCTCCTTCGCCTTCTTTTCCTTCCTCTCCCGATTTGCCTTCTTCCTGCTTCTTAACTCCTTCTTCCATTTGCTTATTCAATTCTTCCTGCTTCATGATAATATCCGGAAGTTGTTGATCGCCACCACCACCAGAACCTGGCGAGGGATTCATAGACATTTCCATATTGTCTAACACATCGCTTAAGAAGCTTGCCAATTCATTACTAGCTGTAATCGCATATTGTTGGGATGAGACTCCTTGGTATATTCTGTTCTCCGTCAGTTGCCCCAATGCTTTATCTATATTAAAATAAACCTCTGTGATCTGAGAGTTGACTTTCTCTGAAATTTTTGGCTGACGCAAGGACAATGCAAACAAACTATCGTCAATGTGCTCAAAATGCTCCCTGAGATTGCTTTGCTCAATAATATACTTTCCATATTTATTATTGTTCACATCAATACTTTCAAATGTGTTCATCAACGCTTCTTGGTCAAAGGAATAGAGCAACAAATTTTCTAAAATCTGACGAAGCATATCAATATCTTCAGTCATTTGGTTGCCTCCGCCACCACCGCCAGACATCATCTGCATCATCTTTTCGCTCATTTGCTTCATCTTGTTTGCGGCCTTTTTTTGCTTTTCCTGAGCCTTTTGCTGTTGCTCTTGGGCTTCTTGTGGTTTTTGTTCTTCTTCGCTTTGCGCCTTCTTTTCTAGGGCTTCTTTTGCTTCTTTTTGGTCAAACTTTACACCATCTTCCAAAAACTCATCCACAGGAATTTTCATTGGCTTTTGAAGCCGTCTATCTTCTTGTTTTAAATCTTCGATATCCTTTTGTAGCTTTTCAAATTCTTTATTTAATTCGTCTTGCTTTTCTTTGGTGTTCTCTTTGTCCTTGTTTGAAAGCTCTTCTTGCTTTTTTGATAAATCTTCTAGTTGATTCGCAATTTTTTCGGCCTTCTTCATTACATAGAAACGCTTTGTCAGCTCTAAGAGCTGTTTCATGCTACGTTTCTTGTTTTTATTTTGCTTTGCAAGTTCTTCAAGTTTTTGCGTGAATTCTTCTTTATTGATCTTATCCTTTAATTCCTCTAGCTCTTCTAAAAGCTTCTCGTCTTTTTTAAGCTGCTCTTCATTCTCTTTTAGACGTTCTTTTAAATCCTCTTTAAACTGGTCTTCTTTCTTCTCTTCTTGGAATTCTTTGAGATTATCCTGTAGTTTTTTGTTGAAGTTTTTCATCAACTGCTCCTGCTGCTTCTGACGTTTTAAAAAGTCTTCAAACTTCTTCTTATCATTAAAGTTGAGTTGCTGTTTTTCTTTTTGGGTTTTAGAAAATTCTTCGAGCTTTTTATCTTGTTCCTGAAGCTTTTCAAACGTTTTACCAATATCTTTAATGGTTTCGTTTTGCTCTTGTAATTGCTTTTGTTCTTCTTCTTCTTTTGTGCGCTTTCTATAGCTAAACACGCTACTTTTTGTACGTTTGTAATTGTGAAGTGCGTCATTATCAAACACTTCAAAATACAATTGATAACTTACTCCTTCTTCCAAATTAAACTGATTTGGAAACGCACTTACAAACTCACTGAAATTTGATTTTGAAATAGAAATAGGTTCAACAACTTTATTCGCTTCATCGTCAACCGGATAATACACCAAATTCAACTTTGTTAATCCAAAATCGTCACTTGCCTGTCCATAGAAATAAAGGCTCTGCTGGTCAATAGAATCTTTTTGAACCTTAATGTCTAATTCTGGACTTAAGTCTTTAACAACACTTATGCTATAAGCTAAATTTTCGTAATCTTTAAGCTTATCGTTACTTGTGGATATGCTGTAGTTATAATTTCTGTAGAGACGCTTTGTGGCTTCAAACTTTCCATCTTCATTTTGTGTAAAGCTTAGGGTGTCATTAGAGTAGATATTGACTTTGCTTGTAGATTTGGTGAGTGCTCTCCATGTGACTTTTGTGCCTTCAGGAATCACAGCAGAACCTGTACTTTTAAGTACCTCATCCTGCTTTCTGGTATACGAAGGATAATCTAGTGCCATTTCAAAATTCACCAAATTTGGTGTATTAACCACCTCCAATTGGTACGGTTTAGAGTTGACATCATTAGCCGAAAGTGTAAATTCTATAGTTTCTTTTGGTAAATTAAACGTGTATTGGAACTCGCCTGGCGCCAATTGTTGTAAATAGTAGGATTGTCCATTAAACTGAATCTGTGCATTCTCGGGAATAACATCCCCAGCTGTAGACACTTTTAATTTAAAGTCCTTGCCCTCAATGGCCTGAAGCGATTCATTCAGCACAAAAAATTGAAATGGTGCTGGCGGTTCATAAGCGGTTTTATAATTCACCACTCGCTCATAACTATCACTAAACCAATTGATTTTTCCCGTTAAGAATGATAAAAGCAATATTGCAATCGGAATTGCGGCATACTTTAAGTATTTGGTATTGGATTTAAAATTAATCGCCGATTTAAACGGGATAGGCTGTAATTCTTGTGATTTCTGTTCTATACTGGCAATCAATAAGTCCGACTGAGCGGGATTCTGATTAAGCTGTAAGACATTTAATAATTTATCATTAACCTCAGGAAAATGGTTTCCGATAAGTTTTGATGCGGTTTCGTAATTGATGCCCTTTCGTAGATTGAATAAGTGCAATAGCGGAATAGCAATAAACTTAATAAACAACCCAAGTTCAACAGCAATGAATGTCCAAAACAGAACAGTTCTGGCCGTTGGGTTAAGCCATAGCATGTATTCTACCAATAAAGTTACTATAAGGTATAACAAGCCTATAGCGAAAAATAGTATTGCTCCCTTTAGTAGTTCATTGGTGTAGTACTTTTTAATGAACTCTTGTAACTTGTTTTTTATGGTTTCGAAATTGCTCATTTATTTTTGTTTTCTCTTTGTTCATTTTGTCTCGATACAAAACGAATCAAAAAATCAAAACGATTTGTTAGTAAATTGCTAAAGCACCATTCTCCACAAATTGAATAATCTTTGTCCGAACAGAGCAATAAACTTTAATCCCTGTTTTGGCTTTCAAATCGTGTGATTTGCTCATTATTTCTGAAAATCGTTATTTCCGACTTTGTCGAAACTTCAAGTGCGGTAGTGTTTTGGGAATTCATTCAACATTTAACCCACAATTATAATTCAAGGTTAAAAATCAATGGCTCAAAACTCATAAACTCAAAACCCACCACCACTAACAACTGACTAATCTACAATTTTATTTTAATTGTCAATTCTTTAAATTTGGTAAGATTCTGTTAATTTAGAAGAATTGTGTGTTAAATAACATATAACTTTAACAGGTTCCCGCTTTCGCGGGAATAAAAAACAAGTTTTTTGATGAAAGATCTTAAATATTTAGCGGCATTTTCTATTCCAGTAATAGCTTTTCTTGGGCTGTCTTTTAGAGGCTATTGGGTTTGGGCAACACCAGTTTTTGCCTTTGTGTGTATTCCTATTTTAGAATTGATTTTTCCTGTTGATACAGACAATATTCAACCTGAAGAAGCCGATAGTAAGTTAAAACGCAAACTCTTTGATTGGTTGTTATACCTTAATTTACCTATAGTTTTTGGGTTGGTCTTGTGTGCTTTGGTTTTGGTTTCCAATCGTGCCTTTGAAACCTATGAGTTTGTTGGGTTAATCTTTTCTATTGGGATTGTTCTTGGGGTTAATGGTATCAATGTGGCTCATGAGTTAGGCCACAGACAAACCACAAAAGAACGTTTTATTGGCAAGGCTTTGCTTTTACCATCGTTCTACATGCACTTTTATATTGAACATAATTTTGGCCATCATTTACATGCTGCAACACCTGAAGATCCAGCAACAGCGAGATACAATCAATCTGTGTATTCATTTTGGTTCACTTCAACCATTAGACAGTATTTTAATGCTTGGAATATTCAAATGAAATTGTTAAAGAATAATACCCTATCCTTTTTCTCGATTAAGAACGACATGCTTTGGTATACCGTTTTTCAAATAAGTTATTTGGTATTGATTGTGTCTGCTTTAGGGACAACCGCATTATGGTTTGCTTTTTTCTCTGGAATAGTTGGTTTTATTTTGCTCGAAACGGTGAATTATATTGAACATTATGGCTTATTGCGCTTAAAGACTAAGTCTGGTCGTTACGAACGTGTTAAGGAAATGCACTCTTGGAATTCTAACCACGTTATTGGGCGCATTGTGTTATATGAGCTCACCAGACATAGTGATCATCATTATAAGTCTTCTAAGAAATACCAAATTTTAGACTGCCATGACGAAAGTCCGCAAATGCCTTATGGTTATCCTACCTCCATGGTGCTTTCTATGATTCCGCCACTTTGGTTTAAGATTATGAATAAGCGCGTGCCTAAGGAAATGATTGTTTCTTAGTTTTCTTTATAATCAAAACATCCAATATATTGAAGCCTGTGTAAATCTTTGGTTGATTTATGATATTCAAAACTATAAAGGCATACTATTGCGTTACAGCTAACTTTATATTTCTCAAGTTTTTCAATAAAAGAGTTTATATACGAGAAGCCTTTTAGTTTTTCTGTAAAAGGCGTTTCATAATTATTGAAATCAACTTCTTGAAACTGTGGGTCTATATAATCTATTTGAAAATCTGTCATAAATTGAGACGTTGAATCACCTTCATCATCAAAAATCTCTTCCATGTAGTTCGTAAGTTCAATTTCATTATTAAAAGTCCCTGCCCATGTAGAAACCCTTCCGTCTTCTTCCATATAAAAGTTTTGTCAAATTTATAATTAACTTTTCTGTTTAATTATAGAGTTCTTATTTTCTTTGTTCAGAAATCTTATCAAACTATCTTTGCGCTTTAATTTTAGGCTTCGACTGCGCTCAGCCTGACAAGAGATAAAAAAATGAGTCAAAAAGTACGTGTGCGTTTTGCACCAAGTCCAACAGGCCCTTTACATATTGGTGGTGTAAGGACCGCATTATTCAACTATTTGTTTGCTAAAAAACATGGTGGTGATTTTGTGCTTAGAATTGAAGATACTGATCAAAATCGTTATGTGGAAGGTGCTGAAGATTATATTGTAGAAGCCTTAAATTGGTGCGGTATTCCTTTTGACGAAGGCCCTGGAAAAAATGAAAAGTTTGGTCCATACAGACAGAGCGAACGCAAACATTTATATAAGCAATATGCGGATCAACTCGTAGATAAAGGTCACGCCTATTACGCCTTTGATACTCCGGAAGCTTTGGATGGACATCGTAAAGACCACGAGGCTAAAGGAAAGACATTTATTTATAATTGGCACAATCGTTTAAAGCTAACCAACTCATTATCGCTATCCGCAGAAGAGGTGCAGGCTAAATTGGATGCCGGTGAACCGTACGTTATTCGTTACAAATCTCCACAAGATGAAACTTTACATTTAATAGATATTGTTCGTGGTGATGTAAAGATTGATACCAATATTTTAGATGATAAAGTATTATTTAAAAGTGATGGTATGCCAACCTATCATCTAGCTAATATAGTAGATGACCACTTAATGCAGATCACACATGTCATTCGTGGTGAAGAGTGGTTGCCATCCTTGGCGCTACATTATTTGTTATATCGTTCATTTGAATGGGAGGCTCCGGCTTTTGCGCATTTACCATTAATCCTAAAACCAACAGGAAAGGGGAAATTAAGTAAACGTGATGGTGCTAAATTTGGTTTTCCTGTTTTCCCAATGGAATGGAATGATGAGAAGGAGGATCAGCTATATATGGGATTCAAAGACGAAGGCTACTTCCCTGAAGCTGTTATTAACTTCCTAGCGTTCTTGGGTTGGAACCCTGGTACTGAACAAGAAATGTTTAACCTAGATCAGCTTATAAGCGATTTTGATTTAGAGCGAATCAATAAAGCAGGGGCACGTTTTGATATTAAAAAAGCGGATTGGTTCAACCAACACTATATGCAACAACAGCTGGATTTAGATTTGGCACACGAATTCAAACCTATTTTAGAACAAAAATTAGATGTCATTCAGAGCGACAGCGTAGAATCTGATGAGATTTCTCGTTCAACTCGAAATGACATTGATATAAATTATATAGCGCTAGTGATTGGATTAATTAAAGAACGTGCTACTTTCGTTAGCGATTTATGGGAATTAAGTCATTTCTTCTTTATAGCGCCCACTGATTATGACGAAAAAGCATCAAAAAAAGCTTTAAAAGAAGGAACAGCTGACATTCTTAACAAGGTTGCTGAACTTGTAAACACTATAGACGATTTTACGGTCGAAAACCTTCAAACCAATATTAAAGGTTGGATAACCGCTAATGACATTGGGTTTGGTAAAGTAATGATGCCTTTGCGTTTAGCTTTAGTTGGTGCCTTACAAGGGCCTGATGTTTTTGATATAATATTTATGATCGGAAAGGCAGAAACCATTAAGCGTATTGAAGCTCTGAAAACAATTACTTAAAACGTAATTATAGCACTAAAAGCAAGCATAGACTGATTGCCTTTAAATTTTTTGTCGTTAGTGCCAATGTTAAGGTCTTCATCATTTAAATTTCCGAAAATATTGGTGAAACCATAAATGTATTGCGCTCTTAATCTAAAAGCTCCAAAGCCAACAGATAGACCAGCAGCACCATTCACATTGAAGTTAGAAATATCCGTGATGTCTTCCGTAAGTAAGGTATCGTAATTTGATACAATTAAGCCTTCATTAGAGTCATCTTTTAATTCTAAATCACTATTGTATTGCAACATTGGTCCAACATCTAAAGTCAAATTGTTACCAATAAGTTTAGCGTGAAGTAAAAAAGATATTTGAGCGGTAAGCATCTTGTATTCTATAAACTCTTTCGTTGGATTTGTCAATGAAAAAGCCGCTATATCGATATTGTTTTCGGAGAGCTGAATGTTATAGCTCACATTATACCACTTATGTGGAATATCAACAGATGCCGTTAAACCACCTATATATCCTGTGCTCTTTTTAGTCTCAAAATTATCTGTAATAATATCGAATTGGGTAATTCCCCCTTGTATGCCAATACCGTTTTTTATACTGTAACGCTTGTGCTGTGCATGGCTAAGTGTAACAAAAGTCATACAAATAGCTACTAATAAGAGGTATTTTGCTTTTTTCATGCGATTTTATAGCTGATTGGGGCAAACCTAAGTAAAATTATTTACATTTAGTATCTCTTATTTTTTAACCTAAAAAACGTCTTATGGGTCAATTTATTTTCATTCCGATTATATTCTTCGGATTAATCGTTTTAATTTCTGCATTCTTTATTGTAAAACAGCAAACGGCTGCTATTATAGAGCGTTTTGGAAAGTTTCAAAGTATTCGTCATTCTGGTTTACAACTAAAAATACCATTGGTGGATCGTATTGCCGGAAAATTAAGTCTTAAAATTCAACAGTTAGATGTTATTATAGAAACCAAAACGCTTGATGATGTGTTTGTGCGTTTAAAGGTTTCAGTTCAGTATAAAGTGATTCGTGACAAGGTATATGACGCTTTTTACAAGTTAG
This sequence comes from Winogradskyella luteola, assembly GCF_019203985.1. GTDB lineage: Bacteria > Bacteroidota > Bacteroidia > Flavobacteriales > Flavobacteriaceae > Winogradskyella > Winogradskyella luteola. Next base: position 197,097 of record NZ_JAGSPD010000005.1, on the reverse strand, counting down.
ATTACCCACACGACCAAATCACCTCTTATGTGTTTGATGTGGTACGTGCTGAAGTTCCGAAAATGAAATTAGATGACGTTTTTGTTCGTAAAGATGATATTGCTATTGCCGTAAAAGCTGAGCTTAACGATGCTATGATAGAATATGGTTACGATATCATTAAAACACTTGTAACTGATATAGACCCAGATTCTCAAGTTAAAGCAGCTATGAACCGAATTAATGCCTCTGAGCGTGAGAAGATTGCTGCACAGTTTGAAGGTGATGCTGCACGTATTCTTATTGTAGAAAAAGCGAAGGCAGAAGCCGAAAGTAAGCGTCTGCAAGGTCAGGGCATTGCCGATCAAAGACGTGAAATTGCTCGTGGGCTTGAAGAGTCTGTAGAAGTGTTGAACAAAGTAGGTATTAATTCCCAAGAAGCTTCGGCACTAATTGTTGTAACTCAACATTACGATACTTTACAGGCTATCGGTGGAGAAACCAACAGTAACTTAATTTTGTTACCAAATTCCCCACAAGCAGGAAGTAATATGCTAAATGATATGGTCGCAAGTTTTACGGCTAGTAACCAGATTGGTGAGGCTATGAAAAATGCTGCAAGTAATAATAAAAAGAAAGGTGAGGAATAAGTCTTAAAGAATAAAATTGAAGTGTTTTTAACACTGAAAAATAGATTAATAAACTGAATTAAAAAACCCGAAGTTAAATTCTTCGGGTTTTTTAATAAGTAGCTTATTTCCAGCCGCAGAGAATGGACCCCATTATTGCTAAGGTAACAACCCAATAACCTACGTTGATTAGGATGTATTTCCAACCTTTTCTTTCAAAAAGTGCATTTATTCCTAAAACCGGTAATACAAAAAATATGGCACCTATTGCTCCATGAAGTGCTCCATGACGAAAATTACGATGTGCATTTCCAAATTCTGCCATAAACGCTTTGTAGGTTTCGGCTTCCATGTTTGGATATACTATCTGTGATGCCGAAATCTGATGAATTACCATTCCGTTTACGGTCATTGCTAACAAAAAGGATAACACTAAAGTTACACCAAATATAACGCCCATGTTTGCTCCTTTCATTTTTTCTTCAGTCATACCGGAGGCTTTCATCCAAGCTGTTCCTAATACTTTTGGGTTATACCAAATAGCTCCAATTACCAAAGGCACAATTGCAGCGACCACAATTGCTAAAAAATTCATTTCCATATTGTATTGATTTTATAGTTAGTATGTTTTAAAAGTACAAAAAAACCTCTAAGTTAATTACTCAGAGGTTTTATATGGTTTTAAAAACGTTAATAAAAATCTATATTTCACTAGCTTCTTTTACTAATAGTTCATTTTTATCCTCTAAAGCTTTATTTATAAACTCATCAATAGCCTCATTACGTTCTAAGCCATTTTTAAGCAATTGTTTCAACGAAATCATTACTGCTATACGTGTGCCTGCTTTTTTAACAGCAGTGCTAAATAGCGGCTCTAATTCGTTATAAGAAATATCTTTTGCAAGCTCTTGAATTTCGGCTTTGGCTTTCGCTTGCTTTTCTTCGGGATAATTAGTGTACTTTTTACCCAATTGTTGAACTATACTAATTGCCGATCGTTTCTGCTGTGGCTGTTTCGGTTTGTTTTGGTTGTTGTTCTGTGGCTTAGGCCTTTGTTTTGCCCAACTATCTCGTAATCCAACAGTTTTGTTAAACACTAACGTCTCCTTAGAAGAATCTTTGTCAACCACAAAATAACCTATACGTTGAAACTGAAATCGTTCACCTGCTTTTGCATTAGACAAACTTGGTTCTAAATAGCCTGTCGTTACTTTTAATGAATTAGGGTTCAAAAATTCCATAAAATCTTTATCCTTATCACTGTCTGGCGCTTCGTGCATAAATAAACGGTCGTATGCTCTTATTTCAGCTTTTATGGCATGCTTTATGGATACCCAATGCAAAGTGCCCTTTACTTTCTTAGCGGTGTCTGTGTCATAGGTGCAATGAATTTCTGTGATGTCACCATTTGTAGCTTTCACAATATCATTAGCTTTGATGATATAGGCATTTTTAAGCCGAACTTCACCTCCCAATGTTAACCTAAAAAACTTGTTACCCGCTTCTTCTTTAAAGTCTTCTTTTTCAATATATATTTCTCTAGAAAATGGCACTTTTCTATAACCTGCGGAAGCATCTTCCTGATTATTTTCGGCTTCGAGCCATTCTTCCTTATTTTCAGGATAATTGGTAATCACCACTTTTACTGGATTCAACACTGCCATCACCCGATTTGCAGTTTTGTTTAAATCCTCACGAATACAAAATTCCAACAATGACACGTCAATTATATTTTCGCGCTTAGCGACACCAACTTTTTCAATAAACTGACGTATGGAATTTGGAGTATAGCCTCTTCTGCGTAGTCCTGAAATGGTTGGCATACGCGGGTCGTCCCAACCCGACACGATTCCTTCTTCAACTAAACGTAATAATTTACGCTTGCTCATTATGGTGTAACTAAGATTTAAGCGTGCAAATTCGCGTTGTTTTGGTGGTAAGGGCAGTTTGTTCTTATTGTATTCGTAAACATGGTCCCTAAACCAATTATATAGCTTTCTGTGTGGCTTAAATTCTAATGAGCATAACGAATGTGAAACCTGCTCTATATAGTCGCTTTCCCCATGTGTCCAATCGTACATAGGGTAAATGCACCATTCGTCTCCTGTTCTATGGTGGTGTGCATATAAAATTCTGTACATTATCGGATCGCGCATCAACATATTGGGATCTTCCATATCAATTTTAGCACGCAATACATGTGTGCCAGCTTCAAACTCGCCAGACTTCATACGTTGAAATAAGTCTAGGTTCTCCTCTACACTTCTATCCCTAAACGGACTATTAGTTCCAGGTTGTGTCGGTGTTCCTTTTTGCTCGGCCATGGCTTCGGACGATTGGCTATCAACATAAGCCTTGCCGTCCTTAATCATTTTAATGGCCCATTCGTAAAGCGTATCGAAATAATCCGAAGAATATAATTCATTTTCCCATTGATAGCCCAACCATGCAATATCTTGTTTTATGGCATCTACATATTCTTGCTCTTCTTTCGCCGGATTTGTATCATCAAAACGAAGATTTACGGGTGCACTATATTTCTCTCCTAAACCAAAACTAATACCTATAGCTTTGGTATGTCCAATATGCAGATAGCCGTTAGGTTCTGGTGGAAATCGGAAACGCAGTTTGTCTTTAGACAACCCATTTGCTAAATCTTCTTCTATAATATGCTCAATAAAATTGAGTGATTTTGTTTCTTCTGACATGTTAAAGGATGTTAAGAATTAGGTTTTAGATATTGGGCAGAAAATTGCCTAAACAAGTAATCACTAATTCGACTTACAAAACTAAGCAAATTGTAACATTTATATAGCATTTTATACTTATAGTATGAACCTAAAAATACAAATTGTAATGAATTATAAATGCCCAAAATGCCACAACACCACTTACGAAATTGGCGAGATGAGAGCCACTGGAGGAAGATTATCTAAAATATTTGATATTCAAAATAAAAAATTTACTTCTGTTACTTGTAAAAAATGTTATTACACAGAATTCTTTAAAGCGAAAACAAGTGCACTGAGTAATATCTTTGATTTGTTTACAAATTAATTTAAGCTTTAGTTAGCTTGATTCTTAGAGTCTGGAATCAAGTCTTTAGTGTATTTTTGTATTATGGGAATAATTAAAGTCGAAAATATTCGTGTATTTGCACATCATGGATGCTTAAAAGAAGAGACTATTATTGGTAGTGATTATCGGGTTGACGTCGTGGTTAAAGCTAATTTAAGAAATTCTTCAAAATCAGATGAGCTCAGTGATACCGTTGACTACGTGTTTTTAAATAAAGTCGTTAGAGAAGAAATGGCAATGCCTTCAAAACTACTTGAAACTGTAGCTCAACGTATTTTAAACCGATTTTTTAATGAGGATAAATTAATTTCTAAAGCTTCAGTTTCGGTAAGTAAAATTAACCCTCCAATAGGTGGGGATGTGGAAAAGGTAACCATAAAATTATCCCAGAAACGAAAAAAGTAAGCCTATATAGGGTAAAACGTATATAATTTATATATTTGCCCTCGCAATAAGGTGTCGTGGCCGAGTGGCTAGGCAGTGGTCTGCAACACCATCTACAGCGGTTCGAATCCGCTCGACACCTCAAAAGAGATGCTTTATAGTGTCTCTTTTTTTGTTTTATAAATATGATAGGTTTGTTTACAAATATTAAAAGGACTTTAAACTAACTACATTTTAAACCTACTACAGCATCACATAAAGTTATAAATAAGAGCCACTTTTTTAGAGGGAAATGATCTAAACAATGTGCTATTAAAGCGTTTTTTTGAAAGATATTACTTTCAAAACAAGTATCTCAATGACTTATTATTAATGATATTTAAAAGCAACAAAACCGTCCAAATACACACTTTTTAGATTAACAGTTAATTAATGTAACTTTTCTTGTATTAATCTTGTTTTATTAAAAAATAAATATGTTTTTTAACAAAAATTAAAAAATTTAAGAATATGAAAAAATTAATCCTAACATTAGTTTTGTTATCTTTTATGTTTGGAAATGCACAAACAGGAATTGGTACAGACGCACCAGATCCTTCAGCAATGTTGCACTTAGATGCTTCTTCATTACCAGCTAATGGAAAAAAAGGGTTTTTAGGACCTCAAGTAGCCTTAACATCAAATACGGATACAACTACAATCCCTTCACCTGCTACGGGCTTATTAATTTATAATTTAGGAACCGCAGGACTTTCTTCTGTTGGTTATTTTTACTGGAATGGTTCAGAATGGTTAAGTTTCGTAGTTAACTCTTTACAGCCAGGTACTGTTAGTGTATTAGACTGCGCAGGGGCAAAATTAGAGCCTGCTAGTTATACAGCGGGTAATAGTTATAATGGTACTTTAACTATTCCTTACAGCGGTGGTAACGGAGGCGTTTACGGGGCTGATACCATTGGTCCTATAAATGGGTTAACGGCAACTTTGGCTGAGGATAATTTTGATTTCGGGTCAGGTAATTTAGTCTACTCAGTTACTGGTACACCTACAGTAAGTAGCCCAGTAACTACGACATTTTCTGTAAGTGCTGGTGGTCAATCTTGTAATGCAACTGTTGGTCAGGGTACTCCTGAAGCAATTTCACAATATGCCCAAGTTAGTTTTGATGGTACGTCTGGTAGTGGTATAACTGCGAATGGATCATTACAAAACTTATTTGCTGCAAAAGGAATATCGAGAGTTAAGCGAATGAGCCAGGGGGTGTTTAGAATAGATTTCTCAACGCCATTTCCAGATGATAAATATGTAGTGTCAGGTTCACTTACGGAGGCTGTTGCATCAGCTGCTGATAATGCAATGTCTTACCTATTTGCTGGTAACTGGGCAAGACCAAATAATGCCATGGCACTTGCAATTGCCTCAGATACAGATCCGGGCAACAACTTTGGTTTGGATGCTAATCAGCAAATAACCGTTCAAGGAGTTGCGGTTTGGAAAAACAAATACACTACTCACTTTTATATTATGGAAGGCTATGGTCACTTTACAGTAACTGGTGGGTCTATTTCTGTTACCCGATAAATTAAAACTATAATGTTATCTATTGTTATTTTTTAAACTGTTTGTATCCAGTAAATAAAATAACTCAAAAGCAGGATTTCCTTAATTTGGATCTCCTGCTTTGTTTTTCAATTAGATTGAAAATATGCATTTTAGTGAGCATCTCCTTAATAATGCAATTTCTAATCTGTGTCAGATTAATAATGAGCTAATATTGGTAGCTCATGCTATACCCACAAGTTGTCAAAAAACCTTGCAGAAATTCCTGTCTAAAACGAGTTGTATTTATGATAAATGAGTTAGTTAAAAATATTAATTGAACTCGTATTCTTAAATTAGCTTCTACACCAAAATTATGCTCAAACAATTAAAACAACAACTGCGTTAATTCTTATTTTTAACCTAGCATAAGTATTTTATATATGGCTAGTCTTTTTGAAGAGGATTTACCTTATCAATCTGCTCTTTTCCTTTTTCATATAAATCAGGAAAAAGGCCTTGTGACAATAGCAAAATTCCAAAACCTAAAATGACCAAAGCAACTATTTTCTTGGTTTTGAATATTCGTCTGGGAGTAAGTTTGCTTTTAAGACGTTTTGCTGCTGCTATTTTAAAAAGATCACATACAAAATAAGATATTAACATAGTCGTTATAAAAATAGAAACCCCATTTTTAGACGTTGTTATGGATGTGCCAATAACAATAAAGCCAAGCCAACCCAAAAGCACACCAATGTTGATGAAATTGAGTAAAAAGCCTTTCATAAAAAGCTTGCCATAATCCTTTTTTGGAAGTTGTATTCTATGGTGTTCCCTAACGATAGATCGGAAAGATTTTGATGTTTTAATAAAACTTATAATACCATAAATTACAAGTAAAACACCACCGAAAACCAAAAGCTTAGGATCGTCTTTTATTTTATCTAAAAGTGTGTCTGTGCTTTTAAAGATTAAAAGAATAAAGATAACATCTGCTAAAATAACCCCTAGATCAAAAATCAACGCACTTGTAAACCCCTTTGTTGCACTGGTTTCTAAAAGTACAAAAAATACTGGGCCAATGGTAAAAGCTAAGATAATCCCAAAAGGAATGGCTGTTAATATGTCATCAAACATGTAAACTTGCAGTTTACACAAATGTAACAAAATCTAATAGGAAATTACTCCATAATTTTAATTTGAAAACCCTTCGAGGTTTTCGAAATGTATTTACTAGTTTGGCTTAAGCTAACTACATACGTTTTATTCTGCCACCAAGAACTCGGTTTTCGTCAACTATTTTTGGTTCTCCATAAATAAAAACATCTCCTCCAGCTTTTACTCTAACATCTACATATTCTGTAGCATTAATATAAGCTTCTCCTGCTGCGTTTATAGAAACTTCTGTTTGTTCTGTGATAAAATGTTCGCCATTAAAAATACCTCCCGTGTAAATGGAAATATCTTGATTTTTGGAATTCCCCGTAACATTGATTATTCCACCTGTAACCGCTCTAAAATTAGCATAGGTTGTTTTTATCTCTGCTGTGATTTCTGCACCTTCTTGGGTTTTTAAGTCAATTTCAAACTGTTCAATAAGCTTATTTACAACTACTTGAGATCCTTCATTAGCATCAATAACATCCACTGAAGTATAATAAAGAATAACCATTGTATCATTTCCGTCGTAGCTTTCCTCTAGGCTCATTCTTATTTTAAGTTTTCCGTTTTTATTAACTATATCTACATCTTTACGATTTTCTCCCGATATGACTACTTTGTTTTCATTGGATTTCATCATTTTAAGATTTATTAAATCATAGACTTTTACAGTTTTAAACTCACCAATTGTTTTTTCAATGGTTTCTTGTGCATTGGTTATAGATCCTACCAATAAAATTAGAATAAAAACGACTTTTTTCATGATGCTATTTTAAGATAATTACTTTTTTACTGAATAACCATTTAAGCTGAATTTCTTCTCCAGATTGTTTTTTAATTATTCGTCTTTGGGGTGATAAAACTACTGTTATTGCAGCTGATATGGCCGAAAGCAAATAAATGTTTATATCACTGAAAATGATTTGAAGTATAAATCTAACTATGAGATAAATAACGAGAAAAATAAGAAAAACGTATAGACCTGCTTTAGTACTTGTTTTCATAACTAGGCGACTACTTTTACTGCGGTTCCGGTTACTGAAACCATGGCATAATTACTTGTGGTTAATTCTATTTCAACCTTTATCCCAACAATGGCATTAGCATTTAATTGCTTGGCGTTGTCTTGCAAACGTTGAAATGCTGTTTCCTTAACTTTATCTATACTTTCTTGAATTTTTTTATAGTATTTAGATATACTAAAGCCCATTGTTATGGTATCTTCATTCATGGCAACACCAGTGACGATACCTAAATAATCTATTATTTTAAAGCCTTCGATAGAGTTTGTGGTTGTTAGTATCATAATGCTTTTGCTTTTAAGTAGGCTTGCCACAAATCACTTGGGTTGTTGACCAATAAATCTACTTTACCACAAGACCCACAGATTTGTGCTTTTAAAGCTCCTTTTTCAAAATTATTAAAAAGTAATCTATCTGTTGTCTTAATCTCTATGGATAAATCATTTTTTGCATTTCCATGTCCAAAATCAACAATTCGCATATCGTGCATTATTTTTGAAGAACCACATACGCTACATATATCTGTTTTCATAATTTATATACTTTAAATTGTTTTATATGAGTCACAGCTATATATCTTTTGTTACATAAAATTTAGTCTTTTGGCTTGCCAACCATATAGAAATCTAAATGTTTTTTTATCAAATCTGTGTTTTTAACTTTTACAACAACCTCATCGCCTAATTGGTATACTACACCCGATTTTCGTCCAACCATGGCATAATGTGTCTGATCAAATTCGTAATGGTCATCTTTCATATCCCTAACACTAACCATACCTTCGCATTTGTTAGAAATTATCTCAACATAAATTCCCCAATCCGTAACACCAGAAATCACTCCCAAAAACTCTTCATCCTGATGATCTTGCATAAAACGAATTTGCATATACTTTATAGAATCGCGTTCTGCTTTTGTTGCCAAATATTCCATATTACTGCTATGCTTACACTTTTCTTCGTAAACCTCTTCGTTGGCCGACTTGCCACCATCTAAATAATGTTGTAATAAACGATGTGCCATAACATCTGGATAACGACGAATTGGCGACGTAAAATGACTATAATAATCGAACGCTAAGCCATAATGCCCTATATTATGTGTTGTATATTCTGCTTTGGACATGGTACGAATCGTAAGTGTATCCACTAAATTCTGTTCTTTTTTTCCAACTACATCAGATAATAGTTTATTAAGTGATGAAGCTACACTGTTACGATCCTTAAAATTAAGTTTATGACCAAAACGACCAACAACAGTTTGTAGTTGTGCAAGCTTGGCTTCGTCTGGTTCATCGTGTACACGGTATACAAAGGTCTTCTTTGGGTTTTGCTTACCAATAAATTCTGACACCTTTCGGTTGGCTAATAGCATAAACTCTTCAATGAGTTTATTGGCATCTTTACTGGTCTTAAAATGAATTCCTGTTGGGTTGGCCTCTTCATCTAAATTGAATTTTACTTCAACTTTATCAAAAGATATGGCACCCGAGCGCATACGTTGAGAGCGCATTTTTTTAGCCAATCTGTCTAAAACCAAAACGGCTTCAGCGATTTCTGGTTTTGTATTGTATTGTTTTCCTGTCAGTGAAACTTCTTGTGGAATCTGAATATTTAAATGAGATGGGTCGACTTCGCTTCGACTTCGCCAAGTCACCACAAAGTCTGGGTTGTTCTCTATGATTGCCTGTGCTTCTTCATAAGCAAAACGTGCGTCGGAATAGGTTACTGTTCTACCAAACCATTCATGTTTAATTTCGCACTTATTATTCATTTTAAAAACTGCAGAAAACGTATATTTTTCTTCATGTGGCCGTAATGAACATGCTCCATTAGATAATATTTCTGGTAGCATTGGCACTACACGATCTACCAAATAAATTGAAGTAGCGCGCTCGTAAGCTTCGTCATCTAAAACTGTTCCGGGTTCAAGATAGTGCGAAACATCTGCAATATGTATGCCGACTTCATATAAGCCGTTTTCTAAAATTTTAAAGGATAAGGCATCATCAAAATCTTTAGCATCCTTAGGATCTATGGTAAAGGTTAAATCTTTACGCATATCGCGTCGGTTTGCGATTTCTTCTTCAGCAATAGACGTATCTAGTTTGTTGGCATAGGCTTCAACCTCTTGTGGAAACTCGTGAGGTAAACCATATTCTGCTAAAATGGAATGAATTTCTGTGCTGTGCTCTCCTGGTTTTCCTAGCACTTCCAAAACTTTTCCATATGGGGAATCGGCTTTTTCTGGCCAATCCGTTAATGATACTAAAACCTTATCGCCATCTTCGGCCTTTTTGGTTTTATTGATGGGAACAAAAATATCCTTATACATTTTTGTGCTATCTGGTACTACAAAAGCAAAGTTCTTTTTATCTTGAATTTGAATGGTACCAACATATTCGCTTTTAGCACGTTTGATGATATTGGTTATTTCCCCTTCTTGCTTGCCTCTATGCTTTCTTCTGTAGGCATAGAATTCTACTTCGTCACCATCTAAAGCTTTATTGAGGTTGTTTGAAGCAATAAAAATATCCTCTTCAAAATCATCACATATAACATAACCATTTCCTTTAGAAGATAAGTCTAAAATACCTGTATGATATTCAGTAGTTACAAGAGCTTTAAACTTGCCATGTTCAACTTCTTCAATTTCTTGTTTAGCCTTTAATTGCTGTAATTTTTTAATAATCTGGTTACGGCTACTTGCGTCGTTAACACCAAGTTTGGCTGCAATTTGTTTATAGTTAAAGGATTTGTTTCTCTCCTTTTTTAATATACTTAAGATTGTATTTGTAAGGTTAGAAATCTTATTGTTTCTAGATTTCCTTTTTTTCTTTCTTGTCATTTAAATTGTAATCATTTTATTCCTTTGAAAAAGGAATCTTATTGTTTTGTTACTTAATTCTTAAGGCGAAGAAGGTAAACGTTTTTCACTTCGACTACGCTCAGTGACCACGTTAATAAGATATTAAGTTTGATGCAAAGCTACGGTATTAAATTTTAATAGTGTTTAGATACTGTTAAATAAATGAAAAAGCACTGTGAAATTCACAGTGCTTTTTTTATATTAAATAATTAAACTACTCTATAATAAGCTTTTTAGAGCCTTTTCCTTTAGTGGTTTCTATTTCCACAAGATACATACCAGAAGCTAGTTTTGATATATCTATAATTTTTTCTTTAGAAGTTAATACTTGTTGACCTATGCTATTATATATGTCTACTTTATATAATTCTAAAGAGCTATCTAATTGAATAGAGAATTCATTACTTGTTGGGTTTGGAAATATTTTAATATCTGATTTTTTAAATTTCTCTACTGACAATGCTTCTGTTAAATCAAATGCTCTAACTTGTCCAGAACTTATTGCATTTTCATTATTATCTGGCGCACCAGCTACAACTGTTAATCCATCGTTTGAGATAGCAATACTATATCCAAATTTATCTTCGGAAGCTACACCATTAACTTCATTTCCTATTTGAATCCAAGCATTATTTTCTTTTTTAAAAAAACGTGCTTGCCCAGAATTTACACCATTACCATCGCTTTTATAAGCACCAACAGCAACTACACTTGCATCTCCATTTAGAGCTAAACTAAAACCAAAATTATCATCTTGTTGTATACCTAACATATCATTTCCAACTTGTTGCCATGAATCATTTTGATATTCAAAGACACTAACTCTTCCTGAAATATTCCCATTAACATTATTACCTGGCGCACCAATAGCAATAGACTTACCATCTGAGGATAAACTTAAACTAGATCCAGACTGTTCAACACCAACACCAGGTTGACCCTCAATAGGGTTTCCCATTAAATTCCAATCACTACCTATATATTCATATATTCTTACCTGTCCACTACCAAAGGTATCTGAAATATAACCTACAGCACCTACAGCAAAAATAGTTCCGTCAGCTGATAAATCAATACTAGCGCCAAGTCTATTAAATTGAGCAATACCATTTATAGGACCACCCAATTGTACCCAAGTATTATTTTGAAATTCATAAATACGTGCTTGCCCGGATATATCTCCATTAGCATCACTTTGCATAGCACCAACAGCTATAATGTTTCCATCTGCTGAAATAGCAACAGATCTACCAAATTGTTCAGAAGCTGTAGCACCACTTAATACACCACCAAGTAAAGACCATGTGTTATTTTCATATTTATATACAGATACTCTTCCAGGATTGGTTAGTGTAGTATCTTCTCCAAGTGCACCTACTACAAAAATGGTTCCGTCTGCAGACATATCCATACTAAATCCCATAGCTCCATTATTTTGCGAACCATTAATATCATTTCCTATTTGTATCCAAGAATTATTTATATTTTCATAGACACGTATAATACCAGAGTTAAAAGCAGTACCATCACCAAATTCCGCTCCAACGGCTAAAATATTACCGTTTGCTGATAATGCAACGCTGGATCCTAGTCTATCTGAACTTGTACCTTCAATATCTTGACCTATTTGAATTTGACAAAAATTCATAAGAGGAAATAACATAAAAAATAAAGCAAAATTTTTCATAAAATCTATTTCTTATATAACAATTCTATATAAAAATTACCTACCTAAATTTAGAATTTTAACTTATTAACAGATATATACATATTATCATTTTTCTTTTAAAATTTAAAAAATAAAATAATGGTTATTATAGTGTGTTAATAGGTAGTATAACTTTTTTAGCTTTTATTTTGAAAACCTATAGTTTACATTTTATTACGGTTTAGTTAACATTAAATTTACATGTAATCACTTATAAATCAAGCTAAGTAAACTTCTTGTAAACAACTGTTGATAACTGATGTTAATAGAATAAAATGATATGTTTTTAAAAACATACTGTTAATTTCGTCTTATACGACTATTAATAACTTCCTTGAAAAAAAGGATTAACTAATTAGGTTGTTAAGAATGTATTTTGGTTTAAAAAAATAAATAGATAATCCTAATTTTTCTTTTTAAGACTTGTCAACAGTTATTAACAAGTAATGCATACTACTATCAACTAGGTTTTATTATTTGTAATTTTGTTAAAAGTTAAGTTATTAATCATTTTGTCAAACAAGAGGAACAAGTGACTGAAGATTATTTTATATTTTAAAATTCTTCTATTTACTCTAAGTGGCAGACTAAGAAAATAAGTAATGAATATTTCTATAGGTAACGATCATGCTGGTCCAGAATATAAACAAGCTATTGTGAAGCACTTAGAAGCTAAAGGGCATACCATTACCAATTATGGTACGGACACTTTAGATAGTGTAGATTACCCAGATTTTGTACATCCGGTTGCTAAAGATGTAAATGATAATAAGGTAGATTGTGGTATTTTAATATGTGGAAGTGCTAACGGTGTGGCCATGACAGCCAATAAATATCAAAAGGTTAGGGCAGGAGTGTGTTGGACAAGTGAAATTACAGAGTTAACGCGTTTACATAATAATGCAAATATTATTTGTATACCTGCGCGTTTTACATCCATACCACAAGCCATTAAAATGGTGGATGTATTTTTAAATACAGAGTTTGAAGGTGGTCGTCATCAAAATAGAGTAAATAAGATTCCGTTATCATGTTGATACCAATTTAAAATTGGCATAAAATGAGTCATTCGCACTCGCATAACCACTCTCATACACACGATCTTAACGGTCGTAATTTATTTATTTCTATACTTCTTAACATTGCAATTACTGCAGCACAAGTTATTGGTGGTCTGTTATCTGGTAGTTTAGCTTTATTGAGTGATGCGCTTCATAATTTTAGTGATGTTTTATCGCTAATTATCAGCTTAATTGCAAATAAACTTGTAAAGAAAAAGGCCTCTTTAAAACGAACTTTTGGTTACAAACGCGCTGAGATATTAGCTGCTTTTATTAATGCTGCAACATTAATAATAGTGGCTATTCTACTTATTTTTGAAGCTTTTGAACGTTTTCAAAATCCCCAAGAAATTGAATCGAATCTTGTTATTTGGCTGTCTATTATTGCTATTTTAGGTAATGGTTTTAGCGTTTTATTACTTAGAGGAAATGCAGATGATAACATGAATATGAAAAGTGCTTACCTTCATTTATTAACGGATATGATGGCGAGTGTGGCTGTTTTAATTGGTGGTTTACTGATGAAGTTTTACCAAATCTGGTGGATAGATAGCGTATTAACATTTGCAATAGCAGTTTATTTAATTGTAATGGGTTGGAATTTATTAAAAAACTCGTTTAAGGTACTGATGTTATTTACACCAGAATCTACCTCTGTTGATGCTATTGTTACAGATATTCAAACTATAGATGTTATCAAAAATGTACATCATGTTCACATTTGGCAATTGAATGAAGATGAAATTCATTTAGAAGCACACATAGATTTTAATAAAGACATTACGTTGTCTGAATTTGATTTAATTCTTAATGAAATAGAAGAATTGGTTTACCGTAAATATGAAATTAATCATATTAATATTCAACCGGAATTTGGAAAGTGTGATGCCAAAGATGTTATTGTACAAGATTGATAAATTTATTGATTGTTAAAGAGGTTATTATGCTTGTAATGATAAGTAAAATATTATGCTAGAAATTAAAACCAAAACCTTTCAAGGATTAACTACTAAAGAACTTTACGATCTGCTTCAACTAAGAAGTGAAGTTTTTGTAGTTGAGCAAGATTGCGTGTACCAAGATATTGATGGTAAAGACCAAAAAGCATTACACGTTCTTGCTTATAAAAATGAAATTTTGGTTGGCTACGCCCGTATTTTTAAACCAAACGATTATTTTAAAGAAGCCAGCATCGGTAGAGTATTGGTAAAGCAATCTGAACGAAAATACAAATACGGTTATGCTATTATGAAGGCTTCAATCAAAGTCATTGAAGACTATTATAACGTTTCAGAAATAAGAATTTCTGCCCAAACATACCTCAAACGTTTTTATAATAATTTAGAATTTTTTGAAATAGGCGAGGAGTACCTAGAAGACGGTATTCCACATATAAATATGCTTAAATCTTAGTTAGAAGATTTAGGCTTAATAATTCTGGTGACCACAATCTCAACACGCCTATCTAGTTCTGGCTCACCACCTAAAGGAAACTTTCTTTTTTGCCCTACAAACTTCATCCTGTAACGCTTTACTCCTTTATCAGCCAAATAATCATAAACCGTTTTTGCCCTAGCCAAAGACAGATTTCGTTTTTTAGTTTTACGATCTATAGCATCTCGGGTGCCGTGTGTACAACACACATGACCTTCTATGGTGAAATAGACATCTGTTCGTTTTACAAGAATTTCTGCAATATTATCTAAAACAGCTTTAGATTGTTTAGTGAGGTAACTATAACCCGTTCTAAATAAAATATTTTCTAGTTTAATTTTATCACCTTCTTTAAGTTCGCCACTTAAAAGCTCTTCGGTAGTTTCTTTTTTAGGTTGTTCTACTTTTACTCGAGGAGGATCGTAAGGCTGTACTATAATTTCCACTTTACGATTCAACCCACGGATTTTATAAAGGTCTTTATCATTGACAACATTTAAAAGAATTTCTCCTTTTCCATCCACATTGGTAATAACAGATTCGTCAAACTCATTGTTAGAAAATACTGTTTTTATAGCATCTGCACGTTGTTGAGATAAAACCATGTTATATGAATCGCTACCTCTGTCGTCGCAAAAGCCATAAATAGAAACTTTTTTGATATCCATATTTTCAATTTCAGATAAGAATAGTAAAAGACGGCTTTCTTCAGTCTCTGGGATTTCATATTGGTCTGTGAGAAAGTAAACTTGGTGCTTTATCTCTTTTTGAGCAAAAGCTAGTTGAAAACTAAGAGTTATAAAAAGGAGTAGGGCCTTCATTTGTGTTGAATTTTCTTATAATTATAAAAATTCTATAATTATAAATATAGATAATTTTATGTTCTATCTCAAAATACTAGCATATTGCTTAGGATTATTAAGGATTTCTAAAGCCTTTTTAATCTCTGTATTATTCGCTGTATAATAGTCGTACAAGCCTTCGCTGTAAAAAAAACGTTTTATTATTTCATCAGTTAATAGTGACTTTAATTGCACTTTATTTACATTAATGGCATTAGATTTATAGGTCTGTAATGCATTAGTTAAATTATTTATTTCCGATTTTATTGCACCACTAAGTTCTTCTTCCTTTGCAATAAGAATAGCATCATCTAAAGCTTTTTCAGTTTTAGTTTCAAAATTAAAACCTGTGGTTTTTAAATAAGATTTAAACGCATTAAAATCCGAATCGGATAATTTAAAACTATTTAAATCTTCAACTTTATTTTCATAATAGTATTGTGTTGCAAAGTTGAAAACTAAATTTTCATTCAATATAGCTTTTGTTATTGGTGTTTGTTTAGATAACTTTATTTCTACATCTGGCTGTACTCCTCCACCATCAAAAACATCACGGCCATTACGGGTTTTAAACGCATTGAAGTTTTCTTTTTTTACCCGTGTAGCTTTCCCGTTTTCATCTCTATTCCAGTAATCTAGAGCTTGTATACAACGTCCGGAAGGTGTATAGTATCTCGAAATAGTTATTTTCATCTGAGTACCGTAAGTCAAAGATTTTGGTCTTTGCACCAAACCTTTACCAAAACTACGTGCACCAACCACTACAGCTCTATCCATATCTTGCAAAGCACCAGAGACAATTTCGCTAGCAGAAGCACTTTGTCCATCAATTAAAACCACTAGAGGAATTTCGGTGTCAATAGCATCTCGCTTGGTATAATAGGTCTTATTATATTTTTTAACCTTAGATTTTGTGGTCACCACCAGCTGATTTTTAGGCACAAAAATATTAGTGACATTAACAGCTTCATTTAACAATCCGCCAGGATTTCCCCTTAAATCTAAAACAAGTTGTGTAGCTCCTTGGTTTTTTAGCGCGCGCAATGCACCAAGCGTTTCTACAGAAGCTTTTTCATTAAACTTTCTTAAAACGATATAACCTGTTTTTTCATTAATCATTGAATAGTGGGGAACCGCTTTTATCTCTAGGGATTCTCTAACTATTTTTACGGTATTGGTTTTTCCTTGTCGCTTGTAAGTAACATTAACTTCTGTACCAGCAGCACCTTGAAGAAGATTTGCAGCATCCTCCTTAAAGTCTGAAACCACAACATTGTCCACTTTTATAATTTCGTCACCAGCTTTTAGACCGGCCTTATCAGCAGCATAATTTTTGTACGGTTCTACAATAACCAATTTATCCTCTAAGGTTAATACTTTAGCACCAATACCTGTATAATCACCAGCATTGTTAATTCTTGCAGACTCAACATCTTGTTCGTTAAAAAAACGTGTGTAGGGATCCAAATCATCTAACATACTTTTAATAGCAGTATCCATTAAATCACCAGGATTGGTTTCATCAACATAATTCATGTTGAGTTCTTTAAAGAGTGTAGTAAAGATTTCTATTTGTTTGGCGATTTCAAAAAAATCGTTTTTAAAAGCGGTTGTACTGAAAAACACAACAATCGCTAATGTTGGAATAAGAATTTTTTTATGTAAAAGTTTTTTCATTTGTAAATTTTTTATCGTCCTATTTGGAATCTTCGGTGTTTTTAAAATAAAATCTAAAAAACGCATCAATTTAATGAATCTGAAGTTTTATCGACAAATTTTTTAAACACTCTTTTCATACTGTCATTTAATGCATCAAAAGTTGTTCCATCCTTGCTAAGGTATAAAATCATAAACGCATAAGATGTTGAACTATTGTTAAAGTATAGTGGTTTATTTAGTCTATAAGCCTCCCTTAAGAGTCTTTTAATTCTGTTTCTTGCTACAGCTGTTTTATGAAGTTTTTTACTAACTGAAACCCCAGTCTTTAAAGTGCTGCCATCATCAAAATCAGTTTTTAGATAAACCAAGCGCAACGGATAAACCGTAATTGCCTTACCCTCATTGAATAACTTATCAATGAGTTTTTTACTTTTAAGCTTATCTTTTTTATTGTATTTAAACGACATATAAGGATTGTGTTGCAGGCATAAATTTAGAATAGTATTTTACATTACCAAAGCAACTCAGGAATTGTCCATGATAAAAATCATATTTTAAACCCTTTATTTAGAGTAACTTACAAGAACTAATTAATTTTACCCCTTAAATTATGGGATATTTAGACGTAAAACAACTTAAAAACCCCAAAGATAAGGCATTATATATTCATCATCTTGTTAGAGATCTTGAAGCTTTAGATATAATGCTTAAAAACGATTTAATTGAAAAAGAGCCTATTAGAATTGGTGCAGAACAAGAGTTTTGTGTTACGACCAATCAATTTTTCCCCAATAACAACAACATTGATGTTTTAGAAGCTATTAACGATGAACATTTTACAACAGAAATTGGAAAATACAATCTTGAAATTAACTCAGATCCTTTAGTTTTAAAAGGAAATTGCTTTTCAATATTACAAGACCAACTCAATAAGCTGCTTAAAAAAGCAAAAGAAGCCGCCAAGAAAAATGATTCAAAAATTGTGTTAACAGGCATTCTTCCTACCCTTCGGCTTAAGCATATTTCAGAAAATTATATGACAGATATGCCAAGGTATCACGTATTGAATAATGCTTTAAAGAGTACTAGAAGAGAATGTTTTAATGTGCATATTAAGGGTGTTGATGAGTTAAATTTAATTCACGATAGTGTAATGTTAGAAGCTTGCAACACGAGTTTTCAAACACATTTACAAATTCATCCAGACGAGTTTGTAGAAAAATACAACTGGGCCCAAGCGATTTCTGGACCAGTATTGAGTAGTTGCACCAATTCGCCTATTTTATTTGGTAGAGAACTTTGGGCAGAAACACGAATTGCATTATTTACGCAAAGCATAGACACAAGAGCGAACTCATTTATTTATAATGAAAAACAATCGCGTGTTAGCTTTGGCTCTGATTGGGAAAGTGGCACAGTGACCGATATTTTTAGAGATCATATATCAAGATTTAGAAGTTTATTGACTTCAGACGAGCACGACGATAGTTTAGATAAACTAGAACGTGGAGAAATCCCCAAATTGAAAGCATTACAACTTCACAATGGCACGGTTTACAAATGGAATCGTGTGTGTTATGGTGTTGGTGGCGGAAAACCCCACTTGAGAATAGAATGTCGTTACATACCTTCGGGACCAACATTGTTAGATGAAATTGCCAACATGGTATTTTGGGTGGGTTTAATGCTTGGGCAACCAGAAAAGTATAAAAACATCCGTACTAAAATGGATTTTAAGGACATTAAAAGTAATTTCTTTAAAGCGGCTAGAAACGGAATGGAAACTCAGTTTAATTGGGACGGTAAGTTAATACCTGCCAAAGATTTAATATTAAACGAATTTTTACCTATGGCTTATAATGGTTTACGTAGTATTGAAATAGATGAAGGTGATATTAACAAATACCTTTCAATTATAGAGAAGCGTGCGAGGTCTAACAATGGATCGCAGTGGATGGTAGAAAACTTTAGAAACCTTCAAAAAAACAAAACCAATTTTGAAGCGTTACAGAACATAGCAGCTTTTATGCACAAGCATCAACTCGAAGAAGCTACTGTAGATCAATGGGGAATTTTCGATCCAGATGAAAATTTAAAAATAGATATTAGCCGAATTGTAAAGCACAATATGAATACAAAGATGCTTCTTGTAGATCAAAACGATAGCTTAGAGCTGGTAAGCAATATAATGAAATGGAAAAAGATTCACCATTTACCGGTAATAAACAAGAAAAAGCAACTGACAGGACTACTAACT
The DNA here is from genome assembly GCF_019203985.1 of Winogradskyella luteola. Classification (GTDB taxonomy): domain Bacteria; phylum Bacteroidota; class Bacteroidia; order Flavobacteriales; family Flavobacteriaceae; genus Winogradskyella; species Winogradskyella luteola. Next base: position 177,476 of record NZ_JAGSPD010000005.1, on the reverse strand, counting down.
TGGACAGATTTAATAAAACTTGGCAATAAAGACTTGCACTTACGTGTTAAGGATGTAATGACAAAAGATTTAATTACAATTTCGCAAGAATCACCTTTGAACAAAGCTAAAGCGTTGATGGAGAAACACAGTATCAACTGTTTACCTGTTGTTAGAAATAAGGAATTATTAGGTATTTTAACCTCTAATGATCTATAGAATGATGTATACTGCACTTAAGGTAAATAAAACAAATACAAAACCTCAGAATCGAATTTTTCATCATATTAAAGGTGAAAAACCAGGGGCTACAATCGTTTTTTTTGCAGGTGTACACGGTAATGAATATGCAGGTGTTAGGGCGTTGGATAATGTATTGAAGACCATTAAAACTAAAGATGTTTGTGGGGATATTTATGGTGTTTACGGAAACATGAAAGCGTTAGAAAAAAATAAGCGTTTTCTAAAGTCCGACCTTAATAGAATGTGGACTGCAAAACAATTAAATGCTTTAAAAAATAAGTCCTCTTTAAATGAGGAAGAGCAGGAACAAGAAAATATATTTCGTTTTCTAAGTCAACTTTTAAACACAAATGAAAATCCCTTATATTTTATAGATTTGCACACAACTTCTAGCAAGTCGCTTCCGTTTATTACCATAAACGATGCTTTAATCAACAGAAAGTTTTCGAGTTGTTTTCCTGTACCAATTGTGTTGGGTATTGAAGAGTACTTAGACGGCCCACTTTTAAGCTATCTAAATACTTTGGGCTATGTGTCGCTTGGTTTTGAGGCAGGGCAGCATGTAGACCCAGTTGCCATCTCTAATTGTGAAGCTTTTATTTGTTTAACACTTAAGCATGCCGGACATCTAAAGCTGACAGATGTAGCCAAGCACGAAAATATTCTGAAAAAATCATGCAATAATATCACTTCAATTTTTGAAGTCATTTATAAGCATCACATACAACCTAACCAAGACTTTGAAATGTTAAAAGGCTTTAAAAGCTTTGAAAATATTAAGAAAGGAAGACTGTTGGCAATATCAGATGGTATTGAAATACATTCAAGGTTTAATGCTAAACTTTTTATGCCACTCTATCAGAAATCAGGTAATGATGGATTTTTTATAATAAGACCAATACCAAAATTTTTCTTGAAGCTTTCAGAAATTTTGAGAAACATAAAGGCTGATGGCTTATTAACATTTCTTCCAGGAATTACTTGGCACAACAAAGAAAAAGGTATTTTAAAAGCCAATCTATCTATAACACGATTTATGGCGAAATCTATATTTCATTTATTTGGCTACAGGAATAAACAAATAGATGAGAATCACGTGCTTTTATACAATAGAGAACGTGTTTCTAAAGAAAAGATGTACCAAAATGAGTCGTGGTTTAAGAATTAACTTAAAGCCTTACGCTGCAGCGCACCTTCTAAATCTACAATCTTACTTTCTAATTCATGTAAACGATCGTAAATATCTACAGGTTCTGGCATTTGCTTAGAAGCATACATGGTAACGTACCATACCTCAACAATTTCCTCAGCATTAATTGTATAGGTAGGATAGTTACCGTCCTTATTGTCACTTTTTAAAATTAGCTTATCGCGTTCAGCAATTCTATTGATAACACGCTTTAGGACAATACCATCGTTTTTACTAACAATAATGTAAACCCTGCCATCTTTAATATCCCTTAGGTCTTCAACATATTTACCAAAAACGAGATCACCATCAAAAAATGTTCTAACCATAGAGTTTCCCTTTACCTCAAAACAACGATACGTGCCGTTAGTGAGATGCGGCATGTTAAACGATGGCAAGGTTTCTATGTATTCAGGATCTCCATAACCATCTAAATAACCGGCTCTGGCTTTAACGGGAACATAGACTACATTTTCATCTCCGGTCTGGTTTACGGCAATAACCTGTGGCATTCCCGAATATGTTTGGTTTTTTGTAATATCCGATTTTAGCATTACCGTACTTTTACCAAATAAAAAATCAGGATTGATGTTGAATGTCTCTATAATTGAGTTAAGAACATCGTACCCTGGTTTGGTTTTTTTTCTTGTACCGTCCGATTGCGGCCTACCGTTAACTATACTATCTATAGTGGTTCCAGTAACACCAATACGTTTTGAAAATGAAAAATTGTTAAGGTTAAAATGACTGATTATTGCCGATATTTTTTCGTCGATTCCCTCCATAAGCCGCAAGTTTTTAAATTAAACTTTTTACAAAAAAATTAAAATTATGTTAGTTTATATTTGTAAAATGTTTTATATTTGTAATCTGAATAATTGCTAATATACAAAAAACACTTTAAAATTAAACATTTGTGGTGTTTTAAAAGCAAAATTTCTAGAATTTAAAATCATTTTTACATAAAAAGATAATTTGGCGGTAACATGTTCCAACATTATACGGAATGTGATGAAAGTTTATGTCTTAAGTATTAAGACTTTGTATTAGGGTAAACTGTTAGAAAAGCGAAAAATATAACAGTTCCTAAATAGGAGCTTAATAATTAGTATAAACTTTAAAACAATTAAAATGAGTCAAAACATTAAAAACAACCTATTTAGGTTTGTAACATTGCGAAGTCCACAATTAATAGACGAAAAGGACAAGCAATTAGGCTTTGTATATCATCCACATAAACAGAGTGGAATTTTTTACCCTCCGCTTAATGCCGCATTAGAAGGCGAAAAAAAACAAGCATTAATAGATTCAAAAAACAGTTTCGCTAGTTCTCCTTTACTTTTCGAAAAGAAAGCTGATGTTAAAGAAGTCAATGAAGATCTTTATAACTTTTCATCTTGGTTAATGCGAAACAAAAATGCATTATCATACGCGGAAATTTCCAATAACTTAAATAGCGCAGAGACTTTAGGAGATGAGGATTTGTACCTTGTTTGGGATAATTTAATCTACCAAACCATCGCAAAAAAATCTGTGTATGTTAGAGAGGCATTAATTCAACTATTAATAGCTAATAAGTTTTTAGAGCACTTTAATAAATTTTCAGAAGGCTTATCAGGGGATATTACATTTACGGAAGACCAAGAAAAACAATTTAAACGATTTGCCAATGCAAGCGTTGTAATTTCTAAGGAGTTGTTATTGGAAACTTATAATGATGAACCCGTAAACACAAAAACTAAGCGAGCGGATACAAAACATCAAAAAAGATTAAGCGATTTGCTAACCGCAAAGTACGATAGAGTAGCCCTAAAGAAGCTTACGGGAGAATTAAAGGATCTTCAAAAATCGTATGAGGCCAGTGAAGCTGCCCAGTATAAAACAGCTTTGGACAACCATCAAAAGGATGTAGATCTCATTTTAAATAACGGAACTGTACAATTAGTAGATCAATGGGATGTCGAAAAGCAGGTATACATTCAAGTAGAAAAACTGGTCCATGAGCCGTTACCTGAATTTACATATACAAAGGCTGTTGAGATAGACACTCAAACATTACAAGCAGGGTTATCTGATCTAAGTTATAAATATATTACAGATCACAAACTAGATAATCTTACATCGTATAATGCCATTTTTAAGGAGGTTAAACTCCTTTTAAAGGAAAAGTCGAATAAAGTAGAACAATTGTTGCCTAAGACAAGCAAGTCAGTATTAAAAGGAGGCGTTAACATGCGTCTTGAAGACCCTTTTAATGAAGCATTGTCCAATTTTGGTGATGCAGATTCGATAGCTGCACAAATGATAGAAGATGAGGTTTCCAACGAATATATTCCGCTTTATGTAGCTTCAGAGATCGACCCTAAACAGGCAGATTCATCATCTTGCTATAAAGTTAGCGTTGTAGCAAGCGCATCTCCAAAAACCAAAGAAGGTAATCGAGATTGGAGCTTTGTTCTAGGAGTTACTTATAATGATGAAATTTCAACTATTGCATCTGTACAGCAATCATTAAGTTTTACAAACGACGCTAGTGCTATAACAAGTAGTGCTTTAGGAGTCTTTAGTACATTGCCTAACCACACTAAAGTTCGTTTGTTTGGTGATTTAGGGGATATTACAAAGCCCGATCAAGTGGGCAATCCGATACTAACTGTAACTATTACCTTAACAAACGGTACAGAGTTAGAGCTCACCGAAACCATAGTAATGCTTCCATCACTTAGAAGTCTTAGCGGAGTTAAAGTTTTGGATTTTAGTTGTGAAAGTGAAGAAGAAACACCAGAAGAAAGTGTCTCGACATTTGGTAAAATCTATGGAGTCACCAATTTAGGTATAGCAGATTTTAGACGCGTAGAGCAAGAAGTATGCTGCTATGTACCGGGAGAGGTATCTCATATAGAAAATGTAATGGCCCGTGAGTACAAGGAACGTTCCACAAGAAGTCTAACAAGCTCAGAGTTTACAACAGAACAAACAGATGAACGCGAACGCGAAAACCTTACAGATACTACAAGTACAGAACGTAACGAAATGCAAAGTGAAGTGGCTTCGGTTCTTAATGAGGATCAGTCTCAGAGTTATGGTGGAAATGCCAATGTTTCAGGAGGAAAAGAACCATATAGATTCCAAGTTGGATCGCATTTTGATTCTGCATCTGCAAGCTCTTCATCTAACTCTAATTCACAAGCCCAAACCTATGCCCAAGAAGTTACTGAGCGTGCTATGGAGCGTATTGTACAAAAAACACAAACCAAGCGCACCTCTCGTATCTTAAAAGAGTTTGAAGAGAATACCTCGCATGGATTTGATAATAGAAAAGGCATAGAGCATGTTACGGGAGTATACCGTTGGGTCGATAAAATCTATAAGAATACACTGATTAATTACGGTAAACGTTTAATGTACGAATTTGCTATACCAGAACCCTCTAAGTTTTTCCAAGAAGCCGTTTGGAAAGATATTGACGAAACTGGACAAACAGAAAGTGGCGTTATTTTACCTGAGTTACCTGTACACCCAAACACTTTGGGTTTAACGAGTCCAAGTGTTCTAGCCTTGGAAGACGGAGATAACGAAAAAGGTTATCAGAAGTTAGCGGCTAGATACAATGCCGAGGTTAATACCCAGCCAGCTGAAACGATAATGTTGAGTAAAGCTTTTGATTTGCAGTTTAATTCTCAAGATGACCAAACAAGTTCATTGAGTGATTATTTAGAAATCGAGAGTGGTTACGAAGCTATAAACTGTGCGGTAAAGGGCAGAATTTTTTCTGATTCGGACAATGACAGGAGAGTAGGCAGAATTTCTATTTCTGTAGGGGATAAACAGATCGGAGACATAAATACAAGTGGCACTAGAGAGTTCTTTGATACATCAGAAGACTATTCTCTGGATAATATTAGAGGAGAGCTAGCGGTTTCAGCATCTAGTTACGATATGGCGGCTTGTAGTTTTAACGTTTCAGCTACCTGCGCAAGAACACAAGAATTTTTAGAGCAATGGCAAAACGAAACCTATAACGCCATCATGGAGGCGTATTACGACCGTTTACAAGAGTACAACGATGCTATGCGAGAGTTTGAAGCTAATAATGGTTTAACGCCAGATGCAGAAAAGCTAACGTTTAACCCACTGCAAAACAAAAGTATTATGCTTAGGGAGTTGAAGCGTGTGGCTATTGAGTTGATAATAGACCAAGCAAGAGTCTCTAAAAACAATTACAACACTACAAATCAGGATACGGGAGTTTCCACAGTTAAAAGAACAGAAGCTTTCCAAACCCATGCGTCTACTGTTAAGTTTTTTGAGCAAGCCTTTGATTGGGATATTATGGCCTATGTGTTCTATCCGTATTTCTATGCAGATGAGAAAGATTGGAAAAAGCTCTTTCAGTTACAAGATGCCGCAGACCCATTGTTCCAAGCGTTTTTACAAAGTGGTATGGCACGCACCGTTGTACCGGTAAGACCTGGATTTGAAGATACCGTCAACTGGTATATGACCACTGGGGAAATCTGGAATGGTCAAGGTTTGGTCGTTGACCAAGACGACGATTTATACGTTTCTGTAGCAGAAGAAATGCAAACCGTAGATGGAGTTGTAGAAGGCACTTGGGAAACCCGTTTGCCAACAGCGCTCACTGTTTTACAGGCAGGTTCTATTGGCTTAAAAGTAGAAGGTTTACCATGCAACGATGAATGTGCTCAAGAGCTCTTTGAAAGTGACAAAAGCCCCATTGAACAAACCGACACCTTAATTGGTGGTGAAGACGGAGTGGGCTCAGATTATGTTAGCGAACCGATAACCGTAGAGTAGGTTATTATACACCACGCATTTTACACCTTATTTTAATTAAAACTTATAGCCTTGCTGTTTTATATAAAGCAGCAAGGAGTAAGGTGTATTGTGGTGTTTTAAATGAATGTTTAATGATTAAAAAAGAAGATATGAGTAATAATATATTCAATTTCATTAATCAAGAAATTGACGAACCAACTTTTGAAGATATAAGTTTCAATAATGATATTGAAGAAATTTCAAATGAGGTAGCATTGGAATCACCATTAGGGAATCAGAGCTTTTTTGCTAAACCACCAAAAAGTGAGTTATGGTATGGCTATGTAGATTTTTTTAAAGCCATTGAAAGTTTTGGAGTAGGTTCTCTTAAGGTTTTAGATACAGGGGAAGGTATACTATTGGAAGAAGTTATTGTTAAAGGACGAATAAAGAAGAGAAAATTTAATTATAAAAATTTAGTAGATTCAAATAAAGGTTTTCAAAGTCATTGGGAATTTAATGAAACTGCTTACTCCGGTCGAGCTATTGTTAACAAAAAAGAAGACTATCTAGATGATGATAAAGTATTTTTTAGTTACGAAGGATTAAAAGGAAAGCCTTTTTATGGCTCTACATTTTCAATATATAAACCATACGATGGCGATTCAAATACTGGAAGTATAAATAGACCAAATGTTTCATACCTAAAGAAGAATGCTGCAATACAAATACAGGGTTTGGGTTTTGGAGGCTTTTTAATTCTTCTACAAGGTATGGAGGGTAGAGTAAATGAAGATTACTTAAATGGAGCTTATAAACTTGTGGCAAAACTAATAGAGAAATTTTCAAAAAGTAATACGCGACCATCAGACTATTTACCAATGTTGGCATCTTTAAATGAAAAGATATTACAGTACATAAGTAAAGAGACACTACTAAACTTATGGCTTGAATTTATAAAGATTGAGAACCTTACTAATTTTTATGAAAAGATATTACTAAATCTTCTAATGGGAATATCTAATAAACCAAATTTTAATGCAGATGCTTTTTTAACATATCTATTAACCTCTAAGGTAGATGGGGAAACTCTTTTTCTGAGATTATATAATAAAATGAACGATTGGGGCGGACCAAATAATTTTAGCGGGTTAATTGTTAGGTTAACATTAATATGGATGGACAGTAGTTTTACCAATACAAATAGTCAAGCATTTAAAAACTTTGATAGGCCAGTAAATTTAGCATATAAACAAAAAAAGATACTAGGGTTTCGTTTTGATGATTACAATTTTGACTTTAACAAAAAAGGCCATATAGAAGTAGAAATAGAACCAGGCATAAAAATACCAAACAACTTTATAGGTTCCATATTTATAAATGAAATCTTAGAGAAACAAGAAATTTATCATCCTTTTTTTCCAATTACACTAACAGAATTAGATGAGACAGAAAACGAGGATATAAAACTTGAAACAGAGATCCCATTACCTGCTTTTTACCTAAAAGCTTTTGATGATAAAGGGGTTTGGGAAAATTTTGAAAAAAGTATTTGGTTAGCTGTAGATATCATTACTGTAGCAACTGGAGTAGGAAATCTTTTAAAGTTAAGACACCTGTTGAATCTAAAAACGGCCTATACATATCTAAAACTGGCTTATGGTGTTATGGAAGTAACATCTGGGATTATAGCTATTGCTCTAAACTTTGTTGACAAGTGTGAAGACAAAGAGTTTTGCAATAAATTACGACAATATCTATTTTGGTTCGAAATTTGTACACTAAGTGCAGATGCGCTTACTACAAGGATACTAAGAAAACAAGCTAGACAGGCAAATGATGCGCTTAAGGCTTTTAGAAAAAAAGCAAAGAGCACAAAAAGACAAAAGCAACTAGATGAGTTAGAAACTCATTTGGTTAATATTGCAGAAAATGAAGATGAGCTATTTAGAAAAATAGAAGACATTTTTGATTCATCAGGTGGAAAACTTTTAACAAAAAAGGAATTAAATTTATTAAAAGACTTCTTGTGGCAAAAATACAAAGTGAGAGTTAGGTTAATTGATGTCGACCATAAATTAAAAAACAAATTGAAAGATTGGGACAATCGAAATGTTGTTGGAAGTTTTAGGAAAGGCCCTCCCCCTGAATTATTTTTAAGATCAAATAACGCATCTGAGTTAACAGTATTTCATGAAATGGTGCATTTAAAATATTGGAATGATAAAAGACCTAATATACATTTTGCACAAGAAGAAGTGATTGTTTTTAACGAAATTTGGAAAACAAAAAATAGATGGGCGAATAAGGAAATTTTAGATTCATACAATTATGTTGTAAGAGAGTTAAATAAAAATAAGTTAGATATTGATTTAGATAAATTTATAAATAAGTATCAGGCAGAAATCTTTGAAATAAAAATAAAAACAAATTTAGGTATAAAATGAGATATTCAAAAGAAGAAATTATCGAAAAAGCAAAAACAACTATGGATCAAATAGGTTGGAACTATAATAGAGAAAAGGAAATTACAGCTATTTATGAGCCGAAAGAAAAAGAAATAGAGGAAGCCCGAAAATACATTAATGATGAAAAGATTTTAGAGAAATACATTGAGAATTTGAGAAATTTTTGGACGATAGGGTTCGATTTTGAACCTGAATCTGAAATAGAATATAATAGCATGTTCTTGGAAATAGATGATGATAGCGGTGAACCTTATAGGATTAGTCATAAACAAGCAACTATGAATGTTTTAATAAATGAAGATGGAAAATACTATTTAGATACACACACATCTTCATAAGTAATTAAAAATAAGACAAAGGCTTAGTTCCTAATTAAGGTACTGCCCAAGATAAGTGTTGTAAAAGACAAGCACAAACAAAAGCTGCAACAATTAAATTGCAGCTTTTGTATTTTAATCAAATAAATTGCAATGCTACTAGCAATAGATGTCCATTATAAAGCAACATATGCCAAAACTGTTGGTGTGTTATTTCATTGGGAAAACGAAAACCCTCTGCGCATAATTACTGATATTATTAACGATGTTGCTGACTATGAACCAGGACAGTTTTACAAACGGGAGTTACCTTGTATTTTAGAATTGCTAGAACAGGTCAATCTTAAAAGCATTAAGGCGATTATTGTAGATGGCCATGTTTATGCGAATAATAACAAAACTTATGGTTTAGGTGGGCATTTATGGAAAGCTTTAGATCAAAAGATTCCAGTAATTGGTATCGCTAAAAAGCCCTTTCACAATACAGAACAAGTCTCCATACCTATTTATAGAGGCAAAAGCCAAAATCCGCTCTATGTGTCTTGTATTGGCATGGATGAGCAAGAAGCTTTAACTAAGGTGCAATTACTGCATGGCGACTATCGTATACCCACCATTTTAAAGGTTTTGGATCAGCACACCAAAATGAATTAAGCAAAATCTTCGAATTCAACAGAATTCGTCAATTCGAGTGAATTTTATGAATGATAATGAGTAAAATTTATATCGAGAATAAGAACTTATAAACAAAGCCAGTTCTCGATACAATTTTTGGCATCTTCAATCAAAACCATGTTTGATTTCGATAACCAAAAACCACTCGAACTGACGCTTAAACAAATTACAAAATTTAACATATTTTATTTGCAAAATGTTTGTTTTGTATATGTAATATGTTTATATTTGTATTCGCTTTTCTAACAACGTTTACCGTTAGATACATAAAAATTCGTGTTAAGTAGAAACTGAAAACCTAGATTAATACTTATTCTGGTTAAGAAAACAATACTAAAGTAATCTTTGGTTAGAGTTTGGTCTGCTTAAAATATAAAATCAAACATATGTGATATATGCTGTAATCGAGGCTAACCATTCGCGTTAATTTTTAAAGTGGTTTCCTTTTTTACAAATAGTACAATGTTCTTAAAAGCAACGCACTATTTGTAGTTGCGAGTAATCAATAAAATTTAAAACCAATGCATTTAATTAATAAAGCGCTGTCGGAGTATGGCGTTAAGGAAATTGTTGGCTCCAAAGATAATCGTAGAATCTTAAAATATTTTAATGATATCGGTTTTGATGGTAAAAAATTAAAGGACGAAACCGCCTGGTGCAGTGCTTTTGCGAATTGGGTGGCCAAGACTTCGGGTTACGAATTCTCAGGCAAGCTCAATGCCAGAAGCTGGCTTAGTGTTGGTGGGTCTGTGGTAAATCCAGAGGTAGGTGATGTTGTCGTCTTTTGGCGCGAGTCTCCAGAAAGCTGGAAAGGCCATGTGGCATTTTTTATCAAGCAAACCAAAGGTTATGTCTACGTACTTGGAGGCAATCAAGGTAACAAGGTATGCATAAAAGCTTACCCCAAAAACAGAGTATTAGACTATAAAAGATTAGAAAAACTATGGAAAAACTGATGAAATTTGCGTTTTGGCTATTAACATTATTATCGCCTTTAAATGGTGTGATGGTAACAATGATCTTTTTAATCATTGTAGATTTTATTACAGGATCATATGCTTCATTTAAGAAACGTATTCCTATAAGAGGATCGCGTATAGCACATACAGTTTCTAAATTCTTTATCTACAATTTAGTGATTTTGGCAGCTTATTTTTTAGAAAAGCACATCGTTAACGAAGTCCCTTTTTTAAAGATTATAGTGGGCTTTATAGCCATTGCGGAGATTAAGTCAATTTTAGAAAATTACAATCAAATCTACGGTGTTAACCCTTTTAAGGCTTTAGTAAACTTTATAAAACTGACCCCTTTAAAGAATACCGTTGAAACACTTACCGAAAGTGACCAAAAAGAGAATAAAAATTTAAACACAAACAAAAATGAAACAAAATAAAGAAACCATAAAAAGCTATTTTGAAACTGGCGATAGGCCAACACAAGAGCAATACCATGATACATGGGATTCCTTTTGGCATAAGGATGAATCACAATTTGAGAACCGCGTAGTCAACATAGCGACATCAGGCACTTATGAAGTTGACTTATCATTGGCAAGCAAGTGGCGTTTAACACTCGCTTCAGCGACCGATATTACTTTTATTAATAAGCCAATAGGTGACTCCATAAAAATCATAGAGCTAGAAATCAGTGGTGATAACCCGTTACTGTTTAACGATACTGTATGGTTTGATGAAGATAGCGATAGCTATAATGGCACCAAATGGAATCGCTACACTATTAGCTTAGAAAGCGACATAATTAGAGGATTTGTTAAGAACCTAAATACAGTTTAAAAAGATGTTTAGAAGAACACAATTAATGCAAAAAAAAGATCCATATAAAGACTTTGTTTTTGGGCTGGATCTTGTAAGCAATGGTAGTTTTAATGGAACTACCGATTGGACCTCGATAGGAAGCGAATGGAGCATTGCTAACAACAGTGCTACGTTTAGTGGTGTAAATAATGGTAGTAATAGTATAAAATTAGGGCAAAATATTCCAACTCAAACCTTTGGCACTCAATTTAAAATTGAGTTTGATATTTCGGATATTGAAGTAGGAAAATCAGCTTATTTTTCAATATTAGGTAATTGGAACTCAAGTCCTATGTTTAATCCTTACGACACTTATGAAGAAGGGCATCATGTACTCTTTGTAGATGGGACTTCCTATCCTGAAGATGATTATACAATCTTTGGGATTTCCCCCAGTGTACATGATGGAGGAGGAGGGTTTACCATAAGCAACATCAGTGTTAAGCCTATTATTGAGGGTACAGCACTTTACGGCAGAGAGCTAGTTGAAAATGGGGATTTTTCTAATGGACTAAATGGTTGGGAAATCCAAAGCGGAAGTTTTGATAATTGGCTGATAAATAATGGTAAAGCTGAAAATCAAGGTCTAAGCGATGCTTCATTATTTCAATTGGTAGGTGATAATAAAACCTTATATAAAATAGAATTGGATGCAGAGCTAAATGGAGGAGGATACAGAATTTTAGATACTTATAGTAATAATGTGTTTCTTGCCGATGGACATAATATTATTTTCACAACGCTTCTTAATGGTTATATGCATATCAAACCTACATCAGAAGTATTGGGATCCACCTTTACAAATATTTCAATAAAGGAAGTTATACATATTCCTTTTGTGTCTGAAAACTTAGTTGTTAACGGAGACTTTTCCAATGGTTTGTCAGATTGGTCTACTGGTCATCCCGGTGGGTCGAAAGGTTGGTCAGAAATGAATGAAACAGCGGTATGTTCGACTGCTGCTACAGTTGCCAACAGGAATTTGTTTCAAAGGGTAATGAGTATTGATAGCTTTTATAGTATATCATTTGACATTCTAAGCAATTCAGTATTTATAGATTTATATTATGCATATCATAAGTTTTTGAGAAATTTAGATACAGGGAGTAAAAGGCATTTACTTAAGGCTAATATTAAGGACTTGCTATTTTATGCTGGTATTGACAATGATTGTTCAATTGATAATGTATCATGTAGGCTCGTAAACGTTATACCAAAGGGCGAAAATGTATTATTAAACGGAGATTTTGCGCATCAACATAATTGGATTGGGTTGGTTTCCCCAAGCATTATAATTAGTGATGGTAAAGTTAGTTTTGATACTGATGATAATTCTGGAATATACCAAAATGTACTTATCCAAGGAAAGACCTACAATCTTACTTTTGAGATTTCAGACTATAGCTCAGGGGTGTTTAGCCCATATACATCCTCTACGGGTTATATGACCGACAGGGATGCCAATGGGACTTATTCAGAAACTTTTACGGTAAACAGTAATAATGAAGGGAAATTCTGGTTACGGAGTAAATCTGGATTTAAGGGAAGTATTTCTAACGTAATGTTGAAAGAAGTTTAATCAAGAATTGACAAAAGCTGTTTTTTTAAAAGCCTTCGACCTCTCTAACTGAATTTTAGGAAGCAAAATAAGTTAGAGAGGGAGGCTTTCTTTTATTCAAAATGAAATTAATATCAATAAAAATGAAAACTGAAAAAATCATACTATATATCATTTTAGGACTACTGATTTTTAATTTATTAAAAATGCAGTGTAGTACGCCTAAATCTACAGAAATACCAAAGATATCTATTGTAAGAGATACGATTTGGCAAACCAAAACGGACACTTTTAAAGTGCAGACCACAAATTATAAAACGGTATATGTAAATAAAGATAATGTAAACGAGATAAGTGACACCAAACCAAAAGATACAGAAGATTCAAAAGTGCTTAAAGCCAAAGCTTACAGAGACACATTAAGCAACGATGATATAGACATTTTTAGTTATAACCTTGTTGATGGTAATTTACTCGACAGCCAATTGGGCTATAAACTAAAAGTGCCACGAGAGATCACGGTAACCAAAACTATTGAGCATCCCAAAACATACAAGAGCGGTTTATACCTTTTCTCAGAAGTTGGTGGTAACACAAGTGCTTTTAATAACTTGAGTCTGGGGCTACAGTACAATCGCAAAGGAAAATGGTTTGTGAGCTATAGAACTAATTTCAACGATTTACAGCAGACCACACATAATGTTGGAGTAGGCTTAAGGCTATTTAAATAAAAAAACCTCATCTTTTTCGATGAGGTTTTACCATGCTATTTCTCTGCAAGCGTCTAATCCAAATTAAACATATTATTCTCTCGTTTTACATCTGCCATCATCTGTGAGGCATCAATTTCAACTGATTTTACAGCCTTATTTGCATTGAAAGTATACGTTGGCATTGCCCAAGCCCAATCATCAATGATAGTTGCTGAGGTTGGTTTTTCACCACGCATCATTTGTAGCGGAATGTAAAACGCTTCTTTTGAACCATCGGTATAAGTAACGGACAAATCAATAGGCATTGGCATTAAACCAATACGTTCTAAAGTAATTGACTTACCTTCAACCGACTTTATTCCATAATCGATAGTGTTTGTGGTCTGTCCAAAATCTATTAAATACCAATCTAACTCTAAGTCTGTTACACGTTCTGCCGTACGAACAAAATCTATTGGTTTGGGATGTTTAAATGCAAAATCATTAAAGTATTTCTTTATGGTTTTCTTTAGGTTGTCTTCTCCTACAATATAACCCAATTGTGCCATGAAGACAGCACCTTTGCTATAGGCAGAAACCCCATATACCTGATTATAAGCATAGCGGTCTGCATGTGTTGTTAAAGGTTGCTCGTAACCAGAGTTTGCTAAAGCAATATAGCCTCTGTAGGAACCAGACAGAGGATTATCACTTTTGGTGTTACGAAATTCATTTTCGGCGAGTGTCGAAATGTAACTTGTAAAGCCTTCGTCCATCCACTCATGCTTGGCTTCATTAGTTGCCAATAAAAATTGAAACCAAGTATGTGCCATCTCGTGGGCAGTAACACCCAATAAGCTTCCATAACTACGTTTACCTGTTATCAGTGTGCACATTGCATACTCCATGCCACCATCGCCACCTTGAATAACCGAATATTGATCGTAAGGATATTGTCCTATATTATCACTAAAGTATGTCATTAACTTGGCTGTGTCTGGCTGTAACTTTTTCCAATTTTCAAGATACTCAGGCGCTAAGTCTTTTTTGTAATAGAAATGTAGTGTTGGTCCATTAGGCATTTTTAAAGTATCATGAATAAAATCAGGATCGGCAGCCCAAGTAAAGTCATGGACTTTTGGAGCTTCAAAATGTAATGTTTTTTTACCTCCACCTGCTTTAGATTCGTCTTTTAAATATCCTGTTCCGCCAACTACATAATCTTTGTCAATGGTTAATTTTACATCAAAATCGCCCCAAACACCATGAAATTCCCGCCCTATGTAAGGATCTGCATGCCAGCCTTCGTCATCATATTCTGCTAATTTTGGATACCACTGTGTCATCGACAGAGCTACACCTTCTTTATTATTTCTACCAGAGCGACGAATTTGCACAGGTACTTGCGCATCAAAATCCATATCAAAGGTAACCTTTTCACCAGGT
Organism: Winogradskyella luteola; assembly: GCF_019203985.1. Taxonomy (GTDB): domain Bacteria; phylum Bacteroidota; class Bacteroidia; order Flavobacteriales; family Flavobacteriaceae; genus Winogradskyella; species Winogradskyella luteola. The sequence continues at coordinate 162,316 of NZ_JAGSPD010000005.1, read as the reverse complement.
TGAATAGGCTTATTAAGTTTTACCTCTAACACTGTCCCAACAGTTTCGTGCGAAATGGATTTTCCGTTTTGTTTTAAAGAATTTACCTTTATGTAACCTATCTCGCTTGGCTGAAGTTTACTAATACGATCCGCAATCTTAGGACTAGGATCCGCAATGGTACGCGAACGTACATCCATTTCGCTTCCTGGTTGAAAAGCATTAAAATACAAGTGGTAGTAGATGCGGTTCAATACATCGGGTGAGTTATTGGTATAAACCAATTTTTGTTTTCCTTTGTATTGAAAAGTGTTAACATCCATATCAATTTCCATGTCGTAGTCTACATGCTGTTGCCAATGGCAGTCCATTTTTTTCGCAGAAGGACTTTGAGCCATAACTTCCGTAGACCCGCATGAGCACATTAGCACTGAACAAAAAAAGCTAAAAATGAATTTCTTCATAATATTATAGTTTTAGTAATCTGTAATTTGAAAACAAAGCCAACTTGTTGTTTTAAATGACACCATGCTTGGCTAAATTGTACAGTCATAATGGTGTTGGATTTTATCGTTCAGAGCGAAGCGAGAATTCTTCGCTTCGCTCCGAAAGACACTCTTAGACAGATTTTATTTAATTTTTGAAGCCATGATTAAAGCATTATAAGCATTGGCTATTTTCCCAGAAGAGGATAACTCCATAAACGGTTTAACATTTGAAGCATCACCACCAACAACTACTTTGGTCGTTAAAGGCAATCCAGAATCTAAAATAACTTGTTTTACCTGAGCAGCACTTAAACTAGGATACTGCGAACGGATTAATGCCGCAATACCAGCTACACCAGGTGCTGCCATAGAAGTTCCACCGTTAAAATCGTATTCGTTTTCTGGCATTGTTGAGTAGATATCAGAACCGGGAGCAAAGATGTCCACGTTCTTTTTTCCATAATTAGAGAATCCCGAAACCATTTTAGAACCATACTTTTGGGTTAGAGAACCTACTCTTATATAAGTATTTGAAACTTCAACAAAATCAACATTATCATCAGGGAAATTAGGTTCAATATCTACATTTTCACTAGAATTCCCAGCAGCATGAACAAAAACTACATCATTATCTGAGGCATATTTAATAGCATCTCTTACCCATTCGGCATGAGGCGAAAACGATTTTCCAAAACTACCATTAATAACCTTTGCTCCATTATCTACCGCATAACGGATGGCTAAAGCAACATCTTTATCGTATTCATCCCCGTTGGGCACGGTTCTTAAGGCCATAATCTCAACATTATTGGCCACACCATTTGCGCCTTTACCATTGTTACGTTCTGCAGCAATGATACCTGCAACATGTGTACCATGTGATTCAGATTTTTTTACGGGTTTTACATTTCCATTACCGTAACCAGTATCTGAAAGATCGTTTACATCATCACCAGTTTTACGACCCGAAAAGTTTTTATTTAAGTTATAGTTTAAACGTTCATTTATTGACTCTTGGATACCTTTAATTTCTTCATTGGCTTTAGCCATAGTTAAACCGTTAGCACTTACATTTTGCGCAATTTGTTTGGCTTGCAACAGTGCTTGGTCTTCAGTTGTTATGGCGTTAACCTCTTCCATGGTGTAATCGTCTTTTCCAAAATGTTTTTTTAGGGTATCGTCAGCATTCTTTACAGCTTGAGCGATTTGATCGTACTGTGTTTTACGGCCTGTCCATGTTTGGTAATCCTCTTCATATTTAGCCTCTGCAGCAGCGTAATCTGGGTGCGACTTGTCACCAGTAGCTAATATTCTTACATATTCTAATTGCTCATCATAAGCGTCCCCAAGAAAATTCCAACCATGAATATCATCAACATATCCATTATTGTCATCGTCTTTTCCGTTATTTGGTATCTCGTCTTTGTTGGTCCAAATGACATCGTCTAAATCTTCATGGTCTATGTCAATACCAGAATCGATAACAGCCACGATAACTTTTTTACCTTTTTTCTTTTTTATAAGCTCATTATAAGCTCTATCTACAGCCATGCCGGGAATGGTGTCTTTTTCTAAATCTAAATGTCCCCAATTTTTCTTTTCGGCTTCTGTAAGTTCGGTAACCTTTAAAGGAGAGGTATCGATATTTTCAACAGGAGTGGTAAGAATATTAGCAGTAGAACCGCAACCAAAAAATAAAGCTGCAGAAATTCCTATATAACCTAATAGTTTGTAATTCAATTTCATAGTAAATGTAATTTATTTTAATTAAATATAGTATTGCAAGTAAAAACTTCGTCAAGCCTTACTCCTTTTTCTGTGTGTTTCACAGTAATGATTTCATTGTATGCATCGTGCTCTAAAAACAGATAATAATTGTGGTCTGCTGCTTTGTTAAGAAACAGTTCTTTTTCATCTAAGGTTAACAAAGGCCTTGTGTCGTAACCCATCACAAAAGGTAATGGTAAATGTCCTGCTGTGGGCAGTAAATCTGCCATAAAACAAATTGTCTTTCCGTTATAGTTTATCATTGGAATCATTTGCTTATCCGTATGGCCATCTGCAAAGAAAATGTCAAAGCCCAATAGAGAGTTTTTAAGAACCTTCTGCTCTGGAAGCCCAGTAAACTTTAACTGTCCGCTTTCTTCCATTGGTAAAATGTTTTCCTTTAAAAAAGAAGCTTGTTCGCGTCTGTTGGGTTGGGTTGCCCAATGCCAATGATCTTCATTGCTCCAAAAATGAGCCTTTTTAAAGGCAGGTTGATAACCTGTTTTTTCTTTGTTCCATTGAATGCTTCCCCCACAGTGATCAAAGTGAAGGTGTGTCATAAAAACATCAGTAACATCGTCTCTATGAAAGCCATACTTAGCCAATGATTTATCCAAGGAATCATCACCCCAAAGAAAGTAATAGCCATAAAACTTTTCACTTTGCTTATTGCCCATGCCTGTGTCTATTAAAATTAAGCGATCACCATTTTCAATTAACAAACAGCGTGCCGCGATATCAATCATATTATTGTTATCAGCAGGGTTTGTTCTGGTCCAAAGGGATTTAGGCACTACGCCAAACATAGCTCCTCCATCGAGCTTAAAGTTGCCGGCATTTATAGGATAAAGTTTCATGTTTGCAAATTTAAGAATCTGGAAACCAATGTTAAACCTTTTAGCAGATTATTAAGAAATAACATTTTTTAAACGTTTACCAAAATCAAAAAGAGTTTTAATTTCTTTAGTGCTAGCTAAGCGCTCTTTACTAAAGACTAAAAGAGCATTACCATTGGATTCTATATGATAGTATGGGTTGCTTTCAAAAAAATGAATGATGTCATCATTAAAAAATGTTTTAATAGCGTCCTCATCTTCACCTAACAGATAAAACCGCCTGTTAAAGTCCGAATGTTCTTGAATGGGAATATCCTTAAAGCCAGCAAACGCATAGACTTTTTCTAGAAAACCCTCACGATCTAAAGTGAATTCTGGGATTCTTTTACCAAGCGCAACATACAACATTGTAGTTCTTACGGTTTCTTTGGCAATGAACTCTCCTTCAGAAAATTCGATATCAAATATTTTGAGCACTTCATTTTTAGTCAATAATTGATTGTAAATATGATGAGTGGATTTTGTTCTAAAAAAATGAAACGCATCTAAAAAATGCGTAGTTTTTTCCTTTTTAGATTGATAAATCAAGGCGTAATCTGTTGCAATTTCTTGCATATTATTTTGACGCTTGGTTAAACTGCTTTTAACAATGTTTGGCACTGGCAATAATCTTCTTAGGGCAAAAGGGTGTTTAGAATCTGCATCATGAAGGTCTAAGCCCACAACATCAAAATGACCTCCTCGTTTTATAAATAGGTTTCTATAGTTATTGAGGTTTTCCATAACGGTATTATCAACAAATTCGCAGAGTGAAAAATCAATAATAACATCTTGGTTTTCTGGAATCACTTCGAGCTTCTGCTTTAGTCTGTAGAAGTTTAAAAAACTGCAAAAATGCTTTACACTAATATAATAATTTCGACCTTGTTCCTCTTGATACATCAACACGTTAGGCTTTAGTACGTTTCTTAAAAAAAGTGAAGAACTTCTATTGATAAGAACATGAATGATAAAGGTGGTGATAACGCCAGATAATATACCCGTAATAAGGCCAACTTTTAAGGTAACAAAAAGTGTAACAAAGAAAATAATGAGCTGTTCTTTACCTATAGAAAAAATATTTCTAATGGTTTTCGGCGAAGCCAATTTATAACCTGTAAACACTAATATTGCCATTAAAGCGGGAAGCGGAATTCTCGTAAGTTGTGTACTGAACAGCACAATAAAAATCACCAAAAAAGTAGCATGGAAGAAATTTGAAGATCTATTGGTGGCGCTATTATTGACATTTACCGAACTTCTCGCAATTACCGTGACGACATTAAGTCCACCCAAAAACCCACTTCCGATTGTAGCCAATCCCAAAGCTTTTAAATCCAAATTAACGTTAGAACGTCTTTTTTCAGGATCTAATTTATCCACAGCCTTTATACTTAGCAACGATTCTATACTGGCAATTAAAGTAAGCGCTAAAACACTAGACCAAAACGAAAACGAACCAATCTTGCTAAAATCTACTGAAGGTAATTGTGCTATAATATCATTAAACTCGGGAATGCCAGATATCATATATAGTTGATCTATTGGGTTTGCTTCATGCTCCACAAGTTCAAAATAATAACTAAAGGCTACTGATAGAATAACAATCCACATTGGAGCGGGAATAAGCTGTAAATACTTATTTCTAATCTTTGGGTAAAACATCATGATTGCCAAGCTTAATACACCAGCAATTGCGGCAAATATTAACCCTTCATTATTATAATGAACAGCGTCATTTATTGTATAGGGAATTTCAAGCAGGTAATCAATGGTGTCTTCTCGCTTTATTTTATGAGCAAGCATAATATGAAATTGCTTGCCCAAAATAATAAGCCCAATTGCCGCTAGCATACCTTGTATAGCAGAAGATGGAAAAAAATCTGCTAATTTACCCATTCGAAGAAAACCTAAAACAGCAAGTAAAATACCTGAGCAAATTACAGCGGCGTAAGTACTTTCTAGGCCCAAAGTTGTTATGGCAACTAAAAGCACTCCAACAAGCCCATTTCCAGGCCCAGCAATTGTAACATGGCTTCCTCCAAAAATAGAAACGACAACACCCCCAACTACAGCAGCAATAATACCAGCAATAGGTGGAGCTTCACTGGCCATAGCTAACCCTAAACCCAAAGGCAAAGCAATAAGACTGACTACAAAACCTGCAAAGATATTCTTTGGTAATGTTTTAACGAATGTGCTTATACTAGATTTGTTTTGGCTCATTGAATAATTAAAACATCAGTTGGTAGTTCGGTAAGTATATGTTCTATGTCGTGCGGAAAGAGTCGATCCCAAAAAGTCATTTTACTAGGCGCATTCATTACCAACAAATCGGCTCGAGCTATTTGTGCATAATGCCCAATGGAATAGCCTTTTTGGCCAAAAATAGGCTGGGATTTAATGGCTATGTCATTTGTATAAGTTCTAGGAATGTTTTCGATAATACGTTTTACTCTAGAGTTTTCTCTTAACCTAATGCGCTCCTTAGCAATGTTTGCCATTCGTAAAGACTTATCATCTTCGACCTTAATGGCTAATTCTTCTTCTGTAATTTCCTCAACAACAGTAACTTTATCAGCGCCTAGAGTATGTGCCACATAAAATGCCAAAGATATGGTTTGCTCAGTTTTAGGGTCTTTTAAACCGTTGACAACAACATGCTCGCATTGCACACGTTCTTCAGAAGGTTTAACTAGAAGCAACACAGAACATTCTGCTCTGCGAGTAATTTTTCGTGCAATAGAGCCAACGTAGTATTTTAAGAAATTTTCGCGCTGAAGCGCCCCGAGAATCAGCAGGTCTATACTTTTTTCCTTAGAAGCGGATAGTATAACATCAACGGTTTTTCCTAATTTAAATACAAGCTCAACATCTAAATCATCAGAGGTAAAAGACTCTAAAATAGATTGAAATTTAGCTTCTTTATCTGAAGATTTTTCTCCAACATGAATTAAGATTAATCGACTATTAAACATAAGTGATAATCTAGCAGCTTCGTAAATATTTGCTTTAAGATTGGGAGAAAAAGTAACGCCAATCCCAATAGCGTTAAAAGGCTTAGTTGACAACTTATGTAGTATTGATTTATTAGTTAATTTGGAAAGATAGTATTTTTTAAAAAAATGCGATATGATAAAATTAAAGCATCTTCAGAATCCTTAATATTTAGTATTTTCACAAAAAACTTAAATCATGGTTGAATTAGCGGGTATTATAATTCTTGGAATATTAGCGCAGTGGGTTGCTTGGAAGTTTAAGATTCCTGCAATTTTACCCTTAATATTAATCGGTTTATTGGTGGGCCCTATCGCCGCTGAGTTTATTAATGAAGATGGTACAAAATGGATAGAGCCTATCTGGAACGAGGAACAGAAAAAGGGGCTTTTTCCTGGGGAAGGTTTATTCTACTTTGTGTCACTCGCAATTAGTATTATTCTTTTTGAAGGAGGGCTTACGCTAAAGCGAAGTGAAATTAGAAACGTTGGTCCGGTTATTACCAAACTAATTACTGTTGGGGCAGCAGTTACTTTTTTCGGTGGAGCGGTGTTGGCACACTATCTATTTGGTTTAAGTTGGGACTTGTGCTTTTTATTTTCAGGATTAATTATCGTTACGGGACCAACCGTAATTACACCGATACTAAGGAATATTCCTCTAAAACGAGATGTATCGACAGTTTTAAAATGGGAAGGGATCCTCATCGATCCTATAGGAGCTTTAGTAGCTGTTTTGGTTTTTGAATTCATTTTTGTTGGTGGTGAAGTAGGATTTACAAAAACAGCTTTGATTGAGTTTGGAAAAATAGTTCTTTTCGGAACCACATTTGGTTTTACCTTTGCACACGCTCTGGTATTTGCTATTAATAAAAAGTTTATTCCGCATTATTTACTGAATGTAGTGTCATTATCTGTTGTGCTTTTAGTTTTTATTGAATCCGAAGTTTTTGCTCATGAATCTGGTCTGCTTGCGGTAGTGGTTATGGGAATGGTAATAGGCAACAGCAAACTCGATAACATAAAGGAACTGCTCTATTTTAAAGAATCATTAAGTGTATTATTAATATCTATACTTTTTATATTACTATCGGCCAATATTAATTATAATGACCTTATGTTATTATATCGATGGGAGACATTGGCTTTATTTTTAGTCATAGTCTTTGTAATAAGACCTTTGGCCGTATTTATTAGCGCGCAAGGCTCTAAACTAAAAATGAATGAGAAAATGTTTATCAGTTGGGTTGGCCCTCGAGGTATCGTAGCAGCTGGGATCGCTTCACTTTTTGGAAGTAAACTTAGAGCAGAGGATGTTGTGGGTGCTGAATATATCACCCCTTTAGTGTTTATGATTGTTCTGGGCACTGTGCTTTTAAACGCTACAACAGCACGATTGTTTGCAAGGATTTCAGGAGTATTTCTAATGAAATCTGAGGGCATATTAATTATCGGAGCGTCTAAAGTGTCTCGTTTAATAGCCCAATATTTGATTGATAATGGAAGGCACGTGGTTTTGGTAGACAGCAACCAAAACAATGTAAACGAAGCTGAGAAAATGGGAGTCGAAGCCTACACAGAAAATATATATTCGGACACCTTGAAGGATAATGTAGAGCTTAATGATATAGGCTATTTATTGGCTTTAACTGGTAATGCGGATATTAACCGCTATGCCGTTGAAAAATTTGGAGCCCAGTTTGGTGAGCATGGCTCTTTTAGATTAGCATCTAAGTTAGAGTTGGAAAATGGTTCGATTTTACCCGAGGATGGAGTCTTCACATTATCAGATGATTTTAATAACCTTATTGAAGTTTCTGAAAGTTACCCAAGTATCCAAGAGGTTACGGTAAAGGACTTGGAGTCATACAATGACAAGCTCGAAGACATAAAGTCTAATAAAGACCAAATACCACTTTTCCTTAAAACCAGTAAAGGCGAAATTCATATTATTCCGTCCTTAGATGACAATGTAGAAAAGGAAATAGATACCAAAAGCAAATTAGTTTATATGGGAAAGGCTTTAGTTTAATAAAACCCAAAACTTGCAAATTCGAATGAAAAATGAAACGTGCAGCAAAAATTCCTAATCATTAAGCTTTAAAACAGCCATAAACGCCTGCTGAGGAATTTCCACATTACCCACTTGGCGCATACGTTTTTTACCTTTTTTCTGCTTTTCTAAGAGTTTACGCTTACGGGAAATATCACCACCATAACATTTAGCTGTCACATCCTTACGGAGTGCTTTTATGGTTTCTCTAGCAATTATTTTGGCACCAATAGCAGCCTGTACAGGAATATCAAACTGTTGTCTTGGGATAAGCTCCTTTAACTTTTCAGTCATTTTCTTACCTATGGTGTAAGCATTATCAGCGTGCACAAGTGCAGATAGTGCATCGACCGTTTGTGCATTTAATAAAATATCTACACGTACCAGTTTAGAAGATCTCATTCCTATTGGTGAATAATCAAAAGACGCATATCCTTTTGAAACTGTTTTTAAACGATCGTAAAAATCAAAAACAATTTCAGCCAATGGCATGTCGAAACTGAGCTCAACACGCTCGGTAGTTAAATAAGTCTGATTTGTTATTTGCCCTCTTTTTTCAATACAGAGGCTCATTACAGGTCCAATAAAATCAGATTTTGTAATAATTGTAGCTTTTATATAGGGCTCTTCAACACGGTTTAATGTTGAGGGCTCTGGCAAGTCAGAAGGGTTGTTAACGATAACAACATCATCAGGGTTTTTGTTGGTAAAAGCATGATAACTTACGTTAGGAACCGTTGTAATGACAGTCATATTAAACTCACGCTCCAAACGCTCTTGAATGATTTCTAGATGTAACATTCCTAAAAACCCGCAACGAAAACCGAACCCTAAGGCAGCAGAACTTTCTGGCTGAAACACCAAAGATGCGTCATTGAGCTGAAGCTTCTCCATAGAAGCACGTAATTCTTCGTAATCTTCTGTGTCTACAGGATATATACCCGCAAAAACCATAGGTTTTACATCCTCAAAACCTTCAACGATATTAGTAGTTGGGTTAGCAAAATCGGTAATAGTATCTCCAACCTTTACTTCCTTGGCCGTTTTAATACCAGTAATCAAATAGCCCACATCACCTGCTTTAACGCTCTGTTTAGGCACTTGGTTGAGCTTCAATGTTCCTACCTCATCGGCAAAATATTCCTTATCGGTAGCAACGAATTTAATTTTCTGACCTTTTTTAATTTCACCGTTAAAAACCCTAAAATAAGTTTCAATTCCTCTAAATGTGTTATAAACAGAATCAAAAATCAGTGCTTGTAAAGGCTCATCAGGATTACCTTTTGGTGCAGGAACTCGCTCTATTATTGCTTTTAAAACATTATCCACACCATAGCCTGTTTTTCCACTTGCATGTATCACTTCTTCAGGGTCGCAACCTAATAAATCAACTATATCATCTGTAACCTCTTCAGGATTTGCACTTGGCAAATCCACTTTATTAAGAACGGGAATAATCTCCAAATCATTTTCTAAAGCTAGATAAAGATTAGAAATAGTTTGTGCCTGAATACTTTGGGCTGCGTCTACAATTAGCAAAGCTCCCTCACATGCAGCGATAGAACGTGACACCTCATACGAGAAGTCAACATGGCCCGGAGTATCAATTAAATTGAGAACATATTCTTGTCCATCAAGAATATATTCCATCTGAATGGCATGAGATTTTATGGTAATACCGCGTTCGCGTTCCAAGTCCATGTTATCTAATAATTGGTCTTGTTTTTCGCGAGCAGTAACCGAGCCGGTATAATCTAACAAGCGATCTGCCAGTGTACTTTTTCCGTGGTCTATATGTGCAATAATGCAAAAATTGCGAATATTCTTCATCTATCTATAGCAATATTAAGACTGCAAATATAATTGATTTCTTATGCTTTATGGCACCTAAAAACACATTTAAAACTCGATGAACTACGGAAAAACCACAATATAAATTAAAAAACAATCTTTATATTGCAGTACAAACCTGACTAATGATTGCCCACCTACGATTTTGCATAAGCACAATGATCTTTGTGCTATCTTTTAGTGCTTTTGCACAAGATTTTTCTATTTCTGGCAAAGTAGTCGATATGAATGGAAATCCCATTGAATTTGCCAATGTTATCATTTCTATAGAAAACCAGGAAGAATTTTTTAAAGGAACATCTACGGACGATAAGGGCTATTTTAAAATTGAAAACTTGACTGAAGCAGCGTATTATGTTAGAATTAGTTTTATTGGCCATAATGAATTCAATCAAATAATTGTATTAAACGGTAACTTGAACCTAAAAACAGTTCAACTTAAAGAATTGCCAGAAAGCTTAGAAGAAGTCACTATTATAGCTCAAAAACCAACAATTATCCGAAAACCAGATCGCTTAATATTTAATGTTGAAAATACGGCACTTATTGAAAAATCTATACTGGGAGTTTTAAGAAGCACACCAGGTATTATTATAACCGAGGGAGGCATAAATGTTAGAAACGCGCCAGCTATGGTTTATATTAATAATAGAAAAGTACAGTTAACATCAGATGAGTTAATACAGCTTTTAGAAAGTGCACCAGCCAATAGTATAAAATCAATCGAGGTTATTACAAATCCGCCAGCAAGCTACGATGCGGATAGTGGTTCGGTTATCAATATTGTAATGGATAAGAATTTGATAACTGGTTACAGAGGAAGTGTTCATACAAATTACACCCAAGGTGTATTTCCTAGATATAATACTGGGACAAGTCATTATTTTAAAAACAATAAGATCAACATCAATATAAACTACAATTATACAGGTCAAAAAATCAATAGAGACCAAGATGACAGAGTTGATTTTTTAAACGGAGAAAATGAGACAGATCAAATATGGGAATCTGATATCAATAGAAATACGCATTCCGAAACCCATAACCTTAACCTTAATTTTGATTATTACATCAATGACAGAAATACATTAAGCCTAACTAGTACAGGGTTGTACACTCCATATTTTAAATATGAAATAAAAAACAGCACCGATATTTTTAATGCTGACCAAAACTTCATATCTAATTTTACGGCAAACAACTTATCTAGAGACAACAAATATAATATAGGTACAGATCTAATCTTTAGACATGATTTTGCTAATGACGCCAACCTAACGTATAGTGGACATTTTACTGTTTACGATTATGAGCGCGATCAGGATGTGTTTCAAGATGAACCTGGGGATGAAAATGATTCGGAGTTCAACACACTAGCCAATCAATACACAAAAATTTTTACAAGCAAGATAGACTATAATTTACCCATAGATGAAAGTTCGGCTTTTGATGCAGGTGTAAAATATTCTAACGTAAACACAGATAGTGATATTGCAAGATTGGATATCATTAATGGGCAAGAAGTTCCCAATGTCGAAAATACAGATGCATTTCAATACAACGAAAACGTATTTGCCGCTTATACAAATTATAGTAAATCTTGGGAGAAATGGAACTTAAATGTTGGTTTAAGAGTTGAGCAAACCAATATTGAGGGTAGGTCTTTAACATTGCTCGAAACTAACAGACAAGACTATCTAAACTGGTTTCCGACATTGAGTGTATCCCACCAAGTCACTGACGATATTAGTATAAATGGAAATTATAAACGCAGTATCAACAGGCCAAGCTACACCAACCTCAATCCTTTTACCTTTTTTTTTAATGAAAACACGGTGTTTTTGGGCAACCCAAATCTTGTGCCAACTTATATTGATTATTACAAAGTAGGAATTGACTTTTTAAAGTATTTTTCTGTCGAAGCCTATTACATGAATTATGACGGTGATATCGTAGAGTTGCCCAGACAGAACAACACCACAAATGTTTTAGCTTGGACTCCTACTAATTTAGACAATAAGACGGATTTTGGTTTCGACCTTCTATTCAATTATTACCCTTCCAGTAACTTTGGTCTATATGCAGCAGTTTCTGTTTTTAATATTACAGAAGAGGCTAATTTTGACAACGAAACTGTGAAGTTGGACCAATGGTCCCAACTTTTTATTCTGTCCCCTAACGTGTCATTTTTAAAAGACAACAGCTTAAATATAAATGCATCGTTTTGGTGGATGACAAAAAATTTGCAGAGTCTGCAAACCGTTCAAAACTTAGTGTTCTCCAATATTAGCATTTCTAAATCCATATTCAATGAAAAGGGAGTCATTTCATTGAGCGTAGAAGATCTGTTCAATAAGCAAGATTTTGATCAATCAGTAAGTTACTTAAACCAATCGAGCTCTAATTTTGTAGATTTAGATAACAGGTTTGTAAAGCTAGGGTTCCGCTATAAGTTTGGGAACACAAAACTTAATACAAACGAGCGTGCTAGCGATGTAGAAGAACGTGATCGATTAAAAGATCTGCAATAGCAATAATCTAATCTTGCCACTCAGCAATAAACAAATTGGTGTCTCTGCCACCACCATTGTTGCGGTTAGACGAAAAAGCCAAATACTTACCGTCATTTGAAAATACAGGAAACGCATCAAAAGTCTCCCCATGCGTAACTCGTGTTAAATTCTTCCCATCAATGTCAATTAAGTACAGATTAAAGGGGAAACCACGCTCAGCTTCAAAATTAGAAGAGAACAGTATTTTTTCTCCAGAAGGATGAAAAAATGGACTCCAATTAGCATTGCCCAAATCTGTTAATTGTCTTAAATCAGTACCATCAGCATTACAAATGTATAGCTCCATCTCAGTTGGCTCAACCAAACCTTCAGCCAATAAATCTTTATAATCCTTAATTTCCTGTTCTGTTTTTGGACGCGACGAGCGGAAGATTAATTTTGTTCCGTCTGGCGAAAAGAATGCTCCGCCATCATAACCCAATTCGTTTGTAATTTGTTTCACATCTGTGCCGTCAATATTCATGGTGTAGAGTTCTAAATCACCACTACGCGTTGAGGTAAATACAATTTTATCACCTTTCGGAGATACGGTTGGCTCAGCGTCGTAACCAACTTCATCTGTAAGCTGTTTTACGATGTTACCTTCTAAATCCGCAACAAAAATATCGTAGCTATCATAGATTGGCCAAATGTATTTCCCGTTTTTACGTAACGGAGTTTCTGGGCAATCATCTTGCTTTAAGTGTGTTGAAGCATAGATTATATGCTTATTATCTGGCAAAAAGTAAGCACAAGTTGTACGTCCTTTCCCGGTACTTATCATTGGTGGAGCGATGCTATCCGTAAAAGTTTCATCAGCATTCATTAAAAACATTTGGTCGCAGCCCACATTCCATTTTGTATTGTTAGACTGAAACACCAATTGTTTGTCGTCAAAACTCCAATATGCTTCAGCATTGTCGCCTCCAAAAGTGACTTGCCTTAAGGATTTAAAGTTTTTTTCTTCAGGAAAGATTAATGGATTTTTCGCTTCTGTTGAATCTACTTCGGTTTCAGCAGATGATGTGTTTGTAGATTTGGAATTTTCGGTTTTACAAGATAAAAATGATATAAATAGAATAAGAAGTACGGCTGTTTTCTTCATGTTAAAGATTTATATAAGTGGGTTTTAATGCCTAATTTTGCGCAAAAATAAGACTTACAGATGAAAAAATTGATGCTTTTAACGCTTTTGGTTAGTTTCTTATCTTGTAAAACCGAACCAACAGTTACCGAAAATAAAATAAAAGAGGATGTTGCTTTTTTATCAGATGATAAATTAGAAGGTCGACAAACAGGTACCGAAGGAGAAGTGAAAGCTTCCGAATATATTATAAAACGTTTTAAAGACATAGGGTTGCAGTCAAAGGGAACCGAAGGTTATCTGCAATCGTTCTCGTTTAAGCCCAAAACAGATCCGCATAAAGAAGTAGAGTTTACGACTAACGCAGATAGTACGATTACAGGAAATAATGTAATTGGTTTTATAGATAATAATGCAAAAACAACTGTGGTAATCGGAGCGCATTACGACCATTTAGGTTTTGGGGGTGAAGGGTCTTTGTACAGAGAAAAAAATAAAGCAGTACACAATGGAGCAGATGATAACGCCAGTGGGGTTGCTGTGATGCTTAACCTTGCAGGCCGTTTAAAAATTAAAAATGATACTGCTGAGATAAAAGACAAAAACAACTATTTGTTTATGGCATTTTCTGGTGAGGAAATGGGCTTATTGGGCTCTAATTACTTTTCCAAAAACCCAACCGTTGATGCTGCATCCATTAACTATATGATTAATATGGATATGGTTGGCCGTATGAAGGCAGATAGTACTTTGGCGGTGTACGGTACAGGAACTTCACCAATATTCAAGCAAACGATAAAATCTAACAACGAAAAGTTTAAATTGATTGAAAATGAAAGCGGAGTAGGGCCGAGTGACCATACGTCATTTTATTTAATCGACATACCTGTACTACATTTTTTTACAGGGCAGCACGAAGATTACCACAAACCTGGAGACGATGCAGAAAAGCTGAATTATGAAGGGATGGATTTAATTTCAGATTACATTTTCAGTATTATTTCAGATTTAGATGACAATGGTAAATTGGCTTTTAGAAAAACAAAAAACGAAAGTGAGGAAACACCGCGATTCAAGGTTGGTCTAGGTGTAGTTCCGGATTATTTGTTTGATGGAAAAGGAATGCGTATTGATGGGACAAGACAGGAAACACCAGCGTTTAATGCAGGTTTAAAAAAGGGTGATGTTGTTGTGAAATTAGGCGATAGTACGGTTACCGATATGATGAGTTACATGAGAGCACTTTCTGTTTTTGATAAAGGTGACGAAGCTAATATCACTGTGAAACGAGGTGAAGAAACCATAGAAACTAAAGTGAATTTTTAATACTTTATCTAGCATTTTTTCGCAAATCTATTTTTAATTGTATTTTAAGCGACTCAAACATATAATATAGAAATGAAAAAATTATTAGCCCTTTTGTGCCTATTTACGTTATTTTTTGCATTTACATGCGAAAATGAACCTTTAGATTTTGACCCTGAAACTGGTGGAACCGATGCAGCCTTGCTAGGTGAATGGAATCTCTCTGGTTTTGAAGTATCATTAAATACATCAACAGATTTCCAGGGTGTGGAAATAACGTCTGATCTTGAAGTTTATAGTACAACAGAAGATTATACTTTAAACTTTGCTGCAAACAGTTACACTACCAACGGTAGTTATAGCTATGTAGCAGAAATTACTGCGAACGGAATTGTAATTCCTGCTGAACCTTACACATTAGATAACGTAAGTGGTAGTGGAAGTTATTCCGTTAATGGAAATGAAATAACTGTAGACGGTTCATTTTTTGAATTTACTTTTGAAGGTATGGACTTTTCAGAACTTGATGGGGAACAAACAGTAACCTTTGAAATCTCTGATAACGGACAGACATTAACATTTAGCCAAAACGAAACCACAACTGAAACTGATGCAACAACTGGAGCTATAGTGACAAGCACTCAGGTATCTACTTCTGTTTGGACTAGAGGAGCAGTGTCTAACGATTGTGAAGCAGAAGCAGCAACTAATGCTGCCGCTGCGGCATATAATGTAGATACTGAAAATGAAGACTTGTGTGTAGCTTACCGAGAAGCCTTAGAAACTCAAATTACAGAATGTGGGGATACCGACGGAAGCTTACAAGCTCTTATAGATGATTTAGGAGACTGTGCATCAGTATCCTCTAATGGAACTTTATCTGTTACGACAGGGACGTTAAATATTGAATTTGTAGATCAAACCGTGACGTTTGAGAATGGTACTATTTCTGTAAACGGAGTTAGTCAAGGAGGAAATTATGTTATAAACTTTCAAGTTGCAGAAGGAGCTACAGGTACAGATGTGATTCAAAATTTTGTATTGACACTAAACGGAACGGATTATTTTCCTTCTACCCAAGGGTTTGATGACTTTACATCAGATACTTCTGTAAGTAGCGGTAATATTTTACAAGCCACATTTTTTGGTTTAGTAGAAAGTAATGCTGGTGCAGATTTAAGCTTAACTCAAGGAATGGTTGATTTAACTTATTAAGTATGGTTGAGTGGATTTTAGATATTATTAGATGACTAACAAAAATGTTATATCTAAAATCCACTTAATTATTTCTATAATAATTGTAGTTCCAGTAGCATTTGTTTACGGGTTTAATCCAGACTCTCAATTCGATATCCACTCACAAACGCTAGACGAACAGAACTTCTTCAAAGCGATAATGGGATTGTATCTAGGCTTTTCTGTCGTATGGCTTTTTGGGATTTTTAAAATTAATTATCTAAAACTTGCCTTGGTAAGTAATGTTGTTTTTATGCTTGGTTTAGCATTAGGAAGGTCCTTAAGTTGGGCAATAGATGGTGCACCAACACAAGCCTATATTATTGGTACTTTAGGAGAATTTATTTTAGGTTTTTATGGGCTTTGGGTACTAATAACCCAACACCAAGGCTCCACAAACACCTAGACTTATAATAACATAACTAGACAACGGTTTAGTTTTATAACCAACAAAAACAAATTACTCTTTTTAGGTTTTTAGCAAAAAGCCCTAATTTTGCTTCAAAATTTTAAACTTGGTCAAAATAGGAAATATAGAATTAGGTGAGTTTCCATTGCTTTTAGCACCAATGGAAGATGTTAGCGATCCTCCATTTCGTGCTTTATGCAAAGAACAGGGAGCTGATGTGGTATATACTGAGTTTGTATCTAGTGAGGGTTTAATTCGTAATGCTGCCAAAAGCGTTATGAAGCTAGATATTTATGAAAAAGAACGACCAGTTGGCATTCAGATTTTTGGCGCCAATATGGAAAGTATGTTGCAGACCATTGATATTGTAGAAAAGTCAAAGCCAGATATTATTGACATTAATTTTGGATGTCCCGTTAAAAAAGTAGTATCGAAAGGAGCAGGAGCAGGAATCTTAAAGGATGTTTGCCTGATGGAAAAGCTCACTGCCGAAATGGTAAAACGTACTCATTTACCTGTAACCGTTAAAACACGTTTAGGCTGGGATCACAACTCTATTAAAATTGTTGAAGTTGCCGAGCGTTTACAAGATGTTGGTATAAAATCAATAGCCATCCACGGACGTACTCGCGCCCAAATGTACAAAGGCAATGCAGATTGGAAACCTATTGCCGAGGTGAAAAATAACCCGAGAATGCATATTCCTGTATTTGGAAATGGGGATGTTAATACCCCCGAAAAAGCTGTAGAAATGCGAGACAGTTATGGTCTCGATGGCGCAATGATTGGTAGGGCATCTATTGGTAATCCTTGGTTTTTTAAACAAGTAAAATATTATTTTAAAACAGGAGAGCATTTAGCTCCTATCTCAATGCCAGAACGTGTAGAAGCAGCAAAACGCCATTTGCAAATGTCCATTGATTGGAAAGGTGAAAAACTTGGTGTTTTTGAAACCAGACGACATTACACGAATTATTTTAAAGGCATACCAAACTTTAAAGAATACCGAATGAAAATGGTAACAAGTGATGATTCAAAAGATGTCTTTGCTACTTTTGATGAGGTACTCGAAAAGTTTAGCGATTACCAATTTGTTTAGGTTTTCGTAGAGCTATAAATGCATAAATACTATTGCGCAATTTAAGATCGAATCAACTTTTTTGTAATGCGTTGTGAGGCTATTTGCGAAGCTATAATCCCTAAAGCAAAAATTGTTGCCAACACAATAAGTATATTTAAGAAGTTTAACCGTACAGGATAAGGTAAATCGGGAGTTAGCATTACTAAATTAAAAGCCTGTTGTAAAAATACAATCAATAATCCAATAGTAACACCGACAATGCCACTTACCATAGTCATTAAACTACCTTGCCAAAAGAAAATGGACTTTATCTCTTTGGGTTGGGTTCCTAAATTAAATAACGTGTTTAAGGATTTCTTTTTGTCTAATATCATCATTATAATAGCACCGATAACATTGAAGAGTGCAATGATAATCACCAAAGTAAAAATGAGATAAATTGCTAGGTTTTCGGTATTTAGCATTTTAAACAAAGCATCGTTAAGCTGTTCTCTGTTCTTAATCACAAACCTATCTTTAAATGTGTTTTTAAGCTGTTCTCTAACGTCATTTTCATTGGCATTAGATGTTAGCTTTAGCTCTAGGGAACTTATGCGATTGTCTTCGTAGTTGAGTAATTTTTTTGCCAAGCTTATATCCGAGAATACATACTCTTCATTAAGCTCTTCATTAATATCAAAAAGTCCAACGTTACTTACATAGACAGAATTATAAATACTTTTTAGTGAGCTCGACTGCCCTTTTCCAGGTTTTGGAACATAGAGCGCTAGTGGTTTTCGGTAATTAAGAATACCAAATGAGAGGTTGTTAGAAATTCCCCAACCAGAAACCACATCATTACTATTGGTCGATAACCAGTTACCTTTAGTTACCATAGAGTCGATATTGGTAACATTTAAGTAATTGGAGTCCACACCTTTTAAAGTGGCGAGCAGATTTTTATTTTCAGATTTTATAATGATACGCTCTTCAATAATTTCAGAATAATAAGCTATACCACTAATTGAAGTCAATTTGGATTTATCGGTTTCAGAAAACAAAAATGATTTGCCTTCTATTGAAATCAATTTTAAATCAGGATCTACAAAAGAAGAAAACTGAAGGCTGTAATCTTTTAATCCTGCAAAAACAGAAAGCACAATGAATAAAGCTGCTGATGCAATAATAACCCCGCCAGAAGCAATACCCGTCATTATATTTATAGCATTATTACTGCTTTTAGAAAACAGGTAACGTTTTGCTATATAGATAGGAAAGTTCAATCTAAGATTTTTTTCTGTCGTCCAGTAAATCAGGATTTTCTAAGGGATTATCACCTTCTTTAAGAGAACGTTCAATGCCATCAATATATTCTAAAGAATCGTCGATAAAAAATTCGAGTTGAGGCATTCGCCTTAATTGATGGCGCGTACGTTGCGCTAACTCATGTCTAATTAACGGTTTATTAGACTTTATACCCTCTAGTAAATGTTGTGCTTCTTTATTCGGAAAAATACTTAGGTAAACTTTAGCTATAGATAAATCCACAGTGACACTAACCTTAGAGACTGAAATTATTACGCCTTTAAGTCCGCCTTCAGAAGCAGCACGTTGCAAAACATCTACCAAGTCTTGTTGTAGAATACCTGCTATTTTTTTCTGTCTATTACTTTCCATGATGCAAAAGTATAGGATATTTGAAGATTATCTTATTTTTGGCAGTAGAAATTATTGAGCGGATTCCTTTTTTTTACGGAAACTAAAACAAAGGTTCCCATTTTGTCGGAAAACAGACATGAAAACCCATAATGGGTGTTTGGCAGGTAATGGATAATAATGACCGACATAATTGAAATGATTAGAAGAGATTATTACAAAAATTAAATAGATGAAAAAAATAGAGCATATAGGCATTGCCGTTAAGGATATAGAAGCGTCTAACGGTCTTTTTGAGTCTTTATTCGGAAAGGCACATTATAAAATAGAAGATGTGGAAAGTGAAGGTGTGAAAACCTCTTTTTTTCAGTGTGGCCCTAATAAAATTGAATTGCTTCAGGCTACGAAGGACGATAGTCCGATAGCGAAGTTCATAGAAAAAAAGGGGGAAGGCATTCATCATATAGCATTTGCTGTAGATAATATTGAAGAGGAAATAAAGCGTCTTACGGAAGACGGCTTTAAAATGATACACGAAAAACCAAAAAAAGGAGCAGATAATAAACGCATTGCATTTTTGCACCCTAAATCTACAAATGGCGTTTTAATAGAGTTATGCCAAGACATAAAGGATTAAAACGATTTGTTTTTCTTGTAGAGTTTTAAAATATATAGTAATATTGCACTCGCTTTAGAAATAAAGCAAATTGACATTGGTCAGTAGGTCCTATAGCTCAGTTGGTTAGAGCACCTGACTCATAATCAGGTGGTCCATGGTTCGAGTCCATGTGGGACCACTTTTAAAATTAAGCCTTACAGAGATGTAGGGCTTTTTTATTGAGCTAAAATAGATCTTAAACTTTAACCAAAACTCTTCAGCAAAATCTTAGCCTGTAAAAAATATCTACCAGTTCTAAAGTTTTTCTTTTTCTCAAAATGGAGATTAACAATTTCGCCAAACTTGGTTTGCTGTTCTAGTTGATAGACAAGTTGGTTAATGTCGTTGAATTGACCTTCGAGCGTAAAATTATATGTTTTTACAGTAAGATCATTCTTAACCGTAATATGTGGTTCTAAAAAACTAACAACCTTAAGGTTATTGGATTCAGCAAAGGCATTAATGACTCTTAAAAGGTTATTCTGAATGGATGAGCCATCTAGTTGGTACTTAGTTAAAAGTGAATCATAATATACTTCTTTTTGTTTGAGCAAGGATAGTTTTTTTGGTGCGTTTTTAGATAATAATACTTCTTTAGACAAGGTATCATATTGTTGTTTTTGTTCTAGTGTATTACTAATGGCAAATTGATAACAAATCAAAAGTGCAAAAACAAATCCAATGACGAGTATTATATTTTTCTGCTTTTTAGTCATTGCTCAAACCAATTTCAATTATAAAATCGGACGTTTTGGAAGATACAGATCCATAATCTACAATATCTATATGCGCAATCCAATCTTTACTTTCCAATACGCTTATCCAGTCTGAAAAAGCTTCGCTATCACCAGATTTACCAGAAATAGTGATGTATTTTTCTTTTAGTTCAATGTCTTTATCGGCTTTAATGCGTTTTAACAGCGGTTGAAAGTTGAGTTCTGAAAGTAAAATAGAATTAGGCAAACTATGAATAATACTATTACTGTAAAACGAGCTTTTAGAGCCATTACTTTCTAAAAGGTCATTTACCATTTTCTGTTTTTTAGAAACGATTTTATCCATTTTTAAAATCTGGTTCTTTGTAGACTGATTTATTTCCGATAGCTGGCTCAATGTAGAGGACTTATTAAAATAATGGTTAAAAAAGAAGAAATTAATCAACAATACACTCAAAATAAACAGACCACCGACTTTTAAAAACAAATTAAAAAAACGGCTTTGCTTAAAATCACTTTCTAGAAATGATTTTTTATCAGATATGTTGGTCTGTGTTTGACCAGTCTTTAAAACTATTTGCAAAGCGCCTGAAAATGGTAACAGTTGTTGGTTGTTGACATTTAATCCATTAATATCGTAAGATTGAGGTAATACATCTTTTTTTCTGATTTGTACCACTTGATTGTTTTCTATATCAATCTCAGCATTTGAGCTGAAAATATGCTCTCGATTTACAAAACTCGAAATATTGTTTACCAATAAGTTTCCAAGAGAAATATCTATAATAGAAACCTTTAATGCTAAATATTTATGGATAATCCCATCAACATAATCTTTACGGCATAGGGCAATGAAATGCATTTTCCCTTGAGATAGCACTTCATAATAAAATGCCTCTAAGTTTATGTTTGGAAAGGCTTTGTAGACCAGTTTTAAACTATCTTGCTGTTCACTTTCAATGGTCTTTGTAAGGACGTTGCCGTTATTTAAAATCAAGAGAATAGGCTGATTCTTAGGAAGCTTTTTTGCAATACCTTCAATGGAGTTGCTTTCCCAAGACCCATGTACAGCTAATTCTTTTTTGGATTGTTTTAAGCTTGTGGAAAAAATGATATCGCTTTTATTCTTTGTGGTATGTTCTATACCACAAAAACGATTACCATATTTAAGATATGTCAATAACCGTTCTCTCATTAATTAATTACTGTTGGCTTTATAAGTACGGTAAGTTTTGCTTTTCTGCCCTCTCTAACACGTTTGCTAAATAGCCATTTAATAAGCGGAATTCTAGCTAAAAATGGTACGCCAGAACCTGAGTTATTACGAGATTGTTCTTCTAGCCCTCCCAGTACAACAATATCTTGATCTCGTACTCTTATGATGGAACTAAACTCTCTTGAATTGATATCTGGTGGTGCATCTTCAGCAATACGATTACCAAAATTAGATTGAACCACAAAGATGTCCAAGGTCACCTGTCCATCGCCAGAGACTAAAGGCTTTATGGTTAAACCCAGCTCGGCATCTATGGGCACATAATTTATGGCTGTTTGTGTAACTGGATTGTCCGAACCAATTACAGCTTGGTCTGTAATGGTATAGTATGATGTCTGCCCATTAGAAAACGTTGCGCGATGGCCATTAAGAGTTGATAATTTTGGTGTGGATCGAATTTTTAGATCCCCATTGGTCTCCATCGCTTTTATTGTGGCAAAGAAATTAGGAACCACACGACCTATGTTTAGTGATCCAAAACCGTCAAAACCGCCTATAATTCTGTTAACGGTTTTAGCGCCGAGTGTTATATCTGCTTCTGGGAATATACCGCCTTGCGTTGTGGTAGGTTCTTCGCCTATGCCCCAACTTACCCCGGTTTCTAAGGAAGAAGTTCTGCTTACCTCTAAAATCATAACTTCTATAAGAACAACGGGTACGGGCTTATCTATTTTATTGATAAAGGTTCTAAAACGTTCTATGTTGGCACTCGGGCCGTTGACGTAAAAACTATTGAGCTCGTAATCCACCTTTATATCTAAACCTTGTTTTACTTCATCTGGAAGGATATTGACCAAAGCTTCAACCTGGCTCGAATAAGAATTGAAATTCCCTGTTTGATTGGTGTTTAATTGATCTCTATTTCTGTTGGAATTAAAATTGTCACCTGTCGAATTTAAACCTCTGTTGTTGAATGTACTGTTATTTCCAAATCTATTATTGCCTAAGCCACCACCAACACTTCTGCCAGCACTTCTACTGCTATAACCTCCTTGTGGATCAGCTAACAGTTCTACTGAGCGGTGCTGTAGATGAATTATAGCCACCTCCCTAACACTCAACTGATTTTCTGTACCAAAGAAATAAATATTACCTTCTTTTTTAAAACTAAAACGCTTAGGTGCTGAAGAGTTTGGTTGATTTTGAATTTGGTTTAGGTTGGTGTTTTGAACATTGTCTAAAGCAGATTGAGACTCAAACAACTTAATTAATAAGTCATCGAAGCTGATAGATTTTGCTTTAAACGTTGCTGTTCCGGCTTCATCGAGAGGTGTAGCCGTAAATACATCAATATTAAGATCATTGCCTATATCATTTATAATATCTGCAATTGGGGTATTAACAAAATCGACTTCTAATAATTGTTTCTCGGCATTTTTAACCTTGAAGAAAAAATTAGAATTACGCCTTCTTGCTGGTCTTTGTCTGGGTTGGGATGCATTAGGATTGTTAGAATTTACAATAGATGTTGTCCCTGCATCCTCAAAGACGTAAAAGCCATCTTTTGATTGTTCTACATACAGATCATTGGCAAAGGCCAAATTATCCATCGCGGCATCGAATGGTGTTTGTTGTATGTAGGCGGTAATGGGCTTGTTTTCCAGACCTGGTGAAAACACCAAGTTTTTCCCAGATTCATCCATAATATGCTTAAACACTTCGTAAAGCTGATCGCCTTTGGCATCTATGGAAATTGTATTATTGTTTGGGTTATATACAATAGGAATAATTCGTTCTGCGGGTTCTTCAATTTCTTTAGTATAGTGTTTCACGGACATAATAGTGCCTGTAAAATCTATGGTTAAATCATATTCTTTACATAAAAAGATTAAAAGGTCAGAGACAATAACATTAGGAAAGCTCGGTGAGATACTTTGCGAATTTAATTCTTGAGCAGGATTGATATTAAGTTTGTGGACATCAGCAACAGCTAACAATAAATTAGATAAGGTTAGGTTGGTTGCATTAATTTCGGTAGTAAATACATCGTTTAAACCCGATACTTCAGTAGCCAATATTTCAAGCTGATTTTTAAGTTGATTGATACGTTGTTTTTCATCATTTTGCGCAAAGGAAATGCTAATGCTGAATAATAGTAGGTATAGTATTTTTTTCATCTTTAATGTTCCGTAAAAAACGAAATATCTTTTAATTTTGTGTTAAGTAGCTAATCACTCAATAGTGCAAAAACCTCATCAACAGAGGTAATTCCCTGCTTTATAAGTTCTATAGCATTACTTTTTAGAGTGCCTATTTTATGTTCGTCAATATAATCATCTATTTCCAAATCATTTTTTCGTATATAATCAATTAATGTTTTGGTGATAGGTATAATTTCGTATATCGCTTTTCTGCCCTGGTAACCTGTGTGGTAACAATTATTACAGCCCACTGCTTTGTAATGTGTGTTTAAGTCTATTGGGATTTCAAAATTAGAAGGAAATATATCTTTAGTAATCTGGATCTCTTCCTTACAATTGTTGCAAAGCTTTCTAACTAGACGTTGTGCAACACTAACATTTAAAGTACTGGCTATTAAAAATGAGGGGATCCCCATGTCTATCAGTCTAGAAATTGTTGCCCAAGCAGAGTTTGTGTGTATAGTAGATAAAACCAAATGACCTGTTAATGCTGCTCTAATGGCCATATTTGCAGTTTTGGCATCGCGTATTTCCCCAACCATAATAATATCTGGGTCTTGGCGTAAGAATGTGCGTAAGGTGCTTGCAAAATCTAAACCTATGTTTTCTTTGAGCTGTACTTGATTTACACCTTCTAATGTATACTCAATAGGATCTTCAATGGTTAAGATATTGGTACTATCGTCATTCAATAATTTTAGTGTGGCATATAGTGTGGTTGTTTTTCCAGAACCCGTTGGGCCAGAGATAAGAATAATGCCATTGGGTTTTTTTACTGTTTCTTTATAGATTTTGAGTTCATTTTCTGTAAAACCTAGATCTTCTAAATTGATGTGGTTGGCATCTTTACTAAGAATACGCAATACTATTTTTTCGCCATGTAAAGTTGGCAAGGATGATACACGGATATCAAATTCGTCAGTATTTGTTTTTACGGTAATTCGGCCGTCTTGGGGCAGTCGCTTTTCTGAAATATCCAATCCAGCCTTTATTTTTAACTTATTCACTATAATAGGATACTCCTGTAGAGAAACGATGAATTGTTCCTTAAGCTTACCATCTATGCGAAAACGCACTCTGCATTTGTGTTCGTAGGGTTCAAAGTGAATATCGCTACTACCTATGTCTTTTGCCGTTAGCAGGAGCTTTTCCAAAAAATCAGTGCTATATTGTAAATCTTCGGATTGGCTTTTGTTACGTTTTCTAAAATTGACCGTTAGATACTGTTGAATATTCTCGGTACTATCTTCAATGAGTTGAATATCCTTATTGAGTACGATTTGCAGTTCTTGTTGTAAAGCTTCCGAAACTTGATCTGTTTTAAAATGCAAAGTACCGTTTTGTGATTCAAAAGGAATAACCCTATAATGATAAGCTTGTTCACTTGATATCAGCTGTAGTAAATCGGTCGATATGTTATAGTTGTCTTTCAACTTAAATTATATAAACTGCTTTAAGAATTCCTAACCAGTGTGCCACATAAACAAAAGCAAAAAATAGGCTTAAATATCCTGCTAAAGGAACAGTTGTATGCTTAGACTTGTTTTTTAAAAAGAGATGTAAAACCAAAGAAAATATCAATCCAAAAACAAAAAGCACTAAAAAAGAGACACTGGAAAATGTGAAAGCTAAAGCAAAAAACAGTAATGCATCACCTAAGCCAAAAGTTTGTTTAATTGAGGTCTTTAATTTAAATCTCGAATATCCAATTACCAATAGTAATAAAAATATTACAAAAATAAAATTGATAAGCACAGTAGTTTTAAAAACAAGGGGAAACAAGCTATTATAAAGTAGAAAACCAGAACAAAACCCTATTAAAGGAAATAAGAACCATTGCACCAAACGTTCTTTAATATCTTGATAAAACACCAACAACAAACTCATAATCAAGATAATTTTTACAACAACCACTAATCTTTCACAATTTGCTTTGGAGCACCATTCTCGTTAATTTCCCAAACATTAAATATACCGTCACCGTCAAAATCGGTTATGGCTGTAGCCCTAGCCTTAAAGCTATTATTGGATGCGCTTAAAATTTCGTATACGTAGTTAGCTCTACCGTTATCATTAACTGTTTTTGGAGCTTCAAAATCTATTTCGCTCAAGTCAGCAGAATATTTAGAGTACATATAGCGATATGTGGTTTGGGAGTTATAGATATAGCTCAGTTGCAACTGTGCCTCTGTGCTTTTTGCTCTACTGATTAAAGGCATTAGATTGGGCAAGGCCAATAATAATAAAATGCCTATAATAACCAATACAACTAAAACTTCTTGCAAATTGTAACCTCCTACTTTCATGTTTTTGGGTTTATCTTTTGTAAATATATCAATAGAAAATTATAAATATATAAATTCAACCTTACTTTTGACAAGGTTAAAGGTAATTACTGAAAACCTTTCTGCAATACCAAATCAACAAGTAAGGCATCGTTCTTACACTTTGCACCTACTTCTAATCTTAGTTTACGCTTTCTTTTTTCTATCGCACCCATAGATAGCGGTACATAATTCACTAAATCCTTTGTTTGGGTGCCTTTCCACAATTCATAGAGTATTTGGCGGTCAATGGGCTCCAAAATCAACCTACTCGATAATTTTTTACGTAGCATAGTCAGCACACCAATACTATAATAGGGTTGGTTATTAAGTGTTTTTGTTAAAGTATCAAATATAACAGCTCGGTTTACATCACCTTTGAGAAGCATGGCATCTGGATTTACGTTTTGTATAACACCACTTAAGATTAATGTTTCATAACGGCTGGTAATAACAATGATCTTTACTTTTGGAAAGTTCTGCTTTAGATAAACACATAAATCTTCCCCAGAACAGTATTTTCCGTTTACGGAGCTAGGCAGTCTCATCTCAATAAAAGCTACATCTGTACTTTTGTAAGTCTCTTCTCGCTTTTGATTAATGGTTTTTATGGCGGAATCATAACATTTAGCTGTTAAGATGTTTATGTTGTATTCTGAATTAATGACTCCATATTGATTTAAAATATTGGGATAAGCTTTTGTTGTATATGGGTCGTTGTCTACCAAAATTATGTTGAGGGCTCTCTT
Organism: Winogradskyella luteola; assembly: GCF_019203985.1. GTDB lineage: Bacteria > Bacteroidota > Bacteroidia > Flavobacteriales > Flavobacteriaceae > Winogradskyella > Winogradskyella luteola. The sequence continues at coordinate 135,141 of NZ_JAGSPD010000005.1, read as the reverse complement.
CATAGGTTCGCGGTTGTCAATGGGGTTAACGTTATTAACCAATAATCAAAAACTGTACCCAACTTTTTTATTGTAAAAATTTGTTAAAAAAAGCTCCACGGTGTCGACGTAAGGCAAATAATACAGATAAAGTGTCCAACCTTACCAAAAGTAAGGTTGGTTTTTGGAAATTTAATTTTTTATTGTTTAGATTTAACCAGCCAACCTACCCAAAATCTATCATTTATGAACAAACTATCTCTCCCTTTGGGGTTGCTTGCGCTATTACTATCCGTTTTTACCTTTTTCTATTTCCAATCTTCATCAGAGCTTGTGTATGTCGATGTCAATAAGCTTATGGAAGGTTATGAGCGTACCAAAGTTGTTAGGGCAGATTTCGACACAAAAGCAAAAACCTTAAATGCCAACGTGGACAGTTTAATGGTGGATTGGCAGAACGAACTAAAACTTTATGAGAAAGAGCGTTCAAAGATGACCAAAAAGGAGCTGGAGCTAAAACAGGAGCTCTTGGGCAACAAACAGCAACAGATTAACAACTACCAACAAGCCATACAGAAGCAGATACAAGAAGAGGATCAAAAAGCAACACAAACCATCATTAATGATATTAACGACTATGTAAAGTCATATGGCAAGAAACAAGGCTATAAAATCATTTTTGGTGCCAGTGGTGGAGGAAATATCATGTACGCAGATGACGTCACAGATTTAACGGATAAAATATTAGAAGGGCTCAATGCAGAATTTAAAGGACAATAAAAAATTTAGTGTTGTCAGTTCGAGTGATTTTGATGCAATCAAAATTGTATCGAGAACAAATTGGGGCAGACTGCCAAGATTAATACCCATATTACTCATTGGTTTAATGGTTTGTTCATGTGGTGGCAACACATTTGATTCAGAAGAAGAACTGATGACCTTTTTACTAGAAGAAACCAATGGCTATAAGCATAGCAAAACCGTAAACGGTGTAGACTTTAGTTTAATGTACAGGCCAACCGATCTTTTGGTAAAGCAAGAGCTTGGTGATAAGGAGGTAACAAAAGAGGAGGTAAGGAAACTAAGGGACAAGTATAAGAACAATATCTACTTTAATCTAAGCATGAGCAAAAACAATCAAGAATTATTGAGTACGGCGCCTAGGGATAGAAATGAATTTGGTGCCATGGTAAACCAGTTGGCTTTTGGTATGGGAGAAAAAGTTCACCTGTTTACACAAAGTAAGGACACGTTAGAGTTGGCAGATTTTGTATACCCAAGATTATATGGTATGGGAAGGGCCACAACGATAATGTTTGTATATCCTAGAACAAAAGAACAACTAAACAGCAAAGACATTTTAAACTTTACCATAGAGGATTTGGGACTGTACACTGGAGAGGTGAGGTTTAAAGTGGGTGTTGATAGATTAATTGATGAACCAAAATTAAAATTTTAATGATTATGAAAAACTTGCCTTTAGCATTTATTGCACTTACGGTTTTTGTAAATTTTAGTTTAGCTCAAAACATATCTTATGGGCCAACTATTGGGGGTCTTTTTTATGAGGTCAATAATAATCATGGTACTGGGGTAGCAAGATTTAGCTCTGATGCTAATCCCGCTGTTAGTTTCGGGGGTTATTTAGAGTATAATTTCTATAAAAAGATGGGGTTAAAAGCAGAGTTAAGTTACAGTTCCCCAAAAATCAAACAAGACGTAATTGATAACCCACCAACTACCAAACTAGGCTTTGTAGAAATTAGCCCAAGTTTTAAATATAATTTTGGAGTAGAATACAATAAAGGTTTTCTTTCTTAACTAAAGCCAAAAATGATAACGCTGATGTTAAAGATTTGTTCGAAGAATTTAACCTTGGTTTACAATTAGGTATAGGTCGACGAATTTTAAATTACATCGACGTACAAGCCAAATTCGATTATGGTGTAACTCCTTTTTTCAAGACAGCTAATGACAGCAGTAAAAATAGTAAGTGGTTAGGAGCTATTATATCCTTAAATTTTGATTTACATAAAATATTAAACACCAAATAAGAATAATGAAAACAAGACCTAGACATAAGTATATAGCTATTTTTTTAACGCTAAACTTTTTAACATCAATTGTACCTGTAAACATATTATGGGCCAGTAATAATGGCCCGAATGCTCCAGAGGCATCGGCTTTTGAACCTGTCAATGCTACGGATATGGTCAACTTATCAAGTGGTGATATGTCTTATGTTTTACCACTACTTGAAATAGATGGTTTTCCAGTAACACTATCGTACCATGCGGGGATACCTATGGACATGGAAGCTTCCTGGGTTGGATTGGGTTGGAACATCAATACAGGAACAATAGCAAGAGGGGTTTCAGCAAACCCAGATGATTGGGGGTTGGGAAGACGACTAAACTTAACATATCTTCAAGGTGAAATTGATTCATATAGTATCAATGTCGGTGTTGGTGTTGCTAAGGCCGCTGAGGTAGGAGTTGGTTTGTCATGGGGCTCCAATAAATCCATATCAGGTTCTGTTTCTGCCTCGGTGGGACCGGTAAGTGCGAGTATTGATACCAATGGTAATTATGGGGTCGGTATAAACCCATTAAAGACATTTAAAGGGGCATTTGGAAAAATAAGTGATGTAGCTGAAGATAAGGATAAAAGCCCATTTGGTGGCAGCATAGGTATCAGCGGAAATGTAAAAAGAGGTGGATTGGCAGCAAACATCAGCGTGGGCGGGTCATCTGATCATGTTTCCGCAGGAATGGGCGTGTCTATCTCTGGCCAAGGAATAGGTAGTTCTTTTTCAGTAGGTGGAAGTAATGGTAGTAAAGGTGGTGATGCAAGAGGTGGAGGTGCAGGGATTAGCATGAATAGTTTTTCTGCTGGTGACTACAGCTATAATACCAAAGGATTTTACATACCGCTCACTATAGGGATATTTAGTTTTGGTTTTGGTCATACTAAAACTAAAATTTCATTAAAAAATGCCTATAGAAAATATGCTTATGGAGCTTTATATCACAATGTAAATACACTATACGAAACGTCAATTGGATCTGATTATCTACCAGGCAGTATAAACACCTCTTTTGACGATTATCAAAGAAGAAATGTATTTGGTGATGTATACGAACAAGAACTACCAAGACAAGAATCGGATTTTATATCAGACTATAGAAAAAGTCCTGAGAAACTAAACTTTACTTACGCAGGTTACGACTCGTACAACATCAATGCTACAGGAATTGGTGGGGCCTTGGTGCCTATAATTGGGCAAAACACTGTTCTCATTGGAGAAGGTTATGATGGTTCGGCTGTAGATGGTAATTATGATAAGACTAAAGTGTTTTATCATAACGCTAAAGGTACAGGTAATTTAATTCCAAGCAAATCATTAAGTACAGCTCAAACAAATTCCAATAGACTTAGCTTTAGTTTTGATGGGCAAATTAATGAAGACGCCATTGTTTCTGGAAATTCATTTAATAATTATACTGGTACCACTTTAAATATAAATAATTTCATAAATACAGGTTCATCCATAAACAATCGACCACGTTCAGGATCCTACATTGAAGTTTATACAAATGCAGAAATAAATACTTATGCAAATGTTCAGCAAAAAGGGGTTTTGCTACCATCAAGCTTAAAGACCAATAATTCCTCATTATCAAGATTGTCACAAGGTTATATGGCTGAAGGTATTGGGGGTTATAAAATCACTACCCCTGATGGTAAGACATACCATTTTATGCAACCAGTATATCAGTATGAGCAAATACAACATAGTTTTTTAAATTTTGACGCAAATAATACCAGTATTTATAATTCTAATTCAAAACGCGACGGTACACCTTATGCAACACATTGGTTATTAACTGCAATAACAGGTCCTGACTACGTCGATGATGGCAACCACTTCCCAGATGAAGGAGATTTTGGGTATTGGTTAAGATTAGATCACGGACAGTGGTCTAATGCTTTTGCATGGCGGAGTCCATATGACAACAAACAGTATGACTTAGATGGGGGAATATTAAGTTTAACAAATAAATCAAAGAAAAATTATTCAACTTATATTGATAATGAGGTAGAGAAATCAGACCCAGGACATTTCTTGCAAGGACGAAAAGATTTGTTCTATCTAGACAAGATCGTATCAAAAAATCAATCAGCTATCTTCGTTAAAGATATTCGTCATGATGCTTTTGGTACATCAGCAGATTATAATTACGAACCCAACCACCTTTTTAAAAATAAAATTGACGGTGGTCCGACAACTGACTATACCGAAAAAGCAAGTTATGAGAAAGAGTATCAACTCAAATTAGATAAAATTATCATTGTAAATAAGCCTGAAAGCATAGTATCTGTAGATAAAACCTCTGGAAATGGAACATTATCAGGTATTAATTCAGAGGTCTATCCAAATAGATACGAACCTAATGGTTTTTTTGATGAGTAATTACCAGATAATTCAAAAAGCCACAAGATGCACCTTAGCAACAATGTTATCGACGTCAATGACGTTGTTAATTTTGATTATCACAATGCTACTAAAGTTATTAAATTTAATCATTCTTATAGCTTAGCTAAAAAAACCCCTAGTTCGGGGTACATTAATGATACGAATGGTAATTACCCATCCTTTCCAAATTCTTCCAGTCCAAACCCAGAATACGGAAGACTAACTCTAGAAAGTGTAAAAACATATGGTAGAGGTAGCATACCTGGTGCGAATGAATCTCAACTATACGACTACATGCCTCCATATGTATTTGATTACCATTACAGAGAAGCAGTACATGAAGAAAATACACTTGAAGAATTACCAGTTAACACACAAAGTCAGTTTTATAACCAAGTCTTTCAAAATTTATACCCTAATAGTCCCTATGTTCCAAAACAGTATAAATATGTTAGAGCAAATAAAGACAATTGGGGTTTTAGAGAAGGTAATCCAAAAGATAAATATGGAAATGAAATACTTGGAGAAAATAATGAATCTGTAAATTCTGTTGTGGCTTGGAGTTTAAAGTCAATAACTACCCCACAAGGCTCAGAGATTGAAGTAGATTATGAAGAGGACGACTTCTATGTTGAAGCCTTCAGTCGACGATATTGGGAAAATAACCTAAGAATTAAAGCAACAAATTCAGAGAGCCATATTAAATTGGAAATTGAAAATCAAAATGGTTTCTCGAGTCCTGTAAATTTTCAAGATTATTTCTATAAAGATGAAAGAGTTTTTATCGATTTGTGGATTTGTCGTAAAAGAAGAGGTTATGATTGGTCGGATACAGGAAAGCTTAACGTACGACCAGAGGATAATTGTATTGTATCAAATGTTTCTTCAAATCGCTTAACCGTATTAGTTCCAAAGGTCAATGGCGTAACTTTAACAGGTGATGATCGCAATAGGGTCTTAAATAGATATTTTGATAAATTGGGTGAGGGGTCTCATGTCTATGAAGAAAAAGCCAGAGGTATTTGTGCTAACACACCAAGAGGAGGTATTAATAATCCGGCCGACAGACACTCAATGAAATATAAGCTTTTATCAAATAGAGTAGCCCCTGGTAAAAGTGGAGGTGGTTTACGAGTAAAGGATATTGTAGTAAAAGATGGTTTGGGCTCAGAATATATTACTAGGTATAACTATAACGATCCTTTTAAAAACAGAACCTCTGGTATAACATCTTTTAATCCCGTAAGAGGTGAGGTCTTTGTTCCTTATCAAAATGAATTACCAGGGCCTGGTGTCATGTATGAATGGGTAACTATGCAAGCTATTGAAAAAATTGGTAATCAAGAAAAAGTAGTCGGTAAAACACGCTATCATTACTATACATTAAACCCCTATTTTGCTATTTTTAATCCAAATATTGAGATGTCAGATATAGATGGGGATGTCATATTTAAAGCTTCAGTTGAAGAGGTTCCCATGAATTACTCCAATGCAACTGCAAAGGACATTAAAATAGAAAAAAATCTAACAAAAATAGGGCAGTTAATTTCTATAGAAGAGTTTAACGGATTAGATCAATTAATGTCAAAATCCATAAATTCATACACTCAAAGACAAGGTGAGCTCTCTGAAACTTTTTCATCTATGAAAACAACCATAGATTTTAATGAGGATAATGATGGCGACGAAAGTGGGCACCAAATAAAAAACCACTATTTAGCCTTATCAACAAAATCCGAAAAAGTATCCGTATTAAAGAAAGTGGAAAATATCACACAGATAGGAAAATCTGTAGTTGAATACTCAAACCCAGATCCATGGTTAGGGACTTACACGTCATCTAAGCGGACACTTAAGGACGGAAGTATTGTTTACGAACATAAAATACCTGCCTATGGCAAGTATCCAGAAATGGGTCCTAAAGCCTTACATCCAAATAACAAAAATATGCTGACCCAAGAGGCCATGACCGTGACGTCCATTGGCGGTCAAACTCTAAATGCCAGTATTACTACATGGAACGACACCTGGGATTATACAAATATCGATGGAAGCAAGACCACTCAAAGTGGTATTTGGCGCAAGCACAAAAGTTATGTTTGGAAAGACGATGTCAATCCCAATTCGGGCACATACAAAACATCGGTTACCGCCAACAATGACCATTTCAATTGGAACACCAACCAACCTACCGGTGTAGGCTTGGAAAAATGGCAAAACGTATCGGAGATCACGGCATACACCCATTGGTCTAGCCCTGTGGAGACCAAAGACATCAACGGAAATTTTGCATCCTCAAAAATGAGTGACAACTACTCCAAGGTCATTGCCAGTGGCAATGCTTCCTTAAGCGAAATGTACTATTCGGGTATGGAGTATACCGAAGGCGGTAATTACCTAGATCCCGAAATTCAAGGAGCATCCCACCAAAGCAGTGATATGGCACACACGGGGACATACTCTGCAAAACTGGGCAACAGTGGTGCCGTTAAGGTAATGCTAAACCACGGACAAATGCGCAGCGGAAAGTATAAGCTTTCTGTATGGGCAAATATCGCTAACTACAATCACCTTAAGTTTAAAAAAGGCAACAAACTAGAGACCTTTAACGGCGAAACCGTTTTTGCATGCGATTGGGTACAGTTAAACCATTATTTTGATATACCAGACAATACAACGGCCCAACAGTATGGCGTTATCAACACAAACTATGTATCTACAAATAATTGGGTCTATGTAGATGATTTTAGGATTCACCCTGTTTACAGTTCTATGAACAGTTATGTTTACGACCATAAAACAGACGAGCTCAATTATATTCTGGACGGGAACAATATGGCCAAAAAGTTTGTTTATGACAAAGCTGGTCGCCTATACAAGACGTATCAAGAAATTGAGAACCCAAATTCTAAGGAAAATGATTTAGTCAACGGAGGGTTTAAGCTGCTTAATAAATACCGTTACAATTACAAAAATGGTTCTGATGCTGTAGCCAACTGGCCAGAACAGGAGGATTGTAGATGTTGTAATGACAACGGTAGGGATCTTCCACCAAATGGCAGCAACCCTGGTACAACCGTTACAGAGCCTTGTCCATTGGATTATAAAACCATGCTTTCGGCTAAACTGTTACAGGTGGGCGAAAGTGAGGTTATGCAGACCTTTAGAGTGAAACATCCTTGCTTGGAAGAGGTTCAAAGCTTACAGGCCATGGGGTTACAGCCTATTAAGTGGCGTTGGTTAACAGATTACAAGTCCAATACGTTCTCAGATTTTATAGACGGAGGCGTAGAGCAACAGGTGCCGTTTACAATAATGCCGTGCGAGTCTAAAAACGGATTATACGACAAGGTTTGGGTTGTTGAAGTGCTTGTGCCCAATGCTGATGGTAAGCCTATAAGCATCAAAGAAAAAATTGTTGATGCCGGTTGTAAGCTCATTGTTTCCACGGACAAATGGGCAGATGTTGAAATATCTGCCAACTACAGTAGTTGTGGCGAGGACAACAAATATAGCATTAGGCCTTATGTTATTAAGCCACTTCACAATAATTACAGCTATTACTATAGAACATACAACCATGTTACCAACCAATGGTCATCTTACATGCCCGTTACAGGAAGTAAGAACACATTTTGTGGAGAGGTATTCTATATAAACAATAACTATTGTAAGTCGGGCTACAGTATTTATCAAACCATTCAATATAGGGTTTTGGATAACGAGAAAGGAGATTTTTACCAATCTAACCCATTGGATATTTATTTAGACTGTGCTTCGGCTAGTGATGCCTCTAAAATTATAACAACAACAAGCGAGCATTACAAATATGCACAACAGGGGAATGTCGTTGAGAAAGATGCCAGTGGCAGAATAATAAACACCTACAATATCAACAAACGCTAAAAATAAGGGACTATGAAAAATAAAAGCATACATGTATTAATCACTTTATGGGCGCTGTTTTTTCAAATCTTAAAAGCCCAAGAGCAGCCACCTATACCTGATGGTGACACAAACTGGATCAGTTCAATTAACTATGACTTTACGGGCAAAACCATTGGTAAGAGTGTTGGGTTTTTTAATACTTTGGGCAAAGCCACACAAAGCCAATCATGGGATTTGTTGACCGATAAGGTATGGAACTCCCAAGTACTTTATGACGCACAAGGGAGGGCCGTGTTTCAAACACTGAGCGCACCCCATGGCTATGATTTTGAGTATAACCCAAATTTTGTAATGACCACTGATTTTTTTGGACAGAATGTACCTTACAACTCATCACATTTTGAAACGGATGAAGACAATCCAAGGACTATATCGGCAACAAGTAGCAATACCTTGGGGTATTATTACAGTAACAATAATAGCAACAATCCTTATCAAGATGTAACCGAATACCCCTTTTCGCGTACCGTTTATAGTAAACTTAACCCTGGTAAGGTCAAAAAAGTATTAGGGGGCAATAAAGTCAATGGAGAGTGGTTACAAAGTTATAGTTTTATAATGAAAGCAGGCGAAGAGCTGAGTCTTGCTTCTGCATTCGGTAGTGCTGCGTATAGAAATTGGCGTGTTTCCAAAACCGTAGGCCGAGATGCACATGGTGTTGAAACGGTTGTATTTTCCGATAGTGATGGTAATACTCTGGCGGCAGCGAGAAGCGGAAATGAACATACCGGAGTGATTACAGATGTAAAAAATAATGAAGTGCTCATTGGTGAACAGGGCTGGGTAGATATCCATATTTCTAAAGGGTGTACCACATCCATCCGTTTGTTCAGTTCAACAACAGGAGGTGCAGGTTCAGGTGACGGCACTATTGGGGGCTCAGGTTCAGGGGGTGCAGACCCTAATTGTAACGATCTTGTTTTAAATGATCAAATCGTTGATTTTGCAGATACGGCCATTCAAGATTGTTTTAACCAAAAGCGTGTGGCAAACTACCAATCCAATCCTTCGAACGTGTCAAAGAGCCATGAGCAAAAATCTAAAGAGGTCGGAACATTGCTTTATGCAAAGGATATATCTACAAATCCCAATTTACCAGAGGGCATCTATTACCGTATTTATGACCTTATCGAAGAGGACGTTGTTATGGAGGTTCCGCCAGGCACACATACCTTACCCGTAGAAGGGTTTTATAGAATAGAACTGCGATATGGGGTCTACGTTAGTCTTGGAGCATTATCTGTACACTATTCTTTCGATGTCAACGAACGTCCGGGCTATTTTAACCTAGACAGCAAATACTATAAAGTAGACCACTGCCAAAATTACTATGATTACAGTTTAAATTACTATGACAAAGCAGGGAGGCTTATAAAATCCACTCAGCCCAATGGCAAAGAATTTAAAAGCGAGTTTAAATACAACTCTTTGGGACAATTGCTGACCACAACAAATATAGACGAGGGAGATGCACGCTTTGCTTACCGAAAAGATGGCCAAATACGCTTTTCGCAAAATTCTAAGCAACAGAGCAACGAAGCATTTTCGTACACAAACTATGATCGCTTGGGGAGACCTACTGAGAGTGGTGTATACCGTGGTGGGGATATATATATATCGGGCATTATCTTGGCTGCTGATGGTACCACACCGTACGATATAGCACAAGGGGTATCGGGCAGTATTACACCTGTATATAAGCAAAATATTACTGGTCTAGGTTACGTTAGCAATGCAGATGAACTATCGTTATGGCAAAGCAGTTTGGCCTCCAACGAAGCCTTGGTGGACAAAGGCTACCTAAGATTTAAATCTAACTATAATAACAATATGGTCCCCGAAATAACGGATAACCCCAATGACCCCGGTTCTAGTATTACCGGCGGTACAATACTGGCCGGTGCCGAAGATACCGTAACCAATGAGGGGGAGACCAGTACCAACTTAAGTTCGGAGGAAAATGGATCTGTCACCAACGGCAGGGGATCCGTTATTCATGCGTTGGGTCACAAGGATTTTTATAATGTTATTGTGGGTCTGGTAGAGGGCCATAAAAGCCCCGATTTTGTAGCGGAGGATGTTTTTCCTATGGCCTATGGGATCAATCTTGTTGCAAAGTTTAATACCACATCTGGCGAGGTAACGTACCATACCTATATTATGGAAGACGGTGAATTGCTGACAACCAGCTCTACGGACTTTTTGGGCAATAGCACAGAAATAATTCGCGATTTTGGATCATTCTCCACGCACGGCGAATATAGCATACACCGTACAGACACCGAAATTCAATATAAACTCAACGGAAGCACGTTTTATACCACTTCAATAGCAAGTTCTCCTACCCTAGTAGCAAAGGCACTCTTTAAGCATTCGGGAAATGGCGCACCCTATATTTTATTGGATGAAATCGTTGCACCGCCACCGGCCAACCCAAATGAAGGGCTCGTCGATGAAAACGATAGGCTTAACGATACCCATTGTTATGAGCAGCATTTTACGGAATACGATATACCGGATCTAGAACTTAGAGACAGGCTTGCCAAGTGCGGCCTACCGCAAAAGGCCTACAAACAGACATTCTTATCTGGAAATGTCTCCAAGACCTATACCTTAAAACCACAGACCAATACCACATGGTACAGCTACGATGTATATGGCCGGGTAAAATGGCTCGTTCAAATGCCTCACGGAATGGACTGTTTAAAGACCATAGACTATGTATACCACCCAATAACGGGCCAGGTGATAGAGGTTGATTACCAAAGGCACAATATATGGGAGCGGTTTATACACCGTTACACCTACAACGATGCCGGTCAGTTAACCACGGTGGAGACCTCTGTGGACGGAAACAACTTTGACCACCAAGCCACATATATTTACAACGAAACGGGCCTACTCATAAGAACCGAGCTGGCCGAAAACCTCCAAGGCATAGATTATGTCTATAACTTAAACGGGCAGTTAAAGGCCATTAACCATCCCTCACTTTCGGTGTCCAATGATCCGGGCAATGATGGCAACAATGGCTTTATGGCAGATGTTTTTGGTATGAGTATACAGTACTACCAAGGGGACTATGCGCGCCTTTCCACACCAACCCCAATAACAAACATTGGCGCCACCACACCCAATCAGTTCAATGGTAACATACAGGCCATTCAATGGCAAAACCAAAATAGTGGGGCAAGTACCTATAGTTATGCCTATAATAAAAACAATTGGCTACAAGAGGCTAAGTTTAATAGCCCATCGACTTCAACAGGAGATTATAACGTAGACAACCTCACTTACGATGCCAACGGAAATATAAAAACCTTGAACAGAAATGGGTATACCGATGCCAGTGGCAATAACGCTATGGATGCCTTTAACTATCACTATAAAGAGCAGAGCAACCAGTTGACCACCGTGGAGGACAGAAATGACAACCAAGACCCCAACCGTTATGGCGACCTTAAGAGCCAAGCAGAGCTCGAGGCTGTCGAAGGGCCTTTTGGCACTGTGCAATACCAAGTGACCAACGAGAACTATACCTATAACACCATTGGGCAGATGGTGCTCAATGCCCAAGAAGGTGTAGGCTACGAGTATAATGCTTCGGGTCTGGTAACTAAAATTAAGGCATTCTCGGGCACGGATACGAACAGTTATTTAACCCTTGCAGAAGAAGACTACGAAACGGTGACCTGTAGTAACGGCTATAGTTCTGCCAAGATATGGTTTAGGCATTTAGATGGTGGTACGGGCCTTAGCGCACGCCTCTCGTTTGCGGACCAGGCCGATGCGAAAGAAGACCATAATGATGAAGAGTGCACCAGGTTTAGGATTCTGTCTAACGAAGAGGCTCCACAGCCTCTTGTGGCTCTGCCAGAATACTGTACCGGTTTTGATACGGGTAACGACTCACAGTACAATACCAGGCACCAGATCAATTTTTATAGCCATTCAGCAAACGACACCTATAGCACGGCAACACGGTTTGGCGTAGTGCCACAGGCTTACCACAAGCTAAGCTTGGACATACTGTTGTTGCAGGAGCAGACCCTGCGCATGGTCAATACTACGGGGCCAGATGCTTTGCAGGAGACCCAAACCGAAGCCATAAACATAACAAATGCCTTTGTTGAGGTTATAGAATACTCCAGTTCTGGCGCAGAGACCGTATTGGCCACTGCCAGTATAGCGGGCAACGCCCTGTTCTGCAACCGTATCGGAGGTGAAGTGAACATGGACTTTGTGCCCACCAAGCAAAAGGTTAAGTTACGGATTACGGTGGCGAATGATGGTGGGGGCTCTAACTTATCGCCTTCAACGGGCTACAGTAAGATTTTCCAGACGATAGAAGTTGACAACATCCACCTACAGGTAGCCAATGAGGACAAGCTGGCGTTCTTTTACGACGACAGGGGCCACCGTATACGTAAGGAGGCCTACACGGCAGATGGGAATGTCCGTACAACATTTTATGTAAGGGACGCCTCGGGCAGTCCCATGGCCATTTACCAAAAAGACGGGACCGATCCGTTAGATGCCAAGGAATACCCGGTCTACGGCACCAGCCGTTTGGGCATAATGTACAATGAGCCAAAGTACAGGGAAAAAGGGGTATACGCCTACCAATTAACGGACCATTTGGGCAATGTTAGGGCGGTGGTTATGAAAAGTGGTAGCAATGCCCTATCTTTAACCAGTAAAACGGATTATTATCCCTTTGGTATGCCAATGCCGAATCGGAATTTGGAAGGGAATTATCGCTACGGCTACCAGGGAGAGTTTGCCGAAAAAGAGCATGAGCTAGGCAATGGACGGAATAGTTTTGAAGCGAGATTATGGGACGCACGTATCGGTAGGTGGCTCACTGTTGACCCAGCAGGAGAGTTCTTTAGTCCGTATCTTGGAATGGGTAATAATCCAATATCAACTGTTGACCCTGATGGGGCTTGCACTAGTTGTTCAGCTTGTCCCGATAGATGTAAGGGCTTAAGGATTGATAAAATACCTGACGGACAGGCCATATGGAATGGTCCAGACGATATGGATGTTTTGCAGGCTGCGTTTGACCCAAGTGCTGTTCAATTGGATGATGTTAGTATTGGCACCCAACATATTGTAACTATGGAGGGGTATTTTGGGCGAACCCATTTTTGGATGAGCCCAGGGGATACAATGGGTGATTATCATGATAGAAAGCAAGAAGCAAGGCAAAGGCTACATGATTTGAATTGGGCTACTATAAACTGGATGGTTACTGCAACCACAACAGCAAGTGGGGCTACGGGAATGGGCACTAATCAAGTTGTAAATAGAAGTTATTCATATCGTGGTGGGTTGGCGCCAAGTGGAGCATTTACAGTAGGTGGTAAACCTGTTTATCGAGGTGGAAATGGTTTTAATGTAAAGCCTAACGAAGTAAAAATAGATAAAGCTACAGGAGATGTTAAAACAACGCACGGAGTATCTTTGGATTTAGACCCAAATACTGTATCCAAATTTGGAGGAGCTTACAGGGTACATTCTCTGCCTAAAGGATTAAAGGTTATACAGCGTGGTCAGAGAATGAATCATTATGAGATAGTTCCTGAAAAGCCAATGCCTCTAAAAGATTTTCAAAATTTATTGAATCAAATAAAAGTAGTACCACACTAAAAAAGATTTTTAAATGGTTAATATATATTCTTTGTATGATGATGAATTAATGGATTTAGAATCTTTACATAAAGGTTATAGAAATGATATAATTGTAAAAGTTGGTAATCTATTTTATAAATTGAATGTTTACGATATGGTTCGCCTAAAGCAAGATTTTGAAGCAGAAATAAGCGAATATGGTTATTTTCAAATAGAATCTAATTTAATTATCGTTGAAGAAGTTACGAAAGAGAATATTAAAAAGACCGTCAAAGAACTTGAAAAACAAAATTATTTTGAAGAATTAAAACCAATAACTTATTTAGATGAAAGTGAATTAAAGCTACTGTAAAGGGTGGCTTTTTTATGTGGAAGCCCCAGCTACCGCTAGTTTTCCTGCACTGAGCCTGTCGAAGTGCAACTAGTGCCGTCAAAGCTTGGCAAAAAGCAAGGGTTCATTAGGAGGTAGTTTTTTCATGCGCCAGTTTTTCCTTTATGTTTAGTCAAAAACGCATATGAAGGCTTTGCTATTTTTAAAAGACTCCCTTTTTTAAAACAGTTTAAAAATCTACTCTATTGGATTGTTAAAAATCAGTATATTTACTTACAATTATTTAGATTGATGAGATTCTATTTTTTATTTTTAATTATACTGCTTGGCTTTCAAAGTTGCAAATCCATATCCGTAGCCAGAGAGGCGCATACAAAAACAGTTCAGTCCGTAGAACTTGGCATTATTGGAGAGAATAAAATATTTGTCCTTGAGGAAGACTATAACAATACAGCGATTCCTGTTTTTGCACAGCCGGTAAAGATCAGTATAAGTGTACAAGACTTTAACACATCTAGTTTTAAAGCATTTTCTGAGGTCAATAATAAAAAAGCACAACCTTTAAGCATAAGCTATATAGATTCTCTAGAAAGCAAACCTAAGTTTCTAAAACTGGAGATTGCAGATCGAGTAGCCATTTTAGAGGCTTTGAATAGCAAGGACAATGCAAGTGTGACAAATTACTTGGGCAACAAAAAAGACGCCCACATCATTTCAGCCGTTTCAATGGCGTTAAGTGATTCAGAAATGAAATCCTTACTAGAGGCAGATGCCGTATTTTTAGAACAGGATGGTAACAAACGGCATGTTGTTAAAGCTTACAAAAACAACCAAGTGCTTTCGAGCTTTGTTTTTAGTGATGGTGTTGTTTTTGCCTATCAAGCTTCAAATTTTTGCTGGCAGGAAAACGATAAATACCAATTGACCATTGTAGATATTGTAGAAAGCTCAGATAAATGCCCAAATAATACCTATAGAAACACTAAACGTGCTAAAAAGAACGTTGATTATTTTAAATTTTAGTTATGCGGTTTTTAAAATTCATACTTATTGTTATACTACTTACAGGTTGTGAAGAGATTATAGAGGTTGAGGATATATCCAACAGAACGGTAACGGTTTTGGCCCCAACAGACGCTTCTACATTGACGTTGACAAACATTAATTTTTCATGGAATGCTGTTGAGGACGCAGAACAATATAAGCTACAAGTCGCTACGCCAAATTTTGAGACGGCAACCACTATTGTAGAAGATACAACGTTGACCGCAACGAGTTTTTCAAAAGTTTTGGATGCTGGGGATTATCAGTGGCGTGTCAGGGCAGAAAATTCTAATTACGAAACTGCATATACAACACAAAGTTTTACAATTTCAGAAACGGATGCAGTGGACATATCGGATGAGGTTGTAGTATTGCTGGCCCCAGCAGATGGATTAGTTTTTGGCGATACCGATACGATTAACTTTTCTTGGGAAGCCCTTTTGAATGCCGATAACTATACCATACAAATTGCAACTCCAGATTTTGAAAATGCTGTCGAAATTATTGAAGACGAAAGCACAACGGCAACTAATTTCCCGGTTTCTAACTTAGAGGCACAATCTTACGAATGGCGTGTAAAAGCTACTAATGCTATTTCCGGAACTAATTACACAACACAAAGTTTTACCGTTGAAGAATAAAACAAAAACATATCTATTGCTTTTTGCTGTATTGAGCATCTGGGGAACTGTAGCCTACAAAATTTTAAATGGCTTAAACCCAGAACAACCCCAAACTACAATGCAAGATTTTGATATGGCCTTTAATCCCAAAGAACAAACAGCTATAGATACATTTTCTATAACAACAGTTAAAAGAGATCCATTTTTAGGTACGTTATCCACAAAAGCACAAACCCCAAAACAAACAAAAAACGTTAAAACCGTAACATCTAATGTAGTAATGCCAATCATTACTTACGGGGGCTTAATTCAAAAACAAAACTCTAAAACCAAAGTGTTTGTGGTCAATATCAATAATAAACAGTTTTTATTGAAACAAGGTGAAACCGTTAATGATGTAAAACTTGTCAGCGGTAATAAAAAATCAATCGTCATTCGCTTTAATGGTAAAAACCAAACTATAAATATTTAACCATGTTAAGGTTAAAGTTAAAAGCGGGCGCATTGCAGCTCACAATGTTTATTATTGTGGTCATTGCGTTGTTGCTTACCGCTTTCATACTTTTGGTGCACACGCACAATCAGTTTCAAATACAATCAGATTTTATCATACAGCTGACCAAGCAATCCAATTACGGTGTTGATTACACTTTAGAAAATACGATCCCACTTAATGATACCACGAGTATAGATCTTAATGATGAAGATTACAAAACCCTAAAAGTACATCGTGATTTTTGGGGTCTATTTGAAAAAGTCTTAAGTACATCGAAGATTAAAAATAAACGTTTTCAAAAAGTTGCGTTAATAGGTTCTAAACAGCCTATAAATAACCGTACGGCTTTATACATACAAGACAACAACAAACCATTGGTGCTTGTTGGTGATACGAAAATCGAAGGCCTAACCTACTTGCCTCGACAAGGAGTAAAGCCAGGATATATATCAGGACAATCTTATTATGGCTCAAAACTAATATTTGGGCCAACAAGGGTGTCTTCGGTTTTACCAAAACTGTCTTCAGAAGTTATTGATAATATAAGGGCACTAGAATATATCGCCTTAGATTTGCCTCAAAATAGGTTTCTGAATGTAGAAGAAGGAGGCCATTACAGTAATTCATTTTTAAAACCCCTAGAGGTGGTATTTTCCAACAGTTCAATAGACTTAAGAACAATTCATCTCACAGGTCATATTTTGGTGCAATCTAAATCTAAAATTGTTGTGCATTCAACGTCAAAATTAAAGGACGTTATCCTTGTTGCGCCAAAAATAGAAATAAAGCCGCGTGTTGTGGGGAATTTTCAAGCCATTGCCTCAAAGGAAATTTTAGTGGGAGACCATGTGCAAATCAATTATCCTTCAGCTTTGGTTGTAAATGAAAAACCAAACACGCAAACGGATGAAAGCTCCATCAGTTCTAAAGAAGAACATCATTTAATTACCATCAATGAAAATTCTGTGATCAAAGGCTCGGTTGTGTTCTTAGGCCAGGAAAAATCCAACAACTACAAATCGCAACTACAAATCAAGGAAAATACTGTGATTTATGGGGAGTTATATAACAATCAAAATACCGAGTTGCAAGGTATGGTCTATGGGTCAGTTTACACGGACAATTTTATTGCAAATCAAGCAGGATCGGTATACCAAAACCATATTTATAATGGGACTATAATTGTAGATGAATTGCCAAAGCAGTATGCAGGACTACTGATAAACAACCCGAAAAAGTGTGTGTTAAAATGGCTGTATTGAAAAAATTAAATCTTAAGTATAGATTAAAAGGTTCTACGTTAATGGAAACACTTGTAGCGACCGTACTTATTGTTTTAATATTTGTAATGGCAAGCATGATATTAAACAACTTATTTTCTAATACCATAAGAAATAGTACACAAGCCATAGACAATCATCTTAACGAGTTGCAGTACTTGCATCAGCATGAGCAACTTCGATTACCTTATTCGGAAACCTTTCAGAACTGGGAAATAAGCATAGACCGTTATAAAGAAAACAATCAATTTTACATTGAATTTGAAGCTTTAAATCCAAAAACTGATAAAACTATTACTATAACCCAAAGTGAAAACTGATAAAAAAATACAAGCATTTACCTTAAGCGAAATCATTGTAGTACTTATTCTTACTAGTATTGTGGTGGGGCTGGCATTTTCGGTATTGGGTTTGGTACAAAAGCAAATGCAAGCAATTCAAGTAAATTATAATAGGAATTTAGAATTGCAGAAGTTGGAAACCAGTTTGTGGTTAGACTTTAGCCGTTATTCTGACATTCGTTTTAATACCTTAAAAAGCCAATTGGTTTTAAAACATGAAATGGATTCGATATCGTACACTTTTTCAAAAGAGCTTATCATTAAAGAGCAAGATACTTTTTCGATCCCTTTAGAGATAAAGACATTTTATTTTAACGGGACAATATCAACAACCAATAAAGTAGATGCTCTAAAATTAAGAACAACCAAAACCGACCAAAACCGAGAATTATTTATCTTTAAGAAAAATGCGGCGGCAGCATATATGAACTAATGGGATTTCAACTAGACAACATAAAAAGTGTTAAAAAACAGCAAAACAAAAGTTCTGATAAAACATCTTTTTTGCAAAAGGAAATCACACTCTTTGGTAATAGTTTTTCCAATAAAATAAAAGAAGATTTTTATACTGAATTAAGCGTCTTGTTAAAAGCGGGTATTACACTAAAAGATGGGTTGGAACTCATTGAAAGTGCCTTAAAAAAGAAACCTCAGAAAGAAAAACTGCAAAATATTTCAAAGGCTATAGTCTCTGGCTCAAGCTTATCCGAAGCCTTAAGAAACCACAAAGAATTTTCTGAGTATGAATATTATTCGCTAAAAATAGGGGAAGAAACCGGCACATTGATGGAGGTTACAAGGCAATTGGGTGAATTTTATGCCAGAAAGAATGAGCAAAGACGTAATTTAATTAGTGCATTAACTTACCCCATGATTATATTAGCTACTGCCGTATTGGTTGTCATCTTCATGCTCCAGTATGTGGTGCCCATGTTTCAAGATATTTTTGAGCAGCAAAAAGTAGAATTGCCAGCAATTACAAAATTTATCATCAATTGTTCAGAATTTATAAAGAGCTATGGTTCGTTAGCGTTGATAGGACTTTTCGTTTTATTGTTTTCAAGAGCTTTTTTTAACAAAAAACTATGGTATAAAAAGACAAAAGATAAACTTGTTATGAGATTGCCTTTTGTTGGCGAATTTGTAAAAACCGTATATCTATCGCAATTTACACAAGCGGTTAGTTTGTTAACGGCATCTAAAGTTCCTGTGGTCAACAGTATTCAACTTGTAAAGCAGATGATTAGCTTTTATCCTTTACAAAAAGCATTGGAAGGAGTAGAACAAGATATTTTAAAAGGAAAATCTTTAAGTGATAGCTTAAAACAGCACCAACTATTTGATGACAAGATGGTTGCGCTAGTTAAAGTAGCCGAAGAAACCAACCAAAATGAGTTTATATTTCAGCGGCTGAACATGCAATACAACACGCAGGTACAACAAAAATCCAAACTACTTTCAACCTTGTTGGAGCCTGTTATTATTATGATTGTTGGTGTATTGGTTGGTGTGATTTTAATCGCTATGTATTTGCCTATGTTTAAGTTGAGCAGTGTCTTAGGATAATTAGGGCTTATATTTATTGGGTCGGTTGGGTAGTCATTTAAGAGGACACCTATTTTTTATCTTAAACAAATATTGCAGCAAATTAAGCGTTATAAATAACTATTAATATTATATTTGTGTTATATTTTGTAGGAAATGTGATTTTCTTCCCTAGTTTTATACATTTCGTCGATAATATTTACCGTTCAAGGATTTTTTTTAATTACATCTATTTTGCTAGCTGAGTTTTTTTTTTACTTTTACACACCCTTAATTGATAATATGAAGCATATAAAAATATTTGCCTCAACCATATTTTTTTTCTTAGGCTTAATCTCCATGGCCCAAGGAAGCACTCCTCCTCCACCAATGCCACCACCACCACCAGGGCTTCCTATTGATAATGGGATAATACTGCTGTTCTTTTTGGCCTTGAGTCTTGGAATCTATAAGGCTTATAAGTTTTCGAGAAAAAATGCTTAGTGTCGCAAATCATTTAAGCGTTTCACATATTTCCCAATGACATCAAATTCTAGGTTGACTTTATCTCCCAAAGTTAAAGCTTTAAATGTGGTATGCTCGTAAGTAAATGGAATTATGGCTACAGAAAATTGATTTAATTTTGAATTTATAACCGTTAAGCTAACACCATTTACTGTGATAGATCCTTTTTCTATGGTAATGTTGTTGAGATGCTTATCATACTCAAAAGTAAATAACCAACTACCATCATCTTCGGCAATAGAAATACATTCTGCAGTTTGATCCACGTGCCCTTGTACGATATGGCCATCTAAGCGATCACCCAGTTTCATAGCACGTTCAATGTTTACAAGATCACCTGTAGAAAGTAAACCCATATTGGTTTTATCTAATGTTTCCTGTATGGCTGTAACTGTATAAATATTTCCATTAGTTTTTACAACAGTTAAACATACTCCGTTATGTGCCACACTCTGATCAACCTTTAATTCTGAAGCAATAGAATTCTTAACTGTAATATGAAGGTTTCCTCCATCTTTTTCAAGCTTTTCTATAGTTCCTAAATCTTCAATGATACCTGTAAACATTATATCTGCTTTATTTGGTTAAATTTGCATTTGCAAAGTTAAGCACACAACTTAACTCAATTATCAATTTTAATAAAAAAATAGGATAATCACTTATTATGAAGAAGGAAGAAAAAGTTGTTGTTGGTATTTCTGTTGGCGACCTTAATGGTATTGGACCAGAAATTATAATCAAAACTTATGAAGACCCAAGGGTATTGGACTTAAACACACCTGTTATTTTTGCTTCGGGTAAAACCATGCAGTTTTTCAAAAATCATTTTAAGAGTAAGATTAATTTTTTTAACATTGATACACCAGATAAATTGGCTCATGGAAAAGTAAATGTAGTCAATGTTTGGAGAGAACCTGTTAAAATTGAGTTTGGCAAGGAAGACCCAAAAATTGGGGAATACGCAATTAAATCTCTCGAAGCTGCTACCAAGGCACTAAAAGATGGAAAAATAGATGTTTTGGTTACTGCTCCAATAAATAAGCACAATATTCAATCAGATAAGTTTAAATTCCCTGGCCATACGGATTATTTAGCTAAAATACTTAATGGAAAGAGTTTAATGTTTATGGTATCCGAAAACCTTCGTGTAGGTTTGTTAACGGATCACGTACCATTAAAAGATGCAGCAAATCATATTACTGAAGAACTGATAAGGGAAAAAACAACCACAGTAATTACCTCCTTAAAGCAAGACTTCGGGATAAGTAAACCAAAAATTGCTGTTTTAGCGATAAATCCTCATGCTGGTGATAATGGCGTCATAGGTAACGAGGACGATAAGGTTTTAAAACCAACGTTAGAAAAAATAAAATCCGAAGGACATTTAGTTTATGGCCCATATTCTGCGGATAGTTTTTTTGGCTCCAACACATATACAAAGTTTGATGCGATTATTGCGTCATACCACGATCAAGGCTTAATACCTTTTAAGACCATAGCATTTGGGCAAGGTGTAAATTATACGGCTGGCTTAGATAAGGTGAGGACGTCACCAGACCATGGTACGGCATACGAAATTGCAGGAAAAGGGCAAGCAGACGAAAGTTCTTTTAAGCAAGCCATATACACAGCAATTAAGATTTACAGGAAGCGATTGGACTTTAACCATTATAGCAAAAACCCTCTAAAAAAAGCGTCAAGGTAGATATCAACAAATTTTGTTAATATCTAAGCGTTAAATAACTAAAAATTTATATATTTGCAGGCTCAAAATGAGTGTGGTAATGAAGGCATTAAAAGAATTTACAATCCCTTTTGTTGGATTAAAAGAAGGAGGACACAATTTTGAATTTGATATAAACAATACGTTCTTTAATACTTTTGAATATGAAGAGTTTAATAAAGCTGATGTAAAAATCAATTTAAAACTCATTAAGAAAGCGACATTATTAGAATTATATTTCTCAGCATCAGGTTATGTAAATGTAAATTGCGACCTTACCAATGAGCCTTATAACCAACAAATTGAAGACGAATTTAAGTTGGTCGTTAAATTTGGTTCAGAGTATAATGATGATAATGAAGACATATTGATTATACCGCATGGCGAATACGAAATTAATGTAGCCCAGTATATTTATGAGCTTATTGTATTGGCAGTGCCCGTAAAACGTGTGCACCCAGGTATTGAAGACGGAACGTTGCAATCAGATATACTTTCAAAATTGGAAGAACTAAGTCCAAATGAGGACAAAAAAACAAAATCATCAGAGGATATTGATCCTCGTTGGAATAATTTAAAAAAACTATTAACGGATAAATAACATTTAAAATGGCACATCCAAAACGTAAAATATCAAAAACAAGAAGAGATAAAAGAAGAACACATTATAAGGCTTCTGTACCTCAAATAGCAACTTGCCCAACTACTGGTGAGCCACACTTATACCATAGAGCACACTGGCACGAAGGTAAATTGTATTACAGAGGTCAAGTTTTAATCGACAACTCTACTGAAGAAGAAAATTTAGCATAGGTATTATGCACGCATATAATAAAACGCTCACTTGTGAGCGTTTTTTTTGTTATTATTTTCTCAATAAGGCAAAAACTGCTTAATTTGCATTATTATTTGCCAAAAACTGCCGAAAATTGATTAAAAACGCTTAATTTTTGTCATTTTTCAATACTTTTAATTTAATATAAAAGCTAATAATGAGTAAAATCACAGCGGCAATAACAGCTGTAGGAGGTTATCTCCCAGATTTTGTACTTTCAAACAAAATCCTTGAGACCATGGTAGATACCAATGACGAGTGGATAACTACGCGTACTGGAATTAAAGAACGCAGGATTCTTAAAGAAGAAGGAAAAGGCACTTCATTTTTGGCCATAAAAGCTGCAGAAGATTTAATTCAAAAAACAGGATTAGATCCCAAAGAAATAGATTTAGTTATAGTATCCACTGCAACACCAGATATGAAAGCTGCTTCAACTTCTGCCTACACAGCAACTCAGATAGGAGCGGTTAATGCATTCTCTTATGACTTAGAGGCAGCATGTTCAAGTTTTCTTTTTGGTATGTCAACAGCAGCAGCTTATATTGAATCTGGGCGTTACAAAAAAGTACTTTTAATAGGAGCAGATAAAAACTCATCGTTTATTGATTATAAGGATAGAGCTACCTGTATCATTTTTGGGGATGGAGCAGGAGCTGTTCTATTTGAACCAAATGAAGAAGGCTTAGGGCTACAAGATGAATTGTTGAGAAGTAATGGTGCTGGGCGAGAATTTTTGCAAGCTCCATACGGCGGATCATCTTATCCAATAAATGAAAATACTTTTAAGGAAGGGAAGCATTATGTTTTTCAAGATGGAAAAACAGTTTTTAAAAATGCGGTTTTTAATATGGCAGATGTTGCAGAGCGTATTTTAAAACGAAATAACTTAACCAATAATGATGTATCTTGGCTAGCGGCACATCAAGCCAATAAACGAATTATTGATGCTACAGCTAACAGAATTAACTTAGAAGAAGAAAAGGTGATGATGAATATTCAGAAATATGGCAACACCACTTCTGCAACCTTACCATTATTGTTAAACGATTACGAATCTCAACTTAAAAAAGGAGATAATATTATATTTGCCGCCTTTGGTGGTGGATTTACCTGGGGCTCAATTTATTTTAAATGGGCGTATAACCCAAATTAAAAACTAACTAACAAAAATATCTAAATACTATGGATTTAAAAGAAATTCAGAACTTAATAAAGTTTGTTGCCAAGTCTGGCGCAAGCGAAGTTAAGTTAGAAATGGATGATGTTAAAATTACAATTAGAACGGGTTCTGATAACGACACAACCATTGTGCAGCAAGTACCA
The DNA here is from genome assembly GCF_019203985.1 of Winogradskyella luteola. Classification (GTDB taxonomy): domain Bacteria; phylum Bacteroidota; class Bacteroidia; order Flavobacteriales; family Flavobacteriaceae; genus Winogradskyella; species Winogradskyella luteola. The sequence continues at coordinate 111,055 of NZ_JAGSPD010000005.1, read as the reverse complement.
ATGCATGCTGCACCTGTAGTGCAACAACAAGCACCAGCGCCAGCGGCACCAGCGGCACCTGCTGAACAGGCTCCTGTACCAGCAAATGACGATTCAAAATATGTCACTATAAAATCACCAATTATAGGAACATTTTATCGTAAACCATCACCAGACAAACCTGTTTTTGTTGAGGTTGGCACAGATATAAAAGAAGGAGATGTACTTTGCGTTATCGAAGCAATGAAATTATTCAACGAGATCGAATCTGAGGTTTCAGGAAAAATCGTAAAAGTTTTAGTAGATGACTCCTCTCCAGTTGAATTTGACCAACCTTTATTTTTGGTTGATCCATCATAACAATTGAAAATTCCAATCTACAAATCCCAAAACCCAATTATTGGAATTTGGTGCTTGGAAGTTGAATTTTTAAAAGAAAAGTTATGTTTAAAAAAATACTAATTGCCAATAGAGGTGAGATAGCACTACGTGTTATAAGAACCTGTAAAGAAATGGGCATCAAGACCGTTGCTGTATATTCTACTGCGGATGCAGATAGTTTACACGTAAAGTTTGCAGACGAAGCGGTTTGTATTGGTCCAGCTCCGAGTAGCGAATCGTATTTGAAAATATCAAATATAATTGCAGCAGCAGAAATTACCAACGCTGATGGGATACATCCAGGTTATGGATTTTTGTCTGAAAATGCAAAGTTCTCTAAAATCTGTGAAGAGCATGGTATAAAGTTCATTGGTGCATCTGAAGAAATGATTGCAAAAATGGGTGATAAAGCCACAGCAAAAGCAACGATGAAAGCAGCTGGCGTACCGTGTGTTCCTGGGAGTGAGGGTATCATAGCAGATTTTGAAGACTGTAAAAAAATTGCCAAAGAAACAGGTTACCCTGTAATGCTTAAAGCTACTGCTGGTGGAGGTGGAAAAGGTATGCGTGCCGTTTGGAAACCCGAAGATTTAAAAGACGCTTGGGATTCCGCAAGGCAAGAATCTAAAGCGGCTTTTGGTAATGACGATATGTACATGGAAAAGCTAATTGAAGAACCGAGGCATATCGAAATTCAAGTTGTTGGTGATTCTCGTGGTAAGGCATGTCATCTATCAGAGAGGGATTGCTCCGTACAACGTCGTCATCAGAAATTAACGGAAGAAGTGCCATCACCATTTATGACAAGTAGGTTGAGGACTAAAATGGGCAAGGCAGCAGTTAAAGCAGCTGAATATATTAAATATGAAGGAGCCGGAACTGTTGAGTTTCTGGTAGATAAACACAGAAACTTCTACTTTATGGAGATGAATACGCGTATACAAGTGGAGCATCCCATAACAGAACAGGTTATTGATTTTGATCTTATTAGAGAACAGATATTGGTTGCTGCAGGTGTGCCAATTTCAGGTAAAAATTATACGCCTAATCTACATTCCATAGAGTGTAGAATTAATGCTGAAGATCCTTTCAATGATTTTAGACCTTCACCTGGGAAAATCACTACGCTTCATGCTCCGGGTGGACATGGTGTGCGTTTAGATACTCATGTTTATGCTGGCTATAGCATTCCGCCAAATTATGATTCTATGATTGCAAAACTGATTACTACTGCCCAAACTAGGGAAGAAGCAATCAACAAGATGAAACGTGCTTTAGATGAATTTGTTATAGAGGGCATAAAAACGACAATTCCATTTCATAGGCAATTGATGGAGCATCCAGATTATTTAGCAGGCAACTATACTACTAAATTCATGGAAGATTTTAAGATAAAAGAAGAAACAGATAATTAGAAAGAGCGGCCCATAAGCCGCTCTTTTGGTATTTAAATTTTGTTTTTCTCTTTTTTTTTGAAATGAAGTGAAATTTACTACGACTAAATTTATTATTTGTATCAGCCCTAAAACTCTGTCATTTTTGTAAAGTCTTAAGATAACGCTACCTTTGAGAGTCAACTAAAAATATAACACTATGAAAAACCATCGCCCTAAGCTATTTTTTAGTTTATTACTAACAGTTTTTTTCTTTTCACTTAATGCACAAGTAAAAAACAGAACTTGGTCAATCGCTAACGCCGATGATTTAAAGAAAGACAACATAACGTTTTATAAAAAGACCCCAAAATATTCTACATTTATAAACATCGATGTCAATCAACTGAACCAGCAATTGGCAAATGTTCCCCAACGCCATTTATCTGGTAAGCATCAAGGTGTAGTGTTACAATTCCCTAATCAATTGGGGAAACCAGAATCCTATTTAGTACAAGAAGCCTCTTTGATGGAGCCTGAGCTTCAAGAACAGTTTCCAGAAATAAGATCATTTGTGGGCAAGGGTATTGACAACCCTACAGCAATAATTAGATTTAGCATATCTCCACAAAAAGGATTTAGCGGTATGGTACTCTCAGATGGTAAAACTGTATTCATAGAACCATACACTGCAGATCTAAAAACATATATTTCATTTATAAATTCAAATGAAGACGGGCCAAGACAAGAATTTATTTGTGAAACAGAATATCAACCATCTAGCTACGACCTTACAGACGAAGAATACACAGCTCAGAGAAATGCTAATGACGGCGTACTAAGAACATATCGTTTAGCTTTGGCATGTACCGTAGAATATGCCCAATTCCATGGTGGAACAGTAGGAAGTGTATTAGCGGCAATGAATACGACTATGAACAGAGTAAATGGCGTTTTTGAAAGAGATCTGGGATTAACTATGGTAATTGTTGCCAATAATCAAAATGTAATTTTTCTTGGACCAGATGTAAATAGTGATCCTTACACCAACGGCAGTGGTATTGCAATGCTTGGGCAGAATCAAGATACTCTTGATGCTGTTAATGGCTTAGGCGACCCAGTATATATTGGTTCAGAGAATTATGATATCGGCCATGTTTTTAGTACTGGTGGTGGTGGAATAGCATCATTGAATTCGCCATGTGTTCCTGGCTCAAAAGCAAGAGGTGTTACAGGTCAGTTCTCACCAGTGGGGGACACCTTCGATATCGATTATGTAGCTCACGAAATGGGTCACCAATATGGAGGTAATCATACTCAAAATAACAATTGCCAACGCTCAGGTGTATCTGTAGAACCAGGAAGTGCTTCAACAATTATGGGCTATGCAGGCATTTGCAATCCAAATGTGCAAAACAATAGTGATGACTATTTTCATGGAGAGAGTATTAGAGAAATGTGGGCAAATATTTCTTCAGGAAATAGTAGTGTCTGTTTTGTAGGTAGTCCTACTAATAATGTAGCACCTGTTGCAAATGCTGGCGCCAACTATACTATTCCAGTATCAACTGCATTTGTATTAAGAGGATCAGCTACAGATGCAGACACAGCATCTGGATTAACGTATTGTTGGGAGCAAACAGACACTACACCTGCTACGATGCCGCCACAATCCACAAATAATAACGGCCCTTTGTTTAGGTCTCTAGACCCGTCAATATCACCTGACCGTTACATGCCACCTTTAGGTACAGTCTTATCTGGCTCATTGGCAACAACTTGGGAAGTGATTCCTTCTGTTGGTAGAACAATGAACTTTTCTCTTACGGTGAGAGATAACGAAGTTGGAGGTGCAGCAACTGGGTCGGATGATATGGTAGTGAACGTTCAAACTTTTTCAACTCCTTTCACTGTAAACACGCCGATATCTTGGCCAGCCAACTCCAGTCAGCAAGTGTCATGGGCTGTTGGTCAGACGGATTCCAGTCCTATAAATTGCCAAACGGTTAATATTTTATTTACTACAAACGGTGGCCTGACTTTTACAACATTGGCATCAGGAGTTCCAAATACAGGAACGGCCACTATAACAGTTCCGAATATAGCCAATACAAGTAATGCTATAATTCTTGTGGAGGCTGCAGATAATATATTCTATGCTGTGTCCGATACTTTTGCAATCACAGACGCTTTATCGGTTGAAGAATATGATATAGATAACCTTAGTATATATCCTAACCCTAACAAAGGAAGTTTCAATATTGGTTTCAATCCTAGATCTGGTGAAAGTATCAGGATTCAGGTTTACGATATTAGAGGGAGAATAATTTATACTAAGGCGTTTGCGACGGTAAGTAGGTTTGATGAGGTTGTAACACTTAGTAATGCGCAGTCGGGTGTATACTTATTAAACGTTTTTGATGGTTCACAAAAAGTGACCAAGAAAATTATAGTAGACTAAATTAAATTCATCCTTTTAAGGAGATTGTCTGAAACGCAAGTTAATGTATCATTGAGCTTTAGGACTGAGCAATTCACACGTTGTAAAATCAAAGTGTTGAAGCTAAAGAAAGAACTATATTTCTTAGACCATTCCTTTTTATTATATGAAATTATCATATTGGGAAATAAAAACCTGGTTATCTAACATTGACTTCACAGTAGTAGGAAGTGGAATAGTAGGTCTTAATTGCGCATTACAGTTAAAAGAGCGATTTCCAAAATCCAAGATCCTGATTCTTGAAAAAGGAATACTACCTCAAGGCGCAAGTACTAAAAATGCTGGCTTTGCCTGCTTTGGAAGCCTCAGCGAAATTATAGAAGATCTTAAACACCATTCCGAAGGCGAAACCATAGAGCTTATTAAGAAGCGAATTAAAGGTCTAAGATTACTCAGGGAAACCTTAGGGGATAAAGATATAGCTTACCAAGCCCTAGGTGGTTATGAGCTATTCTTAAAGTCCGATAATGAACTTTACAACACTTGTTTGAGTCATCAAGAACGTATTAATAAATTGCTTTATTCAATATTTAATGCCAACGTATTTTCCTTCGAAGAGAACAGGTTTAAGTTTGAAACCATTAAAACTAAAGTAAGTTTTAATCAGTTTGAAGGCCAGATTGATACGGGAAAAATGATGATGACGTTGCTACAAAAGGTTCAGAAAGCAGGCGTAAAAATACTTAACAACTGTACTGTTAAAGGGTTTTCTGACAATAGAGATTCAATAAAAATTGAAACCGACCAATTTGAATTTTCCACTTCAAAACTCTTAATTGCCACAAACGGATTTGCTTCAAACCTTATTGAAGAGCCAGTAAAACCTGCTAGAGCCCAAGTCTTAATTACTAAACCAATCAAAAATCTACATATTGAAGGCACTTTTCATTTAGATAAAGGATATTATTATTTTAGAAATATTGATAACCGTATTCTATTAGGTGGAGGACGACAATTGGACTTTAAAACTGAGGAAACTTCTGAGTTTGGACAGACTAAGATCATTCAAGATAAACTAGAAGACCTTTTAAAAACAACGATTTTACCAAAGACAGAATTTGAAATTGACCAGCGTTGGTCTGGCATAATGGGTGTGGGTCAGCAAAAAAAACCAATAGTAAAACAGCTTAGCGAAAACGTATATTGTGGTGTGCGTTTAGGTGGAATGGGAGTTGCCATTGGTAGTTTGGTCGGTAAGGAATTGGCAGATTTGCTAGAATGAAAACAGTATTAAAACAAGAATTATATCACAACTGTAAAATGTTTATCGATAATCGTTTATTAACGGTTAAAAATAGTATTACAGATATAGAGCAAAGCTTGCAATCTGAAACCAAAAGTAGTGCTGGTGATAAACACGAAACAGGAAGAGCGATGCTACAATTAGAACGGGAAAAAGCTGGCCAGCAACTCGCAGAAATCCAAAAACAATATCAATTATTAAATAGAATAAAACCTGAGATTGCGCAAAGCACTATAGCTCTGGGAGCTGTAGTTTACACGACACAATCTAACTATTTTATAGGCGTAAGTGCAGGAGAAATTATCATAGATGAGCAACACTTCTTTGCGGTCTCACCAGCAACTCCTATAGGCAAGCTGTTAATGTCTAAAAGCGAAGGAGATAGTTTTCAATTTAGGCAACAAGATATTAGAATTTTAAAGGTTTTATAGAAAAACGTTAAATCGTTTTAAAGTGTTTTGGTTGTGCAGTAACTTAACAGAGTAATTTTTATATAATGCAACGACTTCTAATTCTCTCTATATACATATTGTGTCTTGGAAATTTTTATGCTCAGGATTCTAGCATAGACTTTACCATTAAAAATCTAGGGATTAATGTAGATGGCCATTTTAATGAATTAACGATATCGGCTGATTTTGATATGGAAGGTAAGCTGAATAATATTTCAAGTGCTATCGTTGTATCTTCAATAGAAACAGGAATCGATAGCAGAGATGAACACCTTTTGGAAGAAGACTATTTTTATGTAGAAAAATATCCCAAAATCACTTTAAAAAGCACAGAAATAAAAGCACTAAAAAATGACAATTACGAGGTTACAGCTAATCTTACTATCAAAGGAAAAACCAAACAGATAACCATTCCACTTTCAGTTCAAAAAGTTAACGAAACTTATAAAATCACCTCGTATTTTGAAATTAACCGTAGAGATTTTGATGTTGGAGGCGGTAGTTTTGTAATGAGTAAAACGGTGAAAATCAATGTTACCCATTATAAAGAACTGTAATGAAACAACACTTTGATGTTATAATAATTGGCGGAGGCTTAGCAGGACTGACAAATGCTATCCACTTGTCAAAATATAATATTGAAGTCTTACTTATTGAAAAAAATAGTTATCCCAGGCACAAGGTCTGTGGCGAATATGTCTCAAACGAGATACTATCTTATTTAAATTTTTTGGGTTTTAACCCTTTGGAATTTGGAGCAACAACCATTTCAAAATTTGAATTAACGACACATAACAACAAGAAGATTAAAGCCAAATTACCATTAGGCGGATTCGGTATGAGCCGATACGAAATGGACTTTCAACTCTACCAGTTGGCATTAAAAGAAGGAGCTGAAGTTATTCAAGACAAAGTAGTTGATATAGTATTTCAGGGGAATCAATTTAAAATTCAGACCAAATCAAAGAAAAACTATATTTCAAAAATTGCAATTGGTGCTTTTGGAAAACGATCAAATTTAGACATTAAGTTTCAGAGATCATTTATTACCAAAAGGTCGCCATACTTAGGCGTAAAAATTCATGTATCTGGGAATTTTCCTGAAGATAAGGTTGCGCTTCACAACTTTAAAGGAGGTTACTGTGGTGTATCCAAAGTAGAGAATGGACATATAAATCTGTGTTATATTACCAACTACGAAGCATTTAAAACCTATAAGGATATTGATACTTTTCAAGAGGAAGTCATCTTTAAAAATTTAGATTTAAAGGAGATATTTCAAAAGTCTAATCTAGAATTTGAAAAGCCATTAACCATAAGTCAGATTTCGTTTGAAACCAAGAACCCAATAGAGAACCATATGATAATGTGTGGTGACTCAGCCGGGATGATTCATCCGCTTTGTGGAAATGGCATGGGTATGGCTATACGAAGTGCACAATTAGCATCAGACCTTATTATTGATTATCTTCAAGGAAAAATTTCTACGAGAAAAGAACTGGAAAAATTATACTCTAAAAAGTGGAAAAAAACATTTAGCATGCGTCTAAAAGTTGGTCACACCATTGCTTATTTATTCCGACAAGATTGGCTAGCACCAAAATTGCTCGTAGTTTTAACATGGTTGCCTTTTTTGGTGCCGTTGATTATAAAAATGACGCATGGAAAAACAATGGTTACTAAAAACAAGGCCTGACATCTGTCAAGGTCTATAACACAAAATGAGCTTTTTTATAGACACAACACATAGAAGTAACGAAACAGAACTTATGGACGATTTTTCCATGAAGGGCGAATTGCTTCGTGATACTTTAGATAAGCTGGGCAAAATCAACAAATGGCTAGGTGGAAATTATGTGACATTAGATGGTCTAAAACAACTACTTAAAAACCAACCTTTGGGTAAAACCTATACAATTATCGACTTAGGTTGTGGTCATGGAGATATATTGAGGCAGATAGCAGATTATGGCAGAAAACACAATTATTTGTTCAATCTCATAGGTATAGATGCCAATCAAGATGCTATTGATTATGCGGTTGAATTGTCTAAAGATTATGATGAGTTGTCATTTAAAAATCTAGATATTTTCTCTAAGGATTTCGAAAATTTAGATTATGATATTGTATTATCAACTTTGTTTTTGCACCATTTTAATAAAGATGAAATCCATATGCTTTTAAAAAAGATAATTTCAAAAGTTAAGGTTGGGATTGTTGTGAATGATTTGCATCGTCATAAAATGGCCTATGGCTTATTTAAATTATTAGGCTTGGTTATTTCAAACCATATGATAGTACAAGATGGATTGACTTCTATCTTAAGAGCATTTAAGCGTAAGGAATTAGAGAACATTTCAAAACAGTTAAACCTTAAATCGCAAATTCATTGGAAATGGGCGTTCCGTTACCAATGGCTAATTTTTAATAAAACTTAATACTCATAATTGCTCCATTGAGGGGATTTTAGGGGTGTTTCTGAAATAACGATTAATAAAAAACAGATTCCTGTTTTCACAGGAAATTAATATGGCAGTAAAAATAACATCAGTTGCTAAGCAACTTCCAAAATATACCAGAGAAACCAAAGCTATTCTGCCCTATGTAGAACTATGGCTCGAAGGCCAAGAAGAACGCTTTAAACGAAAAGTCCTTAAGATATTCGAAAATGCAGCTGTAGATAAACGCTACTCTATAATGGATGCAGAAGAGGTGTTTTTAAAAACGTCTTTTGAAGAAAAAAATGATATTTACATTCGGGAATCCATTAAACTGGCTGAGAAAAGTTTGCTTAAAGCTTTAGGTAAAGCCAATTTAGAGCCAACAGATTTAGATTATATTATTACAGTAAGTTGCACAGGTATAATGATTCCATCTTTAGATGCTTACCTTATAAATCGCCTAAAGTTAAAACAGGATATTGTGCGTTTACCTATTACAGAAATGGGATGCGCAGCAGGTGTTTCGGGAATATTATATGCTAAGAATTTTTTGAAGGCCAACCCTAATAAACGTGCAGTTGTCATTGCTGTAGAATCGCCAACAGCAACATTTCAAATCGATGATTATTCGATGGTAAATATTGTAAGTACAGCTATTTTTGGAGATGGTTGTGCCAGCGTTATTCTATCGTCACACGAAGATGAAGTTGGTCCAGAAATTAAAGACGAAGCTATGTATCATTTTTATGATGCAGAACACATGATGGGATTTAAATTAAAAAATACGGGTTTGCAAATGGTATTGGATCAGTCGGTGCCACAGACCATAGCAGATCACTTTCCGAATATTATCCATCCGTTTTTAGAAAAGAATGGTTTAACAATTGAAGATATTGATCATTTGGTATTTCATCCCGGAGGCAAGAAAATTGTTCAAACGGTTGAAGATTTATTCGGTAATTTAGGTAAGAATATAGATGATACAAAAGAGGTTTTAAGGCTCTACGGAAACATGAGTAGTGCTACGGTACTTTATGTTTTAGAACGGTTTATGGATAAAAACTTACCTAAAGGGGATAAGGGAATTATGCTAAGTTTTGGGCCAGGTTTTTCGGCACAACGAATTTTATTAGAATGGTGAACATGAAAGAGTTTAAAGATAAAAATTATTGGGCTTTAATACTTGGAGGAAGTAGTGGTTTGGGTTTGGCAACAGCAAAAAAGTTAGCCAACCATGGTATGAATATTTGTATTGTTTATCGTAGTCCGCGAATAAAGGAAGAGATTATTAAAAAAGAATTTGAAAAAATTAAAAAAGAAGGAGTTCAGTTTCAATCCTTTAATACCGATGCGTTTAAAGCTGAAAAACGAGCAGAAATTATTGAAGCATTAAAAACGGTTCTGGTTAACTCTGGAAGAATAAAAATAGTGGTACACAGTGTTGCTAAAGGCAATCTAAAACCTATGGTTTCAGACAGAAATCCTGAACTTAAACACGATGATTTTACGCTCACGATACAGGCTATGGGAATTAGTTTATATGATTGGGCCAAAGCTATATTTGAAGCTAAACTGTTTTCTGAAGATGCACGAATTGTAAGTTTTACAAGTGAAGGTAACTCAAAGGCTTGGCAAAATTATGCAGCTGTTTCGGCAGCTAAAGTAACCTTAGAGGCTATTACTAGAAATATTGCTTTGGAGTTTGCACCATACGGCATTAAGGCGAACTGTATACAAGCGGGAGTAACGGACACAGCTTCATTGAGAATGATTCCCGGAAGTGACAAGATTATTGAATATACATTAAACCGAAATCCTAATAAACGCTTAACTACACCAGAAGATGTGGCGAATGTGGTGTATTTATTAAGTAAATATGAAGCCTCTTGGATTACAGGAGCAATTATTCCCGTAGATGGAGGAGAACATTTAAGTTAAATGAAGACCTTTCAGGTTTTTAAAACCTGAAAGGTCTAATAATACTATAATTAAAATTAGATTCTCGATTTAACGGGAAATAAAATGAAAAAAGAAGAAATCATAAATCTTTTACCGTATCAAAATCCATTTCTATTTGTGGATGAGATCGAATCTATTTCAGAAAATGGCGTAATAGGACGTTACACCTTCAAAGAAGATGAAACTTTCTACAAGGGGCACTTTAAAAGCAACCCAATAACGCCAGGTGTTATTCTTACAGAATGTATGGCACAAATTGGCTTGGTTTGTTTGGGTATTTATTTGTTAAGCAATGAGCTTAATGAAAACGTAAATCCACAAATTGCGTTGACGTCTCATCAAATGGATTTTTATTTACCGGTTTTACCTAAAGAGAGAGTCACGGTAATTTCAGAAAAGGAAATGTTTCGTTTTAATAAATTGAAATGTAAAGTAAAAATGCTCAACGAAGAACAAGAATTGGTGGCAAGAGGTGTAATTTCTGGAATGCTGAAAGTGTAAATAGACATGATTAGATTTTGTAATTTAGTTTTAAAGCCAATAAAAGTTCTAGTTGTCATGCTGAGCTTGCCTGTACTGAGCGCAATCGAAGTGTCGAAGTATTGTATAAGCGGATTAAACTAAAAACAATAAGATTTCCACTTTCGTAGAAAATATTATGAAAAGCAGAGTCGTTATAACAGGAATGGGAGTTGTTGCACCAAATGGTGTAGGTATTTCTCAATTCACAGAAGCACTGAAAAAAGGAACATCTGGAATCACATTCCACCAAGAATTAAAAGACCTTAATTTTTCTTGTCAAATAGGCGGTGTTCCAAATATCCCCCATGAATTAAAATCAAACTATTTTACTGATTTACAATTGCGAGGGTTTAATAGCTCTGGGATTTTATACGGCTGTATTGCAGGCGTTGACGCTTGGAAAGACGCTGGTTTTGATGTGAATCCAGAAAGTGATTTAGATTATGATACGGGACTTATTTTCGGAACAGGAACATCTGGTGTTGAAAAATTCAGAGAGGCTATCTATAAACTCGACGATGGTAAGGTAAAGCGTTTAGGCAGTACGGTAGTTTTACAAACCATGGCAAGTGGTGTGAGTGCTTATTTGAGTGGTATGCTCGGTTTGGGCAATCAAGTAACCACAAATTCATCGGCTTGTACAACAGGTACTGAGGGTGTTTTAATGGGATACGACCGAATTAAAAGTGGAAAAGCCAAACGCATGTTAGTGGGCAGTTGTAGTGATCACGGCCCATATGTTTGGGGAGGATTTGATGCCATGCGTGTTATGACCTATAAACACAATGAAAATCCAGAAAAAGGATCACGACCAATGAGTGCATCAGCATCAGGATTTGTTCCCGGTAGTGGTGCAGGAGCTTTGGTTTTAGAATCTTTAGAAAATGCATTAGAGCGTGGGGCAACCATTTATGCTGAGGTTTTAGGAGGTGAAGTTAATTCTGGTGGACAACGCCAAGGTGGCACATTAACCGCACCAAATCCAGAGGCGGTGCAACGATGTATTAAGAATGCTATAAAAAATTCGGAAATAAATTCAAACGAAATCGATGTCATTAATGGCCATCTTACGGCGACCACAAAAGATGCTCTGGAAATTGAAAATTGGACAAAGGCTTTTGGAAGAAAACACAACGATTTCCCGTTTATAAATTCTACAAAATCCTTAGTAGGGCATTGCTTAGCAGCAGCGGGTGCTATTGAGTGCGTGGCTAGTATCATTCAACTCAACGCACAATTTGTTGCACCCAATATAAATTGTGAAGACTTACACTCTGAAATAAAAACTTTGATCGCTTCAGAAAAAATTCCAATACAAAAACTAGACTTAGACTTCAATATTATCGCTAAAGCTAGTTTTGGATTTGGAGATGTTAATGCTTGTGTGGTTTTTAGTAAGTTTAAAGATTAGTTTTTACCGTCACATCGAGTGTTTTCTCTGAAGAATGAAGAAAAATGTATCGAGATGTTTTATTTCGGTATGTTCTCGATACTATTTTCAATTCTTCAAATTAAAAATCACAAGAACTGACGTCTAACCTTTATTTTATTTAAGCGATTTATAGCGTAACTTTACATTTCAAAATTTCGCTATGAACAACGAAGCATTAATTGCCAAATTAAAAGCCATTGTTGCACCTTATATTCAAGATGAGGAAGCTTTCAAAAATTTATCGGAAGACACAGATTTTGTTAAGGATCTAAAAATAAACTCAGCTAATCTTGTGGATATTATATTGGATATTGAGGACGAATTTGATATTCGCTTAGAAAATGAAGATATGGAGCAAATGCTTGATGTAAAATCTGCCATGAACATTGTGACTTCAAAACTTAATAATTAATGGTTGGCAATGACATTGTTGATCTTAAGGAAGCACAAAATGCTTCAAGTTGGCAACGCCCACGATTTTTAGATAAGCTTTTCACGGATATAGAACAAACCTACATCGAAAATTCTAACAATCCCTTTACAACAGTTTGGCGATTATGGAGTATGAAAGAAGCCGCCTATAAACTATTTATACAGCAAAATCCCGATCGGTTTTACAATCCTAAGAAGTTTGAATGCCGTATTGAAAAAAATTCTGGAATCGTAAAGTTTCAAACCTTTCGATGTTATGTTGAAACAAAAATAACGTCAGACTATGTATTATCTGAAGCAAGATGTATTCAAAACAATCTAACCTCAGAAGTTTTGAAGTTTGAAGATAAAAATCAGAAAATGCAAAGTGTGATGTTAAAAAGGATGTTGATGAATGCGCTTTCGGAGACTCTGAAAATACCGAAGACAGCTTTGATATTCAGAGTATCTAAATTAGGCACACCATCGGTGAGTTATAATAATAAAATTATAAATGTTAGCCTTACACATCATGGTAATTATGGTGCTTTTGCATTAGGGGTGTAAAAAGGATATTTAATTTCAATGGATAAGCTTAAAACCATTATAGCAACGATCATCAAATTCAGAATAGCAATCATTACTGTTTTAATAATTGCTATGGGATTTTCGGGTTATCAAACACTAAATAAATTAAGTGTAGATAATTCGCTTGGTATTTGGTTTTTAGAAGACGATCCAAGCTATAAAGCGTATATCGATTTTCAGAAAAACTTTGGATCAGACGAGATTTTTATCGCCATGCTTCCTGTTGAAAATGCTATTGGTGAGACAGAAATAAACAGATTAAAGCAATTACACCAATCTATTGAAGCATTATCTTATGTAAAAACAACGTTTAGTCTAGCAAAAGCCAAATACCCTATTTATGTAAATAATACCATAAAGTTTGATGATCTCTACAATCCAAAGCGTAGTGAAAAAGGTTTAAAGAGTTTATTTTCTAAGCTATCTAACATTACATCACAATTGGTTACCGAGGATTATAAAAATCAGTTTTTTTATATCCAAATGAACCCTACGCCGACCATTGAGGAACAACGGCAAGATATTGCGACTGATATTAAAACCATAATTGATAAGACCTATTCAAATTATTACCTCACTGGCCCACCTGTATTAAACGAAGCCTACAGCAAAGGGATTTACAAAGAAAGTCTAACTTTTGGTATTCTTACGGTATTGGTGATTACAGTACTACTACTTTTCTTGCTACCTAGTAAACGCTATCTACTTATTGCACTGCTCTCAGTCGCAATTCCTGTAAGTTTATTGTTTGGATTAATTACTTCACTGGGATTTGCCCTGAACATGATTTCTATGCTTATACCAACTATTTTAATGGTTTATAGCGTCAGTGATGCGGTACATGTGATTAATATTTATCATAAGGAAGGACTCGCCAACACATCCATCTCAAAGGTAGATTTACTTGCTATTGCTATTAGAAAAAGTCTAACACCATGCTTCTATACCACATTAACTACATTCGTAGGTTACTTTGCTCTGTATCTATCGCCTTTGCCAGCGTTTAAGAACATGGGTGTTTTTACTTGTATTGGTCTAGTGCTGAGCTTTATTTTAGTTTACGTTATTACTGTTATTGGGTTTAGTTTTATGAGCTTGAATTTTGAAAACGCTAAACCAATCTTAAGGCTTAAAACCTATTCACAATCTCATTTTATTGAATGGTTAAACAGATTTACAACCCAATATAGAAACACGCTTATCGTGTCGTTTACAGCTGTGCTTTTATTTGGAATTTATTCAGTATTTCAAGTGAAGATAGATACAAATTCTCGTGATTTATTGGCAGAAGGTAAGGCTAAGCAAGATTTAAGAGCTGTTGAGGTAGAATTGGGAGGCAGCAACCGATTACAACTAAATGTAGCTACAAAAGATGGTGATGTAATTTTGAGTAAAGATGCAATTAGAAAACTTGAGATATTTCAGAATAAGCTAGAAAGTAATCCGTTGATTTCAAATCCAGTTTCTGTTGTTACTATTAAATCCTTTTTGGAAAAGCGAACACCAGTTTTGTTTCAATCTAATGTATCAGAAACCAAACTCAAAAATACATTAGAGGTTGTTGATGCCAGTGAAAACAGTTTTTTTAAATTATTTTCTGAAGATTTATCTACTGCAGGATTTACATTAACCCTTATGGAAATGCGAACCTCTGAGCTAGAGCAGGTTCTTGATGAAATAAAGGAAGCTTTTGAAACTACGTTTGACACAGAGGATTATGAGCTAAAGATTAATGGGTTTGCTGTTGTATTTTCCCAGTTGAACAATTTCATTTTAGAAACGCAATTTAAATCCTTTTTTGCGGCATTTTTTGTTGCATTTTTATGCCTTTGGATTTTTATAAAAAACTTAAAAACAACAGTTTTAGTTCTGATTCCAAATATATTACCACTAGCCATTTTGGCTATTTTTATGAGTCTATTAAATATTCCTCTAGATGTAACTACGGCTATGATTACACCGATTATGCTAGGTATTGCGATGGATGACACCATTCACTTAGTACATAAATATAGACGAAGTAAGTATATTACTGGTTCACCGAAAGAGCGTATGAATAATGCGATGCGATATACTGGTAGTGCTTTGTTTTCTACGACAATCGCTTTGGTTGGTGGATTTTTAATTATTGCCTCTAGCGCAACTCCTTCTGTTAGGGATTTCGGATTATTATGTGCAGTAACGGTTGCTATTGCCTTAATTACCGATATCTTTTATTTGCCTGCTCTTTTGAAACGTTTCGACAAATAACTATTCAATTATTTCAAAGTCAATACTTAAGCCATTGCTTAAGGCTTTATGATGTTCAATAAAAATAGATTCTGAATTGTATTCAGCTTCGATTAACCAAGAATTCCCATTAAAATAGGACTGTTTTACAATCGCTTTAAATTCTGAGTGTTCAACAATTTTCATTTGACAGGCATAATAAATTGAATTATCAATACTATTAAATTCACCAAAAAATGAAGCAATTAATGGTAACTTGGGATTCTTGTATAAGTTTTGAGGCGAATCTTTAGCAATTATTTTTTTATCGTGCAGTACTAACATTTCATCTGCAAAGCCCAGGACATCGTTTTTATCGTGAGTTGCCACTATACATGTAATATTATGTTTTTTGAGATATTTAAAGATACTTCTACGAAGTGATTGTTTTTTAAAATTATCGATATGACTAAAAGGTTCATCCAATAACAAAATTTCGGGTTGCTTGGCTAAAGCTCTCGCTAATGCAACACGTTGTTTTTGTCCTCCGCTTAGATTTTTAACTTTGGTTTTGGCATAAGCTTCGAGTTCTACGACTTTTACCAATTCATCAATACGTTCTTTACGCTTTTTGAGATAAAAACGCGATAGGAATTTGCCAATGTTTTCCTCAACTGTGGTAAAAGGCATTAAATCAAATTCTTGAGTTACATATTTCATAAAATCATAACCAACGACCAAATTGTATTTTGGACCAAGAATTTGAGTGTCTTTCCAAAAAACCTCCCCTTCTTCTAAATCATATTCACCATAAATAAGTTTTAATAAAGTACTTTTTCCAGAACCGCTTTCTCCAATAATTGAAAGATTCTCACCAATATTAACCTTAAAGTTAACGGAGTCTAGAACCTTTACTTTAGAATACCCAAAAGAGACTTGTTTTAAGTGGAGCATAGTTAAATTTTCAACACAAAAATACCATAAAAAAACCGCTAGAGAGATCAAGCGGTTTCTATATAAACAATAATAAATTTATTGTTTAATAAACTTTCGTTTCATACTTTTTCCATTGGATTCTACTCTTAAGAAATAAATTCCGCTTTGTAAACTCGAAACTTTTAAAGTATTTGAGGTTAATTTTTGGTTGAGTACTTTTCTACCGTTAATATCAAAAACCGTTGCAATTTTATCAGTGATATTTGCGGCAGTTTCAATAGTCAATATATCTTTAGCCGGATTAGGATAAATCACCATATCCGCTAATGTTTGGTCTTCAACTGTTAATGTAGAACCTTCAATAATATTGTGAGTCGTATTAATATCTGGATTTGGTATCTGGTCAATAATTCCAGAAGGCCAATAAATTGTAATACTTGTTATGGTGGTTTCTGTCCCAAGTCCAAAATGTGTATTTAAACTACTCATAAACTCAAATCCCTCACCACTTCTTACATCTCGTATCTGTGTTCCTGAAGCCGTTACCAACTCAACACGCGCACCTATCCCATTAATATTACTCACGGTGCCAACAGTGTTGAGTTTTACCCAATTATTAGAGTTAGTGTTGTTAAAATAGATTTGCCCACCTCTAAATACGTCTAAAAACCCGTCGTTATTTGCATCTCCAATAGCGCCACTCTGCGGCATGTTGGTTGAGTAGTTGGTAAACGTAAGATCTCCGTTTCCAAATAAGATGTCTCCGTTGGATAAAATATCGACATTGCCGTCATTATCAAAATCCGCTGGGGCATTTTCTATACCTAAATTTGCGAAAAGGACACCTGAGCCGGTAGTAACGTCCGTAAATGTACCATCTCCATTATTTCGCATTAATTTAGAATCGCCATTAGTTGTATTGCTAGCACCTATGTAACCATCCATATCTCCGTCGTTATCAAAATCTGCCCAAGCAGAAGACCATGTTTGTACATTATCTCCAAGGTTAGATGAGTTGTCGTGACCTTTGCCAGGGTAATTAGTGTTGTACCACCCGTTACTATCTGCAACATTAACAAAAACACCATTGCCATCATTTCTCCATAACTCATTTGTACTTATCGTTGTTGAGCCTCCACGACACTTAGCGATAAACATATCCATGTCTCTATCGTTATCAAAATCTATCCAGACCGTACCATAATTACCACCACCAGGTGTGAGTCCTAAACCATTGTCTAAAACACCAGGATTTTCTCCTTGGTAAAAGGTTAAATTACCACTACCATCATTAATAAAAACTACGTTAGGATCTATATCATGGCAAACAAAAGCATCGAGTTCACCATCGTTATTAATATCTACAAAGTTTGAACGCTGAGAGAATACAAAATCTGGATAAGAAACCTCTGTATATGCTGTACCCGTAGCATTAGCTTGCATAAACGTAACACCAGATCCACCACCGTATAATAAGTCATTGAATCCGTTTTTATCAAAATCTCCAACAGCTAAACTCCAATTGGGTGAATTATCAGCAGGTGTGGTTGCAATATTAGTAGCTGTAAAACCTCCCGAAGTTTGATAGTGTACATTAATATTTTCGCTGCCAACAGATACTACATCATCTAAGAAGTCACCATTTAAATCCACTAAAGCTATATCGAAAGACTCTGTCGTTGGTATAGGGTTTGCAGTAAATGTAACAGGAAAACTAGAAAGATCCTCACCTGTGGCAAAACTAGAAGAACTCCAAGAACTAAACCCATCAACACCACAATTAGCCCTGACATAAATATCATACGTCGTAACAGGGTCTAATGCATTAACATTAACAGATGGGGAAGAGGTTGAGGTACCAGAACCTGTCGGAGGGGCACCACCTGAAACTTGTACAACATACTCCCAGGAGTTTTCACCGCTACTAGCTACCCATGAAATACCTGCCGAACTAGATGTAATTGCTGTTGTTGTTATATCTGTAGGAGCAACGCAAAAAGACCCACAAGTTTCAATACGAAGGTAATCAATGGACATATCTCCGCTATAGCCCGTGCCTGTGCCCGTATGATTGAATTCAATATATATAACCTGACCCAAATAAGCATCTAAATTGATACCTATTGGAATCCAAGCTTCTGAAGCAGCAGTTTGATATTCCCCTGAAAATGTATAGAGTGTAGTGAACGGTCCACTAGCAGAGTTTCCTACACGTACATTTAAAGTTCCCATATCTTCACCATATGCATGCATGTAGAAAGATAGTTCGGCACCATCAGTAGCTTCAGTTAAATCAATAGCAGGACTTACAGCAGAGGCTGTTGCTGTAGTATTTCCAGAAGCTTCATAATTCATATATTCAGAGCCGTTGAAAGCACCGTTAGGCCCTGTTCCTGGGGATGTAGAACCATTAGGGATTTCCCAAGATCCATTTCCATTATTTAAATCACCTGTCCAACCGCCCACAGTATTAAAATTTTCTGTAAAAATGTATGTAGAAGATCCCGAAGCACATGTAATGCCATTTGGTGAAGGTTGAGGACAATTATTTTGAGATAAAGAAGGACTATTTAAACTGCAATTAATATCTTGATCATTTTGTACATTAATAATAACATTTGTACCATTAGCATATGGTCCGAACTGAACATTACCTGCCGCATTTAAGTTTTGATTAGCACTAAATTGATCGTCTGAAAGTGTTAAAGAAGTAGCTGATCCTAAGTCGCTTACGTTTACATCTATAAGAAACCCACCACTATTGTCGCAATCATCCATTACCGTATAGCTTACCGTAGCGTTAGCACAGGTACTGCATACAACATCAAAATCCCAAGGAATATAGGCGTCATCAGAACAATTGACAGTAAAGTCTGAATTGATAGCAACCGTGATAGAATCTCCAGAAGATTGAAAACTTAAACCTGTTAAATCACCAGCATTACCGTATCCATTATATAGCTCAGAACCATCAGAATCTAAAATAATGAGTTCATCATAAGTGTTCTCCACCTGTCCAGAATTAAATACAAGATTAAGGATAGATCCATCAGAACTTTCAAATGAAAAACTTGTTGTGTCGTTATCAACATAACAATAAGTTGTATTTACTGCACCAGCTGTACAATCAACAGTAGTTTGTGCATGGCTATAGAAGCAGCACATTAAAAGCAGAATTAAAGGTGTAATTTTTTTCATGGTGGTATATTTATTATTCACATTCAGTTGATAATTGATCTATCCATTGTTCGATAAGCTCCACTCCTCTTTCATGCTTTAAAGTTCTCCCTAAAAGTGGCATCCTATACGATGGCTCTACAGAACTGAGTCTAAAATGTAAGACCGAATTAGGGGCATCACCGGGTTGGACAATATTTCCTAGACCTTCACCTAAATCAGTATCTGGTGGTACACAAACACCGATATTGCTGAAGTCTTGAGTATCGTTATAGCTTAATCGTAATGGACGATAGGCACAATGTGTTTCTTCCGAATGACAGTGTGCGCAGTTTATATCTAAATAAGCCCTTACTCTTAGGTCTAAGGGTTCGGACGTATTATTATAGTCTGGTATACGAGAAACTGATGAAGGAAGAGAATTTTCTAAATACCCTTGACTTATCATTTTATCCAATTGATTTGCTACTCCGTCATCATAATCATATTCTCGATTTAAATTTCTTGGTTTTGGACCTATAGGTTCAGGAATCTCCATTATTTTATGACAGGTATGGCATTCTGGACCAGCAGGAATTCTATATTGCACAGAGCCAGTGCTACCGCCATTTTGCCATTGAAGATCTACAAAACTTCCGTCCATATCCAAGCTTGCCTCTGTTTGCTCTGTGTTCCACACGTAATTGGCAAAAATCCAGTCTTCACTCTTTCTAATCATTAAGCGTGTTTCCAAAATTTTAGTTTCATTATCCGGAAGCACATTGTCGTAATAAAAATTCTTAATTAATACGGTTCCTACAGGAAATTCTAAAGGTACATCATCACTGATGTAGGTTGCTTTGGTATTGTTTGGCATCCAAACAAAACGTTTCTTCTCGGCGTAATCCGTAAACAATGTAGAGTTTAACGAATAAGGCAATACACCAAAATTTGGGCTTAAATCCTTAAGATCTCCCTCAAAGAAATTATACGCAGATAAATTTTGGTAGGGAACGCTCTCTAAGTTTAAGTTTACTACAGACGAAGATGTAATTGTAACCAATACATTTTCTGTTTTACAATTACCGGAATTATCACATATAGTATACTGAAATGCATCTTCTCCGATTATGTTAGGATTGACGGTATAGATAACCGTATCATCACTTGGATTGTTAGGAGTGTTATTGGAATCGTTAATTGAAACAACCCCTTTTGTGGGATTATTTAATGTAAGTTGGCCAGAACTTGGTATATATTCATCATTCTGAAAGATAAAAATTTCTATCTCAGTATTTTGAGTCAGAACAACAGAATCTGCTGTAGTTTCTATAGTTAATGGTGTTGTAGCATCATCAGTGCCACAAGAAAATTGCAGCAAAATTGAACATAAAAAAAAGGGTATAGCGTATTTTTTTCTCATACAACTATTTATAAGACAATTAAAGAGTAGAAAACCCTACCTAGATTGAATAATGAAAGTAAATCTAATGTTTTTTAATTAAATCGGCAAAAATCAAAAAAAACCGATAAAAAATTTATTTGAACGCATTGTACTTGAGTAGAAATATACGGTGTAAAATCTTAAATCTAAGGTACTTATTAAAACCAAAATAGAGATAAATAAAATACATTGGTATGAAAAAAGCCACAACTTTATTTTTTTTGTACAAAACGGGTTTTAACTTCACCAAATATCTAAAGTATTTTTCTGGTGTTATTAAGAACCGAACCATACTTTTTATAGGACTTTTGATTTTCGGGGGTTCATAAGATATACCAACTTTGTTGTGCCCAACATTTTGATAAAATCCGCTGCTCAATGTATCTATGAACTTTAGTTTTTTTGTACTCTGAAATAGACCAACTTTAAGCGCTATTTTAGAAATAGTGTTTTGCATCATCTCTTCCGAGAAGCATATCGGTTCTAAACGCTTTAGAAGTAATTTATGTAAATTAAACATTTCTTCCTGGTGTCTTTTTATATGATTGTCGTACAACCATTTTTCTTCGGGCTTATGATACTCTATAGTGTAATCTTTAACCTCTATACTATAATCCACGGCACTACCGTGATTTGCACCAGAGAACTGTTCATATAGCTGTTGGTTGGCCATTAAGATGTAATCATAATAATCGAGGTATGGCATTAAAGATGAGATTAAACCATAGCGCTTGGTTTGTGGTTTAATATTATAAATATTACCAAGACCTAAATAGTAACCAGTTACTGGGATTTTTTGGTCAAAAAACTCAAAAATAGCTTCTTGCATCGTGCCACCCCAACCAATATCTACAACAGTGATTCCATTCTCTTCTATTTGTGCATCAAACGAATTTACATAAGCTTTAAATGCATTATGGCTAGCTTCTCTATGTGCGTTATAATAATCGAGAAAGTTTTTATTCTTTTTTATGTTTTCAAAAATCGAAGACTTAAAAAAACCTTCAACGATAGATTTACCGTCTACATTTAGTTGCGAAATAATTTGCTGCCTCAGTTCATCAGGACAATTAACAGCTATTAAAAATTCATCGGCAGAGATATTACTGTACTTAAGTTGAAGAAATGTAAATGGCTCAACCTCAATATCCTTAAGTGACATCTGAAGCGCAGCATGTCTCGACATTTTTAAGTAATGTGTCTTTATCTTTCTAGTTTCGTCAATTATAGTATATTCTTGGTAAGAATCGAATACCTTTTTAAGGTATTGTCCTTCTCGTGCTAAAAAAAACAAGTCTTTTATGTTTTTTTGTTTAGCTGTATTATACAAACGCTCAATAAACGTATGGTAAAAAATGATGTATTCCGTATAAGGAATAGATGAACGCTTTTGGCACGTTTTGTAAACATCGTTAATAACCTGCTTTAGCTTCTTTTTATCATTCCCAAAATTATTGCGCTTGTTTTTTTTGAGATACTTTTTATGGGGAAGCTGAAAAGCATTGAGGCCACTTTTTGTGGCGTTGAGATAATCACTTCTATGATTATCTCCAATCATCATCACCTCATGTGGGTTTATGGCTAATTCTTTTAGAACGGATTCGTAAATGTCTCCCGTATGCTTGCTTTTTTCTAAGGCTGCAGAACTATAAATATCTTCAAATAAATCTATAATGCCATGATGCTTCAATAGTTTTTCGAAAAGTGTTTTGGAACCGTAAAAATCTGAAACCAAATATACCTTACCACCATTAGACTTAAAGTATTTTATGGTGTCAATAACATCTTGGTTTAGGTATTGTACACTGGCTTCAGCCCTAACATCAGCTTCTTCAAACAGATTTAAAAAGCTGTCTTTTTCTTCAATAGAAATAATATCCGCATTGATGAGACGTTTACAAATGTCGTGTTGTAATGTGGTATAAGGGATTTCAAAATCCTCTTTTTCCAATTGCTCAACAAGATATTTTGATGATTCTTGCCTTATGAAATATAAGTTATCAATTGATGTCTCGAATCCCAATTCCTGTATCATAAGTTTAGCCCAAATTCTTTGGACATAATTAGGATGTACATGCCTATGAACTATTGTATCGTAATAATCCGTGAAAAGAAACTTTATATTCTTTTCTTTAAGCTGTTTATGGAGTTGGTTAAGTGACAAAAAAATGATTTGGTTAATAGCTAAAATGATTACCCTTTAACTTTCTCTTTGGTTTTACTTGGCAATACATCAAAGCCCATATTATATAATGTAAATCCATATATATCGGCATATTGCTCAATGGTTTTACTTACAGGAGTTCCTGCACCATGACCAGCATCTGTTTCTATTCTAATTACAACAGGGCTATTGCCTGCTTGTTTGCTTTGTAATTCTGCGGCAAATTTAAAACTATGAGCTGGGACCACTCTATCATCATGGTCTCCAGTTGTTACCATTGTTGCAGGGTACTCAACCCCTTCTTTCACATTATGCACAGGTGAGTAGCCTTTTAAATATTCAAACATTTCTTTGCTGTCTTCCGCTGTACCATAATCGTACGCCCAGCCTGCGCCAGCGGTAAAGGTATGGTAGCGTAACATATCTAAAACGCCAACTGCTGGCAATGCTACTTTTATTAAGTCTGGACGTTGCGTCATTGTAGCACCAACAAGCAGACCACCATTAGAGCCACCTCTAATTGCTAAATAATCTGATGAGGTATATTTATTATCGATTAAAAATTCGCCAGCAGCAATAAAATCATCAAATACATTTTGTTTTTGCATTTTTGTACCTGCATTGTGCCAAGACTTACCATATTCCCCACCTCCACGCAGATTTGCCACAGCATAAACACCACCTTGCTCCATCCAAACCGCATTTGGAATACTAAAACTTGGGGTTAAAGGAATATTGAAACCTCCATAACCATAAAGAATTGTCGGGTTTTTTCCATTAAGCTCAAGGCCTTTTTTATGTGTTATAATCATTGGCACTTCAGTACCATCTTTAGATTTGTAGAATACTTGTTTGCTTTCGTAATCTTCTGGATTAAAATCTATACTAGGCTTACGATATAATTCTGACGTACCATTTTCAATATCGTACCTATAAATACTTCCTGGTGTAACATAATTTGTAAACGAATAGTAGAGTTCTTTTTCTTCCTTTTTAGAACCAAAACCACCAGCACTACCAACGCCTGGTAATTTTACTTCTCTTACCAATTTACCATCATAATCGTATTGTAACACTTTAGAAACCGCATCTACCATATAATTGGCAAAGAAATAACCACCACCAGTCGATGGACTGAGAACGTTTTCAGTTTCAGGAATAAAATCTTTCCAGTTTTCTGGTGCTGGGTTAGATGCGTCTACCGTTACAACTCTTCGGTTTGGTGCATCTAAATTGGTCATTATATAAAGTTTAGACCCTACATTTTCAATAATATTTGAGTCGGAATCCGTATGCCCCAAAATTTCCATTAACGGAGCGTTTGGCACTGTCAAATCCTTGATGTATAATTTATTTCCAGACGTTGATACTCTCGGAGTAATGATTAAATAGCGATCATCTTCCGTTACTCCTCCATAAATATAACGGTGTTTTTCTTCTGGGATTCCTCCGTAAATCAATTCATCTTCAGATTGCTTAGTCCCTAATTTATGATAGTAGACCTTATGCTGATCTGTTTTTGCAGATAGTTCACTTCCTTTTGGTTTGTCATAGCTTGAATAGTAGAATCCTTCGTTTTTATACCAAGACATTCCGCTAAACTTAATATCTACTAAAGTATCCTCAACGATTTCCTTGGTTTCGGCATTCATAACTAAAATCTTCCTCCAATCACTTCCACCTTCAGAAATTGCGTATGCTAGTGTTTTACCATTCTTAGAAAAACTTATACCTCCTAATGAAATAGTGCCATCTTCCTTAAATGTATTAGGATCTAGAAAAACTTCAGCCGTTTTTGGGTCTGCACCAGTTTTGTACCTGTATATGACATATTGGTTTTGCAATCCGTCATTTTTATAGAAGTAGGTGTAATCTCCTTCTTTAAAAGGCGATCCGATTTTTTCGTAATTCCAAAGTTTGGTAAGACGTTCTTTTAATTCTTCGCGGTAAGGAATATTATCGAGATAACCGAAAGTAACTTCGTTTTGAGCCTTTACCCAAGCTTCAGTTTCAGCACTTCTGTCATCCTCTAGCCAACGGTATGGGTCAGGCACGTCTTCATCAAAATAGTTGTCAACATGATCTATCTTTTTTGTTTCCGGGTATTGTAGTTTTGGTTGAATCAATTGTTGAGCGTTTAATTTTAAACAAACAAAAATACTCAGCAGAATAGTAAATAGAAGTAATTTTTTCATAATTGGTTATTTTTGAAATAAAATAGGATTAAATCCAAAGATAAGTATTTAACCGCACGATTTAAATCAAAAATTTCTTAAAACTTATAGCAAATAGGGACGGCAATATATAAACAAACGCAACTAAAAAATTAATTAATTAGTTGAAATACAAAAAATTACCGCTATTGGGAAATATAATGAGCTTTTTAAACCAAATTATTTTCAACTAAATACTCAGCAATCTGAACCGTGTTGGTTGCAGCACCTTTTCTGAGATTATCACTTACAATCCAGAGATTTAATGTATTAGGTTGCGAGCCATCTCGGCGTATTCTGCCCACAAAAACATCATCCTTACCGTTGGCGTACATAGGCATTGGATAAATGTTGACATCCAAGTTATCTTGAACCGTAACACCATCGGTTTCATTTAGTAATTGTCTTACTTCAGTAAGATCAAAATCATTTTCAAACTCAACATTTACGGCTTCACTATGTCCACCAGCAGTAGGAATTCTTACGGCTGTTGCAGTAACGGCAATGGTTCTGTCATCAAGAATTTTTTGGGTTTCCCGTACCAATTTCATTTCTTCTTTTGTGTAACCGTTTTCTTCAAATACATCGCAATGGGGAATAGCATTTTTATGGATAGGATAGTGGTAAGCCATGTCTCCTTTTTTGCCTGCTATTTCGTTTTCTAATTGCTCTACAGCTTTTACTCCTGTACCTGAAACAGATTGGTATGTTGATACCACAACACGATTTATCTTGTATTTTTTATGTAGCGGGGCCAAGGCCATTACCATTTGTATGGTTGAGCAGTTGGGATTGGCAATAATTTTATCGTCCTTGGATAATTGGTTAGCGTTGATTTCTGGAACCACTAATTTTTTAGACAAATCCATTCTCCAAGCGGAAGAATTATCAATGACTGTAGTGCCTACTTCAGCAAATTTTGGCGCCCATTCTAAAGAGGTACTTCCTCCAGCTGAAAATAAAGCGATGTCTGGACGTTTTTCAATTGCAGTGGTAATGCTAACAACTTCAATATCCTTCCCTTTAAAACTGATTTTTTTACCAACCGAACGTTCTGAAGCTGTTAATATCAACTCGTCAATTGGGAAATCACGCTCTTCTAAAACTTTGAGCATTATGTTACCAACCAAACCTGTCGCCCCTACAACTGCTATTTTCATTTTTTAGTTTTTAATTGTTATCGGCAAAATTAAACAAAAACGGCATTTTCTTTTAAATAAAATTAGGGCATTTAACAACAAAAAACAAAATGTTAATTATTTAACTTTTTTGTTCTAACAAAAAGAAAAACCCAGATTTTACATCTGGGTTTGATTAACTATATATAATGTAGCGGTGACGCTAAATCGTTTTATTTTTTTAGAGCATCTCTAATTTCTTGCAGTAGTTCTACCTCAGATGGTCCTGCTGGTTCTTCTGGTGCAGGCTCTTCTTTTTTGTTCATTTTATTTACAGCCTTAACTACCAGGAACATAACGAATGCAACAATGATAAAGTCAATAACATTAGTTAAAAATGTACCGTATTCTAAATAGACTTCTCCTACCATTTCACCAGCATCGTTTAGTTTGCCATCCTTTAGTTTATACTTTAATGCTTTAAAGTCCGAATCAAAAATTAATCCAATTATTGGAGAAACAATTCCACCTGTAAATGCTGTTACCACCTCTTTAAAAGCAGCACCCATTACAAAACCTACAGCAATGTCGACAAGATTGCCTTTCATTGCAAATTCTTTAAATTCTTTTAGCATAATTAGTTAGAGTTTAGTTATGAAGGCACTAAAATACCTAAAAAACTCAAATGTAGAAAATATAATAACTAGATTGAATTAATAAACAAACGCTTAACACGCTGTGAAACAGCGGTTAATATTTCGTATGAAATTGTGTTGGCATATTGGGCAAAATGAGATGCCTTGTGGTCTGTATCGAAAATTATAACTTCATCTCCTTCTTTACAATCTATGTCTGTAATGTTTACCATTATCATATCCATACATACATTGCCTACTATTGGCGCTTTTTTACCGTTGATGATTACATATCCTCTACCGTTACCATAAATTCTGGTAATTCCATCGGCATGACCGATAGGGATCGTTGCAGTTTTTTCAAAACCTTTAGCTTTATAAGCTCTGTTATAGCCAACAGTTTCATCCTTTTCAATCTTGTGTATTTGAGAAATGACAGATTTTAGATTTGCAATAGGTTTTAGGTTTTTATCTTCTTTTTCAGAATTACCAAAACCATAAAGACCAATGCCACAGCGAACCATATCAAAATGTGCATCAGGATAATTTAGAACACCAGAAGTATTACAAATATGTAACCAAGGTTGATAATCTATTTTAGTTTTAAATGCTTTTGCTATACCTTTAAAGTTCTCAATTTGACGTTGCGTAAAATCAATCTCATTTGCATCTTCACTTGCTGCTAAATGTGAGAATAAGGACTTAACCGTAATAGATGTTGTGTGTTTTAGTTTCGACACTACATAATCTACATCATTTCCCCAAAAACCCAAACGGTTTAATCCAGTGTTGAATTTTATATGTACCGGATAATTCGATTGTTTTTCTTGTTCAGCAACTTTTATAAATTCATTTAAAACCTTAGCATTATAAATGCTTGGCTCTAGACATCTTTCAATAATGAGTTTAAAATTTGTGGGTTGTGGATGCAACACCAAAATAGGAGTTGTAATTCCGGCATCACGCAAGGCAACACCTTCTTTGGTATAAGCTACAGCAAAATAGTCGACATTAAGTTTTTGAAGGTGTTTTGCAATTTCTACAGAATCACTGCCATAAGCAAAGGCCTTTACCACAGCTAAAAACCTGGTCTGTGGTCGTAGCTTAGATTTTAAATAATTGAAGTTATGGGTAAGTGCACCTAAATCAATTTCCAGAACGGTTTCTTTAGCTTTAGGCATCAGGCTTTTTTTCTTTAGTTTGGATTTCTTCAGCATCTTTTACCTTCATCTGTCTTACCTTGTCGCGTAACATACTTTTGTAATATGCGGCTCTACTTAAAGGTTCGTATTCGTCAACTTCACCCAATAAAACTAAATCGTCACTTTTTGCTTTTCGGTAACTGTATTGCGCCAAGTTTCCTGTTTTTGTACAAATAGCATGTACTTTTGTAACGTATTCAGCAGTGGCCATAAGGTAAGGCATTGGCCCAAACGGATTTCCTTTAAAGTCCATATCTAAACCAGCAACGATAACACGAATACCTTTATTGGCGAGGTCGTTACAGACACGTACAATCTCATCATCAAAAAATTGGGCCTCGTCAATACCAACTACATCACAACCATCTGCTAAAATAGGTATGTTTGCAGCGGCAGGAACGGGAGTAGAACGGATTTCATTATCGTCATGGGAGACTACCATTTCATCATCATAACGTACATCAACAGTGGGTTTAAAGATTTCCACTTTCTGTCTTGCAAATTTGGCTCGCTTTAATCTGCGAATCAGTTCCTCAGTTTTACCAGAGAACATAGATCCACAAATCACCTCAATCCATCCAAATTGTTCTTTATGATTTACCGTATTTTCGAGAAACATTTCGTAATTTTAGCACTAAATAGCTGCCTTTTTTCGTTTGTATAAAGGTCACGCAAATTTATTAAAAATAAAAAGTAAAATTCATGAAATGAGCATAAAGAAATTTTATCATTGAATTGTAATATGAATGATAGAGCTTTTTGTGTGAATTACTGAATGTGAGGAAATTTTTAGTTTCTTCATTTTAAAAACTAAAAAATTTAGAATAGATGAGAAAGAAATTAGAATCAGAATTAGTTAGCATAGCGCATAGGATTCTAAAACTAAAAGGTAAGGAAGATGTGGATAGAATGCACGAAGAAGTCGCAAAGCTTTACGAAAAGTTGACGGTTTTAAAGTTTGCAAAAGAAAATTTTGAAGACGATATGCCAACCATCGGTAACGACTCATCCTTTTTTGACATGCTAGACACGGCCTTTAATAATAAGATCAGCGATAATATTGAAGTAGACAATAAAACCTATGTAAACTTAGATGAGGTTGAAGACGATGGTATTATGGAACCTGTTATGGAGAAGATTAAAGATATGGTGGCACAAATGCCAGAGGAGACACAACAGGTTGATGTTATGGTAGAAGAAGCGGTTGCAAATGAAACACCAAAAACCATAGAGTTTGAAACCATTACTTCGGATTTTGCCGATATACCAGAGTTTGAACCTATTGAAGATGCTAAAAAACGTGAAGTTGAACAGGGCAAAAAATCTTTGAATGATAAGCTCAAGGGTAAGACGCTTCAAATCGGCTTAAATGATAAATTAGCTTTTATAAAACATTTGTTTGAAGGTAAGAATGAAGATTACGAGCGTGTTGTTTCTCAAATAAATACGACCAATTCTTTTTCTGAAGCCCAAAAACTGATTACTGAAATGGTAAAACCCGATTATAGTAACTGGGAAGGCAAAGAAGAATACGAAGAACGCTTTATTGAAATCGTAGAAGGCAAATTCAACTAAACCAATGCGAACCAAACACGTTTTGTATTGGACAAGTACTGGTATTTTATGCGGAATTTTTCTGTATTCGGCTTTTATGTACTTTACAAAAACTGAGATTATAAAAGGCTTTTTCGAAAGTTTTAATTACCCAACCTATATAGTAATTCCATTAGCGGTTTTAAAAATAATCGGTGTAGCGATAGTACTTTGGCGACCAAGCAAATGGTTAACAGAATGGACCTATGCCGGGTTTTTCTTTAATTTGGTTTTGGCAACGGCAGCACATCATTATGCAGGCCACGGTATAATGGGCTTTTCCTTTTATGGGCTTATAGCTATTTTTCCGTCTTATTTTTTGGGTAAATATTTAAGAGATTAATGAGTAGACTATATTTGGTACCAACACCTATCGGAAATTTAAAGGATATCACCTTTAGAGCTGTTGAGGTTTTAAAAGACGTTGATTTAATTTTAGCAGAAGACACTAGAACTTCAGGAAAGCTCTTAAATCATTTTGAGATAATAACACCTATGCAAAGCCATCATATGCACAATGAGCATAAAACGGTTGATAGTTTGATAGGAAAACTAAAGTCGGGGATAACCATTGCTGTCATTAGCGATGCTGGCACACCAGCGATTTCAGACCCTGGGTTTTTATTGGTTAGGGCTTGTGTTGAAAACCATATCGAGGTAGAATGTTTGCCGGGCGCAACAGCATTTGTGCCTGCTTTGGTCAATAGTGGTTTACCCAATGATAAATTTGTTTTTGAAGGGTTTTTACCAGTAAAGAAAGGCCGCCAAACACGACTTTTACTACTGGCTGAAGAAACCAGAACTATGATTTTTTATGAAAGTCCACACAAGTTGGTAAAAACTTTAGGACATTTCTGTGACTATTTTGGTGAAGACAGATTGGTTTCAATTTCGAGGGAATTAACCAAACTCTATGAAGAAACTATTCGTGGAAATGCTAAAGACGTTTTGGAACATTATACCAACAAACCTCCAAAAGGTGAGATTGTAATTGTGGTTGCTGGGAAAAAGTAGAACCGCTTTGTCATTCTGAACTTGTTTCAAAATCTCATACTTAAGTTTAATGAAACAATTACTACACAACATATCTCAATGTACTATCTGCAAAGTACATTTGCCATTAGGGCCAAGACCAGTGGCAACGGCTCATATCAATTCTAAGATTGTGGTTATAGGACAAGCACCAGGAACCAAAGTTCATGAATCTGGAATTCCTTGGGATGATCAAAGCGGAAAAAAATTAAGACAATGGTTAGGGGTTACTGATGAACAATTTTATGATACTGAGAATTTTGCCATTATGCCTATGGGTTTTTGTTATCCAGGAAAAGGAAAAACAGGAGATTTACCTCCGCGGCCAGAATGCGCACCGCAATGGCACGATGCATTATTAGAACAAATGCCCAATGTAGAATTGATTATTTTGATTGGTGCTTATGCTCAGAAGTATTATTTAAAAGATAAAGCCAAAAGAACATTGACTGAAACTGTTGGTGAATACAAAAGTTATTTGCCAAAATACTTTCCAATACCACATCCATCACCAACCAACCGATTTTGGCGTGCTAAAAATCCTTGGTTTGAGGAATTGGTGGTGCCTAAACTACAAAATACGGTCAATATCATTTTGAGTTAAGGGTTTAAATTTTCTTGAAAAAGATTAAAATATTTCATGGCTTCTTGTGGGTTAGTTTTTAAGTCAACTCGCTTTATTTCTTCCCCTTCATCATTGAGTTCAAGAATATACATAGTATCATTTTGTTCGAGTTGTCTTAGGTATAACTTTGTACTACCATCTTCATTGAAAAACTTAAAAGTTTCGTAAGCGTCGTAATTAGATTTTACATGTTCTGAAAAAACTTTACCACCAGTAATTCTTTGAGTAATGGTTCTTCCGTCTTTAATAAAACTTTGCGAAATAATATGTCCAAGTAAATTATAATTTAAAGTTTCGAGACGTTTACCTTCCTCATCATATTTAGATTCAGACAGTATTTTTCCATTATCGAAATAGCCATATTGAGACCCAACCAATATGTCATTTTTATAAGTGCTTTTTTTGATAAGAACACCAACCGTTGAATAATTTAACTCTACACCATTACGTTTACCGTTTCTGTATTGGGTTTTTGAAAATATTTCACCATTGGGATGAAAAACAATATAATCCCCATTAAGAAGCCCTTTTTTTACTTCAAACTCTTCCCATTTGGAAACTTCATTGCCAACAACGTAATAACCGTCCATAAATTCTTTGGTTTCATTGAGGCGATAATATTCCATGCCATCGTAACTGTTGGTTGTGTAGGCATTTCGTCCAATGAAGATAAATGAATCATCTTTTGTATTGTCTTTTGAAAAATTACAGCTACAGTATAAACTAAACACAATAAGTAAAGCACTGCACCATAGTAGTTTTATGTTAAATTGGCGTTTAGTATTCACTTCCATCATGTTTACCGCTCTCCCAACCATGTTTACCTAGGTATAGGTCGCCACTTTCAACAGCACCGTCTTCAATATCAGTGCCCATAGAATCGTTCCAACGGTTAAGATAACCAAACAAGGAAATGACACCAAGCATTTCAACAATTTCACCTTCATCCCAATACTCATATAGGCGTTTTTTAATATCTGCATTTACAGCATTTGGCACTAATGAAGCGGCCAAGCTAAAATCTAAAGCAGCACGCTCAGCTTCAGAAAATGCAGGGTGTGTTCTATATTCCCAAATATTATCTAATTGTTCTTGTTCTGCGCCATAGCGTTCCGCTGCCCTAATGGCATGCGCTTGGCAATAACGACAACCTGTTGAGTTACTGCTTACCCAAGCAATCATACGCTTAAGTGCTGAGGTAACTCGACCCTCATTAGCCATGACAGCTTTGTTCAAGTTGATGAAAGCTTTACTTATAGCTGGTCTGCGCTGCATGGTTAAAACAGAATTTGGGCAAAACCCAAGAGTTTCGTTAAAAAATTCAGCTAATTCTCTGGTTTCTAGATCGTGGTCCGGAGACAATGGAGTTACTAATGCCATAGTTTTGTTTACTTAAGGTTTGAAGTGTCTAAAAGTACTTAAAGTACACTTGCGTTGCAAACTAAACTTTAGCGCACTTTAATCTTTTTAAACCATTATAACTTGTTAACTTTAGGCATTTGTAATTTAGATATTTTGAATATGGCTGATAAAATTGTAACACATTGGCAAGGTGGATTAACCTTTGAATCTGATAACCCCAGCGGTAAATCTGTAATAATGGACACTGATATTGAAGGACAAGAAGAGCGTTATGGCTTGTCACCTAAGGCGATGATGTTATCTTCTTTAGCGGGTTGTACAGCGCTAGATGTCATTTCTACTTTAGATAAAATGAAAGAGGAAATTGACGATTTTAAGATTGAAGTTTTGGGTGAACTCACAGACGAACATCCACGATATTACCATTCGGTTGTAGTGGATTACCATTTTTATGGTTCAGATCTGAATAAAAATAAATGTGAACGTGCCGTAGATTTATCAGTAGAAAAATATTGTGGCGTTATGGAGATGTTTAGACGCTTTGCTAAAATTGAAACGAATATAGTTTATCATATAGGCACAAAACGTAATATTTAATTTTATATGCGTTGGAATCTAAAGCCAAAACCAGAGGCTTCAAAAATAGACACTTTAAAAAAAGCACTTCAAGTTGATGATATAGTTGCTACATTGTTATTACAACGTGGTATTGACACTTATGAAGCGGCAAAAACATTTTTTAGACCAAGCTTTGAAGATTTACACAATCCTTTCTTAATGAAGGATATGGATTTGGCAGTTTCAAGAATTGAAAAAGCTATTGCAGATGGCGAAAATATTTTGGTCTATGGAGACTATGATGTCGATGGTACGACTTCTGTAGCTTTAATGTCTTCATACTTAAAAACGAGAATAGATTCTGTAGCAACGTATATTCCAGATCGGTATGATGAAGGCTACGGCATTTCATATAAAGGTATTGATTTTGCTCACGATAATGATTTTTCATTAATTATTGCTTTGGATTGTGGAATAAAAGCCATTGACAAGATAAGTTATGCAAAAGAAAAAGGAATCGATTTTATTATTTGCGATCATCACAGACCGGGAAAACATTTGCCGGATGCAGTAGCAGTTTTAGATCCAAAACGATACGATTGTGAGTATCCCTTTAAAGAACTTTGTGGTTGTGGAGTTGGGTTTAAACTCATTACGGCATTAGCATCCAACCAAGGTCAAACCGTTGAAGATTTGACAGAATATCTCGATTTAGTAGCTACAGCAATAGGAGCAGACATCGTACCAATTACAGGCGAGAATAGAGCATTGGCATATTTTGGTTTACAAGTGATTAATACCAATCCTAGACCAGGAATGAAAGCTATAATTGCTGAGGTAAAAAAAGAAGAATTGACCATTACTGATGTTGTTTTTGTCGTCGCCCCTCGTATTAATGCAGCTGGTCGTATGAAACATGGAAATCATGCGGTAACCCTTTTAACAGAGACCGATTTTAATTTGGCTGCTGAGTATGCTGTAGACATTGATCAGTTTAATACAGACCGTCGCGAAACAGATAAACGAATTACTGAAGAAGCTTTAATTAAAATTGAAGAATACAATGAGCAAGACCATTTTACGACTGTGGTTTATAATGAAAATTGGCATAAGGGTGTAATTGGTATTGTTGCTTCTCGTTTAACGGAGACCTATTACAGGCCAACTTTAGTATTCACTAAAAGTGGAGATAAATTAGCGGCTTCAGCACGTTCCGTAAAAGGATTTGATGTGTATGATGCGCTTGAGGCTTGCTCAGAGCATATTGAGCAATTTGGAGGGCATAAGTACGCTGCAGGATTAACTCTATTGCCCGAAAATTATAACGCATTTAAAGCTAAGTTTGAATCAGTCGTCAAGGAAAAAATTGATCCTAAGTTATTAACACCAGAATTAAAAGTTGATTTAGAGATTGGTTTAAACCAAGTAGATTCTAAATTGTTTCGAATTATTCAACAATTTGCACCATTTGGACCAGGTAACATGTCACCAACCTTTATGACACAAAACGTAAAGGATACAGGTTGGGGAAAATGTGTAGGCGAAGACGATAAACATATACGATTTACTGCGACACAATCTTTTGCAGATAATTTGGTATGTATTGGCTTTGGTTTGGGGGATAAAATCGATATTATTAAAAACCGAAGACCATTTAGTATTGTATATTCTATTGATGAAAACCATTGGAATGGTAATGTGAGTTTACAGTTGAAGATTAAGGATATTAAAGAATAAAATTTATAAAGGTATCGCCGATAAAACATGAAACAGCTAATCTTTATAATAGTCCTCTTTTTATATGAAATAGTATTTGCGCAAAACCAAGTGATTAATCCAAGTTTTGAGGAATTTTATGATTGTCCAAGAGATATTAGTTTCTTTCATAAAAATGTGAAGCATTGGAGTATTCCAAATAACGGTACTACTGATTATTTCAATTCTTGTAGCGAAAAAATGGGATTCAAAAATTTTATTGGGTTTCAAAAAGCTAGGACAGGTAATGGGTATGCAGGAATCCATGTATTTTATAAAAAGAACTACAGAGAATATATTCAAGGTAAGCTAAAAAATGTGCTCGTTAGAGGGAAAAAGTATAGAGTAACATTTTATGTAAGTTTAGCTGATAGCTCAAAATATGCATTAAGGGAGCTCGGGTTTATGGCTACGGGAGAGAAATTCAACGTTTTTAAAAGTAAAGCTTATATAGATGCTAAAGCATTTTCTAGTCGTATGTCTAATGTGAAATACCATCCTATTATAAAAAAAGAGTTTTTACTCAACAGTAGTGAATGGGTAAAAATATCTTTTAAATATACTGCTGAAGGATATGAACGCTTTTTCTCAATTGGAAATTTTGATTCAAACGCATCAACAGAAAAAAGCAAAGTAATTCCTTTAAAGCCAGATGTGTTTTCATATTATTATATAGACGATGTATCAATTGAGCCTATTGAACAAGAAAATGAGATTGATGTAGTTGAGTCAGAAAAACAAGATGTAAAACCAGAAATTAGAGTAAATAAAACCCACACCTTCAACAACGTGTTATTCGATTTTGATAAGGCTGAATTATTAGAGGTTTCACTTGATGAGTTGAATGATTTACAGCAATATTTAAAAGAACACCCAGATTTAAATATAGAAATATATGGACACACTGATAACAAGGGATTGGATAAGCGAAACAAAGAATTATCAGAACAGCGTGCCAAAGCAGTTGCAGATTACTTAATTTCGCATGGTTTAAACCTAACGAGAATTAAATCTTTTGGATTTGGAAGTTCCAACCCTGTTTCAAGCAACGACACAAAAGGTGGGAGGCAATTAAACAGGCGTGTCGAGTTTAAACTGATCGAAAACTAAAATAAGACCTTAGCTTATTTTACATTTGTACAAAATCACTAATAAACCCATTAGATCTCCCAATCAAATAATTTGTCAAAAACCGACCCATACCAAGCCTTAAGATTTAAAGAGTTCAATATCTTTTTAGTATTACGTTTTGCATTGGTTTTAGCTTGGTCTATGCAATTTGTGGTTATAGAATGGCAGGTATATTCCATAACCAATGACGAATTGAGCTTAGCAGCAATTGGTTTATGCGAATTTTTACCAGCATTTTTCTTAGCACCATTTGCAGGGCATATCGTTGATAAAAAAGAAAAACGAAACTTATTTAGGCTTTGTATTGCTTTGTTTTCATTAATAAGTTTCGGGTTGTTTTGGTTAACTTCGGCATATATTGAAACGCATTGGGAAACCTCATCAATTTTATTTGGTATTTACGCATTGGTATTTTTTGGGGGTGTTTTAAGAGCATTTTTCGGCCCAACAATATTCTCTCTCATAGCACTTTTGGTGCCTAAAAAGGTGTATCCTAATGCAGCGACTTGGAGTAGTAGTACATGGAAAGGAGCAAGCGTTTTTGGTGCATTGTGTGGTGGGTTTTTAATTGCGTGGATAGGGGTGCATTCAACACTCGGTATTATTTTTATATTGGTAATGGTGGCTTTGGTTCTTGTGTTTCAGATTGATAAAAAGCCAATCTTAAATACCGCAACGAATGTGTCGGTTAAAGAGAGTCTAAAATCGGGAATACGATTTGTCTTTAACGATAAAATAATTTTGGGAGCACTGACTTTAGATATGATTGCCGTTTTGTTTGGTGGGGCAGTAGCTATCTTTGCAGTTTTTGCAAAAGATATTTTGGATGCAGGTCCAAAAGGTTTTGGGATATTAAATGCAGCTTTATCCTCTGGTAGTATTATTGCTATGTTGGCGACAACTTATATCCCAATTACTAAAAACACTGGTAAAAAACTATTGGTTTCAGTTTTTGGTTTTGGGGTTTTTATGATTGTTTTTGGGGCTTCAAAATTAATGTGGCTTAGTGTTTTAGCCTTGTTTTTTTCTGGTGTGTTCGATGGTATATCCATGGTCGTCCGACAAACCATACTTCAACTAAAGACACCAGACGAAATGCGTGGTCGCGTTGGTGCGGTAAACTCTATGTTTGTAGGCTCATCTAATGAGCTCGGCGCTGTAGAAAGTGGTATAGCAGCACGGATTTTTGGTGCGCCTTTAGCTGTAGTTATGGGAGGTACAGTAACACTTATCATTGTTGCTATAATTAGTATGCGGAACAAGTCCTTGCGAGAACTTGACTTGCAGCAAGATGTTGAGGACAGTTACGATGATGTAAAAACCTAATATTCTTTAAGCTTAAAGTTCTCACCATCAAAAACACCATATGTAAAGTACTGAATCCAATCTCCTAGATTGATGTATTTTGATGTTTCATTCAACTGAATCTCTAAAGGCAAATGCCTGTGGCCAAACACAAAGAAATCGCAATGCTTTTCTTCAAGTTTACGTTTGCTATAAACAGCCAACCATTCATTGTCTTCCCCTAAAAATTTAGCATCGTCATCACCAGAAATCAATTTATTTTTTACAGAAAAATATTGAGCAATCCGCATACCAATATCAGGATGGCCCCATTTAAATAACCATTTAAAGAAAGGACTTGTAAGTACTCGTTTCATACGTTTGTAACCTTTGTCCCCAGGACCTAAACCATCACCATGCCCAATAAAAAAAGTATGATGGCTGAGCATAGTTGAAGCCCCAAAACTAAACGTAAATTCTTGAGGTTTATGGTATACAGGAATCCCTAATTCTTCTTCAAAATAACCATTCATCCATAAATCGTGATTGCCTACAAAATAGTGAATTGGAATACCAGAATCTGCTATTTCAGCAAGCTTACCAAGAGTTCTTGTAAAACCTTTTGGAACGACAGTTTTATATTCAAACCAAAAATCGAATAAATCCCCGAGTAGAAAAATAGCAGCAGCATCATGCTTAACTTCATCTAGCCAAGCCACGAATTTCTTTTCTCTGGGACGAGAAGCCTCTATGTTTGGTGCGCCTAAATGATTGTCGGATGCAAAATAGATTTTTTTCCCTTTAGGAATTTCTATGTGATGACTATTATTCATTATCAGAAGCGTACCACTCTGCAAAGCTGGTTGCTGTTTCTTGAAGTTTTAAAGCATGAAGTTTAATATTGCCCGGTAAGCGTTGTTTTATCTTTTCGGCAAAGTCAATAACCATCATTTCACTTGTAGGTTGGTAATCTACTAAAAGCACATTATGACCTCTGTTCTGAAGCTCTTTAGCGAGTTCGACATGAGGTGTGTTTTTGTTAAAAACAGTCGCATGGTCAAACACATTAACAATCTCTTCTTTTACTATTTTCTTAAGATCGCCAAAATCGATGACCATTCCGAATTTTACATTAGTGTTATCTGAAATCGGAACCCCAATTACGGTAACATCTAGGCGGTAACTATGACCATGTACATTTTTGCACTTACCATCATAGCCATAAAGCGCATGGCCCGTTTCAAAAGAAAATTGTTTTGTAATACGAATATTGCTCATTAGCGTCTTTTATTTCGATTATAAAAATAGACCACAATAAGCACTATTCCTAAAATTAAGAATAAGCCGTTTCCACCTAAAAAATTAAGAATGTCCATTCTATTCGTCTTTTATTCTGTTTTTATTATATCTATAAATCGTATAAGCTATGGCAACTAAAACAATAAAAGGGAGTAAAGTGCCAATAAAAACACCAATACCATAACTGCTGTCCGGTGCTTCTTTTAGCTTTTCGTCAATATCGACTTCCTGTAATATTGCAATAAGTAAATTCATTGATAGAAGTTTGTGGTATAATTCAATTGATTTATAGCTCAAATTTAAGTGTTTTGCACTAGCGGTTTAAATGTTTTTCTAAATTTTATGATCAGTGGTAGTCCTCGGGCTATAATCCACAAGGTAAAAGCAATGAAAATTCCGTATAGTTTGTAACCAAGTTCATCTGCCCAAAAGATAACTGGAATAAAAACCAGAAGTGTTGAAAACAAGAGTACATTTCTAAGGTATTGCATTTTACCCAAGCCTTTAAAAACACCATCAAAAATGAAAGCTAAAGCACATAAAGGTTGCATGGCCAATATAATCCAAAACACATTGTAAAACTCATCTAAAACAGCTTGGTCATCTGTAAAAATGCTTCCGATAGGATAGTAGAACAATGCACCAATAATGCCAATGACGAGACCTACAACAATACCGTACTTAATAAGTTTACTACTTAAACCAAAGAGCGTTTTATAATCTTTTGCACCAAATAACTTTCCTGATAGAATATTACCAGCACTCGCATAGCCATCAATTAAAAAAGCACCTAAAAACCAAAGATTAATTGCAATAGTATAGGCTGCAATATATGTTGTTCCGTATTTAGTGGCATAGCTCGTACCAAAATACAAAGCCACATTTAACGCAATGGTTCTTATAAACAGATTGAGAATCATCAATGCAAAACGCGTAATTTCTGAATTAAAAGGAAATCTAACCAATAAAGGAATATCTGTTTTTTTAAGAATGTAATACGCTGAAAGTAAGGCCATAATAATTTGAGCCAATACACTGGCATATGCCGCACCCTTTATATGCATTGCAGGAATTATGTCTTCTATTCCGTAAACTAAAACCACATCGAGAATAATATTAGCAATTGCACCTGTTATAGCAATTAACATAGGGTAATACGTATTTTGAAGTCCTCTAAATGTGCCAAATACAGCAATGGTAAATAAGGTAAAAGGGAATCCGAAAACACGAATTTGGTAATAATCTACACTATAATTCAAAATTAAATCCGATGCGTTATAAAGCTTGAAAATTTGAGCAGCAAAAGGATAGGTGACCAAAATTATTAATACACTTAAGGATGTAATGAGAAACATGGCTTGGGCAGGAAGATTCTTCACCTCACTCAATTTATCCGCACCCAAATATTGCGATACGATAGACGAAATGGCACTTCGTGTTTGCCCTAAAACCCAAATGAGCATCGATAAAAATGTGGTAACAATACCAACGGCAGCTAGAGATTCTGTGGCATTATAATCCATATTACCTATAATAGCGGCATCAGTTAACGATAGAATAGGCTCAGATACACCAGAAATTAAAGCTGGTATGGCAAGTTTGTTGATTTG
This sequence comes from Winogradskyella luteola, assembly GCF_019203985.1. GTDB lineage: Bacteria > Bacteroidota > Bacteroidia > Flavobacteriales > Flavobacteriaceae > Winogradskyella > Winogradskyella luteola. The sequence goes on along the minus strand of NZ_JAGSPD010000005.1, from coordinate 70,449 downwards.
TTTTAATGTAATTGACGTACTCAAAGGACCAATTCGTAACAATGAAAAGGATATTCACTTTGCTTAGGAAAGAAAATATCGCCTAATCGTTTATAGCCGCGAAGTTCGTAAAACTTTTGGTTTCTTTTGTTCTGCGAAAAGGTATCTAATCGAATAGAACTATAGTTGTTATCTATAGCATATCGTTTTGCAAAGTCCATAAGCTGTTGTGCATAGCCTTTTCCTTGTAATTCGGGATGAATTGCCAAGCGATGTATATAAATGTTGTTTTCATTTTTTGTTAGCCACTTTATAGGAATATATTCTTTGTCCATAAACGTAGAAATAACAATGGTGCCTTTTATGGCATTATTAATTTCCAATATGTAGAGTTCTTCTCGTTTAACATCATTTCTAAAAGCCGATTTATTGGGGTAATGCTCATTCCATTGGTAAATGCCATTGGCAATCATAACCTTGGCACAGGCTTTAGTTAGGTGCATTATGGCATCTATATCTTCTAAATTACCTTTACGAATCATTTATTATGATTATTTTTGCAACAAATCAGTCCATAATGGGCGTTTGGCAGTTAATGTTTTTTGCTAGTTAAAATAATAATTGACATTGACGACAAATGTTACAAAATTCTGAAAATGAAAACGATATTAGTTCCTGTTGGGTCTTCAAAAAATGCAAAATCACACCTGCAATATGCGGTTGATTTTGCTAAAGCATTTGGTGCTAAATTATATGTGGTTCAAATATATAATGTTTACACCAAAGCAGGAACCATGATTAAGGTAGATCATATTATTCAGCGTGAATCCAAAACATTTTTAGAATCTCATGTAGAATCTATAGATACAAAAGGTGTTGAGGTTATTACTAAAACGTTTAAAGGAAAATTGATTGATACGATTGAAAAGGTTTGCGAGAATCTAAATGTTGATTTAATTATTTTAGAGCCACGGACCAACTCTATAAAGGAAGAGGTGTATTTAGGAAAAACCTCGGGCAAAATTGTAAAGCGTACTCAAATACCAGCATTAATTGTTCCAGAAGGGTACGTTTACAAACCGATAGTTAAAATATTGATAGCAGTTAAGTCAGCCATAATTAAGAAAGAGGGTGTTTTAAAACCTTTGCATGCAATTAAAAATCAATTTAAAGCTGTAGTTAATATCCTTTTGGTAAAAACGGCTCATCACAACGAAGACGATTTTATACTCAATGATGAATTAAAGAATATGATTACCAATACAACAATGGCAGAAAGACCAACGACGTTTCAGGCTGTATTGGAGCATTATAGAAATCACAACCCAGATTTATTATGTGTGGTAAGACGTAAACGTGGTTTTTTCTCAAAACTTTGGGAAGATGATGTAATTTTAAAGCAAGATTTTCATAGTTCTAAAATCCCTGTTTTGGTTTTGAGTGGGTTGAAATAATTTTTTTGGGGAATGAAGATCAATAAAAGACAGCTTAAATCCGCAGCTGGTAGGAGATGGAGAAAAAATAATTTGGGGCATTAGCTCAGCTGGCTAGAGCGCTACGCTGGCAGCGTAGAGGTCATCGGTTCGACTCCGATATGCTCCACAACTGTAGAAAAGCTAGAGTTTTGGCTCATAACTTTTCTTAACAAAAGTGTAAATCGTATTGGTCTACGCTTTTTGTTTTAAATGCACAAAGGGATGTGTAGACTATTAAAAAAATGGCTAGGTTTTGGCAATAAGACTGATCAAAACGAAGAAGATAATATGAAAAAATTCTTAATTGTCGGCTTAGGTAATATCGGAGAGAAATATGCCAATACCAGACATAACATTGGCTTTAAAATTTTAGATTATTTAGCCAATAAAGAAGCCATTTCTTTCGAAACCTTAAAACTTGGTGATGTTGTGTCGTTAAAGATAAAAGGGCGTACACTTGTACTTATGAAGCCCAATACCTTTATGAATCTTAGCGGCAAAGCTGTAAAGTATTGGCTAGAAAAGGAAAAAGTTCCTTTAGAAAACCTCTTGGTTGTAACAGATGATCTTAATTTGCCTTTTGGCACATTACGTTTAAAAACAAAAGGCAGTGATGGTGGGCATAATGGGCTAAAAGATATCCAAGATAAACTTCAAACTACAAAATACAACCGTTTTAGATTTGGTATTAGTGATAGCTTTAGTAAAGGAAGACAGGTAGATTATGTTCTAGGCGAATGGAATGATGATGAAAATTCTAAATTAGATGAACGTTTAAACGTTTCTGTAGAACTCATAAAGTCCTTTGCTCTTGCAGGTGTAAATAATACGATGAATCAATTTAATGGAAAATAATAAGGTGATAACTGGTAACCTATTTATTAAACCTATAAATTTGAATAAATATTAAAACTAACTGTGAAATCCCCAAAAACAACAACTATTGGTACTTTTGATGGTGTGCATGTTGGGCATCAAAAAATACTGAATCACGTTGTACGACTTGCAGAAAAACAGGGTTACGCACCTACAGTTTTAACATTATTTCCTCATCCACGGATGGTGCTTCAAAAAGACGATTCCATTAAATTGCTAAACACCATTGAAGAACGAGTTGCATTACTTAAGTCCATTGGTATAGAGACTATCATCGTTAAGGAATTTACAAAGAAATTTTCAAATCTTTCAGCAGAAGATTATGTAAAAACCATACTGGTCAATGAAATTAATACCAAACAAATTGTAATAGGATATGATCATCATTTTGGAAAAAACAGAACGGCAAATATTACCGACTTAAAAAAATTCGCAAAAGAATACGATTTCACAGTTGAAGAAATCTCGGCACAAGACATAGAAAATGTTACGGTAAGTTCTACTAAAATAAGAAATGCACTCAATGAGGGAAAAGTAGCTTTGGCTAATTCATTTTTAGGCTATAACTATTTTATTACTGGCAAAGTGATTAAAGGCAAAGGATTGGGAAGAACTCTAGATTTTCCAACCGCCAATATCTACATTAAGGAATCTTATAAATTAATTCCTGAAGATGGAGTATATATTGTAAAATCAAGATTTAAGGAAGAAGTCATTTACGGAATGATGAATATTGGCACCAATCCAACAGTAAATGGAAAAACAAAATCTATTGAAGTGCATTTCATTAATTTTAATGAAGATATCTATAGCTCAGAATTAAAAATTGAATTTTTAAAACGTTTGCGACATGAGCAAAAATTCAAAAATCTTGAAGCTTTAAAAACACAACTTCAAAACGATAGGACCAATGCTCTAGATTATATGAATAATTTAAAATGAATAGATTTTTATTTAAACATATAGACAACTCAGGACTCATTGTTTTTAGAATCATTTTTGGGCTACTGTGTGCTCTAGAATCTTTTGGCGCCATATTAACGGGTTGGATACGGCGCACTTTAATTGAACCAGAATTTACATTCTCATTTATTGGTTTTGAGTGGTTGCAACCCTTACCGGGTAATTGGATGTATGCTTATTATGCAGTAATGGGAACTTTTGGGTTGTTTATAATGGTGGGTTACAAGTACCGCTTTAGCATGTTTATGTTCGCAACCATGTGGACAGCCACATACTTAATGCAAAAGTCGTCCTATAACAACCATTATTATTTACTCTTTATCTTAAGTTATTTAATGGTGTTTTTACCGGCCCATAGATATGCGTCTTTAGATGTAAAACTTAACCCTTCATTAAAACGTATTTCCATGCCAAGTTGGTGTAAATGGATTTTTGTTATTCAGTTGTTTATACTTTACACTTATGCTTCAATCGCCAAACTATATCCAGACTGGTTAGATACATCTGTTGTGGAAATTTTAATGAAAAATAAAGCCAGTTACCCAATAATTGGGGATTTTTTACAACAAAAGGCTGCACACTATTTTATAGCTTACGGAGGTATTTTGTTCGATGGACTTATTATCCCATTATTACTTTTTAAACCGACACGGAAGTATGCTTTTTTTGCCTCTATATTTTTTCATTTGTTCAACTCCATTGTATTTCAAATCGGAATTTTCCCGTATCTGTCCCTAGCGTTCAGTCTATTCTTTTTTGAACCTAAAATGATTAGAAATCTATTTTTAAAGAAAAAGGAATTTTATAATTCAGCGGAAGTTGCCGTACCTAAATACAATAAACTTTTAGTCGGTCTGTTTTCAATTTACTTTTTGATTCATATTGCACTTCCTCTCAGGCATCATTTTTTTGAGGATAATGTGCTATGGACGGAAGAAGGCCATAGGTTATCTTGGCGAATGATGCTACGTGCCAAAAGAGGAACAGTAAGCTATCGTGTTATAGACGAGGCAACAAATCAACAAATACCAATTAAACTTGGGGATTACCTTACCAAAAAACAAAAACGTGGAGCAAGCACAAAGCCCGATGTAATTTGGCAATTTTCACAATATCTAAAACAAGATTTTGCTAAAAAAGGAAAATCCGTTAAAGTATTTGTTACGGCTTATGTAAGTGTTAACGGTAAACGTTCAAAGCAATTGATAGACCCAAAAGTTGACTTGGCCAATGAAGAGTGGCAGCACTTCAAACATCACGATTGGATATTGCCCTCAGATAGAGATGGCAAGGAGAATAATTCCAAAAATTTTCGCTAATCATAACTTATAAATAAATTTTTAGCAAATAGTAAAAGTTTAAATGAGTTCGTTACTTTTGTGGCTTGATTTTTCTACGCTTAAGGCGTAAACTCAAAAATTTAGATATGTTACAAGTTGCTTTTATTAGAGAAAATAAGGAAGATGTTATTGCACGCTTAGCGAAGCGAAACATTGATGCCACTGAGATGATTAATAATGCTATTGTGCTAGACGAAGAGCGAAGAGCGCTTCAAACTAAATTAGATAGTACAAAAGCCGAGTCTAACGGTTTGTCCAAAGAGATAGGGAACTTATTTAAATCTGGCGAAGCTCAAAAAGCGAATCTTTTAAAAGAAAAAACAACACAACTAAAGGAAACAACTAAGGCGTTAGAACAAGAGCTCAATGATAAAGCAGATGCTCTAAAAGAGTTATTGTATAAAATTCCTAATGTACCTAATGAGATTGTACCTTCAGGTAATACTGATGAAGATAATGAAGAAATTTACAGAGAAGGTGATATACCAACTTTGCACAAAGGAGCCACACCACATTGGGATCTCATTAAAAAATATGATATTGTAGATTTTGAATTAGGAAATAAAATCACAGGTGCTGGTTTCCCTGTTTATAAAGGAAAAGGAGCTAGATTGCAGCGTGCTCTAATTTCTTATTTTTTAGATAAAAATACAACTGCAGGTTATACTGAAGTTCAAGTTCCACATTTGGTTAATGAAGCTTCTGGTTATGGAACAGGGCAATTGCCAGATAAAGAAGGGCAAATGTACCACGTAACTGAGGATAATTTGTATTTGATTCCTACGGCAGAAGTTCCTGCAACCAATATTTTTAGAAACACCCTTTTAAATGAAAGTGACCTACCAATAGGTCTTACAGGTTATACACCATGTTTTAGGCGTGAGGCTGGTAATTGGGGTGCTCACGTTAGAGGCTTAAATCGTTTACACCAATTCGATAAGGTTGAAATTCTTAGAGTTGAACATCCAGATAAATCTTATGATGCCTTGAACGGAATGGTTGAACACGTGAAAAGTATTTTAAAGGAGTTAAAATTACCTTATAGAATATTAAAGTTATGTGGAGGCGATTTAGGTTTTACATCTGCATTAACTTACGATTTTGAAGTATTCTCTACAGCACAAGACCGTTGGCTAGAGATTTCTTCGGTGTCAAATTTTGAAACCTTTCAAGCCAATAGACTAAAATTGCGTTTTAAAAACAGTGACGGTAAAAACGAACTTTGCCATACGCTTAACGGAAGCTCATTGGCACTACCAAGAGTTTTAGCGGGGATTTTAGAAAATTACCAAACCGAAAACGGCATTAAAATACCAGAAGTTTTAGTACCTTATACTGGGTTTGATATGATTTCTTAATGTCCTTTGTTTTTTAGGAATTTTGATTTAATTGTTAAAAAAATACGTTTTTAATCGATTTTCCGCGTATTTCTTCGCTTTTTTTAATTATTTTCATCATGTTAGTAGTCCCAATCTAAGAACTAACCTAATTATGAAAAATCTAAAACGCATTGTATTACTCATTGCATTAGTTGTTATGGTAAGTAAAGTTTTGTTTTAACTATAATTAGAAATAGTCAAATAGTAAAACAACCACGACAAAGTAATTGAATCATATTTTATAACGAATAATGGTTAATAGCACATTTATTTTGCTGGTCAAAATGCCCAAACGTACAGTTTGGGCATTTTTTTATAAAAACATTTACAATATCTAGCGGCCTCATTTGTTATATTTACACTTTACCTGTCTTATGAAAAAGATTTTTTCAATCCTATTAATAGTACTTGGTCTATACTTTAGTTTAGCCCAAAATAGTGAGGTGCTTGCCGATAGTTATTACAAAAAAGGCGACTTTAAAAAAGCACTTGTTATATACGAGAATCTTAATAAAGAAAAGCCATACAGTTACAAATACATCTACAAATTGGTTGATACGCATCAACAATTAGAACAGTTTGATGAAGCAGAAAATATATTGGCACAACGCTTAGCGAAACGACGAAACCCAACACTATTGGTAGAGCTAGGCTACAACTTTCAGCTCAAAGATAGTCTGGACAGAGCAAATATATTGTATGAAGAAGCTATAGCTCATGTTGACGAAAACCCCAATTACATCTATAGTATTGCTAAAAAATTTGAAGATCATTCCCTGTTGGAACAAGCTATTAGTGTATACGATAAAGGAAAACTATTAACACCAGATAAAAATTACAGCATACAATTGGCACGCATTTACGGAGATCAAGGAAACATTGAAAAAATGTTCGAAAACTATATGGATTACATAGCCTATAGACCAAATTACCTTAATAATATAAAACGTGCGGTTAGTGATTTCATATCCGAAAACAAATCCAATGAAAGCAACACCTATTTAAGACGATTGCTTCTTAAGAGAATTCAGCAAGAGCCAAGTCCGTATTGGTACGAATTATTGAGCTGGCTATATGTACAGGAGAAAGCTTATAACAAATCATTTATACAAGAAAAAGCACTTTACAAACGCAATCCTGAAAGTTTAGACCGAATCATAGAGTTGGCAGTTACAGCCCTAGAAGACAATGATGATGATACCTCCAAAGATATTTTCAATTATATTTTAGAGACAACACAAGATGCCAGTACAGCATTAACGGCCCACCAATACATTTTAGAAATTGATACCCAAAATGCATCCGAAAAAGAACTGAAGCGTATCGATGAAAGCTATAATGCCCTGTTTGACGAATTCGGAAAGTCTGAATTAACATTACCGCTGCAATTAGCTTATGGAGAGTTTTTAGCGTTTCATAAAAAAGATACCGAAAGTGCGACGGCTTTCTTAAGAAAAAGCATGAAATTGAATATTTCCGAATTTCAAGAGGCTAAAGTCAAGTTGTTATTGGCAGACATTTTAGTCTTGCAAGAACGTTTTAATGAAGCTTTAATTTTCTATTCGCAAATTCAAATGAGTTTAAAGAATAGTACCATTTCACAAGAAGCACGATTTAAAGTCGCAAAAACGAGCTACTACAAAGGTGATTTTGATTGGGCAGAATCCCAACTCAAAATTTTAAAGTCCTCGACATCTCAACTCATTGCCAATGACGCCTTGGATTTAAAACTTCTAATTTCTGATAATAAATATGAAGACAGCCTTCAAACGGCATTAAAACATTATGCAAAAGCAGATTTGTTTGCATTTCAGAACAAAACCGACGGTGCAATTGCCCTTTTAGATAGAATATTGGAAGAACACAAAGGAGAAAGTATTATCGACCAAACCTTATTTCAGCAAGCAAAACTTTTCGAAAAGAAAAAACAATACGATAAGGCCGTAGCTAATTATTTGCAAATAATTACAGACTATCGCGAAGATATTTTAGCTGATGACGCACATTATTATTTAGCCGAACTTTACAATACACATTTGGCAAAACCAGAAGAAGCCAAACAGCTTTACGAAAAAATCATTTTCGATTTTGAAGATAGCATATACTTCATTGAAGCTCGAAAGAAGTTTAGGATGCTTAGAGGTGATAGTATTAATTAGTGTTAACAAACTGAAAACTAATTTAAATTTCCATGGAGTTATTAATCTCAATCTTAGGAGCGATAACAGCGATAACAGTATCTGCCATTGGTGCGCTATTAGCTAATAAGAATAGCTTAATTCTTCAAATAAGAAAACTTAAAGAAGAACATTATACCTCTTTTGTAGAATCGTTGCACAATCATACAGCAAATGATAATGAAGAATCTTTAACTCGATTTGTACTAGCTAGAGATAAAATGTTTTTAATAGCAAGTGAAAATGTGATTAAAAAGATGCTTGACTATGAAGATAATGGTGTTGGAAAATCTCTAGAAGCCCATAACTTCTATTTGACAGAATTGATAAAATCAATAAGAGCAGATTTGAAGCTGAAGGATAAAAATTTCCCTATAATCAGTTTTAAAAAAGCGAATAATAATGTTGAATAAGTTGTAATTAAGCTTACTCATAAAAAATAAGTTAACCTTAAAAACATTTATGTAAGAAATCTTAGACCAATAGTTTATATCAGGGCTTTTTTAATTACTGACTTAATCCTATTTAATACTTTTGCAACCAACTACTAACACCTCATTCCTAATCCCTAAAAAATGATTATATATAACGTCACAGTAAACGTCGATAAAACCATAAACACAGAATGGCTAAACTGGATAAAAGAGCACATACCGCAAGTATTGGCTACGGGTAAATTTAAAGAAGCCAAACTCACCAAAGTTTTGGTAGACGATGAAGAAACAGATACTTATTCTATTCAGTACAGAGCACATTCTAGAGAAGCTTTAAATGCCTATTATGCAGAAGATGCAGAGCGTTTAAGACAAGATGGTTTGCAACGCTTTGCCGACAAATCACTTGCTTTTAGAACTGAGTTAGAAGTTATCGACGAGTATTCGGTAAATTTCAGCTAAGTTTGTCATTCAGAGCATAAGCGAAGCATCTCAATTAAATTAATACTTCCATTAGTGGCAAACCAAAACCAAGTTAAAGCAAAAAAACATCTAGGACAACATTTCCTTAGAGACGAAACGATTGCTCAAAAAATAGCAGACACTTTGTCCCTCAATGGTTACAAAGATGTTTTAGAGATTGGCCCAGGCATGGGAGTATTGACCAAGTATTTACTAGAAAAGGATATTACAACTCATGTCATAGAAATTGATACGGAGTCTGTAGATTATCTAAAAAACAATTACCTTAACCTAGCTCCTAGAATTTACGAAAAGGACTTTTTAAAATACGATTTAACCCAAATTTTTAAAGATCAGCCTTTTGCCATAATAGGTAACTTTCCTTATAATATATCTTCCCAAATTGTATTTAAAACTTTAGAAATGCGTCACCAAATACCTGAGTTTTCTGGGATGTTTCAAAAAGAAGTCGCCTTACGCATTTGTTCTAAAGAAGGCTCTAAGGTTTATGGTATTCTTTCTGTACTGACCCAAGCATTTTATGATGCTAAGTATCTATTTACGGTGCCGCCTTCGGTTTTTAATCCACCACCAAAAGTAGACTCTGGCGTATTATTGCTTAAGAGAAAAGAGAACTATACCTTGCCGTGCGACGAAAAATTATTTTTCAAAGTGGTTAAAACAGGGTTTCAGCAACGTAGAAAAACATTACGTAACAGTTTAAAAACCTTTAATCTTTCCGATAATTTAAAAGCAAATACTATCTTTGGGCAGCGACCAGAGCAATTAAGCGTTTTGCAGTTTATTGAGCTGACGTCGTTGATAGAAAAAGACAAAAACTGAACATATTGTCATATCGAGTTATTTCAAAAACATTTATTTTGAAATTATATCGGAAAACATAAGGCGATTACTGTGGAAGAACTTCAAGATAACATACAATTTCAGCTCACAGATGAACTTATCGAAAAGGTAGAATTCCTTGTCGAAGAGCAAAGTGATAAGGAACTCAAAAATCTTCTTAATGAGTTTCACTACGCAGATATTGCCGAAATTCTGGATGAATTAGATTTAGATGACGCCGTTTATGTAATTAAGCTTTTAGACTCAGATACCACATCGGATATTCTCATAGAGCTCGATGAGGATAACCGTGAAAAAGTACTTCAAAATTTATCGGTTAAGGAAATTGCAGAAGAGATTGAAGAGTTAGATACCGATGATGCCGCAGATATTATTGCAGAACTTCCTCAGGAACGCCAAGAAGCAGTTATATCGCAAATTGAAGATGAAGAGCATAAAGCAGAAATTCAGGAGCTACTTACTTACGATGACAACACTGCCGGTAGTCTCATGGCAAAAGAACTGGTTAAAGTTTATGAGACATGGACCGTTGCAGGTTGTTTACGCAGAATTAGAGGGCAAGCCAAAGAAGTAACACGTGTGCATTCTATTTATGTCGTTGATAAACAAGAAAAACTAATTGGGCGTTTGTCGCTAAAGGACTTGATTGTTGCTAAAAGTGATCAGAAAATTGCAGAAATAGCTAAAGATAACGTGGATTATGTTCACGTAAATGACGATGATGAAGACGTTGCCAAAGTGATGGCAAAATACGATTTGGAAGCCATTCCTGTAGTCGACGATACGCATACGTTACTAGGAAGAATTACCATTGATGATATTGTTGATGTCCTTAAGGAAGAAGCCGATAAGGATTACCAATTAGCAGCAGGTATTACACAAGATGTAGAAGCCGATGATAGTATCATTGAATTGACCAGAGCACGATTACCGTGGTTGTTTTTAGGTTTGGTTGGAGGTGTAGGAGCTTTTATTATTATGTTTTATTTTGAAGATTATCTTCCTGAGCAGGCATTGATTTTGTTTTTATTCACACCATTAATTGCGGCTATGGCAGGTAATGTTGGTGTGCAATCTAGTGCAATTATTGTTCAAGGTTTAGCCAATGATGATGTAAAGGGCAGTGTTAACAAGCGCCTGATAAAAGAGATGCTACTAGCAGCTCTAAACGGGGTGATTTTATCCTTATTTCTCTTTTTATTTGTTTGGGCTTGGACTCAAAAATTCGATTTAGCATTGGCAATCTCTGTATCATTAATCGCAGTAATTATCGTCGCAGGACTCATAGGAACTTTTGTGCCATTGTTTTTAGAAAAAAGAGGCATTGACCCGGCCATTGCTACAGGACCATTTATTACCACAAGCAATGATATTTTTGGCATTGTTATATATTTATTGATTGCCAAACTGATTCTAGGAATTTAATACAAATCCTTTTGTAACTTTATTACATGAAACCAATAAGTATTAAAGACAAACATGCTTTGTTTTCAAAGCAATGGCATCCGCATCGTATCGCAACGGTAGATGATATGCAAGTGATACTTGCCAAAATAAAAGGTGAGTTTGTTTGGCATAGCCATGATGACGAGGACGAATTGTTTCAGGTCATTAAAGGTACACTTTATATGCAATTTAGAGACAGAACAGAAGTCGTAAAAGAAGGCGAACTAATTGTGGTTCCAAAAGGAGTAGAGCACAACCCATCAACCAAAGATGGTGAAGAGGTACATCTTTTACTCTTTGAGAAATTGAATACAGCCCATACGGGTAGAGTGAAAGATGAAATGACACAAACTGAATATCCTTGGATATAAAAAAAGTCCTTTTGTCCTGTGGAAATTCCCCCAGAAGGGGAAAATGGAGCAAAACAATAAATTTATACCACATAATAATTTCTTCTCTCTGGGAAGATTAAGATGGGCTTATGAAAATACTTCATTTAGACAGCAATCATCAACTACTAATTAATCAACTCAATGATTTAGGCTTCACCAATCATGAAGACTATATTTCTTCAAAAGCTGAGCTTGAAGCCAAAATATCAGATTATGATGGCATCATTATTCGTAGTAGATTCTCAATAGACAAACAATTTTTGGACGCTGCAAAAAACCTAAAATTTATAGGTCGCGTTGGTGCTGGTTTAGAAAATATAGATTGCGAATATGCCGAGCAGAAAGGTATTCATCTCATCGCTGCACCAGAGGGCAACCGAAATGCTGTAGGCGAACATACATTGGGAATGTTACTATCGTTATTTAACAAACTCAACAAAGCAGACAAAGAAGTAAGACAAGGCAAATGGTTGCGCAAGGCCAATCGTGGTTTAGAGCTCGATGGAAAAATTGTTGGACTCATTGGTTATGGCAATATGGGAAAAGCCTTTGCCAAAAAATTAAAAGGTTTTGATGTAGAAGTCCTTTGCTATGATATAAAAGCTAATGTTGGGGATGAAAATTGTAAGCAAGTCTCGTTAGAAGCGCTTCAAGAACAAGCAGATGTATTAAGTTTACACACACCTCAAACCCCTTTAACCTTGGGTATGGTGAATAATGAATTCATCAATAATTTTAAAAAATCATTTTGGTTGATAAACACAGCCCGCGGTAAAAGTGTAGTGACAGAAGATCTGGTTAGTGCATTAGATTCTGGAAAAATTTTAGGTGCTGGTTTAGATGTTTTAGAATATGAAAAAACATCCTTTGAAGATGTATTTAAAATAGATAAGCCTAAATTTCAATGGATGCGAAAAGGTAAAAAGAGTAACTTGCCTGAGGCATTACAATACTTAATAAATGCTGACAATGTACTTCTAACGCCACACGTTGCAGGCTGGACCATTGAAAGCAATATAAAATTGGCACAAACTATTGTAGATAAAATCATACTAAAGTTTAAATAGTTGCTAGTTCGAGTATTTCAACTTTATAGATTCGAAATATATAGAGAACATTTAACCTTAAATGACATCTCGATACACTACTCCATAAGGTCAGTATCACTCAATGTGACAATTTTCTATATTTTAGTAATCTAAAACAAAAAGTTTCTGCTTACGCAGGAAATAAATATGAAGAAAACCATTCTCATTTTTGGAATGCTCATACTTGCATTGCTGCTGTTATTTCAATTTAGTAAATATGCCGTTATTTCTGGTAGTCTAAAAGTGGAGTTAATTGTTGCAGTTATAGCAATTGTGTTTTTCTTTATTGGTGTATTTATCAACAAAAAATCACTCAAGCCTAACCAAACCGAATCTGCTGAAATAAACCATAATAAGATTAAAGATTTAGAAATCAGCTCAAGAGAATACGAAGTCTTACTACATATTTCTGAAGGCTTATCGAATAAGGAAATAGGAGAAAAACTATTTCTCTCTGAGAGTACTATAAAGACGCATGTTTCAAATTTATTCTTAAAACTTAATGCAAAGCGTAGAACTCAAGCTGTACAAATTGCTAAAGCATGCAAAATCATTTAAAAAATATACTTTTAGACCAAGGTACTAGTGCTTTGGTACTTTAGTATGACTTGGTGTTTAGGCACTTATAATAGCTTTGTTCTGTAATAATCTTAAAATTTATTCTCATGAAATTAGGAGCCTTTTCGGTAAGTTTGAGTGTAAAAGACATTCACGCTTCAAAATCATTTTATGAAACTTTAGGCTTTACGGTCTTTGCAGGTGACATAAAAAACAATTATTTAATCATGAAAAACGAAGACTCACTTATTGGTCTTTTTCAAGGTATGTTTGAACAAAACATATTGACTTTTAATCCTGGTTGGGATCAAAATGCTAATACTTTAAAATCTTATGATGATGTAAGAACTATTGAAAAACATCTCAAAGACAATAATGTAAAGCTAGAACGTGAAACAGAAGGAGCTGACTCTGGCCCTGCAAGCATCGTATTTTATGACCCTGATGGAAATACTATTTTAATTGACCAACACATATAATCAATAAATCAAATTAGTTCAAGATGAAAAGTACAGTAATTAAATATGGTGTTTATGCATTATTAAGCGGTTTTTTATTTTTCGGGTTTCCGTTTCTCTTTGGAATGGAAGTAGATTATGACTATGGAGAAATTATTGGATACACCTCAATGGTTCTCTCTTTGCTCTTTGTTTATTTCGGAATTAGACACTATCGAGATAAAGTGAATAATGGTAAAGTGTCTCTGTTAAAAGCGCTTGCAATCGGAATGCTCATTGCTTTATGTTCTGCAGTTGGAGTAGCAGTTTTCGATTATATCTATACAACCCAGATTAACCCAGATTTTGCGAGTGATTATTTAGAATACTCCACAAAAAAGATGGAAGCAACATTATCTCCTGAAGAATTAAAAGTTAAAAGCGCGGAGTTAAAACAGCAAATGGAGGACTATGGAAGTCCCAGTTTTATGGCACTAATAATGTTCGTGTCCGTTATGATTTTAGGATTTGTTATATCTTTAATATCTGGATTAATCCTACAACGAAAATAACTTCTATAATCAATCTATAATCATGCAATACGAAGCAACATCTCCGGCAGACTATATTAGCCAAGTTCCTGAGGAACGCCAAGACACATTAAAAAAATTACGTAAAGTTATAAGCGACAACTTGCCAAAAGGTTTTGAAGAAGGGATGATTTACAAAATGATAGGTTACTATGTACCACATTCGGTGTATCCAGATGGTTACCATTGCGACCCAAACACACCTTTGCCATTTATGAGTTTTGCTTCACAAAAAAATTCAGTAAACCTATACCATAGTGGCATCTATGCTAAAAAAGAACTGCATGACTGGTTTATTAATGAATATCCCAAACACTGCAAACGCAAATTAGATATGGGTAAAAGTTGCATAAGATTTAAAAAAATGGATGATATTCCTTTAGAGCTGATTGGAGAACTCACTAGAAAAATGACTTGTGATGAGTGGATAGACATTTACGAAACGGCCATAAAGAAGAAATAGGTTGTGTTTACAAAATAAAATCAAAGTTTAATTTAAAAAAAGATTTCTGCTTTTTGCAGGAACTTATCAGGGTTTCCATTTTAAGAGATCCTGAAATAAATTCAAGATAAAATGAAAAAACGCATAACAGGAATTGGCGGTTTGTTCTTTAAGAGCAAAGACCCAAAAGCCTCAAAAGATTGGTATAAAAAACACCTTGGATTTAACACCGACGATTACGGCTGTACCTTTTGGTGGAAAGACAAAGACGGCAATGATTGTTCTACCCAATGGAGTCCGTTTGCAGAAGATACAAAATACTATGAGCCTTCTAAAAAAGACTTTATGTTTAACTATAGGGTTGAAAATCTTGAAGCATTGCTAAAAGTTTTAAAGGATGAAGGAGTGACCATTGTAGGAGATATGGAGACTTACGACTACGGAAAATTTGCATGGATTATGGACAACGAAAACAATAAAATTGAATTGTGGGAACCTATTGATGCGGCTTTTAAATAATTGCATTTGTTTTTTTATTAATTTTAGACTCAATAAATTAACTAAAAAACAATTTAAAATTATGGCAGACGATAATAAAGATTTAGGAGATGATCTTAACGATATGTTAGATGACGCAAAAGAAGGGGCAAAAAGAACAGGAGATAAAATAAGCCAAAAAGCTAGTGAATTAGCTGATGATGCAGAAGAGTTAGGAAGAAAGGCCAAAGCAAAAGCTTCTGAATTTGCAGATGAAGCTAAGGAAACCGCTAAAGAATTTTCAGATAGCGCTAAAGAGGCTTACCAAGAAGCTACTGGTGACAATAAAAAAGTGTTAGCAGGTATATTAGGAATCATTTTCGGAAGTTTAGGTATCCATAAATTTATTTTAGGTTACAATAAAGAAGGTGGTATTATGCTTGGTATAACTTTAATTGGTATTGTACTCTCTTGTGTTGGTATTGGTGTATTCTTAGTCTGGATTATGAGTATTATTGGACTAATTGAAGGAATCATCTACTTAACCAAATCTGATGCAGAGTTTTATAATATGTATCAAGTGGGCAAAAAACCTTGGTTTTAAAAACCATAAAACATATCTAGACCCAGAATACTAATTCTGGGTTTTTTGTTTTAATCTTTTAGCTCATAATCAAAAGGAAGCATGTCACCTAGACGCTGACTGCCCATCTCTCCACTAAAATAAACACCAAGTATAGGTAGGTAATAACCATACGAGTTCACAAAAAATTCAGGTACCAATACTTCTAAACTCGATTGAAACTTCTTATCATATAAAATCGATACCTTATCTTTTAGTACCACCTTTTTATAACTACTGTCTTTAGACTTTTCAATTCTAAAATGTGCCCATTCGTTCACCATAAATTTTCCAGAAAATATCCTATAGCCTTCATCGCGTATATTTTCTTTATAGAGCGAACGCATAAAATGTTGTATAGAACCTTTGTAAGCTTTCTCCCTATTTTTTAAAGTCTTTTTACGATCAGCTTTCTCTAGGTTTTTGTAAAATGAAGTTCCTTGAAAAGCCACTTTTTTTAGTACAAATTTATTAATACTGGGGTCAACATATCTAAATTCTATTTCAAAGTCTTTCACGTCAAAATTAACCTCGTATTGTAAAGCTTTATTTTTTACAACTATAGGCACTCTAGCACTTGCATGTAAAGTTCTATCTTGCTTATCATAGTTTAAGATAATGTCATCCTCATTTAAAATCGTACAAGATTTTCC
Organism: Winogradskyella luteola; assembly: GCF_019203985.1. Lineage (GTDB taxonomy): Bacteria > Bacteroidota > Bacteroidia > Flavobacteriales > Flavobacteriaceae > Winogradskyella > Winogradskyella luteola. The sequence goes on along the minus strand of NZ_JAGSPD010000005.1, from coordinate 53,795 downwards.
AAACGTTGAAGAACCTAAAAATTCTTTTTTAAACAACCTTAGTTTTTGCTTCCTGGTTAAACCATCATCATATTCTATAAGGACTTCATCAAGTTCGTTATCAGCCTCAACCATTTCTATGGTGATGTTGTTCTGATTTCTAAAATCTGAAATTAAAACTTTTTCATAACCCAAATAAGAAATCACTAATGTAGATTGAATGGCCTCTGTATATGAAATTGAAAACTCACCTTTTTCATCTGTTGTTGTTCCAATAGTTGTGTTGTCAAAATACACTGCTACGGTTTCCAATGGTTGCTTTGTAGCTTTGTCAATTATCTTGCCCTTAATAACTTGAGAGCCACAAATGCATGGTAACAATATAAAAAATAAGAAAGATTTTAATTTCATTTTTTTCGATTAAAACACTAGAGCTTAGTACAATTTGAACATATATAATCATCTGGCAATCGCATGCTAATCCCTAAATTACCTAAATGACCACGAAAAGCGAATGCTCTTTTATTAGATATACCTCCATTCTCATCGATAAGATAGCCATTCTTGTTTACGATAAAAATTTGCTGAAGAGGCGCAATTTGCGTTTTGTTTCCAAATTTATCCTCAATAAGATATGTGTCATTTTTTAACGCTATAGAAAAAAAAGCACCAACCTTGTTTACCCTAATGTGTTCTTTTGTGTCAACAACAGTATCCTCATAATACATTTTGTAATTATCTTGAGGTAGGGTTTCATTTATCATGGCTCTATAGAATCTTAAAGATGAAAGCTCATAGACCTCATCTCTTAACTTTAATTTTCGTTTAGATGTTTTGCCATTGTTAACCAACTCTTTATAGAATGTTCGAATAGCTCCTTTTATGATACGGGGTGATAATGAAAACTTTAAATCACCCATGTTTAATTTATTAAATGTTAAATTGAAATAATCTAAATCTACCTCTATTAAATAGCTAAGTTTTTTATGTTCCACTAAAATTGGTTTATCAGAGGTACAGTAAAGTATTCCATCTGACGGACTAAATCTTAAATCCACATCTTCAATGTTCTGTATTTTACAATATTCTTTCATTTGATTCTTCCCCAAAAAATAACTCTTAAAGTAATTTTCTTTTCGTTGTCTTGTCCATGGGTCAGCTTCTATTATAACATCGTCTAATATTTCTGGTTTTGCATAAAGTATTATTTTTTTAAGATTATCCTTTAAAGGATTATCAACTACTAACACTTCGTATCCTACTAATCTAAACACTAATGGCTTGTTGGGTGTTTCTAAATGATTTATGAAAAAATTGCCCAGACTATCTGTTACGGTTCCAATAGATGTATTATCAAAATATACAGCAACGTTTTCTAATGCTAAATTTTGGGAATCAACAACCTTACCGATAAAGGTTTGAGAGCGAATAATTAACGAACTTAATAAAAACAGTAAAACAATAACTTTACTTATCTTCTCCATTTTCCATGAATTTTCGCTCGAGTTCTGCCTGAAATTCTTCCATCACAGGTCTCACGGTGCTTTCAGGTAGGTCAGCAATTTTTATATACATTAAACCATCAACTGCATTGTTGAATAATGGATCAACATTAAATGCCACAAGTTTGGCGTTTTGTTTTATGTACTTTTTAAGTAAAACGGGCAAACGTAATGCGCCTGGCTCAACCTCGTCAATGATTTTATCAAACTTGTTTAAGTCGGCTTCGGTAGCATCGAACACAAAATCCTTATCGGCATCTTTCAATTTTACCTTAAATTCTTTCTTAGGATGCACATATTGCGCTACATAAGGATCGTAATAATGAGATTTCATAAACTCAATCATCAAACTCTTAGAAAAGTTAGAAAACTGATTGCTTATACTCACACCGCCTATTAGGTACTTATGCTCAGGATAACGCAAAGTAGTGTGTACAATACCTTTCCAAAGTAAAAATAAAGGCATTGGTTTTTGTTGGTATTCTTTAATGATAAAAGCACGCCCCATTTCAATAGACTGGCTCATCATTTTGTAAAGCTCGGGTTCAAAACGGAATAGGTCTTGTAAATAAAAACCGTCAATGCCATGACGCTCAAAAATCTGAGAGCCCAAACCCATTCTATACGCTCCAGCGACCATGTTATTTTCATTGTCCCACAAAAACATATGATGATAATAGGTGTCAAAAGTATCAAGATCTATAGCTTCATTTGTGCCTTCACCAACCTCTCTAAAAGTAATTTCCCTTAGTCTTCCGAGTTCCCTTAGAATATTTGGCATGTCCTTAGCCGAAGCCAAATACACTTCATAATTTTTGCTTACTAAAAGTCTGCAATCTTTTTGTTTGAGTTGCTCAACCTCGGCAATCATAACATCTGTATCTATCGGGGTTACAATACGTTTTGGCTCTTTGGATACTTTAAGTTGCGACTGTAGATTATCTAAAATCTTTGGTTTATCCTCAAAAGATTTTGATAGCATGTAGGTTTTACGCCTTAGGAATTCTGAAAAATCAGCAAGTGCGTTGTGCTCCTTCTGGTCTTTAACAGAGATAGGCCGGCCTATTCTTACTTTTATAACCCTACGCTTTTGTGTTAACAACTCCGAAGGTAATTTAGCAGTCCTAAGCGTGTCACTTATTTTAGATAATCTATAGAAAAGGCGACTGTTTTTGGCATGAAAATAAATAGGAACTACGGGAACTTCTGCTTTTTGAATAAGTTTCATTGCAGCTTCTTCCCAAGGTTTATCCACTACCAATTTACCATCTCTGTAGGTCGATACTTCTCCCGCTGGAAATACTCCAAGCGGATGCCCTTCCCTTAAATGCAAAATGGCATTTTTAAATCCAGCGATACTACTTTTTACATCCTTACGATCTTCAAAAGGATTTACTGGCATTACATAAGGTTTAAGAGGCTCAATTCTATGAAGCAAAAAGTTGGCAATAATTTTAAAGTCACTTCGCTGTTCTAGCATTAATTTTAATAGTAGAATACCATCTATTCCGCCCAATGGATGGTTAGAAATGGTGATATAAGCACCGTCCTTAGGAAGTCTTTTTAAGTCTTCTTCGGGAATTTCGAATTTAATCTGAAAATCATCAAGTAATGCATTCAAAAAGTCTACGTTAGATAAGTGTTTGTTGCGCTTATATATTTTATTTATCGTAGAAATTTTGAGTACTTTCATCAATATCCAACCAAAAAACGTTCCTAAGAAACCATACTTATCTGCATGGATTGCTTTGGCAACCTCTTTTGCCGTAACTAATCCCATATTAGATGATTTCCCCATAAAACAAATGTAGTAAATGTTATTTAGTTACTATTTGAATCGTTTCTTGTGTTAACTGCTTCAACAGTACGGTCTTATCTTTTTCGAGTTCTTTTATTGCAGCTTGGTTATAATGCCTTATAGTATAAAGACTTACATTTTCGTGAGATGTGACTTTAAATTTTGCTCTTAAATGTTGAAGCAACTTTTCGAGATTGTTGTATAGGTTATCGATACAAACAGAAAAGCTAATGGCTGAATTCTGAATAACATCAACTTTCATTTTGTATAGGTGCAATAAGCTAAATATCTCACTGATATTTTCTTCAACGATATATGAAAAATCTAATGATGACAGTGAAATTAAAATCTGATTTTTCTTTACGATAAAACACGGAATTTCTGGCTCCAAGGTTTTTCCTTTACTAACACAAGTACCATTAGCATTAGGGTTTAAAAATGACTTTACATGCAATGGAATCTCCTTGCGTTGTAATGGCTGAAGTGTTTTTGGATGAATGACCGAAGCTCCGTAAAATGCCAACTCTATCGCTTCTCTGTAAGAAATTTGGTTAAGCAATTGTGCATTTTCAAAATAGCGAGGATCTGCATTTAAAACACCAGGTACATCTTTCCAAATGGTAACACTATTGGCATTTAAACAATACGCAAAAATAGCCGCCGTATAATCACTACCTTCTCTGCCCAAAGTGGTAGTAAAATTATTTGCATCGCTGGCTAAGAATCCTTGGGTAATGTTTAGGACTGATGTATTAAGTTGAGAAGAAATTTGGGCTTGGGTCACTTCCCAATTAACGTTGGCACGTCTGTAATAATTATCGGTTTTTATGTAGTCTCTAACATCTAACCAATTATTTTTTAAACCTATATCATTGAGATAATGACTGATAATTGTTGTAGAAACTAACTCACCAAAACCTATAGTTTGGTCATAGACATAATTGTAATCTGGTGATTTATTGCTTTTAAAAAATAAGTTTAATTCATCAAAAAGGGCTTTAACAGCTAAAAATACCTGATGACGCTCATTGTCAAACAAACCTAGCAGAATTTCATTATGATATTTTATAACATCATGGATAGAACTTTGCAGTTCTGCTTTGTTTTCAAAATAATTTTTGATGACCAATTCCATAGCATTAGTGGTTTTTCCCATGGCAGAAACGACCACTAAAGTATTCTTGTAACCTGTGGTGTTTAAAACTTTGGCTAAATTTTTCACACCTTTAACATCTTTTACCGATGCTCCCCCAAATTTAAAAATCTGCATATATACTTCTCGTAAAAATGAGAATCTTTTTTAGTTAATATTCTTTAAATAAGCGTTGATTCCGTTCTCATCGAGTTGTACCACATCCCAATCTCTCATAACGTTTGCGCCTTTACTTTCGTAAAATGCAATGGCTGGTTCATTCCAGTCTAAGACTTCCCAACTTATGCGTTTTACTCCAATTGCTTTTCCGTATTTTACTACGGTATCCAAGAGTTGTGTTCCTAGACCTTTGGATCTGCATGCTTTACTTACAATGAGATCTTCGAGGTGCAGTGCTTTACCTTTCCAGGTTGAATATCTTGGATAAACCAATGCCAAACCTTCAACTTTGTTTTCTACTTCTACAACAAAGCATTTAAATTTGGGGAGCTCGCCAAAGCCATCACGTTCTAAATCAGAGCATGAGATTTCAACTGCTTCGGGCTCTTTTTCAAACACGGCTAATTCATTTATTAGCTCTAAAACCCTTGGCATATCTTCTTTAGTTGCTGGTCTAGGTAGAGTCATTATTAATTATGAAAACGAAAATCAAATATAATCTAAAACTCGCTTTAATCCATAATTTATTTATGCGATAATTGCATTTTAAATGCTTACAGATTTACTTAAATATTTTATAAGGTTATACTAAAAAAAGAACTTAGGTTTACTTGTAAATAGTTTACAGTACGAAAACGATATAGTTTGTTAAAAAATGCGATATTTGTGCCATCTAATCAATATACCACTCCATGTCTAACTCTAAAATAAATCAAACTCTAGGTGAATTTATCATTGAAAATCAAGCGTCTTTCAAATATACCTCTGGTGAGCTTTCGAGATTAATAAATTCTATTCGTTTAGCGGCAAAAGTGGTTAATCACGAAGTTAATAAAGCGGGTCTAGTTGATATTATTGGTGCGGCTGGTGATACCAATATTCAAGGTGAGGACCAACAGAAATTAGATGTTTATGCCAATGAGAAGTTTATACAGACCATGACAAAGCGAAATATTGTCTGTGGTATAGCCAGTGAAGAGGAAGACGATTTTATTACCATAAACAGTCAGGACGAAAACCATCAAAATAAGTATGTTGTGTTGATTGATCCGCTAGATGGCTCGTCTAATATTGATGTGAATGTATCTGTGGGAACTATTTTTTCAATTTACAGGCGTGTGACTCCTATTGGTACACCTGTGCAGCTCGAGGATTTTCTTCAAAAAGGAAATCAGCAAGTAGCGGCGGGTTATGTGGTTTATGGAACGTCTACCATGTTGGTTTATACAACAGGCGATGGCGTTAACGGTTTTACCTTAAACCCTGCCATTGGATCCTATTACTTATCGCATCCCAATATGCAATTCCCCGAAGATGGCCGTATCTACTCAGTAAATGAAGGGAACTATATTCATTTTCCAAAGGGCATTAAAAACTATATAAAATACTGCCAAGAGGAAGAAGGGGACAGACCATATACCAGTAGATATATTGGTTCGTTGGTTTCTGATTTTCACAGAAACATGATAAAAGGTGGTATTTACATGTACCCAAAAAGTTCTAAAGCAAGTAATGGTAAATTGCGTTTACTGTACGAATGTAATCCTATGGCATTTTTAGCAGAACAAGCCAATGGTAAAGCCAGTGATGGTTTTACACGTATTATGGATATTCAACCTACCGAACTACATCAGCGTGTACCTTTTATTTGTGGAAGTAAGAATATGGTGGAAAAAGCTGAGGAGTTTATGCGCAATGCAGAATAAAAAAAGCGAACATTAATGTTCGCTTAATTTTTTTCTAAAATCTACTACTGGTTCATTTTTTTCATTCTCTCAGTAAACTCCTCCAAGTCTACTTCGTAATGTACTAGCGTTAAAGCTTTATCAGCAATATATTTTACGTTGTCTTGGTTAAATCCTAATCCGATACAAAGCTTTTCTAATAATCCCAATTGATTTGGGCCTTCAATATGATCTGCCCAAACCATACGCGCCAAATCGTATAAACGTTCTAGGCGTTTGTCGTAAGAATGTGGTGCATTAATAGGATGACTTTTATAATCCTTTAGAATGTCTTTGTATTCGAGCTCTGTAATATCTAAGCGAATAGCCAAACGGTCTAAAAACGCCTTTTCTGCATCATTGATAACTCCATCGCTCATTGCAACTCTTACTATGGCTGCAAAATGGTCTTCATTTCGCTTTTTAAATCCGCTTTCAAATAATTCTGAAAATGACATATATACTGTTTTTTATAGAGTGCAAATATAATTCTAATAATAGATAATTTCAATTAATAACACCGCAAAAATTTTATATTTGCACATCAAATAAAGGAACTTGAGTAAAGCATTCATTTCCCAAACTTTTGCACAGACTTTGCAACTGCAAAATCTGCAAAATGCTATTACCCAAACCGAAAATAAAATACATTTAAAGGGCCTTGTAGGATCGTCGTTCTCAATAGTTGTGGCCGAAGCATTTAAAACTGCTGACAAACCATTTTTGTTGATTTTTGATGACAAAGAGGAAGCAGCCTATTACCTCAATGATTTAGAACAGCTCATCAACGATAAAGATGTATTGTTTTACCCTGGAAGCTATAGAAGACCTTACCAAATAGAAGAAACCAATAATGCCAACGTTTTACTTAGGGCTGAGGTTTTAAATCGAATCAATTCAAGAAAAAAACCAGCTGTAATTGTTACCTATCCCGATGCTCTCTTTGAAAAGGTGGTTACTAAAAAAGAATTAGAGAAAAATACCTTAAAGGTTACCGTTAGCGATGAACTGAGTATCGATTTTGTAAATGAAGTCCTTTTTGAATATAAGTTTAAACGTGTCGATTTTGTGACAGAACCGGGGGAGTTTTCCGTGAGAGGAGGTATTATAGACGTATTCTCTTTTTCGCACGATGAGCCTTACCGTATTGAGTTTTTTGGTGACGAAGTTGATAGCATTAGAACTTTCGATGTTGAGACACAACTTTCCACTGAGCGTATTAAAAAAGTAAGTATTATACCTAATGTTGCCAATAAGCAAATTGCAGAAAGCCGTGAGAGTTTTTTAAAATACATTTCTAATAAAACGGTTATTTTTTCTAAGAACGCATCTTTGCTGTTTTCAAGAATCGATGAGTTTTTTGCTAAAGCCGAAGAGGCTTTCAATAAGTTGTCTTCAGATATAAAGCATGCTTCACCAGAAGAATTGTTCTGTAGCTCCGAGGTATTGAAACATCAATTTTTAGAATACAATTTGATTGAGTTTGGTTCGCAGAGTTTCTTTTCTCATCTAGGGCAAAGCATAGAATCTCACCCAGACAAAAAAGAGATTGCGGCATCACAAGTTTCTACTAATGCCTCCGTAATTGAATTCAATACCAAACCACAACCTTCGTTCAACAAACAATTCAATTTGCTTATTGAAGATCTAAATGAAAACCACCAGAACGGAATTGCCAATTATATCGCTTGCGTAAGTGAACAACAGGCAAAACGTTTTCACGATATTTTTGATGATATTGAGCAAGAAGTACATTACAAAACGGTAGTACTTTCATTGTATCAGGGTTTTATTGATAAGATACATAAGATAGCAGTTTACACTGACCATCAGATCTTTGATCGGTACCACAAATTTCATCTTAAGAATGGCTACGCCAAAAAGCAGGCTATTACCTTAAAAGAGCTCACAAATCTCGAAATTGGGGATTATGTAACTCATATAGATCATGGTATTGGTAAGTTTGGCGGATTACAAAAAATAGATGTTGAGGGCAAAAAACAAGAAGCCATAAAATTGATTTATGGTGAACGGGACGTACTGTATTTAAGTATTCATTCGTTACATAAAATCACAAAATTTAATGGTAAGGATGGTAAACCGCCAAAAATATACAAGCTAGGAAGTAAGGCTTGGAAAAATCTAAAACAGAAAACCAAATCTAGAGTTAAGGAAATTGCTTTTAACCTCATTAAGCTCTATGCCAAACGGAAGCTTAAAAAAGGCTTTCAATACGCTCCAGACAGTTATATGCAGCACGAGCTTGAGGCCTCTTTTGTGTATGAGGACACGCCAGATCAGGTGTCGTCAACGGCAGATATAAAAGCAGATATGGAGAGCGAGCGCCCAATGGACCGTTTGGTCTGTGGCGATGTTGGTTTTGGTAAAACTGAAGTCGCCATAAGAGCGGCTTTTAAAGCTGTTGATAACGGAAAACAGGTTGCCGTTTTGGTACCTACAACCATTTTGGCCTATCAGCATTACCGTACTTTTAAGGAGCGCCTAAAAGCTTTCCCTGTTACGATAGAATATGTCAACCGTTTTAAAACTGCTAAAGAAAAACGATTAACGTTAGAGGGTTTGGAAAAAGGGAGTGTAGACATCATCATTGGTACGCACCAACTTGCGAATAAAAATGTAAAGTTTAAAGATCTGGGACTACTTATCGTAGATGAAGAACAGAAATTTGGTGTTGCCGTAAAAGAAAAATTGAAAACGATAAAAGAAAACGTAGATGTATTGACATTAACCGCCACTCCCATTCCCAGAACACTTCAGTTTAGCTTAATGGCCGCAAGGGACTTGTCTGTAATAAACACACCTCCGCCAAACCGATACCCGATTGAAAGTCACGTAATTCGCTTTAACGAAGAGACCATTCGCGATGCTATTAGTTATGAAATTCAGCGTGGAGGCCAAGTATTTTTTATTCACAACAGAATAGAAAACATAAAGGAAGTTGCCGGGATGATTCAGCGTTTGGTTCCAGATGCCAAAATTGCCATCGGCCATGGGCAGCTCGATGGTAAAAAACTAGAGCAACTCATGCTCGCATTTATCAATGGTGAGTTCGATGTTTTGGTGAGTACAACCATTGTAGAAAGCGGTTTAGACGTTCCCAATGCTAACACCATATTTATCAACAATGCCAATAATTTTGGATTGAGCGATCTGCATCAAATGCGAGGTCGTGTAGGTAGAAGCAATAAAAAGGCCTTTTGTTATTTCATTACACCAGAATATTCTGCAATGACCACCGATGCTCGCAAACGCATCACCGCTTTAGAACAATTTACCGAGCTCGGCAGCGGATTTAACATCGCCATGAAGGATTTGGAAATTAGAGGTGCCGGAGACCTACTCGGTGGTGAGCAAAGTGGATTTATAAACGATATAGGTTTCGATACCTATCAGAAGATTTTAAACGAAGCCATTGAAGAACTAAAGGAGTCAGAGTTTGCAGATCTGTATGAAGATGATGGTAAGCCAAAGCAATATGTTAAAGATATAACGATAGACACGGATTTTGAATTACTTTTTCCAGATGACTATGTCAACAATATTACCGAACGTCTCAATCTATATACAAAACTCAATGCCATAAAAACAGAAGAGGAACTAGAGAAGTTTGAATCTGAAATTATTGATCGTTTTGGCGAATTACCAACACAAGTTTCTGACCTTTTTGATAGTGTACGTTTAAAATGGATTGCCACTAAAATGGGAATTGAAAAACTCATTATGAAACAGGGTAAATTGATAGGCTATTTTATAAATGACCAACAAAGTAAATTCTATCAAACCGAAGCTTTTACCAAAGTTTTACAGTTTGTGCAAACTAATGCGGGCCAATGTAAAATGAAAGAAAAGCAAACCCGAAACGGATTGCGTTTACTCATTACATTTGAAAACATAAAATCTATAAAACAGGCACTGGCAGCACTTTCTAAAATATAAAGATTAAAGTCTGTTCTATTGGTTTTGGAGTATGAAAAACTGTATCTAGAATTACCAAAGTTTTTTTAATCTAAATGTTACAATTTAATGACTTAAAATTCAATTGAATTGAATTGACAAATTTTAAATGAATGAAACAAAATTCACATTTAAATCACCTACTGTGGCTTACGGTTGCTACAATCTTCATCAGTACTTCAGGTGCTTTGGGTAAATACATTGCCTTACCGACACCAGTTGTAATTTGGTGGCGTTCAGCTATTGCAGCGGTATTTTTATTGGTTTTATGTCTTTACAAGGGCATTGATTTAAAGATCTATACGCGTAAGGATCGGTGGACATTTTTAGTTGGTGCTGTATGTATGGGAGCACATTGGATTACCTATTTTTACGCCTTAAAATTTTCTAATGTGGCTATCGGGATGTTGTCGTTGTTCACTTTTCCTGTAATTACGGCACTTTTGGAGCCCTTGTTTTCTAAAGTAAAATTCGATCCTGTTCATATTGTTTTAGGTATTATTGTGCTTGTAGGTATTTACATTTTAGCGCCTGATCTTGATATAAAAAGCGGTCAACTTCAAGGGATTCTCTTTGGGTTATTATCAGCAGTCTGTTATGCACTTCGTATTCTTATACTAAAAAGCCATGTAGTAAAGTATAACCCTACTATGTTAATGTTTTATCAAGTCGCTATACTTACCGTTATTTTAGCTCCGGTTTTATATGTTATGGATACTTCAAATATCACCACACAATATCCTTATGTAATATTGTTGGGGCTTCTAACGACTGTTATTGGACATACGCTGTTTGTTAATAGCCTAAAATATTTTAAAGCGAGTACAGCAAGTATTATTGGAAGCGCACAACCTGTTTTCGGTATTATAATTGCTTATTTTTTCTTGAAAGAAATACCAACAATACATACATTTGTTGGAGGTCTCTTAATATTATGCACGGTTGTTATAGAAAGTATTAGATCTAAAAAGGCATAATGGCTTAATTATTGAAGCAGTTATCGCGATAAAACCATATAAAATGAAAAAATTAATCCTTTCCTTGTTCTTAGTTCCTTGTTTCGCCTTTTCTCAAAGTGTAAAAGGAAACTTTTCGCCAGCAGAAGATTTTTCCTATGCCTTTTTATACAAGGCTACACCAGAAGGTGCCAACTATGTAAATAGGGGGAAATTAGATAGTCTTGGTAATTTTGAAATTCCATTGGATTCTACAGTGACTCCAGGAATTTATAAAATTGTGTACGCTGTTCCGCCAGAAGAAAACAATTTCGATTTTATATACGATGGCAAGGAAACCGTAGCCTTTAATTTTAGTTATGATAAAGGTGTGGAATTTACCGAATCTGAAGAAAACAAACTCTGGAATTCCTATCTGCACAGCATGGACATGGTTAACAAAACCATTAGTAATTATTATTCTAAAGCCAATACAGACGAGGATGGCTTTGCATCTATTTTTAAGGTAGTAAAGGATACACAGTTGGCGTATGAAGAATCTTCAAAAGACAAATTGGTTTCTGCATTTATCACGGCCAATAGACCTTATATACCTCCGCAGTACGAAGATGTTAGCGCCTATTCTAACCATCTAAAACAGCATTTTTTAAGTCAGATAGATTTTAGTAATTATCTATTGCAGAGTTCTTCGTTTTTGGTCGATAGAGTAACAGGTTATGTTTTTAATATGATAGAAAACCCTACGAACAAATCCTATAAGGATTTGGTAGATCAAGTAGCCGATGCGATTAGTAACGACGATCGTATTATTAAAACGAGTTTAATGGAAATTCTATGGCAACGTTTTGTAACCTTAGAAAACCACGAGCTTGCCAATTATATTACCGAAAATCATTTATTAGACCTGGCTAACGCTACTGGTAATAAGGTTTTGGCAGAAACCATCACATCCTATAAAAATACATCTTTGGGTACCAAAGCCCCTAATTTTGAAATTATATATGGTGAGAACACTTCAAGTCTTCACGATTTAAAAGGCTCGGAATATTATCTGCTTATATTTTGGAGTAGTGGCTGTGGACATTGTTTAAAAGAACTTCCTAAAGTAAAGGCATTGGTTGCCGAAAAACCCAATATAAAAGTAGTGGCTTTTGGTTTGGAAGATGAACCCACCAAATGGACAGAAGAGATTAAAAATTACCCCGATTTTATCCATAACATCGGTTTGGGTAAATGGGGAAACCCCATTGTAAAAACCTATGGTGTTGCCGCTACACCTATGTACTTTTTGTTAAGTGCATCCAAGATTATTATGGCAAAGCCTTATGGCTATGAGGATTTGGAAGTGGTTTTGAAGGATTTGTAAGCGAATTTATTCTGTAGCCTATTGTTTACATCCCTGTTCCCGTTCTTCTTTAGTGATGGTCCAAACGTTAATTGACTTACGTTTTAATTTGTTTGTTGAGTTTGGCGTGATTAACTCAATATCAATGATACTCTCTACGGCAATTTTATATTTAGCATCCTCAATTAAATATCCATTAACGTAAACGTCATTGTTTTTATCTATTCCAAAAAATTTGTTTAAATCACATTGTGACTTGGTTTTTATTTTTTGATCCAACTCCACAAAGACAGTTCCGTTTTCACTTAGGTTGGAAGATCTATGAACTGTATGATAATGTCTATCTTTCAATACCCTTACTTTAATAATCAAAGTCTTGTATTTGTTGATAAAGCTTTCATTAGCGATGATATTGTCGTTAACAATTATCATGGGACAACTGCTCTGTGTTTTTGGCAATTTTACGTAGTTTTCTTGTGAGTTACTGTTTAAAAAGAACAGCATCAATATGCCTGCAATTAAAAACTTTACCCAATTGTAAAAACCGATATGATCTTGTTGTTTCATTATTAATTCTTTATATTTATGATAAATCTTTGTAGCTAGATTGACTCACAAGTGACTTTTGATTTCCAATTACGCCACTACAAGTTTTCTTCATGTACATCTTTAAATTTCAGCATGTCAATCAAGCGCTGCTCCTTTTCATTATCAAAGCCACATGAGGTTTTAAATTCTTTAGGGTTTTCATATGTGCCAAATAGCATATCCCACCAAACTATATCACCATAGTTGTTTGTATGCTTATTGTATTCATGATGGATTCTATGCATTTCTGGTCGTTGAAAAATGTAGCCAACCCATTGAGGTGTTTTAATATTTGTATGATAAAAGAATTCCCCAAGTGCGGTACATAAAGTATAGACGGCTCCTGCTTCAATACTAAGACCTAATAACATATAAACCAATAAACTGCCAATGATTGAATTGAGAACCATTTCTAAAGGGTGTTTATAAAAAGAGGTGATTACCTCGATTCGTTGTGGGCTGTGATGTATTTGATGAAAATGTAACCATAGAAAATTTACAGTATGCCTCCATCTATGCCACCAATAGAACACAAAGGTTGCAATAATGTAAGCTATTCCACCTCCCAAGGTAGGATTGACAAAATCTGATAATCTAAAGATAGATGAAGAAGACAACCATTCTTCCCATGTAAACCCTGCTATGACTACAACGAATAGTTGTACAAAATTAATGGCCAAAACCCTTATTGTCCATGTAGGGACTTGCGGTAAATGCCACCCAGGCTTTATGCGCTCAATGATAAAACACAATGCAAAAACTATAAATATTGTGATTAACATAAATAAGTCTTTAAATTACTGACCACATAATTTTATATTGCTTAATAGATAAAGGAAAGCTAAAATTATCATTACTACTATTACTATTGTTGTTATAACTGTTTTTTTTGTTTTCATTTTTATTCGTTGTTTAGTTTAAGCTGTTCTCATAGTATAATTCTTTGTCGACATTAATCATATGGGGATAAAGGCTTCATACCGTATAATTACGAGACTTTTTTAAAGTTCCATTTTGTTTTCGTAGTACTTAGATTTCAAATCAATATATTTTGTGACTTTTCTATAAAGTTTAACCATTGAGATTATAAAACATATCATAATGGCAATCATGAGCAGTCGCCATATTATTAAGCCAATACTCGGGGATATTACTGTTTCCATATTCAGTTTTTTAATGTATCTACTTTAAAATTTACCTTTTTTATAAAACTACAGTCCAATTTTTTCATAAACTCTTCATACTCTTTAACTGTATTAAAGTATAGCCTTCGACCATTAAATTTATCTGTATAATCAAAATCAAATTCTCCTTTGAGTTTTAATTGGTCAATATTCAATGCAATTAATAATTGCTTTTTTTCATAGTTACCGCTTAAAAAAGAATCTATACGTCGATTAGTTGTTTTAAAACTCACTTGTTTGGCTAAAGACTCAGATATCTCAAACAATATAGAATCTTCATTAATCTGCTTAAATTCTTCTGACGTAAGATTAAAGGTGTCTTTAATCTGCCTTGTAGACTCTTTTCTATTCTTATTACTTGAAAAAGGTTTGTAAACCGTACAATTAATCATTAGAAGAATTAATAATATTATAATAAGAGACTGTGTTTTCATAAAGTGCTTAATTAGTATAATACCAATAACAATAATCTTCGTTAATCTGAGCTGTTGAATAATTATATGTAATAACAACCGTTATTAAATGTCTACTTCTGAGAGGGTAACCACCAATGTTTAATCCAACCAACATTTCACCTTCAACAGATATTTTAACGCTGTCTGTAGATTCATTTATTTCAATTACAGGCCCACTGCTGTCATTGGGATCTTCACTATCAAGCTGCGTCCAATCAAACAACGTGTTATTACCTTCTAATTCTGATCTTACATTTAAGATGTTCAAACATTCCAAAGCATTGTTATCGTCTGGTATCATTGCTTTGATTGAGGTGACTATGTTAGCTTGAGGAAAATTATTGAATTCTAATGAGTGTACGTCTCTTCTAACCGAGCCTATTTCAAAAACTGAAGATACATGTGTGTAATTACTACTAGATAAGCTGTCAAAATAGTCTTCAGCTTCTTCGAAAGAATCAAAATGTAGAGCATTGTTAGGGTCTAGGTTAATATTAAATTCTAAAGATGAGTTGGGATTACCCATTAAATAAATAATAATATCTGTTATAAAACTCTCATTAGCCTCACTGTGCCCATTTTCGGAAAAGAAGTTTTGGATATTGATTTTTAAGGGCGTATTAGCCGTTAAAAAATTACGTTGCGCCAGTGTGAGCGAATTTAGGAAGCCTTGGTAAGGGGTAATATTGGGGCTCGACGAGCCTCCTCCTCCGCCACCGCCAGAGTTCCAGCCAAAGTCAATATAGCCGCCACTGTTCCCTCGGTCAAAGATGCTACCGACGACGATATAATTGACTTGAGGCAGACCAGAGCTGCCGCCAACGAACCCTATATCGACCTCCTCCAGGTCGCAATAGTCACAGACAGAATAGGGGCAATCCGTACAATCGTTTTTTTGGGTCACGGCTTTGCCATAAACGTCTGGGAATCCCAGGTACTCGGTTTGCAAAATTCCGTTTTCTACGGTGTATCCCTTTATGAAGCTGCCATCAAGGTCTGTAATGAGCAGTTCACCATCGTAAGCTTCCGAGTCGGGACTTTCATCTGGGGTCATACTGAACACCACACTCTGTATCTCCCCATCGATCTCTAAAAGCAGTATATGGCTATAGTGCTGTTGATGGATTGTTGCTGCTGGTACAATGGTAAGCAGCTCATCGGTATTGGTGATCTGTTCTTGCTGCACATCCGTGGATATGTTGGTAAGGTAACTGTTGGCATTGGTCTTTTTTACTGTCCTTAGGTTCAGAAAACCCATGGCATCATCAACGGATACCGTTTTAAAGTTTTCGTTCTGGGCGGTGCCGTTATCCTCTTTTTCGCAGCAAAAAAGGGTAGATAGGGCAATTGATAGATAAATGAGTTTGAAAAGATTTTTCATAAAGTAGGATTTTTTAATTTTCAATACCCAAAGTTCTGTATAATTACCAACACCCATGTCCCGAAACTTGCAGAACAACAAAAAATAGGACAAGTTTATACATTTCTAAATTGGTTTGGTGTTTGTTGATATTGTTTTTTAAAAGCACTGTAAAATGCTGATTTTGAATTAAAACCACACTCTAAACCTATGGCTACGATTGTATAGTTATCATAATTTTTATCTTTTAGTAATTTTTTAGCTTCTTCAAGTCTATAACCGTTTACATAGTCTTTAAAATTCATATTTTTTTGGTTATTAATGACTTTTGAAAGATGACTTGTACTTAGGTTAACCTTATTAGCTAAATATTCTAAGCTTAAGTTTGGGTTAAGATATAACTTTTCATTGTTGAACATATCTTCTATAACTTCAATGACATTTGGTTTTCTAAGGAAAGTGTTTTTGTTTTGGGTGTTGTGACTATTTTTCTTTAAATTTTCAATTAGGGCAATTCTTTTTTTTCTTAATCCAATTCGCTCTTCAAGTTGTTTAGATTTTTGAAGGCCTATATACCCTATCCAATATACAAGTATAGATATACCAATCCACATTGGGTAGAAAACATATGATCTATTAAGGTCGTATATTACGACAATGCTTATAGCACAGAACCAAAACAAACAGGTTAGCATTCCAAGGTATATGAGTTTTTTCAGCCAATTTGTTTCCGATTTTATCCATTTTATATCATAAGAAATATCTTTCTCATGGTTAATTATCATTTTATGAGTTAAAACCATAAGTATAATATTGAACGCAATTGAGAAGAATTCCACATAGACAAAAATCCCTCTGCTAAAATGTGATGGTATATCATAGGCCTTGTTTACCGTTAACTTATAAAACACCTGCACTATATGTATAAACAGGACCAGCACAAAGGGGCCGATTAAGTATACGCTTAATATTTTGGTAATGGGTTGTTTTCCAATAAATTTTTGCACATAAAAATAGAACATAGGTAACACTAACCAATGCCAAGGTATGTATATGTATTTAATTATGGGGTAGAGATCAATTAACTTGGTGTCCAATAACCAATATTTAAAGTTACTTAATGAGAGAAATAATACTATTAGAGAGAGGTATTTAACATTATTTGTGGCATATTTTTTTTGACTCAATACAATTACACTGAAGATTATACCATGTACTACTCCTGATATGATGAGTATATTAAAAATATTTAGGTTAAGAGTTCTGCCATTTCTAGTTTTAAAATCCATGGGTAAGGCTTGGTCACAATGTGGTGTAATTGCATTCAAGTGATGTAATAAAGAATTAGTGACAAGCTCTATTTTTTAGACACTAGGTAAACCCTTAAAGTCACTTCAAAATAAAAACGCCCAGTCGACAAGTATCAACTGAGCGTTTTTGAAACTAAATAACCAACCAAAATTTAGCTTCGAGTATTATTTCTAGGGTTATCTACCTTAGGTAATTTTTGTTTACGTTTTTTGGGCATTTCCGTTGTCTCTGTAATTCGGCCTTGGGTATCAGAACTTCTGTAATAAGCAATATATCCTCTTCCTTCAAACTCATATACTGTGCCAGAATTTGCATGGAACAACTCTATCCTACCATCATCAATAACGCTGAGTTCAAAGAATTCATTGTCAAAGAAATCATAATCTAATGTTAATGTTTTTAGGTACATATTTCCTGTAATATCTCCTACACCATAAAACCCTGTGTAATCCCAGTAGATATTATTTGGATTGTTCACATTTACATCTTGCGAGCTTCTAAATGTAGAATCGTTTCCACCAGATAAAAACTGTAAATAGTTTTCATTATCAAACTCATTTAAAGCTCCAAACTCACTTGTGTATACTTTTTCCCAAGCCTCATACTCTTGCAAGAAATAATGAATATTGTCGTAGAAGACAAAGTCATAATCAAAATTAGAGCGTTGATAACCGTCTAAAAAGTAAGACGTGTCATTAAACGGATTGTATAGCTCAATAGTATTGTTGTCTATTTGAAACACATCAAAAGACTCAAACCCATCGACGGTGTGGTTAACATCCAATATCATATCATAGGCATCGTAATTTCCTATTTGCACACCAAATCCATTACCTTGACTACCCAAACCTACTAAATTATTATTGGCATACATACGACCATTATCAAAGCTCAGTGTAAAGGCAATTTGTAAAAATGGAGTTTCGCCATAACCTTGGGTAGCGTTAATATCCACGTACCACAAATCGTAAGATTGCAGCAATTGATTTAATGAAATTGCAGGGTCATTATCGTTAATGTTTATTTCCTCAGTATAACATGAGGTAAACAATGTTGCACTGAGTGCAAATACAAGTAATAGTTTTATCGTCTTCATAATCTAACGGTTTTAGGGTTATTACTTTTATAATTTCAAAACGTGTGCCAAAGTCAAATTTTAATACCGATTGAAATATCAAATTGAGCGTAGTCAAAATGTCAAATTTCATTACAATGTACAATGGGTGTATTGACCTAAAAAGAATATTAACTATACTTCTACAAGTTTAGTAACTGGCCATAGATTGACAGCGGAAAAACCAAGAATCATTCTCTAAAATTTGTGTATTTTTGAATGACTTAAACGAAACTATTTCTATGAGCGACACCAAAAAATATGCGGTCTTTGGGGCTGGAAGTTGGGCAACTGCCATTGTAAAAATGCTTTGCGAAAACTTAGATGAAGTCGGTTGGTACATGCGCAGTGTCTACACTAAGGAACATCTTTTAAAAGAACAGCACAATCCCAGTTATTTAAGCTCGGTAGAATTTCATATAGAACAATTAAAACTCAGTAATGATATTAATGAAATTGCTGAATGGGCAGATGTACTTATTTTTGTGATTCCGTCGGCTTTTATGCATTCTGAACTCGAAAAACTTACCACAGATATTAGTGGAAAAACCATAGTTTCAGCAGTAAAAGGAATTATACCAGAATCGGGTTTATTGGTAGGTGAGCACTTCCATGATATTTACAACATCCCTTTTGAAAATATAGCGGTCATCGCTGGTCCATGCCATGCAGAAGAGGTAGCTTTAGAACGCTTATCTTATCTTACCATTTCTTGTGCAGACCCAGTAAAAGCGCAAGCCATAGCTAATAACTTATCGAGCTCTTACATTAAGACAAAAATCAGTGATGATATTATCGGTGTGGAGTATGCAGTGATGTTAAAGAATATTTATGCTATTGCTGCGGGTATTGCACATGGTTTGGGTTATGGTGACAACTTTCAGAGTGTATTGATGAGCAATGCCATAAGGGAAATGAAACGTTTTATTAAGAAAATGCATAAGATGAAGCGCAATATTAATAATTCAGCCTATTTGGGGGATTTATTGGTAACGGGTTATTCTGTGTTTTCTCGTAATAGAATGTTTGGCAATATGATAGGTAAAGGTTACACGGTGAAATCTGCACAGATGGAAATGAATATGATTGCTGAAGGTTACTATGCCACCAAAAGTGCGTTTTTATTAAATGAGAAGAATTTAAAAAAGACGAAGTTACCTATAATCAATGCGGTTTATGACGTTTTGTACGAAAATAAGAATCCTAAAAAGGTGTTTAAGAAGCTGACGGACAAGTTGGATTAATTACTCCTCTTTCTTCATCAATTGTACTTATGACTTCTTCGATCTGAAGTTGCGATTTTTTAATCCTTTTATTCAAAAACAGATTCCATCCAAAAATAGAAATGAGTGAAATTAAATTAATAGGGATATAAATGTACAATACCCATTTTATCCATTCATAATACCATAAGAAGTAAATAATCACTACAGCTATAAACGTTCTTATCAGATAAGAAAACAGTTTTATATTTCTATATTTCTTTGAAATAATGGGGTCTTTTGAAAGCCGTTGAAGTTCTTTTCTTAAGTCTTCCATAACTCCATTATTGAACGAGCACACCTTTCAACTGCATCAAAGGAACTGTTTGTAAAGCTTTTTCGTTTATGGTGTTTTTTCTAAACAGATATGTTTTGTCAAACATTTGGTTGCCTTCAAAAAAAGTTATTTTAAACGAATTATTAAGTTCCAAAACTTTTTCCTGTAAGTACTCAATCTTTGCGTAACTCCTAGCAGGTAATTTAGAAATCGTATGGCGCATTGGAGGAGTCATTTTATCTTCGGACATTCCTTGAGATACGATAAGAACCGTATCTAAATCCGCATCACTATTGTTAATGATATAGGCATTCCAATCTTGTGTTTTGTAGTCTAGATGCTCTTCTTTTACTACTGCAATATACACATCTTTAACCTTTGGAATTTTAATGTCTTTTTTCATTTTATGCTGAACTTGTTTCAGTATTTGTATCTAATGAAAGCACTAATCTCATTAAATTTGAGAACAAAGCTAAATAATTCTTTAAGAAGAAAAACTTAATTTTAAAATATGGTATTATGAACGATCTCGAAGCTTTTAAAAGCACATTTGTTAATGCTTCTGAAGCGCAGCGTATAGGTTTAAAATTAAGATCTATTGTCTTGGGTTTTTTTCCAAATGCAGAAGAGTCCATTCTTGGTGGTGCTAAAGTAAAATTGGTACTCTATAGTAGAGGCGATGCTAAAAATGTATTGTGCGGTATTCAGCAAGCCGCTAAAGATACCTGTATGCTGTATGTACATCACATTGATAGCATTGTGCACCAACGTTTAAAGTTTTCAGGAAAAGGTAAACATGCCAAACGTATAAAGTTTGAAAGTGCTGACGATGTTAAAGAAGACGAGATTAGATGGTTACTTAAGCAGGTCGAAGAAAATACGCCTTTTTGATTTCATGTTAATTATACACTAAATTGAAGCTCATGAAATGCTAAATTCTTAATTTAGAATCAAATTCTAAAACGTACGTGATGAAGATTAGACTTATTATTCCAATTATTCTTTTTTGTGTTATGTGTACTGCTCAGATCAAAGAAAAAATCACTACGATTGAGACTATTGAAATTTTGAACAACAATACCGAGGAAGCTATTTATTATTTTCAAAACAACTGGAAACAATTAAGGTTGAATGCTGTTGAAAAAGGCTATATCCATTCCTTTCAATTAATGGAATCCCTATATACCGAAGATACACCTTTTCATCTGTTATTGGTGACCACTTATTCTAATAAAGAACAATATGAAAGTAGAGAAACACATTTTGCTGAACTCATAAAAGCGACTGGTGGCTTAAAACTTTTAAACGACAAAAAGCCTTCTGAATTCAGGAAGTCTGTCTTTACTATTGAAGATGCGAAACACTTGGAATAATATTTTGAGTATCCATAGATTCTAAATTATACTTCCGCAGAGCTCAGGAAATGAGTTCAGAATGGCAAATTAAAGCGCACTTTTGAACTGCTCTAAAAAACGCACATCATTTTCACTCAATAAGCGAATATCACTAATCTGGTTGAGTAACATTGCAATACGGTCAATGCCCATTCCAAATGCAAAACCAGAGTATGCTTTAGAGTCAATGCCGCAGTTTTCCAATACATTGGGATCAACCATACCGCAACCCATAATTTCTAGCCAGCCTGTACCTTTGGTGATTTTATAATCCGTTTCCGTTTCCAGCCCCCAATACACATCAACTTCAGCACTTGGCTCAGTAAATGGAAAATAAGATGGGCGTAATCTAATCTTAGATTTACCAAACATTTCAGTCGTAAAATATTGTAGGGTCTGCTTTAAATCTGCAAAGCTCACATCTTTATCTATATACAGACCTTCAACTTGATGAAAAAAGCAGTGTGAGCGTGCGGAAATGGCTTCATTTCTATATACTCGGCCCGGTGAAATCGTACGAATAGGGGGATTGTTATTTTCCATATAACGCACCTGTACAGAACTGGTGTGTGTACGTAACAAGATATCTGGGTTGGTCTGAATAAAAAACGTATCCTGCATGTCGCGAGCAGGATGGTATTCTGGTAAATTTAATGCTGTAAAGTTGTGCCAATCATCTTCAATCTCTGGGCCTTCACTAACATTAAAACCAATACGTGAAAAGATATCAATAATCTGATTTTTTACGATAGAAATAGGATGGCGTGCTCCTAAAGCAATGGGTTCTCCAGGACGAGATAAATCGCCGTAAATACCATTATCTTCTTCTTTGCTTTCGAGCTCTTCTTTTAAAGCATTAACCTTTTCTTCAGCTGTTTTTTTAAGCTGATTTATGGTTTGTCCAAACTCTTTCTTTTGGTCGTTCGCTACATTTCTAAATTCCGCAAAATACTGTTTTAATAATCCTTTAGAGCCTAGATATTTAATACGAAATGCCTCAACTTCTTCCTTAGATTGGGTTGTAAATGCTTCGGCTTCTGCAATGAGTTCTTTTAGCTTATCTATCATGATACCGTTTATTCAGATCGCAAATTTAAAAAATCTTAATCGATATATTCAGTTTCAACAAAATAGTTCACAATAGCTTCTTTCATTAAGACGCTTTGCTCTCCCGCTTTTAAAAATGGCAACTGTTCCTTTACCTTGTAGTGCGGCCAGCCATCATCGTCAACAAAATCGAACTCATAAAAACCATAAGGCTCTAAAAGTTTACATACTGCAATATGCATAAGGTCTAGCTTATGGTCTTTTTTATATGCTCTGTGTATTTGTCCAAGTTCTTGAATGCCAATAAGATATATAATAGAATCTAAGTCTAGCCGATCACCATCGGCAAACTGATTGGAGAGTTTTTCCACTACTAAATTCCACCGTTCTTTTAATTGCTCGTCTCTTGCCATGCTCATTTTCCACACATGTGGAAATCTTTTATTAAACCAGACTTCAAAGTTAATAAACTAAACGCTCTTGATTTGCGTTATTATTCTAAAATGGTAAAATTTATGTACGTTTGCTAAAACCGCTAGTATTATGAGTATCATTGACATTATTTTAGGCTCTTTGTTATTGTTTGGATTAATAAGAGGTGCCATGAAAGGTCTTTTTGTTGAGGTAGCTTCTTTAGTTGCTTTAGTGTTGGGCGTTTATGGCGCGATTCATTTTAGTGGTTTTGCTGCAGAAGTTTTAGAATCTAAAGTAGATTGGAATCAAAAGACCATCAATATTGTAGCGTTTGCAATCACTTTTGTCATTATTGTTTTACTTATAAGTCTTGCAGGAAAGGCATTGACCAAGCTTGCTGATTTTGCAGCTTTAGGCATCGTTAACAAATTAGCTGGTGGCATTTTTGGTGCGCTTAAGATTGGCCTTATTCTTAGTGTTTTACTTATTGTTTTCAATAAATTGAATAGTACACTTCCTTTTATGGAAAAAGAAGATTTGGAAGAAAGTATACTTTATAAACCTGTAAAATCTTTGGCTCCTATGATTTTCCCTAATCTCATAAAGAGTGAAGCGGAACTGCAAGAAACCGAACAAGTATAAATAGTCAAATGTCACATTGAGCACAGTCGAAATACGTTTGGTTTTATCATTCAGAGCAAAGCGAATAATTTTATTGTATCCTATATTTAAGTATGTCTTAAATACCTACAAGGTATCAAAAACCTTGCAGATATGTTAAAATAGCCTGTTAGTAATAGAGCTCAGTTTGAAAAATACTATGCTTTAAATAACATTACAGCATTTCTACTTTACCCGTATGTAAACTATAGACACCTCCTACGATAGAAAT
The DNA here is from genome assembly GCF_019203985.1 of Winogradskyella luteola. Lineage (GTDB taxonomy): Bacteria > Bacteroidota > Bacteroidia > Flavobacteriales > Flavobacteriaceae > Winogradskyella > Winogradskyella luteola. The sequence goes on along the minus strand of NZ_JAGSPD010000005.1, from coordinate 29,906 downwards.
CTCGCCATTGTCTTCCATCTCCTTTAAAATAGGACTTTTAATACGAATACGATTCATGGTAAGCCTAACATTATTTTCTACAGTTTTTGCAACGAAAGCTTTGTTAGAAGAATTAGCTTTACCTTCTACTTCTTCTGCAGACTGATGTACTGCTGGTAAAATATTGCTTAATAAATGCGTTATATTCCCTAATTCTACGCCATCACAAGCCGCTTTTACAGCACCACAAGCTTCATGGCCTAAAACCAAAACCAATTTGCTTCCTGCAACTTTACACGAGTATTCTAGGCTTCCTAAAATATCTGCATTCTCAAAATTGCCAGCTACTCTGGCAACAAAGATGTCTCCAATAGCTTGGTCTAATACGGTTTCTACAGGTACGCGAGAATCTATGCAAGATAAGATGACAGCTTTTGGATACTGTCCGCTTGTAGTTTGGCTCACAAGTGCAGCATTATCTGCACCTTCAGGATTTCCGTTTACAAATCGTTTATTGCCTTCCAGTAAATCTTGTAATACACTATTTGGTGTTAATTCACTTTGTACGTCTTTGGTTATCGCTGTGGTTTTCATTTATATATTTTTTAGTTATGTCTAATTTTTATGATTTTCCGTTTTTAGGTCTCAGTTTAAAAAACTCAATAAAACTCTCTGGGTTTTCCACTGTACCTCTTTCTGAATATATCTTTATGTCAATGTTTCGCTCTTTAGCCTTTATGGCAAAATCATCAAGAATTTCAATGATGTCATTATCGAGGTATCGGGTTTTTCTAACATCCAATTCAAAATAAGAATTTTCAGGAAGGCGATCTAGCTCTTTTAAAATAGCACCTTTATTAAAAAAAGTGACCTCTTCTGCCAAAGTCATTTTAATTTTTCCGTCATCAATATCTTCTCCTTCTTTGTGAAGGAAATGAGAGTTTTGAAAACTTCTAAAAAGTACAATAAAAATTCCAACGGCCAATCCGAGTCCGATCCCTTTTAATAGATCTGTAAACACAATTCCTAGCACAGTTACAATAAACGGAACAAATTGCATCCATCCTCCATTATACATGGCTTTAAAAGTCGAAGGTTTTGCGAGCTTATATCCTACGATAAATAATATCGCTGCCAAGACTGATAATGGAATATAGTTGAGGATGTGCGGTATTGTAAGAACTGAAATGAGTAATAAAAACCCATGTATTATGGCACTCGCTTTGGTCTGTCCGCCAGATTGGATATTCGCCGAACTACGAACGATAACCTGTGTTATTGGAAGCCCACCAATAAATCCTGATATCATATTACCAGTACCTTGTGCCAACAATTCGCGATTGGTTGGTGTTACACGCTTATGAGGATCTAATTTGTCTGTAGCTTCAACACATAATAGTGTTTCTAAAGAAGCAACTAAAGCAATGGTAAATCCTGTTAGTATTACATCTCCCCTGGTAATGACTTCAAAATTTGGGAAGGCTAATAAAGATTTTACATCAGATAAGCTTTCTGGTACAGGAACGGAAACCAAATGGTCAACACTTAGTGCCATACTAGAATCTCTAGTAAGGAAAAAGTAAATAATACCTGCAACTACAGCAACCAAAGGGCCTTGTACAAGCTGAAAAAATTTACCCTTTTTACTCAATACATTGCTCCATAAAATAAGTATGGTTATTGCTATAAGTGCAATAATGGTAGCGCCTTTATCAAAATTGCCACTCAATAATGCATTTAAAGTTTTCAAAAGCTCGGTAAGTGTATTCTCTCCATCAACTTGTAGGAATGCGAAATCCCCTTCGGGGTTTTTATCAATTCCGAAGAAATAAGGAATCTGCTTTAAAATAATAATTATACCGATACCCGTAAGCATACCTTTGATAACAGAAGATGGAAAATAATATCCTATGATACCTAATCTAAGAACTCCAAACAATAACTGAATTGCACCACCTAGAACCACTGCCACAAGAAAATTCTCCCAACCGCCAAGTGCTGTAATTGCAGTGAGTACAATTGCAGCCAAACCAGCTGCTGGTCCACTGACACCAATTTGCGAACCACTGAGAAACCCCACAACAATACCACCAATAATACCAGCAATTAAGCCTGAAAATAATGGTGCCCCACTAGCTAATGCAATACCTAGACATAACGGTAGAGCAACAAAGAATACGACAATACTTGCTGGGAAATCACTTTTTAATTTTTTGAACATAATGTTAAATTATAAATTTTAAGGGTAAAATCCCTTGAATAGAGTTAAAAGATTAGACCTTCATTGGTCTGATTTGAGAATTTTCTGTTAGCCTAGAATTTTTTCGGGAGGAGGAAAAACCAAATTGAGATGTGGTTTTGAATAGGCTTTAAATGTATATGAATTTGAATTTAAATCGGTGCGGTCTGTGTAAAAATCTTCCAAATCTAGAGATGCGGTTTCAAAAAGAAGTTTAACACTCTCTTTTTCTTCTTCTTCATTTATATCAAAGAAAATTGTGGTATCAAATGAATTGTCCATTGATACAATAATGATGGGTGCACTTATTATAAACATGAAAAATATCATGAAAAAAAGTGCTAAGTTTTTTTTCAAAATCATAGGTTGTGCTACAACAAATATAACATTACCAATATACGATTTTGTTAAATAATAATTAAAACGTATTTAAGAGCTTTATATCTTGAGATGGAATCCACCCTGTTGAATTATCCGAAAGCATAATTTTGTTCCAGTCTTCGTAAGTTTCCAAAACCTGAACTTTCGTGCCTTCGTGCAGTCTAAACACTTCTTCAGAGTTTCTATTAGGGTCGCTTTTCACTCTACTTTCTTGAGCAAATACAATAGCTGGATTATCCTTTTTTTCTAAATGCTCTTTTTGAAATGCCATTGATACAGAAAAGCAAGCCAACAATAAACCTGCAACACTTGTAACAAAAGCGATTCGTTTTTTTTATGAGGTATAAGAGAAGTGATACATTAAGAACAGTAAAACAAATACAAAAACACCACCAATAGCAATTTTTGCCCAAGTATCGGCATTAAAAGTATTTACTACATTCTTAATAATTTTTGAAAAACCAACCTCAGGAACTTTATCAATGGCATCAATGGTCATTTTTTGGGCAAAAGACAGATTATCTTTTATGGTTTCATCATCAGGGTTGAGTTGAAGCGCTTTTTCATAATAGAAAATACTAGGAGCTATATTATTGAGCTTGTAGTTAGCATTTGCAAGATTATAGTACAATTCTGAAGAGTGTACACCAGAGTCTAATATAGATAAATAAGTATCAATAGCTTCAGCATATTTACCTTCGTTATATAAAGCGTTTGCATTCTCAAAACGTTGGTCGTTTTGGGAAAATCCAAAAAGACTAAAACAACACAAAAACATAAAAATAATTATTCTCATTATTTTATTTGTTTATCGATTAGTGAAATGGTTTTTGCAGCCTTATCATAATCGTTCTGCATGGTAACTTGGGTTATAGGTGTATAACGTGCCAATTCACAATTTTCTAAGATTGAGATAAAGTTTGAAATCACATCATTTTCTACTTGTCGTTCTAAAAGTAAGGCTTCAATCTTTTCTTTGTTAAAATCGCTGGTTTCTATGTTTAACTTTGCCTTTAAATAATTATGAAGTGCTCGCTCCAAAGACTCGTAGAATGCTTCTTTCTGCCCTAAATGTTTCTTTGCTTCACTTAAATATTTTCGTGCCAGTTTATCTGCTCTTCTTATGCGATTACCTTGTACATCAGCATCGCGTTCATCTTTTTTCTTTCTAATTATGATTGCCAACGGAATAGCCAAAAATGGCAGTAATAGCAGAGACCAAAATCCGGTAGATTTAAAAAACGGTGTGCTCCTAATGCTAGACCAGTTTGTTGTTGTTTTTATAAATGCAAATGCATTGGTATTTGATCTAACAGTTTGTTTGGGATTAGCTGATGTTGTAGAGTTACTGGAATTGGTACCCGCAGCTGTTGGTCCTTCTAAAACATTGATTACAATCTCATCTGAGGTAATACGCTTGTAAGTTTCGGTTTTTAAGTCGAAATAAGAAAATGAAATAGGAGGTACCGGATATTTTCCCCTATACTGAGGTACAATAGTGTAAGTATCTGATATACGACCTTGCATTCCGTTTAAATTAGTGCGCACATTCTCTTGGTGTTCTGGCTCGTAGACTTCCAATGAACTTGGAGTGGTTAGTTTTGGAAGCTCAAAAAGCTTAAGATTTCCTTTTCCTGAAACTTCAATTTTGGCTTGAAGCGATTCTGTTGCATCCAACTCTGTTTTGGAAGTTGTTACCTGAAATGAAAAATCACCAACGGCACCTTTAAAGTCTGAAGGTTTTTCTTGTTCGGGTAATGGTTTCACATTTATGGTTCTACTACCAGCTGTTACGGTTTTAGGAACCTTGGTCATTATGGCACGGCCAAAAATATCAGCTCTTCCTGTTGGGACTTCAACAGTAATATCTAAGACCAAAGGCTCAATTTTTAATTTCCCTGTTTTTTGAGGATAAAGTACCGTTTTTCTTAGGACAACATAACGATACTCTTCACCTTTATATAGTCCTTTTTGAATATTAAGACCTTTAATTTCTATATTCTGACTCCAAAAATCATTATACCTTGGATTGTCCTTTTCTCGCCAGTTGCTTACTCCCGTTTCTGGTGAAACGTATAATTTATAAACTACTGTAAACCCTTCATTTAAGTAAGGGTCAGTTTTAGAAACTTCTGCAACCAAATGAATATTCTCTGAAGCAATTTCTGAAGCTCCCGGTGGTGCGTTTGGTCGATCTACAGCAGCAGTAACATTAACGGTTACTGGAAATGTTTTGTATACTTCCCCATCAATTTCTATTGTAGCTTGCTTAATAGTTAACTTTCCCCGCTTTTTAGGTGCTAAAAAATAAGAGTAGGTTTTTAAGTACGATTTTTTTCCATTAGTATAAGAATTCATTAAAGAGGTATTCGGTCCGCCAACAACAGTAAAATCCTTAAAGCTTGGCGGTACAAAATTATCTCCATCTTTATTCATCTCAAAATCTATACGCAAACGTTCGTTAACACCAAGTTTCTTCTTGCTTACCTTAGCTTCAAATTTAACCTGAGCAGAAGCAATACTTGTAGCAAGTAATAAAAATAGAATTGATATGTGTTTTGTGAATTTCATTTTTAAAGACACTTTGACTACGCCTGTCTACCGACAAAGGCAAGCTCCGTGTGACCCTTTACGGATTTAGTGATTGAATTTTGATTACCAGTCTTTTTCAGTTTTTACCTTAGCACCTTTTTGCTTTTCAGCATTCATTTTTTCTTGTACTTTCTGTTCTTGATTTTGCATCGCCTCAAGAATATTTTTTATTTGCTGAGGAGACATTTGTCCAGGCTTTGGTTTTGGTTTCTGATTTTTCTTATCTTCTTTATCGTCTCCTTTACCATCCTTTTTGTCGTCTTTAGGTTTTCCTTTTTCGTCTTCTTCTTTATCTCCTTCTTTTTTGTCTTTATCTCCTTCGTCCTTTTTGTCTTTGTTTTCGTCTTCTTTCTTCTCTTCGTTTTCCTTATCCTTTTCTTCGTCCTTGTTTTCGTCTTTTTTATCATCTTCGCCACCACCGTCTTTTTGCTTTTCCGCACATTCTTTAGCTAAAGCAAAATTATAACGTGTTTCTTCATCTGTTGGATTATTTCTCAATGCACTTTTAAAAGCTTCAACAGCTTCCTTACACAATTCATTCTGCATTAAAATATTGCCAATGTTATGATATGCTCTGTGTTTTTCATCCTTGGTAGTGGCATTTTTGGCTGCTTCCTGACTTCTATACAGAGCTTCATCAAAACTTCCTTTTTTGTAATATGAATGTGCTAAATTATAAGCCCCAACGGCTTTATTCGGAGCTTCGGAAATGGCTTTTCTATATTCCATCTCAGCTTCGATATAATTGTCTTCTTCGAGCAATTCATTAGCTTTATAAACCAGATTCGTGGCTCTTTTATCTGCTTTTAATTGTGCTTTGTCATCCTCTTGCGAAAAGCCTGAAAAGCTTATTAATGCTACAAATATTATTAAGTGAAACTTCATGCTTTTTGTACTTTAATTTAAAAGTAATAAACCCTATGTTTTATTAGCGTTAAAGAAAATTTAAATCTTAAAAATTCTCATTAAACAGATTTAGCTTCTTTAACCAAGCTGTTTTGCGTTCTAAAAAGAATATATCTATAAATAATAGTAGAATCCCCAAACCTAAAAACCATTGAAATTGATCTTTAAAATCTGCAATTTGTTTAGATTCAAACTCTTTTTTATCCATCTTATTGAGCAATTCCTTTATAGTTTCTACAACCTCTGTTGTATTACTTCCGTTGATGTAAACTCCGTCGGTTTCTTCTGCTATTTCCTTTAAAGTGGTTTCGTCTAAACGTGTAATAACTGTTTCTCCGTTATTGTCCTTTTTGTAATTAAGTATAACACCATTTCGTTTTATTGGTATTGGACCTCCTTTTTGGTCACCCACACCGACGGTTAAAATTCTAATACCTTCTTCATTGGCTTCTTCTGCAATATCAACAGCTTCTCCACCATGGTCTTCTCCATCTGAAATGATAATTAATATTCTGTTGGTTTGCTCTTCGTCATCATAATAGGTCTTTGCTAATTGGATGGCCTCGTGAATTGCCGTGCCCTGAGACGACAGCATATCTGTATTCATATTTTGTAAAAACATCTTTGCAGATGCGTAATCTGTTGTAATTGGTAATTGCGGAAAAGCTTTACCTGCATAGGCAATAATACCAACACGATCACTTGCTAGGTTATTGATGATCTGAGTTACCAGTTGTTTCGATTTTTCTAGCCGGTTTGGTGCAATATCTTCTGCGAGCATACTTTTTGATACATCTACCGCAAAAACAATATCAACACCTTGGCTACGGACGGTCTCTAATTTAGTACCAATTTTTGGGTTTACTAATGCTAAGGATAAACACGCAAAAGCACTACATAACACCAATAGTTTTAGTATACTTTTAAAAAGTGATTGATTGGGACTTAAACGTTTTAATAAGGCTGAATCCGCAAACTTCTTTTGTGCAGAACGTCTCCAAACCTGCTGTAAAAGAAATAATAGAATGATTACTGGAATAACCAATAACGTCCAAAACCATATTTTTTCGTCGAGTCTAAACATTAGCTAATAGCTTTTTGTTTGTATATGCTTCTATCGATTGCATTACTTCGTTAGGAATAATTCCTTTTTGTATCCACGTATGAAGATGCCCCAGATACTTCATGCCTAAATATTCTGCACTTTTTTCAAATGGCATAGCGAACCCGTCAAACACCATATTTTCATTACTAGAACTCACAATACCCATTTTCATTTTTCTTAATCGTCGGCCAATATCCTTTTCATCGTACAGAAAATCAGAAATTCTATCTAAAAACACTTTTAATAAACCACTCATCGTATACCAATATATTGGGGTAGCAAAAATGATGGTGTTGTATTTTTCAGTAATCTCATAGAAGAGTGGCTTAAAATCGTCATTCTTGTTCTTAAACTTATAATCAAAATGTCCAATATGCTTTTGGTTTAGATCAATGACGTCAAAATCGGTCTTCTTTTTCAATACCGTAACGATACAATTTGTATCCCCATCGCTTCTAGAGCTTGCTTGTATGATAACTCCTTTTCCCATTTATACAAAGCTTCTAAATATTGTATTTCTTAATAGTATCTCAATCAATAATAATAAGCCAGCTAACAACACCAATGGCCTGTATTTTTCATCGTAATTGTAATACTTCTTTTCTTCTATTTCGGTTTTTTCGAGCTTATTGATTTCGTTATAAATCTCTGCTAGTTTCTTGTTGTTAGTTGCTCTAAAATATTTTCCTCCGGTTACTTCAGCTATTTCCTCTAACAAGTCTTCATCAATTTCTACTTGCTGACGACCATATCTAAACGTTCCGTTAGGATTAATGGCAACCGGAGATAATGCCATGCCATTAGTTCCCAATCCAATAGTGTAGACTTTAATACCATATTCTAAAGCTAATTCGCTGGCAATTTTAGGGTCTATAAACCCTCCGTTGTTAACACCATCGGTTAATAATATAATAACCTTACTTTTAGCTTTACTGTCTTTCAAACGATTCACTGAAGTCGCCAGTCCCATGCCAATGGCAGTACCTCCTTCGATAATTGTATTGTATTTAATATCCCTAAGTGAGCGTTGTACTATGGATTTATCACTGGTAATTGGTGTTTTAGTGTAAGCTTCACCGGCGTATTCTACCAAACCTATTCTATCGTTTGGTCTGCCATCTATAAAATCTGCAGCGACCTCTTTTAAAGCCTCTAAACGATTTGGGCGTAAATCTTTGGCTAACATACTTGCAGAAACATCGATGGACATTACAATGTCAATACCTCTGGTCGTTTTGGTTTTGGTTGAGACATCTACGGTTCTTGGTCTTGCTAATGCTGTAATCAATAAGCCCAGAGCAATGAGGCGTAAAGCAAAAAGTACATGTTTAAACTTAGACCAAAACGATGACGTTGTTTTAAAACCCTTAATGCTCGATATCTTTAACTCTGCTGTTTGCTTGTTATGTTTAAGGACATACCAAACCAATGCTATTGGCAAAAGCAATAGGAACCAAAATAATTCTTTATTTAAAAATTCTATATTTTCAAACATTATTCTTTGTCTTCTTCTACTGGTTCGTCTGGGTTTAGTTCTATGGAATCTAATATTCTGTCAATGATATCATCGGCATAAGAATCCTCACCTCTCCATACTAAAACTATTTGTTGTCTTATATTTTCTGCTCTAAAAAGTAGGATAATATAATTAGCGAGTTCTGATTTATTTTCATCTAAAGAAAAATTCATACTGCCAAAAGTCTTCAATCCCGCTGCAGCATTAGGAGTAATAAACTGCTCTCTTTTTACAGTAATATCTTGAGCCCCTTGAGTTTCTAACTTTTTTAAATAGTTCTCTGAAGCTTTTAACAGGTCTTGTGCTTTTTCCTCATCAGACATTTGTTGTTGTTCACCTGCTTGTTCTGACTGATTGTTAAAAGCCGTTGTACTCACCTGAATGTCAATTCCGGATTCTGATGCCAAATACCTAAATAAAGAAGTTTTTATTTTATCCTGGTATTCTTTTGGTACTTCAACTTCAGTTCGCTTGAGTACTTTAGGTGTTTCTATATAAATTGGTGGAAAACCGTAAGCACTCTCTACCCATTCACCTTCTAACAACTCCTTACTCTCATGGCCAACAATGGTATCTTTTACATACCCAAAACCATATTTAATACCAAAACCTACAATTGTGGCAACGATTAAGAATAGAGAAATAGCAACGGTTAGGACAATTTTTCTACGTTTCTTTTTGCGCTCTTGGGCTTCTTTGTATTGTTGGTCTAATAGCTTTTCTTCCTCGGTAGGCTCAGGCAAGCTGGCCTTTACCGCATCTACTTCCTTGGTAATGGTTGCTTTATCCATTTCAGCTAATGCTGTATCTGGAGCTGATTTGGCAAACTTTACTAAATCGGCACGTTTTAATATGGATTGAAGATTTTGAATCGTATCTTTAGTTAAATGCACTTGATTCCCCTCTTTTAACAATTGTAATCTGGCAATTAACTCATCTGTTGTGCTCTCTAAAGCACGATCATATACTTTTTCATCAAGATATTTTCTGATGATAAATGTTAATTCGGAATAGTATTCTTTTACCTCGGAGCGTATTAAATACTGACTTTCATCTAATTTTTGTAGTGCTAATTTTGCACGATCATAAGGTGGTAATAAAGCAATTTCCTCTTCTTCGGTCAATGGTTTTTTCCTCCAAATAAACCACCACAATAAAAATGCGACCAATACAATAGCTGCTATAATCGCTAACAACCATTTCCACCAATTGCTCCCACTTTTTTGTACCTCTATGATGGGTTTAATATCATAGAGTTTCTGTTTGGTGGTATCAACCTCTATGGTATTGACGTCTACTTGAAGAGAATCTGTAAAAAATGGTTTTTCGTCTATTATAATTTTTTGTCTTGGTATGGTGTAAGAACCAGAGTCAAACTGAGTGAGTTTATATATTCGAGATAATAAAAATTTAGAATCCTTTTTAGTGGTATCAATGTCTAGAGCTTCAACAGCTTCTAAAGGCATAAATGTTTGTCCCTCTGGAAACACAACCAAAGACGAAGAGTCCGCTTCAACTTTTATTTTATAATTGATTTGCTCTCCGATTCGGATTTTGGTAGTATCAACTTCGGTTTTAACTTGGCTGTACAAGTACGAATTACAAATTGTAAAGTATAAGCAAAGCAATAGAAGATTACGAGCCTTTAACCTAGAGCCAACTCGAAACCTATTCTTAACCTCAACTTTATTTATAATTTCGTCTTTCAAAACTTACTTTACAATTTACACTTACATTTTACATTCATCATCCTCTTCGTTTAAAATAGCCCAACAGCTTTTTAACGTAGCTTTCGTCCACACGGCAATCTATAGTACCTGCACCCGATTTGGTAAAACTATCTTTAAAATAATCGACTTTATCATTATAAAATTTACCATAATTCTGTCTCACTTTTTTTGAAGCCGTATTTACCAATAATAGCTCACCCGTTTCTTCATCTTCCATTTGCACCATTCCTACATTGGGAATTGTCTCCTCGTGTTTATCATATATTCTTATACCCGTAATGTCATGTCTTCCCGAAGCTATTTTTAAGGTCTGTTTATAGTCGTCTGCTATGAAATCGGAAAGTACAAACACAATGGCTTTCTTTTTCATCACATTAGATAAAAACTTAAGTGCTTGAGCTATATCTGTGTTTTTGCTTTTAGGCTTAAACTCTAGTAATTCTCTAATAATTCTCAATACATGCGAGCGTCCTTTTTTTGGCGGTATGTAAAGTTCAATATCATCAGAAAATAAGATTAGCCCTATCTTATCATTATTTTGGGTTGCAGAAAAGGCAAGGGTCGCAGCAATTTCTGTAACAATTTCGTCCTTAAATTGATTTTTGGTTCCGAAGAGTTTACTGCCAGACACATCAGCCATGAGCATCATGGTGAGTTCGCGCTCTTCTTCAAAGACTTTTACGTAAGGTTCATTATAACGTGCGGTAACATTCCAGTCAATATTTCTAACATCATCACCAAACTGATATTGACGAACTTCGGAAAAGGTCATACCACGCCCCTTGAAAGTCGAGTGGTATTCTCCTCCAAAAATATGATCAGACAAACGACGTGTCTTAATCTCTATTTTTCGTACTTTTTTTAGAAGTTCTTTGGTATCCATTGTTTCAGTTAACAGTTGGCAGTCTCAGTTTTCAGTAGGCATTATTCAGTAAACAGTTTTCAGTCGCAGTATTCCGTTTTTTGCGATTATAGATTTAAACTTTAGTATTCCGTTTTTAGTGAGCAGCTATTAAGTGTGACTGAATACTGAAAACTCTTTTTAAGGGACTTCGATTTCGTTTACAATCTTATTGATAATATCTTCTGAAGTGACATTTTCCGCTTCGGCCTCGTAAGTAATACCTATTCTGTGGCGCAATACATCGTGCACAACAGCTCTAACATCTTCAGGGATGACATAGCCTCTTCGCTTAATAAAGGCATAACATTTTGCAGCTGTTGCCAAGTTGATGCTTCCACGTGGTGAAGCCCCAAATGAAATTAAGGCTTTTAAATCCCCTAGCTTATATTTCTCAGGATAACGTGTCGCGAAAATTATATCTAGAATATATTTTTCGATTTTCTCATCCATGTATACTTCTCTAACAGCCTTTTGTGCACTTAGAATTTGCTTTATAGACACCACCGGATTTACTTTTTCGTATGCTCCTTTTAAGTTGGCTCTAACAATAAGTTGCTCTTCGTCGATCTTTGGATAGTCAATAACTGTTTTTAGCATAAAACGGTCTATCTGAGCTTCAGGTAAAGGATACGTTCCTTCTTGCTCAACAGGATTTTGGGTTGCCATTACCAAGAATGGTTTGTCTAAGATAAAAGTTTCATCACCTATGGTAACCTGCTTTTCTTGCATGGCTTCCAATAAAGCAGATTGTACTTTGGCCGGTGCTCTGTTAATCTCATCTGCCAAAACGAAGTTAGCAAAGATTGGACCTTTTTTAATGGTAAAGTCGTTCTCTTTAATATTGTATATTAATGTACCAACAACATCTGCTGGTAATAAATCTGGTGTAAACTGAATTCTGCTAAAACTAGCATCAATAGCTTGGGATAAGGTATTAATTGCCAAGGTCTTTGCTAGACCAGGAACACCTTCCAATAAAATATGACCTTGCCCAAGCAAGCCTATCAATAAGCGTTCTACCATATGCCTTTGTCCAACGATAACCTTATTCATTTCTAAGGTTAAAAGATCGACAAATGCACTTTCCTTTTCTATCTTTTCATTAATTGATTTAATGTCAATTGTACTCGTTTCTTCCATAAGTTATAGGGTTTAAAAGCAAAACCGTTATTAGTGTTTTTTCCGAAGTGCAAAATGTTAAAATTATTCGGTAGTTGCTGTTAACAATTGGTTAAAAAATAAGGGCAAAACTATTATTGTATTGCCCTTTTTTTGTGATTAATTATGGATTAGGATAATTAATATTCAAATTGTCGTATTGCGGTATATAATTTTGGATTTAAAACCATCATGTTTTGGTCTTCATTAAAATGAATGGATTCATCGATATCCATATCTATTACAAACTCATAAGTCTTGTTTGCCAAAAGCTCTGTCTTTATTAAATTTGATGGTGTAGCATTGCCTAAATCTGATATGTCCAAACTCATAAGCAATCCGTTAACATCCATAAAATTATTGTCTCCGAGCACTAATCGTATCTCATGGATAAAAGTTGATTCAATCTTTATATGATCTACCAGTAATAATGAAGATTCCTCATTTAAATGGCATGCGTTGTATGTGCCTTGGTTGATTGTATTTAAGCTTATCCAAGCATTTGGTGAGTTTTCGTCTTCTTTTACTTTAAACTGAACATCTTCTATATCTATAAATACCTTATCGAGCTGACCTATTGTACTTTTTAATTTTACTGTAATATTAGTAGTGTCGTCAGAATTACTGATGTCCTCTTTGGTACAACTAGCAAAAGAAACAGAAAAAATGAGTATATAAATTAGAGCTCTTGTAGTTTGTAAATGTTTCATGATTTGGGTTATGGAATAATTACATAACAAGAATACACTATTCATTATGTTTTGAGTATTTTTATACACCAATTGCAGAAAAACCGATATAAACTGAAAAAAAAGTGACATATTCTCGATTAATTGCAGGTACTATGACCTGGGGAAGCTGGGGCAAACAACTCTCAAAAAAAGAAATGGTCGCTTTAATGCACCATTGTATTTCCAATAATATCACAACCTTTGACCATGCCGATATTTATGGTGCTTATACCACGGAAGCCGATTTCGGAAAGGCTTTTACAGAATCTGGAATAAAGCGCAAAGATATGCAACTGATTTCTAAATGTGGTATTCAGTATTTATGCGATAACAGAGCTAACAAAGTAAAGCATTACGATTACAGTAAAGATTATATTATTTGGTCCGTTGAAGCGTCCTTAAAAAATCTTGAAACTGAATACTTGGATTTGTTGCTTTTGCACAGACCAAGTCCCTTAATGGTGGCTGAAGAAATTGCTGAAGCCATAACCGTTTTAAAAAAGCAAGGGAAAATTAGGGACTTTGGTGTATCTAACTTTACACCATCTCAAATGGAGATGATTGGTTTGCGTATGGACATAGATGTGAACCAAATTGAATTTTCATTGACGCAGCATTCTGCCATGCACGATGGTATCTTAGATTATATGAAAACTTGTGGTATTAAGCCTATGGCATGGTCGCCTTTGGGTTCAGTTTTTAGGGAAGATAACGAACAAACCAGACGTATTCATAAACAGCTTGGCGAACTTATGGATAAATATAAGGCTACTGAAGACCAGTTGCTATTATCTTGGATATTAAAGCATCCAGCTGGAATTCATCCCGTGGTTGGTACGACAAATACAACACGACTGACCCAAGCCATGGAAGCCTCAAAAATTGAGCTTGAACTAGAGGATTGGTTTCTGATTTTAGTGGCTAGCCAAGGACATAAAGTGCCTTGATTGTCATCCCTGCAAAGGCAGGAATCCACTTATTATAGATGGAATGAAAAATAAAATTTCTGCCTTTGCAGAAATGACAGAACTATGAAAAAAACAGCATTAATAACTGGCGCAACAAGCGGAATAGGTAGAGCCACTGCTCACGAGTTTGCCAAACACGGTATCAATTTGGTGTTATGTGGCCGAAGGCAGAAACGCTTAGATAGTATTGAAAAGGTATTATCTAAACAAACACATGTACACACTTTAAATTTTGATGTACGAGATAGAGAAAAAACTTTAGAAGCTATTGCATCATTACCGAAAGACTTTCAAGATATAGATATACTGATTAATAATGCTGGAAATGCGCATGGATTAGATCCGATACAAACTGGAAATCTCGATGATTGGGATGCCATGATGGATATCAATGTAAAAGGATTACTCTATGTGAGTAAAGCTGTAATTCCGGGAATGACAGAGCGACAATCCGGACATATCATTAATATTGGCTCATCGGCAGGCAAAGAAGTTTATCCTAAAGGTAATGTGTATTGTGCCAGCAAGCATGCGGTTTTGGCCATTACTGAAGGCATGCGAATTGATCTTAATCCATTCGGGATAAAAGTTTCTGCAATTAACCCTGGGTTGGTAGAAACCGAATTTTCCGAAGTACGTTTTAAAGGCGATAATGTGGCAGATAATGTTTACAAAGGCTACAAAGCTTTGCAGGCTGAGGATGTTGCTGAGGTCATTCATTTTGCAGTATCCAGACCAGCTCATGTAAATATTGCTGATGTATTAGTGTTTTGTACAGCTCAGGCTAGTTCTACTATTGTTAAGAAATCTCAATGATTACTGAACTAAAATCTCAATGGTTTTATTTATCTTCAAAATATACAGAAGAACAGACTAGCATGATTTTACTTTGGGATGATATTTTAAAACATTATTCTGATAAAAATAGACACTACCATAATCTTTCGCATATCCAAAGTATGCTTTTACAAGCTGAGGAATTTAAAAGTCATATTGAAGATTATGATGCTTTGGTTTTTGCAATTTGGTACCATGATATTATTTATAAATCCACTAAAAAAGATAATGAAGAAAAAAGTGCTCTTTTTGCTCAGAAAACTATCAAAACTCTAAATTTTGAAGAAAAAAGGCTAAAAAGTATTCAAAACTTAATTATTTCGACCAAAAAGCATAAAGTTATCTTAAACAGAAACAAAGACAATGCCTATCTTTTAGATTTTGATTTATCTATTCTTGGAAGGGAATGGAATATCTATGAAAATTACACTAAGCAAATTAGAAGAGAATATAAAATCTATCCTAATTTTATATATAAATCAGGTCGAAAAAAAGTACTTCAGCATTTTTTAGAATGCAAAACATTGTACTTTACAGAAGCTTATAAAATGAAATATGAAAATCAGGCTAGAGAGAACTTAAAAAAAGAAATTGAACAGCTTTAAGCAATTCTTGCTTATGCAAGAATGAGAACTATGATTAACAAACGTCTACTCATAAAAAACCTCTTAGCTCATAACGATGAGAACAGTTTTTATGATAAAAAACGAAAAGTAGACATTAGCCATAAAGAGGGAAAGGCTAAATTCTTAAAGCATATTTGTGCACTCTCCAATAGCAATCCCAAAAACAACTCGTATATCGTCATTGGTGTAGAGGACGAGGATAACAAAATTATTGGAGTCGATTTTTTTGACGACAGTAAAATTCAAAACCTCATTAATGCCTATTTAACCAATCCACCAATTGTACAGTACGAAAATATTCCCTTTCCACATTTGCCAGACGATAAAGTGGTCGGTTTAGTAACTATTAGATCTAACGAAGATATTACGGCATTAAGAAAAAACATCTGGAAATATTATGGCGGTTCCGTTTTCTTTAGAGATGGAAGCATGAGCATGCCTAAGGTTTTTGATATTGAAATTAAAGATGTTAACTCAGAAATAGTCTCGGCCATTGAAAATCATGCTCAGAACAATATTCAATTGACGCTTGATGGTGTATTTGACTTTATGAATAAGCGAAAAGATTTTAATCCACAATACAAAGTCTTTAAGGAATATTTTGTACTCTGTTGGTCTGGTGACAAAAAGCACTTAAAGGATGAAATATTTTATTCTCGCGTGGATATTGAACTGATTAATGAGCAAGTGCGTTTGTTTTATTCGGCATTAGACGAAGTTGCTATTTTCTATGATGATGATTCTTTCAAGATTGTAGAATATGTTAGACTTGGACTTCAGCAGTCTTATAAATATTATAAACTTGAAGAAAAAACCATTCGTTTTGATAATAACGTTAACTACTCTATTGAAGCTAATTTGGTTTTTGAACCACCGCAATACGATAAAAAAGTATTGCATCATATTTATAATACCAATAATGCCATTCTCGAAAAGCTTGAAAAAGGTATAATGTTGGGAAATCACGAATTGGGGGATTTAGAAAACTTGGCGGCTAGTTATTTAATTTGCTATCTCAACGGCTTTGAAGATGCTTTGCCTAAATTAGATTATGCAAAAGCTTATGTTAAAAAGTACAGTTCTGAGCTTTATCAGTCTTACAAGGAAACTATTAGGATTTTACGAAAGGTAAAGTATAATTAGTTCGTCGGAATTTGAGCAGATTTAATCCATATTATTTGCATCTTATCGAGGTGCTTTTAAAAATACTACTGATTATACATTTTTTTCGACCATTCATCAAAAAAATTAAAGGACAAACAAAAATTACTTGCATCTTTGGTGTGCTATTAATCAATTATATAACCTTGTTTTGACTGCCTGAGGTAGTTCTGAAACAAGGTTTTTTTGTCTATATAAAGTTAAGCTTTGTGAAGCTGTTGTTTAAAATAGTAGTATCATCAGCCTTTAGCCAATGATTTAAAATTGTGGCATAAATTGTTCTAAAATCAATCTCATATTTTAAGTCGCCATTTTTGTCTAAATCACTTAAGCTTGCTAGATTATTATAGAAACCGGATTGCTTTAAATTTTTGCCAATTACAAAAATATTGTTGGCGGCACCATGATCCGTTCCATTGGCTGCATTTTGTTTGACGCGTCTTCCAAACTCTGAAAAGGTTAAAATTAAAGTATCTTCAAACCGTTGGTTTTGCTTTAAATCCTTTACAAATGCCAACACACTTTCTGCATATTGCTTTAATAATTTAGCTTGCTTATTTTGTTGATTTGCATGCGTATCGAAACCACCCAGTGAGGTATAAAATACTTTTGTATCTAAGTCTGAATTTATAAACTGAGCCACATTTTTAAGCTGCTTTGCAAATTTATTTTGCGGATAGTCTTGTTGTGATGACTTTATTTTGGTGGTCTCATAAATATACTTAGCTGACGATTTGGCTTCAATCATGGTTTGATATAGATAGCCTAAATTATGCTCACTTAAATGTGCATCGTTATAATGGTTAAGTACACTTTTAAAAAAAGGGTCTTTAGCGGTCTTATAAAGTACTTTATAATTATCAGTGGCAATACCATTAAAACGCTCTCCTTTCATGGCTAAGCTTAACTGCTCGTCCATCTCAATGGCATTATAGGGTTTTTTACCATACTTATCCAAGTAACGTCCTAACCAACCACTTTGTAAATACTCATCAGAACTACTTGCTGTTTGCCATATATCCATTGACCTGAAATGCGAGCGCACAGGATTTGGATAACCAACATTATTGATGATGGATAATTCACCATTATCAAACAAAGAGCGAAGTGGTCCTAAACTTGGATGAAACCCTAAATTATCATTTAGTTTTATAATATCTTTTGTAATGGCCAACCGCGGTCTTGAATTAAAATAGATGTCATTGTTATGGGGAATTATGGTATTTAGACCATCGTTTCCACCTGCCAACTGAACAATAACCAATCGCTTATAGCCAAACCCTTCTGTGGTTGTTGACTCGAAAGCCTTTACAAAACTGGGCACAAAAAGCAGGCTACTTGCCAATGCCGAATTTTTTATAAATTTTCTTCTATCCATAATTAGCACATTTGGTATTCTGGCAACGACATTAACTGCACACAAAAGTCACGCTTAGATGCTTTATTTAGTGTCTTTAAATAAGCTGTGGTTCCATTGTTAATAGTTCCTTGAATGATAATATCTGTAAGTGCTTCCGTTTTAACGGACTTAAAATCGTTTAGAAACATATCCCAATCTGGTACAGTTTTAAAAGGGAGCTTTCTTTTACTTCTCTTAAAATATTGTTCTTTGAATTTATCATTAAAATCACCATATCCTTTAAGAGAGATTAAAGCATTGTTCAATAAAAGTGATGGCAGTTTTAGCCTTACCATAATAGTATTGGCATCTATCCATGCTCTGTTGCCTTTCCATCCAGCTACATTTGGTGGGTCTAATAACATTTGTCCCAATAATCTCTGAATAGCCAATAGGTCTTTTTTTCTTTCAAATATTACAGGAACGGTTGTAACCATACCAACCAAAAATTCGATAGGCGATTTTATTTTTGCACCAATATTAGCTTCGTCATAAAACCAATTAGACATAAATACGAAACGCATCAATTTTTCAATATTATAATCTTTATAGAAAACATCTGCCATGTCTTCGATATGTATTTTATTTGGAGTAGGATTTACAAAGTAGCAATAGACCTTCTCTGATATGAATCTTGCACATTGTTTGTTATCAAGTATCCTATCAATAATAGCATCTCCATCATATTTACTTGTTTTGCCAAAAAATGTTTTGAAATCGTAATCGTGCTGAAATTCTCTAAATACAAATTCTCCTTTAAAATTATGGTTGTATCCTGTAAAAGCACGCGCACTTTCTTTAATATCTTCTTCGGTATAATGTCCTTCCCCTAAAGTGAAAAGTTCCATCAACTCACGTGCAAAATTCTCGTTTGGTTTACGCTTTCTGTTTTGCTTTCCGTTTAAATATTTTAGCATTGCCGCTTCCTTGGAAATGGCTTTTACAAAAGCTCTAAAATCACCTAAAGCATATGCTCTAAGTGTATTGTTGTATTGTTGTGAATGTTTTGGGTTTCGATCTCTACACACAAAATGATTGGCCCAAAATAGAGTCATACGTTCTCGCAATAATTCTCTTGGGTGCATCAACCGATCAATCCATGCATAATTAAGATCTAGTATGCTTTTCCTGTTTTTTTTACTGATTTCCTTCGCCAATGAAGGATATTTTTTAAGATCTTTTGGGACAACACCATTAAGATATGATAGATCTATGTTTAAATTATCCGTGTTTTTAGAACCTTCAAAAATGGCATCAACAACTTGTTTTCTGTTATTGCTGCTAGACATTAGTTGTTTTGGTTTTATGCCAAAACCTGCACGCCAATATAAATGTTGAAGTTCTTTTGGTGTCATGTAGATTAGACTTAGAATGTGTGTAATGGTTTAATTACCACAATAACTATTCCGAAGCTATGATTCTAAAATATAGGTAATTAAAAAACCGCTCCTAGTTTAGGAACGGTTTTTATTTTTACTTATTTCAAAATACGTATTTTCTATTCTAAAGATTTATTATAATTAATATTAAGATATCTTTTCTCTTCATAACACTAACTACAAATCAAACTTAATGCCTTGTGCTAAAGGTAATTCATCAGAATAGTTTATAGTATTGGTTTGTCTGCGCATATAAATTTTCCAAGAATCGGATCCAGACTCACGTCCACCACCTGTTTCTTTCTCACCACCAAAAGCACCACCAATCTCAGCACCGGATGTACCGATATTTACATTGGCAATTCCACAGTCGGAGCCAGCATAAGACAAGAATTTTTCAGCTTCTTTCATTTCGTTGGTCATAATTGCAGACGATAAACCTTGAGCAACCCCGTTTTGTATAGCAATGGCATTTTCAACCTCGCCAGAATATGTCATTAAGTACAAGACAGGTGCAAAAGTTTCGTGTTGTACAATTTCAAAATGGTTTTCAGCTTCAATAATTGCTGGCTTAACATAACAACCACTTTCGTAACCTTCGCCTTCTAAAACACCACCTTCTACCAATACATTTCCGCCTTCAGCTTTTGCCTTTTCAATGGCGGCTAAATACGTATTTACAGCATCTTTATCAATTAATGGCCCGATATGATTTTTTTCATCCAAAGGATTACCAATGGTTAATTGGCCATAAGCGCCAACAATCGCGTCGCGTACTTTATCGTAAACAGATTCGTGAATAATTAAACGACGTGTACTTGTACAACGTTGACCACAAGTACCTACAGCACCAAAAACAGCTCCGGGAACTACTACTTTTAAATCTGCAGATGGTGTAATAATGATGGCGTTATTACCACCTAATTCTAATAATGATTTCCCAAAGCGTTCAGCAACCGTAGCACCAACAATACGTCCCATTCTTGTAGAACCTGTTGCAGAGACTAAAGGAATTCTAGAATCTGTTGTTATAAATTCTCCTACTTTATAATCTCCATTAACGATACAAGAAATACCTTCAGGATAGTTGTTGTCTTTTAAAATATCAGCAATAATATTTTGGCATGCTATTGAGCATAAAGGTGCTTTTTCTGAAGCTTTCCACACACAAACATCGCCACAAATCCAGGCTAAGGCTGTGTTCCAAGACCAAACAGCAACCGGAAAGTTAAATGCTGAGATAATCCCAACCACACCAATTGGGTGCCATTGCTCTCTCATAACATGTCCTGGGCGTTCAGAAGGAATAGTTTGTCCGTTTAATTGTCGCGATAAACCAACTGCAAAATCGCAAATGTCTATCATCTCTTGCACTTCACCATAACCTTCTTGCAAAGATTTACCCATTTCGTAAGATACAAGCTTCCCAAGTGGTTCTTTTAAATCTCTTAATTTATTTCCAAATTGGCGAACGATTTCCCCACGTTGAGGTGCAGGTACATCTCTCCAAGTTAAAAATGCCTTAGTCGCAGCATCCATTACTTTGTCGTAATCTGCTCTTGTTGTTGTCTTTACTTCTCCAATTAATTGCCCATCTACTGGTGAATAGGATTCGATGATTTCACCGTTTGAAAAATTATTAGAGCCTGTTGAAGTTCCATCATTTATAGCCTTTACACCTAATTGTTGTAACGCTTCTTTTATTCCGAAATCGGTAGCAACTGCTTCCATATATGCTTATTTTTTATGAATTATTAAATTTCGATGCGAAGTTACTAATAAAAACTCAGTTTTACTTGAAGCTTGAACTCTAAAAAATGTAACTTTAAAGCACTTATAAATCTAATTCGTCATGAAGAAAATTATTCCTTTTATTGTAATATTATTCTTACTTTTAGCCTGTAGTGAATTACTTCCAAATCCAGATGATAATCCTGAGAATATAAAAAGAACAGATAAGACTAACTCAGAAAAACTAGATGAGCTTAATAGAGACTCAAAACCAGAATTCGCTATTATTATCCACGGTGGAGCAGGTACAATTCTCAAGAAGCATATGACACCAGAAAAAGAAGCGGCTTACAAGGCGAAATTAGAAGAAGCCATAAAAGTAGGGTATGAGATTTTAAAAAATGGAGGCACAAGTTTAGATGCTGTTACCAGAACGATTAACGTTATGGAAGATTCACCTTTGTTTAATGCTGGCAAAGGCGCAGTTTTTACGAATGCTGAGACTAATGAGCTAGATGCATCAATTATGGACGGAAAAACGTTAAATGCTGGTGCATCTGCCGGTACAACAACGGTTAGAAATCCCATAAATTTAGCAAGAGCTGTGATGGAAAAATCTAAGCACGTGATGCTCTCTGGTAAAGGTGCTGAAGCTTTTGCTAAAGAGCAAGGTCTAACCATTGTTGAGCCTTTATATTTTCATACAGATAGGCGTTTAGAATCCCTTAAGTGTGTTAAAGAAAGGGAAGCAAAAAAGGAAGGTAAAATAGATACAGAATCTGCATATTTAGATTTCTATGATGCCGATATTAAGAATTCTAAATTCGGAACAGTAGGTTGTGCTGCATTGGATAAAAACGGAAATCTTGCAGCAGGAACTTCTACTGGTGGTATGACAAATAAACGTTACGGTAGAGTAGGAGACGCACCGATTATAGGTTCTGGTACCTATGCCAATAATACCACATGTGCTGTATCTAGTACTGGTTGGGGTGAATATTTTATTAGAGCCCAAGTAGCACACGATATTTCTGCCTTGATGGATTATAAAGGATTAAGCTTAAAAGAAGCTGCTAAAATAGTTTTAGGTAAAGTTGCAGATTTAGGTGGTGATGGTGGTGTTGTAGCTGTAGATAAAAGCGGTAATATGGTTGCAGAATTTAATACTGCTGGTATGTATAGAGCGATGATGAACGATAAAGGAGAGCTGACTATTGGTATTTACAATCAGTAATCAATAACTTTAAGAACAATTTAACAACAACCCAAAGTCTAAACACTAAAAAACCACCGTACTTATTTAACAAGAAAGCACTTACCTTCTTTCTAAATCGAAGTTTTACCACTAAATCCATCAGCACAATGCAGATCAAAAAGCACCTTGCCTTCCTAGCACTCATCGTAATTGTAATTTCATGTAAAAAAAAGCCAGTAGAAACGGATAATATCTTTAAGTATAGAGATTACATAAGTTATACAACCTCAGGAGTAATTTCGGTAACATCGCCAATTAGAATAAATCTTGCTAGTGAAGTTGAAGGTTGGGAAGCAGAGCAAGAGTTAGATACGGATTTAATTGAAACACAACCTCATATACAAGGGGCATTAAGAGCACTTAATAAACATACTCTACTTTTTACACCAGACGAACCTTTAGAGCCAGCAAAAGCTTATGGGGTTACCGTAAAATTGGGTGACATCTATAAAAATATCCCTAAAGAATTTGCAAACTACACCTTTGAGTTTAAAACCATCACACCGAGTTTTAACATCATGACCAACAATTTGCAATCTTATAGTAAAGAATGGCAATACGTATTGGGTCAATTACGCTCTTCGGATGTAATTACTTTAGAAGATGCTAAAAAAGTAGTATCAGCGAAACAGAACAAAAAAAACCTAAATATTGTTTGGCTAGAAGTGCCAGAACCTTCAAAATATTTTGAATTTAAAATAGACAGTATTAAGCGCAATATAGAGGATATCAAGATTGATATTGCTTGGGATGGTAAAGCTATTAAAGCTGAAAATAAAGGAGAGAACTTTATCACCATTCCTGGTAAAAACAACTTCAGTATTGTAGAAACTAATGTCATCCAAAACCCAGAGCAATACTTATCTATTAATTTTTCAGACCCATTAAAAAAGCAACAGAATTTTGCAGGTTTGGTAACAATTCAAAATGTGAAAAACCCAAGATATATTGTTGATGGAAATGTTCTCAAAGTCTATCCAGATAAAAAATTAGTTGGCGATATTAGGGTCGATGTGTTTACGGGCATTAAAAATACTGACGGTTTTAAACTTAAAAATCCATTTGCGCAAACCTTAACATTCGAAGAACTAAAACCACAAGTGCGTTTGATAAGTAATGGTTCAATTCTTCCCAATTCAAAGGATTTAAAATTCAATTTTGAAGCTGTTAATCTCAGCAAAGTTGATGTTAGGATTATTAAACTTTTTGAAGATAATGTACTTCAATTTTTACAGACCAATAATCTTAACAGCAATAATCAAAATGCCATTAGAAATGTAGGACGCAGAATTGCTAAAGAAACCATTACATTAATACAAGATGACACACAAAATACAGGCAAATGGAAAGCTTACAGTATTGATTTGTCTAAATATTTAAAAGCAGATCCAGGTGCTATTTACAGAGTGGAAGTAAGTTATAAACAAGATTATTCTTTATACGATTGTACATCAAAATCTGAAACTACTGAAGTCGAAGAAGACGATTATTATGACGACTACTATGATGATTATTACGAGGAAGATTTCTATGCTTTAGAGGATATTTCTGATGAAGAAGCCGAACTCAGAGAAGAACGCTATTGGGATAATTTGACTTACCGTTACAGAAACACCAATTATAGATATCGAGACCGAAACAATCCATGCACAGAGTCATACTTTAACTATGGTAATAAAACGGTTTCACTCAACTTAATTGGTTCTAATCTAGGGGTCATTGCAAAGCAAGGTAATGATAATACTTACTTCTTGGCAGTCACCAATATTCTATCCACTAATCCAGAAGCAAATGCAGAAGTCGCACTATATAATTACCAGCAACAAGAACTGGCTAAAGGCAACACCAACAGTGACGGAATCATAGAATTAGATGCTAAAAAACGTGCTGCTTTCGCCATTGTTTCAAAAGGAAAAAATGTGAGCTACGTTAAGCTTTTTGATGGCAATTCCTTGTCATTGAGTAAGTTTGATGTGTCGGGCAGTAGATTACAACGTGGACTTAAAGGTTACATCTATGGAGAGCGTGGAGTCTGGCGACCGGGAGATAGTTTGTTCTTAACTTTTATACTTAATGACAAAGCCAATAAATTACCAAAACGTCACCCCGTAAAACTAGAAATCACAGATCCTGTCGGAAAGCTGGTTTACAGAAAAGTATCCGTAGACAATATCAATAATTTCTATGATTTTAAAGTGCCAACCTCACCAGATTATAAAACAGGAAACTACAACGCCAAGGTATCTGTTGGTGGAGCTAAATTCAGTAAAAACTTAAAGATTGAAACGGTTAAGCCGAATCGACTAAAAATTAAAATTGATTTTAAAGATAAGGTCTTAACTAACAACAAACCATTGCAAGGTGACTTAAACGTAGCCTGGTTACACGGAGCACCGGCAAAAAATTTAAAAGCCGAAATAAAAGCGAAATTCACAACGTCGAATACGAGTTTTGAAGGCTATAAAAACTATGTGTTCAATGATCCAACTAAAAAATTCAGTACAGAAGAAACCAATGTTTTTGAGGATAATTTAGATGCCAATGGAAATGCTAAAGTCAATACTAAATTAAACATCGGGAAGAATGCGCCAGGTATGTTAAAAGCACAATTCTTGGTAAGAGCATTTGAAAACGGAGGTGATTTTTCACTCGATGCATTTACGATGCCTTATGCACCTTATGAGAGTTTTGTTGGGCTGCAATCACCCAAAGGCAATAATTACGGGTCTTTTTTTACAGACGAAAATCACACCTTTGATATTGCTACAGTTACTGCTGAAGGCAAACCTATTCAACGCAATAACTTAGAGGTAAAAGTCTACAGAATTGAATGGCGTTGGTGGTGGAATTCCTCCTATGATAATTTGGCTAGTTACGTATCTAGCAACTATCATAGACCTGTAAAACACTATTCTATAAATACAGATGCAAACGGAAAAGCGAGTTTTAAAGTCAACATTCCTGAAAATGATAGAGGTCGTTATTTAATTAGAGTGGTAGACCCTGTTAGTGGCCACGCAACAGGTCGCACAGCCTATTTCTATAAAAATTGGTGGTCTAACTCACCATCAGGAGATAAAGAAGCAGCTAAAATGTTAATCTTTTCAACAGACAAAGACAACTATAATGTTGGTGATACGGCTAAACTCACGTTCCCTTCTGGTAGCGAAGGTAGGGCATTAGTGAGTATTGAAAACGGCACTGAAGTTTTGCAGCACCAATGGGTAAAAACCAAACCAGGTGAAACGACTATTGATGTTCCTGTTACAGCAGAAATGGCTCCAAACGTGTTCATCAATATTTCATTATTGCAACCACACGCTATTACATCCAATGATTTGCCAATTCGTTTGTATGGTATTATTCCTATGATGGTCGAAAATCCTGCCACAAAGTTAGAACCGCAAATCAACATGCCTAATGTTATAAAACCTGAGCAATCTTACGAGATAAAAGTTTCAGAAAAGAATAAAAAAACCATGACTTACACCATTGCTGTGGTTGAAGAAGGTTTGTTAGACCTAACACGTTTTAAAACCCCAAATGCATGGAACAGTTTCTATGCTCGCGAAGCTTTGGGAGTAAAAACTTGGGATGTTTTCGATGATGTTATCGGAGCCTATTCTGGTAGTATCGATCAAGTATTTGCTATTGGTGGTGATGGTGCAGCTGCAAAAGGCAAAAACAAAAAAGCAAATCGCTTTAAACCAGTAGTCACGTATTTGGGACCGTTTTTATTAAAAGAGGGACAAACCAAAACGCACAAACTAAAAATGCCAAATTATGTTGGTGCTGTTAGAGCAATGGTCATCGCAGGTGACAATACTACTGAAGCTTATGGTAGCGCAGAAAAATCAGTACAGGTTAAAAAACCATTAATGGTCTTGGCAACTTTGCCACGTAAGTTAAGTCCTGGAGAAAAAGTAACGCTTCCTGTCACTGTTTTTGCGATGGAAAAGAAGGTGAAAAACGTCAATCTTTCTGTTAATCTTAGTGACGGTATTACCATAAAAGGAAACAAAACACAATCACTACAATTCAGTAAACCCGATGAAAAAATGATCTATTTTGAATTGGATGTTACCAAAGCAAAAGGCATTAATACCATCGAAGTTGTGGCTACAGGGAATGGAGAGAAATCAACCTATAAAGTAGAGATCGATGTAGAAAATCCAAATCCAATGACCTCTCGTGTAATTGATAAAGAATTGCAGGCCAATGGCAATCAAACTATTGACTTTTCAACTTTTGGAGTTCAGGGAAGTAATTCTGCAACAATAGAATTTTCAACTTTGCCACCAATGGATTTCTCAAAACGTATGGCATATTTAATTCGTTATCCACATGGTTGTGTGGAGCAAACAACGTCTAGTGTATTTCCACAATTGTACTTAGCCGATGTTTTTGATCTAGCTGAACAAAAGAAAAAGCAGGTGCAACGTAATATTGAAAATGGTATTAGACGATTAGGACGTTTTCAAAATGCCACTGGTGGATTGGGCTATTGGATGGGAGAGAGTTCTGCCAATGATTGGGGAACCAGTTATGCAGGTCATTTTATGATTGAAGCTGAGAAAAAAGGGTATGTTCTACCACTCGCCTTTAAAAACAATTGGATTAACTACCAAAGACAAGCCGCTCGCAATTGGAGACCAAGCTATAGAAATTATCACAGTGATTTTGCTCAAGCATACCGTTTATACACATTGGCTTTAGCTGGAAGTCCAGATTTAGCGAGCATGAACCGATTAAGAGAATTCGAAGAGATTTCAAATGATGCCAAATGGAGATTGGCTGCGGCTTATGCTTTAGCAGGACAAAAAGAAGCAAGTGAAGCTATTTCTAAATCTGCAAATATTGATTTTGAATCAGATAAAAAAGATAACTACACCTACGGTTCTACCCATAGAAATAGAGCCATGGCATTAGAAACGATGTTGCTTATAAATCATACTAAAAAGACAGATTTAGCAAAAAGCATTGCTAAATCCTTATCTAGTGATACATGGATGAGTACCCAAACTACAGCTTACAGTTTGTTGGCCATTGGTAAAATGATTACTCAAAATGGTGGTAAAGATTTAAAAGTTACGTACAGTATCAATGGAAAAACAGAAACTATTGACACTCAAAATGGTATAGCACAGCGTAACATTCCGATCAATGATGGATCAAACCAAATGACGATTTCAAATGGAAAAGATAACCTGGTTTATGTTCGTATTCTCAACTCAGGGAAATTAAAATTAGGAGAAGAATTGGCAGAGCAACGAGGTTTTTCAATTTCAACAGTTTATAAAGATTTACAAGGCAACAAAATTGATGTGACCAAACTGCAGCAAGGTCAGGATTTTGTAGCAACGGTCAGTATTTCAAACTTAACTAGAGATTATGTAAGTGATGTCGCATTAACCCAAATTTTCCCATCAGGGTGGGATATTGTAAATACACGTTTTACGGACTTTGGGGAGACAACAGTAAGTCAAGCGCGATTTACAGATATACGAGATGACCGTGTTAATTTCTATTTTGATATGAGTAGAAAAGGAAAATATGGTACCAAAACCTTTACAGTAATGTTGAATGCATCATACTTAGGTACCTATTATTTACCTGGATCACAAGCTGAAGCTATGTACGATAATGATGACTATTTGGTAAGACATAAAGGCGAATGGGTAACTGTTGAAAAGTAACTGGAGGAGACCTATAAGATTAAAAAAGACCCTGCAGGATAACAAAACAAACGTCAGTTCGAGTAATTCTGATTTTTTTTCGTCAGAATTTTATCAAGAACATTTAAGCAAATGATGTTTCTTGTTTCTCGATACAATTTTTAGCCCTTGAAAGCTTGAAATTTACTCGAAATGACAAAACTAAAAAAGAACTAATAGATATTGAAAACAAGTTCTGTATAAACTAAATACTTGTCGGTCGACAGGCAAGAATCCTAAGAAAACAAACCGCTAAAATGTTTAACTTAAAAACAAGAAATTATGAACTATTTAAAAATGATTTTAGCGATCGGATTCATGTGCAATCTAGCAGTATTAACTGCACAACAAGAAGAAGCTTATGTAGCTGCAGAAAGTGGTTTGTCTCTTAGAGATCAACCAGACATTAGTGCCAAAATGCTAAGTAAACTAGTCTATGGTGAAGCCATTGGGATTATTGAAAAAACAAATAAAAAACTTGTGGTATTGGATGGTGGAGAGAAAGTAAGTGGTGAATGGGTAAAGGTAGAAACCAGAAACCATATCGGTTATGTTTTCAATGGGTATTTATCACCAAACAAAATCGCCAGAACAATTAGGCTAAATCTAGACAAGGTAAAAGTTGAGGTTAAAAATATAGCGACAAGTGATTATAAAAGAACGCACGATTTAAAAAGTGAAGATAAGGCGACAATCAACGTTGATGCAAGTGATTCACCTGAAGGTAAAAATATAGTGCTAGTTGATAACGATTACAAGCATGTGAGTTTGTTTCAACGTTATGAAAATAGTTTTTCATTTATGAGCTCTGATGTTAAATGTAACACCAACGAATGGAAGCAGTTTGACACCGAGTGGAAACCGTTGAAGCAATTAAAAACCAATACGTTTGAAACCTCAACTTACACAGAAAGGGATTGGATTAATTTTATTGAAACAGCGACAAAGGATTTAAAAGATGACGTTGTAGATAAATGTGGCGAAGATTGGTTAGCTTATGTAAAGACTATTGAAAATGTAAAAGATTTTCCTGTTAGTGTCTCTACAAATCGTGTTTTTATTAAATTTATATTGACGGATTTTGAAGATAATGTCACAGAAAAAATTATTGAATTTAAAATACCTAAACGTTCATGAATAATATTAATTTGACCTACAAGGTTTTTGAACACCTTGTAGGTTTTATTTAAAACTAACCAATACCCAAAAGGGTTAGATAACCCTTACAGTATAGAAAGTATATGAAAGAAAATGTTCCTTATTACGCTGTAATATTCACATCAACACAAACAGAAGAGACCGAAGGCTATACTGAAATGGCCAACAAAATGGAAGCCTTGGCTAAACAGCAAAAAGGTTATTTAGACATTGATAGTGCGAGAAATAATACTTCGACTGCGCTCAGTGCTAGTCTAGGTATTACAGTAAGTTATTGGGAAAGTTTAGAAGCCATTAAAAACTGGAAAGCAAATACAGAACATTTGTTCG
Source organism: Winogradskyella luteola (assembly GCF_019203985.1). Lineage (GTDB taxonomy): Bacteria > Bacteroidota > Bacteroidia > Flavobacteriales > Flavobacteriaceae > Winogradskyella > Winogradskyella luteola. The sequence goes on along the minus strand of NZ_JAGSPD010000005.1, from coordinate 107 downwards.
CCCAGCAAAAAGGACGCGAACAATGGTACAACTGGTACAATGTAAGAATCTGTAAAGTAGAACGAGAATATGAGTTTAAATTAGATTAGCGCTTTAAAGTAAAATGT
>NZ_JAGSPD010000049.1 GCF_019203985.1 Winogradskyella luteola | reverse complement strand
GTTTTCTTTTGATTTGCTACCCACAAAGAAATCAATGACTTGTTTTGTTTGTCTTTCTATCGCATAGGTAATCCAAGTGAAATGATCCTTTCGCTTGATAAATGTCCATAACTCGTCAACTTCAAACTTGCATCCAAGTTTATAAAAGAATGGTGCTTTTATCACTTTAGCCATCTCAAGCATTCTGGAAAGAACAGTACAACAAGAAATATTTAATATTCTTGAGATACTTCTAATGCCACAACCTTCTTTAAGCAGGCTCCTGATTAAATCATTTGTATCGGAGTTGTATGCTTTGTATGTATAATTAACTTGAAATCGCTTGTTACAAACTTTACATTTATAACGTTGAATATTATTTTGAAATCCATTTTTCACAGATAAACCTGAACATTTTGGGCAATGTATTTTTTCCATGTCCTAATTTAAAACATAACGATTTACAGAACCCATATTTTATAGGTTCTAAAAGATTTACTCTTTTACCAATATATCTATGAACGAAGAAAAACAGTAACTAACATTTCTGTTAATTACTGCTTTTCAACTATTTAAGCTCTTA
>NZ_JAGSPD010000048.1 GCF_019203985.1 Winogradskyella luteola | reverse complement strand
ACAACGCCTCCAACAATTGATAATTCAGGTTTGCAAAACATAGATATTCAATGTGGTGTTACTCCTGATGGTACATTAGAAGCTTGGTTAAATAATAATGCTGGCGCTACTGCTACTGATACATGTGGTGATGTAACTTGGTCAAATGACTTTGGTGCAAATACAGATGTAGATTGTGCTAATGGTAATATTACTGTCACATTTATTGCAACGGATTCATGTGGCAATACATCTTCAACAACAGCAACATATTCAATAATAGATACTGTAAATCCTGTATTAACTATTCCTGGAGATGTTACCATTGAATGTACTGAGGATACAACACCTGCTAATACTGGAACAGCAACTGCAACAGATGATTGTGCAGCACCAAATGTAACTTTCGTTGATACTGAGGTTACAGCTTGTGGTAATACAAAAACAATTTCAAGAACATGGACCGCTACTGACGCTTGTGGTAATTCAATGTCAGCTGTACAGACCATCAACGTGGTCGATACCACGGCACCGACCTTTACCGTGCCTGCCGATATCACCGTAGAGTGCGACGTAGATACCACC
>NZ_JAGSPD010000047.1 GCF_019203985.1 Winogradskyella luteola | reverse complement strand
AAATGCCCCACGATACCTATTATGTCCATGACCATTACGGCAACCTCAGCTTTGTGCTGCCGCCCAAGGCGGAGCCGCATGCCGACAAGCCCGATGCCACCGAGCTTGCAGAGCTGTGCTACCAGTACGTCTACGACGACCTCAACCGCTTGGTGGAAAAGAAGATCCCCGGAAAGGGCTGGGAACATATCGTCTACAACAAGCTTGACCTGCCCATTATGACCCAGGACGCCAACCTCAGGGCCAAGGATCAGTGGCTGGTCACCAAGTACGATGTCTTTGGAAGGGTCGCCTATACCGGGATGAAAACCTCTACAAGCACAAGGATTCAATTTCAGAGTTTCTTTGATGCCGATCCCGCTACGGTTCCACAGTATGAATCAAGGACGACAAATACGGGCTATCTGGGCACTTATTATACAACACGGGCCAGACCGACGACAGTTGACGAGATCCTTACCATCAACTATTACGATGACTATAGCTTTAATATTGCAGGAGGCAGCCCACAGACCGCGTATGGGGTCACGCCCATCACAAACGTCAAGGGCCTTGCCACGGGCAGCAAGGTAAGGGTACTGGGCACCA
>NZ_JAGSPD010000046.1 GCF_019203985.1 Winogradskyella luteola | reverse complement strand
CGGATCCCAGTACCCTTACCTTGCTGCCCGTGGCAAGGCCCTTGACGTTTGTGATGGGCGTGACCCCATATGCCGTCTCGGACGTACCCCCATCGAGATCAAAGGCGTAATCGTCATAATAGTTAATGGTAAGGATCTGGTGGTAATCGGCAGGGAACGCACCGGAGGTATAATAGATCAAGGTTCCCCTTCTGACGACCCCTGGGTCTATCCTGCTCTCGTGCGTACCGTACAGATACGCAAAGTTCTGCCAGTAGGTTCTTCCCGTGGTACCGTGCACAAATATCCCGGTATAGGCGACCCTTCCAAAGACATCGTACTTGGTGAACAGCCATCTGTTCTGTGCCCTGAGGTTGGCGTCCTGTGTCATGATGGGCTGGTCGAGCTTGTTGTATATAATGTACTCCCAGCCCTTTCCGGGGATCTTCTTTTCCACCAAACGGTTGAGGTCGTCGTAGACGTACTGGTAGCAAAGCTCTGCGAGCTCAGTGGTATCAGGTTTTTCCGTATGCGGCTCCGACTTGGGCGGCAGCACAAAGCTGAGGTTGCCGTAATGGTCGTAGACGTAATAGGTATCGTGGGACGTTC
>NZ_JAGSPD010000045.1 GCF_019203985.1 Winogradskyella luteola | reverse complement strand
CCATCGGATAAAAAGGTGTGAATCCTTGTCAAGTTATTGGTGTAGTAATAAACCCAAGCGATATCATCATAACCGTCGTTATTGAAATCACCTGAAACTACACCTTTAATTGCATCACCATTTGTTCCATTCGAAGAGTACCAACCATTATCTCCTTGATATATAAATTTTGTGCCATCAGATATGAATGTATGTATTGTTGTTTTATTGTTTGCATAGGCATAAACCCAAGCGTAGTCTATTTTATTATCGCCATTAAAATCTCCAGAAACATATCCTTTTACCACCTCTCCATTTACACAATTAATTATCGGAGGACATACTCTTGCACTAAAACTACAAGAAAAAAAATTGGTTATTTGTTCACAACCATTAAGTTTTATACAAACAGCGTCTTCGTAATTACCTCCTGATTTAAATTCCCAATCGTTAATTGCTGTATTCATTGCTTCTTCTTGTGTAGCTCCGTTCCCATTCCCAGTAAAACACGGACGTTGACTTTCATCTGGACAGTTTTCATTACATTTTTCGCAAGATTCTTCACAATTTGAAACTAAAATGGTCAAAAGTGCAATAGTAAGTAATTGAATTGTTCTCATATTATTCTCTTTTAGTTTGTTGTTAAGTTTAATTATGCCT
>NZ_JAGSPD010000044.1 GCF_019203985.1 Winogradskyella luteola | reverse complement strand
AATGGCGACACAGGTGTCGGTCTGTCCGTTGCCGTCATCAACGGTCAGTGTGATGTTGTTGGTTCCGATGTCCGCACATGTAAAAGCGGTCTGCGATGCCGAGAGCGAAACGCCGCCACAGTTGTCCGAGGACCCGTTGTCAATGTCCGACGGAAGTATCGAGGCGTTTCCTGTGGCATCGAGCTGAACGGTTATGTCCTGGCACAGGGCGACAGGATCGATATTGTCCTCAACGGTAACTATGGCAACACAGGTGTCGGTCTGTTCGTTGCCGTCATCAACGGTCAGTGTGATGTTGTTGGTTCCGATATCCGCACATGTAAAAGCGGTCTGCGATGCCGAGAGCGAAACGCTGCCGCAGTTGTCCGAGGATCCGTTGTCGATGTCCGACGGAAGGATGGAGGCGTTTCCTGTGGCATCGAGCTGTACGGTTATGTCCTGGCACAGGGCGACAGGATCGATATTGTCCTCAACGGTAACTATGGCGACACAGGTGTCGGTCTGTCCGTTGCCGTCATCAACGGTCAGTGTGATGTTGTTGGTTCCGATGTCCGCACATGTAAAAGCGGTCTGCGATGCCGAGAGCGAAATGCTACCACAGTTGTCCGAGGACCCGTTGTCAATGTCCGCTGGAATGATCGAGGCATTTCCTGTGGCATCGAGCTGAACGGTTATGTC
>NZ_JAGSPD010000043.1 GCF_019203985.1 Winogradskyella luteola | reverse complement strand
TGTAAATCGTCAGCATAATGTTTACCAGTTAAGGAAAAAGTTAACTAACACTTTATTACCTTGAAAGCATGCTTTCAAGGCTTTATTAAAAACCTTAAAAAAGTAAACAAAATGGCACGACCAGGAAGACCAAGAAAGACAGCCGAAGCAGTTGTCAAAGACATCAAAAGAAAAACAAGAAGAAAGTTTAACGCTGAAGAAAAGATCCGTATCGTACTTGAGGGGCTCAAGGGCGAAGAATCCGTAGCGGCAATCTGCCGTAGAGAAGGTATTGCACCGACTTTGTACTACAAATGGAGCAAAGACTTCTTGGAAGCGGGCAAGAAACGCTTAAACGGTGATACAGAACGTGAAGCCAACAGTTTTGAAGTCAACGAGCTTCGCAAAGAGACAGATGGACTAAAGATGGTGGTTGCAGAGCAGGCACTTGAGATCAGGGTATTAAAAAAAGACTTGCGTGGTCTCGAATAGAGTTCAAGAAGTATATGCGTTTTAGTCAAGAAGAGAAATACGAGATCATAAGTTTGGTGGAAGGCTCAGATTTAGGTGTAAATAGAACACTCAAGGAACTGAAGATACCTAAGCGTACTTTTTATAATTGGTATGGCAGGTACAAGGAAAGCGGTTACGATGGGCTGGCTCCCAACAATAGAAAGGCCAGAAGTCAATGGAACCGTATCCCTGACCAGATCCGCAATCAGGTAGTA
>NZ_JAGSPD010000042.1 GCF_019203985.1 Winogradskyella luteola | reverse complement strand
GATCAGGATTGGTATATGACCCTAACTGTAACATAAATTAAACTAAAATATATTTGGATTTTTAGCTTAGTTCATTGTTAGGCAAAGTATTTTACTTCTTTTGTGTTGAGTCTTTTTTAATTTCCTTCAAAAGGATAGCATTTTTGTCATCAGCAATAACTAAACTTTTTGATTGTTTTCGATAAATCCTTTCAACTACATACTTCAATTTAAAAAGTTTAATAGTATCTAATTCATTCACGATTAATTCTCCATTGTAATCTTCATACCAGAAACGATTGGAACTATTAATTCGTATAATTTGTTTAACTCCTTCTAAGCCTATTTTTTTATCATCAATATAAAAACTTAAATAAGCCTGAGGCGTAATCTTTCCTTTTTCCTCTTTTTCAGAAACGTCTGAGACTTTTACTTTTAGTGTATTATCATCTTTTGACTTAAAAATAACTTTTGGCTCTACACTAAATCCTGCATAAATCAAAAATTCGTTATCAGTTGGGATATAATAATCGTCAAATCCAATCAAATTGTAAGTTAGGTTTTCGATTCTATCATTTAAGATATCAATCTTTTCTGAAATTTGTATTTCTATTGTGTCTGTTTTTTTAGATTCACTTGCTTCAGTTTGGTTTTTAAAAACGGTCTTTTCATCCTCACTATTACTGCGCAAATTAGATATTGATGAAACAATTGATAAGACCAATGCAACTGCCCCAATCCAAAAACCGAATATTGAAAATTTACCAGCTCTTTTATTTTGGTCAAGTTCATCTTTTATTCGGTCTATTACCTCCTCACGTATAGCTTCAATATTATTTTCGACTTTTTCAATATTCGAAGACTGTTTTTTTTAAATCATCAAACGACTTTTCAAGAGATTCAATTGATATTCCTTTACTCCTAAGGTTTTCTATAGAT
>NZ_JAGSPD010000041.1 GCF_019203985.1 Winogradskyella luteola | reverse complement strand
ACGTGTATAGCCAATTGCTTATTCTGTGTGTACTCGGAAAATCCTACGGATTTTCCTCTGGTTCGGTTTCTTTTGCTAACTTAGTTCCAGCCAACGCAACTAACCATACACGAACACGTTGTACACAATATAAATGAACAATATGAATAGAAAAATAATTACATTTTTAATATTAGCAATCTTCGCAAATTTTGGATATGCTCAATCCGAAAAAATCAACATTAAAACAGAAAATTTGACAGAAGCGAATTATCTGAAAATGGATGATTTTTATTTAACACATTATCTATACATAGATTTGTTTTTAAGAGAAAATCTATTTCCAGAAGTAAGTCCTGAAAATGTGTCTTCTATTTTGAAAGCTCTTAAAAAATATGTTTCAGTAGAAAACAAATTAGACGTCGAAATTGAAAAGCCTGGAAAAAGAAATTACTTGATTCGATTTGCAATTTTAAAGAAAGATGACGGAACTGAACTTTTAATTGCTTTCACAAACTGGAGTGTTAAGAAAAAGGAATTTGAGAAAGAAATAAAAATGGAAAATGATTCCTATACTAGATGGTATTTTCTAAATGGAAACAAAATGACTTATCGAAAAGATATGTCTGACCAGAATGATTACTCAACTATGAATAAATCTGACTTGGCTAATGCATACTTATTTGATGAACTATCTGAAAACGATTCCGAGATAGAAAGCACAATAGCGGAATATCTAAACCAGAATGATATAACTGTTTCTGATAAAATTATGGCGAATTTAATTCTTTTAAAATATCAAATCTTTAAAAAAGAGAATGATAATGTCGCTAAACAAACTGAACACTTGACTGAATTATTTGAGCAAAATAAATCTGAATCAAATTTGAGAGGTTTACAGGTAGCTTTTGATGCTACGAAATATCAAATAGAATTAATGAAATAAATACTGTGTACAACAATGAACTAAGCTAAAATGCAAGAGAATTTTAGTTTATT
>NZ_JAGSPD010000040.1 GCF_019203985.1 Winogradskyella luteola | reverse complement strand
GCACATAAACAGATGGTTTCTAAGTAGTCCATCTCCAGTTTTACTAATTCTTGATCTTCCTCTTATACTGATGCCTGAGCTTCTTTCATTTGGTGCCAGACCTAAGAATGAAGAAACTTGTTTGTAGCTTTCAAAAGTCTTGAAATTAGAGGTACGGACCATCATTAGTATAGCTGTTTTCTTCCCGATACCAGGAATAGTGGTAAGTCTTTGAAACAGCTTTGGCTCTTCTGTCTTAATAAGGTTTTCCAATTCTGTTTGTAATACCTCACATTCTTTTTTAAGCTGACGTAACTGTCGCTTTATTGATCTGACCAGAATACCCTTTTGACCTCTGTTCTCTAAGGCGTGCAGCTTATTCTTTAGGGCTGTCGATTGCCGGGAGTAGGTTTGTAGCAAGGAGAGCAGCTCTTTTCATGTCACAATATACTCTGCTTCCGGTTGCCATGGTTCTAAAGGCTGTTCACAGGCATAGTTGTAGATCATATAGGCATCACTCTTGTCCGTTTTTATACGCCTTAATTTCATCTGAATAAAACGTTTTATAATCAGAGGGTTTAATACACTAAGACCGATACCTTGATCATGTAAATACATACATAGCTTATGGTGATAGCAACCAGTAGCTTCCATAACGCAATAACTGTTTGCATCTAAGGTCTTGACAAAGGACTTAAATCCATCTTTATTGTTTGGATAGCTCTTGTATCCAAATAAATTACCGTAGACATCAAAACTGTCTTTTGAGATGTCTATTCCGAAAAATAACGTACTTTTATTCATAGATATTAGTATTAGTAAAGAACAATCTATCTGATTTACAGCATCCTGAAAACAAGCTATGGTGCCTAATGAACTAAAGGTAATTCTGATAGAAAAGAGCAGGGATTTGCATTGTTGACGGAATCTTAAGTTCCTACGGCTATAATAACCTTAATCTGCTCTTTTGTCCTTTATTGATTATTTGTCTAATTTAATTGAAATACAAACTTAGGATG